>NZ_BAAHOB010000001.1:0-1408067 GCF_054655155.1 Caballeronia sp. HLA56 | reverse complement strand
TTTCACGATGCTGACATGGGCCAACAAGATGAGCATCGAAGTGCCGGCAAAGCTCAAAGCGTTCTACGAGCGCATGCGCGAGCGACCCGCTGTCAAGCTCGCCCTCGAACACGAAGGCATTTCGCTTTGAACCTGACCATCTAACCAAATACGAAATCAGGTAAGAAGCATCGTTGAAATGATCGGTTTGCGATGACCGCAAGCAAGGCGAAGATGGGCGACTCCGCTTTCGAAACACTTCGTCCATGCTCCTTTCCGCCATCGCCACCAACACACCGGGGCGGCGCGCATGAACGCGTTGCCCCGGCGCCTGCCCGCCTCGTTCCCTGACGTTTTCCGCGAATCTTCGGCCGGTCGCCTCGACAACCGGCTGTGTGGGCGCGCGCGCCGCGTACTTTCCAACCATTCATCGGAGTAAGCCATGAGCAGCACATTCAAGGACCAGGTTGTCTGGGTGACGGGCGCTTCCGGCGCGCTGGGCGCGGCCACCGCGCGCACGCTCGCCGATGCGGGCGCGACGGTCGTCGCATCGTCACGCAGCGTCGATGAGCGATTGTTCGCAGCGTCGCCGAACGTGGTCCCGCTCAAGGTCGACATCACCGATGACAAAAGCGTGAAGGCGGCGTTTGCGCAGATCGAAGAGCGCTTTGGGCGCCTCGATGGCCTCGTCACCAGCACCAACGTCTCCACTTTCGGCGACTTCCTCGAACTCACCGACGACGACTGGCAAAGCGTGATCGATGCCAAGCTGCTCGGCTCGGTGCGCCCGATTCGCGCCGCCTTGCCACTCTTCATCAAGCAAGGGCGCGGCGCGATCGTGGCGATCTCAGGACGCGGCGGCATTGCGCCGCCGCCGAATCATTTCCCCGGTTCGAGCGTAAACGCGGCTATCGATCTGCTCGTGCAAGGTCTCGGCCGCCGCTACGGTCCGCAAGGCGTGCGCGTGAATGCCGTCGCGCCCGGTCCGATCCGCTCGCCGCGCTTCGATGCGCTCGCCGGCGCGCAAAGTCAGAACGAGCCCACGCGCCTGACCGCGCTCGAAGGCCCCGGCACGCCGGAAGACGTCGCGGCCGCGGTCGCGTATCTGCTTTCGGACGATGCCCGTTTCGTCACCGGTTCGCGTCTCTATGTCGATGGCGGCGGGCCGCCCTACGCGTAACTCGTAACGCGTAACGCATAGCGCCCGATTCGCCGCGTCAACCGAAACCCATCCAAGGACCTTCTTCATGTCACGTTTCGTTTCTCCCGCGCAATTGCGCACCCTGATCGCTCAACACAATGAACTCGCGGTGCTCGACGTGCGCGAAGAAGGCGTGTCGTCGAAAAAACGCCTGTTCTATTCATCGGTCGCGCCGGTCGGACGCCTGGGTCTCGTGATCGATCGGCTCACTCCACGGCGCGGCACGCCCGTCGTTCTCGTCGATGCCGAAGGCGCCGAGGACGGCTATGCGCAACGCGCCGCCGCATTGCTGGCGCGCTGGGGCTACACGGACGTGTCGATTCTGGATGGCGGCGTGGAAGGCTGGGCGCGCGCCGGCTTCGAAATTTTCAGCGGCACCAACGTGCCGGGCAAGGCGTTCGGCGAACTGATCGAGCATCGGCTGCATACGCCCAACATCGACGCCGAAACGCTTAAGGCGCGTCAGGATGCGGGCGACGATCTGGTCGTGCTCGACTCGCGCCCCTTCGGCGAATTCAACAACTTCAATATTCCCGGCGGCATCGACTGCGCGGGCGCGGAGCTGGTGTATCGCGCGCTCGCGGCGGCGCCTTCGCCGGATACGCTGATCGTCGTCAATTGCGCCGGGCGCACGCGCAGTATTCTCGGCGCGCAATCGCTCATCAATGCGGGCGTGCCGAATCCGGTCGCCGCACTCACGGGCGGCTCGATGGCTTGGCTGCTCTCGGGCCTCGAACTCGAACACGGCGAGATTCGCACCGCACCGCGTCCCGAAGGCGCAAGCCTCGCGACCGCGCGCGAACTTGCGGCGGCCGCCGCGCGCAAGGCGAACGTGCCCGTGATCAACGGCGAAACGCTCGCGGCGCTCGAACGCGAAAGCGGCGAGCGCACGCTGTATCGCTTCGATGTGCGCGATCCGCTCGAATACGTGGCGGGGCATCCGGCAGGCTGGCGTTCGGCGCCGGGCGGTCAACTGGTGCAGGCGACCGACGAGTACATCGCCACGCTGCATGCACGCGTGGTACTGCGCGACGACGATGGCGTGCGCGCCCGCATGACCGCGTCGTGGCTCAAGCAACTCGGCTATCTCGATGTCCGCGTGCTCGACGATGCCGCCAGCGCCGCCCTCACCCACGACGCGCTCGAAGCCGGTCCCGAGCCGTTGCGCGTGCGTCCGCATGGCGCGCGCACGCGCTGGATCGAGCCGGATCATCTGCAACGCGCGCTCGATGCCGGCCGCGCGCAAGTGATCGATATCGACGCGAGCATTGCGTATCGCAAAGGCCATGTGCCGGGCGCGCGTTTCGTGGCGGCAAGCGCAGTGGAAGACCACCTGCGCTCGGGCGTTTTCAAGCGCGATGCGCCCGTCGTGCTGACTTCGGAAGATGGCTTGCTCGCCGGACTGGTCGCCGCCGAACTCGCGCCGCGCTGGCCGGAGATCGCCGCGCTCGTGGGCGGCACGGCGCGCTGGAGCGCGATTGGCTTGCCGCTCGAAACCGGCGACGCGCACAACCTGACTGGCGACGACGACGCGTGGTATAGCCCGTATCACGTCGAGAAGGAACGCGTGGCCGAGCAAATGAATGCGTACCTCGCGTGGGAGCTGCAACTGGTCGAACAGGTGGAGCGCGACGCGATTGCATCGATCAATGTGCTGGACTTCAAGACGGCCACGGACAAGCGCAGCCGCGAACGCCTGGCATCATGACTTCACCGACGATACGCCCTGTCTTCGACGGTTCGACGAGTCCCGCCGACATTCCCGGCAGCGCGCTTCACGGCGCGTTTCAGCAACCGTTGATGCTCGGCCTCTTCTTGCCGATTCAGAACGGCGGCTGGTCCATCTCGACCTTGCCGCGCTCGACCGACTGGCGCTTCGACTACAACTCGCGGCTCACGAAGACAGCGGAAGCGCTCGGCTTCGATCTGGTCTTCGGCCTCGCGCAATGGCTTGGCAAGAACGGGCATGGCGGCGCGCTCAAGTATCGTGAGCAATCGCTCGATGCGTTCATCGCGACGAGCGCGCTTGCCGCCGTCACCGAGCGCATTTTGCTGATCTCGACGGTGCATGCGCTCTATGGTCCGTGGCATCCGCTGCATCTCGCCAAGTTCGGCGCGACGCTCGACCATATCTCGGGCGGACGCTGGGGCATCAACCTGGTGACGGGTCACGTCAAAAGCGAATGGGCGATGTTCGGCCAGCCGATGATCGAGCACGACACGCGCTATGAACGCGCGGCCGAATTTGTCGCCGTGCTCGATTCGTTGTGGCGCAGCGATGCGAATCAGAACATCGATTCGCCGCACTGGCAGTTGCAGGACGCGTTCGTGAGTCCGCGACCGCGCTTTCATCGGCCGGTGCTCGTGAATGCGACCGGGTCGCCCGCGGGGATTGCGTACGCGGTGCGTCACTCGGACCTGATCTTCATCACGAGCCCCGCAGGCGCGGATTTCAACGACGCCATCGGCGCTCTGCCTGCGCATACCGCGACCATTCGCGAAGAGGCTGCGCGGGTGAAACGCAACGTGCGCACGCTCATCAATCCGACCATCGTATGCCGGCCGACCGAACGCGAGGCGCGCGAGTATCGCGATGCCATCGTCGCTCACGCCGATGAAGGCGCGCTCGATGGCTTCGTCGGCCAGCACGGCCGCAGCGACGCGAAGGCGTGGGCGAATCACAAGCGCGAGCAGCGCATTCTCGGCGGCAATCTGCATCTGATCGGCTCGCCCGAGCAGATCGTCGATCAGTTGCTTGCATTGAAGCGCGCCGGTTGCGATGGCGTGCAACTCACCTTCTTCGACTTCGAACCGGACCTCGCGTATTTCGGCGAGGCCGTGTTGCCGCTTCTCGTCGATGCGGGCTTGCGACTGCCCGTGCCCGCAGCGAACTCCTTACCTAGGACGACGTCATGACCAAACATCGCCAATTGCATCTGAACACCAACATCACGGGCGTCGGGCGGCATCCCGCTGGATGGCGCACATTGGACAACCCGCGCGCGATCATCGACTTCAAGTTCTTTAGGGAGATTGCAACGACAGCGGAGCGCGGCAAGCTCGACGCCGTGTTTCTCTCGGATGCGCTCGCCCTGCGCAATCACGCCGAAGGTCCGCAGCAATCGTTCGAACCCACGGTGCTCCTCACCGCGCTCGCGGGCGCGACCGAGCATGTCGGTCTCATCGGCACGGCATCGACCACGTTCAACGATCCGTTCAATCTGGCGCGGCGCTTCGCATCGGTCGATCACCTGAGCGGCGGGCGCGTCGCGTTCAATGCCGTGACGACCTACGACGCAGCCGCCGCCGCGAATTTCAGCTTCAACACGCCGCTTTCCACGGAAGAGCGCTATGCACGCGCGCAAGAATTCGTGGATGTGGTGACGAAGCTCTGGGATAGCTGGGAAGACGACGCGCTCGTCGCCGATCCGCCCACGGGACGTTATGCGGACCCGTCGCGCGTGCATGCCATCGAGCATCGCGGTCAGTACTTTTCGGTACGCGGCCCGCTCAATGTGCCGCGCAGTCCGCAAGGAAGGCCCGTGCTCGTGCAGGCGGGATCGTCCGAAGGCGGACGCGCGCTTGCCGCCCGTTTCGCCGATGCGGTCTTCACCGCGCAAACCACCTTGCCGAGCGCGCAGGCGTTCTACAAGGAGATGAAGGAACGCGTGGCGCGGCATGGGCGCAACCCCGATCACTTTCTGCTGTTGCCGGGCCTGTATCCGGTGGTCGGCGGAACCGAACAGGAAGCGCGCGCGCATAAAGCCGAACTCGATGCGCTGCTCGACACCGACCGGGAAGTCGCGCGCCTGGCAGGCGCGCTCGGGCTCTCGCCGGACGATCTGCATATCGACAAGCCGCTGCCTTATGAGCGCATCGAAAAGGTCGTGCGCTCGGACTTGCCGCGCGGCTTCATCGACTCGACGGTTGCGCTTGCCAAGGCCGAAAACCTGACCGTACGCGAGTTGCTCGATCGCAATCCGGGCGCGCATCGAATCATTGTCGGTACGCCCGAGCAGATTGCCAACGACATCGCGCAGTGGTTCGAGGAGCGTGGCGCGGATGGCTTCAATCTCAACGCGGATGTGTTTCCGAGCGGCCTTGCGGCGTTCGTCGATCACGTCGTGCCGCTCTTGCAGCGCAAAGGCATTTTCCGCACCGATTACGAAGGCACGACCTTGCGCGAACATTATGGTTTGCCGCGTCCCGACAGCCAGTATGCAAAGAGGCGCGAGGCCGCCTGATCTTTTATCGTCCGAGCCTCTAAGGGAGTTTCATGTCTTCTACTCTGGATCAACCGACTCGCGCGCAAGAAGCGCATCGCATTCGTACCGATGCAGAAGCGCTGGAAACGGCACAACGTCTCGAACATGCGTTCGCGCAGGAAGCGTCGGAGCGAGATCGCGAGCGGCGCTTGCCGCGTGAAGAACTCGAAGCGTTTAGCGCATCGGGACTGTGGGGCATCTCGGTTCCCAAGGCATTCGGCGGCGCGGATGTTTCCGTATGGACCATCGCGCAGGTCTTCGAACATATCTCGGCAGGCGATCCATCGCTCGGCCAGATTCCGCAGAATCACTTCGCCAATCTGGAACGCCTGCGGCACGACGGCACGCCTTCGCAGCAGGCGTTTTTCTTCGAACGCGCGCTTGCAGGCGAGCGACTCGGCAATGCGACGGCCGAACCCGGCGATCGCTTGCCGGGCTCGCATGAAACACGCGTGCGGCGCACGACGCGCGGGCTCGTCGTATCGGGCAAAAAGGTGTATTCCACAGGCGCGCTCTTCGCGCACTGGATACCCGTCGCCGCGCGCGATGACGATGGCTCGCCCGTGTTCGTCTACGTGCCGCGTCATGCGCGCGGCGTCGAAGTGATCGACGACTGGTCGGGCTTCGGGCAACGCACGACTGCAAGCGGTCGGGTGCATATCGACAATGTCGAAGTGGACGCGGTGCAAGTGGTGCGTCGCGAGCCAGGCGGCGAGATCGATACGGGCAACGCGGTTTCGCAGCTGATTCATGCGGCGATCGACTTGGGTATCGGCCGTGCCGCGCTCGATGAGACGAAGCGCTTCTTGCGCACGCTTGCGCATCCGGCACGAGGAAGTGGCGCCGCACATGCCACGGACGATCCGTTCACGTTGCGCGATATCGGCAAGCTGACCGTGGACCTGCACGCTGCGCGCGCGTTGACCGAGCGCGCAGCGGTGTTGATCGAAGCGGCGCGTGTGCCCGGTTCAGCGCGTGACAAAGTGAGCGCGGCCATCGTCGCGACGGCGGAAGCCAAGATTCTCACGACACACCTCGCGCTCGATGCATCGAACAAACTCTTCGAGCTTGCAGGCACGCAATCGACACGGGAAGAGCATAACCTCGACCGCCACTGGCGCAATGCGCGCACGCATACGTTGCATGACAGCGTGCGCTGGAAGTATCACGCGGTGGGGCAGTATGCGCTGAACGACTTGCTGTGCGATCCCTTCAGCTACGCGCATCCTTATACGGCGGTGAAGGAATGAACAAGCGGGCGTGTTCTGCGCACGCCCGCTTCAGGCATTATCGCGCGGCGACTGCTTGCGAATCGAATACCGGATTGAACTCGATATCCACCTTGATGTTGTTCTTGATATCGCCGGACTTGTAGAGCGTGTCCGCAATCTTCTGCTCGCGCGCGACAAGCGTCTTGTCGAGCGGATAAAACACGGAGCGTCCATTTTCCGCCGAGAACTTCGCTCGTGCCGGCGACTGCTTCATTTTCTCCGCATAGATCTTCTCGACGGCCGGCACGTTCTGCGCCCACCACGTCCACGAGCTCTTGAGACGTCCCAGGAAGTCACCGATGGCCTTGCTCTTCGCGGGATCGCGCAAGACATCGGTGCGGGCCGCGAACACCGAGAGCGCGGGGATATCCAGTTCGTCGCTCTTGACGATCACGCGTGCATCGCCCTTGTCGACCGCTTCCTTCACCGGACCAAAGCCGCCCGAATAAACCGACACCTGTCCCGCGTTGAAAGCGGAAGCCGACACGTTGCCATCGCCGAACTTGACCGCTTGGAAGTCCTTCGGCTTGAGATCGGCCTTCACATACGACAGCACGTATTGCAGATAATTGAAGCCGCCGAAGTTGTAGCCCCAGGTCTTGCCGCGCAGGTCCGCGAGCGTCTTCACGTTGGCTTCCTTGCGAACCACGGTGACGATAGGCGGATACGCGTTATCCGGGTTGCGCCATCCCGCGATGATCTGCAAGGGCGCGGTCTCCGGCGTCCATGTCTGACGCGCATTCCCCTGTTCGATGATGAGCGAGGTATCGCCCATCAGACCCACGTCGAGCACTTTCGAATAGAGCGCGGACAGTTGCGCGGCGGGTCCCGTGAGCACGGCCCACTTGACCTTGTACGGCGCGCCATCCAGCACGTGCGATGCCTCGACGATCAATGGCCACGCGGCATCCTGCGTGCCGATCTGAATGGTGAGCGGCTCTTCCGCGAACGCCGAAGTCGATAAAGCGAGGGAGCCCGTAATGAAGAGTGCGGTTAAGCTTTTCTTGATGCGCATGAAGTGAGTGGTCGGTTAAGGAAAGGAATGTCAGGCCGCGCTTGCTGTCGCGGCTCGTTGTGGTTCTTCTGTCGTCACGCCGAGCGCTTCGAGCAGTTTTGTTCTGAGTGCTATGGCGTTGGCGTCCGCACGCGAACGCGGCCGCGGAAAGTCCACGGTGAAGTCCGCGCTTATCTCGCCTTGCGACAACACGACAATGCGGTCCGACAAGAGAATGGCTTCGTCGATGTCATGCGTCACCAGCACGACCGCCGGCGTATGCGCGCGCCACAAGCGTGCGACGAGGTCGTACATGCGGATGCGGGTCAATGCATCGAGTGCGGCGAAGGGTTCATCGAGAAGCAAGAGACGCGGCTCGCGCACGAGCGCTCGGGCCAATGCGACGCGTTGCGCTTCGCCGCCCGAAAGCGTCTTTGGCCAGCCTTCCGCGTGACTTGCAAGACCCACTTCGTCGAGCGCGGCGAGTGCGTCGTTTTTTGCGGCGCCCAACCTGTCATGGCCGATGACGACGTTCTCCCACACGCGCCGCGCCGGCACGAGACGCGGTTCCTGAAACACGACGGAGCGCGCATTCGCCACGCGCACGCGTCCTTCATCGGCCTTGTCGAGGCCCGCGAGAATACGCAGTAGCGTGGTCTTGCCGGCGCCCGATGCGCCGAGCATCGATACGAATTGGCCGCGCCTTATGTTCAGCGATACGTCCTTGAGTACTGCACGTCCGCCGAAGCGACGGCTCACGCCTTGCAATTCGAGTGCGATTTCACGATGATCGCGTACGTTCTTCAAGGCATCGATATCAGGCGAGTTCAAAGCGCGGCCTCCACGGAAGCGCGACATGTTCGAGACCGCGCATGATGAGATCGGTGAGAATGCCGAGCGCCGCATAAACCAGAATGCCCGCGATGATGATGTCCGCGCGCTGGTTCTGGTTCGCATTGACGAGGATGTAGCCAATGCCGTTCTGTGCGTTGATCTGCTCCGCGACGACGAGCGCAAGCAGCGCCACGGCGGACGCATAGCGCAAGCCGACGAGTATGGAAGGCAGCGCGGTCGGCAGAATGATGCGCAACGCTACTTGCCGGCTCGATAGCCCGAACACGGTGGCCGCTTCGAGCAGCTTGGGATCGACACCGCGCACGCCCGCGTAGGTGTTGAGGTACATCGGGAAGATGGTCGCGGCGAGAATGACCGCGATCTTCGCGCCCTCGCCGATACCGAACCACGTGATGAAGAGCGGAATGAGCGCGATGAATGGAATCGTGCGCAACATCTGCAAGGGCGCATCGACGACTTCTTCGCCTACGCGCCACAGTCCCGCGAACAAGCCCGCAATCAGGCCGATCCCGCCGCCAATGGCAAGGCCGGTCGCCGCACGCGCAAGCGATACGCCGATAGCGCTCTGCAATTCGCCATCCGCGACGAGTTCCTTCAATGCAGCAAGAATGACGGTCGGCGGCGGCAGCGTTTCGGGCGCGATGAGTTGCAGCGACGACACGAGTTGCCACAGCACGACAATCGCAATGGGCACGCCCACGCGCAAACTGCGCGAGCGGATGAGCTTCCAGTTCAGTGTCGTGGTACGGGCACGTTCGCGTGTGGGCAGTTCGACCAGCGTCTGTGCGCCGGATGCGCGTGGCGCGGGCTGTTCGAGCGGCGTGCCCGGATCGAGCTCGAGTGTCGCCGAGGAAAAGCGAGGGGCATTCATGGGCATTCTTCGAGTGAGAAAGAGAACACCCGATACTACGTTCGTGTTTGCCCCACGCAAACCAACGGTTTGCCAGATGCTATCCAAGGATCGCGCAATATCGTTTTGCGCGCCGCTGGCTCACGTTCAGGCGAGATCCGTGCTGGCTTCCTCTTGCGTCACCGCATAGCGAGAGCGCGGTCTTTCGAGACCAAGATGATCGCGCAACGTGCGCCCTTCATAGCCGTGTCGGAAGAGCCCGCGCCGGCGCAATTCAGGCAGCACCAGTTCAATGAAATCATTCAGCGAATCGGGCAGCAACGCGGCCATGACGTTGAAACCATCCGCCCCGTAATTGACAAAGCGCTCTTCCAGCGCATCCGCAACCTGCACCGGCGTGCCGACGATTTGCCAATGACCGCGCGCGCCCGCAATGCGCAAATAGAGCTGACGTATGGTCAGATTCTCGCGGCGCGCCAGGTCGATCATCAAGCCCTGGCGGCTCTTGCTGGCATTCGTTTCCGGCAAATCGGGAATGGGTCCGTCGAGCGGATAGCCCGAGAGATCGAAGCCGCCCGTGAGCGTCGAGACCATCGCTAGGCCGACCACGGGATCGATCAATGCCTGCAGTGCGTCGAACTTTTCGCGTGCTTCTTCTTCCGTGCGTCCGACTATGGGCATGACGCCCGGCATGATCTTGAGCGATTCGGGACCACGTCCATATTGCGCCATGCGTCCCTTTACATCGGCATAGAACGCAACGGCATCTTCGAACGTCTGCTGCGCGGTGAAGATCACTTCGGCGGTGCGCGCGGCAAGCGCCCTGCCCGCTTCGGACGATCCCGCCTGCACCACGACCGGATGTCCCTGCGGCGCACGCGAAACGTTCAGCGGACCATGCACCTTGAAAAACTCGCCGCGATGGTCGAGCACGTGCCGCTTGTCGGGATCGAAATACCGGCCCGATGTTTTGTCGCGCACGAAGGCGTCGTCGTCCCAGCTATCCCACAGGCCCGTCACCACTTCGGCGAATTCCTCCGCGCGTTCGTAACGGTGTGCATGCGCGAGATGCTGATCGAGATTGAAGTTGCGCGCTTCATGCTCGCTCGACGAAGTGACGAGGTTCCAGCCCGCGCGGCCGCCGCTGATGTGATCCAGCGACGCGAACTTGCGCGCGATGTGATAAGGCTCGTTGAACGATGTCGATGCCGTACCGACCAACCCGATGCGCTCGGTCACGGCCGCGAGCGCGGACAACAGCGTAAGCGGCTCGAACTGCGCGACATAGCTGTGCGCGGTGCGGCTCAGGAACGCGGCATCGTCGCCGCGCGTGCCGGAGCCATCGGCGAGAAAGACGAGATCGAAGCTCGCCGCTTCCGCTGCCTGCGCGAGCGCTGTGTAATGCTTGAAGTTGACGCCGGCATCCGCGACGGCATGCGGATGACGCCACGCGGCAATGTGATGTCCCGTCGGATAAAGAAACGCGCCCAGGCGCAGTTGTCCGCTTCGTTTTGCCATGGCGTCGTCGATCAGTTGAGTGCGACAGCGGCCGCGGCACCCACCGGCGAGCCTTCGATTGCCACCGATGATTGACCGTCCGGTCCCACTGGAATATCGCCGACAAGCGTCGTGCGATATAGCTGTCGATCGAAATCCAGATCGAAGATATCGGTCGGCGCGAGATGCGCGGTCGTGCGGTTATCCCAGAACGCGATGCTGCCCGGCTCCCACTTGAAGCGCACGGTGAATTCCGGCCGCGTCACGTGTTCCCACAGCAGTTCGAGCAACGCCTGACTCTCGCGCGGCGCAAGACCCGCGATGTGCTTGAGAAAGCTCGGGCTTACATACAGCGCGCGTTCGCCGGTTTCAGGGTGCACACGCACGAGCGGATGCTCGCTCACGAGCGTGTGCTGGTCGACCGCTTTCGCGAAAGCATCGGTGCCGGCGGCGCCTTGCGGCGGCGCGAAGCGATGCACGCCACGCAGGCCATCGACGAATGCGCGCAGCGGCGCCGAGAGCTTTTGGTACGCGGCCACGAGGTTGGTCCATTGCGTATCGCCGCCATACGGCGGAATGGTCACGCCGCGCAAGATGGATGCATACGGCGGATTCACGGCAGCGGTGACGTCCGTATGCCAACCGGTCCACGGACGCAATACCGACTGCCCTTCGAAGCGCGTGGCCTTGCGGAACTTGGAGATCGAATAAATCTCGGGATGCCCGTCCACGTGACCGAAGACAGGGTGGCCCACCGTCAATTGGCCGAACTGCGCGGAAAACGCGACATGCTGTTCATGACTCAGGAATTGCTCGCGAAAGAACACCACGCGCCACTTCAGAAGCGCGTCGCGAATGGCCTTGACCTCGTCCTTCGACAAGGGCCGCGTAAGGTCGACACCGCTGATCTCCGCACCGATATGCGCGGACAACGGCTTCACTTCGACACGCGCTGCGTGTTCGATGACGGCTGCGTTCATATGCCTGTCTCCTGATTGATGTTGATGCCGGCGCGGATGCTCGCGTCAACTGCCTTGCGCATTTGCATCGTCCACGAAAAAGTAGTCGCACCAGGACTTCGGTTCATGATGAATCACGCCTACGCGATAAAGAAAAGCGCCTAATTGCAGCGTGTTTTGCGGCGTCGTCGTGAAGCTCACGTCTTTGTCGCCGAGAATGCGTGCGACGAAAGCGGGCGTGAGTTTCGACTCGTCCTGACGAAGATAGATGGCTGCGGCCTGTTGCTTGTCGCTCGTAACGAGCTTTGCGGCATCGACAAGTGCGGCGCGTACGGCTGCATAGGTCTTCGGATTGTCCTTGCGCCATTTCTCCGATGTCACGACCACGCTGCCCGTCGATGGACCGCCGAAAATGTCGGTCGAGCTGATGACCTTGTGGATCTTCGGATCGTCGAGCTCCTGATACTGATACGGCGCGTTCGAGAAATGCAGGTTGATGACCGAGTTGCCCGAGAGCATCGCGGTGGTTGCATCGGCATGCGGCATGTTCACTTCGAAGCGGTCGAGTTGCGCGTAGTTCGCGTCGCCGTATGCCTTGGCCGATGCCATCTGCAACAGCCTGCCCTGCTGCGAGACCGCGACGGAAACCACCGCGATGCGGTCCTTTTCGCCGATATCCTTGATGCTGCGAATGCGGGGGTCGTTCGAAACGAGCACGACCGGAACCGAGCTTTGCGCCGCGATTGCACGGAAATTCTGGTGACCTTGCGTGCGGTCCCAGATCGTCATGAGCGGTCCGATGCCGAGCGTGGCGATATCCGCCGCACGCGAAAGCAGCGCTTCGTTCACGGCCGCGCCGCCGGAGAGCGTGTGCCATTCCACGTCGATCTTGATTCCGGCGCGCTCGCCTTCCTTCTCGATGAGCTTCTGGTCCTTCACGACCTTCAGCAGCAGCGAGCCGATGCCGTATTGATCGGCGACTTTCACTTCGCCTTCAGCATGCGCGCATTCGAAGGGAAGCGCGATCGATGCGATCAGCGCGAGCGCGGCCATGCTGCGATTGCTTGAGCCTTTGATCGTCATGCGGGGATTTTTGCCGTGGATTCGTCGCGCCAAGACGATGAAATGTACAAGCCGTCTCGTCACGCGCGAACCAAGAAAACGCCATACGGTTATCTCCGTGCGAGATAAGGTGCGCGGCACGGCACTTGCACATGCTTACTGAATATCCTTAGCGCAAATCATGCGTTCCGATACGCACGTTCGCTGGCTATCATGTTTAGTCTGTCGGCTCGCCGTAAAACGAACGCGCGCGCTGCTTTACCTTTCATGGAGCGTTCACCTTGACTCGAAACACCTCATCGCGTCAGCCGCTGGTCGTCGGTATCGGCGGAACGACGCGGCCGGCATCGTCGACCGAGCGTGCGCTGGCTTTTTCGCTGCGCGGCGCACAGGAATCCGGCGCGCGCGTGCAGTTGTTCGGCGGCGCGTTCCTGCATAGCCTGCCGCACTACGCGCCTGAGCATCGCAATCTGACCGACGAGCAGCACGAACTCGTCGAGGCGGTGCGTATCGCCGACGCAGTGATCATCGCGACGCCGGGCTATCACGGCGGCATCTCGGGGCTGGTCAAGAACGCGCTGGATACGCTGGAAGAGCTGCGTGAGGACGAACGCCCTTATCTGGATGGGCGCGCAGTCGGCAGCATCGTGACCGCTTACGGATGGCAGGCAGCAGGCACCGTGCTGACGTCGCTGCGTTCGATCGTGCACGCGTTGCGCGGCTGGCCGACGCCTTTCGGTGCGACCGTCAACACGCTTGAAACGCGTTTTGAAACCGCCGATACGTGCTCCGACCCGAAGGTCGTCGAGCAGCTGCGCACCGTGGGCCGTCAAGCATCGAGCTTTGCGCTCGCATTCGCCGCGCACGATAGCGACGCTTATCACGATGTCGAACGACGCGTGGCCGTCGCGCAGAGTTAAACGACGTCGCCTTAACGAAAAAGCCTTCGCCGTGCGTGGCGAAGGCTTTTTTTCATGGGCGCTACGGCTTGTTCGCGCTCGCTATCACTAAGCCGATTCGGGCCATCCACCGAACTTGGCGATCTCGTCCAGCGCAAGGCGTGCACGTGGCGCCTGCTCACGTTCGGCAAGCGCTTCGGGCAACGCCTCTGCCTCGCCATGATGCGCGATGGAGATCATGCTCAAAGCCTGATAGCGCTCGGGAATGGCGAAGGTATCGCGCAATTTCGCTGCATCGAAGCCGCCCATCGCATGGGCGGCGAGGCCGAGTGCATGCGCCTGCAACAATACGGCAAGACCCGCGGCGCCCGCGTCGTAACTCGCGCTTGGATTGATGGTGCCTTTGGCCGTGAGCGTGTCCGCAAGAACGGCGATGAGCACCTGCGCATGCGCGTTCCACGACTGATTGAACGGCACGAGCGTGGCGAATGCGCGCTCGAACGCCGCTGCATCTTGCCCCTTCTCGAACACCACGAAACGCCACGGTTGAACGTTATAAGCGGACGGCGCCCAGCGTGCGGCTTCCAGAACCGCGACTACCTGTTCACGCGCTACGGGCTGTTCTGCATACGCGCGCGGACTCCAGCGCCCTGCAAGCAGCGGATGAATGTCGATATCGGTTGGGGCGGGACGATGTGTCATGCGTTTATCTTCGATGGATATGACCATGCTTCATATGCGAAGCTTGGCAGTCAAGGGAATGCATCAAGTGTCGCCGATGCGCGCGGCATGGACAAGTCGCTTCAGGCGTTCATCTGTTCGAGATGCGCGAGCAGCTTCGTCACCATCCACACGACGGTAAGTCCAAGCAACACGAAGAACGCTGCAAGGGGCGCGAGGATATGGACCGATACGAAGCCCGCGAGTCCCATCATCACCGCCGATACGAGCAGCAATGCGCAACCGAGTATCGCGCTCGTCAATCCAGCAATGTGGGGAAACAGCGAGTTGCCCTTGGCCATCAATGTCGGATACATGGCGCCTGCGCAGAAGCCCATTACGAGGACCGGTAGCGCAAGCGTCCACACTTGCAGACCTATCGTCAACGAAAGCAATAGCATCACGATGGATGCGCCCGCCATGATCCGCGAGCCATACTTGAGCCGTTGTTCTGCTGTCGGCAGACGCAGGCTGTGAATACGGTTGGACAGGCCGCCGAGAAAGTACATCAAGCCGATGCCAAGCGCGAGGTAACCGAAGTAAGTCGGCGGCTTATGCAACGTGTTCTGCACCATGAAAGGCCCGACGATGTTGAACACGAGCAGAATGCTGTAGCACAGTCCTTGCGCAAGAAAGCAGCTCTGAAAAACCGGGCTCGACAAGACCTTGCCCGTATTCGCGACGAGCGTACGCAATTCGAGTCGAACAGGCTTGGGTAATGTCTCGCGATAACGCCACACGAGCACCCACATGACGATCGAATACACGAGCAGAAACACGAGACAGGCCTTCCAGCCGAACCACTCCTGCAAGTGCGCACCGATCACGGGCGCAATGATCGGCGCGAGTCCCCAAGCAATCGACATGTAGGTGAATGCGTGCAGCAGCGCCTGGCCTTTGAATGAATCGGTGATGATTGCCTTGGCGAGCAGATTGGTGGCCGCAATGCCGAAGCCCTGCAAACAGCGCGCCAACAGGAATGTTTCGAGGCTCGGCGCGACGAGTGACAGCAGACAGCCGACCGTATAGACGACGAGTCCGAAGGCCAGCACTGGCTTGCGGCCGTATGCGTCCGCTATCGGACCAAATACGAGTTGGCCTAGCGCATAAGCGGCCATGTAACTGGATACGCTCGACTGGATCGCTTGCGGCGAGGTATCGAAGAAGCGCGCCATCGCGGGCAGCGCGGGAACATAGATGTCGATTGCGAGCTGCCCTGCCGAAGCGAACAGGCATACGAGAAACAACAGATAGCGCGGCGAATTCGATACGCGCGCGACGGTACTGGTGCGGCTGGGAATGTCGGATGGCATGGAGGCGTCGGGAAGCGGGTGGCGATGTGCGATGGCATCGCAACGTATTGTGCCTGCATGAGCGGGATTTGGCGTAAATGTCCACTGCACGCGCGGGGATTGGTACGATCTCAGGCTCGAGACCATGAATGCAGCACTGAGGAGAAAGGAGCAAAAAATGCTTGAATTACGGCCCGGTTGCGAATGTTGCGACAAGGACTTGTCGCCCGCTTCATCGGAGGCATTCATCTGCTCGTTCGAATGCACATTTTGCAGCGACTGCACCGAGCAAGTGCTAAAGGGCACGTGTCCGAACTGCGGCGGTGAACTGGTGAAGCGTCCGCGACGACCGGCGGAGAAACTGGAGAAGAACCCGGCATCGACGAAACGAGTCTTTAATCCAGCGTGCCGTTGATTAGTTCGGATGCCGTATAAAATCGAGTTTGACGGTCAAAACTTGACCTTGATCTGAAAGCCGAGCGTGAACGGCAAGTCGCTCGAAGGAATGGGCGGAATGAGGATGATGTTCGCGCCCACGCGCTTATAGTCCACCATGATGAGCGGCGCGGCCACGGGGCCAAGCGTGTGATTGTGCCCAATGCCCCAGCGGCCGTAGTCATAACCGGAGATCAAGCCACCCATGGCTGCGAGCCGCACGAAGCCCCAGTGAAGGAACTCGGGCGCCCAGACGCCGCCGCCGTAAAACGAAGGCTTCGAGAGCGAGTTGCGGAAATAGCCGCCGGTCACTGCCCATTGCGGCGAGACCCAGCATTCCACGCCAATGCCGGGATTGAACTGCTCGAAGTGCTTATCGGGATGAACGTGATGCGAGCCGATCATCGCATCGATCCAAACGCCGTCAGAGCACAGCGCGGCGTGCGCCGACGGCGTCCAAGATACCGTGATGGCAGCGAGCGCCGCCGCACACGCGGCGCGAGCGAATCGGAAACAGAGTGGCCATGAGCGCATGATTTAGGCGTCTTATTTTCGAGATGAAGGTCGTCGCGAACTCTACCTGATCGTGCCATTTTCGTGTGATGAACTGACACGCACGTGACGAATGCGCACTTTCCTTTTTCGGAGGAAACTCGTTTTTCGCGTCGAGGAGATACAGATCGATGAAAGTTTGGAAAATCTTGCAAAGCGTCGCGCTATTCGCGTTGATCGCAACGAGTGGATGCACGCCGCTTGCGGTCGTCACGCACAGTGTGTCCGCGAATGAATCGAGCGTGCCGCCCGGGATCTATCAGTTAGATGCACATCACTGGAATGTGAGCTTCGACGTCGATCATCTTCATTATTCGCGCTTTGTCATGCGTTTCGACAAGACGGCCGGACAGCTCGACTGGAGCGCGGATGGCATGACGGGGAGCACGGTACATGTGACTATCGACGCCGCGAGCGTCAATACGAATGTGCCGTTGCTCGACCGGATGGTGAAGGGCCCCGACATGTTCGATGTCGCGCGTTATCCGAACATCGAATTCGTCAGCACCGGCTTCACGCGTACGGGCAACGACAAGGGCACATTGGCAGGCAATCTCACGATTCGCGGAACGACACGACCCGTCACTCTGGATGTCACGTTCAACGGGCATTCGGTCGATCCACTGACCAAGCTGGAAACGTTAGGCTTCTCGGCCAACGGTCATTTCAGCCGCGCGCAGTTCGGACTGACGACGTGGTATCCGGCAGTCGGCGACGATGTTCACGTCGCCATTCAGGCCGAGTTCGCAAAAGAGAAGCAGTGAAGCGCTGACACTTACGCCGCGGTCCAGTCGAGCACGACCTTGCCGCTGTTGCCCGAAAGCATGGTGTCAAACGCGCGCTGGTAGTCGTCGACGGGGAATGTGTGCGTGAGGATCGGCGAAAGATCCAGACCACTTTGCAGCATTGCGACCATCTTGTACCAAGTCTCGAACATTTCGCGCCCGTAAATGCCTTTGATCTCAAGGCCTTTGAATATAACCTGATTCCAGTCGATCGCAGTTTGCGCGGGTGGAATGCCGAGCAGAGCGACTTTGCCGCCGTGGTTCATCGCTTCCAGCATGGCGGTGAAAGCGCTCGGTACGCCGGACATTTCCAGGCCGACGTCAAACCCCTCGGTCATGCCGAGTTCTTGCATGACATCGCGCAAATTTTCATTGGAAACGTTGACCGCTCGCGTTGCACCCATCTTGCGGGCAAGTTCGAGACGATATTCGTTGACGTCCGTAATGACGACATTACGCGCTCCGACGTGCTGCGCAATGGCGGCGGCCATTACACCGATGGGTCCGGCGCCGGTAATCAGCACGTCTTCGCCGACAAGGTTGAACGAAAGGGCAGTGTGCGTCGCATTGCCGAAGGGGTCAAAGATCGCGGCGAGGTCGTCGGAGATATCGGGCGGAATTTTGAACGCGTTGAAGGCAGGGATCACGAGGTATTCGGCAAACGCGCCTTCGCGATTCACGCCAACGCCAACGGTGTTGCGACACAAGTGACGGCGACCTGCGCGGCAATTGCGGCAGAAGCCGCATGTGATGTGACCTTCGCCGGAAACGCGATCGCCGATGGCAAAGCCGCGGACTTCCTGTCCCATCTCGACGATCTCACCGACATATTCATGGCCGACGTGCATCGGCACCGGTATCGTCTTCTGCGCCCAGTCATCCCACTTCCAGATGTGGATATCCGTACCGCAGATTGCAGTCTTACGGATGCGGATGAGGACATCGTTATGTCCGACTTCCGGCCGCTTGACGTGAGTCAAGGTAAGACCGGGGGCGCGTTCGAGTTTGGCAAGTGCTTTCATTGTTGGTGTTCCAGGCGGTTGTGTCGCGGCGCTGCTTGTGACCGCGCCGTGCATCTGAAGGTCGGGAGACGTGTCCTGACTTTATGCGCATAAAGGACCCTGCGAAGCGTGAGTCCTAACCGATCACACCAAGCGAGCGGCCCACGCGCGCGAAGGCATCGACTGCGCGGTCGATGTGTTCGGCGGTGTGGGCGGCGCTCATCTGCGTGCGGATGCGCGCGCGGCCCTTTGGCACGACAGGGTATGAAAATCCGATCACATAAACGCCTTCGTCGAGAAGCGCGTCGGCCATCTTCGAAGCGAGTTGTGCATCGCCAAGCATGACGGGAATGATCGGATGCTCGCCGGGCACTAGATCGAAACCTAAAGCGGTCATCGCTTGCCGAAACCGCGCGCCGTTTTCGCGGACGCGTCGCCGGAGCGCGGCGCCTTCATCGCTATCCAGCAACTCAAGCACTTTCAGCGACGCAGCCGCAATGCTCGGCGCAAGCGTGTTCGAGAACAGATACGGCCGGCTGCGCTGCCGCAACAAGTCGATGATCTCCTGATGCGCAGCCACATATCCGCCTGACGCACCACCAAGTGCCTTGCCGAGCGTACCCGTAATGATGTCGATTCGATCGAGCACGCCGCAATACTCGGGCGTCCCGCGTCCGTTCTCCCCGATGAATCCAACGGCATGCGAGTCGTCGACCATCACCAGCGCGCCATAGCGCTCAGCCAGATCGCAGATGCCAGCAAGATTGGCGATGATGCCGTCCATCGAGAACACGCCGTCAGTTGCGATCAATTTGAAGCGGGCGCCGGCTGCATCGGCTTCCTTCAAGCGCGCTTCGAGGTCTGCAAGATCGTTGTTCTTGTAGCGCAAGCGCTTTGCCTTGGAAAGACGCACGCCATCGATGATGCTCGCGTGGTTCAACTCATCGCTGATGATTGCATCATCCTCGGTCAGCAACGTCTCGAAGAGCCCGCCGTTCGCGTCAAAACAGCTTGAGTAAAGAATGGCGTCGTCGGAGTGGAGGAACTTCGCGACTTGTTGTTCCAGCGCTTTGTGTACCGTTTGTGTTCCGCAAATAAAGCGAACGGATGCCATGCCAAAGCCATCTGCTTCAAGTCCGGCTTTTGCGGCATCGACCAAGCGAGCGTCGTTCGCAAGACCGAGATAATTGTTCGCGCAAAAATTGAGGACGGTGCTCCCGTTGGCAAGGCGGATCTCCGAGGACTGCGGGCTAGCGATGACCCGCTCGCTTTTGTAAAACCCGGCGGCGCGAATCTCGTTAAGCATAGTTTGCAAATGGGAGAGGTATCGGTCTTTCATCGGCATCTTTCCAGTATCCGGCTGTTCGAGAGTAGATGCAGACCAGCCAAGCTCGGCCACACCTTTAGCCCTGTTATAGTTCATTCATTGCATTGGACAGGTTCGGTATTTCGAACCGATTTCCAATATATCGAACACTCTAAGGGAATGCAGCGTTCATGACAAGTTCTGTCACAAGCGGCAAGGCCGGTGATTCCTCAGCCAGCGGAACTGCGCCACCGCGCGTTGGCGAGCAGATTCAGCGTCTACGCAATGAAAGGAAATTGACACTCGATGACTTATCCAGGGCCGCTGGCGTTTCGAAATCGATGCTATCGGAGATCGAGCGGGACAAGGCCAATCCAACTATTGCCGTGGCGTGGCGGCTAACGAACGCACTGGGTATTAGCCTCGATCAGCTATTTGCGCAGCAGAAGGCCGGTGACGTCATACGCGTTGCAGGTCCGCATGAGATTCCGACGTTGAATGGTGATAACGGCGGCTATCAGCTTCGCGTGTGGGGACCGATTGAGCTGGCTGGAAAATTCGAATGGTACGAGCTCACGTTGCACGCGGGTGCGGCGCTCATCTCGGACGCGCATGAGCCAGGCACGCGGGAGCATTTGACCGTGTTAAATGGCGCGATCGAAATCGAAGCATCAGGTGCTGCGAAGCGACTGAAGGCGGGGGAAACCGCACGTTACGCTGCCGACGACGGTCATGTCATTAGGAATGTCGGGCGAGGCGAAGCAAAGGCTTTGCTCGTGGTTATACATGGGTAATGGCCCGACTCGCGAGTCTGCGGTTTTCCGCGAGCAGGTGCTCCGCCTCTCCTCCAGCGCACAGCAACGGTGGCATGGCACTTCTTTATGCGCATAAATTTCTGGCGCGTCCTGCGAAGACGTAGCATCCGTCTGCGTCGCGCGGCCGCCTTACGTGACTCGCCGCGCACTCCCACGCAGGACTGAACCGCCCATAAGCGAAACCGCACATACACGCAAGGCGACTGGCGAGACCCTACTTTCATGGCGGCAAGTACTGTATATTTATACAGTACAAAGACCAGTCGGAAGGGGCGAATCATGGAGTCGAACGGCGAGCATCTCAGCAGGAAGCAGTTTGCACGTGCGGTACAAGATCTGGACCGCATTACGCGACAGATTGCGGGCCGATACATCGATCTGGGCGTGCCGTTGACCTGGCGTTTGCTGCACGCCATCGAAGCGGAAGCCGTGGCGGACCTGGGCTTCGCTGGCCGGCACGAGGCTGCGTTGCGCGAACTTTTTGCCCGCCCCGACGACTTCCATTTCCCCGAAACCGACGACGTGGTCGATGTCGCCTCTTCCGACGCTTTGCCGGCAGTATTCGCATTCGCCGTCGACGCCTACGAATGCGCTGCACGACAAGGCCGACCGCAACTGGCCATCGCCGCACACTGACATGCGAGCGATGCACGCCGCACATCGCTAGTCATCAGGCGGCAAAGTCCGCCGCCATGTCCGCATCCGTGCGCGCCATAAGTCTGCCGCTGCGGCAGGCCAAGCGGAACGCGTCGTAATCTTTTTCGACTTGATCCGCATAGGAGCTCGCGTATCGGACGAGCACTTCCGCCATGCGATCACCAGAACCCAGATAGCCGGAAATCTCAAGCGCGCAGCCGCTTGCCTTGGCATGCGCGCGCGCGAGCGCCCAGCCGCATAGCGACGCGTATCCGCGAAAGGCCTCGCCGCTGAATGTTTCGAGGTCGGCGGATATTTTCATGTCGCGCAGTTGGCGAACATAAAGCGGGCGTCCAACCGGGCCTGACGCCCAGCCTAGAAAAGGATCGCTCGCCGCCTGCATCAGGCGTTGCCCGTGAACGATGCGATGCCCGTCGTGCGTATGTTTCGTCGCGCCGACGTAGCGCGCCACCACGGACGTCGATGCCTCTTTCAACTGCAGGAAGAGCGCCTTACCAAGATGATCGGTAAGCAACAACACGAAGCATCGCGTTCCGACACTTCCCACTCCAACCACTTTGAAAGCGATGTCCTGAAGCGCGAATTGCGACAAAAGCGCGGCGCGCTCGGATGTCAGCGTCGAAACGTAATCGCGTATGAGCGGAGTCAGGATCGTGTGCGAATCGCCTTCGAGCTTCATCCACTCGTCGTCCTCGTCGACGAGCGTGCTTGCGCCACGAATATGAAAGATCGCGGGCGGCGCGTCGCGAATTCGCCAGGCATCGCCCGATCGATCGGCGAGCTTCGGCAGCAGCTTTTCATGCGTGCGCCGGCTCGCGCGTTCGCTACCGCGCTTGATCCGACGTTTCACGTCTTCGTTTTGCACATCGTCGTACATCCTGTCGAACGTAATTCGTTCGTACCAAAGATCCAGCACGCCCATCTCGGCATACTCGCGCATGTGCTGCTGATAGCTCTGGGCCGCTTCGAAGCAGAGTGCTTCAGAGCCCGCACGCCCGTGGCCCAGATGCCTGCCCGCGACCGCCACGCTCGCGACGAGTCGCTTGACGTCCCATTCCCATGGACCTTGTGCGGTTTCGTCGAAATCGTTCAGATCGAATACGAGCGCACGCTCAGGCGTCGCGAACCCGCCGAAGTTTGATAGGTGGCAGTCACCGCAGATTTGAACGGTCAATCCACTCGAAGGTGTACTAGCCAGATCGTGCGCCTGAACAATCGCGCTGCCACGAAAAAAAGCAAAGGGCGATGCCAACATGCGGCCGTATCGCAGCGGAATCAGCGCAGGGACGCGACCCATGCTGCTTATTCGCAGCAACTCGATGGGATCGCGATCGATGTCGCCGACAGCCTCTTGCGTGCCTCGTGGTGTTCGCTGACGCGCGGCACGTCCGCTAGCCCGGCGTTCCTGCCACGTCGACGTCGATTGCCCCGAGTCTGATGCGAAGCCTTCGCCCATGGATCACCTCTCGTTATTATTCGAAGTACGTCACATCGAAAACAGTAGTCGACGATTGCAAACACCGCTACAAGACACTTCACCACACTTATCCTGAAGAGTGCCCTTGACGGAATCAGTCCGAAGTCCGACGCTGTTCGCAACGCAACATGACGCTTAGAAGCGCACTTTGAACACCATGCCGAACACTACCGATCTCTTCGACCAACAGCGCGCCGACTGGCAAGCGGACCCGCATGCTGCTTTCGATGCGTGGCTCGCGCAACAGCAGTTCCGGGCATCGTCGGCTGATGTCTATCGGGCGCAATGGGGCAACTTTCTTGAATGGCTCGCGGCCAGGCGCACAACGCTTCATACGGTGCAGCGACCGGTCATCGAGCAGTTCGTCTCTCAACTCGAGATTCGGCGGCCACAGCGCATGCGCTATCTACGCTTGATCGAACGCGTGCTGGATCACGTGCGCGAGATCGAATCGGCGTCGACGAATCCGGCTCGATTCATCGCGCAGGACGGCGAGGCGGCGTGGCGCAAGGCACGCGACAACGAGCCGACCGGCTTTCTCACGCATGACGAACGCGGCTTGCTGATCGCGCGACTCGATGCGCCGCTTGGCGCTTTGTCGAGTGTGCAGCGGTGGCGCGAGCTTCGCGATCGAGCGCTCGTCGCGGTGTTTCTAGGCGCAGGGGTGAAGACCGGTGAGGCGGCGCAACTCACTATCGATTGCTATGCGCGCGGCGCGCCGTATGTCACCGTCGACGCCTCGAATCCCATGCTGATCCGGCAGGCCCGGCTCGCGCCTTTTGCCGTCGATGTGCTGGATCGGTGGATCGACGAACGAAAGGTCGCCGGACTCTCGGGCGCGCTGCTCTTCCCGGCCGCGCCCGCCGGTCGGCCGATGCACAAAGCGACCATGCTGCGCGCCATCGATGCGGTGGTCGCAGCGGCGGGAATCGCCGAATCACGCGCCGCGCGCGCGAGCCCGCAAACGCTGCGCAATACCTATGCGGCCGAACTTTTCGAGAACGGCACGGACCCTGAACGCGTTGGACAATGGCTCGGATTCCAGCAGATGATCTCGGTTCATCGCCTGCATCGGGCGTGGCAGGACTGGATGGGTGAGCAAATACGGGAGCGCGATATGGCCGAGGCTTGCGGGCAAGACGGGATGGAAGATCGGTTCATCGATCCCGAAAACTCTCACCTTTGACCTTCGATACCCGCGTGCGGGCTAATCAGCCTTCAATCGCGGGGCTTCGATGAATCCTTCAATTGCGGCCAGCTTCGACGCGGCGGCGCCCGAAGTGCGCTCGCAATTCGGACAAGAGAGCTCGAACTCGTCTTCGTGACGCTGCAGTTCTGGCTCGCCGATTTCGCAGGCCGGGCACGCGGTGGGGGTCACGAAATACGCATCGACCTGGGTGCCGAGCGCCGCCAACTCTTCGGGGTTCAGTCGGCCGTCCTGGGCCATTGACGCCAGCAATTTGCCGATCTCGGCGCTCATGCCCGCTCTGACGCGATGCGCGTCTCGCTCGCGAACCAGGGCATCGATCTCGTCCGACTGCGTGCGGACCTGCGATTCCAGCCGATCCGCGCGGCCCCTCGCGGCGCTAAGTTGTTGAATGAATTCGAATTCTTTCTGACCTGCTTCTCGCGTGCCGGCCTGATACGTCGCCGCCATGCCGCGTAACGCATCCAGTTCGACGAGCATGGGCTTGACCCGGCGCTCCGCTTCCTTGACTGCATCCTTGATCTGCTGCGCGTAGTGCTCGCTATTTCGACGCGATTCGTCCTGAAGCGCATCGATGCGTTCGCGCAGCCGCGCGCCATGCGCTTGCTCTTGCAAAAGACGATCGGAAAGGGACCCGTTTTCCTTTTCCAATCGCGCGATGACTTCACGCAGGCCTGTCTGCGCATCGATCTGCTGCTCACGGGCCACTCTCAAGTCGGCTTCAAGATTTGCGATTTGCGCCATCGCCGTGTCGAGATGCGCTTTTGCTTGCTGATGCGCTAGCTCGATCGCTTCCCTCCGGATTTCGGCCTCGCGCGCTTGCATTTGAGCCGCGCTGACAGTGGCATCGACTTGCGTGCGCTCGGCATTCAGCTTCGAGCGGGCTTCTTCTTGCGCATGTACGAATAGTTCCGTGAGCAGCTCGCCAGCGCGCTCCTGTAAGGCTGCAGGCAGCCCGCCGGCATCGATTCGTACGCGCATCGACGAGCGCACGGTGGACCAGAACGCTTCAATGTCTTTGGGAATGTCGCCAGCGCTACCCGTCTGCGTGAACTCTCGGACCGTCGTAACTGACGGACGAACGCCAAGATCGAAAAACAGGCGCTTACACGCGTGCATGGACAAGTCCTGCCTGCGTGCGCCTGACGCCCTCATCTGTTCAATTTCTTCGCGCAAGGACTCGCGAGTCGCCATTTTCATATAAATTTCCAGCGCATTTGTATCGAACGGTACGTTTTACGTTTTGAGCGTTATACGGCAGCAGATCCACTCGAGTCAAGAGTTGTCGATGTGCGGTGGCACCGACTGAGTACTGCAAATCTTAGTGCTTTGAACATCAGAGCGTGAAACATCCTTAGCTTTTCCATCTATCATGTTGATATTCTTGAATAATTTCTGCTGCGACTGGCTTTTGCGAGGTTTCACGTCGTACAGAGCCGGGACGGATCGTTTTGTTTAGAGCCAGATGCTCGCGGGGCTCGTTTGAGAGTAATAAAAGTAAACACCTTTGAAACCTTGTTAACCCTGTTAACGCCTTGGCAAAGCCTTACTGCATAAGGCTTTCCAGGCCGTCGGGTGAGATGTTTCAGGATAGAAGGTGAAGCTATTCGGGACACTCTGGTGATGTCCTTCAGGGCCGTACGTGAGGACTCGCGGGAGGCTTGGTGAGCGGATTCAGGGAGCCCGTTTTTGATGTAGGTGAGATTTTCCGGGGGCCTAGTGCCTCAGTTCTCCCGCCATGGTTGGATTGTGGTCGAAATCCTCGATCAACCGAGGTGAGGCTTATCGGGATCGGCCGATTGGTGTTCGTCACCGGATAAAACGGGTCGATTTTACCGATAGGTGAGGTATTTCAGGCGCCAAAGTGTTCGTGCGGTGAGACTTTGCAGGACCAACAGCCATAAAACGAGCGAAATCGGACCCCGAAGCCTTGGAGGTGAGGCTTTACGGGGAGAGGTGAGGCCAGAGACACCGCCACGTTTTGTGGAATGCTTCCCTTGAAGCGGGCCAAAATAGGAGCGGTGAGCTTTTACGGGGGCCTATTCGTGCCAAAATCCAGCCTCATTCCCGCATTGGCTTGCTCGACGGAAAACAACTTCCTTTGTCCTACTCCGAAATAGCGTGACATCGCTGAACTCGGTTGAAACACCTCATCTTCAGAATACCTTCTTTAAACAATGAGTTAGCACAAGCGCATGGGTTATGCCGGCGTTAGGGTGAGAGTATTCGGGACCTCGACGCGATAAGGCAGCGCTCAAGGAATATCTTCTAGGGTGAGAATATTCGGGATCGGGCATTCGTCACGTAAGCCTTTCCAGCCGTCTTCGGAGCCTTATAGGGCGAGTCCCCAGCAGACGTAGACCGCAAAGGTGAGCTTTCTCAGGAGCTTCAAGTGAGCCTTTGCAGGACCGAAACGCGCCCCGAATTTTTTTTCAAGGTGAGCCCTTTCGGGATGCCAACACGCATGAACCAAGACGGCGTCTAGAGACGGCTTTGCTCACGTTTGTCCTATATTCCGCTTAAGGTGAGGTATTACAGGAGCGTTTTGAAGTTCGTCGACTTAAGGAGATCCACATATGCCCTTTTTCTGTTGCTTTTGGCGACGATCGTCATCCCAAATGAACGCGTCGTGCATGTGCGACACGCCATTTTTGGGGAAAATTTTTTTCGGTGAGATTTTTCGGGACCTGTGCCGCGATGCCGTGATGCCCCCTGGCGCTCGCCGCTCCCGTTTACCCGCGTGGCTTCTGGGGATGGCGCCTGACGCTCAAAGGTGAGTGGTGAGAGTTTACGGGACCGCACCGCAGTGAGCTTCCGTTCGTTCTCGTACTTCACCCCAAACGGTGAAGGCCACCCCGTAGACGTTGATCACCGCACTCGGTATGCTGCTGGCAATCCCGATACTGTCCGACGCATGGCAACCAAACGCGCAAAGAAAACCGATGTTGTCAGCCCGAGCTCGGCTGAGTTGCGCAAGGCGGTCGAAGCCATCGCGATTCAACCGAAGAGCGGCAAGATCACGCTGCTTACTCGCAAGCTCTTTAACGTTCTGCTCGCCGTGGCGCAGCAGGCGGACGAATCTGGCGACACCTACCGCGCGTTGCTGTCCGACATTGTCGCGAATTCCGCATTCGATTCAAACGATACTGCGCTGGTCAAGGAGCATCTGCGTCGCATGGTGTCGGTGCAGGTCGAGTGGAGCACGGGCACGTCGAGCCAGAAGCCCGGCCGCAAGTGGGGCATCTCGACGCTCATCGCCGACGCGGAAATTCTCGAGGACCCGACGACGCGCCGCGTATGGGTCGAATTTTCCTTCGCTCCAAAAATCAAAAAGAAGCTGCTCGATCCGGTGCAGTATGCGCGTCTGAGCCTGCAGTTCCAAAGCCAGTTGCGCAGCAGCGCGGGTCTTGCGCTTTATGAAATATGCGTGCGTTATCTGACCAACCCCAGCCATCTGACGATGCGCGAAACGTGGGAGTGGTGGCGGCCGATTCTATCCGGCACGCCAGATACCGAGGCTGGAGACGAGGCCAAGCGAGAGTACAAGTATTTCAAGCGCGACTATCTTCGTCCCGCAATCGCGGAAGTCAACGCCGTCACCAACATTTTCGTTGAACTGGTGGAACATCGAGAGGGTCGTCGCGTCGCCGAGATTCAGTTCCGCGTCACGGAGCGCAAGCAGCCGATGCTGGCGCTCGACGAACATCCGAACGTCTTCGATAGCACGCTGGTCGACAGGATGGTAAAGATCGGCATTCCGTTGAAAGAGGCGCAGACGCTGTACGCCGACAGCGAGGAAAATCGCATTCGGGCGGCGTTGCAGATGACCGAGCAACGGTTGCGCAGCACGACGCTTCCGCCTATCAGAAGCGCGGCAGCGCTGTTCAAGGACGCGCTCAAGAAGGGCTACGCGCCGCCGCTCGAAGCGCTACCGCCGGCAACGGCCAGCGGCGCGCCGCGGTCGACAGCGGGATCGGCATCCGGCGCCGATGATCTCAAGGCACGCTTGCTAGGCGAGTTTTCGGCATATAGAAGGAAGGAAGCGCGTGCGCTCTACGACGAGCAAGGTGAGCGGGAACGGGAGCTGGCGCGGCAGAGTTTCGAAGACGACGTGTTGCCGGAACTCGGCACGCATATGCGCGATGATTGGCGTAAGCGCGGCCTCGATTCGAAGCTGGCGGAAACGTCATTTTTCGACTGGCTGGCAAGGAAGACGTGGGGCGAGCCTACCGACGGGGATTTGCTCGCCTTCACACTTAGCCAGACGCGCGCTAACTGAACGCGTCTGGCAGTGGGCGGACGCTGTTATTTCTTCTCTTCGTTGAACTGAAGCATGGTTTCGATCTGACGCAGCAGTTCATCTCGTCGATCCCGCGACAAACCGCGCAACCGCAACTCAAGGCGATCCTCGCCATATGACTTGAGATCGCCGACCGCGACGCCGTCCAGTTTGATCTCCATTCGTTGGGCATAGCGTTGCCGACCGGGTGGCTTGGGCACTTCTTGTCCGCTTGCGCGTCCCTTCACGATATCCGCAACTTGTCGCGTGCTCAGATCATCCGACGTGATCTTGTTGATGAGGCGCAGCGTGGCATCGCTGCCACGCGCCGAGTGGTAGCGCGTGATTTGATAGGCCATGTTCGACCCGAATCGATCAGGCCGAGCGACCATTTCCTGCATGACGTTTTCAGGAAGCTTCGCAACCGATAGCGCGACTGCGATAGTAGATTCGTCTAGCCCAAGATGGTCGGCCAATTCTCGTTGGCTCTGGAAATGTTGCTCGTCCAGAAAGCGTCGCCAGACGACGGCATTATCGAAGACGGTTTGCGAATCCCGCTGAACGTTTAGATCGTAGCCAAGCTTGTAGCTTTGAATTCCAATAGGCAGGTCGACGACGATCGCTTTGACGGTTTCCTTGTTGGCTTCCTTGAGCGCACGGACGCGACGGCCACCGTCGCTTACGAAGAAGGTCCCAGCGTTATCGTAGTCGGGGATGACGTGGATGGCCTGCTGCTGTCCCTGCCTTGCAAGGTTGACGGCTAGCTCCGCGATTGATGCTTTCAGATAGAAATGGCGCGGATTAAACGGGCTTGCTTTGATCGCCTTTAGCGGCAACTCGATGACCTGCCCAGCCGTGTAGCGGTTCGCCCGTCGCCACGCGCGAAACTGCTCGGATTCGGTGCTGACCTCTGCGTCGGCCTGCTCGTCGGATACGAAAGCGCTTGCGCGTCCATTCGCGGCCTGTCCGACGCTTTGTATATCGACGATTCCATCGATGGCGTTCAGGCGATCCAGAGCGGTTCGCTTCTCGCTGCTTGTCGTATCGGGGCGGGCCTTGAAGCCTTTTGCCAGTTGGGACGGTTTCATTCAGGGTCCTTTATGCGCATAAAGTCAGGAGAGCATGCCGAGGATTTCATCGGCGCACGCGCGAATCTCGGCAGCAGCGAGGCGCGAGCCGCGGTCGGACATTTGCAAAACGGTTTGTCCCAGTGCCATGGCCTGCTTGTAGCACTCTCGGGTTGGGATCTGCGTTTTTAATAGCGGAAAGCCCAGTTCTTCAAGAGCGACCTTCAGCTCGCGCGTGAGCATCCGCTTCTCTTCGGTCTTGTTCAGCAGAAACACCGCGCGCAGATCTTCGTTCATCACCTGCGCTTGCTGAACCAGTTTGACAAGGCCGACGCTCGACCAATAATCGGCTGGCGATGATGAAGTCGGAATCACTGCCACGTTCGCGGCTAGCAGAACGACGCCTGACACCTTCTCTGTAATTGACGGCGGGCAGTCCACCACGATGATGTCGTAGTCATTCACGAACTTTCTGATTTCACGATGGATTTGTCCGCCCGCTTCCGAAAGATTCACGACAGGAAAGGGGATGCCGCTCGCTTCGTCTGACGCAGCGCTCGACCAGTGGATTAACGTGTTTTGGCCGTCTGCATCGACGACGAGCACGCGCTTCTTCTTTTCGTGAAAAGCTGCGCCCAGGTGCATTGCAATCGTGCTCTTGCCAACGCCGCCCTTCTGCTGCGTGATCGCTATGATTTCCGCCGCCACTTTAATGCTCCAGTTTTTGCAGGCGGTTGAATTTTACATTGAGGTTTAGTAATTTCAACTTCAATTCGACATTAAATGTGTCGTTAGCCATTTGGCATAGGGGTGAGCTTTAGTTGATTTTGTGAAAGCGCGGACGTGGGCCTGATGGATGCAGTTTTAAATCAAACATCATGCTCGACAGCAAGAAGCTAAGACGCGAGACCAATATCTCCCCGTCACGGCTTTAGGCGTCTTGGAAATCGTTAAGCGGTGCCGCGCGGCCGGACCAGCTTTATGCGCATAAAGTCACGGCAGCCCCGAAGCCCCGAAGCCCCGAGGCCCCGAGGCCCCGAAGCCCGAAGCCCGAAGCCCGAAGCCCACAGCCCGAAGCCCACAGCCCACAGCCCACAGCCCACAGCCCACAGCCCACAGCCCACAGCCCACAGCCCACAGCCCACAGCCCACAGCCCACAGCCCACAGCCCACAGCCCGAAGCCCGAAGCCCGAAGCCCGAAGCCCACAGCCCGAAGCCCACAGCCCGAAGCCCACAGCCCGAAGCCCGAAGCCCACAGCCCGAAGCCCGAAGCCCGAAGCCCACAGCCCGAAGCCCACAGCCCACAGCCCGAAGCCCGAAGCCCGAAGCCCGAAGCCCGAAGCCCGAAGCCCGAAGCCCGAAGCCCGAAGCCCACAGCCCGAAGCCCACAGCCCGAAGCCCACAGCCCGAAGCCCACAGCCCACAGCCCGAAGCGCACAGCCCGCAACGACACCGCACCCCCAAAATCGCCTATCCTAACCCTGCCTCAACCGCCAATCGCCGACCGAGTCCGGAGCTCCGTAATGACCGTTCGCAACCTGGACATCCTGTTCGCGCCGAAGTCAATTGCAGTGATCGGCGCATCGACGCGGCCGGGCAGCATCGGCGAAATGGTATGGGCCCGCGCCAACAGCGCTGGATTCAAAGGCCCAATCTGGCCAGTAAATCCAAAGCACCAAACCATAGGCGAACAGCCGAGCTTCGCCGACATAGCTCACCTCCCCGAAGCGCCGAGCGTTGCGGTGCTATGCACGCCCCCTAAAACCTGGCCTCAACTAGTTGAACAACTCGGAGACTGTGGGACCAAAGCTGTCGTCGTTATTGGAGAGGCAGCGAGACACTCCGCGAGAGCCGAATTCATCTCCAATGCAGAGTCCCACGAATGGACTGCCCGTACCCTTGCCGCCGCGCGTCCCTTCCTGCTGCGCGTGGTAGGACCAGGAAGTCTCGGCGTAGTGTCTCCCGCCGTCGGCGCATGCCTCGGGGCGCCAGCATGCAGCGTCAAATCGGGCGGCGTCGCTTGGGTATCAGGCTCGAATGCGCTAACCAATGGCGTGCTCGGCTGGGCCCGCGCGCGGGGCCTCGGCTTCTCACGCATCGTCGCGTTGGGCGATGAAGCCGACGTCGATTCCGGCGATATCCTCGACTTCCTCGCCACCGACGCATCGACCAAAGCGATTCTTCTTGCGATCGAAACTGTCCGGGCCGCACGCAAATTTATCTCCGCCGCGCGCGCCGCCTCGAGGAATAAGCCGGTACTCGTTTTACGAACCGGACACGACGACCCATTCGATCGCCTATACGGTGCAGCCTTCCGCCGTGCCGGACTTGTACGCGTGGATTCGCTCGACGATCTGCTCGACGAAATCGAAACCTTGGGCGTAGGAAGCGTCGCGGCCGGCGACGTGGCAACCGTCATCACCAGCGATCGCGGCGTCGCCACTTTGGCAAGAGATGCGTTCGGCAAAGCCGGCGATGATCTGGCGCAATGGCCACTCGCCGCACGCGACGCCGTCTCGCTCGCGTTACCCCGAGCCGAATCCGGTAATCCCCTTTTGCTCGGCGACGATGCATCGCCCGCCGATTTCGGCATCGCGGTGGAAACGCTGGCTCCGCATCGCGACACCGGCACCATCTTCGTCGTACACGCGCCGACGCATAGCGCGCCCGTCGCGGACGTCGCTCGCACATTGATAGCCGCGCGCCGCCATGCTCATCGCGGATTGCTCGCGTGTTTCTTCGGTTGCGTGGATGCCGCCACCCGCGACGCACTCCACGCAAATGGCATCCCGGTTCACACCACCCCGCAGCGGCTCGCGCGTGGCTTTGCACGCCTCGTCGATTTTCGTCAGGGACGCGAATTGTTGATGCAAACACCCGACGGACTTCCAACGGAAATTCCAGAAGAAATCGATAGCGCGCAAAACGAAATTCGAATCGCGTTGGAAAACGGCATTGCGGAGTTGAATGGTGAACGTGCGGCGCGCATCCTCGCCCGCTTCGGCATCACGGTGAAGCCGGGACCGCCCGATTCCTTTTCCGCCGATGCAGTCGAGATACAGGCGCGCCTGCTCAACCATCGCGTCTTTGGACCGGTGTTCGAATTCAAGGCCGAAGGCGCGCTCGGACTTGCCGATGCGCTTCATGAATTTGCGCTGCCTCCGCTCAACCCTGTCCTTGCGCGCGATCTCGTCATGCGTTCGCCGCGCTCGCGCGAGTTGCCCACCGACATGCTGTTGAACGCGCTGACCGCGCTGTCGCAAATGGTTTGTTATATAGAGGAGATCGTCGCACTGCGGCTGACGTTGCGTGTCACGCGCGATTCGGTTGCGGTGCACGAGCCGCAACTGACCTTAGGCGCGCACCGCAAGCAACTAGCAATCGTGCCGTATCCGCGATGCATGGATGAGACGCTCGACTGGCGCGGCATGCGTATTACCGTGCGGCCCATTCGTCCCGAGGATGAAGATGCGCATCGCGCGTTCGTATCGGCGAACACGGCCGAAGATTTGCGCTTGCGCTTTTTCGGTGCCGTGCGCAGTTTCGATCATTCGCAACTCGCGCGGATGACCCAGATCGACTACGACCGCGAAATGGCGTTGATCGTGACGCGGAGCATTGCGGAGGGCGCCACGGAAACGCTGGGCGTCGCACGCGCCATTTCCGATCCGGACAACGAGACTGCGGAGTTTGCCGTCGCCGCGCGCTCGGACATGAAAGGGAAGGGCTTGGGCTCGCTGCTGCTCACGCGAATCATCGACTATGCGCGAGAGCGCGGGACACGCTGGCTGGTGGGCGAGGCTTTGCGCGAGAACACGGGGATGATCGCGCTCGCGCGCAAAGCCGGTTTCGAATTGATCAGAACCGAAGATCCGAGCGTCGTTGGTTTTCGGATGCGGCTTGGTGAAAAATCGACCTAGCCGGCCGTTCGCAATTAGCCGGCCAATCGCCCGGACGCCTCGTCGATCTGCGCTCTCGTTATCGCCAACTCTTCGAGCAAAGCATCGGGATACGAACTTCCCGTTTCCTTTTCGAGTCTCGCGATCGTCAGCGCCGAGCGCGTTGAGTCTTTCGGCGTCGCGATGAACGACTTCACGGAATGTCCCGCCGAGAATGCTTCGAAGAGCGGTACACGAATCTCTTCCGGCAGCGCACGCGAAGTCCATTGATAAGGCTTGCCGTTATGCGTCAGTTGCGGCGGCAGTGTGCGTTCCTTCTTCGCGGCCGGAATAAGGCCGAAATTGCGCGCCGCTTCCGCGATCTGATCGGCGGAAAAAAGCTCGTCCGGCGTGATGTCGAACTGTGCGATATGCGCTTCGAGCGCTTGCATTGCAGCGGCGCGATCGTCGCGCTTCTTCTGTGCGCGCGCGACGATATCGCGCAATTCGTCGGCCTCGTCAGGCGTGATCGTAAAGCTCGCCTGTTTCTGTTGAAGTTCGGAAAAACGCTGGAATTCTGAATCGGAAAGGAGTTTTGCCATGAACCGTGAAGATAGAGCGCGGCGTGCGCGTGAACCGGCTGCCGCTTTTTAGGAGGGCCGCCATTCTAACGCGTGTATCAGCCGTGATTCAGTCTCGCGTCATCGAAAGCTCGCTCGCGGCGCCTCGCAAAAGCGCCGTCACTTCTTCGATGGAAGGTGCGACGTATTCGTCGATACGCCGCATGAAAGGGCAGGTCAGCGCCGCGATGGCTTGGCCCGACGGCCCGAGCAACGGAAAAGTCACATCTGTCACGCCGAAGGTCTGCTGGCTGTCCTTTTGTGAATAGCCGAGCTCGCCGATCTTTTCGTAGTCGGCATCGAGCACCGCGCGATCGAGCGCCAGTTCGCCTTTCACCTTCGTATGTTCCGCCAGCATGTGCTCGCGCTGCTCCTCGGTTTGAAACGCGAGCACCACGCGACCGGAGCCGGTGTCGATAAGGCCGACGCGTGACCCCAGCCGGACCGAAATTCCCCACGTGCCGGGACCGTCCACTTGCGCGATCACCAGCAGGTTGCCGCGATCGTAGACGACCAGGTGAACCGACTGCTCGGCGGCATCGGCGAAACGTTGCATCACGGGCAGAGCCTCGGCAATCAGCCGGTTCATCGGCGGATGCCGGTGCGCAAGCGCGTACAACTTCAGGCTCAGCGAATAACGGTCGCCCTCGGGCGAGCGCACGACGTATTGTCGCGCGACCAGCCGTTCCAGCATCCGATACATCTCGCTTGCATTGCGCCCGAGCATCTTCGTGATCTCGGCGCGCGTCAGTCCCGATTTCTGTTCCGAGAGTAATTCGAGAATGTCCAGTCCCTTGTCGAGCGCGGGCGCGCGATAGCGATCCGCGTCGCCATCGGTGTCGGTTACTTCAACGTCCATGTTGGGTATGCGTCGATTCATGAATTGGCGCCGAGTTTAAGCCTTTCGTCAGCAATAGCGTTGCCCGCGCTAGGGAAAGCACCAACTGACTTCTGATTGTCCGTATATGAATAATACGTTCACTGATAAATATGCGTATCGACAGTTTCCCGTAGTCACCCACACGGCCGTAGTCGCAAAAAACACAAGATCAGGAGACAAGCATGACGTCCTCAACTTCCTTTCGCCGCCTGGCCGTAAAAGCCGGCGTGGCGCTCGCCGTACTTTCGACCACCGGTGCAGCTGGCCTCGCGCAAGCCGCCGATGCCGGCAAGGTCGGCCTCGGTCTCCCGCTTCTGACTTCGCCGTTCTGGCAGTCGTACAACAACTATCTGCCGAAGTACGCGAAGGACATGGGCATAGACATCCTTGCGCCCGTCAACTCGAACGGCGATCCCGCGCAGCAGATCACCGACATGAACAACCTGCTGAACCTGGGCGCGAAGGGCATCGTGGTCGGCCCGCTGGATTCGGCCGCAATCAGCCGCGCGCTCGACGCCTCGGCGGCGAAGAACGTGCCGGTCGTCGCCGTCGATGTCGCGCCGACGCAAGGCAAGGTCGCGATGGTGGTACGCGCCGACAACCGCGCGTACGGTTCGAAGTCGTGCGAGTACATTGGCGAGCACGTAAAGTCGGGCAAGGTCGTGCAGATCATGGGCGATCTGGCATCGGTCAATGGCCGCGATCGTTCGGAAGCGTTTCGCGAGTGCCTGAAGAAATTCCCGTCGCTGAGCCTGCTCGAGATTCCCGCCGCATGGAAGGGCGAGGCCGCCGCGACCGCGCTCGACAGCCTGCTCACCGCGAACCCCGACGTGAAGGCGATCTATATGCAGGCGGGCGGCGTCTATCTGTCGCCGACGTTGCAGACCTTGCGCCGCAAGCAGTTGCTGGTGAAGGCGGGCGATCCGAAGCACATCGTGATCGTGAGCAATGACGGCATTCCGCAGGAATATGATGCGATCCGCCGTGGCGATATCGACGCGACCATCTCGCAGCCCGCCGATCTCTACGCAAAGTATGGCCTCTTCTATATCAAGGCGGCTCTGGCGGGACAAACCTTCAAACCGGGCCCGACGGATCACGGCAGCACGATCGTTCAGCGCGGTCCAGGCATTCTCGAAGATCAATTGCCCGCGCCGCTCGTGACGAAAGCCAATGTCGATGACAAAACACTTTGGGGCAACACCGTCAAATGAGCGCGCCCGTCGTTGAGACAGTTGGCCTGACGAAGCGCTATGGCTCGACGCCCGCACTCGCAGATGTGAGCATGCGCGTGCTGCCCGGCGAGTCGCATGCGCTAGTCGGACGCAACGGCGCGGGCAAATCGACGCTCGTGTCGATGATCACCGGCCTGAAGAAGCCGGACGCTGGCGAGATCCGCTTCAACGACGCGCCCGCGCCGCCGCTCGCCGACCGCGATGCATGGCGCGAGCGCGTCGCCTGCGTCTATCAGCATTCGACGATCATCCGCGAGTTGTCGGTGGCCGAGAATCTGTACATCAATCGGCAGCATCAGAAGGGCGGCGTGATCGACTGGCGCGCCATGCGCCGTGATGCCCGCGCGCTGCTCGACCACTGGAAGATCGACGTGCGCGAAGACGCACGCGCGGGCGATCTGACAGTGGAAGCGCGGCAGTTGGTGGAGATTGCGCGGGCGTTGTCGTACGGTGCGCGCTTCATCATTCTCGATGAACCGACTGCACAGTTGGACGGCGAGGAAATCAAGCGTCTCTTCAAGCGTATTGAAGAGTTACAGCGCGAAGGTGTTACTTTCCTGTTCATTTCGCATCACTTGCAAGAGGTGTACGAAATCTGTCAGGCAGTGACAGTTCTGCGCGACGCACGGCATATCGTCAGCGCGCCGGTTTCGGCATTGCCGCGCGACCGGCTCATCGAAGCGATGACGGGCGAGCAGGGGGGCCTTGCCGTCGCGGATGCCGCCGCGCGCGCGCCCCTGCCCGCTGATGCGCCGCAAGCGCTGCGTGTCGAAGCGTTACGCGGCGACGACTACGAGAACGTCACGTTGAGCGTTCGCAAGGGCGAAGTGATCGGCCTGACCGGCGCGACGACGAGCGGCCGGACGAGCGTCGCCGAAGCCATCGCCGGATTGAAGGCGCAACGCGCGGGCACGATCAGCGTCGATGGCCACGAGCTGCCGCCGGGCGACGTGCCCGCCGCGCTGGCGCATGGTGTCGGCTGCGTGCCGAAAGACCGGCATCGCGAAGGCTTGGTGCTGTCGCAATCCGTCGCGGAAAACGCGTCCATGACGATCGCGCGATTGCTCGGCCGCTTCGGTATTGCGACGCCCGCGAAAAAGAACGCCTTCGGACGCCGCATGATTGCCGCGCTCGGCATCAAGACGCAGGGCCCGGAACATATCGTGTCGGGCTTGTCGGGCGGCAATCAGCAAAAAGTGGTGATGGCGCGCGCACTCGCCACTGATCCGGACGTGCTCGTTCTGATCGATCCCACCGCTGGCGTCGATGTGAAGTCGAAGGAAGCGCTGCTCGGCGTCGTCGAACGCGTGCGCGAGGAAGGAAAGGCGGTGCTCGTCGTATCGGGCGAGCTGGACGACTTGCGCACGTGCGACCGCGTCCTGGTGATGTTTCGCGGCGCCATCGTCGCCGAATTCCCTGCCGGATGGCAGGACCATGAACTCATCGCATCCGTCGAAGGGGTGAATCTCCATGAAGCATGACGTACCCAACCCGGCGATGAACGGCGCGAGCATGGCCGTGGCGCGCCCGCGCATCGAACTGGCGCGTTTTCGCGACCTCGCATTGCTGCCCGCGCTGGCGCTCTTGCTTGCCATCGGCGCGTTCGTCAGCCCGAGCTTTCTCACGCAGGCAAATCTCATCAGCATCCTTGGGGCATCGGCGGCGCTTGCGCTTGTCGTGCTGGCCGAATCGCTGATCGTTCTGACAGGCAAATTCGATTTATCGCTCGAATCGACGGTCGGCATTGCGCCCGCTGTCGGCGCGATGCTCGTGATGCCGGCGGCGTCGGCGGGCTTCGGCTTCGAGTGGCCGGCGGCAGCGGGACTTGCGGCGATCGTCGTGGTCGGCGCGCTGATCGGCTTCTTCAACGGCTTTTTGGTCGTGCGGCTGCGGCTGAACGCGTTCATCGTCACGCTCGCAATGCTGATCGTGCTGCGCGGCATGCTCGTCGGCGCGACCAAGGGCGGCACGTTATTCGACATGCCGCCTTCGTTCTTCACGCTGGCCACGACACTCGTGCTCGGTCTGCCGATCTCGGTATGGCTCGCGGCGGCCGCGTTCGCCGTTGCCGCGTTCATGCTGCGTTACCACCGCCTCGGCCGCGCGCTTTACGCGATCGGCGGCAATCCCGAAGCGGCACGCGCGGCAGGCATTCGGGTGGAGCGCATCACGTGGGGCGTGTTCGTGCTCGGCAGCGTACTGGCGTCGATTGGCGGTTTGATCGTCACAGGCTACGTCGGCGCGATCAATGCGAACCAGGGCAATGGAATGATCTTCACGGTGTTCGCGGCGGCAGTGATCGGCGGCATTTCGTTGGATGGCGGCAAGGGCACGATGCTCGGCGCGCTATCGGGCGTGTTGCTGCTGGGCGTCGTGCAGAACTTGCTGACCTTGGCGCAGGTGCCATCGTTCTGGATTCAGGCGATTTACGGCGCGATCATCCTGGGTTCGCTGATGGTGGCGAGACTGGCGGGTGGAGATGCGCAGAACTGAGGCGGGGAGCGCAGCCGCACGCGTCTCGCGAAATCGGCTGACGCGTCCAGCGCCCGGACGACGAACGTCAGCAGGCGGTTGCTGAAGATGCCGCGAGCATACGGCTCAATGTCCACGACGACACGGATTTCAGAAGGAACGAGATGCCCGACACAGAGACAAAAACGACTGACCCCCGCCTGATCCTCTTGAGCAAAGAAGACAACTGTCTGATAGCAGCAGCCCGCCTAATCGCAGGCGAAACGCTTCAGATAGAAGGCGAGCCAGTCAAGCTGGAAACGACGATAGAACTGGCTCACAAAATAGCCCGCCGCGCGTTGAAGAAGGACGACAAAGTCCTGCGCTACGGCGCGATCATCGGCCACGTGAGCACAGACGTTCCCCGCGGCGCGCATCTCCACACTCACAATCTGGAGAGCGACTACATCCCCACCTACACGCACGACGCCGGCCACGCCTACGTGCAGCATTGAGAGCCATGAACACATCAACATTGCTGGGCTTCCCAAGATCCGATGGCCGCAAGGGCATCCGCAACATCGTCGCGGTGGCGTACATGGTCGAGTGCGCGCATCACGTTGCCCGCGAGATCGTCACGCACTTCCGCCCATCGTTCGACGCATTCGACGCCGCGCAAAACGAAGCGCCGCCCGTGCACCTGATCGGCTTCCCCGGCTGCTATCCGAATAGCTACGCCGAAAAGATGCTGGAGCGCATCTGCACGCATCCGAACGTAGGCGCGGTGCTGTTCGTGTCGCTTGGCTGCGAAAGCATGAACAAGCACTATCTCGCCGATGTCGTGCGCGCGAGCGGCCGCCCCGCCGCCGTCGTGACGATCCAGGAAAACGGCGGCACGCGCAGCACAATTCAGCACGGTCTCGACTGGGTACGCGAAGCGCGCGCGACGCTCGCCGCGCAAGAGAAAGTGCCGATGGCGCTCGATGAACTCGTCATCGGCACGATCTGCGGCGGCTCGGACGGCACGAGCGGCATCACGGCGAACCCGGCCGTGGGCCGCGCCTTCGACACCTTCATCGACGAAGGCGCGGCGTGCATCTTCGAGGAAACCGGCGAACTCGTCGGCTGCGAATTTCATATGAAGACACGCGCGGCGCGTCCCGAACTCGGCGATGAAATCGTCGCGTGCGTGGAAAAAGCCGCGCGCTATTACACGACGATGGGCCACGGTTCCTTCGCGGTCGGCAACGCGGACGGCGGGCTCACGACGCAGGAAGAGAAGTCGCTCGGCGCGTATGCGAAGAGCGGCGCGTCGCCTATCGTCGGCATCATCAAGCCGGGCGATGTCCCGCCGACCGGCGGCCTTTATCTGCTCGATGTCGTGCCCGACGGCGAGCCGCGCTTCGGCTTTCCGAACATCAGCGACAACGCTGAAATCGGCGAACTCATCGCGTGCGGCTCACACGTAATCCTCTTTACGACGGGGCGCGGCTCGGTGGTCGGCTCGGCGATATCGCCCGTCATCAAGGTCTGCGCGAATCCGGCGACGTATCGCAACCTGTCCGGCGACATGGACGTGGATGCCGGCCGCATCCTGGAAGGCCGCGCGACGCTCGACGAAGTAGGACGCGAAGTGTTCGATGTCACCGTGGCGGTAGCGGCGGGCGCTGCGTCGAAATCGGAGTCGCTGGGTCATCAGGAATTCATCCTGACTTACAAAACCTTCGAGCCCGTCGGCCCCGCGTGTTTGCCTGGCGGCGCGCAACGCGTTAGTGTTGCGTCTCGCGGCACCGCAGAAGTCGTTTCGAACTGAACAATCGACTGAGGGTTGCACAATGAACGGAGACACGCAGGAGGCCGTCACGCGCCGACGCAAGATCGGGCGGACGGATCTGGAGGTGACGGCACTTTCGCTCGGCACGGCGCCGCTAGGCGGGCTTTATCACGAACTGACGGAAGACGAGGCGCGCGCTACAGTCGATGCGGCGTGGCAAGCGGGCATCCGTTTCTTCGATACCGCACCACATTACGGACACACGAAGGCAGAACACCGTCTCGGCGATGCCCTGCGACGCCACGCGCGAAGCGACTACGTGCTCTCGACCAAAGTGGGCCGCCGCTTCGTGCCGCGCACCACGCCCGACGACGGCAGCGAAGGCTGGGCCGCGCCGCTACCGTTCCAGGCCATCTACGACTACACCTACGACGGCATCTTGCGCTCGTTCGAAGACAGCCAGCAGCGGCTCGGCATGATCGACATCGATATCGTGCTGATACACGACATCGGCCGTGTCACGCACGGCGAAAAAAACGCGCATTACTGGCGTCAGCTCACCAGCGAAGGCGGTTTTCGCGCGCTCGATGAACTCAAACAGTCGCGCGGCGTGAAAGCAGTTGGGCTCGGCGTAAACGAAGGCGCGGCGGTGCGCGAGGCAATGGCCGAATACGACATCGACTGCGCGTTGCTCGCTGGCCGCTACACGCTGCTCGAACAGAACACGCTCGACGATCTCTTGCCCGAGTGCGAACAGCGCGGTGTGAGCATCCTGCTTGGCGGCGCGTTCAATTCGGGCATTCTCGCGCGCGGTCTCGATGCCGACGCGCAAGGCGATCTCAAGTTCAACTACGGCGATGCGCCCAAAGAGATCGTCGATCGTGTGGCGAGGCTGGAACGCATCTGTCGCGAGTATGGCGTCGCGCTGTCGACAGCCGCCCTGCAGTTTCCTTATGCGCATAAAGTCGTCGCCACGGTGTTGATGGGCGCGCGCAAGCCCGAGGAAGTGCGTGAGAATGCGGCGTCATTCGCTACACCGGTTCCTTCGGCGTTGTGGGACGCTTTGCGTGCGGCTGGCTTGCTGCATGAGAAGGCGCCGACACCGCAATGAACATCGACGCTCATCAACATTATTGGGACCCGGCGCGTGGCGATTACGGTTGGCTCACGCCCGATCTCAAGCCGCTCTATCGCGTCTTCGGTTCCGATGATCTGGCGCCGCTCCGCAAGATCACGAATGTCAAGCAAACGGTCGTCGTGCAAGCGGCGGCGACCGTCGATGAAACGCGTTATCTGCTCGATCTAGCGCGCGATGACGAATCCATTGCGGGCGTCGTCGGCTGGGTTCCGCTCGATTCCGTCGACGCGGTAAAAATCATCGACGAATTTGCGCGCGACAAAAAATTCAAAGCCGTGCGGCCGATGCTGCAAGACCTGCCCGACGATACGTGGATAGACCACGCGCCGCGCCCGGAAGCCATCCAGCGTCTGATCGAGCTCGATCTTGCTTTCGACGCGCTCATCTTCGCGCGCCACGTGCCATCGCTCGTCGAGTTCGCGGGGCGTTATCCGGCGTTGCGTATCGTCGTGGATCACGGCGCGAAGCCGCCCATCCGCGATGGCGAAGCGGGCTGGCAACCGTGGGCTGATGGCATCGCGCAACTCGCTGCCTTGCCGCAGCGCCTCTATTGCAAGCTCTCGGGGCTCGCGACAGAAGCGTCGCCTAGCTGGACCGCCGACACGCTCGCGCCTTACGTCGCGCATCTCATCGACCAATTCGGACACGAGCGCCTCATGTGGGGCAGCGATTGGCCGGTACTGAACTTAAACGGTTGCTACACTGATTGGCACGCCGCCGCGAGGCGCTTGGTCTCGCATCTCGAAAAAGCCGAGGAAGACGCGATTTTCGGCGGAAACGCCCGTGCGTTCTATCGCCTCTGAAGCCGCTGATATACCCGGCATGTCTTAAAATCAACTTCCACTGGAGCAGTAGATGGTACAAAGACTGGCAGGCAAGACGGCGCTGATCACCGCGGCGGGACAAGGAATCGGGCTCGCGACGGCCGAGCTTTTCGCGGCGGAAGGCGCGCGCGTGATCGCAACCGACATTCGTATCGAAGGGCTCGAAGGCAAGCCGGTCGAAGCCCACAAGCTCGACGTGCTCGACCCCCAAGCCATCGAGGCGCTCGCGAAGGAAGTCGGCGCCATCGACGTGCTCTTCAACTGCGCGGGCTATGTGCATCCCGGTTCGATTCTCGAAGCGAGCGAAGCGGACTGGGACCTCGCCTTCAATCTGAACGCGAAGGCCATGTATCGGACGATCCGCGCGTTCCTGCCGAAGATGCTGGAAAAGGGCGGCGGCTCGATCGTCAATATGTCGTCGGCGGCGTCGAGCGTGAAGGGCGTGCCGAATCGCTTCGTGTATGGTGCGTCGAAGGCGGCGGTCATCGGGCTCACGAAATCCGTCGCGGCGGATTTCGTCACGCGCGGCATCCGCTGCAACGCGATTTGTCCGGGCACGGTGGAGTCGCCGTCGCTGAAGGACCGCATCGCCGAGCAAGCCAAGGCGCAGGGCGCGACGATCGACCAGATTCAGGCGGCTTTCGTTTCGCGTCAACCAATGGGCCGCGTCGGCCGCACGGAAGAAATCGCGGCGCTCGCGCTGTATCTCGCCTCGGACGAGTCGTCGTTCACGACGGGTCAGGCTCACGTCATCGATGGCGGCTGGTCCAACTAAGACCGGCCGCTGCGTTTTCAACCTTTGAATTTCGAAACACGAGGATCTATTCAGATGAAGCTGCTTCGTTACGGCCCCAAGGGTCAGGAAAAACCGGGTTTGCTGGATGCCGAAGGCAAGATTCGCGATCTGTCGAAGGTCGTGGACGACATCTCCGGCGCTACGCTGACCGATGCGGGCCTGGCCAAGCTGCGCGCGACCGACCCGGCGTCGCTGCCGGTGGTGGATGGCAATCCGCGTATCGGGCCGTGTGTCGGACGTGTGGGCAAGTTCGTGTGTATTGGCCTCAACTACGCGGATCACGCCGCCGAATCGAATCTGCCCGTGCCGACCGAGCCGGTCATTTTCGGCAAGTGGACGAGTGCCATTTGCGGCCCGAACGACGACGTGGAAATTCCGCGCAATTCGAAGAAGACCGACTGGGAAGTCGAACTCGGCGTGGTGATCGGCAAGGAAGCCAAGTATGTCGATGAAGCCAACGCGCTCGACTACGTGGCGGGTTACTGCGTGATCAACGACGTCTCCGAGCGCGAATGGCAGCTCGAACACGGCACGCAATGGGACAAGGGCAAGGGCTTCGACACGTTCGGCCCGCTCGGCCCGTGGCTCGTGACGAAGGACGAAGTCGCCGATCCGCAGAAGCTCGATCTCTGGCTCGAAGTGGACGGTCACCGTTACCAGAACGGCAACACGAAGACCATGGTCTTCACCGTCGCGCAACTGGTCGCGTATCTGTCGAAGACGATGAGCCTGCAGCCCGGCGATGTCATCTCGACCGGCACGCCGCCGGGCGTCGGCATGGGCGTGAAGCCCAGCGCGGTGTACCTGAAGTCCGGGCAGACCATTCGCCTTGGTATCGAAGGTCTCGGCGAGCAGCAGCAGAAGACGGTCGACGCGTAATAGCTTCGCACCGTGAAAGCAAAAAACCTCGCTGCGGCGAGGTTTTTCGTCTTCAGGACGGAAGGTTGAGGTTCAGGCGTTATAGAGCGCTTCGGCCGCGCTTTCGCTGATGCGCGTGATCGTGCCTTGCGCCACCGCGACGAGCGTTTCGGCATTGCCGTCGGTGACGAAGACATCGCACTGGCAGGTTGCCTGCGTCATGCCGGCATGCACCACGCGCGCCCGCGCCATCAGCGTGCCGGAAACCGCCGGGCGCAGATAGTTGATTTTGTATTCGCCGGTGACGACCTTCGGACCGAGCCTCAGCGCGCCCGCGAAAGTCAGCGCGTTGTCCACGAGATAACTCACCACCCCGCCGTGCACGAAACCGTGTTGTTGCCTCAGCTCATCGCGGATCTGCAGACACAGCGTGAGACTCGCTGCATCGACCTGCATCAGTTTCGTTCCGAGCAAGGCGCTAAACGGTTGCGCATTCAGCGCACCGCGCGCGATATCGACTAATTCGGCCATTCGGACACTCCTTGGGGTGGGTTCGGCGCCGTCCTGCAAAGACAATAGGTAGGGTTTCTTCGCACTGCAAGGACGTTCGACAAAAATCGTGCGAACGCAGCATGCGCGCGCCCGCCGTTTCGGCAAGCGCGCCGATCATCCCGCTCGCGCATAGCGGCATCGACGCAAAACAATTCAAGCTGGCGCGCTTCATTGCCGTAAACCCGGACTTCCGCCGTAGTCATACGGCTCATTCGTTAGTTCGGGTTCTTGAGAAATGTTTGCAAAGATCAAGGTTTCATCCGGTTTGCTCGCCGTGCTGGTGGTGTTTTGCCTATTCCAACTGGTCACCGAAGGGCTTGGCTTCTGGTCGCTTTCGCGCACGCATGACGATGTGGGCAACCTGTCCGATATCGCGCTCAAGCAAGTCAACGCGGTCAACAAGACCACGCAGCATCTGATGGATGCGCGCATCAACCTGTCTCGCGCCGGCACGCGCATGGTGCGCGGCGGCACGGAGCCGGTCGAGATCGTGCAGCACGCGCGCGAGCAGATCGCGCAGGCGGACAAGTCGTTCGCGGCCTTCCTCGACGCGCCGAAGACCGGCGATGAGAACAAGGCGCGCATGGCCGCGCTTCAGGCCAAATACGCGGAGTATTCGAAGGCGCTCGGCGAACTCGTCCAGTATCTGGATGCGGGCAACATTCAGGCGTTCCTCGATCAGCCGACACAGGGCTTTCAGGATCGCTATCTCGCCGAACAGCAGAACTTCGTCAACTTCGGCAATGCGGCGAGCAGTGCGTATCTCGAATCGATCGATACGCGCTACGCCTGGTTCCGCGCGGTCGGCATCGCCATTTTCGTGGCGCTGGTCGCGGGTGTCGCGGCGGTGCATTTTGCGCTGCGCCGTGGCGTGATCGCGCCGCTGGAAGAAGCGGGACGCCATTTCGAGCGCATTGCGCAAGGCCGCCTCGACGAACGTATCGCGGAACGCGGCAGCAATGAAATCGGCAGGCTCTTCGCGGGACTCGCGACGATGCAGGCAAGCGTCGCCACGACGGTAAAGACCGTGCGCGAGACGTCCGATTCGATCAACTTGGGCGCCGATGAAATCGCGAGCGGCAACGCCGATCTGTCCGCGCGCACGGAGAATCAGGCGGCATCGCTCGAGGAAACGGCGTCGAGCATGGAAGAATTGACGGCGACGGTGCGTCAGAACGCCGAGCACGCGCGAGAGGCCAACACGCTGGCGGGCGTGGCGCTCGAAGCGACTTCGCGCGGTTCGGGCGTGGTGGATGACGTCGTGGAGAAGATGCGCGGCATCGCTAAAAGCTCGGACAAGATCGCGGAAATCATCTCGGTCATCGACGGCATCGCGTTTCAGACCAACATCCTCGCGCTGAACGCGGCCGTCGAAGCGGCGCGCGCCGGTGAGCAAGGGCGCGGGTTTGCAGTCGTCGCGGGCGAAGTGCGCGGCCTCGCGCAACGCTCGGCGCAATCGGCGAAGGAAATCAAGGAACTGATCGGCGAATCGGTCGCGCAGGTCAGCGACGGCTCGACGCTGGTCGAACGCGCGGGCACGGCGATGCGCGAGGTATCGACCTCGATTTCACGCGTCACGCAGATGATGGCGGAGATCAGCGCGTCGTCGCTGGAGCAGAGCGTGGGAATCGAGCAGGTGAACCAGGCCGTGACGCAAATGGACGAGATGACTCAGCAGAACGCCGCGCTCGTGGAGCAGGCCGCGGCTGCCGCGCAGTCGCTCCATGAACAGACGCGGCAGTTGAAGGATGCGGTTTCGGTGTTTCAGGTGGCTTGACGAGTGGATGACTTCGGCGTCTGTCGGGCGCCTAAATTTTCACGGCCCTGACGCTTTCGCTCGTCGAATGCGCAGGGCGGCTATCGATTGCAGCCGTAAGCAATGCCGTGATGCGATGGCGATCCAACCGCTCAATCCGGCAACGCCGCGTATGCCGTCGCCAAATGATACGGCGTGGTCGAAGGCATCTCCGACCTTGTGATCGCACCGTCAGCGGAGCGGCACTCGATCCACCCGCGCGCATGTAGGAACCGCGCGCCGAAGCGTTCGATCTGTTCGTCGACGGCTTCGCCGCGCGTTGCCAGCGCGCGTAGATATTCGGTTTGCGCCCAGATGCGCTCCGTGCCGTCGATCACGCGTCCCGCTTCGTCCAGCGCGGCGCTCACGCCGCCAGTCGACTTGTCGACGCCATGTTCCCGCGCGAAGTCGAACGCCCGTTCGAGCCGCGCGTTCAGTCCCGCCGCCTCGAATGCGGGATGGCCGCTGCCAATTGCCAGGAAATACCACTCGAATTGATGTCCCGGCTCTAGGCGATTGCCCGGCGCGCCAATCGGCAATTCGGCGATACTGCCGGTCGCCTCGTGCACGAACGTGCGCGCGACCGATTGCGCCAGCACAGCGAGCCGCTCGTCGAAAGCGATGTTGCCCGTGGCATCGCGCGCGGCGAGCCACGCTTCGCTCAAATGCATGAGCGGATTTTGCAGCGGACCTTCGAGCATCGCGCCGAAGTCTTCGCTGTACGCGGCGTTCAGCAAGCCGCCATCGCTACCCGCGAACTTCGTTTCGATAAGCCGCGCGGTTTCATCGAGCAAGGCGAATGCGTCCGCCGATCCGCTCTTTTGCGCGAAATGCGCGCACGCATAAACCACGAACGCGTGCGTATAAAGGTCCTTCTGGCGCTCGTGGGGCGCGCCGTTTGCATCGACGCTATAGAACCATCCGCCGTTTTGCTTGTCCTGAAAATAGTGTCGCAACGAATCGAACAGCACCGACGCGTGCGCGAGATCGCCCGCATCCGTGAAAGCGAACAACTGACGGGCGCATGCCATCGCGCGATAACGCTTAGGTGGCAACGGCGCGTGATCGTCGGGCGTAACGGCTTCGAATGGCAGGTGAAGCGCTGTGTTGAAGCCGGGACCGCGCCAAATGGGCAGCACGATGCTCGTGTAGTGTTCGCGCAATGAAGTGCCGTTTGAGTGCTGTTGCTGCATAAGACAAGTTCCAGCCTGATGGTTCGGAAGAGATGAGCCCTTTGAAAACGGCTCGGCACAGCCGGATAAGCATAGCAAAAGCGCTCCGGCAGGAGACCGGCCACGACGACAGGAGGTCAAAGATGTTGGGCAACGTAGAACTCGTTTCACGACTCATCATGGCTGCGGCGCTCGGCAGCGTGATCGGTTTCGAGCGCGAACGGCTTTCATGGGCGGCGGGCTTGCGCACGCACATGCTGGTGTGCGTTGGCTCCGCGCTCATCATGATCGTGTCTGCCTACGGTTTCGAAGAGGCGCTCAAGGCGGACCACGTCGTGCTCGATCCATCGCGGATCGCGGCGCAGGTCGTGTCCGGCATCGGCTTTCTCGGCGCGGGATCCATTCTGCTGCGCGGCGAGATCGTGCGCGGGCTGACCACCGCCGCGAGCTTGTGGTCGGTCGCGGCGATCGGGCTGGCGGTAGGCGGCGGGCTGTACACGGCATCGATCGCGGCGACGGCCATCATCCTCGTCATTCTGGCGGGACTCAAACCGCTGGAGCGGCGCTTCATCAGCGTCAAGCAGCAGCGGCAATTGACGATGCTGGTCGATCGCGGCTCGCTGTCCTTTCACGGCCTGCACGAAGCGCTCGGGCCAGGCAGCGTGCGCGTGAAGCAGTTCGTCGTGCAGCAAAGCGACGAATCGCCGGAACTCGATGAAGTGCAGGTCGTGCTTTCGCGGCTTTCGACGCAGGAATATCGGTCGATTTGCGAGCGGCTCAAGCATCTGAGCGTGGTGCGGGAATTCCACGAAGAGGATGGAAGCTGACGGCATCGCCCGCGCGACGCAAGACATGCACGAACACGATGTGGGATAAGCCGCCGCGCCGTGCGACAATGCCGCCTCTCGAAAATCATTGCCGAACCGCATGTGCGCGTTTCGCGCCGGTTGTCCCGGTCACCGCCTTTCGACCTATGCCAGATCCTGCTGTTAAGCGTCACCGCCATACCTTCGATACACCCGCCGACGCCGTCGCTCCTCTCACGCGACCGCGCCGTGGCCGCGCCGCCGAGGCGTCATCGGCCGACAGCGCCGACACCGAAAAGAAACTCGCGCGCGCCGTGCGTTCGGCGCAGCGTCTTGCCCAGTTGAGCGCGACGCAGCGCTGCGCGGGCGAGACGCTCGATCTCTTCGCCGAAGACGCCGAGCGCGCCAACCTTCAGGCGCTGAACACCGACATTCGCCAGGGCACGTTCGAAGGCTTCGAACTGCCGGACGTGTTTTTGGCGGCGGTGCAATCGAATGGCGCATCGGCCGTGAACAAGCGGACGGCGCCGCGTTCGGAAGCCGCGCCGCATCCGGCATCGGTTCAGGACGAGCTTCTCGTCGTGGCCGAAGGCGATGAAACCGACGCTGCGCCGCCAACTCACGCGCCAGGCGAACTTGCTGCATCGATCGACTCGCATTCCGCGGATATCGTCGCAGGTTCATTGAGCGCCGCGCTCGTTGATGCACGCATTGCGCACGAGGACGCGTCCTTCGACCCGGTGCTGGATCGCGCACGCGTGACGGCGTTCACCGACACCATCGACGCGTTACGCGCCGTGATCTCGGAGCAGCGCGGATCGACTGCCGCGCACGCCCGCCGCATGAAGACGCTGCTGACGATCATCGTGTGCGTCACGCTGCTGACGGTGGCGACCGGCGTCGTGCAAACGGTCGTGCTGATGCGCATGGGTCGCGACACCACGTTGCAGCAGGAGCGCATGGAGCAACTCATGCTCCATCAGCAGGCGACACTTGTTTCTCTCTTCGACACGGATTCCGAAACCGCCGCCATTAACGGCGCTGCGAATCGAGAGACGGCGCGTGCGCTCCACGCGCAACGTCACACGCGCTGATTTCCGCCAAAAACTGTTACTTTGACGCGACATTCTGTCTCAAGACGGATTGTCGCGTAATTTTTTCCGCCACTCTTTGCGTGCTTGCTGGAAGGCCGTCTCCGAGCTGTCCCTATTTTTCTGCAAAACGGTGATCCGATTAAATGTAGAAAAACTACCAGATTGTTCGGCTGTAAATGTTGCATTGCACTAGGAATGGCTAAGTGCAAACCCTATAATCGGTCCTAAGGGAAAACCCTCTTATCACCAACCGGAGTTTGACATGAGCTACCTCTTCGCCTTGCTGCAAAAATTCGCTTCGCTGTTCGAATCGCCGCACCTGCCGATGGACAGCGACTACTCGTATCAAGCGCGTTTCCGTGAATCTGAGCGTCAACGCAAGTCACGCGGTACCGCTTTCGGCGTTCGTCTGTAATGCGTAACTAATGGCGGTGCGGGACAACCACAAATAGCAATGCGAGACGGCCTGACGCCGTAGACCCCGCCCGCCGATTAGTCTTAAGTTTGTAGTTTTTCTAGCGGATTCCCGCTGACTTTCCGCCTTTAAGATCGCCCGACCGAGCAATTCGGCCGTACGATCATCCTTCTTCCCCGCATCTGCATCGCAAACGCGCGAACACTTGTTCTTGCGCGACACGCGCAATTCGCCGAATCTTGTCCATTCGACGCCAAAAAATCCTTGCGTCACAAGGGCTTACCCGCGCCCGTCCAGAATCCTCCTTATTCCATTGTCGTATTTCGACATGCAGTTGTCGCAAATAGTCGGCTAGCGATACTTTTTTCTGGCAACTATGTATGCACAGCGCGGACGCACGTCCGCCACGCTATGGAGATTTCGATGAATTCCCCAAAGGTAGTAGTCGAAGGGCTATGCAAGGTGTTCGGCAACAGCCCCAAGCAGGCGATCGACATGCTCGCCGGCGGCGCGACGAAAGAAGAAGTCTTTGCGCGCACCGGGCAGATCGTCGGCGTACATAACGTTTCCTTCGACGTCAAGGAAGGCGAGATCTTCGTGCTCATGGGCCTTTCCGGTTCCGGCAAATCGACGTTGATCCGTTTGATCAACCGTCTCGTCGATCCCACCGCCGGCAAGGTGCTGATCGATGGCCGCGACGTGGCGGCCGTGCCGCGCTCGGAACTCACGGCGCTGCGCCGCAAGGACATGAGCATGGTGTTTCAGTCCTTCGCGTTGATGCCGCAGCGCACCGTGCTTTCGAACGCCGCGTTCGGTCTGGAAGTCGCGGGCGTCGGCAAGAAGGAACGCGAGAAGCGCGCGATGACCGTGCTCGAACAAGTCGGCCTTGCATCGTTCGCGCAGAAGTTGCCAGCGCAACTATCGGGCGGGATGCAGCAGCGCGTGGGGCTCGCGCGGGCGCTGGCGGTGAATCCCTCGCTGATGATCATGGACGAAGCGTTCTCCGCGCTCGATCCGCTCAAACGCAAGGAAATGCAGAACGTCCTGCTCGACTTGCAACGTGAGCAGCAGCGCACGATTCTCTTCGTCTCGCACGATCTCGAAGAAGCCATGCGTATCGGCACGCGCATCGCGATCATGGAAGGCGGCCGCGTGGTGCAGATCGGCACGCCGCAGGAAATCATCCAGAACCCCGCCGACGACTACGTGCAAGCGTTCTTCGACGGCATCGATACCAGCCGCTATCTGACCGCCGGCGACCTCATGCAGACCGATGTCGTGCCGCTCATGAAGCATTCGCCGCAGATCGACGCATCGAGCGTGGCGGAGACGCTCAACGGCAGCGCGGACTATGCGTTCGTGCTCGACGGCGAGCGGCGCATTCGCGGTTTCGTCGGGCGCGATTCGAACGGCAATCCGGTGCCGCAGATCAATCACATCGAGTGTATCGAGCGCAACATGACGCTCGATGACGTCGTGCATCGCGTGGTCGCGAGTCCCGCGCCGCTGCCGGTGGTCGACGCCGAGGGTTTCTATTGCGGTTCGGTCAACAAGTCGAACGTCCTGAAGGTCTTAACCCGCCATCGAGGTTCCCATGTCTGAAATCATTCCGCTCGGTAGCTGGGTCGATCACGGCGTCCATTACCTGCTCGACCACGACGCCAAGACGTTCGATTCAATCGGCAAGGTCATCGAGAGCTTCGCCGCTTTCATCGAACACAGCCTGCAGGCCGTCCCGATGTGGGCGCTCATGGCCATCTTCGTCGGCATCGGCTTGTGGCGCGTGGGCTGGCGCTTTGCCGCCTTCACGTTGCTCTCGCTCTTGCTGATCTACGCGACCGGCTTCTGGGATCAGATGGTCATCACGCTTGGTCTCACACTCTCGTCGACCTTCATCAGCCTGTTGCTCGGAATTCCGCTCGGTATCTGGACGGCGAAGAGCAAGGTCGTGGAGATGGCCGTTCGTCCCGTGCTCGACTTGATGCAGACGATGCCCGCCTTCGTGTATCTGATTCCCGCCGCGATGCTGTTCGGCCTCGGCCGCGTGCCCGGCATTCTTTCGACCGTGATCTTCGCGATGCCGCCCGCCGTGCGTCTTACGTCGCTCGGTATCAAGCACGTGAACCGCGAGATCGTGGAAGCGGGTCAGGCGTTCGGCTGCACGCCGTGGCAACTGCTCTACAAGGTGCAGATTCCCAACGCGCTGCCTTCGATCATGACCGGCGTGAACCAGACGATCATGATGGCGCTGTCGATGGTCATCATCGCGTCGATGGTGGGTGCGGGCGGTCTCGGCAACGACGTGCTCGCGAGCATTCAGCGTCTGGATATCGGCCTCGGCTTCGAGAGCGGCTTGTCCGTCGTGTTGCTGGCGATCATTCTGGACCGTATCACCGAGAGCTTCGGCCGTTCGCCCGGCATGGCGCGCGCCCCGCTTCTTTCGGGCATTCGCAGCGTCATGAAGGTGCGCCGCGCACCGGCCGCGCAACAAGGCTGATGCGCTCATGAAACGCGACGCGCTCGTTCCGGCTGCCTCGGAATCGCCGTTGTCCAACCTCGCGCACTTCGGCTTCCTCACGCTGCCGAATTTCTCGATGATCGCGTTCACGAGCGCGGTCGAAGTGCTGCGCATGGCCAACTACGTCGGCCGCGCGCAGCACTACACGTGGTCGGTCATCACACCGGATGGCGAGCCTGCTCGAGCAAGCAATGGCATCACCGTGAAGCCAACCACGACGCTCGACGAAGCCGGCATGCCCGATGTGCTCATCGTCTGCGCGGGCTGGCACGTGACGGATCACGTGGACGATACGATCATCGAGCTATTGCAGCGCGTGCACGAAGCGGGCGTTCCGCTCGGCGGCATTTGCACCGGGCCTTATGCGTTGCTCGCGGCCAAGCTGCTCGACGGCTATCGCTGCACCGTGCACTGGGAAGACATGTCGCCGCTCAACAAGCGCTTCCCGCATGTGCGTTTTGCCGATGAGCTCTTCGTGATCGACCGCGACCGCATGACTTGCACGGGTGGCACGGCGCCGCTCGATCTCATGCTCAATCTCGTGAGCTTGCGGCTTGGCCAGGCGCATGCGGCGCAAGTGTCGGAGCAGTTCATCGTCGAACGCATTCGCTCTTCGACGGACTATCAGCACATTCCCGTCGATGCGCGCGTCGGCTTTTCGCGTGCCGAACTCGTCGAAGTGGTGCGCCTGATGGAAGCGAATATCGAAGAGCCGCTTTCGCTCGAAGAACTCGCGCGGCTCGTGCATCTGTCGCAACGACACTTGCAACGCATGTTCAAGATGTTCCTCAATGTATCGCCGACGCATTACTACTTGACGCTTCGCTTGCGGCGCGCACGCGAGTTGTTGCGCAACACGGATGCATCGATTGCGCGCGTCACCAGCATCTGCGGATTCCATTCGCCTTGTCATTTCAGCAAGGCGTATCGCGCGCAATTCGGGCACGCGCCGAGTGTGGAGCGGCGTCTGTCTGCTTGACCTAATCGACATCGTTCTGGCTTCGCGCGTTCTTCATGGACCGCGCGTGAGCCTCTCATCGTCAATTGAAAACAGCAACGGGAGATAAGGCATGAATCGTTCGTGGATCGCATCGTTTGCTTTCGCGGTAACTTGCGCTGCGAATGCGGCAGAACCCGCTGCATGTAAGAACGTGCGTTTCGCCGATGTCGGATGGACCGACATTGCCGCGACCACCGGGCTTGCATCGACGGTCCTGCAGGGACTTGGTTATAGCCCGACGAAAACGATCGCATCGGTGCCGATCACCTTCGCTGGCGTGAAGAGCAAGCAGATCGACGTGTTCCTCGGCTACTGGTCGCCGACCATGGATCCGATGATCGATTCGTTCAAGAAAGCGAATCAGGTGAAGGTGCTGCCGACGCCGAATCTCATCGGTGCAAAGTACACGCTGGCGGTGCCGGAATACGCGTACAACGGCGGCATCAAGACGTTCAGCGATATCGCGAAGAACTACGACAAGCTCGACGGCAAGATCTATGGTATCGAGCCGGGCAACGACGGTAACGCGCTCATCAAGAAGATGATCGACAGCAATCAGTACGGGCTCGGAAAGTTCAAGCTGGTTGAATCGAGCGAGGCGGGGATGCTTGTCGAAGTGAATCGCGCCATTCGCGACAAGAAGCCGATAGTGTTTCTGGGCTGGGAACCGCATCCCATGAACGTCCAGATGAAGATCGATTATCTGTCGGGCGGCGACGATGTCTTTGGCCCCAACTACGGCGAAGCGCGCGTGCTGACCGTGACGCCGACCGATTACGACACACGTTGCCCGAATGTCGCGAAGCTCGTATCGAATCTGCGGTTCACGACGGACATTGAGAATCACGTCATGCTGCCGATCGTGAACAAAACCGACGCCAACAAGGCCGCGCGCGAGTGGTTGAAGCAGAATCCCGCGGTGCTCGATAAATGGCTCGCAGGTGTCAAAACGTTCGATGGCAAGGACGGGTTGCCGGCGGTGAAGGCTTATGTCGCCGGCAACTGAAGGTCAGGTGCGATAGTCCGTCTTGCCGCCCTCGATCATGCGCAAGGCGGCTTGCCATTGCAGCGCGATGATCCCTTCCGACTCGTCCCTGCGATACTGCGCGGCAGTCGTTTCGCAAACCTTCTGCGAAGGCAGATTCAGCTCGCCGCCGCCCGCGAGCGCACGCAGTTGAATCTCGCAGGCGCGTTCGAGGAAATACATCTCTTGAAACGCCGAGGGAATCGACGAGCCGCAAGTGAGCAGCCCGTGATTGCGCAAGATCATCGCGTTATGCAGGCCGAGATCGTTGACGAGCCGGTCACGTTCCGCGAGATCGAGCGCAATGCCTTCATAGTCATGGTAAGCAATGTGCCCGTAATACTTGAGCGCATGCTGGCTGATCGGCAGAAGCCCCTGTTTTTGCGCCGATACCGCCGCGCCCGCCGCCGTATGCGTATGCACGACGCACACGACATCGTGACGCGCCATATGAATGGCCGAGTGAATGGTGAAGCCCGCCGGATTGACGAGAAACCGCTCCGGATAATCCTGCGCCGCCGGATCCACCGCGCGTCCTTCGCTATCGATCAAAACGAGGTCCGACGCGCGCATCTCGTCGAAGAGCACGCCGTATTTGTTGATGAGGAAGTGATGCTCCGGCCCCGGCACGCGCGCACTGATGTGCGTGAAGATCATGTCAGTCCAGCGAAAATGCGCAATCACGCGGTAGAGCGCCGCCAGATCGCAACGCAGCGCCCATTCTTCCTTCGAATAACCGTGGTTCTCCATGCCGTTCCTCCTTGGGTTGTAAGCCGCGGATAACGTGGATAGATCGTGTTAGATCGCCTGTGCGCGGCCCGGGAAAGTCTCGTCGTAGTCCAGCGTCTGATTCTCTTCTTCGGCGTTGCCAGAGCCGCCTTGTTCACGATACATCATCGGCGGAAGACCGTATTGCTTGCGGAATTCGCGGCCGAGATGCGAGGCATCGGAAAAGCCGCAACTCGATGCAATATCCGCTACCGTCTTGTCCGAACTCGTGAGCAGCCACGCCGCCGTGCGCAAACGCACTTGCTTTGCGTAGGCTTGCGGCGCCTTGCCGGTTTCCGCCTTGAACAGACGTTCGAGTTGACGCGTGGAAAGGTCCAGCTTGTGCGCGAGTTCGTCGAGCGTGAGCGAGCGTCCCACGTGCTGTTCCATCAGCAGAATGGCGCGCTTGACCTTGGGATGCGTCGCCGGCGCAAGTCCCGGCGGATGCGGCTGAGGCGCGTTGCCCTTCTGCATGTCGTCGACGAGGAGAATGCGCAATGCCTTTTGCACCGTCGCGGTCTCGAAGTGACGCAGCAGGATGGCCGCCGCGACATCGATGGATGCGCGTCCGCCCGAACACGTAATGCGCCGCCTGTCGATCACGAAGAGCCGGTCCGCCACGAGCGCCTGCTCATCCACGTGCGGAAAGCGTTCGACGAAGTCCCAGTAGTGAAACCAGCTCACGCAGATTCGATGCCCTTCCAGCACGCCCGCACGCATCAGCGAGAACACGCCCGTGCACATGCCGACGATGGTTGCATCGAGTGCGGCGGCGCGGCGGATGAACTGCAAGGTGGCATCGCTTGCGGAGGGCCCCGAGTGCAAGAGACCGCCGACCACGACGACGTAATCGAAGTGCTCGGCCTGATCGAAAGTCTCCCACGGCGTGATCTGGATGCCGCAGCTTGCGCGCACGGGTGCGAGCGTCTCGCCGATCACGCTCCACGAACAGCGCACGGGGCGGCTGAAATCGCCTTCATCGGCGGAAAGGCGCAAGAGATCGACGAAACCGGAGAACGCGGTCAGCGTGAAGTTCGGCAACAGCACGATGCCGAAGCGAATACGCGATTTGGATTGACCGTCGATGGAAAGCGGCGGAAGCGATTCTGCGGGGTTCATGCGCGTGAAGTGCGGCGGCCTGGAAGTATGCCGCGAGCATATCACTCGTGCGTGGAGCACGGGCGCATGGTCAGAAATGAGAAGGGCCGCAATACGGCGGCCCTGAAGGAAGACTAGTTGCCCAGCACGGCGATGGCCCAGGCGAACGCCGAGCCGACGAGCGCGCCGGTGGTTCGGCCGAGCAGGCTTGCGACGGTGTAGTCGGCCCAGCGCTGTTCGACTTCGGCCTTCAATACGCCGAAGTAACGCAAGGCGGGATCGACGCAACACGCGATCATCAACGCGGCCCAGGTGGGCGCTTCGCGCGTGAGAACGTGTTCGGGAGAAATGATGTCGATGGCCTGAAGCAAGCCGACCACCGCGGCGCCGACAATGAAAGCAAGAGTCCAGGATTTGAAGAACTGATCGGGAAGAGCAGAGCTTTGCATGGATACAGAAGACGAAGGAACAACAGAGAAACGAGCGACGCGTCAAGCCTTGAAGGGTGGCCGCTCACGGACTTAGGGAATATACCGAGACGTCCTCTTTCGGCCCGTAGGATCAGTCTCAAAAATCCCGCGATCTGCAACGAAGCTGCGCAAAAACGCGCCAACCTCGAAATGCTCTGCTACCGCGCGCGTTCGCGTGGCGGACTCATGCGGCGACTTTCGATCAAACGTCATGAACCTTGGTAAATCCGTCATTGGGGCGAGCGTTCCCGCGCGCTGACGCCGCCATCCCATTTCGATGCCGCTTTTGTTCTATCGGACGGATTTGCGGTTTGGTGCAATGAGCACAGTCGCGAAAGGTGGGCAAGCGGCCCATGATCCAACCAGGAATGCACATGAACGTCAGCGTTTTCGATCTGTTCAAGATCGGCATCGGTCCTTCCAGCTCGCATACCGTCGGGCCGATGATCGCGGCGTGCCGCTTCGCCTCGCACATCGAGGACGCGAATCTGCTTGGCTTCGTCACGCGGGTGCGCGCTGAACTGTTCGGCTCGCTCGGCGCCACCGGCAAGGGCCACGGCACCGACAAGGCCGTGCTGCTCGGCCTGGAAGGCAATCTGCCCGATCTGATCGATCCCGACCTGATCGCGCCGCGCCTCAAAGAAATTCGCGAGACGAAGCGCCTGATGTTGCTCGGCAAGCATGCGGTCGCGTTCGAAGAGCGCGAACACATCGGCTTTTATCGCAAGCTGATGCCGGGCGCGCCGGGATCGAGCATCGTGCATCCGAACGGCATGCGCTTTCAGGCGTTCGACGAGAACGGCCAGCTGCTCGTCGAGAAAGAATACTTCTCGGTCGGCGGCGGTTTCGTCGTGAATCGCGAAGGCGATCGCGTCAACGGACTGCGCGCGGGCGGCAGCGTGCCGTATCCGTTTCGCACCGGCGACGATCTCATGCGCGTGTGCAAGGAGACAGGTCTGTCTATCGCCGACGTCACGTTGCAAAACGAGTGCGCGAATCGCAGCGAACAGGAAGTGCGCGAGGGCATGCTCGCCGTGTGGCGCGTGATGGCAGCATGCGTCGAGCGCGGCTGCAAGGAGCGCGGCGAGTTGCCGGGACCGATGCACGTCAAGCGTCGCGCGGCGGATCTTTCGTCGCAACTGCGCTTTCGTTCCGAAGAGTCGTTGCGCGATCCGCTTTCGATGCTCGACTGGGTCAACCTCTATGCAATGGCCGTCAACGAAGAGAACGCGGGGGGCGGCCGCGTCGTCACCGCGCCGACCAATGGCGCAGCGGGCGTGATCCCCGCCGTGCTGCACTACTACGTGAAGTTCATGCACGGCTCGAACGACGATGGCATCGTGCGCTTCCTTCTTACGGCAGCCGCCATCGGCATCATCTACAAGGAAACGGCTTCGATCTCGGGTGCCGAAGTGGGCTGCCAGGGCGAAGTGGGCGTGGCCTGCTCGATGGCCGCCGCCGCGCTGGCATCGGTCATGGGCGGCACGCCCGCGCAAGTCGAGAACGCCGCCGAAATCGGCATGGAACATAACCTTGGCATGACCTGCGACCCGGTGGGCGGCCTCGTGCAGATTCCCTGCATCGAGCGCAACGCCATGGGCGCGATCAAGGCCATCAACGCCGCGCGCATGGCGATGAAGGGCGACGGCCAGCATTACGTCTCGCTCGATTCGGTCATCAAGACCATGCGCGAAACCGGCGCCGATATGAAAACGAAATACAAGGAGACGTCGCGCGGCGGACTGGCCGTCAACGTCATCGAATGCTGAATTCAGTACGTCACGAAGGAAAGGAAACACCATGACCCGCTATTCGATCTTCAGCCTCTTGCGCAACGGCATGTCGTATCACGAGAACTGGGAGCGCCAGTGGCGAAGCCCCGAGCCCAAGCGCGAATACGACGTGGTGATCGTCGGCGGCGGCGGGCATGGTCTTGCGACGGCGTATTACCTGGCGAAGGAACACGGCATCACGAATGTCGCGATCCTGGAGAAGGGATGGATAGGCGGCGGCAATACCGCACGCAACACGACGATCGTGCGCTCGAACTATCTGTGGGACGAATCTGCGGCTTTATACGAAAAGGCAATGAAGCTGTGGGAAGGCCTTTCGCAAGACCTCAACTACAACGTCATGTTCAGCCAGCGCGGCGTGATGAATCTCGCGCATACGCTGCAGGACGTGCGCGATACCGAACGCCGCGTGAACGCCAACCGTCTCAATGGCGTCGATGCCGAGTTCCTCACGCCCGCGCAGATCAAGGAAATCGAACCGACTATCAATCTCAATAGCCGCTATCCGGTGTTGGGTGCGTCGATTCAACGGCGCGGCGGCGTCGCGCGTCACGATGCCGTGGCGTGGGGGTTCGCGCGGGGCGCGGATCAGGCGGGCGTGGACATCATCCAGAACTGTCAGGTCACGGGAATTCGGCGCGACGGCAGCCAAGTCACGGGCGTCGATACCACCAAGGGTTTCATCAAGGCGAAGAAGGTCGCGGTGGTCGCGGCGGGCAATACGACATCGCTTGCGGATATGGCCGGCGTGCGTCTGCCGCTCGAAAGCCATCCGCTGCAGGCGCTCGTGTCCGAGCCCATCAAGCCGGTAGTCAACACGGTCGTCATGTCGAACGCGGTGCACGCTTACATCAGCCAGTCCGACAAGGGCGATCTCGTGATCGGCGCGGGCGTCGATCAATACACGGGCTTCGGGCAGCGCGGCAGTTTTCAGATTATCGAAGGCACGCTAGAGGCTATCGTCGAAATGTTCCCGGTGTTCTCGCGCGTGCGCATGAATCGCCAGTGGGGCGGCATTGTCGATGTCTCGCCGGATGCTTGCCCGATCATCAGCAAGACGGATGTGAAGGGCCTCTATTTCAATTGCGGCTGGGGCACGGGCGGCTTCAAGGCGACGCCGGGCTCGGGCTGGGCGTACGCGCACACCATCGCGAAAGACGAGCCGCATGCGCTGAATGCGCCGTTCTCGCTGGAGCGCTTCTATACGGGTCATCTGATCGACGAACACGGCGCGGCTGCCGTGGCGCACTAATCGCACTTTAGGGAGTTAGGAACATGTTGCTGATCGAATGCCCCTGGTGCGGCCCGCGCGCCGAAAGCGAATTTTCCTGCGGCGGCGAAGCGGATATCGCGCGCCCGCTCGAAACGGACAAGCTCACCGACAAGGAATGGGGCGATTACCTCTTCATGCGCAAGAACTCGCGCGGCAAGCATCGCGAACAATGGATGCATGCGCAAGGCTGCCGTCGCTGGTTCAAGGCGCAGCGCGATACGGTTTCATACGAGATTCAGGGCTACGAGACGTTCGACCGTCCGCTTGCCGTGATGGACACGAATAACGGAGGCACGTCGAAATGAGCCAGAAAGACCGACTCGGCGCGGGTGGACGCATCAACCGCGCGATTGCGTTGACGTTCACCTTCAACGGCAAGACGTACCAGGGTTTTCAAGGCGATACGCTCGCCTCCGCGCTGCTCGCCAACGGCCAGCATTTCGTTGCGCGTAGCTGGAAGTATCACCGGCCCCGCGGCATCGTCACGGCAGGTGTGGAAGAGCCGAATGCCGTCGTGCAGTTGGAAACCGGCGCGTACACGGTGCCCAATGCGCGTGCCACCGAAATCGAGCTGTATCAGGGACTCGTCGCGACGAGTGTGAATGCGAAGCCGAGCATCGAGAACGATCGCATGGCCGTGAATCAGAAGATCGCGCGCTTCATTCCAGCGGGCTTCTACTACAAGACCTTCATGTGGCCGCGCAAATTCTGGCCGAAGTACGAAGAAGTGATTCGCGATGCAGCGGGTCTCGGCAAGGCGCCCGAGCAACGCGACGCGGATCGTTACGACAAGTGCTTCGCGCATTGCGACGTGCTCGTGGTCGGCGGCGGTCCTTCGGGACTCGCGGCGGCGCATGCGGCGGGTTTGTCGGGCGCGCGCGTGATTCTCGTCGACGATCAAAGCGAACTCGGCGGCTCGTTGCTCTCGTGCCGCGCGGAGATCGATGGCAAGCCCGCGCTGCAATGGGTGCAGAAGATCGAAGCCGAACTGCGCAAAATGCCCGACGTGAAGGTACTTTCGCGCAGCACGGCGTTCGGCTATCAGGATCACAACCTCGTGACCATCACGCAGCGTCTGACCGAGCATCTGCCGGTGTCGTTGCGCAAGGGCACGCGGGAACTGCTGTGGAAGGTGCGCGCCAAGCGCGTGATTCTCGCGACGGGCGCGCACGAGCGGCCTATCGTGTTCGGCAACAACGATTTGCCGGGCGTGATGATGGCTTCCGCCATATCGACGTATCTGCATCGCTATGCGGTGTTGCCGGGACGTCGCGCGGTCGTGTTCACCAACAACGATGACGCGTATCAGTGCGCGCTCGATCTGAAGGCGGCCGGCGCGGACGTCACGGTCGTCGATCCGCGCCCGGCGGAAACGAAAGGCGCGTTGCCTGCTGCCGCGCGTCGCTATGGCGTGCGCGTCATCAACGATGCGGTCATCACGGCGGCGCACGGCAAGCTGCGCGTGTCGTCAGTGGAAGTCGCGGCTTATGCGAAGGGGCAAGTCGGCGCGAAGCAGTCCGACCTGCAATGCGACCTCGTGGCGATGTCGGGCGGCTGGAGTCCCGTGTTGCATCTCTTCGCGCAATCGGGCGGCAAGGCGCACTGGCACGAGGATAAAGCCTGCTTCGTCCCCGGCAAGGCCATGCAACTGGAAAGCAGCGTGGGCGCGTGCGCGGGCGAGTTCTCGCTGGCGCGCGGCATCCGCTTCGCACTCGATGCGGGCGCCGACGCAGCGCGCGCGGCAGGGCTTATCGTCGCGCGGCCGAATCCGGTGCAAGTGGCCGAGATCACGGAAGCGCCGTTGTTGCCGTTGTGGCTCGTCGGTGGACGCGAACTCGCGACGCGCGGCCCCAAGCAGTTCATCGACTTCCAGAACGACGTCTCCGCTGCCGACATCTTTCTCGCGGCGCGTGAAGGCTTCGAATCGGTCGAGCACGTGAAGCGTTATACGGCGATGGGCTTCGGCACCGATCAAGGCAAGCTCGGCAACATCAACGGCATGGCGATTCTTGCGCAAGCTCTGAACAAGACGATTCCCGAGACCGGCACGACGACCTTCCGCCCGAACTACACGCCGGTTTCCTTCGGCACGTTCGCGGGCCGCGAACTGGGCGAGTTTCTCGATCCGGTGCGCAAGACGGCGGTTCACGAATGGCACGTTCAGAACGGCGCCGCGTTCGAGGATGTCGGCAACTGGAAGCGTCCCTGGTACTACCCGAAGGCGGGCGAGGATATGTACGCGGCAGTCGCGCGCGAATCGCTCGCAGTGCGCGAAAGCGTCGGCATTCTCGATGCATCGACGCTCGGCAAGATCGACATTCAAGGCCCGGATGCGGCTCAGTTGCTGAACTGGGTCTATACGAATCCGTGGAGCAAGCTCGAAGTCGGCAAGTGCCGCTACGGTCTCATGCTCGACGAAAACGGCATGATCTTCGACGACGGCGTGACCGTGCGCCTGGCCGACCAGCATTACATGATGACGACCACCACCGGCGGCGCGGCGCGCGTACTCACGTGGCTCGAACGCTGGCTGCAAACCGAATGGCCCGACATGCGCGTGCGGCTTGCCTCCGTGACGGATCACTGGGCCACGTTCGCGGTCGTGGGACCGAACAGCCGCAAGGTGCTGCAGAAGGTGTGTCACGACATCGACTTCGCGAACGCCGCGTTCCCGTTCATGAGCTATCGCGAGGGCACGGTGGCGGGTGCATCGGCGCGCGTGATGCGCATCAGCTTCTCGGGCGAACTCGCGTATGAAGTGAACGTGCCGGCCAATGTCGGACGCGCGGTGTGGGAAGCCATCATGGAAGCGGGCGCGGAATTCGACATCACGCCCTACGGCACCGAAACCATGCACGTGTTGCGCGCGGAGAAGGGCTACATCATCGTGGGCCAGGATACGGACGGCTCGATGACGCCTTACGACCTCGGCATGGGCGGGCTAGTCGCGAAGTCGAAGGACTTCATCGGCAAGCGTTCGCTCACGCGTTCGGACACCGCCAAGCCGGGACGCAAGCAGTTCGTCGGTCTGCTCTCGGACGATCCTTCGTTTGTCATCCCGGAAGGCTCGCAGATCGTCGCGGGTCCGTTCCAGGGCGACTCGGCGCCAATGCTCGGTCATGTCACATCGAGCTATTTCAGCCCTATTTTGAAGCGCTCGATTGCGCTTGCCGTGGTGAAGGGCGGTCTCGACAAGATCGGCGAGGCGGTCACCATTCCGCTTTCGAGCGGCAAGCAGATCAACGCAAAAATCACCAGTTCGGTGTTCTACGACAGCGAAGGAGCACGTCAGCATGTGGAATGAAACCAGAGGTTCCTCGACGGTCGTCGATCGCGTCACGGTTGGACAAGGGGTGTGGCAGGAGTCACCGCTCGTCGGCGCGGATGCGTTGCTGAAGGCGCATCAGGCGGGCTCGCCGAAAGCGTTTCGTCTTTCCGAGCGGCCGTTTCTCCAACTCGTCAACGTGCGTGGCGATACGCGCGATGCGGCCTTCGTGCAGGCCGTGCAAAGCGTGATTGGCTGCGCGCCGCCCGACAAACCGAACACCACCGCGCGCGGCAATGGCTACGACATGCTGTGGCTCGGCCCCGATGAATGGCTCGTGCGCTCACTGACCGCGCACGATGCCGCACGCCCCGCGCCGCTCGAAGCGAAGTTGCGCGACGCGTTCAAGGGCGCGTTCGCGGCAGCGGTGGATATCGGCAGCGGCTATACGGTGCTCGAAATCGATGGGCCGCGCACGCGCGATGTCCTTTCACGCGGATGCCCGCTCGACCTGCATCCGAAAGTATTCGGCGAAGGCCAGTGCGCGCAGAGTCATTACTTCAAGGCTTCGCTCACGCTCGTGCCGTTGGGCGGTGACCGCTTCGAACTGATCATCCGCCGCAGCTTCGCGGACTACTTCGTGAAGATCATGCTCGATGCCGCCGAGCCCTTGCTCGCATGAAGCCGTTCGAAACGCTTGCCATGGGCGGACAGGGCTGGCGCGTCGTCGTCGATGAACTGATGGTGACGACGCGCGTCGGCTTGTACGAGCATGAGCATCGTGCGCCGCAGCCGGTTGCTATCGATGCAAGCCTGCGCTATCGAAGCACGCCGCATGAATCGACGGATGGTCTTATCGATTACGAAGCGTGGTGCGATCGCGTGAGTGCGTTTCTCGAAACGAAGCCGCATACGCGTTTGCTCGAAACGCTCGCGATGGAAATCGCCGCCTTCTCCTTCGATGAATGGCCCGCGCTCGACGGTCTCACGCTCGCGTTGCATAAGCCCAAGATTCGCGAAGGCACGCGCCGTCTTGCGTTGGAACTCGACTGGCGTCGTGCCGATTTCGACGCGTGGCGCGCACAGAACGCAGCCGCGCTTCAAGCTTCCTGACCTTCACGACGATGACTTCATCGCGCGACACGGCGGCGTTGCTTTCCGAGCGCGCGGTCAAGGAGCGCGATGCGAACGCGGCGCTCGCGCTTCTCGAACGCAGCATTGCGTTGAAGCATCGGCGGATTGCGTTGATTCGCTATCTGCATGCGCAGTATCTCGACGCGCCGCTCGATGCGCGTCACCACGAGTACGTGAAGGCCATCGCTGCAAAGCTCAGCGTGGATGCGCTCATGCGTATTGCCGCGGCGGCGCGCGCACGCTATGACGCATGACGCGTACGTTCCATCCCGATGACGCGAATCTTCTATGTTGCGGATTTATGTCGGCGTCTACTGAAAACGCTTTGACTTCTGTACGCCACGTCCACGCGGTTAGCGCCGCATCGAGAGAGGGATGACATGTCCACCGCCACGCAATCGCGCGCGAGCGCTGCTGCACGGCTAGAACGCCTGCCGTTCTCCGGGTATCACCGCACCATTTTCATCATCATTGCCGTTGCGTTTTTCTTCGATTCGGTGGACCTCGGCACGATGACCTTCGTGCTCGGTTCGATCAAGACGGAGTTCGGTTTGTCGACCGCGACTGCGGGCCTCGTTGCAAGCGCAAGCTTCTTCGGCATGGTGCTCGGCGCGGCCGTCGCGGGCTTGCTTGCGGACCGCTTCGGACGCCGGCCCGTGTTCCAGTGGAGCATGGTGCTGTGGGGACTGGCGTCGTACCTGTGCTCGACGGCGCATTCCGTCGATGCGTTGATCTTCTATCGCGTGCTGCTTGGTATCGGCATGGGAATGGAGTTTCCTATCGCGCAGACGTTGCTCTCCGAGTTCGTGCCGACGGCTTCACGCGGCAGACTGATTGCGTTGATGGATGGCTTCTGGCCGCTGGGATTCATCGCGTCGGGCGTGGTGTCGTACTTCGTGTTGCCGCAGTTTGGCTGGCGCACCGAGTTTGCGTTGCTTGCGATACCCGCGGTGTTCGTGCTGATCGTGCGGCGCGTGGTGCCCGAGTCGCCGCGATGGCTCGAACATCACGGACGTATCGAAGAAGCGGATCGCGTGCTCGATGAAGTCGAGGCGAAGGTCATGAGGGCTAGCGGCTTGCGTGCGTTGCCTGCGCCTTCGATGCTGGCGGAACCGCCTGTCAGGAAGGGATCTGGAGCGTTTCGTGAGATCTGGAGTGCGGCATACAGGCGTCGCACGATCATGGTTTGGGCGCTTTGGTTCTTTGCGTTGCTTGGCTTCTATGGATTGACGTCGTGGCTCGGCGCGTTGATGCAACAGGCCGGTTTTGCCGTCACGAAGTCCGTGCTTTATACGGTGCTGATCTCGCTTGGCGGCGTGCCGGGTTTCTTGTGTGCGGCGTGGCTCGTGGAACGGTGGGGACGCAAGCCGACTTGCATTGCATCACTTTTGGGTAGCGGGTTGATGGCGTACTTGTATGGCCAGACCGCGTTGCATGCCGAAACGCCGACGCTCCTGATCTGCGCGGGACTTGCCATGCAGTTCTTCCTCTTCGCGATGTGGGCCGTGCTTTATACCTATACGCCAGAGTTGTATGGGACCGGCGCGCGCGCGACGGGGTCGGGGTTTGCATCGGCGATCGGGCGTGTCGGGTCGTTGATCGGGCCTTATGTCGTTGGCGTCGTGTTGCCGGTCTTCGGACAGGGCGGAGTCTTTTCGCTGGGCGCCGCCTGTTTTGTGGTGGCGGCGTCGGCGGTTTGGATTCTTGGGATCGAGACGCGCGGGCTCGCGCTGGAGACGCTGGTTTCGGAGGCGGAGGTGGTGGAAGGGAGCGGGGTGCTGGTTTCGGCTCGGGAGTGAGGGATCGCGGCGTGGCCCACACCGATGATCCCGAAGGCCGATGGTACGATGTAAAAAAACGAACATCTCACTTCAAAACGAAAATCGGCGAGAGACGGGACAAAGCCAGCGTATGACACGTTTATTCTTGCCCGGACCCAAGCGGCAACCAGTCCCGCGCCATGTTGTTCGATCGACCTCGCGCGCGGGATTTCCCCGATGAACAAGCATCCCGCGCAGCCTGACATGCAGGCAATCACGCCGCCCGATCGCGCGACGCTCCTTCGCGAAATCGACCGGACCGCGTGCTGGGATATCGTGGTGATCGGCGGCGGCGCGAGCGGTCTAGGCACGGCTGTCGATGCCGCGTCGCGCGGCTATCGCACCTTGCTGCTCGAAGCGCGGGACTTCGCGAAGGGCACGTCGAGTAAGGCGACCAAGCTCGTGCACGGCGGCGTGCGTTATCTCGCGCAAGGCAACATCCCGCTCGTGCGCGAGGCTTTGCATGAACGAGGGCTGCTTGCACGCAATGCGCCGCATCTGGTGAACGCGCTGGGTTTCGTCGTGCCCGCTTACCGCTTAACCGACAAGCTGTTCTACGGCGCCGGCTTGAAGGTCTACGACTGGCTTGCGGGCGCGTTGAATCTCGCGCCGAGTCGTGGTCTCGGTCTGCGCGAAACGCACGACAAGGCGCCCATGCTCGCCGGCAATCTGCAGGGCCGCGCGCTCCGTGGCGGCACGCTCTACTATGACGGCCAGTTCGACGACGCGCGCCTCGCCATTGCACTCGCGCGCACGGTTTTCGATCTCGGCGGCATCGCGCTCAACAATGCGGCAGTGCGCGGTATCGAGGTGGATCGCGCGGACAGGACGCATCGGATTGCCTTCGAAGACACCGAAACGGGCGATGCCTTCTCAGTGCGCGCCCGCTGCGTGGTCAACGCAACCGGCGTCTGGGTGGATGCCATTCGCGCAATGGACGATCCCCGCGCGCGTCCCATCGTGGCGCCGAGTCAGGGCGTGCATCTCACGTTGCCCGGCCGCTTCCTCAAAAGCGATAACGCCATTCTCGTGCCGAAGACGAAAGACGGCCGTGTGCTGTTCGTGGTGCCGTGGCATGGGCAGACTATCGTCGGCACGACGGATACACCGCAGAGCGACGTGCCGCTCGAACCGCGTGCAAGCGACGCGGAGATCGACTTCATCCTGAGTTCGGCGGCAGATTATCTCTCGCTCAAACCGACGCGCGACGATGTCTTGAGCGTGTGGGCCGGCCTGCGTCCGCTCGTGAAGGGCGATAGCGGCGCGTCGACGGCGGCGCTGTCGCGCGAGCATACGATCGAATCGAGTTCCACCGGAATGATCACGGTGACGGGCGGCAAGTGGACGACGTATCGACTGATGGCGGAACAAGTGGTCGATCTGGCCATTGCAAACGGTCTGTTGGCGGCTGCGCCATGCCGCACGCGCTCGTTGCCCTTGCATGGCGCAACGGGCGTGCAAAGCGGGTACTACGGTTCGGATGCGGGGATCATCGAACGATTGCCGGGCGCGGACACGTTGCTCGTCGAAGCAGGCGGCCTGACCGAAGCGCAAACGCGTTTCGCGGTGCGCGCGGAGCTGGCGCGTTCGGTCGAAGACGTGCTTGCGCGCCGTAATCGCGCGCTCTTTCTGGATGCCGCCGCAGCACGTGCGGCGGCGCCCGAAGTGGCGCGCATCATGGCTCAAGAACTCGGCCGCGACGCTGCCTGGGAGTCCGCGCAAGTCGCCAGTTTCGAAGCCTTCGCCCGAAACTGGACCTTGCGTTGATGCGCTGAAGTAAGCGTCAGAACGCGTGCCGCATGCCGATCATCGCGATGAACTGCGACGGCCCGGACGACGGCGTGGTGTTCTGCGAATCGCCGACCACCGCGACTGCATCCGAAATTCTCACACGGCCCGCGCCATTCGCGATCAAAGACTGACCGCTTGCGTGCTGATAAGCCTGCAACGCGTAGAACGTGGTGCGCGCGGACAAAGCATAAGTCTGCGACAGCGAAATCTGTTGATAACGCGCCGGGTCATTCACGCCGTTCGACTTGCTGGCCCGCGTGTAGCTGTAGCCCGCCGCTGCGGCGAAAGCAGGCGTGAAACGATACGACGCAATCGCGCCGTACGAGTTGAACACGGCTTCGTCCGAGAACAATGAGTGCGCGCCCGGTGCGTATTGCACGTTCGAATAGTTCAGACCCACCATCAGGTCCTTGAGCGTGTAGCGCGCGGCAGCGGCGATCATCTGCACGCCGCCCGACGTGGCGTAGCCGTTGTTGACCGGCGAATTGTTGGCGAAGCTGCCGATGGCGCTGCTCGTCGCGACGTCTTTAAGGTGCACATAACCCGCTGCGATCGAGACGGGCTTGAAGTCGTAGCGCAACGCCGCGCTGAGGTTGGAGCCGCTCGCAATGCTGCCGGCTTCGCCGCCGAGTCCGGCTTGTGCGGCGAGCGTCAGACCCGCGATGTTCGGCGAGACATACGAGACCGAGTTATTGAAGCGCAGCGTGGTGTCGAGCGCATCGACATCGCCGGGATGTGCGCCGGTCGCGCCCGTGAGCGCGCTGGTCGGGCCGAGCGCGCCGACGAGATTGAAGTAGGGCGTGTATTGCCGCCCGAGCGTCAGCGTGCCGTAACGGTCGTTGGAGAGACCGGCATAGGCTTGTCGATTGAACATGCCCGCGGAGCTTGCCGCTGCGCCGTTCAGGGAATTGAAGCCGCTCTCCAGACGAAACACGGCTTTTGTGCCGCCGCCGAGATCTTCCGCGCCCAGCAGGCCAAACTTGCTCGCCTGCAAACTGCCTTGCGACATATACACGTTCGACGAGCCGCGCTGATTGCTGGCATAGGCGAAGGCGTTATCGACTACGCCGTACAACGTGACGCTGCTCTGCGCTGCCGCCGATGCGGACACGACCGCCGCTGCGAGCGGCAGACACGCGATGGCAAGCGCGCGCGTGGGTTGAAGCTTTGAGACTTGCATTGCTACTTCGGTCCTTCAGTTTAAAAGTGTTGATCAAATGTTGATGTTCAAGGTCAGATGTAGCCAACCCTGTTCGGTGCGCTCACTGATCACCGTGCCATTCGTGCATGAAGCACGGCGCGCGTCGGAAGCGGGCACGCTGATGCGCACTTCGTTCTGCGAGCGCGGCATGTTACCTGCTCGTTCGACGGCGATTCGCAACGTTTCGTGGTCGCTGTGTATTCGCACGCGCCAGCGGCCTTGTTCGCCGCGACGCCCTTCGCTTTAGCCGTCACATTTATTTCCATTCGGTACGGCGACGGGAACGCTTCGGAATACGAATGGGCTGCGATCGTAATAATTGAGATGAAGACGAGGCACTAGGGAAAACCATGCGTCGGATGCAAAGGTCGCCGCCGGTTATCGAGCCGAAGAGTTCGGCTCGGAGGAGGTTTCTCTGGAAATGCTCAGATGCGCGAGGTGGCGGAGTCGCTCGTCACGTCACTTTTCGCACGCTCGACCAGTTCCTTCTGCAACCAGCCGCTGTGGCGCGCGCGCTTGCCGTTCGCCACGAAGTACGGCGTCTCGACGCGTGGCAAGGCTTCGCGCCCGCGAATGCGATCCGCGATCTTTTCCGCGAGCATGATGGTCGGCGCGTTGAGATTGCCCGTCGTGATCTGCGGCATGATCGACGCATCCACTACGCGCAAGCCTTCCATGCCGTGCACGCGTCCTTCGGCATCGACCACGGCCATATCGTCGTAACCCATCTTGCACGAGCACGACGGGTGATATGCGGTCTCCGCTTTCGCGCGGATGAAGGCATCCAGATCCCGGTCGCTCATGCGCTTTGCGCCGGGATTCAACTCGCGTCCGCGATACTTGCTGAGCGCCGGCTGCTGCATGATTTCGCGCGTGATGCGAAGCGCATCGCGGAACTCGCGCCAGTCGAGCGGATCGGCCATGTAGTTGAAGAGGATGCCCGGATGCGCGTGCGGGTCGCGTGACGTGAGCTTGACGCGTCCACGGCTGGGCGACCGCATCGACCCGACATGCGCCTGAAACCCATGCATCTCGATGGCATTCGAACCGTTGTAATTGATCGCCACCGGCAGAAAGTGATACTGGATGTTCGGCCACGGATCGTCATCGCGCGTGCGGATGAAACCGCCCGCCTCAAACTGATTGCTAGCGCCTATGCCCGTGCCCTTCAGAAGCCATTCGAGCCCGATAGCAGGCTGATTACGCAGTTGCAGCGCGGGATAAAGCGAGACCGGCTCCTTGCATTCGTATTGCATGTACATCTCGAGGTGATCCTGCAGATTCTCACCGACTCCCGGCAGATCGTGCACCACGGGAATCTCGAGTTCCCTGAGCCAGCTCGAACGCCCGACACCGGAACGCTGCAGCAATTGCGGCGAAGCAATGGCGCCGCTGCATATGAGCACTTCACGCCGCGCATGCGCGCGCACGCGTTGTGCGCCATGCAGATAAGCCACGCCAGTCGCGCGCTTGCCCGAGAACAACACACGGTCAGTAGTTGCATGGGTAACTATCGTGAGATTGCCGCGATGCTTGGCGTGATCCAGATAACCACGCGCCGTGCTCGCGCGCCTTCCGTTCGGCGTGACGGTACGATCCATCGGTCCAAAGCCTTCTTGCCGATAGCCGTTGAGATCGTCCGTACGCGGATAACCCGCCTGCACGCCTGCTTCGACCATCGCCGCGAAGAGTGGATTGTTGCCGGGTTTGCTGGTCGTGACATGAACGGGACCGTCGCCACCGTGATACTCGTTCGCACCGATATCGCGTGTCTCCGCTTTGCGGAAATACGGCAGACAGTCGAGATAGCTCCACTTTGCAAGACCCGGCCGCGTGGCCCAGTTGTCGTAGTCGAGCGCATTGCCGCGTATGTAGCACATGCCGTTGATGAGCGACGATCCGCCGAGTCCCTTGCCGCGTCCGCATTCCATGCGACGATCGTTCATATGCGGTTCGGGCTCGGTTTCATACGCCCAGTTGTAGCGCCGCCCTTGCAGCGGATAAGCAAGCGCCGCCGGCATCTGCGTGCGAAAGTCCAAGCGATAATCCGGGCCGCCCGCTTCGAGCAGCAGCACCGTCACGTCCTCGTCTTCGGTGAGACGCGAGGCAAGCACGTTGCCCGCCGATCCCGCGCCCACGATGATGTAGTCGTATTCCATCGCGCTCATCGAAAGCTCCTTAAAACACGGGCTGATAAGGCCCGAGCTCGACCTGCACGGACTTGATGCGCGTGTAGGCATTGAGCGTCACGATGCCGTTTTCGCGCCCCACGCCCGATTGCTTGTAGCCGCCCACGGGCATTTCCGCGGGCGATTCGCCCCATGTGTTGATCCAGCAGATACCCGCTTGCAACCGATGAATCACGCGATGCGCACGCGATATGTTCTCCGTGACCACGCCCGCCGCAAGTCCGTATTCGGTATCGTTTGCGCGCGCGATGACTTCGTCTTCGTCGTCGAAGGCAAGAATGCTCATCACCGGTCCGAAGATTTCCTCGCGCACGATACGCATGTCGTCGCGGCAATCGGCAAACACGGTCGGTGCGACATACTGGCCGCGCGCGAATGCACCATCGCTCATGCGCGCGCCGCCGGCGATGAGTCGCGCGCCTTCGCGCTTGCCGCTTTCGATAAAGCCGAGCACTTTATGCAGTTGCGCCGCGCTTGCAAGCGGGCCGAAGTTGGTGAGCGGATCATCCGGCGCGCCAATGCGAATGCGCTTTACGCGCTCCAGCACCAGCGCTTCGAAGCGTTCGATCACGCCGCGCTCGACGAACACGCGCGTTCCGTTCGTGCATACCTGTCCCGAGCTAAAGAAGTTCGCGCTCATGGCAATGTCGGCGGCGCGTTCGAGATTGGCGTCGTGAAATACGATGAGCGGCGACTTGCCACCCAGTTCCATCGTCACTTCCTTGAGCGTCGAGCCGCCCGCATGCGCCATGACCTTCTTGCCGGTTTGCACCCCGCCCGTGAACGATATCTTCTCGATACCCGCATGTTCCGCGAGCATGGCGCCCACGCGGCCATCGCCTTGAACCACGTTGAAGACTCCGGCGGGCACGCCCGCTTCGGTATAAATCTCCGCGAGCTTCAGCGCGGTGAGTGGCGTGATCTCGCTTGGCTTGAAGATCATCGCGTTGCCGGCCGCGAGCGCGGGCGCAGACTTCCAGCAAGCTATCTGTATCGGATAATTCCATGCGCCGATGCCCGCGCACACGCCAAGCGGCTCGCGTCGCGTATAGACGAACGACGATTCGCGCAGCGGTATCTGCGTGCCTTCGATGGCCGTCGCGAGTCCCGCGTAATACTCGATCACATCCGCGCCGGTGACGATATCCACGGCGCGCGTCTCCGCAATCGGCTTGCCGGTGTCGCGCGTTTCGAGCGCGGCGAGTTCGTCGTTGCGCGCGCGTAGCAGGTCGACGGTGCGTCGCAAGATGCGGGAGCGCTGCATCGCGGTCATGGCGGCCCATTCGCGTTGCCCTTCGTGTGCTGCGCGCACGGCGCGATCGACATCCGCTTGCGACGCCTGCTGGACGTGCGCGATGGATTCACCGGTGGCGGGATCGAGCGTGACGAAGGTTTCGCCGCTCGTGGCATCGACGTATGCGCCGCCGATGTAAAGGCGTTGCTCTTCCATGTCGTGCTCCTTTGAGGATGGAGGGTTTTAGCCGCGCGCTTCGAGCACCAGGTCGATGTAGTCGTAAGCGAGGCGCAACGCCGACTTCGTATCGAACGGTTCGCCTGCAAGCGCGCCGCGCAGCCAGAGACCGTCGATAAGCGCGGCAAGACCGCTGGCCGCACGGCGCGCGGCAGGCTTCGTCAAGGCGCGCGAGAAGTCCGCGCATAGATTCGAATAGAGTCGCCGCGTGTTGACACGCTGCAAACGCCGCAACTCGGGCTTGTGCATGCTCTCGGACCAGAACGCGAGCCATGTCTTCATGGCGGGGCCGTTCACCTGTTCGACATCGAAATTCGCGGCGACCACTGCGCGCAACTTCGCACGCGGCTCGGCTTTCGCGGCCTTGCGGCGACGCGACGTGGCCTGCCAGAGATTGCGCAGCACATGACGCATGGTGGCTTCGAGCAGCCCGTCCTTGTCGCCGAAATAGTGACTGACGATTCCCGTCGATGTGCTCGCGCGCTGCGCCACCGAGGCGAGCGTCGCACCGCCGAGGCCCGCTTCGTCGATGGTCTGCAAGGTCGCGTCGATGAGTTGCGCGCGACGAAACTCGCGCATTCCGAGTTTGGGCATGGTCGCTTTGGCTGTCAGTTCGATTCGATGTTAGGCGGTTTTATATTGAACGGTCAATCAATAAAAACCGCCGAAGAGCGTCATGTCGGTTTGAGTCAAACCCGCGTCGCATTGGAGATCGGTCGTGCGCGACTAGCGGCGCTACGCTCGACGAACGGGCGCGATGAACCGTGACGGTGCATCGCGCGAGCCGTCCACGAGACATGGAGACGATCAATGAGCAGCAATCGCGGCGTCGTATATCTGGGGCAGGGCAAGGTGGAAGTGCAGTCCATCGACTATCCGAAGATGGTCGATCCACGCGGGCGCGACATCGGCCACGGCGTCATTCTTCGCGTAGTCAGTACCAATATCTGCGGCTCGGATCAGCATATGGTGCGCGGCCGCACGACGGCGGAAGTCGGCCTCGTGCTCGGGCACGAGATCACGGGCGAAGTGATCGAAATCGGCCGCGATGTGGAGACGCTTGCCATTGGCGATCTCGTTTCGGTGCCGTTCAACGTGGCATGCGGGCGCTGCCCGACCTGCAAGGCGCAACATACGGGCGTATGTTTGAACGTGAACCCGTCGCGTGCTGGCGGCGCGTATGGTTATGTCGATATGGGCGGCTGGATAGGCGGCCAGGCGGAATACGTGATGGTTCCGTATGCCGATTTCAATCTGCTGAAGTTTCCGGACAAGGCACAGGCCATGTCGAAGATACGCGACCTCACGTGTCTCTCCGACATCTTGCCGACGGGTTATCACGGCGCGGTGATGGCGGGCGTGAAGCCGGGTGCGACGGTTTATATCGCGGGCGCGGGACCGGTTGGAATGGCGGCGGCGGCATCGGCGCGCATCTTGGGCGCGGCGTGCACCATCGTCGGCGACATGAACGAAGAGCGCTTGGCGCACGCGCGCAAGATGGGTTTCGAGACCATCGATCTCTCGAAGGACGCGACGCTCGGCGAGCAGATCGAGCAGATTCTCGGTAAGCCGGAAGTGGATTGCGCGGTCGATTGCGTGGGCTTCGAGGCACACGGTCACGGCAGCGGCAGCGGCGAGGAAGCACCGGCCACCGTGCTCAATTCGCTGATGGAGATCACGAAGGCAGCGGGCGCGATCGGCATTCCCGGCCTCTATGTCACCGATGACCCCGGCGCCGCCGATGCCGCCGCGCGCAAGGGCAGTCTCAGCATTCGCTTCGGCCTTGGCTGGGCGAAGTCGCATTCGTTCCACACGGGACAGACGCCCGTGATGAAGTACAACCGCAATCTGATGCAGGCCATCTTGTGGGATCGTTTGCCGATTGCGGATATCGTCAACGTGTCCGTGATTTCGCTCGATGAAGCGCCCGAAGGCTACAGAAAGTTCGATGGCGGCGCGCCGAGGAAGTTCGTGCTCGATCCGCACGGATTGTTGAAAGCGGCGTAATCGGCCTGGAATGAAGAGAGCCGTTGGCTGTTGCAAGCCAACGGCTCTTTTTGTTCGAACCGGTATCAGGCAACCAGCGCCGAAGGTGCAACCGCCGCGAGTGAAGGCGCTTGCTTGCGGCGTTCGCGCGTGGGCGCGGTTCCGAAGGCATCGCGATAACTCTTCGAGAAGTGGCACGCCGACTGGAAGCCGCAAGCCATGGTGATATGCATGATCGACATATCGGTTTGCAGCAGCAGTTCGCGCGCGCGCCGCAGACGCAGCGTGAGATAGTAGTGCGTCGGCGTCATGCCGAGATGCTCGCGAAAGAGCCGCTGCAATTGCCGTTGCGACATGCCGGCAAGACGCGCCAGTTCCTCGCGCGACAGCGGCTCCTCGATGTTGTTCTCCATGAGCGAGATCACTTCGAAGAGCGACTTGTTGGCCGATCCGAGTCGTGCCACGAGCGGCATGCGCTGCTGCGCGCTCGTATCGCGTACATGTTCGACGATGAATTGCTCGGCGATCTGCGTCACGCGCGCCGTACCCACGCGGGATGCGATGAGATTGAGCATCATGTCGAGCGGCGCGACGCCGCCGGTACACGTGACGCGATCGCGGTCGATCACGAACAGTTCCTTCAGGAAGCGCGTGTCGGGAAACTCTTCCTTGAGCGCCGACATGTTCTCCCAGTGGATGGCGCACGCATAGCCCGCGAGTAAGCCCGCACGAGCCAGTGCATAAGTGCCGGTGCAGAGGCTGCCGAGCACGCTGCCCATGCGGGCGAAGCGGCGCAGCGCGGCGAGATGTGCGGGCGTGGTCGCGCGCTGCACATCGATGCCGCCGACCACGAACACGATATCGGGTTGTCCCACGCATTCCACCGGACCTGTGTCGACGGACAAGCCGTTGCTCGCGGTGACGGGACCGCCATCGGGACTCACGATCGACCAGCGATACAACGGCTGCCCCGTCAGATAGTTCGCCATGCGCAGGACTTCGATCGCGTTGGTGAAAGCGATCATGGTGAAGTTGGGAAGCGGCATGAAAGCGAAGTGCGACAGCGACGCCGTGCGATCGGGGGACATGTGAGGAATGATTCCTTCGAATCTATTGTTTGACGCCGTCAGATGCGGCGCTTTGCCACTTTTTGCATTTTGGTTTCGTTTGCAACTACCATGCCATCAGGCTAAACCCTGAGCCTCACGAGGCATCGTGCATCCTTCATATAGACGCGATTTCCTCGCCGACCCTCCACGAGCAAGGGCGCGCACCTTCGAAGCGCACGGGCGTTCCGCGACAGTGCAGCGGCGCACCGAATAAATCGCTACACCGAAATCCATCGCGCCACTTGTCGAAAAAAGACGCGCATGTCGGAAAAGGCCAAGAACACGTCTAAATTCGTAAATTGACCGGCAGGACGAAAGTCAAGAATAGATGCAACGATTACGGCCGCGACGGCAAACGGAAAAGCATCCGAAGAGCCACCCGCACCGCCGTCGAACGACCGTCACACTTGACCCACGGACCTGCCAATGTCGAACTCGAATCCCTTCTTCGAAGCCCCGCTTGCATCCAGCGACGCTTCGGTGCGCGGCGCGATCCTGAAAGAATTGGAGCGCCAGCAATCGCAAATCGAACTGATCGCGTCGGAAAACATCGTGTCGCGCGCCGTACTGGAAGCGCAAGGCTCGGTGCTCACGAACAAGTACGCGGAAGGGTATCCGGGCAAGCGCTATTACGGCGGCTGTGAATTCGTGGATGAAGTCGAGGCGCTCGCCATCGATCGCATCAAGCAGCTCTTCAACGCGAAGTTCGCCAACGTGCAGCCGCATTCGGGCGCGCAGGCCAACGGCGCCGTGATGCTTGCGCTCGCCAAACCCGGCGACACCATTCTCGGCATGTCGCTCGATGCGGGCGGTCACCTCACGCATGGCGCGAAGCCCGCGCTTTCGGGCAAGTGGTTCAACGCGGTGCAATACGGTGTGAACCGCGACACCATGCTGATCGATTACGAGCAGATCGAGGAACTCGCGAAGCAACACAAGCCGTCATTGCTGATCGCGGGATTCTCAGCGTATCCGCGCAAGCTGGACTTCGCGCGTCTGCGCAAGATCGCCGATAGCGTCGATGCGAAGCTCATGGTCGATATGGCGCATATCGCGGGCATCATCGCGGCGGGGCGTCACGATAACCCCGTGGATCATGCGCACGTGGTCACGTCCACCACGCACAAGACCTTACGCGGTCCGCGCGGCGGTTTCATCCTCACGAACGACGAAGACATCGCCAAGAAGATCAACTCGGCCGTGTTCCCCGGCCTGCAAGGCGGCCCGCTGATGCATGTGATAGCAGGCAAGGCGGTGGCCTTCGGCGAAGCGCTGCGGCCGGACTTCAAGACGTATATCGACAACGTGCTCGCAAATGCGCAAGCGCTCGGCGAAGTGCTCAAGGAAGGCGGCGTCGATCTCGTCACCGGCGGCACGGACAACCATCTGCTGCTCGTCGATTTGCGCCCGAAAGGCCTCAAGGGCAATCAGGTCGAGCATGCGCTGGAACGCGCGGGCATCACCTGCAACAAGAACGGCATTCCCTTCGATACCGAAAAGCCGACCGTCACCTCGGGCATTCGCTTAGGCACGCCGGCAGGCACGACGCGCGGCTTCGGCGTCAACGAGTTCCGCGAAACCGGCCGCCTGATTCTCGAAGTCTTCGAATCGCTGCGCGAGCATCCGGAAGGCAATCCGCAAACCGAACAACGCGTGCGCCGCGAGATCTTCGCGCTGTGCGAACGCTTCCCCATCTACTAAGCACACGGAGTTATCAACGATGAGCACTCTGCACGACAACAGCATCATCATCGACGGCCTGAACATCTCCAAGTTCGAGCGCTCCGTGTTCGAGGACATGCGCAAAGGTAACGTCACCGCGGTGAACTGCACGGTTTCGGTCTGGGAAGACTTCCAGAAGACGATCGACAACATCGCCGAGATGAAGCAACAGATTCGCGAGTACAGCGAGATTCTCACGCTCGTGCGCACGACCGACGACATTCTGCGCGCGAAGAAGGAAAACAAGACAGGCATCATCTTCGGCTTCCAGAACTCGTATGCGTTCGAGGACAACCTCGGCTATATCGAAGTTTTCAAGGAGCTCGGCGTGAACGTGGTGCAACTCTGCTACAACACGCAGAACCTGGTCGGCACGGGCTGCTATGAACCGGACGGCGGACTCTCGGGTTATGGCAAGGAAGTGATCCACGAGATGAATCGCGTCGGCATCATGGTCGATCTTTCCCACGTGGGCGCGAAGACTTCTTCCGATGCCATCGCCTGCTCGAAGAAGCCTGTCACGTACTCGCACTGCTGTCCCTCGGGACTCAAGGACCATCCGCGCAACAAGACCGACGATCAGCTGAGAGAGATCGCGGACGCCAACGGCTTCGTCGGCGTGACCATGTTCTCGCCGTTCCTGAAGAAAGGCCCGGACGCGACCGTCGACGATTATCTCGAAGCCATCGACTACGTGATCAACGTGATCGGCGAAGACAAGGTGGGCATCGGCACGGACTTCACGCAAGGCTACAGCACCGAGTTCTTCGACTGGATCACGCACGACAAGGGCCGTTATCGCCGTCTGACGAACTTCGGCAAGGTCGTGAATCCGGAAGGCATTCGCACGATCGGCGAGTTCCCGAACCTCACGGCCGCGATGGAAAAAGCGGGCTGGGGCGAGACGCGTATCAAGAAGGTGATGGGCGAGAACTGGATGCGCTTCTTCGGCGAAGTCTGGAACGTCTGACTCCAACAAGAACAGGGAACCCGCGATGCAACCGCAACTGCCTATCGACGTCGATCAAGAAACGGGCGTCTGGACTACCGACGCGCTGCCCATGCTGTATGTGCCGCGCCACTTCTTCACCAACAACCACGTGGCCGTGGAAGAAGCGCTCGGCCGCGAAGCTTACGCCGCGATTCTCTACAAGGCGGGCTACAAGTCCGCTTATCACTGGTGCGACAAGGAGGCGGACAAGCACGGCATAGCGGGCATGGCGGTGTTCGAGCATTACTTGAAGCGCCTGTCGCAACGCGGCTGGGGTCTCTTCGATATCGTCGAATCCGACCCGCAGAGCGCCATGGCGCGTGTGCATCTGCGTCACTCGTCCTTCGTGCTCGCGCAACCGGGCAAGCACGGCAAGCTCTGCTACATGTTCGCCGGATGGTTCGCCGGCGCGCTGGACTGGGTCAACGACACCGCACCCGACAGCACGAAGAAGGGGCCGCGTTCGCACTCGGTGGAAACGCAATGCGCCGCGGAAGGCTGCGAGCATTGTGTGTTCGAAGTGTCGCCGCTCGCATCGAAATAAAGGCTTCAAAGCAAAACCTTTCCGAGGTCGCCCGCAATGCGTTACCCGAACCTTTTCAAGCCACTCACGCTGAACAAGCTGACCTTGCGTAACCGTATCGTCAGTACCGCGCATGCCGAGGTCTATGCCGAGCCAGGCGGTCTGCCCGGCGACCGGTATATCCGCTATTACGAAGAGAAGGCGAAGGGCGGCGTGGCGCTAGCCGTTTGCGGAGGTTCGAGCCCGGTGTCGATCGACAGCCCGCAAGGCTGGTGGAAGTCGGTGAACCTGTCGACCGACAAGGTCATCGACCCGCTCTCGCGGCTGGCTGAAGCGATGCATCGGCATGGCGCGAAGATCATGATCCAGGCAACGCACATGGGCCGGCGTTCGGCGTGGCACGGAGAGAGCTGGCCGCATCTGATGTCGCCTTCGGGCGTGCGGGAGCCGGTGCATCGCGGCAACGCGAAGATCATCGAAGTGGAAGAGATCAAGCGCATCATTCAGGATTTCGCGGCGGCCGCGAAGCGCGTGAAGGATGCGGGCATGGATGGCGTCGAGATCTCGGCGGCGCATCAGCACCTGATCGATCAGTTCTGGAGTCCGCGCACCAACTTTCGCACGGACGAATGGGGCGGTTCGCTCGAAAACCGTCTGCGCTTCGGTAAGGAAGTGCTGCAGGCCGTGCGCGAAGCCGTGGGCGCCGACTTCGCAATTGGCTTGCGCATGTGCGGCGACGAATTCCATGAAGACGGTCTCGATCACGAACAATTGAAAGAGATCGCTCAAGCGATGGCTGAAACGGGCCTCATCGATTACATCGGCGTGATCGGTTCGGGCGCGGATACGCATAACACGCTCGCCAACTGCATGCCGCCGATGGCGCTGCCACCCGAGCCTTTCGTGCATCTCGCGGCGGGCATCAAGTCGGTCGTGAAGCTGCCGATCATGCATGCGCAAAGCATTCGCGATGCGGGTCAGGCGGAACGTCTGCTCGCCAACGGCATGGTCGATCTGGTCGGCATGACGCGTGCGCAGATTGCGGACCCGCATATGGTGATCAAGATTCGCGATGGCCGCGAGGACGAGATCAAGCAGTGCGTCGGCGCGAACTACTGCATCGACCGGCAGTACAACGGACTCGATGTGTTGTGCGTGCAGAACGCGGCGACATCGCGTGAAGCGACCATGCCGCATGTCATCGAAAAGACGCGCGGGCCGAAGCGCAAAGTCGTGGTGGTCGGCGCAGGGCCCGCGGGACTCGAAGCGGCGCGCGTGGCGAAGTCGCGCGGTCACGATGTCGTGCTGTTCGAGAAGAACGATTACGTCGGCGGCCAGATCATGCTTGCCGCGAAGGCGCCGCAGCGCGAGCAGATGGCGGGCATCGTGCGCTGGTTCGACATGGAAACGAAGCGGCTCGGCGTGGATCGTCGTCTCGGTGTCGCCGCCGACGACAAGGCCATCATGGCCGAGAAGCCGGACATCGTCGTGCTCGCGACGGGCGGCTCGTCGTTCACGGATCAAGTGCCTTCATGGGGCGTCGAACGAGGTCTCGCGGTGAGCGCCTGGGACATTCTCTCGGGCAAGGTCGAGCCGGGCAAGAACGTGCTCGTTTATGACGGCGTGAGCACGCATGCGGGCGCGGGCGTCGCGGACTTCATCTCGAGCCGTGGCGGCAATGTCGAGATCGTGACGCCGGACGTGAAGGTCGCCGATGACGTCGGCGGCACCACGTTCCCCATCTTTTATAGAAGGCTCTACGCGCAAGGCGTGATCCATACGCCGAACTACTGGCTCGACAAGGTGTACGAGGAAGACGGGAAGAAGATTGCCGTGATCCGCAACGAGTACACGGAAGAACAGGAAGAGCGCGCGGTGGATCAGGTCGTGATCGAGAACGGCAGCACGCCCAACGATTCCCTGTACTGGAAGCTGAAGCCCGAATCGCTCAATCGCGGGCAGGTGGATGTGCACAAGCTCTTTGCATCGGAAGCGCAGCCGTGTCTTTCGGAAGAGCTTGGAAACGGGCGTTTTCTCTTGTTCCGCGTCGGCGACTGCATCTCCATGCACAACATCCACGGCGCGATCTACGACGCGCTGCGTCTTTGCAAAGACTTCTGACGAGGGCTTTAGACGATGAACCCCGTGTTTGTCATCACCGTCTTGCTGTGGGTATCGGTGGCGGGTCTCGCCTTCGCCGTGATGAAGCGCGCGGCCTATTGGCGAGAAGGACGCGCCACGACTGCCGGTGCTTATGGCTGGGCTAACCTGCTGACCATCCCGAAGCGTTACTTCGTGGATTTGCATCATGTGGTGGCGCGTGATCCGTATATCGCGAAGACGCACGTTGCAACCGCTGGCGGCGCCATTCTCGCGATGGCGCTCGTATTCCTCAACTACGGCCTCGCCATCTATTCGCCGTGGCTCGACGAGCTGATCTTCCTCGCGGCTATCGTCATGCTGGTGGGCGCGGTGTTCGTGTACCGTCGCAGACACGGCGCGAAGGAAGTGCCCGCGCGTTTGTCACGCGGACCGTGGGACAGCCTGCCATTGCTGCTCGGTTCTTTCGCGCTTGGTCTTGCATTGTTCATGCTGTTGCCGGCTTCGTGGATGTCGGGTGCACTCGCGATCATCGTTGCATTGCTGATCGCGGCGGGCGCATACACGATGACCTTCGGCGCGGCGCAAGGCGGCCCGATGAAGCATGCGATGGCGGGCTTGCTGCATCTCGCGTTTCATCCGCGTCAGGAGCGCTTTGCAGCGAAGAACGAGCATGATTTCGTGCCGCCCACCGCGCTCAAAGTGCCCGTACTCGATGCGCAGGAATATGGCGTGAGCAAGCCCATCGAGTTTCGCTGGAACCAGTTGCTGAGTTTCGATGCCTGCGTGCAATGCGGCAAATGCGAAGCGGCGTGCCCCGCGTTCGCATCGGGACAACCGCTCAATCCGAAGAAGCTGATTCAGGATCTCGTCGTCGGCATGGTCGGCGGTTCGGATGCGCTCTACGCCGGCAGCCCGACGCCCGGCATTCCGGTCGGCAGGCATTCGGGCGCACCGGGCAAGCCGCTCATCTCCACGATGATCGAAGCCGATACCATCTGGTCCTGCACCACGTGCCGCGCCTGCGTGCAAGAATGCCCGATGCTGATCGAACACGTCGATGCCATCGTCGATATGCGCCGCAATCAGACGCTCGTGGAAGGCAACGTCCCGGGGAAAGGTCCGATCACGCTTGCGAATCTGCGTGAAACGGGCAGCGCGAACGGGTTTGACATCGGCGCGCGTTACGACTGGTCGGTGGATCTGCAAGTGCAGGTCGCGCAGCCGGGTCGTCCTGTCGATGTCTTGTTGATCGCGGGCGAAGGCGCGTTCGACATGCGTTATCAACGCACGCTGCGTGCGTTGGCGAAGGTGCTGAACAAGGCAGGCGTGGATTACGCGGTGCTCGGCGGCATTGAAACGGACACCGGCGATACGGCGCGTCGTCTCGGCGACGAAGCCACCTTTCAAGCATGCGCGAAGAAGCTCATAGGCACACTTTCGCAGTATTCGTTCCGGCGCATCGTGACGGCGGACCCGCACGTGCTGCATAGCTTGCGCAACGAGTATCGCGCGCTTGGCGGCTTCTATGAAGTGCAGCATCACACGGCGTTGATGGCAGAACTCGTCGCGAACGGCAAGCTCTCACCGAAGGCCGCGACCGTGCTCGCCGACAAGAAGATCACGTATCACGATCCGTGCTATCTCGGCCGCTATAACGGCGAGACCGAAGCGCCGCGCAAGCTGCTGAAGTCCATCGGCGTCAAGGTGGTGGAAATGGAGCGTAACGGCATGCGCGGACGGTGCTGCGGCGGTGGCGGCGGCGCGCCACTGACCGACATTCCCGGCAAGCAGCGCATTCCCGATATCCGCATTGCCGATGCCCGCACGATAGGCGCGGAAGTGGTCGCCGTGGGTTGCCCGAATTGCACCGCGATGCTCGAAGGCGTGGTCGGCGCGCGTCCCGAAGTGCTCGACGTGGCGGAGCTGGTCGCCGCGGCGCTGGAGTAACACGATGAACGACAACATCAAACGAATCGATCCGCGCAGGCCGTTTATCGTCACGAGCGCGGGGCTCAAGCGCATCACGCTCGGCGAGATCGGCAGCGGCGCGCTGCTTGACTTCGTCGCAACACACCATGATGCAGCGAAGCCGCGCCGCACGTCGAAAGCGTCGCGTCGCGCGGTGCTGGTGGCGGCGCATACGGATCGCGGCGCGCTCGACGATCACGGCCGTCAGGCACTGGCCGCCGCCGCGTTGCTCGCGGACGATGAAACGGAAGTCGTGTTGATCGCGTTCGGCGCGTTCAGTGACGATGCGGCGTCGCTCGGCGCGGATCGTTATATCGAGCTGCCCGGCTTCGATCGCCGCCATTTCGCACCGGATGAAGAACTGCGCGCGCTCGCTGCCTGCGTCGCGGCCTTCACGCCCGTGCATGTCTTCATGCCCGACAACGCAACCGGCGACGGCGATCTCGGCCGGCGTTACGCGGCGCGCGCCGGTGCGAGTATCGCCACACACGTGGTGGAACTCGACCTTCAGCACGTCGCTGCGTATGCACATGCTGGCCGCGCGGTGGCATTGCGTGCGCTACCCGATCTGATCTTGCTCGCACCGAATGCGGTCGATGCCAAGCTGCCTTACGTCGGCGCAGGCGCGCGCGTGAATAGCGAAGACGTCGTGCCCGCGACGATGCCGAGCGCGTATGTCGATCTTGGCATCGAGGAAATGGACGCGGCCCAAGTCGCGCTCGAAGAAGCGGACTTCATCATCTCGGCGGGCAACGGCGTGACGGACGTGCCCGCCTTCGAAGCGTTGGCAAGCACCTTGGGCGCGGCTATCGGCGCGAGCCGGGTGGCTGTCGACGACGGCAAGTTCTCGCGCGACAAGCAGATCGGCGCCACGGGCAAGACGGTGGAAGCTAGCGTGTATATCGCGTTCGGCATCTCGGGCGCGGTGCAGCACCTGCAAGGCATCAAGGATTGCCGGCATGTCATCGCGGTCAATCTCGATGCGAGCGCGCCCATTGCCAAGCGTGCGAATTTGACCATCGTCGCGGATACGCAAGAGACCATCAAGGCGCTGACGGACGCGGCGTCGGCCGCGCGTGCATCGCGGACCAATGGCAGCCCGATCCTGCAGACGGCGACGCTTGCCGAAGGAGCGTACGCATGAAAATAGCCGTTCTCGTTTCTACTGGCCGGCATCCTATCAGCGGCACGGCGCGTTATAGCCGCAACGACGCGGCCGCGCTCGCCCTCGGTATCGACATTGCAAAGGAACACGGCGCGCAACTCGATGTGCTGCATGCAGGCGACCCCGCCAATCCTGCGCTTGCCGAATATCTCGCACTGGGCGCACCGCGCGTCGAAGTGCTCAACACACCGGGCGATGCCTGCGCGGCACTCGCGCAACGTCTCGCGGGTTATCGACTCGTCTTGACCGGCACGCGTGCCGAAGGCGCGTTCGATAGCGGCACGTTGCCGTATCGGCTTGCCGATGCGTTGAACGTCGCGCTAGTCGGCTCGGCTGTCGATATCGACGTGACGAACGAAGGCGTCGAAGTGCGCCAGTTCATGCCCAAGGGCTTGCGTCGTCGTGTGCGCGTGCAGTTGCCCGCGCTCATCGCCGTGCATCCGCTCGCCAACGCGACACCGCGCTACGCGTATGCGCGTATGCGCGAAGGACGCGTCGCACCGGTTGCAGCGGCCGCGCCTGTCGATTCGGAAGCGAGCGCATGGAGCGTCGGCCCCGTGAGCGCGAAGCCCAAGCGCCTCGCCGCGCCCGAAAAGCGCACCGGCCATGCCCGCATGCTTTCCGCGACCACGACCGAAAGCCGTGGCGGAAGCGTCGTAATTGAAGGGAGTTCCGTCGAAAAAGCACAAGTGATCCTGGCGTATTTGCGCGAGCATCAACTGGTGGATTATTAAGTTCAAAGCGCAGCAAGCCCGCATTTCAGGGGTGTTGGCGGGGCACCAGACGTGACGCACAACGGAGCACACGATGAAAGTTTCGGCAGACGTTCGCGCAATGATCGAACGCCGCAAAAAGGGCCACACGCTCGAAGCGCCGTTCTACGGGAGCGACGAGATTCACGCGCTCGACCTGGACGCGATTTTCCGGCAGCACTGGATTCAGGTTGCGATCGAGCCGGACGTGCCGGAGCCGGGCGACTATACGACCGTCGATATCGGCCACGATTCGATCCTGATCGTGCGCGACGACGACATGCAGATTCGCGCGTTCCACAACGTCTGCCGTCATCGCGGCGCGCGTCTTTGCAATCAGGAGAAAGGCTCGCTCGGCAATATCGTGTGCCCGTATCACAGCTGGACCTATAACCTCGACGGCGACCTCATGTTCGCCGAACACATGGGCGACCAGTTCGACCGCTGCAAACATAGCCTCAAGAAGGTTCATGTGCAGAACCTCGCAGGCCTGATCTTCATCTGTCTCGCCGATGAACCGCCCGCCGATTTCTCCGTGCTGCGCGAGTCGATGGAGCCGTATCTTTTGCCGCACGGTCTCGCCGATTGCAAGATCGCGGCGAGCATCGACATCGTGGAAAAGGGCAACTGGAAGCTCACGATGGAGAACAACCGCGAGTGCTATCACTGCGTGGCGAACCATCCCGAGTTGACCATTTCGCTCTATGAATACGGCTTCGGCTATCAACGCACCCCTGCGAACGAGGACGGCATGGCCGCGTTCGAACGCACGGTGAGCGAACGCACGAAGCAATGGGAAGCGATGAACCTGCCTTCCGCCGAGATCGAACGTCTGGCGGATCTCGTCACCGGTTTTCGCACGCAACGTCTGCCACTCGACCGCGATGGCGAATCGCAGACGCTCGACGCGAAGGTGGCATCGAAGAAGCTGCTTGGCGGCTTCGAGCGCGCGGACCTGGGCGGCTTGTCGTTCTGGACGCAACCGAATTCGTGGCATCACTTCATGAGCGATCACATCGTCACGTTCAGCGTGATTCCGCTGTCCGCGGGCGAAACGCTCGTGCGCACCAAGTGGCTCGTGCATAAGGACGCGCGCGAAGGTATCGATTACGACGTCGACAATCTCACCGCCGTGTGGCGCGCAACGAACGAACAGGACCGCACGTTGGTCGAGTATTCGCAGCTGGGTGCAACGAGCAGCGCTTACGAGCCGGGCCCGTATTCGCCGTTCACCGAAGGGCTCGTGGAAAAGTTCTGCGAGTGGTATATCGGCCGCCTCGACAACTATGCGAACACGCCCGACAAGGACGTGGTCACGCATGGCGAGAAAGTCGTTTCCTTCATGCGCTAAGCGCGTTCGAGAGGCAAAACATGATGCGCGATCAGGCCACGTTCGAGCCGACTGCAAGCCGTGTCACCCAGCCGCGCTTCTGGGGGACGCTGCCCGCGCGCTGGAATAGCGATACCGACGACACACTCGTCTGCTGTCACGTCCGGCAGGAAACGCACGACGTGAAGAGTTTTTTCTTCAAGGCGCCGAGCGAACGCAGCTTCGTGTTCGAACCGGGGCAGTTCATTACACTGGAACTCGATATCGACGGCGAGCAGATCAATCGCTGCTATACGATTTCCTCTTCGCCCACGCGGCCGCACACCATTTCGATCACGGTCAAGCGTGTACCGGGCGGAAAAGTTTCGAACTGGCTGCATGACAACGTGATTGCGGGATCGCGCGTGCGTGTGCTCGGGCCTTCGGGCGAGTTCACCTGTGCGCGGCATCCGGCGCGCAAGTTCCTGTTTCTTTCGGCGGGGTCGGGTATCACGCCGCTCATGTCAATGAGCCGCGCGCATCACGAACTCGGCGAGGACGCGGATATCGTTTTCGTGCACAGCGCGCGCACACCCGACGACATCATCTTCTCGCGCGAGCTGGATCTCATTGCATCGAATCAGACGAACTTTCGCACGGCCTTCGTTTGCGAGCGCGTGGGCACGCGCACGAACTGGGCCGGTGTGACGGGCTTTCTCAGCTTGCCGCTACTGAAGCTGATTGCACCGGACTATCTAGAACGCGAGATCTTCACGTGCGGTCCCGCGCCTTATATGAAGGCGGTCCGCGATCTTCTCGATGAAGGCGGTTTCGATCGCAAGCATTATCACGAAGAGAGCTTTTCGTTCGAGACCATTGCGGAGGTCGCATCGCAGTTGACGACCGCGCACGTTGCCGACGCCATCGCCACACAGACCGATTTCGTCGAAGCGCGTGAAGAGGCAGTCGGCTTTGCGCCTCGACCAGCGGCGCCTGTCGATACGACATACAAAGTCAGCTTCGCCAAGATCCGGCGCGACATCGAATGCGGTAGCAACGAGAACGTGCTCGATGCCGCGAAGAAAGCCGGGGTGCGTTTACCCTCATCGTGCACGCAAGGCATGTGCGGCACATGCAAGGTCAAGCTCGTATCGGGCGAAGTGAGCATGAAGCACGCAGGCGGCATTCGTCAGCGCGAAATAGATCAGGGCATGGTGCTGTTGTGCTGCAGCAAGCCTTTGAGCGACCTCGTGGTGGATAAATAAAACTCGGCGTCGCTTCTGGACAACTGAGTGTCGGAAAAGTGCGTTACTAGCCAATTCTGGCTGGTGATTCTGGACGCTACGGCGTGGGGCCGCAAAGGGGAAATCAAATGAAAGCGATGAGAAGACTGTTCGTGCTGAGCGCCATGGCTGCGGCACTGGCCACGAGCATGGGCGCAAACGCCGAAGATAAACCGACCATCAAGATTGGCTACGTCGAAGGCTGGGACGACAGCGTGGCGACGTCGAACGTGGCGGCGCGCATCATCGAAAAGAAGCTGGGCTATCAGGTGCAACTCGTGCCGGTGGCGGCAGGCGTGATGTGGCAGGGCGTGGCGCGCGGCGATCTGGATGCGACGCTGTCCGCGTGGCTGCCGGTGACGCACGGTGCGTATTGGAACAACTTCAAGACGAAGGTCGTCGACCTCGGACCGAACTTCAATGATGCGAAGATTGGTCTGATCGTTCCTGAAAACGTCGATGCCAACAGCCTGACCGACCTCGAAGCGAAGAAGGCCGAATTCGATTCGCGCATCGTCGGTATCGATGCGGGCGCGGGCGTGATGCAAAAGACGAGCGAAGCCATCAAGGCTTATAACCTCGACTACAGGCTCATGCCGAGTTCGGGCAGCGCGATGACCGCTGAACTTGCGCGTTCGGAAGCGGCGAAGAAGCCGATCATCGTGACCGGCTGGAAGCCGCACTGGATGTTCGCGAAGTACAAGCTGAAATTCCTCGAAGATCCGAAGAAGGTCTTCGGCGAAGCGGAACACGTCGATAGCGTGGTGAATCCGGAACTCGAAAAGAAGGCTCCGCCGGTCGTGGCCTTCCTGAAGAAATTCCAGTGGAAGCCGGGTGAAATCGACAGCGTGATGCTCGCGACGCAAAACGGTGAGAAGCCGCAAGCCGCCGCCGATGCATGGATCGGCGCGCATGGCGATCGCGTGGACAGCTGGGTGAAGTAAGTCTCAGCGCCTGGATCAAGAAGGGGTGCCGCGAATCCGCGGCACCCCTTTTTTGTGCTTACCGTAGAACGACAGTGCGTTCGCCGTTGATGAACACGCGCCGTTCCGTGAACGCCTTGATGGCGCGCGCAAGCGTGATGCATTCGACATCGCGTCCCGTTGCAAGCAGGCGCTCGGGGCTATAGGAGTGATCCACGCGCTCCACTTCCTGTTCGATGATCGGGCCTTCGTCGAGATCGTCGGTGACGAAGTGCGCAGTGGCGCCAATCAGTTTTACGCCGCGCGTATGCGCCTGGTGATAGGGCTTCGCGCCCTTGAAGCCAGGCAAGAACGAATGGTGGATGTTGATCGCGCGGCCCTTGAGTTTGCGGCTCGTATCGCCGGAAAGAATCTGCATGTAGCGCGCGAGAATCATCAGTTCCGCACCGGATGTCTCGAAGAGATCGAGCAGACGCGCTTCCTGCTGCGCCTTGGTATCGGCCGCGATCGGCAGATGATGAAAGCGCAGACCGTGTTGTTCTGCAAGCGGCGCCAGGTCCGGATGATTCGACGCAATGCCGACAATATCCATCTTCAGTTCGCCCATGCGCCAGCGGAACAGCAGGTCCGCGAGGCAGTGTTCGAGCTTCGACACCATGATGAGCACCTTGGGCCGCGCGTTGAGATCGTGCATCGACCAGTTCATCGAGAAGCGTTGGGCGATGGGTTCAAACTCGCGCTGCAGCATCGGCAGATCGAGCGTGTCGTCTCGGCTTGCGCCATGAAACACGCAGCGCACGAAGAAGCGTTCGCTCAGGTCGTCGTCGAACACGGTGAGTTCGTCGATATAACCATGATGGCGTTCGAGAAAGCCGACGATGGCGGCGACTTGCCCCGCCGCGCTCGGACACGCAACGGTCAGCACCAGTTGATTGGGACGGGTTTCAGCGGACATGCACGCTCCACATTCGATAAAGGTCGCCACGCCGCTCGTGCGGCGAACGTTATCGCTAGTAGAGCAAATGCGCGGGCACGACGGATAGAAGCGAAGCGCCGTCGCGCTGGTATGCAAGCGTCAGGCGATCACGTCGCATTCATCGAGCAGCCAGTTGCTGAACGCGCGCACGACGGCAGACGGCTCGCGTTGCGTGACGAGCACGTAGCCGCGATCGGTGACGAGCGGAGTATCGTCTAGCGCGATGAGATGACCTTTGGCGATGAGGTCATCGACGAGCGGCGCCCAGCCAAGCGCAACGCCCTGGCCCATCACGGCCGCATGCGTGACGAGCGCGTAACTGTTGAACGTGAAGCCGCCTTGCGCCGGCGGCGCGCTCAGCCCATGCGCCTCGAACCAGCCGGCCCATGAAAGCCAGCGTTCGGGCAACGTAGCCTGCAGATGCAAGAGCGGCAAGTCGAGCAGATCGGCCGCCCTCGACGGCTTGTTGCGTGCCACGAGCGCCGGGCTGCATACCGGCACGACGCTTTCAGGAAAGAGCCGGATGGCGTGCGGCGAACTCCACTGCGCGCGCGAACTGCCGAATGCGATCACCACGTCCGCCGGTTCGCCGTCGGCATCCGATACATTTTGCGAGGTGACGATCTTCACATCGACATCGGGCATCAGCGCCTTGAATTGCGGCAGGCGCGGCATGAGCCAGTAAGTCGCGAAGCCGAAATCGGTCAACAGCGTGAGCGTGCGCTGAGCGTTACGCGCGCGAATCTCGCCGGTAGCCGTGCGGATGATATCGAGGCCTTGACGGACCGCTTCGAAGAGACGCGCGCCGTCTTCAGTCAAGGTGACGCCCCGGTGCCCGCGCTCGAAAAGCGGCACGCCGAGCGCTTCTTCGAGTTGCACCACGCGCTGGCTCACGGCGGGCTGTGTCGAGCCGAGTTCACGCGCGGCGGCAGTGAAGCTCGCGAGACGCGCGGCGGACTCGAACATCGAGAGCGCCTGCATGGGCGGTAGACGGTCCTGGCGCGGCATAAATCTCCCTTATGGGCGCATAACGATTTGCTCTCTTCACAGCGGCCATTTGAACGGCAATAGTCACATGAAGCGAACCCGCATCGCCATGCGCGTGTCCGCTGTCGATTCTATTCGAGGTATGCATTCATGCTTGAGACAAAACAAAATATCCTTATTCTCATGGCCGATCAGCTCACGCCGTTCGCGCTTGCGGCATACGGCAACGGAGTGACGAAGACGCCGTGCATCGACGCGCTCGCGCGTGAAGGCGTGGTGTTCGAATCGGCCTACTGCGCGAGTCCGCTCTGCGCGCCGTCACGCTTTTCGTTGCTCGCGGGTAAGCTGCCTTCGCAAATCGGCGCTTATGACAACGCGGCCGAGTTCCCTTCGGAGACGCTCACGTTCGCGCACTACTTGCGCGCCGAGGGATATCGCACGATTCTTTCCGGCAAGATGCATTTCTGCGGCGCGGACCAGTTGCACGGGTTCGAAGAGCGGCTGACGACCGACATCTATCCCGCCGATTTCGGCTGGACGCCCGACTGGGAGAATTTCGAGGCGCGTCCCTCGTGGTATCACAACATGAGTTCCGTGATCGACGCAGGTCCGTGCGTGCGCACGAATCAACTCGACTTCGACGACGAAGTGACCTTCACCACGCGTCAGAAGCTGTTCGATATCGCGCGCGAGCGCAATGCGGGCAGAGACGTACGACCGTTCATGATGGTCGCGTCGCTGACGCATCCGCATGACCCGTATGCCATTCCGAAAAGATATTGGGACCTGTATGGCGATGACGACATCGACATGCCTTCGTATCGCGATTCGCTCGAAGCCAGCGATCCGCATTCGCAGCGCCTGCGTCATGTCTGCGAGACGGATCGCACGCCGCCAACCGAGAGACAGATTCGCAATGCTCGCCGTGCGTATTACGGCGCGGTGTCGTACGTGGACGATCAATTCGCATCGATACTCGAAGCGCTGGAACAGGCGGGTCTCGCAAATGACACAACCATCGTCGTGACGTCGGATCACGGCGAGATGCTCGGCGAGCGCGGCCTCTGGTACAAGATGACGTTTTTCGAGGGCGGCTGCCGTGTGCCCTTGATCGTGCATGCGCCGAAGCGTTTCGATGCGCATCGCGTGAGCGCTTCGGTATCGCATCTCGATGTGTTGCCCACGCTCGTCGAACTTGCGCGCGGCGATGCGCCTTCAGCGTGGCCGGATAGCATCGATGGGCAAAGCCTCGTGCCGCATCTCGCGGGCGCGGACGGCCATGACGAAGCCATCGGCGAGTTCCTCGCGGAAGGGGCAATCGCGCCTATCGTGATGATCCGGCGGGGGCGCTACAAGTTCATCCATACGAGTGTCGATCCCGATCAACTCTACGATGTCGCCGCCGATCCCCTCGAACGCAATAACCTCGCGAGCGATGCGCGGCACGCGTCGCAGGTCACCGCGTTCCGCGATGAGATCGCGCGACGCTGGGAACTGGAAGCGCTGCATCGCGATGTGCTCAAGAGTCAGCGCCGCCGCCATTTCCATTTCGCCGCGACCACGCAAGGTGCGATCCAGTCGTGGGACTGGCAGCCGCATGTCGATGCGAGCCAGCGCTACATGCGCAATCACATCGACCTCGATACGCTCGAAGCCATGGCGCGCTTCCCAGCGGTCGAGCGCTAGTCCCGCGCTAGTCACCCGCAACTCCAACGACAGGAACGCCCCATGAAAAAGCCCTTGTTTCATGCGCTCATTGTTGCCGCGCTCGTCGCCGTGGTCTCGCCCACATTCGCCGCCGATCCCTCGACCTGCACGCAGGTGCGCATGGCAGGTCCGGGATGGACAGACATCGACGCCACCAACGCGATGAGCGGCGTCATTCTGAAAGCGCTCGGCTACAGGCAGAACGTGGCGAACCTGTCTGTGCCGATCACGTATCAAGGCCTCAAGAACGGCCAGATCGACGTGTTCCTTGGCAACTGGATGCCGGCGCAGGCGCCGCTCGTGAAGCCGTTCATCGACGACAAATCGGTGCAGGTGTTGCGCGCCAATCTATCCAACGCGAAGTTCACGTTGGCCGTGCCCGACTATGTCGCCGCAGCCGGCGTGCATTCGTTCGCCGATCTCGCGAAGAACGCCGACAAGTTCGATGACCGCGTCTACGGTATCGAGCCGGGCGCGCCCGCGAATCAGAACATCAAACGCATGATCGACGACAAAGCCTTTGGGCTGGGCGGATGGAAGCTCGTGGAATCGAGCGAGACGGGCATGCTCACGCAAGTGGATCGCGCGGTGCGGGACAAGAAGTGGATCGTGTTTCTGGGCTGGGAGCCGCATCTCATGAACACCAAGTTCAAGCTCGCCTACCTCGATGGCGGGGATCGATACTTCGGCCCGAACTTCGGCGGCGCGACGGTCAACACGGTGGCTCGTAACGGCTACGAGCAGCAATGCCCGAACGTCGGCCGCCTGTTCAAGCAGATGGCGTTCAACGTAGATCTGGAAAACGGCGTGATAACCGACGTGCTGGAGAAGAAGACGCGCGTCGATACAGCCGCCACGGACGCATTGAAACGGCATCCGGAACTGCTGAAGACGTGGCTCGATGGTGTGACGACTGCGAGCGGCGGGAACGGCCTGGAAGCCGTTCAGACCGCGCTCGGGGTGAAGTGATCGAAAACGATCAGTTGAGTTGCAAGCTGACGCGTTCCTGCTGCGACATCAGCATGGCGCGCATGGGCGACTGGATGGCGAGGAAGTGGACCATCAGGCTGGAAGGCTGCTGAAAATACCACGGCGTATTGATGCCGATGCAGTCCAGTCCGTCCTCGAGCGCCCAGTCGAGACGTTCGCGCAAGAGGTTTGCAATGATCGTCTGATCGCCGCCGTTCGCATACGTGCTCGACTTGTCGGGCGCGGCGCTCACGGCGCGATAGATCTCTTCGACGAACTCGACATTGTGGTCCGTGCGTTTGAAACCGAGCACGCCTGCATTGATGATCCAAGGACCGATGTCGTGCGCGGCGAGAAGATCGCGATTCGCGAAGAGCGGTTCTAGCGGCTTGGATTGATCGACGAAAAGAATGTCGGCATCGACCCACATGACCCATTCGTGATGCGGCAGATATTTGCGCAGGAACCACGGCTTGAGCCAGGTGCCCGTCGTGCCTGGTTCCACCTCGGCGGGCGTATCGCGATAGACGTAGAGCGTGTAGCCGTGACGCTCGCAATAACGCTTGAAGTTCAATTCGGCGATTGCGCCGTACTCGCGCACGTTAGCCGTGTAGTAGGTCACGAGCGCGATGGGCTGGCCGGGGTTGTAGACGCTGAAGGGTTCGGCGGGCACATTCGCATGGGCTGAAAAATCGAGCAGGCGCGCGCCTTTTTGCTGGCAATCGTTGATGTGCTCGGCGAGCGCGTTGCGAAAGCTCGGATGAATGTAGCCGTACATCTTCTCTTCGTCCATCACGATGGTCCACAGATTCGGATACGTAGCCCAGACAGGCGTGAAGCGTGGATTGCAGAACATGGCGCACGTGACACCACCGCGCTCGCCCATCGGTTCGATGACGTCGAGCGGGGCGAGCAAGGTTTCTTCGTCATCGGTTGCGCCGCCGATCTTGCATTCGCCGATGCAACGAACGATGAAGTTGCGAATGTCCTTCGTGTTACGCCAGACCTGCACGGCGGCCTGATGACTGCCCGTGTTGCCGTTGAGCGAAGGAAGCAGATGCTGCCTTCCTTCGGCCATGGGTTCGACGGGATACATGTTCAGCACGAGGCAGTCTTCGCTGAAGCAGACGAGCAAAGCCATTTCAGGCATCTGCCGCAAGTGATGCAGCACGAGTTCGTACTTGAGAAGCGTTCGTTGGGCTTTGCCCTGCATACCCGCCATGGAAACAGCGGTGTGCTCATAGCCCATGCGAGAGCTGTAGTGCTTGTGATTGGCAAGAACGTGAGGGGCGTCGACGTGGAAGATGCTCAGGCAGCGAGTGGTCATGTTCGATCAGTGGTTGATGCAGATGTTGCGATGTAGCGCTTTTTTACAGATTCAGAAGTATGGGTAGGAGCAGAGGAATCCGATATCGGGCATGTCCGAAATAGAAGGGCTGCAAATGAGCGCGAGTCGCAACTGGACATGTTTGCGTCGCACCGGGTCGAGCCGTGGCTTATATGTGGCCTTACTTTTACGACGTTGGCGCACGCACGCCGATGCATCGAAATGCAGCGTTTCAGCGGCAGTCTTTAGCACTTTCAGCAGGACACGACGAACGATCAGCAACCTTCAACGACACGACAATCCACAAGAAGAGGAGCAGCAGATGAGAAGAGGACATGCCGCACGAAGCGTTTCGAGACTCGCCCGCGGCCGTCGTGCCAGTCTTGCGGGACTCGCGCTCGCGGCGAGCGCGGCAGGCGCGCCGGCCCTATCGCACGCGCAGAGCAGCGTGACGCTCTACGGCATTCTCGATGCAGGCATCACCTATGTGAACAACACCGGTGGCTCGCATGTCGTGAAGTTCGACGATGGCGTGTCCTACGGCAACCGCATCGGCTTTCGTGGCGTGGAAGATTTGGGCGGCGGACTGCAGGCGATCTTCGCGCTGGAATCGGGCTTCCGCCTCGGGACCGGGCGCTATGCATTCGGCGGCGCGGAGTTTGGACGGCAAGCCTATGTGGGCCTCAAGAACCCGTGGGGGCAAATCTCGTTCGGTAATCAGCTCGATATGACCGAGGAGATGGTCTACCTCTACAACATCTCGGCATGGGGAAGCGGCTATGCCATCCACCAGGGCGACTTCGATCGGATGAACGGCGACCGCTTGCCGAACTCGGTCAAGTTCCTCTCGAACAATATCGCGGGCTTCACCTTCGGCGGCATGTATTCGTTCGGCAATAACGCGGGCGACTTTCATCGCAACAGCGCGTGGAGCGTGGGCGCGCACTATGCGGCCAACACCTTTAACGTGGGCGCGGCCTATACGCAACTGAACAACCCGTTCGGCATTTACGCGTTCGATCCCTACGCGATGATCGGCGCGCGCACGTTCTTGGGCCAGCCGACGGTATCGGTCGATCCGGCCACGGGCGCAGTCACGGACCTCTATAGCACGAATTCGTTTCCCGTCGATAAACAAGGCGCCTTTGCAGTCGGCGGCGCGTGGACGCTCGGCGACCTGATGCTCTCGGGCAACTTCACGTACACGACCATCAAGGGCCTCGGCGTGACCTCGCATATGCAAGTCTACGAAGGCGGCGCGTCGTATTCGTTCAGGCCGGATCTCGCGCTTTACGGCGGTTATCAGCACACGCGCTTCGAAGGCAATCACTGGAACCAGGGTTCGCTCGGACTGCACTATCTGCTTTCGAAGCGTACCGACGTCTATGTTTCCGGCGATTATCTGCGTGCGTCGGGTCCGATCGATGCCGTAATCGGTTATAGCTTCACGCCGTCGACTTCGAATACGCAGTCGGATGTGCGCATCGGCATGCGGCATTCGTTCTAGGCGAGACGAAGATCATGCGGCGGCAGGCACGGCGCGCAACGCGCTGCGGTCCTGCCGCGGACTTGCATTGAAGCGCGCGCGATACGTCCGCGAAAAGTGCGACGGCGATTCGAACCCGCACGCGACACACACGGCAAGTATCGACATATCGGTTTGCTGCAGTAGTTCGCGTGCGCGCGTGAGACGCAGCCCGAGATAAAAATGCGTCGGCGTGTCCTTTAGCGCGGTGCAGAACAGGCGTTCGAGCTGACGTCGCGTGACGCTGATGGATTGCGCGAGCTCATCGGGCGAGAGCGGCTCTTCCATATGCTGCTCCATCACGCCGATCACCTGGATCAGCTTGCGATTGTGAATGCCATAGCGCGCCGCGATCTTCATGCGCTGATGGTCCGAGCGCTGCCTGATGCGCCCCAGCACGAACTGCTCCGACACTTGCGCCGCGAGTTCCGCGCCATTATCGCGCGCGATCAGATCCAGCATGAGGTCGATGGACGCAGTGCCGCCCGCGCACGTAATGCGCCGCGTATCGATCTCGAACAACTCCTGGCTCGTTTCTATCGCGGGATAGCGCTCGGCGAAGGCCGCCGCCGCTTCCCAGTGCAACGTCGCGCGCTTGTCCGCGAGCAGGCCGGCTTCGGCGAGTATGAAGCTGCCCGTATCGATGCCGCCAAGCGTCGCGCCCGCGCGATCCAGCCGCTTCAACCACTCGCCGATGCCGCGTGTATAGCGCGCGAGCGGCTCGAATCCCGATACGACGAACACGGTATCCGCATGTGTCACGCTGTCGAACGCGCTTTCCGCATTCAGCGAGATGCCGTTGCTCGCGGCCACCGGCCCGCCATCGGGCGACAGGATATGCCAGCGATACAACTCGCCGCTGAAGCGATTCGCAACCCGCAAGGGCTCGATCGCCGACATGAAGCCAATGGACGAGAACTCGGGCAGCAGCAGGAAGTGGAAGTCTTGGGGAACGGGCATCGAATGGCGTGTGGCGCTTTGGACGAACGCTCCACGCTAGCAAGCACAAAAAGCCCGCGCAATCCGGCGTGGCCCGTATTCGCAGGCCTTTCTTCTAGCACGTCGCATGCGGTCAAGTCGCGGTCGCAAGCGGTCGTTCGTTCGCCTTTATGCGGCGTTACTTTTGATGCACGCCGGCACGACGAACCGGCATCCAATGAACCCTCACCGGAACAGCACGCCATGAGACATCGCCTGGTTTCGAAACTGCTCCTGACCGGCGTCTGTGCCGCGACCGCACTGACTCACGGCGCCTTCGCGCTTGCCGCCGATGATGCGAGCTGCCGCAACGTGCGCTTCGTGGATATCGGCTGGACCGACATCACGTCGACGACCGCGCTCGCTTCCGTCGTCTTCGAAGGGCTCGGTTATGCGCCGAAGACCACGGTCGCCTCCGTGCCCATTTCGCTCGCGGGTCTGAAGAGCAAGCAGATCGACGTGTCGCTCGGCTACTGGTGGCCGGTGCAGGAAAAGGCGGTCGAGCCGTTCCTCGAATCGAAGAGCATTCAGAAGCTCGATCCGCCGAATCTCTCTGGCGCGAAGGCCACGCTTGCCGTGCCGAGCTATGCGTATGACGCGGGCATCAAGTCGTTCGCGGATATCGCCAAGCATCGCGATGAGCTCGACGGCAAGATCTACGGCATCGAACCGGGCAGCAGCGCAAACGCCAAGATTCAGAAGATGATCGACACGAATCAGTTCGGGCTCGGCGGATTCAAGCTCGTGCAATCGAGCGAGGCGGGCATGCTGGTGACGGTGGAACGCGCCATTCGCGACAAGAAGCCGGTCGTGTTTCTTGGCTGGGAGCCTCATCCCATGAACATTCAGATGAAGATCAACTATCTCGCTGGCGGCGATGAAGTCTTCGGCCCCAACTATGGCGAAGCGCGCGTCTACACGCTCACGAATACCGACTTCCTCACACGCTGCCCGAACGCCGGCAAGTTCGTATCGAACCTCAAGTTCAATACCGATCTCGAAAACCGTCTCATGGAACCGGTGATGAACAAGGAACGCCCCGCCGAAGCGGCAAAGGCGTATCTCAAGAAGAATCCGCAGGTGCTCGATTCATGGCTTGCGGGCGTGAAGACCGTCGATGGCAAGGATGGTCTGCCAGCGGTGAAGCAATACCTCGGACTTTGAACTGAATAAGGACAAGCGCCACCATGAACCATGACGTGATCGTGACCTGCGCGGTAACGGGAGCAGGCGACACAACGGCCAGACATCCGGCAATACCCGTCACGCCCAGGCAGATTGCCGAAGCGGCTATCGAGGCCGCGCGTGCGGGCGCGACCGTGGCGCATTGCCATGTGCGCGATCCGCAAACCGGGCGCGGCAGCCGCGACCCGGCGCTGTATCGCGAAGTGGTGGATCGCATTCGTTCATCGGATGTCGATGTCATCATCAACTTGACGGCGGGCATGGGCGGCGATCTGGAAATCGGCGCGGGCGAAGAGCCGATGCGCTTCGGCAAGGGCACCGATCTCGTCGGCGGTCTCACGCGTCTTGCGCATGTCGAGGAACTGCTTCCGGAAATCTGCACGCTCGATTGCGGCACCCTCAATTTCGGCGATGGCGACTACATCTACGTCTCGACGCCCGCGCAACTCCGAGCCGGGGCAAAACGCATCCAGCAGCTTGGCGTGAAGCCGGAACTCGAGATTTTCGATACCGGTCATCTCTGGTTCGCGAATCAGTTGCTGAAGGAAGGCCTGCTCGATGCGCCGCCGCTTTTTCAGCTTTGCATGGGCATTCCTTGGGGCGCGCCGCCCGACACGGGCACCATGAAGGCCATGGTCGATAACTTGCCGCCTGGCGCGCATTGGGCGGGCTTCGGTATCGGCCGCATGCAGATGCCGATGGTCGCGCAAGCCATGCTACTCGGCGGTCATGTGCGCGTGGGTCTCGAAGACAATCTGTGGCTCGATCGCGGCGTGCATGCGAGCAACGGTTCGCTCGTGCAGCGCGCGGTGGAGATCATCGAACGTCTTGGCGGACGCGCGCTCACGCCGGCGGAAGGGCGTCGCAAGCTCGGTTTGCCGGCGCGCGGCGAACGCTTGCTGGAGCGTCGCGCGCTCGGGCAGTTGGCATAGGTTCAGGATCACTACATTCGGATGGACGATATGCAAGTCAGGCAATTCGCCGCGCTCGGCGCGGGTGTGATCGGCAGCGGCTGGGTGGCGCGCGCGCTTGCGCATGGGCTAGATGTCACCGCGTGGGACCCGGCGCCTGGCGCTCAAGCGCAGTTACGCGCGAACGTCGCCAATGCGTGGCCGGCGCTGGAACGCGTGGGACTGGCGAAAGGCGCGTCGCAGGATCGCCTGCGCGTGGTGGAAACTGTCGAGGAGTGCGTCGCCGATGCGGATTTCATTCAGGAGAGCGCGCCCGAACGCGAGGAACTGAAGCTCGCGCTGCACGAACGCGTGAGCCGCGCGGCGAAGGCCGATGCGATTATCGCGTCATCCACTTCGGGCCTTCTGCCCAGCGATTTTTACGCACGCGCCGTACATCCCGAGCGCTGCGTGGTCGGGCATCCGTTCAATCCGGTTTATCTTTTGCCGCTCGTCGAAGTGCTTGGCGGCGAGTTGACTTCCGGCGACGCGATCGATACCGCGATGAGCTTCTACGCATCCATCGGCATGAGGCCGCTTCGCGTGCAGAAGGAAGTGCCGGGCTTTATCGCGGACAGATTGCTCGAAGCGTTGTGGCGCGAGGCGTTGCATCTGGTGAACGAAGGCGTGGCGACGACCGGCGAGATCGACGATGCAATTCGGTACGGCGCGGGCATTCGCTGGTCGTTCATGGGCACGTTCCTGACCTATACGCTGGCGGGCGGCGAGGCGGGCATGCGACACTTCATGCAGCAATTCGGCCCCGCGCTCGAATTGCCGTGGACGAAGCTCGTCGCGCCGACGCTCACCGATGAACTCATCGACCGCGTGGTGGACGGCACGTCGCGGCAGACGAACGGACGCGGCATCAAGGAACTGGAGCGGTATCGCGACGACTGCATCACGAGCGTGATCGAGGCGATTGCGCAGGCGAAGGCACGGCACGGTATCGAAGACTAACGGGGCGAGATTCATGGGCACGATTTATCGCGACACCGTGAAGGCCGAATGGGTCGATTACAACGGCCATCTGCGTGACGCGTACTACATGCTGATCTTTAGCCTCGCGACCGATGCGTTCATGGACGGCATCGGTCTGGACGACGCGGGCAGGCGCGCGCGGCAGCGCACGCTCTACACGCTCGAAGCCCATGTGAGCTATCTGCGCGAGATCAAGGAAGGCGCGGCGGTGCGAGTGGACGCGTGGGTCGTCGCGCGCGACAAGAAGCGCGTGCATCTTTATCTGGAGATGTTCGAAGCGGACGAGGCGGAGCCGGTATCGGCGTGCGAGCAGATGATGATGCACATCGATTCGAGCGGCGCGCCGAAGTCGGCTTCGTTCGATGAAGACGTGGCGCGAAGTATCGATATGCACGCGGTGATTGCCCCGTGCGATGCGCGTTATGCGGGGCGGGTGATTGGTTTGCCCGCGCGTTCCGCTGGCACCTCGGTTCCCGCCTGAGCACGCCAGCGCCGCAACAACAACGCGTTCGCCACCACGCTCACGCTCGAAAACGCCATCGCCGCGCCGGCGAACATCGGGTCGAGCATGCCGAATGCGGCAAGCGGAATGCCGATCAGGTTGTACACAAACGCCCAGAAAAGATTCTGCTGAATCTTGCGATACGTCCGGCGCGAAATGTCGATGGCATCCGCCACGAGCGCCGGGTCGCCACGCATGAGCGTGATGCCCGCCGCTTCGATCGCCACGTCCGTGCCGCTGCCCATCGCGATGCCGACATCGGCGGCGGCGAGCGCGGGTGCGTCGTTGATGCCGTCGCCCGCCATCGCCACGATGCCGTGGTTCGATGCCTTCAATTCCGTGATCACGCGCGCCTTGTCCGCGGGCAAGGTCTGCGAGAAAACCAGCGCCGACGGAATGCCCAGCGCGCGCGCAACCGCCTGCGCGCTACCCGCGTTATCGCCCGTAACGAGCGCGGCCTTCACGCCCAGTTGCGCGAGTCTTTCGATGGCGGCCCGCGCCGTCGGCTTGATCGTGTCGCCGAACGCGAGCAGGGCGAGGACGGTCGCCTTGCCGTCAGCGCGGTCCAAGAGCCATGACACCGTGTTGCCCTGCGCTTCGAGGTTGCGCGCCTCGACGGCAAGCGCTTCGGGCACGGCCGCATGCAATTCCTCGACCCAGCGCGCACTGCCTATCGCCACGTTGCGCGCGCCGATGAAAGCCTCCGCGCCGCGTCCGGCAATTGCTTTCGCCGACGTCGCCTCGTATCGCGCAATGTCCGGCGTGCTATCGGCGAAACCGACTACCGCTTTCGCCAATGGATGCTCGCTCATTCTTTGCACCGCCGCCGCCAGCGCGAGTGCTTCCGCGCGCTCGAATCCCGGCGCGGCTTCGAACGCGACGAGACTCGGTTGGCCGGCCGTCAGCGTGCCGGTCTTATCGAACGCAACGACGCTAATGGCATGCGCCTGTTCCAACGCCTCCGCGTCCTTGATCAGGATGCCGTGACGCGCCGCGACGCCCGTGCCGGCCATGATGGCGGTCGGCGTGGCGAGGCCGAGCGCGCACGGGCAGGCGATCACGAGCACGGCGACCGCGTTGAGCCAGGCGGTCTCGGCATCCGCGCCATGCAGAAGCCCGCCCGCCAGCGTGATGAGCGCAATTACCAAAATTGCCGGCACGAAAACGGCGGACACGCGATCGACCAGGCGCTGGATCGGCGCTTTTTCCGCTTGCGCCGATTCGACCAGCCGGATGATCCGCGCGAGCGTCGTTTCCGCGCCGATGGCCGTCGTTTCGATCGCGATCGCGCCTTCGCCGTTGATCGATCCGCCCGTCGCGCGCGCGCCCGGCTCTTTCGCAACCGGCAGACTCTCGCCCGTGATCAGCGATTCGTCGACATGTGTGCGTCCCTCGCGCACGATGCCATCCACCGGCACGCGCTCGCCCGGCCGCACGATGGCGATGTCGCCCACGCGCACATCGGCGAGCGCAATCTCGCTTTCATGCGAAGGATCGGCGCGATCGCGCACGCGCGCCGTCGTCGGACGCAGCGCGTTCAGGGCGCGGATGGCGTCGGTGGTCTGGCGTTTGGCGCGCGTCTCCAGCCATTTGCCAAAGCGCACCAGCGTGATGACGACCGCCGATGCCTCGAAGAACAGATGCATCGGCATGCCGCCGTGCGCGAACATCTGATAGACACTCAGCGCCCACGCCGCCGATGTCCCCAGCGCCACGAGCAAATCCATGTTGCCCGCGAACGCCCGCAGCGCGCGATAACCGCCGACGTAGAAACGCGCGCCGAAGCCAAACTGGACGATGCTCGCGAGCGCCAGTTGCAGCCACGGCGAGAGCGCTGCGCCGAACATCGGCGCAAGCAAGGGCAGCGTGACGAGCGCGCTCGCGACCACCGCGACGAGTTCGGCATCGAGCGCTTGCGGCGTTTTCGCATCGACAGGCGGCGCGTCTGGCTCGACCTTCGCCGCTTCGTAACCGGCTTTCGTAATGGCCGCGACCAGTTGTTGGTCGGTGACGGCATCGTTCGTATGGACGGTGGCTTTTTCGGTCGCGAGATTCACGGCGACCGATTCCACGCCCGGCACTCGTCCGAGCATTTTCTCGACGCGCGCGACGCACGACGCGCACGTCATGCCGCTCACGGCGAATTCCGCGGTTCTGGTTTGATTGACTGGTGCCGATGACATGATGAAACGCTCCTTCTGGCCACGCATGAAGCCAGTATTGACCTTCCAACGATTGGAAGGTCAAGAGCGCATTTCAGTCGCGAGGCGGTTCGATCGAGCCGAACATGGCGTCGGCGAGCGCGCCGGCTTCCTGGCCGCCGCGCTGACGCAAGCCCTCGACCGCGCCGATGCGGTCTGCTTCAGCCTTGTTCTGCGAAAGCTTTGCCTTGCCGACCAGCCGCGTCACCTCGATTTCGATGCCGACGATCGCGCCCAGCAATTGATCGATGAAATCGCGCGGAGCGTCGCCCATTTTCCACGGCATTGCTTCGCCCGCTTCCATCTTGCGCGTGAGTTTCGCAACGACGCCGCGCACGTAGGCTTCGTCGTCACGCACGGTGATTCGGCCATGCGCATGCACGACGAGGTAATTCCACGTCGGCACTTGACGGTGGGTCTCCTGCTTGCTCGGATAGAAAGTCGGCGAGATATAACCTTCCGCGCCCTGAAAGATCACCAGCACGTCCTCGCGCGCCCCGACTTCGCGCCACACGGGATTTGCACGTGCCACGTGCGCGCGCAAGGTGCCGTGTTCGCCGATGGCGGGATCGAGTTCGAAAGGAATGTGATTAGCGTCGAGCCCATTCGGGCCATGCGTGACCAATGCGCCAAAAGGATGCGCGGCGATCAGCGCGCGCAGGGCTTCCGGGCGGTTTTCCTCGAAATGGGCGGGAATATACATGCGTCGGACTCGTTCGAAAGGTTCCAAAACATTCATGTTACGCGATGCCGTGAAGCGAGTCTCGACGAGTGGTCAGACGTATTTGCGCGACGAGTAGCGCCTTTTATGCGTGTTGTCTTGCCTATCATCAGCGGATACGTTAAAACCCCAATTTCGAGATCGAATTTTCGGCGCGCTACCTCGGGGATCAGGACGGCGGCGGGCTGCTCGTCTGCGAACCCATCGAAATAAAACCGGATTTCCATTCGAATGAATAAGCACCGACGCTGGACGTTTCCGCTCGACGCCGCTTTATGGGTCAGCACGAGCCTTTCTGCCGCGGCCTTGCTCGCCGGCTGCGCGGGAACCGCGACGCCCGAGGCGGCAAATACGGGCGGCTGGGTGAAAAACCAGGTCGTCGATGCCTACACGTTCGGCTTTCCGCTCGTCGCGTCGGACATCGCGCGGGAACGTGCAAGCGGGGCGGCGCGGCCGGGTCAGGCGCCGCTCAACACGTTCCGCCACGCCATCGCGTTGCCGCCCGCGGGCGCGACCGGCTGGCCGAGCGTCGATACGCTCGATTCCTCCGCATGGCTCGATGTATCCGCCGATCCCGTGATCGTGACCGTGCCCGCCGCGCCGCGCGCACGCTATCTCGATACCCGCGCGTTCGATGCATGGAGCAACGCGCTGTATTCGAGCGCCGACACGACGCCGTTTCCGAAGGCGCAGCTCATTGCCTTCGTGCCCGCCGGCTTTACGGGCACGCTGCCCGCCGGTGCAACGCGCGTCGAAACGCGCACGCGCTATGTCTGGCTTTCGGTGCGCGTGCGGGTGAACGGCATGCGCGACGTGCGCGAAGTCAGAAAGCTGCAGACGTCGATGCGCATCGATACGCTTACGCCCACCAAGGGCTCGCTCGCCGATCCTACTTCGACCGTGACGGGCGCGTGGCCGGGCAATGCCACGGGCCAGACGCCTAGCGTGCCGCCTTTGCCGAGCGCGGCGCCGACGGCATCGCCCGGCGCGCAGGCCGAAGCGCTCGATGCCAACGCGTTTTTCGCGCGCCTTGCCCGCTCGCTCGACGACAATCCGCCCGCCGCCGACGATGCGCCCGCGATGTCCCGCCTCGCCGATCTCGGCGTGAAGCCGGGCGAACCGGTGCAGTTCAAGAAGGCCGACGCGCCGCTTCTGGCGTCCGGTGTCGCGGATGGCCGCGCGCATCTCGCGACGGCGCCATCGAACGCGATCACGAAGAACGGCTGGACGTGGTTCGGCGACGACGTCGGCAACTACGGCACGGATTACATTCTGCGGGCTTATCTCGCGCGCTATCAGCCGTTTTCGGGGACGAAGGCGGGCGAAGCGAAGCCGGTTGCGCGCGTGGACAGCGACGGCCATCCGCTCAACGGCGCGAACACCTACGTGCTGCACTTCGCGCCGAACCAGTTGCCGCCGGTGCGCGGTTTCTGGACGCTCGCGGCCTACACGAAGGATGGCGCGTTCGCCAACGGCAAGCTGCCGCGTCTGTCGCTAAGCGACCGCGACCGCCTCAAGAAAAACCGCGACGGTTCGGTCGATGTCACCGTATCGGCCGAAGCACCGCCGCGTGCGCGCGCATCGAACTGGCTGCCCGCGCCCGACGGCGACTTTCAGCTGACGATGCGCCTCTACGCGCCCAAACCGCAGGCAAGCGACGGCACGTGGACGCCGCCGGCCGTCGAACGGCAGTGAAGCATTTGATGAACGTTTGCGCGATGCCTCGTCGTATACTCGAAGCATTCTCTACCTGACAGGGCGATGCGCCGCCGCGCGTCGCAGCGCGCATCGAATGGCAAGCGTCACCAAGTCTTCACTGGCCTCGGCCGGGCAAACCCTGCGCGGCGTCGTGCATGCACGGCGTACGCGGCGAATCGCGATTGGCCTGATCGTCTTCATGGTGGTCATCGGCCTTCTCGGCTTCTTCGTCGCGCCGCCGGTCATTCGTCATATCGCCGAGCAACAGCTTGGCAAGCAACTCGACCGGCCGGTGACCATCCGGCGCATTTGGCTCAATCCCTATTCGCTCGATTTCGAAGCTGATGACGTGCATATCGGCGAAGCGCCCGCGAATCTCGCGAAAGCGCCCGGCGCGGCGGCCGGTTTCGTCGATGTGTCGCGGCTCGTCGTGCGCACGTCGTGGTCGTCCATCTTCCGGCTCGCGCCCGTCGTCAATGAACTGAAGATCGATTCGCCGCGCATCAGCATCGTGCGTTTCGACGGCGAGCATTTCAATTTCTCCGATCTGATCGAGAAATTCTCGAAGCCTTCGTCGCCGCCATCGGACAAGCCGGCGCGCTTCTCCGTGTCGAACATTCGCGTGGAGAACGGCCGGATCGTGTTCGACGACCGGCTCCTGAAGGCGAAGCACACCATCGACCAGTTCGCGCTCGGTATCCCTTTCATCGCGACGCTGCCCTCGGCCACCGATATTTTCGTGACGCCGTTATTACAGGCGCACATCGACGGCTCGCCGCTCGTCGTGAAGGGCCGCACGAAGCCGTTTTCGGAGTCGCGCGAGTCGGAGATCGCGCTCACGCTCGACGGACTCGACGTGCCGCAGATGGCGTCTTACGCGCCGGCTTCCGTGCCCGTCGCGGTGAAGAGCGGCAAGCTCACGACCGACCTCAACGTGCGCTTTGCCATTGCCGGCGATGCACCGACCATTCGTATCGACGGCACTGCGGATTTGGCCGATCTCGCCGTCACCGATAAAGCGAACGCACCGCTCGTCGCCGCGCGCGCGTTGCATGTGAAGATTGCCAACGCCGAGCCGTTGCGCGATATCTATCATCTCGACGAAGTGACGCTTGCGGGTCCGGATGTACGGCTCGCGCGCGATACGTCCGGCACGCTCAACGTGCAGAAACTCGCGCCGCCGCCCGCGAAGGCCGAGGTGAAGAAGCCCGAAGCGAAGGACGCGCCGCCGCTCGATCTGGCCATCAAGCACGTTGCCATCGACGACGGCAAGATCGCGTTCGACGACCAGTTGATGAAGCAGCGCGTGCAGGAAACGCTGACAGGTCTAGCCGTCACGCTCGATGGTTTTTCGACGCTCGACAAGACGCCCGCGCGCTACACGCTCAAGACGGCGTTCGGTCACGGCGGTTCGCTCGGCGCTTCCGGCAACGTCGCGCTCGCCGCCAAGACCGCCGACGTCAAGTTGGCGCTCGAAGCATTGGCGCTGCCGCCGTTGCAGCCTTATATCGCGAATTCGCTGGCGGCGCGCGTGACGAGCGGCACGCTCGGCGCGAATCTGCCGGTGTCGGTCGATTGGTCGAAGCCGGATGCCAACGTGCAGGTCGGCGCGGGCGATGTGAAACTCGACGCGCTCACGCTCGTGCCGAATGCATCGAATGGCGCGGATGCCGCCGCGCCCATCAAGCTCGATGCCGCGCTCGCGAAGATCGTCAAGGTGGATGTGCCCGCGCGTCAGGTCGCGCTCGACAGCGTGCAGTTGAAGGGACTTTCGCTCGATGCCACGCGCCGCAAGGACGGCAGTATCGACCTGGCCGCGCTCGCTGGAGCGCATGAGGTTGCGCCGGAGCCGAGCGCCACGCGCAAGATTCAGAAGGCGCAGGAAGCGGGACCGGCGTGGCGCTATCAAATTGGCCAGATCGCGCTCGATAACGCCTCGGCTAATGTCACCGACTTGACGCCCACGACGCCCGTGAAGCTGCGCATTGCGCCGATGTCGGTAGCCGTGAAGCAGTTCAGCGACGATCTCTCGAAACCGCTCGATGTTACCGGCAAGCTCACGCTCAACGGGCGTGGCGCGCTCGATATAAATGGCGCGGTCACGGTCACACCGCTCAAGCTCGCGCTGCATGTGAAGGGCGATCAGGTCGATGCCGCCGCCTTCGAACCGTATTTCGGCGACAAACTCAACGTCGATATCGCAAGCGCGTTCCTCAACGCCAATGGCGATGTCGGCTTGTCGGGCAGTGGCAAGACGCTCGCGGCTTCCTACAAGGGCGATGTTTCGCTGACAGACGTGCGCATGCAGGACAAAGCGACGTCCGACCGTTTCGCCGGCTGGAAACTGCTCGGCCTCACCAACGTAAAGGTGAATTATGGCGAGCGCGGCACGGACGTTGACGCGGCGCGCGTGACCTTCGCGAACTTCTACGGCCGCGTGTTGCTCGACGCGCAAGGCAAGCTGAACCTGAAGAGCGTCGTGGCAAGCGACAACGGCCCGCGGCAGTCGGTGACGCGCGATCAGTCGAAGCCCGAGGCCTCGGCGGCGGCATCCGCGCCGGTCGCGGCGAGTGCGCCGGTCAAGACGGCGGCGGCCTCCGGTCCTCCGGTGAACATGCGCTTCGGCCAGCTCGTATTGCAGAACGGCCGTGTGACCTACACCGACAACTTCATCAAGCCCAACTTCACGGCGAATCTCGTGTCGATCAACGGGACCATCGGCGCATTCGGCACGCATTCGACGACGCCCGCGCCCGTCGATGTTGCCGCCAAGCTCGCCGCGAACGGACCGGTTTCGATCAAGGGACAGGTGAATCCGCTCATCGAAAAGCCCGCGCTCGACTTGACCGCGAGCGCGCACGACGTAGAGCTCACCAACCTCACGCCGTATTCGTCGAAGTATGCGGGCTATCCGATCACGAAGGGCAAGCTCAACGTCGATCTGCATTACATGCTCGGCGACGACAAGCTCACGGCGAACAACCACCTGTTCATCGACCAGTTGACGTTCGGCGATCACGTCGACAATTCGACGGCGACGAAGTTGCCGGTGCGGCTCGCCGTGTCGTTGCTGAAGAATTCGCGCGGCGAGATCGACGTGAACATTCCCATTTCGGGATCGCTTTCGAATCCGGAGTTTTCTATTGGCGGGCTCGTCTGGCAAGCCATATTGAATCTGGTGCAAAAGGCGGTGACCGCGCCGTTCTCGCTGCTCGCGCATGCGTTCGGCGGCAGCGGCGAGGAGCTGAATTACGTCGAATTCGACGCAGGCTCGGCGACGCTTAACGATGCCGCGCAGAAGAAGCTGGAGACGATTTCGAAGGCGCTCGCGGATAAGCCGTCGATCAGGCTGGATGTGACGGGGCGAGTCGATCCGAAAGTCGATGAACCCGCGTTACGCAGCGCTTGGCTGGATGGCCAAATCAAACGCGCGAAGGTCCGCGACATGTCGGATGGCGGCGAGAATGTGGACTGGCAGTCGGTGAAGGTATCGGATGCGGATTACGACAAGTATCTGACGAAGTTTTATAAGTCGGCGGATTTCAAGAAGCCGAAGAACTTCATCGGTTTGACGAAGTCGGTGCCGGACGAGGACATGAAGAGCGCGCTGACTGAAAACGCACCGGTCGATGAAGGCGCGTTGCGCGATCTGGCGCAGCGCCGCGCGCAGGCGGTGAAGGAGTACTTCGACGGAAAGATCGACAGCAGCCGGATTTTTGTCGTCGCGCCCAAGCTGAACGCGGACGGGATCAAGGATAAGGGCGCGGGGGAGCGGGTGGAGTTGGGGTTGAAGGGTTGAAGTGAGCGTTGGCCGTATGGACGACCTTTGCCTGCTGCAAGTATTGTTTATTATTTCAACGTCCGTTCGAACCGGATAACCGCTGAAGAACGGGAGTCAGCCGATGGGAACGAGTTACGAGCAAGACGTGGTGGCATGGGCCAAGGAACAGGCCGCGCTGCTGCGTGAAGGAAAGCTCTCGGCCATCGATATCGAGCATATCGCAGAGGAAATCGAAGACGTGGGCAAGAGCGAGCAACGAGAACTGGCAAGCCGCATGTCGGTGCTGCTAGCGCATTTGTTGAAGTGGCGGTTTCAGCCGGAGAGGCGTAGCACAAGCTCGCGATTTACGATCCGCACGCAGCGCAAAGACGTAATGTATGTTTTGCGAGAAGCACCGAGCCTTAAAGCTAAGTTCGATGACGCGGATTGGATCGACCTTATTTGGTCCAAGGCTAAAAATCTGGCGCAGGCGGAGACGGGAATCGATATCGACGTATTTCCGGAATTGTGTGCTTGGCCAATGATCCAGGCACTCGAACCAGAGTTCTACCCCGGCTGACTTCCCGATGCGCGGGCTTTCTCAGCCCGCGAGCCACCATCTAATGCGCCCCCGCCGCCGCCCCACCGCCGCCACCCTTCGCCACCTTCGTAATCCAAATCAGCGGAATGATCAGAATGAAGATGACCGCTGAAATGAGGAAGATATCGTTGAGTCCCATCATCGCGGCTTGAGTGTTGACGGTGAAGTTGAACATCCCACGCGCCTGGGCTTCACCGATATTCAGCGTCGATTGCGACATGCCGAGCGACTGCAAGAACGCCGGGTTATAAATATTCGCCTGCTCCGTCAGCCGCTCGTGATGCAGCGCGATCCGATGATCCCACTCGTTGCCCGCAAGCGATGTCCCCACCGCGCCGCAAAACACCCGCGCGAAATTCGACAAGCCTGCCGCCGCCGGTATTTTCGATGGCGGCAAGCCCGACAGCACGATGGCCGTGAGCGGCACGAAGAACATCGCCATTGGAATGCCTTGCAGGAGCGTCGGCAGCACGAGATGCCAGGTATCGATCTCGATCACATACTTCGAGCGCAGCCAGAATACGAACGCAAAGCCGACGAACGCCATGGTCGCGATCACGCGTGCGTCGCTGCGCGGCAGCACCTTGCCCATTACCGGCGCAAGAATCACGGCGAAGATGCCGAGCGGCGCGGTGACGAGACCCGCGTCGACGGAACGGTAGTTCAAATACTGCTGCATCCATTGCGGCAACAACACGAGATTGCCGAAAAACACGCCATAAGCGACCGAAATGGCCACCGTGCCGCCGAAGAAATTGCGTCCCGCGAAGAGCCGCAAATCGACGACCGGATTCTCCGCCGTCAGCTCCCACACGACGAAAAACGCGAATGAAATGGCTGCCGTTATCGCGAGAATGACGATGACCGGCGACTGGAACCAGTCGAGATCGCGTCCCTTGTCGAGCATGATCTGCAAGGACGCGACCCACGCGATCAGCAGCCCGAGCCCGACGATATCGATAGGCGCCTTGCGGCTCGGCGACTCGCGGTTGCGGTAGATGATCCACGTCACGCCCGCCGCGAAAATGCCGACCGGGATGTTGATATAGAAGATCCACGACCAAGAATAACTATCCGTGATCCAGCCGCCGAGCGCGGGACCGGCGATCGGGCCGACGGTCGCGGTCATCGCCCAGAGCGAGAGCGCCATCGAAGATTTCTCTTTCGGATACGAGCCGAGCAGAATGGCTTGCGAGAGCGGAATCAGCGGCCCGGCCACCGCGCCCTGCAAGACGCGCGCGAAAAGCAGCACAGGCAAATTGGGCGCAAGACCGCACAACCACGAGGAGAGCACGAACATGAGGATCGCGCCGACGAACAGATGAATTTGCCCGAGTCGCTGCGTGAGCCAGCCGGTTAGCGGAATGGAAACCGCGTTCGACGCGGCGAACACCGTAATGACCCAGGTGCCTTCGTTGACCGAGACGCCGAGATTGCCGGAGATGGTCGGAATCGCGACGTTGGCGATCGACGAATCCAACACGTTCATGAACGTAGCGAGCGCCACGGCGAAAGTGGCGAGCACCAGTTGCCCGCCTTGCAGTGGTGCGGGCGCGGCCGGTTGTCCAGGGGCGGCGGGGTTCGTTCGAGGCGGCGTGCTCAATGCTTTTCCTGTGAGGGCGCCGCGGCGCTTCAACTCGCCGCGGGTGGTGAATCAAGCCGCCAGTGTGCCTGTGCCGTGGGAAAGTTGCTGAACGCCCGCTCATCCCTCATTTCGCCGAAATATCGATTTCCCCCAAATACTTCTTCGCGAACTTGTCGATCGTGCCGTCGGCCTTCACCTTCGCGATGGCCGCGTTGAGTTTGCTCTTCAGCGCATCGTCGCCCTTGCGCACGCCGTACGCAATGCCGCTGCCGAGAATCTTGTCGTCCCGCACCGGCGCGCCGACGAACGCAAAGCCGTTGCCGTCGGGCTTCGACAGAAAGCCGGTTTGTCCCGCAGGCGCGAGCACCAGCGTGGCATCGAGGCGGCCGGACTTGAGGTCCGTGTAGACCTGGTTCTGATCCTGATACGGCACGACCTTCACGCCTTCGTTTTCCCAATGCGCCTTGGCAAAGGTCTCCTGGATCGAACCCTGCAACACGCCCACGCTCTTGCCCTTTAGCGACGCGGGCGTCGGTTCGAGTCCACTGCCCGTTTTCGCGATGAGTTGCGTCGGCACGCGATACACCACCGTCGTGAAGTCGATGGCCTGACGGCGCTGGTCGGTCGCGTTCATCGCCGAATTGATGGCGTCGAACTTGCGGCCCTGCAGCGCGGGAATCAACCCGTCGAAAGAGGTCTCGACCCACTTGCAGCTCATCTGCGCCGCCACGCACACGGCGTTGCCGACATCGATATCGAGTCCTTGCAGTTCGCCCGTCGACGCCTTCGACTCGAACGGCGGGTACTGCGCTTCGAGCCCGAAACGCAAGGTATCGGCGGCGAACGCCGCGCCGCTCGCGAACGAGCAGGCAAGGAATAGGGCGGTGGCGGCGTATTTGATCTTCATCGTGTCGTGTCTCGAATGTTTTTAGATGGAGCAAAGGCGGCGCGCGCCTTCGATCAGCGTGTCGTCGTCCTTCGCGAACGAAAGCCGGATCACGTGGTTGTCGGTGCCGTCGGTATAAAACGCGGACAACGGAATGGTCGCCACGCGCGCCTCGCGAATCAGGCGCAGCACGAAGTCGCTGTCGCTTTCATCCGAAATCGCGCTGTAGCGTGCGAGCATGAAGAAACTGCCCGCGCTCGGCAACAACTCGAAGCGCGATCCCGCGAGCGATGTCGCCAGCAAGTCGCGCTTGTGCTGATAGAACGGTCCGAGGTTGAGATAGCTCGATTCGTCGGCGAGCGCTTCGGCGAAAGCCATTTGCATCGGCGTATCGGCGGAAAACGTCATGAACTGGTGAATCTTGCGGATCTCGGCAGTCAACGCGGCGGGCGCGAGACAGTAGCCGACGCGCCAGCCCGTCACGTGATACGACTTGCCGAACGACGACACGATCACGCTGCGCTCGGCCAGTTCCGGGTAGCGCGCCATGCCATGATGCGGCGCGCCGTCGAACACTACGTGCTCGTAGACTTCGTCCGACAGCACGATGATCTTCGTGTCGCGCGTGAGCGCCGTGAGACGCGCGATGTCTTCATCGGCGAAGGCGCTGCCGGTCGGATTGTGCGGCGTGTTGACGAGGATCATGCGCGTTTTCGGCGTGATGGCCGCCGCGACTTCGTCCCAGTCGATCTGAAAATTCTCCGCCGATAGCTGGATGGCGATAGGCGTCGCACCCTGAAGCTGCACGATCGGCGCGTAACTGTCGAACGACGGCTCGAAGTAGATCACCTCGTCGCCGGGATGCACGAGCGCGCTGATGGTCGCGTAAAGCCCCTCGCTCGCGCTCGCCACAACCGTCACTTCCGTTCCCGGATCGTACTGCGCGCCATACAGCTTGTGCGTCTTGTCGGCGATGGCTTCACGCAGCGCCAGCACGCCCGACATCGGCGAATACTGGTTATGTCCTGCTCGCATGGCTCGCTCGACGCCTTCGATCAGGCGCGGATCGCATGCGAAGTTCGGCGCGCCTTGAGAAAGATTGAGCGCGTGATGTTCGTCGGCAAGCTGGCCGATCACGGTGAAAATAGTCGTGCCGACGCTCGGCAGCTTCGACTCGGGGATGCAGGCGCTTTGCACGGCAAATGTCTCCGGTATTGCAGTTCGTCGATTGAACCGCGGCAATAAAGCCGGAACAATCGAAACTTTGTCATACTAGCCATGCTTCGAATTCATGGCTACGTAGACAAACCCGCGAACGACCACATGAAACCCTTGCCATCCCTGGACGTGCTGAAGACCTTCCTCGTGGTCGCGCGCAAGCTCAATTTCACGCGCGCCGCCGATGTGTTGAACGTGACGCAAGGCGCGGTGAGCCGCCAGATTGCCGGACTGGAGGCGCATCTCGGCTATGCGCTCTTCGTGCGGCAGGCGCGCGGCCTTGCGCTCACGCATCATGGCGCGTTGCTCATCGCGCCGTTGCAGCAGGCTTTCGAACAGATCGCCGATGCGCTCGCGAAAGGTGGCGCACAGTCCGGAACACTGCGTCTGAAGTGTCCGACCTGCGCCATGCGCTGGGTCTTGCCGCGTGTCATTCGTCTGCAGAACGAGCGTCCGGAACTGGTGATCGAAGTGACAGCAGCCGTGTCGCACAGTGTCGAGTTCAACGCCGAACAGTTCGATGCAGCCATCGTGTTTGGCGCGCCGGCGCCAGCGCAGAAGGGTGTCAGCTCGCACCATCTGTTCGATGAAGTGTTGACGCCCGTCTGTGCGCCCGAGCAGTTCAAGGTTCGGCGGGACCGCGCACCGTCGCCCGACGATCTGACCGGCAAAACGCTTTTGCATCCCACACGCGACCGGCGCGACTGGCTCTTGTGGCTCGGCGCTTATGGTTACGCCGGCCTTCCTTCGATGAAGGCGCAGCATTTCGACACGCTCGATCTCGCCATCACATCGGCGATGCAGGGTCTCGGCGTAACCATCGGCGACTTGTCGCTGATCGAGGACGACTTGCGCGCGAAACGCGTGATCGCGCCGTTTTCGCTGTGTGTGCCGAGCGGCGCGGCGTACTACCTCGTCTACCCCGAGCGGCCCGCGCCGTCGCCGACCTTGCAGCAGTTCGCGAAATGGCTGGAAGGGGAGGCGGCACAGACGCGTGAGACGCTCCAGGCTTACACGAACGCCGTGCAAGCCTGAGCACGTGCAACGCTTACATGCCGTGCTTCGTCACCACGGTGTCCCACTGGCCGTTCTTCACCTGATAGAGCGTCGATGACGCGTTCTTCAACGCGCCGTTGTCATCGAATGCGATCGGGCCGGTGATGCCATCGAAGGAAATCTTCTTCAACGCCGGCCGATACACCTTGGGATCGGCGGAACCGGCCTTCTCCATTGCGTTGATCGCGGCCCACGCGGCGTCGTAGCCGAACGGCGCATACGAGAGAATCGCCACCCCGAAGCGTTTCTGGAACTTGTCGCTGAACGCCTTGCCTTGCGGCAGCTTGTCGAGCGGGCTGCCGTATTCCCACGCCTGCGCGCCTTCGGCCGCGTCGCCGGCGAGCTTGAGGAAGTCGGCATCCATCACGCCGCCGCCGCCCACGAACTGCGCGGTCATGCCGAGCTGCTTCATGCGCTTGACCACGGCTGCCGCTTGCCGATCCAATCCGCCGAAGAAAATCAGATCGGCGTTGGCCGCCTTTAGACGCGTGAGCTGCGCGCTGAAGTCGACCGTCTGGTTGTCGCTGAATTCGCGCGCGACGATCGTGCCGCCTTTCGCTTTCACCGCTTTCTCGAACTCGTCGGCTTCGCCCTGACCGAAGGCCGTGCGGTCGTCGATGATGCCGATCTTCTTCGCCTTCGTCGTCGTCACCGCGTAGGCGCCGGCGTTGCCCGCGTTCTGCGCATCGCTCGAAATGACCGTGAAGACGTTTTCCAGGCCACGCGTGGTAATGGTCGGGTTAGTCGCCGCGGGATCGATCAGCGGAATGCCGGCGGTGTTGTAGATCGGCGATGCAGGCAGCGTCGTGCCCGAGTTGAAGTGTCCGACGACCACGGCCACGCCGTCATCCACGAGCTTCTGCGCGGCCTGCACGCCGATGCGCGGGTCGGCCTGATCGTCTTCCGCCGCGATTTCGAACTTCGCCGTCTTGCCGCCGATGCTGATCTTTTTGGCGTTCGCTTCATCGAGCGCGAGTTGCACGCCGTTCTGGAGATCTTTGCCGTAGCCCGCGTTTGCGCCGGTGAGCGGCGCGGCAAAGCCGACTTTCACCGTCATGTCCTCGGCGGCCGCGGCGAACGGCAGCGCGGCAAGCGCGACGGCGGCGCAGACTAGCTTGAGGCTCGTGTGGATACGCATGGTTTCCTCTCCTTGTTGGTCTGACTGACTGTTTCGACTATCGAATGGGACATCGCCACAAGTGCGCCGGCAAGAAGGGCTTTCCCCTCGCGCGCATCCGGCGCACGGTGAACGAGGCGGGACATGCGCAATTTAGGGAGCCAAATTCGCCGCGTCTTGTTGTTAAGTCGCGTGACGGATGCGGATTTCGGCATAGCGTCGGCGGACCGAATACCCAAGCGGGATGCGGCACTGCGGGATTTGAAGCAAGTCGCGCCACGACGATTCGCGCCGCGTCCCGAGAGCCTCCTGTCGCGTCGATGAAAACGCGGCTCTTGACAGAGTGCATATGCACAAATATGCTAAACGGCATGGCTACGAATCCGAACTCTTCTCTCTTCGATTGCAACTGCTTCGCAATCCGCCAGGCCGCGCGCTATGTCTCGCAGTTGTACGAGCGGCATCTGAACGTGGCCGGCATCACGGCCGCGCAATACACGCTCATGTTGGCTATCGCGCGCCGGCCCGATGTGTCGATGGCGGATCTCGCCGACGCCATGGTCATGGACCGCACCACGCTCGTTCGCGCGCTCAAGCCTTTGCAACGCGATGGCATCGTCGAAGCGGAGCAGCAGGCGGCGAGTTCGCGTGCAGTCGGGCTGCGGCTGACGTCGCAAGGCAGGGAGACGCTCAAGAAAGCGGTCGAGCAATGGCGCATCGCGCAGGCCGAGTTCGAAGCGAAGTTCGGAGAGAAGCGCGCGAAGGCCTTGCGTCAATCGCTATTCGAACTGACCGCGACGGCTTGAGGCGAAAGCACGAATGCTCCGCGTCTGGCTCAAGAGCGCGGCTTGTTCTGCGCTTCATCGAAGCCCGCCGCCGCTTCCTGCACGTCGGGCGGAAAGTCGCCGAACTCCATGACTTGCCGCACTTCGATCACCTCGTTGTCCGACGCGGGACAACGCTTCGCCCATTCGATCGCCTCTTCGCGCGATTTGACCTGCAGCATCCAGTAACCGCCCAGCACTTCCTTGGCTTCGGCGAAAGGGCCGTCGACGACGCGCGGCTTGCCGCCTTCGAACGAAACGCGCGCGCCCATCGAAGGGGGATGCAGTCCGTCGAGCGCGAGCAACACGCCTGCCTTCTGCAGTTCTTCGTTGTACTTCATCATTGAGGCGACGGCTTCGGCGGAGGGCAGCGTGCCCGGTTGCGCGCTTTCGTAGCCGCGCGGGATCATCAGCATCATGAAACGCATGGAATGCTCCTCGATAAGTTGCAAGCGTGGCCTTTCCCCGCTCACACCCTACGACGAGCCAGCCGCAAGCAAATCGACAGACGCGCGCTTTAAGCGTTTATCCCTAGCTGATTCCGGTTGCTTTAAGCGCGTCTCGCGCCGAATAATGTAATCCATTACATCTCGTTCGCCGCGGTGGCGCGCAGCATGTCGGATACGGTTCGTACACGCGAGGAAGTATCGATAGCGGATGTCGCCGAGCGCGCGGGCGTGTCGGTCGCGACGGTATCGCGCGTGCTCAACGGCCATGCGAACGTGCGCGAGACGACGCGCGAGAAAGTGCGCGTGGCCGTGGCCGCAAGCGGTTATCGCATCAACGAACTTGCGCGCAATCTTCGCACGGCGGAAAGCCGTCTGCTGCTCACCATGGTGCCGGACTTCGGGAATCCGTTTTATGCGGCTATCGTACGTGGCATCGACAGCGTGGCGCGACAAAACGGCTATTTCATGCTGATGTGCGATACCGGCGCCGACCCCTTGCGCGAGCGCAGTTACTTCGACTTGTTACGCGGACGCCGCGCGGATGGCGCAATTTGTCTCGACCCCGCCGCCGTGCAAAAGGCGCTTGCCGAAGAGGCCTCGACCTTGCCGTGGGTTGCGTGCTGCGAATTCGATCCGGGCGCGGGCGTGCCTTACGTGGGCATCGACAATCATCTTGCAGCGGGCGATGTCGTGCGGTATCTGCTTGGCAAGGGACACGAACGCATCGCGCTCATCAACTCGGGACACGGCTATCTGTACGGACGCCAGCGGCTGGCCGGTTATCGCGATGCGCTTCGGGACGCGGGTATCGAAGCCAATCCGGCGTGGCAGGTCGAACTCGAAAGCCTCGATTACGACGCCGGCGAACGCGCGGCCACGCAGCTTGCCTCGCTTGGCGAGCGCACAAGACCGACCGCGATCTTCGCCGTTTCTGACACGCTCGCCATCGGCGTGATGAACGGTCTGCGCGGCGTCGGCTTGCGCGTACCGGAAGATGTCGCGGTAGTGGGCTTCGACGATATCGCGGTGGCCGCACATGTCTATCCGCCGCTTACCACTGTCTCGCAGCCTATGCAGGCGCTCGGTGAAACGGCGGCGGAACTGCTGCTCAAGCGCCTGCGCGATCCACGCGCGGACGTGCCGGGCGTGCTGCTGCCGCATCGACTCATTCAACGAAGGAGCGCGTGAAAATGAGCCTTGCCGTGCGCTTCGAGGGAATCGAAAAACAGTTCGGGCCGGTGCGCGTGCTGCACGGCGTGAGCTTCGATCTGAAGCCGGGACGCATCCACGGCTTGCTTGGCGAAAACGGCGCGGGCAAGTCCACGCTCATGAAAATCCTCGCTGGCTACGAGCGCGCCAACGCAGGCGAGATGGTGATCGACGGAAGACGAGCCGACTTTAGAAGTTCGCGTGAAGCGGAACATGCCGGCATCGTGCTGATCCACCAGGAACTGAACCTCGCGGATCATCTCAGCATCACGCAGAACATGTTTCTCGGGCACGAGTTGCGGCGCGGCTTCTTTCTCGATGAACCGGCCATGCGCGATGCCGCCCGCGACGCGCTCACCGAAGTCGGCCTGCACAAGAACCCAGACACGCGCGTGCGCGACTTGATCGTCGCGGAAAAGCAGTTGGTCGAGATTGCCAAGGCGATGCTGCGCAATGCGCGCCTGCTCATCATGGACGAGCCCACCGCGACGCTCACGCCTTCGGAAACGCAGCGTCTTTTTGCGCTGATGGCACGGCTGAAGGAAGCGGGCGTGACCATCGTCTATATCTCGCACAAGCTTGACGAAGTGGAGCGCGTGACCGACGAAGTGATCGTCATGCGCGATGGCCGCTTCGTCGCGCGCTCGCCGACCGATGAAATCACGCGTCATCAGATGGCGAACCTGATGGTCGGCCGCGAAGTCTCTGACATGTTCCCGGACAAGCCGCCGCTCGCCGCCGATGCGCCCGTCGCCTTCAAGGTCGATCAAGCGTCGGTGCCGGGCTGGGCGGAAGGCGTGAGCTTCTCGGTGCGCGCGGGCGAAGTGTTCGGCTTCGCGGGTCTCGTCGGCGCGGGACGCACGGAACTCTTCGAAGCGCTCGTGGGTTTGCGGCCGCTGAGCGCGGGAACCATCGCGATTGAAAATGGCACCGTGAAGCTCAAAAGCCCGCGCGACGCCATGCGTCACGGCATCACTTACTTGAGCGAAGACCGCAAGGGACGCGGCCTGCATGTCGACATGGCGTTGAAAGACAATCTCACGATGATGACGCTGGAACGCTACGCGCATCCCCTCGTCGACATGCACGCGGAACGCGTGGCGCTCGATGTCGCCGTGAAGGACTTCGGCATACGCACGGGCAATGCGAAGAGCCGCGCGCGCATGCTCTCGGGCGGCAATCAGCAGAAGCTCGCGCTCGCCAAGTTCCTGCATCCCGATCCGCGCGTGATCGTGCTCGACGAACCGACGCGCGGCGTCGATGTCGGCGCCAAACGCGACATCTATTTCCTGATTCATCGCCTGGCCGCCGAAGGCCGCGCGGTGATCGTGATCTCTTCCGAGCTGATCGAACTCATCGGGCTTTGTCATCGCGTCGCGGTGATGCGCGCGGGCGAGCTCGTCGCGACGCTCGGCATGGAACTCCTGACCGAAGAGAGGTTGATCGCGCATGCGACCGGCACACACTGAAGACACCGCGCAGGAAAGCCGCCTCGCCGCCTACTCACGCATACTGTTCGGCGTCGGGCCGCTGATCGGACTGATCGCGCTTTGCGTCGGCGGAACCATGCTCAACGGCGACTTCGCCACTTTCGACAACGCCATGAACGTGCTCACGCGCACATCGTTCATCGGCATCATCGCGGTGGGGATGACCTTCGTCATCATCTCGGGCGGGATCGATCTGTCGGTCGGGTCAATGGCCGCGCTCATCGCGGGCAGCATGATCTACATGATGAACGGGCTGCTGCAGGGCGTGCGCGGACATGCCGTGCCGCCGCTCGCGATTCTCGCGCTCGGCATCGTGCTGGCGCTCGTGCTCGGTGCGTTGTTCGGGCTCGCGCATGGCTTGCTCGTGACCAAAGGGCGCATCGAGCCGTTCATCGTCACGCTGGGAACGCTCGGCGTGTTTCGCGCGCTTCTGACATGGCTCGCGGATGGCGGCGCGCTCACGCTCGACAATTCGCTCGTCGATCTCTACGGCCCGGTCTATTACGCGAGTCTCTTCGGCGTGCCCGTGCCGATCTGGGTGTTCCTGATCGTCGCGGCGGGCGGCGCTATCGTGCTCAATCGCACGGTGTTCGGGCGTCACGTGCAGGCTATCGGCTCGAACGAACAGGTTGCGCGTTATGCGGCCATTCGCGTGGATCAGGTGAAGATCGCGACCTACGTGCTGCTTGGACTGTGCGTCGCGGTCGCGACCGTGCTCTACGTGCCGCGGCTCGGTTCGGCCACGCCGACCACCGGCCTCTTATGGGAGCTCGAAGCCATCGCGGCCGTGGTGGTGGGCGGTACCGCGCTCAGAGGCGGCGAAGGGCGCGTGATCGGCACGGTCATCGGCGCGATTCTGCTTTCGGTCATCAACAACATCTTGAACCTGACGAGCATCATCAGCGTGTATCTGAATGCGGCGGTGCAGGGCGCCGTGATCATTTTCGTGGCCTTCCTGCAGCGTGGACGTCGATAGAAGTATCTAAAACACAGGAGACATCGTCATGAAACTCGTGCTTCGCGCGCTCGCCGCGCTTACCTTGACGGCGAGCGCGTTCGCCGTTTCCACGTCCGTATCCGCCGCCGATAAAGTCGTGCTCGGCGTCGCCATTCCGACCGCGACGCACGGCTTCACGGGCGGTATCGTCTGGTGGGCCAACGAAGCGAAGAAGGAACTGGAGAAGGCGCATCCCGACCTCAAGGTGATCGTGAAGACGGCGGCCGGCGCGCCCGAACAGGCCAACCAGTTGCAGGATCTCGTGACGGTCAACAAGATCAATGCGCTCGTGATTTTCCCGTTCGAATCGGCGTCGCTCACGCAGCCGGTCGCGCAGGTGAAGAAGAAAGGCGTGTACGTGACGGTCGTGGATCGCGGCTTGACCGACACCAGCGCGCAGGACGCGTACGTCGCCGGCGACAACACTGCGTTCGGCAAGCTGCCCGCCGAATATCTCGCGAAGACGCTGGACAACAAGGGCGATATCGTCGCGTTGCGCGGCATTCCGACGACCCTCGACAATGAACGCTGGGCCGCGTTCGAAGGCGTGATCAAGCAGCATCCGGACATGAAGATTCTCGATGCGAAATACGCCAATTGGAATCGCGACGACGCCTTCAAGACCATGCAGGACTATCTCACGCGCTTCAAGCACATCGACGCCGTGTGGGCCGCCGACGACGACATGATGATCGGCGTGCTGAAGGCGATCGAGCAGGCAAAGCGCACCGATATCAAGGAAGTGTTCGGCGGCGCGGGATCGAAGGAAGCGGTCAAGCGCATCATGGATGGCGACAAGCTCGTAAAGGCCGACGTCTCGTACTCGCCGAAGTTCATCTACGACGCAATCAAGCTCACCGCCGAAGCGCGCCTGAAGGGCGACAAGCTGCCGCCGACCACGATCATTCCCTCGGTGCTCATCACGAAGGAGAACGCCAAGCAGTTCTATTACCCGAACTCGCCGTTCTGAGTGGCGGGCCGGTTTCGACCGGCCCTTCGCGTTGTTCAAATATCGAGGCGAAAGATGAAGACCATCAAGGGCCCCGCGATCTTTCTCGCGCAATTCATGGGCGACGACGTGCCGTTCGACTCGCTCGCGCATCTCGCGTCGTGGGCGAAAGGACTCGGCTACGCGGGCATTCAGGTGCCGGCGGACCCGCGTCTCATCGATCTGGAGAAGGCCGCATCCAGCGATGCCTATTGCGACGACATTCGCCGCACCGTCGAGGATGCGGGCGTCGCGATCACCGAACTGTCTACGCATCTGCAAGGGCAACTGGTCGCGGTGCATCCGGCCTACGACACCTTGTTCGATGGCTTCGCCGCGCCCCATGTGCGAGGCAATCCGGCCGCGCGCACCGAATGGGCGACCGGGCAATTGAAGTACGCGGCGGCGGCATCGAAACGGCTCGGGCTCGCTGCGCATGTGACCTTTTCGGGCGCGCTCGCGTGGCCGTATTTCTATCCGTGGCCGCAGCGTCCGGCGGGTCTCGTCGAAGCCGCATTCGAGGAACTTGCCGCGCGCTGGCGACCGATCCTCGATGAGTTCGAGCACGCGGGCGTCGACGTGTGTTACGAACTGCACCCCGGCGAAGACCTGCACGATGGCGTGACCTTCGAGCGCTTTCTCGCGGCGGTGGATGACCATCCGCGCGCGAATATCCTGTTCGATCCGAGTCACTTCGTTTTGCAGCAACTCGATTATCTGGCGTTCATCGACATCTATCACGCGCGCATCAAGGCGTTTCATGTGAAGGACGCGGAGTTCCGGCCGAATGGCCGCCAAGGCGTGTACGGCGGATATTCGGGATGGGTCGAGCGCGCCGGGCGCTTTCGCTCGTTAGGCGACGGGCAGATCGACTTCAAGGCGATCTTCTCGAAGATGGCGCAATACGATTTCCCAGGCTGGGCCGTGCTTGAATGGGAATGCGCGTTGAAGCATCCGGAAGACGGCGCGCGCGAAGGCGCGGTGTTTATCCGCGATCACATCATCCGCGTGGCCGAACGCGCCTTCGACGACTTCGCGGGCAGCGGCGCGAATCGCGAGCAGTTGCGCGGCGTGCTCGGCATGGGAGAAACGCGATGAAGCGCGTGCGGCTGGGCATGGTAGGCGGCGGCGAGGGCGCGTTCATCGGCGCGGTGCACCGGATCGCGGCGCGGCTCGACGACCGTTATGAGTTGGTGGCGGGCGCGTTGTCATCGGACCCGCAGCGCGCGGCGGCGAGCGCATCGGCAATCGGTTTGCCGCGCAGCTATGGCGATTATCGCGAAATGGCGCGAGTCGAGGCGGGGCGTTCGGACGGCGTGGAAGCGGTGGCTATCGTCACGCCGAATCATCTGCATGCGCCCATTGCCACGGCGTTTCTCGAAGCCGGCATCCACGTGATCTGCGACAAGCCGCTCGCGGTATCGCTGGCCGAAGGCGAGGCGCTGCAAAAGCTCGCGCGCGACAAGGGGCTGGTGTTCGCGGTGACATACACGTACACGGGCTATCCGCTCGTGCGGCATGCGCGCGGCATGGTGCGGCAGGGATTGCTCGGCGATATCCGCGTGGTGCAGGTCGAATATGCGCAGGACTGGCTTTCGTTGCCGGTGGAAACGCAGGCGAACCGTCAGGCCGTGTGGCGCACCGATCCCGCGCTCGCGGGGCCGGCGGGATGCCTCGGCGATATCGGCACGCACGCGTATCAGCTTGCCGACTACGTGACGGGGATGCGGCCGTCGGAGTTGGCGGCGGAAGTGACGACGTTCGTGGCGGGGCGGCGTATCGACGATCACGTGCAAGCGATGCTGCGCTACGCGAACGGCGCGCGCGGCATATTGTGGGCGAGCCAGGTCGCGGCGGGCGAAGAGAACGCGTTGCGCCTGCGCGTTTATGGCACGAAGGCCGGTTTGATGTTCGATCAGCAGGAGCCGAACGAATTGTGGTTCACGCCGGTGGGCGGCGCGTCGCAGCGAATCACGCGCGGACGCGTGCAAAGCGCCGAGGCGCTGCACGCGACGCGGGTTCCGGCGGGGCATCCGGAAGGGTATCTGGAGGCTTTCGCGCAGCTTTATACGGATGCGGCGGCGTGTATCGCTAGCGGGACGACGCAGGGGGATGACTGGTTGACCACGGTCGAGGATGGCGTCGCGGGGTTGAGGTTCGTGGAGGCGGTGTTGAGGAGTAGTGGGAGGGATGGGGCTTGGGTGGGGGTATCTGACTGAAACGGTGTGCCTGCTTCAAGTCAACGACACAGTGCTATTTCCAATGGTAGGCTCTTGTCATTCATTCCCGAATGACGATCAAGGCGTTTCCTTAGCGGCCGGACCTTGAGCATCGTTTGACGCAATCGAGGTGGCAGCAGGTGGCAGCGACACTCCCTGTAATGACCGAGGCACGAATCAATCCCGCGATACTTTCCTGGGCGCTCGAGCGTTCGGGTATCGACGCGCCAGCACTGGCCGACAAGCTGGGAACACCGGCTGCACGCGTCTCTTCGTGGGAAGCCGGCGTGCGAATGCCTACCTTCAGGCAGGCCAAGCGGATTGCAGAGCTTACGCATATACCCTTTGGCTACCTCTATCTTGCCGAGCCGCCTGAAGAACCCCTGCCCATTGCAGATTTCCGGACTGTCGGCGATGGTCCGGTCAAGCCGCTCAGCACGAATTTCCGCGAGTTGCTAAACGACGTCTTGAGGAAGCAAGCGTGGTTCAGGGAATACCGGCAGCAGCAGGGCGAGCCATCGCTAGATTTTGCCGGACGGCTCGACATGCGCATCCCCGCCACCACCGTCGCGGCCAATATGAAACGCGCGCTCAAGATAACCGCGCAGGATCGCGCCGAAAGCGGCAACTGGGAAGACTACTTGCGCTTGTTGATCGGGCGCATCGAGGCGGCGGGCGTTCTCGTCATGCGTTCGGGAATCGTCGGGAACAATACGCATCGTCCGCTTTCGGTCGATGAGTTTCGTGGCTTCGCCATTGCCGATGAACTTGCGCCCGTCATCTTCCTGAATGCGAGGGACGCAAAGGCCGCCCAGATCTTCACGGTGATACACGAACTGGCTCATATCTGGCTCGGGGCGAGCGGTATATCCAACGAGCGGCTCGGGGACGTCAAGGCGCGCGATAGCGACATCGAACGTCAATGCAACGCTGCCGCGGCCGAATTCCTCGTTCCCGCCGAGGAGCTTCGCGGCCGCTGGACGCCGCGTCAGGACTTCGCAGCGCAAGTGCGCGAGCTCGCGCGAATGTTCAAGGTAAGCGGAATCGTGATCGGTCGTCGCGCGGTCGAACTGCGCTTCGCGACGTGGGACGAATTCAGCCGCTTCTACGAATCCGAACGTCGAGACTGGGCCGCGGCCGGAGCGCGCAGGACTCGCGGCGGCAATGCCTACAAGACGCTGGCGGTCAGAAACAGCAAGTTACTCACGAAGGCGGTACTGGAATCGGCTCTCGAAGGCCGCATGCTGCTGCGCGACGCAGGCAGCATGCTTGGAATCAGTCCTGCAAAGCTCAGACAACTCGCGGACAGTGTGTACGGGGAAAAGTAAGCATGTAGCTGTTGGACAGCAACATTTTTATCGAGGCGCAGAATCGGTATTATGCAAGCGATATTTGCCCTGGCTTCTGGGATTGGCTGGACGACGCGAATGCGAAAGGGCTGATTGCGAGCATCGGCGAAGTCTACGACGAACTCGCGGGCAAGGGAGGCGGTCTTGCGGAGTGGATCGAGGCGCGGCGCGGAACCGGTTGGTTCGTGGATGTGACAGACGAAGAAACCCAATCTTCTTTTATCGAAATCGTTCAGCATATCGAATCAATTGACCGATACACCCGGCCGAGCAGAGATCAGTTCCTTGGCGGCGCGGACCCGTGGCTTATTGCGAAAGCCCGAACGATGGGTTGCGGCGTTGCGACCCACGAACGTTTCCACGAGCACACGACCAAAGTAAAGATTCCGAATGTCTGCGTCAATTTCGGCGTGCCGATTCGCGACACGTTCGACATCTTGCGCGAGCTTCGAATTTCTTTTGGCTGGGCGCGTGCGGCCTGAACCATCAAAAAAAAGCGGCTCCAAAAGAGCCGCCCCGCTTCAACTCAAACCAGCACCCTCAAGCCCAGTTAGCGTGAAAGCTTCCCGGCTTATCCGTGCGCTCGAACGTATGCGCACCGAAAAAGTCCCGCTGCGCCTGCACGAGATTCGCCGGCAGTGTTTCCGACCGGTAGCTGTCGAAATACGCCACCGCCGATGAAAACGCCGGCACCGGCACGCCCGCCTTCACCGCCGCCACGACGACATCGCGCAATGCGTCCTGGTACTTCGCGGCGATATCGCTGAAATACGGATCGAGCAGCAAATTGGCTAGCCCCGCGTCCTTCTCATATGCGTCCGTGATCTTCTGCAGGAAGCGCGCGCGGATAATGCAACCCGCCCGGAAAATCTTGGCGATGGTGCCGTACTGCAAGTTCCAGTCGTATTCGTCCGATGCCGCGCGCAACTGCGCAAAGCCCTGCGCGTAGGAAACGATCTTGCTCAGATACAGCGCACGCCGCACCGATTCGATAAATGCCTCACGGTCGCCGTCGAACTTCGGCGACGGACCGGTGAGTACCTTGCTCGCCTTCACGCGCTGATCCTTCAGCGACGACAAAACACGCGCGAACACCGCTTCGGTAATCAGCGGCAACGGTGCGCCGAGATCGAGCGCGTTCTGGCTCGTCCACTTGCCCGTGCCTTTCTGCGCCGCGCGATCCAGAATGACATCGACGAGATCCTTGCCAGTTTCGTCGTCTTTCTTCGAGAAAATCTTCGACGTGATTTCGATCAGATAGCTGTCCAGCTCGCCCTGATTCCACTCGACATACACCTTGCCGAGTTCTTCGTTCGACAGACCCGCCACGCGCTTCAGCACGTCGTAGCTTTCGGCGATCAGTTGCATGTCGCCATATTCGATGCCGTTGTGCACCATCTTCACGAAGTGACCCGCGCCGTCCGGGCCCATGTACGCGACGCACGGTTCGCCGTCCGGCGCCTTCGCGGCGATCTCGGTGAGGATCGGTGCGACGAGTTCGTAGGCTTCTTTCTGGCCGCCCGGCATGATCGACGGGCCCTTGAGCGCGCCTTCCTCACCGCCCGACACGCCCGTGCCGATGAAATGCAGCCCCGACTTCGCGAGGTCCTGATTGCGTCGGATGGTATCGGTGAAATGCGTATTGCCGCCGTCGATGAGAATGTCGCCCTTGTCCAGCAGCGGACGCAGCGCGTCAATGGTGGCATCCGTGCCGGCACCGGCCTTGACCATCAACAGAATGCGGCGCGGAGTTTCGAGCGACTGCACGAACTCTTCGAGCGTGTACGCGGGCACGAGCTTCTTGTCGGGATGTTCGGCAATCAGTTCATCGGTTTTTTCGCGGCTGCGGTTGTAGACCGAAACGGCATGGCCGCGGCTCTCGATATTCAAGGCCAGGTTGCGGCCCATGACGGCGAGGCCCACTACGCCGATAGCTTGCTTGCTCATTGCTTGATCTCCGGATGGCCGAAGCCCGCGGCTCGTGGCGCAAGGCTTCGGGGATGAAACGTATCGATAAATGCGGCGTTCGCAGGCTGAAGAGATCGTCTTCACGCGCGGATCGCGCCGGGGCCGGCTGAAGGCCCGGTGCGACGCGCTGCGGCGCGGCCGGAATTCTACCGGCGGCGCGGCCGCTGACGCGAACGCAGACCGACCCGAATTTACCACTTTGAGCGCCATCCGGCAGGGAAAGCGCGCTCTCGGCAGGGCGTTCGGGCAGCGCACGCGGCGCCGTCATAGAATGACCAGCCCAACGAGCACGCCGCGAGGCAATTCATTCATGGCGCAGGCCCGGCGCGCGCGAGCGCATCACTATTCGGTCTACGTCGTCGAACTGGCGGACGCAGTCTGGAACGAGGCGCGCTTTCGTCGTGCGAATCCGGATTACGTGTTGGGCAAGCCGTTCGTCTATGTCGGCATGACGGGAATCGATCCCGACGTGCGCTTCGACAAGCACAAGGCGGGCATTCAGTCGAACCGCTTCGTGCGCGATTTCGGCTTGCGGCTCTTGCCGCATCTGTATGAGATGTACAACCCGATGCCCTACGAGGGCGCGCGCGACATGGAAGTGGAACTTGCAATCGGCTTGCGCGAAGCGGGTTATGGCGTCTGGCAGGCGTGAAGAACGATCACGAACACGAGCACCATCAACGACACGGAGCGTGACATGCGGATTCTGGTAGTGGGCGCGGGCGCCATCGGCGGATACTTCGGCGCGCGGTTACTCGAAGCAGGCAGGGACGTGACCTTTCTGGTGCGCGAACGCCGCGCGCAGAAGCTGCACGAGAGTGGCCTCGTGGTGAAAAGTCCGGCCGGCGATCTCCATTTCGACGCGCCGCCGCTCGTGCTGGCAAAGGACATCGATAAGCCGTTCGATCTCGTTATCCTGAGCTGCAAGGCTTATGACCTGGCCAACGCCATCGATTCGTTCGTGCCCGCGGTCGGACCGGACACCGCCATCCTGCCGCTTCTGAACGGCATGGGCCATCTCGACGTGCTCGATGCGCGCTTCGGCACGGCAAAAGTGCTCGGCGGGCAGTGCGTGATAGGCGCGACGCTCGGCGCTGAAGGCGAAGTGCTCCATCTGAACGACATGCAGTCGATGACCATCGGCGAGCGCGCGGGCGGGCGTTCGGCGCGCATCGACACAATCGCCGCGCAATTGAGCGACGCGCGGTTCGATCTGCAGGTGAGCGAGGACATTCTGCAGGCGATGTGGGAGAAGTGGGTCTTTTTGGCGACGCTCGCCACGGGAACGTGCCTGATGCGCGCGCCCGTTGGCGACATCGTGAGCGCGCCGGGTGGCGATGATGTGTTGCGTCGTCTCTTCGACGAATGCAGCGGGATCGCGGCGGATAACGGTCATTCGCCGGGCGAGGCGCTCGTCACGCGTGCACGCGGTTACTTCACGGACCGCAGTTCGCTGATGACGGCGTCGATGCTGCGCGATCTGGAAAACGGCGCGCGGATCGAAGCGGATCATATCGTCGGCGACTTGCTGGCGCGGCGCAAGACGCCGGTGGATGGCGCTTCGGTGCTGGCAATCGCGTTTGCGAATCTGAAGGCTTACGAAGCGCGGCGGGCACGGCTAGCTGGCTGAGGACGGCGATGCGGCCGCGTTCGCCTTCGCCTTCGCAGCGGCGAACCGCCATGCGTACCGCATCGCTTTCAATCAACCCACAACGATAAACACCTCTTCTGGCGCACATCGGGACGCTGTACCCTTTCGGCTTTCCCGATGAACGTTCACGCCCGCGCCTCATGTCATCCGATCCCGCTCTCACCGGCCGCACCGCCGCGCCGCCCACCGTCTCGCAGATCTTCACCGGCTTTCTCACGCTCGGCCTCACCGCGTTCGGCGGCGCGTTGCCGCTCGCGCGGCGCGAGATCGTCGAACGCCGCAAATGGCTGACTGCCGACGAGTTCACCGATCTCCTCGGCCTCTGCCAGTTCCTGCCGGGCGGCAACGTGATCAACCTGTCGGTGGCTATCGGCATGCGCTTTCGTGGCCTGGCCGGCGCGTTCGCGGGCCTGCTCGGGCTGATCGGCGGGCCGTCGCTGATCGTGATCGCGCTGGGCGTGATCTATCAGCGCACGCATCAGGACCCTCGTATCGCGCATCTGTTCGCGGGGCTTGCGGCGGCGGCGGCCGGGCTGCTGATCGCGATGGCGATCAAGATCATGTGGCCGCTGCGCAAGAAGCCCGAGGCGGCAGTCATCGCGCTCGTCATGCTCGCGGCCATCGCGTTCCTGCGCACGCCCTTGCTTCCGTCGATGCTCGTGCTCACGCCGATCTCGGTCCTCATTGCGTGGAAGGTGCGCCGATGATCGCGAATCTGCTTTCGCTCGCCGCCATCTTCAGCCAGCTCTCGCTGCTCGCATTCGGCGGCGGCAACACCATTCTTCCCGAGATGCAGCGGCAGGTCGTGCAAGTACACGACTGGATGACGGAGGCCGACTTTTCCGCGCTCTTTGCACTGGCGCAGGCGGCGCCTGGGCCGAACATGATGGTCGTCACGCTGATCGGCTGGCATGTCGCGGGCTGGCCGGGCGTGCTGGTCACGTCGATCGCGAAGTTCGGGCCGTCATCGCTCGTGACGATTGCCGCGCTGCACGCGTGGGAGCGGTTCAGGGACCGACCGTGGCGGCGCTATGTGCAACTCGGTCTCGTGCCGATCACGGCGGGCCTCGTGGCGGCGAGCGCGCTGCTGATCGCCGAGGCATCCGATCAGACGTGGATGCTGGTCGCGATCACCGCTGTCGTGGCGGTCGTGTCGTACAAGACGAAACTGCATCCGCTGTGGTTGCTGGCGGGCGGAGCGCTGATCGGGCTGACGGGGATCGGGCAGTGAACGGGCTGTAAGCGCGGTCCGCGAAGGCCGGCTCAAGCACGCGGGCGCACTTTCTGCTGAAATCGAACCGGACAAGACAGCCAGGACGAAGCCATGACCATGACCACCGAATACGCGAAAACCGCGCCGGAACGCGCTGAACTCGATGCATCGACGGCGCCCGTCGTCATCGAATTCGGCACCGACTGGTGCGGTTTCTGCCGCGCCGCGCAGCCGCTGATCGCGCAGGCGTTCCAGGATCATCGCGATATCCGTCACATGAAGATCGAGGACGGCAGCGGCCGACCGCTCGGCCGCTCGTTTCGCGTCAAGCTGTGGCCGACGCTCATTTTCATGACAGGCGGCAAGGAAGTCGCGCGGCTGGTCCGTCCCGGCGACGCGTCCGAAATACGCGATGCGCTGGCGCTGATCGACGATCCTTTGGAGCAGTAGCCGCTTCCCGGCTAGGGGTTAAAGCTGATACGATCTCGGCCATGCAAACTTGTATGATGACCCGATGACCGTACAAGATCCGTCCATCCGTATGTTCGAAAAGCTCCCGTCCCGCGCCCTGAGCGATACGGTCGCGCAGCAATTGCAAAAGCTGATCGAGAAGGGCAGTTTCACCGCCACCGGCAAGCTGCCGACCGAAGCCGTGCTCGCGCAGGAGTTCGGCGTGAGCCGCACGGTGATTCGCGAGGCCATTTCGCGGCTGAAAAACGAAGGCATGGTCGAACCTCGGCAAGGCAGTGGCGTCTTCATCGTCGAGCGCGCGGGCATTCGGCCGTTGCGGATCGACTACGCGCAGGCCGTCGAGCCGGGCTCCGTGCTGCATATCCTCGCGCTGCGCCGGGCGATCGAAGCCGAAGTCGCGTCCGAAGCCGCGATGCGCCGCACCGACGAGCAAATGGCCGCTATCGACGCCGCGCTCGTTCGTATCGATGAAGCCGTGCGCGCCGGCCAGAACGGCGTGGCGGAAGACGTGGCGTTCCATCGCGAGATCGCGACCGCCACGGGCAATCCCTATTTCCTCAAGACGCTCGCTTTTCTGAGCCAGTACCTCGAAGCCGGAACCATCGTCACGCGCGGCAACGAAGCGCTGCGCGAAGACTTCTCGCGCCAAGTGCGCGAGGAACACGCCGCCATCGCCGAAGCCATTCGCGCCGGCGACCCCATGGCCGCGCGCAACGCCGCTCAGACACATCTCTACAACGCCGCGCGCCGACTGGCGGAAGCGGGCCTTTGCTAACCGCTTCATCGAAAATCAAGAGAACGCTATGTCAAGAAACGTGGGAGTCATCGGGCTGGGCGCAATGGGTCTGGGCGTCGCGCGCTCGCTATTGCGCGCGGGCTTCGCCGTGCATGCATGCGATGTCCGCCAGCAAGCGCTCGATTCGTTCGCGGCCGAAGGCGGCATTGCATGCGCGTCGCCGGCCGAAATGGGCGGCAAGTGTGAGGTCGTCGTCACGCTGGTCGTGAACGCCGCGCAAACCGAAGCGGTTCTATTCGGCGATAACGGCGCGGTCCCGGCGATGAAACCGGGCAGCGTCGTGCTCGCCTGCGCGACGGTCGCGCCGGGTTTCGCGGTGGAGCTCGGCAAGCGCGTCGCGGCAACCGGCGTGCTGATGCTGGACTCGCCGGTATCGGGCGGCGCCGCCAAGGCGGCATCCGGCGAAATGACGATGATGACCTCCGGCCCCGCCGATGCCTACGCCGCCTGCGAAGACGTGCTCGATGCCATCGCGGGCAAGGTGTATCGGCTGTCGGAGGAGCACGGCGCGGGCTCGAAGGTAAAAATCATCAACCAATTGCTGGCGGGCGTGCATATCGCCGCCGCCGCCGAAGCCATGGCGCTCGGCCTGCGCGAAGGCGTGGACCCGGACGCCCTCTACGACGTCATCACGCACAGCGCGGGCAATTCGTGGATGTTCGAGAACCGCGTGCCGCACATTCTCTCGGGCGACTACACGCCGCTATCCGCCGTCGATATCTTCGTGAAGGACTTGGGCCTCGTGCTCGATACGGCCCGCACGTCGAAGTTTCCGCTGCCGCTTTCGGCGGCCGCGCATCAGATGTTCATGATGGCCTCGACTGCCGGACACGGCGGCGAGGACGATTCCGCAGTCATCAAAATTTTTCCGGGCATCGAAGTCCCGAAGGGAGCGAAATAATGGCGCAGGCCTTGCTTGGCTGCATCGCAGACGATTTCACCGGCGCGACCGATCTCGCCAACATGCTCGTGCGCGGCGGCATGCGCACGGTGCAAAGCATCGGCGTTCCGGCAGCCGGGACGAAGATCGAAGCCGACGCGTTGATCGTCGCGCTGAAATCGCGCACGATTCCCGCCGAGGACGCCGTGCGTCAGTCGCTCGAAGCGCTCGAATGGCTGCGCGCGCAAGGCTGCCGCCAGTTCATCTTCAAGTATTGCTCGACCTTCGATTCCACCGACAAGGGCAATATCGGCCCGGTCGCGGACGCCTTGCTCGAAGCGCTGAACGACGACTTCACCATTGCCTGCCCCGCGTTTCCCGAGAACGGCCGCACGATCTTTCGCGGCAACCTCTTCGTCGGCGACGTGCTGCTGAATGAATCGGGCATGGAGAACCATCCGCTCACGCCAATGACCGATCCCAACCTCGTGCGCGTGCTGCAACGGCAAACGAAGTCGAAGGTCGGCCTGATTCGCTACGACACGGTCATGAAGGGCGCGGATGCGGTACGCGCGCGCATCGCCGAACTGAAGAAGGATGGCGTGCGCCTGGCTATCGCGGATGCCATTTCCGACGCCGATCTCTTCGTACTCGGCGACGCCCTCGGCGACCTCAAGCTCATCACGGGCGGCTCGGGTATCGCGCTTGGACTGCCGGAAAATTATCGGGCGGCGAATCTGCTTGCTCATGCGGAAGATGCGGGCGAGCTGCCGAAGATCGAAGGCAGATCGGTGGTGCTCGCGGGCAGCGCGTCGAAGGCCACGAATGCGCAGGTCGCGGAGTGGCGCGCGTCGAAGCCGAGTTTTCGCGTCGATCCGCTGGCGCTGTCGCGCGGCGAAGCGGTCGTCGATCAGGCGCTGGAATTCGCGCGCAGTCATGGCGATGAAACCGTGCTCATCTACGCAACGTCTTCGCCGGATGACGTAAAGGCCGTGCAGAAGGAACTGGGCGTGGAGAAGGCGGGACAGCTGGTTGAAGACGCGCTCGCCGCGATTGCGCGGCAACTGCGCGACGCAGGCGTGCGCAAGTTCGTGGTCGCGGGCGGCGAGACATCGGGCGCGGTCGTGCAGGCGCTCGACGTGCGTTCGTTGCGTATCGGGCCGCAGATCGATCCGGGTGTGCCCGCGACGCAATCCATCGGCGCCAATGCAGACGATGCGCCGCTCGCGCTTGCGCTCAAGTCGGGCAACTTCGGCACGACGGATTTCTTTGCGAAGGCCTTGAAGGCGCTGGATGGGGTGGCGTGATGTCGTCGAACGAAAACCGTATCCGCGAGGAAATCTGCGTGACGGGCGCGAGCCTGTACGAACGTCGCTATACCGTGGGCAGCGCGGGCAATATCAGCGCGCGTCTCGACGATGGCTGGCTCATCACGCCGACCGACGCGTGCCTCGGCCGGCTCGATCCGGCGGATATCGCGAAGGTGGATCTGGAAGGCAAGCATGTGTCGGGCGGACGTCCATCCAAGACGCTGGCGCTGCATCGGCGCATCTACGAGAACAATGCGGATGCGCACGGCGTCGTGCATACGCATTCGACGCATCTCGTCGCGCTGACGCTCGCGGGCGTCTGGAAAAACGAGGACGTGTTGCCGCCGATCACGCCGTACTACGTCATGAAAGTCGGCCATGTGCCGCTGATTCGCTATCGACGTCCGGGCGATCCGGCCGTGGCGGAAGAAGTGGCGGCGCTGGCATCGACGGTGCGCGCGGTCTTGCTTGAGCGGCTCGGACCGGTGGTGTGGGAAAAGTCGGTGGCGCATGCGTCGTATGCGCTGGAGGAACTGGAGGAGACGGCGCAGCTTTACTTATCGACGATGCCGAGGCCTGCGCCGTTGCCCGACAGCGCGCTCGAGGATTTGCGCACGACGTTCGGCGCGCGTTGGTGAGAGCCGTGCGAGGTTGCGAAGGCCGCGCGCGGTAACGACGCCGCAGCGGCACTCGGCGACCGCAACCAAGAGCAAGTAACGCGCTGACTTTAGTGGTCAAGACCCGGAATCGAACGCATTGAAAAGGAGACAACCGCAATGCCCCGCTTTGCAGCCAACCTCACGATGATGTACCCGGAACACGAGTTCCTCGACCGCTTCGGCGCAGCCGCGAAAGACGGTTTCAAGGCGGTCGAATTCCTGTTTCCCTATGACTTCTCGGCATCGGACATCAAAGCCCGATTGCAGGACAACAACCTCACGCAAGCGCTTTTCAACGCGCCGCCGGGCGACTGGGCCGCGGGCGAACGCGGCATCGCGTCCTTGCCGGGCCGCGAGGACGAATTCAAGAAGAGCGTGGACAAGGCGCTCGAATACACCGCCGCGCTCGGCAACAAGAAACTGCACTTCATGGCGGGACTCATCAAGCCCGGCGAGTCGCGCGAGGAGCGCAAGTCGATCTACCTGAAGAATCTCGCGTATGCGGCGAAGCAGGCGGAATCGGCGAACGTGGATGTCGTGATCGAGCCGATCAACACGCGCGACATTCCCGGCTTCTTCCTCAATCGTCAGGACGAAGCACAGGCTATCTGCGATGAAATCGGCGCGCCGAATCTGCAAGTGCAATTCGACATCTATCACTGTCAGATCGTGGAAGGCGATATCGCGGTCAAACTCAAGCGCGACATGAAACGCGAGAACGCGGGCATCGGCCATATTCAGATTGCGGGCGTGCCGGATCGACACGAGCCGGATCTGGGCGAACTCAACTACCCGTATCTGTTCGATCTCATCGATTCGCTGGGCTACGAAGGCTACATTGGCTGCGAGTATCGCCCGAAAGCGGGTACGTCCGCGGGCCTCGGCTGGCTCAAGCCTTACCTATAAAAAAGGAGACGACATGAAGGTTCTGATCACGGGAGGCGCAGGCTTCCTCGGGCAAAAGCTCGCCAAACGTCTGCTGGAAAAAGGCGAACTCGACGGCAAGCCGGTCACCGAGCTCGTATTGCTCGATGTCGCGCGCCCGAGCGATGCCGCGCTTCTCGACGACAACCGCGTCAAAGCCGAAACCGGCGACATCTCGGACAAGGCCACGCTCGAGCGCTACATCGATACGAAGACGGAAGCCATCTTTCATCTCGCGGCCATCGTGAGCGGCCAGGCGGAAGCCGACTTCGACCTCGGCATGAAGATCAATCTCGATGCCTCGCGCGCGCTGCTCGAAGTGTGCCGCGCGCGGGGTCACGTGCCACGCGTCGTGTTCACGAGTTCGGTCGCGGTGTATGGCGGAACGCTGCCGGAAGTCGTGCAGGACGACACCGCGCTCAACCCGCAATCGTCGTATGGAACGCAGAAGGCCATCGCGGAATTGCTGCTGTCCGATTTCTCACGGCGCGGTTTCGTCGATGGCCGCGTGCTGCGCCTGCCGACCATCAGCGTGCGGCCGGGCAAGCCGAACGCGGCGGCGTCGTCGTTTGCGAGCGGCATCATCCGCGAGCCGCTCAATGGCGAGCGCTCGGTATGTCCCGTCGATGGCGACACGCGCGTCTGGCTGCTCTCGCCGAAAAGCGCGGTGGATGCGCTCATCGCCGGATGCGAGATCGAGCGCGCGAAGCTGGGTCTTCGGCCGGTGATCAATCTGCCGGGGCTTTCGGTGAGCGTGAACGAGATGGTCGCGGCGCTGCGTGAAGTCGCGGGCGATGAAGTCGTGGCGCGCATCGACTTCGAGCCGGAGCCGCGCATCGAAAAGATCGTGGGAAGCTGGCCGGGCGCGTGGAATCCAGCGCGTGCTGAAGAACTCGGGCTCACGGGCGACAAGTCTTTCGCCGATGTGATTCGCGCGTATATCGCCGATCAGCGCGGTTAAATGAGGCAGGACGCCGTGTTTCACGGCGTCCGCGCGAGCCAACCCGCAGCGCACCCGGCAACCGCCCCAAAGGTTGCACGATGCAAGCTTGTATCCCCTTTCCGCGCTACACTCCTCCCTTAAATGTGACGAACGCCGGTCCGGCGCCGCGTGCACCGCAGTGAACCACGAGCGGTAGCCTGCTCGTTTCTCATTCCAGCGCCGATCCGCGCTGCCGCCACGCGCAAAACCCGTCGTCTCGTCAGGCTGCCCCTTGCGCGGAGAATCCCATGTTGCTCCACCAGCTCGTCGATCGATTCGGCCCGTTGATCGTATTCGTCAATGTGATGGGCGCGGCGCTCGGGCTGCCCGTGCCCGCCATGCCAACGATGATCGTCGTCGGCGCGTCCATCGCGCTAATGGCGGTGAATGGCGCGGCGTTCTGGCCACCGCTTATCGGTGTTCTGTGCGTGGCGGTCGCGGGCGGCGTGATCGGCGATCTCGTCTGGTTCCAAGGCGGCCGCAAATACGGCGACCGCACGCTCAAGACCATCTGCAAGCTCTCGCTGTCGCGCGATACCTGCGTCAAGAAAACCGAGCGCTTCTTCGGCCGGTGGGGCGTGCGCATTCTGCTCGTGGCGAAGTTCATTCCCGGTTTGTCGCTCGTGTCCGTGCCGCTCGCGGGCGCCATGGGCGTGAAGCTGCGCAGCTTCATTACCTGGGACGGTCTTGGCATTGCGCTGTGGGGCACGGTTGGCCTTACGGTCGGCGTGCTGTTCGCGGCCGAACTGGAAATGGTCTTCGCCATGATTTCGCAGCTCGGCCGGCAGGCCATCATGGTCGTCGCGGTGCTGCTCGCGGTGTATGTGGCGTATCGCTGGTGGCGTCGCCGCGCGCTCATGGCGACGCTGGAAAAAGCGCGCATCAGCGTGGACACGCTTTACACGATGATGCGCGACGAACCCGTGCCGGTGATCTTCGATATCCGCTCGCCGGAAAAGCGCATGCTCGATCCGTTCACGATTCCCGGCTCCGTGTTCGCCGATGAACGCGAGCTGGCGAAGATCATTGAAAACTACGACAAGTCGCGCAAGATCGTCATCTACTGTTCGTGCCCGAATGAAGTGTCCGCTGCGTGGATGGCGAAGACCATGCGCAACGCGGGCTTCAACGATGTCGTGCCGCTCACGGGCGGGCTCGATGCCTGGCGTCTCGCCGGCTTCGATGTCGCGAAGCTGACCGAGTTCGGCCAGATCGTCGCGGCCACGCCGGAAGAAGTCGCCGAGATGGCGGCAATGTGCCCGTGGCCCGTGAAACAGGCGCCGGGCGCATCGGCTGCGGCGTCTTCCGCGACGGCGGCATCCACGGGCTCCGCATCCTTGCATGAAGCTGGTTTTCCACACGGAGATCGCGCATGAGTACAACCCCGAACAACGAGCACGGCGCGGACATGCCCAATGTCGTGGCATGGAGCGCGCGAGTGCCGTCGTCGGAAGATCCGAACGTCGTTCCGTCGACGACCGTCGTCGAGCCTGCGGCAGCGGATGAAAACGCGCCATATTCGCCGCTGAATTCGCGCATGCATCAGATGTTCCCCATCCTCACGGCGAACGAGATCGAACGCATGAGCCGCTTCGGCAGCGCGGCGCGCTGGCGCAAGGGCGAGTGGCTCTTTCGCACGGGCGATCTCGGGCGCGGCATGGTGATCGTGCTGAGCGGTTCGGTGCGCGTGACGCGGCGCGATGCGCTCGACCGCGTGCATCTGGTTGTCGAGCATGGTCCGGGCAATTTTCTGGCGGAAGTGGCGCAGCTTTCGGGCAAGCCGTGTCTCGTCGATGGCATGGCCGCCGAGGATGTCGAAGGCGTGGTGATCCCGCCCGAGCGTCTGCGCGCGCTGCTCGTCGCGGAAGCGGAACTGGGCGAGCGCATCATGCGGGCGCTGATTCTGCGGCGCGTCGGCTTGATCGAAAAAGGCAGCGGACCGGTGCTGCTCGGCCAGTCCGACGATGGGCGTCTGGTTTCGCTGCAAGGTTTCTTGCGGCGCAACGGCCATCCGCACACGGTAATCGACGCGTGTACCGATCCCGATGCCATCGCGCTGCTCGAACGCATCTCGGCTTCTAAAGCCGACTTTCCGCTGGTGATCTGCCCGGACGGCACCGTATTGCGCGCGCCGACCGAGAACCAGGTGGCGACGCAACTCGGCTGGCTGCCGGAATTCGATCCGAGCCATGTCTACGATGTCGCGATCGTCGGCGCGGGACCGGCCGGGCTCGCCACGGCGGTGTATGCGGCGTCGGAGGGATTATCGGTTGCCGTGTTCGACTGTCGCGCGCCGGGCGGACAAGCGGGCGCGAGTTCGCGTATCGAAAACTATCTCGGTTTTCCGACCGGTATTTCAGGGCAAGCGCTTGCCGGACGCGCGTTCGTGCAGGCGCAGAAGTTCGGCGCGCATATCGCCATTCCCACACGCATCAAGGCGCTGCATTGCGGTGCGACGCCCATTCGGATCGAACTCGAGAACGGCACGTGCGTGGCGACGCAGACGGTGGTGATTGCATCGGGCGCGGCGTATCGGCGGCCGGCCATTGCCGGGCTCGAAAAGTACGAAGGGCATGGCACGTATTACTGGGCGTCGCCGGTCGAGGCCAAGTTGTGCAAGAACTCGGAAGTGGTGCTGGTCGGCGGCGGTAACTCGGCGGGACAGGCAGCCGTGTATCTCGCTTCGCACGCAAAGCACGTGGATGTGCTGATTCGCGGCGCGGGGCTCGCGGCCAGCATGTCGCATTATCTGATCGAGCGCATTGCGTCCTTGCCGAACGTGACGGTGCGCACGCATACGGAGATTACCTCGCTCGAAGGCGACGATCGCATGTTGAGCGCCGTCGTCTGCAAGACGCCGGAGGGGCCGTTGCGGCTCGAATCGCGGCATCTGTTTCTCTTCACGGGCGCGGACCCGAACACGGACTGGCTGACCAATTGCAACGTCAACACGGACGAAAAGGGTTTCGTGCTGACCGGGCCGGAAGCGCACGAGGGCCGCACGCAAGGCGTGATGATGCTGGAGACGAGCGTGCAGGGCGTGTTCGCCATCGGCGATGTCCGCTCGAGTTCGACCAAGCGCGTGGCGGCCGCGGTCGGCGAGGGTGCGGCGGTCGTCGCGCAGATACACGGCTTGCTCGCACGGCGACAGGCGGTGCCTGCACCGGTTGCTTGATGAAAAAGCCCCGCATTCGCGGGGCTTTTCGTTTGAGGCAGGCTCGAAAGCCGGTCAGAACCGATGCCGCAAGCCGACACGCGTGACGAACTGCGTGTTCGCTCCGGCACTCTGGCCGATAAAGGCCGTCGACGAGCCGATTTCCGCTTGCACCGGCACATTGCGGCCGGCAACCGTGTTGCTGCCCGACGCCTTCTGATAGATGCCGAGCAAATACACATCGGTGCGCTTGGACAACGCGTAATCCACCGCGCCGTTGATCTGATGCCATTTGCCTTCGAAGTTGTCGTCGAGCTTCGAGAACGTATAGCCGAGACCCGCGCTGAACGCCGGCGTGATGTTGTACTTGCCGCCGATTTCGTAGTTGTTCAACTTCGACGATGCCGCGACCAGCGGTTCGAACGTCGTATGCGTCCAGTTCGCCCAGACCGTGGCCGCGGAGAACGTGTAGCGCGCGCCGACGCCATAGGTTTCGAGATCGCGCAGGCCGCCCGTGGCGATGTTCGCGATGTTCGTGCTGAATGCAGGCGTCGCGCCATTCGGGAAGCGGATGTTGGTGTACGCCGCGCCGATGCCGAACGGTCCCTGGTTGTAGTTCAAACCGAAGCTGTACGTGCTCGACGAACCTTGCGTCGCGCCCGCGCCCGTGGTGCTCGGCGTGCCCGCGAATTGCGTCGAATTGGAGAAGCCGTACATGGCGCCGAAGGTTACGCCATAGAAGCTCGCGCTGTTGAACTTCACCGAGTTGTTGATACGGCTCGAAGTCAACTGATCCAGATCGTTGATGTGGTACGCGTAGTTGCCGGCGGGCGTTTGGCTACCCATCGTGTAATTGCCGCCGATGACATCGGTGGAGAACGAATACTGGCGACCGAAGGTCAGCGCGCCGACATCGTTCTTCGACAGACCGACGAAGGCTTGCCGGCCGAATTCCGCGCCGCCTTGGCCGAGCGTGCCATCGCCGCTATTGAAGCCGCTTTCCAGGACGAAGATGGCCTTGAGCCCGCCGCCCAGGTCTTCCTGTCCGCGCAAACCCCAGCGGCTGCCTGATGCAACGCCGTCGCCGTACTTCACGAGGCTGTCGTGGCTGTTCGGTCCGGTCGAAACCTTGTTCGCATAGGTGATACCGGCGTCGATCAGGCCGTAAAGCGTGACGCTGCTTTGCGCATGCGCGGCCATGCCGAAGGTCCCGAGGATGGCGAGCGCCAGGATTTTCTGCTTCATCGATCTTTCCTTGTTATTTGCTGTTCGCGAGTGACGATTTGCCACGCGAAGCGGCGCCGCTTGTGCGGCTGTTGTGTTCACGCCGAAGGGTTTCGTCGGACATACCGTTGCGCGATGAACGTCATCGTTATGTCGCGTGGAATATAGCGAAATGTCAGCTAGCGGTAAACGCTTCGAGGGGAAGCTGTAGCCTTTCTTCCACAATACTTGCTATAAGAATTTTTATAGCTTGAGCAAGGGTGAGGCAGGAAAGCGCAGTTCGAATTCGATCCAGCCGTTCTGCGTGCAACGCGCCGACGCGCTGCCGCCATGCATGCGCATGATTGCCTGGACGATGGAAAGGCCGAGCCCGCTGGACTCCGTGAACTCGCTACGAGCCGCATCGCCACGATAGAAGCGGTCGAAGAGACGCGCCAGTTCGGCGTCTTCTATACGCGCGCCGCGATTGCCGACGACGATGCATGCGCCGTCCGCATCCGCGTGACCTGACAGGCGCACGACCGTGCCTGCGCTCGCGTAACGCACCGCATTGACGACCACGTTGCCGATCGCGCGGCGGCACATGATTGCGTTTGCAACTATCTGGCCGCTTGCCTCGATATCGAAGCTGATGTGCCGTTCTTCCGCGATGCCTTCGAAGTAAGCGGCGAGGTTGTCGAGTTCGTCGCGGATATCGAGCTTCTCGCATTCGATGCGTTGCGTTTCGTGATCCGCTTGCGCCAGAAACAGAATGTTCTGCGCAATGCGCGCGATTCGCTCCAGTTCCTCCAGATGCGATTCGAGCACGGCGCGATACTCCGCCACGCTGCGTTCATGCGCGAGCGTTACCTGCGTCTCGCCGATCAACACGCCAATCGGCGTACGCAGTTCGTGCGCGAGATCGGCGGAAAACTGCACGAGGCGCGCATAGCCGTGTTCGAGTCGGTCGAGCATGGCGTTGAACGAAGCCGCGAGGCTTTGGAGTTCCTGCGGCGCGTGCGCGACGTCGAGTCTCGCCGACATGCTGTCCGGCGCGATCTCGGCGGCTTTGTCCGCCATGAGCCTGAGCGGCATCAGGCCGCGGCTCGTGACCCAGTAAGCGAGCAGCATCGTAACGAGCACGGCGGCGATCATGGTGATCCACACGCGCACGAGATACGCCGACAACACGTGCGCTTCCTGCGTCATCACGTGCGCGGCCATGATCTCAACCACTTCACCGCTTTCGCCGATACGCGCCTGCGCACCGAGCCAGCGCATGCGCACGCCATCGGCGCGCGTGCCTTCGAAGAGATCGTCGAGCGCGACTGCGCGTGTCACGGGCACGGTCTGCAGCGGCGGCAGCGGCATGTTCTCGGGATTGACGGCGATGAACGGCGCCGCGCCCGCACGCCGGAAGATGATCACGTCCTGCCGGTCGCCGAGCATGGTTTCGAAAAGCCGCGGCCGCGCTTCGATTTCCTTGATCGTGTAGAGGTCGTGCAGCAGCGCGCGATAGTGTTCGACACGGGCGATCAACTGATAATCCGCACGCGTGGAGAGGGCGGAGTTGGTCGCGTGATAGAGCGATGCGCCGACCATGCCGACCACCACGCACACGATCAGCACGAACGACACGGCAATACGCACGGCAAGCGAGCGCGACGGCTGCGGCGGCAGCCAGCGCAAGACGGCGTCGTTCAAGGCTCTTCCCCAAACGAATAGCCAATACTGCGCACCGTATGAATCAGCTTCGGCTCGAACGGATTGTCGATCTTCGCGCGCAGACGCTTGATGGCGACATCGACCACGTTGGTGTCGCTATCGAAATTCATGTCCCACACTTCCGAGGCAATCTGCGTGCGCGACAACGCCTCGCCCTGATGCTTGCAAAAGAGATGCAGCAGCGCGAATTCCTTGTTCGTCAACGCGATATCCATGCCCTTGCGCGTCACCTTGCGGCGCAGCACATCGACGTGGAGATCGGCAATCTGGAACATGTCCGATTCGCGCATCACGCCGCGACGCAAGAGCGTGCGAATGCGCAGCACGAGTTCGGTGAAGGAAAAGGGCTTGACGAGATAGTCGTCCGCGCCGAGTTCGAGACCGTGGATACGGTCCGTGACGTGGTCGCGGGCCGTGAGAAAGATGACAGGCAAGTCACGTTTCGCGCGCAACGCCGACATGACCTGCCATCCGTCGATGCCGGGCAGCATCACGTCGAGCACGATCAGCTCGTAAGAGTTCGCCAGCGCCTGATGCAGACCGTCGGTGCCGTTGCGCACGAGATCGACCTGATACCCGGACTCGATCAGCCCTTTTTTCAGGTAGTCTCCGGTCTTGCGATCGTCTTCTATAACGAGGATGGTCATGCGCGGCATTCTTGCTTTGTATTGCCGTCATTTTGCCAGTGCGCTCGAACGGTCCGTCGAAAATGACAAAAAAGTCATCGATGCGTCATGGATCGATCAGAGCCGGCTGGCTACCATCGGTCCTGTGTTTGCTCCGTGAGAAAGACGTGCAGAACAATTCGCGATATTCCGTGCAGCCGCTTTGGCTTCGCATCACACATTGGGTCAACGCCTTCGCCATACTCATCATGGTGACGAGCGGCTGGCAAATCTACAACGCATCGCCGATCTTCAAAGCGTTCACGTTTTATCCGGCCATCACGCTCGGCGGCTGGCTCGGTGGTGCGCTGCAATGGCATTTCGCGGCCATGTGGCTGCTCGTGGCGAACTTCATCGTCTATGTCGGGATGAACGTTGCGACGGGCCGTCTGCGCGAGCGCATGTTTCCGCTCAGCATCAAAAGCATCATTGCCGATGGCATTTCCGCCGTGCGCGGCAAGCTCGGTCACGACGATCTCACGCGCTACAACGCCGTGCAAAAGTTCGCGTATCTGGCGGTCATAGTGGATATCGTCGTCATCATTCTGTCGGGCCTCGTCGTGTGGAAGTCGGTGCAGTTCCCGCTTTTACGCGCGCTGATGGGCGGCTACGACAACGCACGCGTCGTGCATTTCCTCGGCATGAGCTTCCTGGTGGCGTTCTTCGTCGTGCATGTCGCCATGGTCGCGCTCGTGCCGCGTTCGCTCGTGTTGATGATCAAGGGACGTTGATTCATGTCGCTCAAGCTTTTTAAAACACGAACGGACGCCGAACTCATCGTTAAAGATGCGGCGAAGGAATTAAAAGCCCCCGCGCGCCGTTTATTCGGCAAGCGCATTCTTTCGCTCGGCGGCCTTGCGATGCTGTCCGGCTGCAACATCACCGACGACAAATCCGTCAACGCGATGCTGCGCAAGATCTCGTCCTTCAACGACGACATGCAGGCGTTGCTCTTCGATCCCAAGCAACTCGCGCCGACTTATCCCGATTCGATGATTACGCGTCCGTTTCCCTTCAACGCGTTCTACGACATCGACGAAGTGCCCGAAGTGGACGCTTCGAGCTACAAGCTGCAGGTCGGCGGCCTGGTCAAAGGCAAGCGTATTTGGACGCTCGATGAGCTTCATGCCATGCCGCAAGAGAGCCAGGTGACACGGCACATTTGCATTGAAGGATGGAGCGCCATAGGCAAGTGGGGTGGCGTGCGCTTCGCGAATTTTCTGCTGCATGCAGGCGCGGATACGACCGCGAAATACGTGGCCTTTCACTGTGCGGACAATTACTCGACGAGCATCGACATGCCGACCGCGCTGCATGCACAAACCTTGCTCACGCTCAGCTACGACGGTCAGACCTTGCCGCCCAAATACGGTTTTCCGATGAAGCTGCGCATGCCGACCAAGCTCGGCTACAAGAATCCGAAGCATATCGTCGCGATCACCGTGACCAACAATTACCCCGGCGGCTACTGGGAGAACCAGGGCTATAACTGGTTCGGCGGTTCCTGAAGAAGTCTCTTCGCTTGACCCTTATCGATACCAAAGGAGAATCCATGTCGATTCGCATGAAACTCGGCGTCAGCATCGCGGCGCTCGCACTCACGAGCGCGGCCTTCGCGCAGACGCCCGCTGCCAAACCCACGCGTATTCGCGGCGATATCGTGTCCCTGTCCGGCGACACGATGACGGTGCATCGGCGTAGCGGCGACACGGTCAAGGTCGCGGTGAAGGCCGACACGCCAGTCACGGCGCTCAAGAACATCAAGCTCGAAGACATCAAGCCGGGGCAGTTCGTCGGCACGGCCGCGACCACGGGCACCGACGGCAAGATGACCGCAACCGAGGTGCTGGTGTTTCCGGAAGCGGCACGCGGCACGGGTGAAGGCCACTACGCGTGGGACCTCGGCCCGCAAAGCTCGATGACCAACGCGAACGTCGATCAGGTCGTGCAAGGCACGAGCGGACGCGATCTCAAGCTGTCGTACAAGGGCGGCTCGAACGCTGTCACCGTGCCGCCGAACGTGCCGGTCGTGACCTTCGCGCCCGCTTCGCATGACGATCTGAAGCCTGGCAAGAAGGTGTTCGTCGTGGCGAGTCCGGCAGGTGGCGACTTTGCCGCGCAGCGTATCGTGGTGGAAAAGGACGGCGTCGCTCCGCCGATGTAAGCTTCGATGTAACGTAAGACCCGCGCCCGCTTCAAAGCGGGCGTTTTCATTCCAGACTCGCGCGCACGTCTCTCACGTTCGACACCGTCTCGTCGAAGTGCGCAGACCCGAGTTTGCGCCTCATGCGCTTCGTGACCTCCGAGCTCATCGAGCCAATGCGCTTCATCAGCGCAGGCGCCGCGGCTGTCGGATGAATCGATGCCTCGCGTCCATCCCTGTCGGTCGACCAGCGTTCGACCAAGCCGAGCTTTTGCAAGCCGTCCAGCGTGCGCGTGGCCGTGGGTCGCGAAATGGCGAGCGCATTGGCAAGCTCGCCCTGCAGCAAGCCGGGATGCTCGACGATCGCGCGCAGCATGAAGCCTTGTGACGGCGTAAGGCCGAACGGCTTGAACGCTTTCGTCCACTCGCGCTCCAATGTGCGTGCAAGCGCCGTGGTGTTGAAGTAAAGGCATTGGTCGAACATGCGGCTTTCCTTTGAATCGAATTGATTTGCTCTGCAACTATCCGCGTGTCGTCGACGGACGGGGCAGCAGATTTTACGGGCTCGGGTTAACATCGTCGTTTGCCGCGAACCACTCGTCAGGAGAACATGCATGAGCAATACGCGTTCCGACCTTCCGTCATATCCGAACACACAACTTTTTATCGATGGCGAATGGCGCGCCGGCTCGCGCGACACCGCCGTGATCAATCCCGCGAGCGAAGCGGAAATCGGCCGTCTCGCGCTTGCGGGCATCGACGAACTCTCGCTTGCCGCCGATGCCGCCGCGCGCGGCTTCAAGGAATGGCGCAAGGTTTCGCCGTACGAGCGCAGCAAGCTGATGCGTCGCGCCGCGCAGAACATCCGCGACCGCGCGGAGCAGATCGCCGCCATCATGTCGATGGAGCAGGGCAAGCCGCTCGGGGAAGCGCGCATCGAGACGCTGTCGGCTGCGGACATCATCGAATGGTTTGCCGAAGAAGGGCGCCGCACGTATGGCCGCGTGATTCCGTCGCGTTCGGACGCGGTGCGCCAGATCGTGACGCGCGAGCCCGTCGGTCCGGTGGCCGCGTTCACGCCGTGGAACTTCCCGATCAATCAGGCGGTGCGCAAGGTGTCGGCGGCGCTGGCCTCGGGCTGCTCGGTCGTGTTGAAGGGACCGGAGGAAACGCCCGCGAGTTGCGCGGCGCTCGTGCAGGCTTATGCCGATGCGGGTTTGCCCAAGGGCGTGCTGAATCTCGTGTTCGGCGTGCCGGCGGATGTATCGAAATATTTGATCGCGCATCCGGCCATCCGCAAGATTTCGTTCACGGGTTCCACACCGGTGGGCAAGCTGCTCGCATCGCTGGCGGGCGAGCATATGAAGCGCGTGACCATGGAGCTCGGCGGACATGCGCCAGCTATCGTCTTCAAGGACGCGGACGTGCCGCGCGCGGCGAAGATGCTGGCATCGGCCAAGTTTCGCAACGCCGGTCAGGTGTGTATCTCGCCTACGCGCTTTCTCGTCGAAGAGGCGGCGTATGAAGAGTTCGTGCATCACTTCGTCGCGACGGCGAGCGCGGTGAAGGTCGGCAACGGTCTCGACGACGGCGTGCAAATGGGCCCGCTCGCCAACGGCCGCCGTCTCGAAGCCATGGAACGCCTCGTCGCCGATGCCCGCGAGCACGGCGCAAAGGTGCTGACGGGCGGCGAACGCGTGGGCCGCGAAGGTTACTTCTTCGCGCCGACCGTGCTGGTGGACGTGCCCATGAGCGCGCGCATCATGACCGAAGAGCCGTTCGGCCCGATTGCGCCTATCGCCTCGTTCAAGTCGTACGACGAAGTCATCGCCGAAGCGAATCGCTTGCCTTACGGTCTCGCCGCTTATGCGTACACGAGTTCGGCGGCGACCGCGGCGGCGGTATCGGACGATATCGAAAGCGGCATGCTGTCGATCAACCATCACGGGCTTGCCTTGCCTGAAACGCCGTTCGGCGGTGTGAAGGATTCGGGCTACGGTTCGGAAGGCGGCAGCGAGGCGATGGAAGCGTATCTCGTCACCAAGTTCGTGACCGAGCATCGTTGATGGAAACGCGCGGGCGTTATCACGACGCTCGCGCATCGACAGGAGAAGCAGGTGACGCGAACGGTCGTGGGTTTGCTCGGCGCGGGCAGCATGGGCGCGGCTGTCGGCCACAGGCTGACGCAGAAGGGCGCGCGTGTCTTGACGATACTCCAAGGGCGCAGCGAGGCCAGCATCGCTCGCGCGCGCGAGGCGGGGATCGAAGACGCAAGTCCCGACCGCTTCGCCGAGTGCGATTTCATTCTATCGATCGTGCCGCCCGCGGTGGCGGTCGAATCGGCGCACCGTCTGGCGCCCGTGCTTGCGCGGGCCGCCCGTAAGCCTCTCTACGTCGATTGCAACGCGGTCAGTCCGGCGACGGTCAAGCGCGTGGCAGAAGCGCTCGACGTTCCGTTCGTCGATGGCGCGATCATCGGTTTGCCATCCGCGCCAAAGTTCTATGTGTCGGGACCGCAAGCGCACCGTACGCTCGCACTCGCCGATGCGGGCCTCGACGTACACGTGCTCGATGGTCCTGTCGGCGCGGCATCGGCGCTCAAGATGTCGTATGCGGGAATCACGAAGGGATTGACCGCGATCGGCGCGGCCATGTCGCTCGCCGCGCTTCGCAATGGCGCGGGCGATGCGCTCTTCGAAGAGTTATCGGCGAGTCAGCCCGAGCTGGCCAAATGGCTTGCGAATAGCGTGCCGCGCATGCCGCCCAAGGCGTATCGATGGGTCGCGGAGATGGAAGAGATCGCGGGCTTTATCGGCGACGAACATGCCGAGCATCGCATCTATGAAGGCGCGGCCGGTCTCTACGAACGCCTGGCCCAGGACAAGGACGCCACCGACGCGCTCAAGCAGTTCTTCGAGCGTTAAGCCCTGGCCGTCTGCGTCATGTGTTCGAAAAAGCGTGCGGCGCGCCGGTCGCCTGCGTATGCCGAATTGATGCGCACCCACGCGCACGCCTCGCCGTTTGGCCGATAGTAATTCCCCGGCGCCAGCGTAACGCCGAACTTCAGCGCTTCACTCACGAGCTTCGTCGAGTCTTCGATACCCGGTACCTTCGCCCAGACGAAATTGCCGCCGCTCGGTTGATCGAATACGTCCCAGCCGTAGCTCTCCAACTGCTGCACCGCGCTAGAAAGCGAATCGCGCACGCGCTTGCGCAGCCTTTCGAGATACTTCCTGTACGTGCCGCGTTCCAGCAGACTTGCCGCAACGCTCTCGGCGAAGCGCGTGCCGCCGAGGCTCGTCAGCACTTTCACATCGACGAGATTCTTCACGAGCTCGCGATTGGCCGCGAGATAGCCGATTCTCAGCGACGACGACAGCGTCTTCGACAAGCCGCCCACATAAATCACGCGGTCGAACTGATCGAGCGATGCGAGCCGTTGCGTCGGCACAGTCTGAAAATCCGCATAAATGTCGTCTTCCACGATAGTGAAACCGTGCTGCGTCGCAAGTTGCAGCAGCCTGAAAGCGACTTGCGGCGCGATGTTGGTCGCCGTCGGGTTCTGGAACACGGTGTTCACGAAGAACAGTTTGGGCGTGTGCTGCTTCAGAAGCGCTTCGGCCATCTCGACATCCGGCCCGTTGGCCAGACGCGGCACGCCGACGAGCCGCACGCCTTGCAGTTTCAGCAAGCCAAACAGATTGTAGTAGCCGGGATCTTCGACGAATACCGTATCGCCGGGCTTGAGCATGTAGCGCACGACGAGATCGAGCGCCTGACTCGCGCCGCTCGTGATCATCACATTGGGCAAATCCGCGTTGATGCCGAGCGTGTTGAGGCGCATCTGGATCTGCTGGCGCAGGTTCGTGTCGCCGTGCGGAATGGCGTAATCGATCACGCTTGCGATGTCCGCGCGCGACGCCTGCCGCACCGCCTGCGTGAGGCCATCGACATCGCGCCATGCCTCGGGAATGAAGCCGCTCGACAGCTTGAGCGTCTCGCCGGGATAGTTGAACTGCGCGAGGATCTGGCTCGACTCCTCTTCCGCGAGACGCGGGTCGCAATTGCCAGCGTCGCGCGCGTGTTCGTCCACATGATTCGCCACGTAAAAGCCCGAACCGTGACGCGGCTGGATCAGCCCGCGCGACGCAAGACGGTCGTACGCTTCGATCACCGGAAAGCGGCTGATGCTCTGTTCGGTCGCAAGTTGCCGGATCGACGGCAGTTTCGCGCCCGCCAGCACGCGGCGCGACCGGATCATGGTTTCGATCTGGCTGACGATCTGCTCGGTCAGCGGCACGCCCGTGGCGCCATCGATACTTAGCGGAAGTGCGTTCATCGTTTTAAGTGTTCGGTCGAACAGAGTGAACAGTTGCGATCAAGTGTTTGCGGAGTGTTTTGATGTATTCGAACGCATCCGAAAATCGCCGTCAACTAGGCCAAACGGCCATCCACACTGTTCTGAGCGAATACCGACAAAATTATTCACTTAGAAGTGTTCGGTATTTCTGGCTATACAGTTCCTGCGTAACTGTACGCAAGTGTTCATTCTAGATGTTCGGCACTGGCCGAATAATACGCTTAACGGCTGCGACACGCTTTTACATTCGCAGCATCCATCAAGCGATCAGGCGATCGAGCGACAGGGAGCGGCATCATGCGTGAAATCAGGACTTTTGAACTCGACGGGCGCGATGCGCCGACTAGCTGGTTTATCGGCCGGCCGCAAACGCTGCGCGCTACGCGTGGCCAGATCTGGCTGACCATCGAGGGCGACGCCGGCGATTTCTGGCTCGATGCGGGCGAGTGCGTCGAACTTCAGCCGTTCTCGACGATATGGGTAAGCGGCGCGCGGGACGAAAGCGCTTTTTCGCTGGCGTCGGTTTCCACGCCGACGACCACATCGAGGCGCTTGATCGACGCAGCCCGCGCGTGGCTCGCGCGCCGCACGGCGCCTTCCGGTGCGGCGATCTCGAAGGCATAGTCGAAAAAAAACCCGGCCGAGGCCGGGTCCAATGTTCCCGCGCTCTTTCGAGCGCGGTCACCTGCAAAGCTACAGACTACTCGCTTACGCCGCCAGCAGCGAGCGCAACACGAACGGCAGAATGCCGCCGTGCTTGTAGTAGTCGACTTCGATCGGCGTGTCGATACGCAGCAGCACCTGCACGCGATCTTCCTTGCCGTCCTTCCGATGGATCACGAGCGTCACTTCTTGCTGCGGCTTAAAGTCGTCGCCCAGACCTTCGATATCGTACGTCTCTTCGCCCGTGATGCCGAGCGTCTGCACGCTGTCCGTACCCTTGAACTGCAGCGGCAACACACCCATGCCGACCAGGTTCGAACGATGGATACGCTCGAAGCTGCGCGCCACCACGGCCTTCACGCCGAGCAGTTGCGTGCCTTTCGCCGCCCAGTCGCGCGACGAACCCGTGCCGTATTCCTCGCCCGCGAAAATCACGGTCTGCGTGTTGTCGCCGATGTACTTCATCGCGGCGTCGTAGATGGACAACTGTTCGCCGCTCGGTTGATGGATCGTCAGGCCGCCTTCCACGCGCGTGCCATCTTCCTTCAGCGGAATCATCAGGTTCTTGATACGCACGTTGGCGAAAGTGCCGCGCATCATCACGTCGTGGTTGCCGCGACGCGAGCCGTAGCTGTTGAAGTCGGCCTTCTGCACGCCGTTCGCCTTCAACCACACGCCCGCCGGCGACGTTTCCTTGATTGAACCTGCCGGGCTGATGTGGTCGGTCGTGACCGAGTCGCCGAAGATGCCAAGCGCGCGTGCGCCCTTTACGGCGGGGATCGAGTCGGCCGGGGTCATCGAGAAGTCGTGGCCGAAGAACGGCGGCTCCGCGATATACGTCGACTTCGGCCAGTCATAGACCTGACCGGTTTCGCCCGCGATCTTGCTCCACAGGTCGCCATCCTTCGTAAGCTGCGAGTAGTTCTCGCGGAAGGCTTCGGCGTTGAGCGCGTACTTGAGCAGCGAATGCACTTCCTCGCTCGTCGGCCAGATGTCGCCGAGATACACGTCGTGCCCGTCCTTGCCCTTGCCGACCGGCTCGGTCATGAGGTCGCGCGTGATGTTGCCCGCGATGGCATAAGCAACTACCAGCGGCGGCGAAGCCAGGAAGTTGGCGCGGATGTTCGGGTGAATACGCGCTTCGAAGTTGCGGTTGCCCGACAGGACGGCGGCCGCGACGATATCGTTCTTCACGATGGCGTCGTTCAGTTCCGGCGTCAGGTCGCCCGCATTGCCGATACACGTCGTGCAACCGTAAGCGGCGAGCGTAAAGCCGAGCTTGTCCAGATACTGCAGGAGATCGGTCTTCGTCAGATATTCGGTGACGATACGCGATCCCGGTGCCAGAGACGTCTTGATATGCGGCGCCACCGTCAGACCGGCCTCGACCGCTTTCTTGGCCAGCAGACCGGCGGCCAGCAGCACGCTCGGGTTCGACGTGTTCGTGCACGACGTGATCGCGGCGATCAGCACGTCGCCGTTCTTCACGTCGACGCCATCGGCGGTCTTGTAGTCGGCGGTCAGATCGGCGGGCTTCTTGGCAAAGCCGTTTTCGCCGACCGGCTTCGAGAAGAGGTCGGTAAACGTGCTCTTCACATTGCCGATTTCGATACGGTCTTGCGGGCGCTTCGGACCCGCCAGCGACGGCGCGACGGTGGACAGATCCAGCGTCAGCGTCTTCGTGAAGTCGATGTCGCCGGCCTTCGGCACGCCCCACAGCTTCTGCGCCCTGAAGTAGTTTTCGAAGGCGGAGATTTCGGCGTCGGTACGGCCCGTGCCCTTGAAGTAGTCGATGGTTTTTTCATCGACCGGGAAGAAGCCCATGGTGGCGCCGTATTCCGGCGCCATGTTGCCGATGGTCGCGCGGTCCGGCACCGCGATGGAAGCCGTGCCTTCGCCGAAGAACTCGACGAACTTGCCGACGACCTTCTCCTTGCGCAGCATTTCCGTGATGGTCAAGACGAGGTCGGTTGCCGTGCAGCCTTCGCGCAGCTTGCCCTTCAACTCGACGCCGACGACATCCGGCGTGAGGAAATACACCGGCTGGCCGAGCATGCCCGCTTCCGCTTCGATGCCGCCCACGCCCCAGCCCACCACGCCGATGCCGTTGATCATCGTCGTGTGGCTGTCCGTGCCGACGAGCGTGTCCGGGTAGTAGACCGTGTCGTTGCCTTCGGTCTTCTTGTGCACGCCGCGTGCGAGATACTCCAGATTCACTTGGTGGACGATACCCACGCCCGGCGGCACGACCTTGAACGTGTCGAACGCCTGCATGCCCCACTTCATGAACTGGTAGCGCTCGTTATTGCGCTGAAACTCCAGCTTCATGTTCAGGTCGAGCGCGTTCGGCTCGCGGAAGTGATCGATCTGCACCGAGTGATCGACGACGAGATCCACCGGCACGAGCGGCTCGATTGCCTTCGGGTCCTTGCCCGCGCGTTCGGCCACACCGCGCATGGCGGCGATGTCGGCGAGCAGGGGCACGCCGGTGAAATCCTGCAGCACGACGCGCGCGACGACGAACGGGATTTCATCGACGCGGGCTGCAGTCGGTTTCCAGTTCACGAGTTGCTCGATGTGCTCTTCGGAAATCTTCTTGCCGTCGTAATTGCGCAGCACGGATTCGAGCACCAGCCGGATCGACACCGGCAGACGTTCGATCTTGACCTTCAGGGCTTCGCCGAGTTGCGGCAGCGAGTAGAACTTGCCTTTGCCGGAACCACTGTCGAATTCCTTGAGCGTATTGTGAAGATTGTGGGCCATGGTTATTTTCCTTGGGCTGATCTGGGTTTGATGCAACGTTTCCTGAATCTGAAACCGGGTCGTGCCTGGTTTGACGCGCCGGCACGCGCGCACCGGCTCCAGGCGCTAGATCACATACAAATCGACGTATTCATTGACCGGCATGGCTTCGAGCTTTGCCTGATCGAGCGATACCGCGAGGATCGCCTGTTGCTGTTTTTGCGGGAACCGGCGCGCGAGATTGGTCTTGAACTTCTCGACGAGCAGCGGAATGCCGTCCTCGCGGCGGCGCTTGTGACCGATCGGATATTCCACCGCGATTTCACCGAGCTTCGAACCGTCCGTGAACTCGACGGTGAGCGCGTTCGCAATCGAGCGCTTCTCAGGGTCGTGGTAATCGGTCGTGTATTGCGGGTCTTCCACGCATTCCATCTTCGCGCGCAAGGTGTCGATGCGCGGATCCTGCGCGATCGAATCTTCGTAATCGGCGGCGGTGAGACGGCCGTGGATGAGCGGCACGGCGATCATGTACTGAATGCAGTGATCGCGGTCGGCCGGATTGTTGAGCGGTCCCTTCTTGTCGATGATGCGGATCGCCGCTTCGTGCGTGCGAATGGTGATCTTCGCGATATCTTCGACACTCTTGCCCGCTTCCTTCAGCTTGCCGTGCAGCGTCATGGCGGCTTCGACGGCGGTTTGTGAATGGAATTCGGCCGGGAACGAAATCTTGAAGAGCACGTTCTCCATGACATACGAGCCGTACGGGCGCTGGAACTTGAATTCGTTGCCCTTGAAGAGCACGTCGTAGAAGCCCCAGGTCTTCGTGGTCAAGACCGACGGATAGCCCATTTCGCCGGTCTTCGCGATCAGCGCGAGACGCACGGCGCGCGAGGTCGCGTCGCCCGCGGCCCACGACTTGCGCGAACCCGTGTTCGGCGCGTGGCGATATGTGCGCAGCGAATGACCATCGACGAAAGCGAGCGACACCGCGTTGATGAGTTCGTCGCGCGAGAGGCCGATCAACTGACCGACGACCGCCGTGGACGCGAGCTTGACCAGCAGCACGTGATCGAGCCCGACCTTGTTGAACGAGTTTTCCAGCGCGATACAGCCTTGAATTTCGTGCGCCTTGACCATGGCGATCAGCACGTCTTTCATGGCGAGCGGCTTCTTGCCGGTGGCGATTGCGTTACGTGACAGCCAGTCGGCGGTGGCGAGAATGCCGCCCAGGTTGTCCGACGGATGGCCCCATTCGGCGGCGAGCCATGTGTCGTTGAAGTCGAGCCAGCGGATCATGGCGCCGATGTTGAAGGCGGCCTGAACCGGGTCGAGCTGAAACTGGGTGCCAGGCACCTTCGCGCCGTTGGGGACGATCGTGCCGGGCACGATCGGTCCCATCAGCTTGGTGCAGGCAGGGTACGAGAGGGCTTCGAGTCCGCAGCCGAGGGTGTCGATCAGGCAGTTGCGCGCGGTTTCCAGCGCAAGCGTGCTCTCGACGCGATAGTTGAGAACGTAGTCGACTATGTCGACGAGTACCTGATCCGGCTCTGGCCGGACGTTCGAGATCGGTGCGGACATCGAGGATTCCTGTTTGATTGCAGACTTTGTTATTCGGCCTTCTTGAACAACGCTTCCGACTGCGTGGGAGCGGTTGCGCCCGCAGCCATTTCGGCGGTCATGCACTCGTCGGCCAGGCGCGACGAATCTTTGTCGGAGAACAGCATTGCCTTCGACGGGATCACGACGAGATCCATGCCCGTTGCCGCATCGTGGAAACGATCGGCGCCGGTCGTGGTGTCCTGACGGGGCAGCTTGTAGTCCTTCTTGGCCCAATTCACGGTGACGATGGTGTCACGCTTCATGTCGCCTTTCAGATAGAAAGACGCGCCTTCCTTACAGGTCCACTTGACGGCGCCTTCGGGAATCGGGTCGGTCTTCGCTGCCGCGGCCGCTTCGGCCTTGGGTGAGCGCTTGATGAGTCGACGTGCCGGAGCCGGGCGTTTGGCCTTTGCCGCCTTCGAGTCCGTGGTGGTCGTCGCGGCGAAGGCGTCGGCACTGACGAACACGCTGGTGGTAGCCAGTGTGCCGACGATTGCAGCGATCAGGAGTTTATTCATCGAAAAACCTTTCAAAACATGGAGGTTGGTAACGGTTGCCGCGCGGAGTGAATTTCGTCCTCGCGAAATTCGATCGCGCAGTCCGCTATTTTCGCTTATTTAGTGGCGTGAACTTCAAATTATCGGGGCCCGTGTAGTTCGCACTCGGCCGGATGATTTTGTTGTCGATGCGTTGCTCGATGATGTGCGCGCTCCATCCCGCCGTGCGCGAGATGACGAAGAGCGGCGTGAACATGGCCGTGGGCACGCCCATCATGTGATACGAAACCGCGCTGAACCAGTCGAGGTTGGGGAACATTTTCTTCGCGTCGGCCATCACGGATTCGAGCCGTTCGGCGATGCTGAAGAGCTTGTTGTCGCCCGCTTCCTTCGAGAGCTTCTTCGCGACTTCCTTGATGACCTTGTTACGCGGATCGGAGATGGTATAGACCGGATGACCGAAGCCGATCACCACTTCCTTCTTCTCGACGCGTGCGCGAATATCGGACTCGGCTTCGTCGGGCGTCTGATAGCGCGATTGAATTTCGAACGCGACTTCATTGGCGCCGCCATGTTTCGGGCCGCGCAATGCGCCAATGCCACCCACGATCGCCGAATACATGTCCGAGCCCGTGCCCGCGATCACGCGAGTGGTGAACGTGGATGCGTTGAACTCATGTTCAGCGTAAAGATTGAGCGATACGTGCATGGCTTCGACCCACGATTTCGAGGGCTCCACGCCATGCAGCAAATGCAGAAAGTGTCCGCCGATGGAGTCGTCGTCAGTTTCGACTTCGATGCGCTTGCCGTTGTGCGAGTAGTGATACCAGTAGAGCAGCATCGAACCGAGCGAGGCCATCAGCTTGTCGGCGATATCTTTCGCGCCGGGAACGTTGTGATCGTCCTTTTCGGGCAGGATGGTGCCGAGCATGGATACGCCGGTGCGCATGACGTCCATGGGGTGCGCGGACGCCGGAATCCATTCGAGCGCGGCCTTGAGGTTTGCGGGCAAGCCGCGCAAAGCCTTGAGTTTTGTCTTGTACGCCTTCAACTCGGCGACGTTCGGCAGCTTGCCATGCACGAGCAGATAAGCGATCTCCTCGAACTCGCTGGTGGTCGCGACATCGAGAATGTCGTAACCGCGATAGTGCAGGTCGTTGCCGGTCTTGCCGACTGTGCACAACGCGGTGTTGCCCGCGGTCACGCCCGAAAGCGCGACGGATTTTTTTGGCTTGAATGCGCCCGCTGCGGCGGGTGCGTCGGTCGATACGGTATCGCTCATTGCTTCAAGTCTCCTTTCAACGCTCAGGGCGTGCGTTACTTCTTCTTGAAACGCGCGCTGCGTAACCGCTCGCGCGCGTGCTGCAAATGCTCTGTCATGCCTTGCCGCCTTGCGCCGGCGTGGCGAAGAGCGACGCGTAATCGCTTGGCATTGCCTGGCCGGTGGCCTCGGCGCGCCGCAGCACCGACCAGTAATAGCGATAGCTCGCGCGATCGTGCAAGGTATCGCCGTGACGCGTTGGGCCCCACTGCGCGCGTTGTGCGCCAAGCAGTATCTCGGCGGCGAGCGCGATTTCATCGGCACGTGGCGAGAAGGCTTCGACGACAGGCCGTATCTGCTCCGGATGAATGCTCCACATGCGCGTATAGCCGAACTCGTTGCGCGCGCGCCCGGCGTCGTTCGCCACGATGCCCATGTCGCGCACTTCCGTCGATACGTTGTGGGAAGGCACCTTGCCGTGTGCATGACACGCCGCCGCGATTTCCAGCTTCGCGCGCCGCACGAGCGGATGTTCGAACTGGCCGGGCGAGCGCATGGCGGTATCTGGAATGGCGCCGTTGTGCGCCGAAACGAAGTCCATCAGACCGAAGCTCAGCGATTCGACGCCGGGCAGCGCCGCGAGCTCGAAGGCTTCGCGAAGCGCGCCATGCGTTTCGATCAGCAAATGACAAGGCACCGGTTTCTCGATGCCGAACTCGCAACGCGATGCCTCGACGAAAGCCACCATCTCGGCGGCGTCGAAGACGCTGCGGATTTTCGGCAGCATGACGAAGGCAGGCGCTTTCCTCGCGTGACGCAGGATGATGCGCACGTCGTCGCGCCACGCGCGGTGATTGAAGTCGTGAATGCGCACGCCCACGCGCCCGAAGCGGTCTTCCTCGCCGCCGACGAACGACGCGACGAGTTCCGCATGCTCCGCCTCGCGGCCTACTTCCGCACCGTCCTCGCAATCGAGCGTGATGTCGAAGACCGGCCCGAGTTGCGCCTGCAACGCGAGCGACTTCTTCATCAGCTTTTCGCTGCCCGCGTAGTGATCGCAGGGCGGCAGGACAGCAGGCTGCGGGTCGCCGTCAAACAGCACTTCGGCGGGGGTGAGAGCGCGCATCGTCGGCGTCGGGTCCAATTGGGGGAAAAGGATGTCGATCTTGCTCAATGCTTCTGATTCGGCCGCGCTCGGGCTTCTTCCGTGAAAGCACGGCAAGCTCCAAACGCGTTCGAATCAGGCGCGATGCATCGGATGCATTCGCGCCAGCGGGAAGCCTCCCGGCTTCCCCGCGATACTTAAAATTACTTGCCCAGCAAATGCGCCACGCCGTCGCGCTCTTCTAGCAGTTCGTTCAGCGTGCCGTCCATTTTTTCGCGCGAGAACGCGTCGATTTCCAGACCTTCGACGCGTTTGTACTCGCCGTTTTCGCACGTGACCGGCACGCCGTAGATGATGTCTTCCGGAATGCCGTACGAGCCGTCCGACGGAATGCCCATGGTGACCCACTTGCCATTGGTGCCGAGCACCCAGTCGCGCACGTGGTCGATTGCAGCGTTAGCCGCCGATGCCGCCGACGACAGACCGCGCGCTTCGATGATCGCCGCACCGCGCTTGCCGACGGTCGGGATGAACGTGTTGCGGTTCCATTCGTCGTCGTTGATGAGCTTCGTCAGGTCGTCGCCCGCCGCGGTGGCGAAGCGGAAGTCGGGGTACATGGTCGGCGAGTGGTTGCCCCACACAGCCAGTTTTTCGATCGATGCGACCGGCTTGCCCGACTTGGCCGCCAGTTGCGACAGCGCGCGGTTGTGGTCCAGGCGCAGCATGGCGGTGAAGTTCTTCTTCGGCAGATCCGGCGCCGACTTCATCGCGATATAGGCGTTCGTGTTGGCCGGGTTGCCGACCACGAGAACCTTGACGTCGCGGCTTGCGACTTCGTTGAGCGCCTTGCCCTGAACCGTGAAGATTTCGGCGTTGGCCGACAAGAGGTCCTTACGCTCCATGCCCTTCGAGCGCGGACGCGCACCGACCAGCAGCGCGACGTCGGCGTCCTTGAACGCGACTTTGGGGTCGTCCGTGACGACCACGCCTGCGAGCAGCGGGAACGCGCAGTCTTCCAGTTCCATCACGACGCCCTTGACTGCGCCTTGCGCTTGCGGCAAATCGAGCAACTGAAGAATCACGGGCTGGTCTTTGCCGAGCAGATCGCCATTGGCGATACGGAACAGCAGCGAGTAGCCGATTTGACCTGCGGCGCCGGTGACGGCAACGCGCTTTGCGGACTTAGCCATTGATAACTCTCCTGGACGGTGCGTGGAACGCTAGGGAAAGCGCCATTTTATGCGCGTTACGCAAAGCGTTGATGAAAGACATGCCTGCCATGCCGCCCGCGAAGCGTGGGAACGCCCGGCCGATGTCCTGCCGATGCGGCTTCGCGCCTGTATCAGCGCCAAGGCGAGCGGCGCACCGACGGGCGCGGCGTGACTGTCATGCCATGAATTTCTCGTTCGAGCGAGTTGCTTGCGGGAGGTTTCTTGAAGGACGCGAAATTCGCTTGGGTCCAACGGCAACGCGCCCATACGAGACGGCGCTTGACGTTGCGAGGCGATAGGCAGGCAGCGGCGCGCGAATCGAGTGGTCGATCGGCGTAAGGCGAAAGCGAAAGGGCGTGCCTGGCGGTATGTCGCGCGGCCGAAGAACTGACGGCATCTGGCGAAAACCGCCAGGACAAACGCGCCGGTCAGCTCGGTTTCCGGTGTTACGACAACCCGCAAACCCTTGCTCGACAAGGAGTGTAGGGTTCGTCACAAGCAAAGTCAACACTATCTTATGTCTTATATAAGACATAGGATTCTCAGGGAAAGCTCTGGACGCACGGCGCGGCTTTGTGTTGAAATGCGCGGCATGAATTCGAACCCGGCGAGCACGACGAACCCGAACGGCAGCGCGAGCGCGGCTGAGGCTGCCGCGAGTACGTCGTCGCCTACGTTCAGTCCGCTATATCAGCAAATCAAATCGCTCATCACGCAGGGGCTCGAAACGGGTGAATGGAAGCCCGGCGAAATCATCCCGAGCGAGGTCGAACTCGCCGCGCGCTATAAAGTCAGCCAGGGCACTGTCCGCAAGGCCATCGACGAACTTGCCGCCGACAATCTGCTCGTGCGCCGCCAAGGCAAGGGCACGTTTGTTGCGACGCACAATGAAGACCGCGTCCAGTTCCGCTTCCTGCGCTTGTTGCCCGACGACGGCGACGCTCATCCCCACGTCAGCCGCCTGCTCGAATGCAAGCGTCTGCGCGCACCCGCCGAAATCGCGCGTCAACTCGATCTGAAACCGGCCGACCCCGTCGTTCTTATCAAGCGCCTGTTGCAGTTTGATGGCGTGACGACCGTTTTCGACGAAATCTGGCTGCCCGGCGCGGTCTTTCGCGGCCTGACCGCCGAGCGTCTCGCCGATTACAAGGGTCCGCTCTACGCAATGTTCGAGACGGAGTTCGGTACGCGCATGATTCGTGCGACAGAGAAGATCCGCGCCGTCGCCGCTGACCCAGCGGTCGCGCGCCTGCTCGATGTGAAACCGGACTTTCCGCTGCTGTCGGTCGAACGCGTCTCCTATACGTATGGCGACCGGCCGGTCGAAGTGCGGCGCGGCTGGTACGTCACGACCGGGTATTACTATCAGAACGACTTGAGTTGAGCGCCGAAAGCAGGCGGGAAATGCAGGGTGGCAAGCAGTGCGTAAGTTTCGCGCAAGCAAGTAAGGGATACTCTTTTCTTACACGCCTTAGAAGAGTGTTTTAGGCCGGTTTTCGCTGCAGCGCGGAATAAAAAGGCGCTAAAATCGCGGATTGGTGTAATAACAAGTTGGGGTCTAGCATGGCTGAAGCCGTAAAAAAACCAAGGCCCGAGTTCCGGAACATCGGGCTTGGTCAACTCGCGAAGTATCGCTTGCCGCTCGCGGGGAAGGTGTCCATCCTGCATCGCATCAGCGGCTTGCTGCTTTTCGTGTCGCTGCCGTTCATTCTCTATCTGCTCGATCAGAGCCTGACCTCGGAACTCAGTTTCGACGCGTTCAAGGGCTTTCTGGCCAACCCCATCGTCAAGATCATCACGCTCGTGCTGTCGTGGGCGTATCTGCATCACTTCTGCGCGGGCATTCGCTTTCTGCTGCTCGACACGCACGTTGGCGTGAACAAGGAAGGCGGCAAGCAAAGCGCGTTGATCGTGCTCGTCGTCTCGCTGCTTCTCACGGCTGTGATGGCCCTTAAAATCTTCGGAGCCTTCTAAGACCATGGCAACCCAAAACAGAGTTGGCCCGAAGCGCCTGGTCGTGGGCGCGCACTACGGCCTGCGCGACTGGCTCGCGCAACGCATCACCGCCGTCGTGATGGCGGCGTACACCGTCGTTTTGCTGTTCTGGTTCTTCGCCGCACACAGCTTCTCCTATGAAGGCTGGGCGTCCATCTTCGCCATGCAGTGGATGAAGCTTGCCACGTTCGTGACTCTGCTTTGCCTGTTCTATCACGCGTGGGTCGGCATTCGCGATATCTGGATGGATTACGTGAAGCCCATGGCCGTGCGCCTGTTTCTTCAGGTGCTGACCATCCTCTGGCTCGTCGGATGCGCCGGCTACGCTGCACAGATTCTCTGGAGAGTTTAAAGAACATGGCTGCAATCAAGACTTCCCTGCCGCGTCGCCGTTTCGACGTGGTCATCGTGGGCGCGGGCGGCTCGGGCATGCGCGCATCGCTGCAGCTCGCGCGTGCGGGCCTGTCGGTCGCTGTGTTGTCGAAGGTGTTTCCCACGCGCTCGCATACGGTCGCCGCGCAAGGCGGCATCGGTGCCTCGCTTGGCAACATGAGCGAGGACAACTGGCACTATCACTTCTACGACACCATCAAGGGCTCTGACTGGCTCGGCGACCAGGATGCAATCGAATTCATGTGCCGTGAAGCGCCCAACGCCGTGTATGAGCTCGAACACATGGGCATGCCGTTCGACCGCAATCCGGATGGCACGATCTATCAGCGTCCGTTCGGCGGACACACGGCCAACTACGGCGAAAAGCCCGTGCAACGCGCCTGTGCCGCGGCCGACCGTACCGGCCACGCGTTGTTGCACACGCTGTATCAGCAGAACGTCGCGGCCAAAACGCACTTCTTCGTCGAATGGATGGCGCTGGACCTGATCCGCGACGCCGAAGGCGATGTGCTCGGCGTCACCGCGCTGGAGATGGAAACGGGCGACGTGTATATCCTCGAAGGCAAGACCACGCTGTTCGCCACGGGCGGCGCGGGACGTATCTTCGCGGCATCGACGAATGCGTTCATCAACACGGGCGATGGCTTGGGCATGGCCGCGCGCTCGGGCATCGCGTTGCAGGACATGGAGTTCTGGCAATTCCACCCGACCGGTGTCGCGGGCGCGGGCGTGCTGATTACCGAAGGCGTGCGCGGCGAAGGCGGCATCTTGCGCAATTCGAACGGCGACCGCTTCATGGAGCGCTACGCGCCGACGCTCAAGGACCTCGCGCCGCGCGACTTCGTTTCGCGTTCGATGGATCAGGAAATCAAGGAAGGCCGCGGCGTGGGTCCGAACAAGGACCACGTGTTGCTGGATCTGTCGCACATCGGCGCCGAGACGATCATGAAGCGCTTGCCGTCGATTCGCGAGATCGCGCTCAAGTTCGCCAACGTCGATTGCATCAAGGAGCCCATTCCCGTGGTGCCGACCATCCACTATCAAATGGGTGGCATACCGACGAACATGCACGGGCAGGTCGTGGGTACGTCCAATGGTTATAACGAGCCAGTCAACGGGTTCTACGCGGTGGGCGAATGCTCGTGCGTCTCGGTGCACGGCGCGAACCGTCTGGGCACGAACTCGCTGCTCGACCTGGTGGTGTTCGGCCGCGCGGCGGGCAATCACATCATCAAGCACGCGAAGGAGTTGAAAGAGCACAAGCCGCTGCCGGCCGATGCCGCCGACTTCGCGCTCGAACGCCTCGCGGTGCTGGAGAAGTCAACGTCGGGCGAATACACGCAGAACATCGCCAACGACATTCGTTCGACCATGCAGGCGCATGCGGGCGTGTTCCGCACATCGAAGCTGCTCGAAGAGGGCGTGAGCAAGATCGACGAACTCACCGCGCGCGTGAAGCACGTGCATCTGAAGGACAAATCGAAGGTGTTCAACACGGCGAAGGTCGAGGCGCTGGAGTTGGCGAACCTGATCGAAGTCGCGCGCGCGACCATGGTATCGGCCGAAGCGCGCAAGGAAAGCCGTGGCGCGCACGCGCACAGCGACTTCGAGCATCGCGACGATGAGAACTGGATGCGCCATACGCTGTGGTTCAGCGAAGGCGATCGCCTCGACTACAAGCCGGTGCAGATGAAGCCGCTGACGGTCGAATCGGTGCCGCCGAAGGCACGGACCTTCTAGGGCACAAGGGAAAATCGAAATGGCAAAGAGAATCTTCGAAGTCTATCGCTACGATCCGGACAAGGACGCAGCCCCGCGCATGCAGACCTACGAGCTGGAGATCGACTCGCACGAACGCATGCTGCTCGATGCACTGCTCAAGCTGAAGTCGGTCGACGAGACGCTGTCGTTTCGCCGTTCGTGCCGCGAAGGCGTGTGCGGCTCGGACGCGATGAACATCAACGGCAAGAACGGTCTTGCGTGTTTGCAGAACATGAACGATCTGCCGCAGCGCATTGTGCTGCGTCCGCTGCCGGGCTTGCCGGTGGTGCGCGATCTGATTTGCGACTTCACGCAATTTTTTAATCAGTATCATTCGATCAAGCCGTATCTGATCAACGACACGCCGCCGCCGGAAAAAGAGCGTCTGCAGTCGCCGGTCGAACGCGACGAGCTCGACGGGCTGTACGAGTGCATTCTGTGCGCGAGTTGCTCGACGTCGTGCCCGAGCTTCTGGTGGAATCCGGACAAGTTCGTCGGCCCGGCGGGCTTGCTGCAGGCGTATCGCTTCATTGCGGATAGCCGGGATGAAGCGACCGGCGAGCGTCTGGACAACCTGGAAGATCCGTATCGTCTGTTCCGTTGCCACACGATCATGAATTGCGTCGACGTGTGCCCGAAGGGGCTCAACCCGACCAAGGCGATCGGCAAGATCAAGGAATTGATGGTGCGCCGCGCTGTCTGAGATGGGCTAAGAGATGGTCGACAATTCAAGCATTACTGCGGACGACGGTCCGCATCAGTCCGACCCCCTTCGTCGCGCGCGTCTTCGCTGGCGTGCGCGGCGCGGCCTGCTGGAAAACGATCTGATCTTCGAGCGTTTTTTCAGCCGATATGAGCATGACCTCAGTGACGCCGACGTGTTCGCGTTGACCCGTCTGCTGGAGCTGAGCGACAACGAACTGATGGATTTGTTGCTGGCGCGCACCGAGCCCGAAGGCGAGCTTGCGACGCCCGATGTAATTCGTCTGCTAGGCATGCTGCGTACCGTGTGATTTCAGCAGGAATCCACGGAGTTCTGCACAATAAGCCGAAATAAACGAATTAAGGCCGCAAGAGGCCCACAGTACAGTTTGTGCCGCGCAGCTTCCGTCGTGCAAATTATCGAGAACCTGTATCCATACTTCGATTGAGGATGTGCTATGACCCCGTCAGATGTTAAAGCCACGCTATCGTTCAGCGACAACTCGCCGAGCGTCGAAATGCCGATCTACAAGGGCACCATGGGCCCGGACGTGATCGACATTCGCAAGTTGTACGGTCAGACCGGCAAGTTCACGTATGACCCGGGCTTCATGTCGACGGCAGCGTGCAATTCCGCGATTACGTATATCGACGGCGACAAGGGCGAACTGCTCTATCGCGGATATCCGATCGAAGAACTGGCGGTGAACGCCGACTTCCTCGAAACCTGCTATCTGCTGCTGAAGGGCGAACTGCCGACCGCCGCGCAGAACCAGGAATTCGTGGATACGGTCACGCGCCACACGATGGTGCATGAGCAAATGCACTTCTTCTTCCGCGGTTTCCGTCGCGACGCGCATCCCATGGCCGTCCTCGTCGCTGCAGTCGGCGCGCTGTCGGCGTTCTACCATGACTCGCTGAATATCAACGACCCGCGTCATCGCGAAGTGTCGGCCATCCGCATGATCGCCAAGCTGCCGACGCTGGTGGCCATGGCGTATAAGTTCAGCATCGGTCAACCGTTCGTTTATCCGAAGAACGACCTGTCGTATAGCGCGAACTTCATGTACATGATGTTCTCGAACCCGTGCGAAGAGTACAAAGTCAACGACGTGCTGGTGCGCGCGCTCGACCGTATCCTCATCCTGCACGCGGACCACGAGCAAAACGCGTCGACCTCCACGGTGCGTCTCGCGGGTTCGTCGGGCGCCAATCCGTTTGCGTGCATTGCAGCGGGTATCGCGTGTCTGTGGGGCCCGGCGCACGGCGGCGCGAACGAAGCCGCGCTGAACATGCTGGAAGAAATCGGCTCGGTCGACAACATCGCCGAGTTCATCAAGCAGGTGAAGGACAAGAACTCGGGCGTGAAGCTGATGGGCTTCGGCCACCGCGTCTACAAGAATTACGATCCCCGCGCGAAGCTCATGCGCGAAACCTGCCACGAAGTGCTGAACGAGCTCGGTCTGCATGACGACCCGCTCTTCAAGCTCGCGATGGAACTGGAAAAGATCGCGCTGGAAGACGAATACTTCGTGTCGCGCAAGCTGTACCCGAACGTAGACTTTTACTCGGGTATCGTGCAGCGCGCGCTGGGCATTCCGACGTCCATGTTCACGTGTATCTTTGCAATGGCCCGTACGGTTGGCTGGATCGCGCAATGGAACGAGATGATCGCCGATCCGGAACAAAAGATTGGCCGTCCGCGTCAGTTGTTCATTGGTCAAACGCCGCGTGATGCAAAGGCGCTGGACAAGCGTTAAGCGCATGCAGGTTAGGTTGGATGAAAGCCCCGGCAAGTGATTGCCGGGGCTTTTTGCTTTTGGCTTCTTCCTCGTCCGTCTTTCTATCCGGGTATCGCTGATCCAGGTACCGAACCCACCACCCAACCCACTGTTTTTAATGGATTTTTCCGTAGCCTAGTACTATCCACGCGCTCCTTGAGAGTGGCATAATCGACTCACAAGTCGTCAAACTGAAAACCCCGCAGTCACACTCCAAAGCGCTCACATGGCACAGACTCTCTACGACAAACTGTGGAACACACACGTGATCCACACGGAAGAGGACGGCACGTCGATCCTCTACATCGACCGTCACCTGCTGCACGAAGTGACGAGCCCGCAGGCCTTCGAAGGCTTGAAGCTGGCCAAGCGCCCGGTGTGGCGCATCAGCGCGAACCTGGCCGTGTCCGACCACAACGTGCCGACCACCGACCGTTCGCACGGCATTGCTGATCCCGTGTCGAAGCTGCAAGTCGATACGCTCGACTCCAATTGCGATAGCTTCGGCATCACTCAGTTCAAGATGAACGATCTGCGTCAGGGCATCGTGCACATCATCGGGCCGGAACAGGGCGCGACGCTGCCGGGCATGACCATCGTCTGCGGCGACTCGCACACCTCCACGCACGGCGCGTTCGGCGCGCTCGCGCACGGCATCGGCACCTCGGAAGTGGAGCACGTGCTCGCCACGCAAACGCTCTTGCAGAAGAAGAGCAAAAACCTGCTCATCAAGGTCGAAGGCCAATTGCCGCGCGGCTGCACCGCGAAGGACATCGTGCTCGCGATCATCGGCAAGATCGGCACGGCGGGGGGCACCGGTTACGCCATGGAATTCGGCGGCTCGACCATCCGCGCGCTCACCATGGAAGGCCGCATGACGGTCTGCAACATGGCGATCGAAGCGGGCGCGCGGGCCGGCATGGTGGCCGTCGACGACACCACGATCAACTATCTCAAGGATCGTCCGTACTCGCCGCAGGGCGTCGAGTGGAATCAGGCGGTCGAGTACTGGCGTCAGTTCAAGTCGGACCCAGACGCGCAGTTCGACCGCGTGGTCGAACTCAATGCGGCCGAAATCGTGCCGCAAGTCACGTGGGGCACGTCGCCGGAAATGGTCACGTCGGTCGATGGCCGCGTGCCCGATCCCGAGCGCGAAAAAGATCCGGTCAAGCGCGACGCCATGGAACGCGCGCTGCACTACATGGCGCTGCAACCGAACACGCCAATCGAGGCCATCAAGCCGGACAAAATCTTCATCGGCTCGTGCACGAATGCGCGTATTGAAGACCTGCGCGCCGCCGCGTATGTGGTGAAGACGCTCGGCCGCCGCGTGGCATCGAACATTCGTCTGGCGATGGTCGTGCCGGGCTCCGGTCTCGTGAAAGCGCAGGCCGAGCGGGAAGGGCTCGACAAGATTTTCACCAACGCGGGCTTCGAATGGCGCGAGCCGGGATGCTCCATGTGCCTTGCCATGAACGCGGACCGGCTCGATCCGGGCGAGCGCTGCGCATCGACGTCGAACCGCAATTTCGAAGGCCGTCAAGGCGCGGGCGGACGCACGCATCTGGTGAGCCCGGCAATGGCGGCCGCCGCTGCAATCGAAGGTCACTTCGTCGACGTTCGCAAGCTCGCCTGACTCGGTGCGATGAAGCGAAATCTACTCTCGCTCGTGGTTGCCGCCGGTTGTCTGCTCACACTGACACTCGCGGGCTGCAACACGATGCACGGTTTCGGCGAAGATTTGCAGCATCTGGGCAATTCGATCAGCAACGCGGCTAAGTAGGCGAGCCGCATTCATCCGGCGAGGCGCGCCAAGCATTGCCGGATCTGCAACAGACAAAGGGCTCAAGCGTCATGGAAAAATTCATTGTGCATAGCGGCCTCGTGGCGCCGCTGGATCGCGAAAACGTCGACACGGACGCGATCATTCCGAAGCAGTTCCTGAAGTCGATCAAGCGCACCGGCTTCGGTCCCAACGCGTTCGACGAATGGCGTTATCTCGATGTCGGCCAGCCGGGACAGGACAACAGCAAGCGCCCGCTGAACCCGGATTTCGTGCTGAATCAGCAGCGTTACCAGGGCGCGTCGATTCTGCTCACGCGCAAGAACTTCGGCTGCGGCAGCTCGCGGGAGCACGCGCCGTGGGCGCTGGATCAATACGGCTTTCGCGCGATCATCGCGCCGAGCTTCGCGGACATTTTCTATAACAACTGCTTCAAGAACGGGCTGCTGCCGGTGGCGCTGACGGAGCAGCAAGTGGACAAGCTGTTCAACGAGACCAACGCGTTCGTGGGTTATACGCTGACTGTCGATCTCGAAGCGCAAGTCGTGCGTACGGGCGACGGCACCGAGTATTCTTTCGAAGTCCCGGGCTTTCGCAAGTACTGTCTGCTGAACGGCTTCGACGATATCGCGCTGACCCTGCGCCACGCGGACAAGATTCGTCAGTACGAGACGGAACGGCTGACGAAGCAGCCGTGGCTGAACAATCGGCTGGTTGGATAAGAGCCTGTATTCGGCCTGCGCTCAGATGCAGGCGCGCTTTTAGTGACGTTGTCGTGTCCGGGAAACCCGACACGACGGCGCGAACCAAACCCGGAAGCTCCGCAAGCGCGGAGCGCGTCCTGTGAATAAGGAATCGAGACATGAAGATTGCAGTCCTCCCCGGCGACGGTATCGGTCCGGAAATCACCGCCGAGGCGGTCAAGGTGCTGAACGCGCTTGGTGAGAAGTTCGAACTCGAAGAAGCGCCCGTTGGCGGCGCGGGTTACGAGGCGAAGGGCCATCCCCTGCCGGATGCGACGCTGCAACTCGCCAAGGACGCCGACGCGATCCTTTTCGGCGCCGTCGGCGACTGGAAGTATGACAAGCTCGAACGCGCGTTGCGCCCGGAGCAAGCCATTCTCGGTCTGCGCAAGCATCTGCAACTGTTCGCGAACTTCCGTCCGGCCATTTGCTATCCGCAATTGACGGGTGCTTCGTCGCTGAAGGCCGAGATCGTGTCGGGGCTCGATATCCTGATCGTGCGTGAACTGAACGGTGACATCTACTTTGGCCAGCCACGCGGCGTGCGTGCTGCGCCGGACGGCTTGTTCGAAGGCGCGCAGGAAGGCTTCGACACCATGCGTTACGCGGAACCGGAAGTGCGGCGCATTGCGCATGTCGCGTTTCAGGCTGCGCAAAAGCGTCAGAAGAAGTTGACGAGCGTGGACAAGGCGAACGTGCTCGAAACATCGCAATTCTGGCGCGACATCATGATCGATGTGTCCAAGGAATATCCGGACGTCGAGCTGTCGCACATGTATGTCGATAACGCGGCGATGCAGCTGGTCAAGGCGCCCAAGGCTTTCGACGTGGTCGTGACGGGCAACATGTTCGGCGACATTCTCTCCGACGAAGCCGCGATGCTCACCGGTTCCATCGGCATGTTGCCTTCGGCGTCGCTCGACAAGAACAACAAGGGCTTGTACGAGCCGTCGCATGGTTCGGCGCCGGATATCGCGGGCAAGGGCGTGGCCAATCCGCTTGCGACCATTCTCTCCGCCGCGATGATGCTGCGCTACTCGCTCGGCAAGACGGAGCAAGCCGACCGTATCGAAAGCGCGGTGAAGAAGGTGCTGGAGCAGGGCTACCGCACCGGCGATATCGCGACGCCCGACGGCAAAGTCGTCGGCACGAAGGAAATGGGTGACGCGGTGCTCAAGGCGCTCTAAAAAAACTCGCGATCGGCTGTTGCGACAAATGCAGCCGATCGTGACGTTTATCCTATTTTTACCCGTTTTACGGCACGATTCGCGGCGATTCGGTTCGGGATTCACGAATTAGCCCGGTTATCGTGTAGACTGTTTTGCTATGGCGAAGAACTCTCAATTCTCTTTGGAATCCATCGGACGCGGCTCAAAAGTCAGCGCGACGGGTCTCGCCATCAGCACGCGCGGTCACGCCATCGTTGGCGTCGCCAAAACGCGCATTACGAAAACCTCCATCAAAGCGATCACGATTCGCTGATCGTCCCTCGTGTCCGAGCGTCTTCCCCGCGCGGCCACGCCGGGTAAGGATGCGGGGAAGCTACCACTGGAAGGGTGAGTCATGAACGTAGGTCTCGTTGGTTGGCGCGGCATGGTCGGCAGCGTCCTGATGCAGCGCATGCAGCAGGAAGGCGACTTCGACCTGATCGAACCGGTGTTTTTCAGCACCAGCAATGCGGGCGGCAACGCGCCGTCGTTCGCCAAGAACGAGACTAAGCTCAAAGACGCGACGAGCATCGACGACCTGAAGAAATGCGACGCCATCATCACGTGTCAGGGCGGCGACTACACCAACGAGGTGTATCCGAAGCTGCGCGCAGCGGGCTGGAAAGGTTACTGGATCGACGCGGCCTCGGCGCTGCGCATGAAGGACGACGCGGTCATCATTCTCGATCCGGTCAACCTGAACGTCGTCAAGGACTCGCTCGTCAAGGGCGGGCGCGATTTCATCGGCGGCAATTGCACGGTCAGCCTCATGCTGATGGCGCTCGGCGGCCTGTTCCGCGAAAACCTCGTCGAATGGACGACGGCCATGACGTATCAGGCCGCATCCGGCGCGGGTGCGCAGAACATGCGCGAACTGCTGCAGCAAATGGGTGTGCTTTACGGCGCGGCCAAGGAAGACCTGGCCGACCCGTCTTCCGCCATCCTCGATATCGACCGTCGCGTGCTGGCTGCAATGAACGGCGAACGCATGCCCGTCGACAATTTCGGCGTGCCGCTCGCAGGCTCGCTGATCCCGTGGATCGACAAGGATCTCGGCGACGGCATGTCGAAGGAAGAGTGGAAGGGCGGCGCGGAAACCAACAAGATTCTCGGCAAGCCCGCAATGGGTCAGCCGGGCTCGGTTCCCGTGGATGGGCTTTGCGTGCGGATCGGCGCCATGCGCTGCCATTCGCAAGCGCTGACCATCAAGCTCGCGAAGGACGTGCCGCTCGACGAAGTGCACGGCATCCTGGCATCGGCGAACGACTGGGTGAAGGTCGTGCCGAACGAGCGCGAAGCATCCATCCGCGATCTGTCGCCTGCAGTCGTTACGGGCACGCTTACGGTGCCGGTTGGCCGTCTGCGCAAGCTCGCCATGGGCGGTGAATATCTGTCCGCGTTCACGGTCGGCGACCAGCTCTTGTGGGGTGCTGCCGAGCCGCTGCGCCGCATGCTGCGCATTCTGTTGGACAAGTAAAGTAAACTACGCGCTTATGAGCGCGGCTTGACGAGAAGCGTCGCGTTTATCGCGGCGCTTTTTCGTTTGTGCAGCCGGTTTTGTCATGGAACGTGTCCGCGTGACCGTTCGACGAAAAATCCACCCGCGCGCGTTTGTCATGGCAGTGTTTCGATTCAACCTTCGCCGTTCCCTGGAGTTTCAATGATTCATCGACCTGGCCGGTCTTTCAACACGCCATCGCGCGCGGCGTTCGCTGCGGCTGGCATTGTCGCGTCCGCGGTGCTCGCCGCGCATCCGGGCGCGGCTTTCGCGCAGGCGAGCGAGGTTGCAGCAGGCGCTACGCAGCAGTACGCGGTGAAGCCCGGTCAGTCGCTGAGCGATATCGCCGGCGAACTCACCGGTTCCAAGGAACGGGCCGTCAAGGAAAAGATGGCGCGCGCCCTGTTCGAAGCCAATCCGAACGCGTTCGCCGGGCACGACATCAACCGGTTGAAGCTCGGTTCGGTGTTGAACGTGCCGGCAACGGATGCGGGCGGAGCGTCCGCGCCGGTCTCGGCGTCCGCATCGACGCCAGCGCCGGTCCCGCAGGAAAACGCGACGGCGAGCGCATCCGCGACTGGCGTTGCACCGGCGTCAGCGACTCAAGGCGCCGCGAGCGAGCCCGCGCCGCCCGAAGCAGCCTCGAATCCCGCGCTTGTTGCGAGCGCGCCGAATGCCGTTGCGCCGGCGTCCGAGGCAAGTACCACAATGGCGCCCGCGAAGCCCGAGGTCGCCACTTCCGCTGCGGCGCCCGCGACCGGGTCGCCGCTTTCGGACCCCAGGATTTTCCTTGGTGGGCTGGTTGGGCTGAGTGTCATATTCGGCCAGTGGTATATCAGAAGGCGTAATCGCGCCAAACTCGAAGCGGCGAGAGCGGCAGCGGACCCGCGCGCGCCGCGAACCTTTTCCTCGATGGAAGAAGCGGAAGCAGACGCCGCCGCGCGTAACGAAAAGCTGCGTCAGCAACGCGAGCGCGAGCGTTTGGCTGCTATCGCCGTGGCGAGCGTAGATGGCAAGGCGGTTCAGCGCGACGATCAGTCGGAACTGAACGCGGTGGCGGCGAGCATCGAGGATTACGATGCGGCGCAAGTTTTCCCCACGCCGTCCGATGACGACGCGGTCGCGCGCATGACGCCATCGGCCAGGAATCCGGCGTCGCAAGCCGAGCCGTTCGTTCCCGCGACGCCCGCCGCTTTGCACGCGGAATTCGTACCATCTGCGCGCGAAGAATCATCGAACGACGCCGACGCGCACGAAACGCATGCCCGTGAAATCGCTGCACGCCAGGCCGCCGCGCTCGAAGCGCGCAAATGGGAAGAACAGGAGCGCGAAGCCGCCGCGCGACAGGCTGCGCATCAGGAAGCCGAGGAACGGGAGACGCGCGCACGTGAGCTCGCGGCCCGCGAGGCGCTCGCCCGCGATCTGTCCGCTCGCGAAACGCAATTGCGCGAAGCCGAAGCGCGCGATGCCGCCGAGCACGCGGAACAGGCCCGCGAGGCGGCGGCGCGCGAAATCATCGCTCGCGAAGCCGAACTGCGCGAAGCTCAGGCGCGTGCGGCCGCCGAGGAAGCCGCCGAGCAGCGCGCGGCAGAACAGCGCGAGATCGAGCACGCAGCGCTCGACGTGCCGCCCGAGCCGGAACTCGACGACGATCCATCGCCCGGTCATCGTTTCCCGATGCCCAAGTTTCCCAAAGAAGCAATCCAGGCGCTCGACTCGCTCGAACTCGGTCTGCCGCCGCGTCTCGAACTGACGCTGAACACGCCTCATGATTTGGCGAGCTCGCCACCGCAGGCGCTTGAAGGCGCGCCCCGTGAGTCCGCTGACGCGGCGCCGTTGCCGTTCATCCCGCAGCCGGTGGCCCACGCGCAGACGGCTCACGAGGACTTGCCGCCCGTGCCGCGAGGGGATTCCGTCGTCGCTCAGATCGAAGCCGGCACTGCAGGCGCCGCGGCGGTGGCCGGCCTCGGAGCCACCCAGTACGGCCCGCTGAGCCTCGACTTCGACCTGAATCTGCCGGCGAGCCAGACTGCACCGTTGCCGGCGCTGACGCCTTCGCAACTGGCGACAATCGCGCGAAACAAGCTCGAACTAGCGACCGAATACATCGAACTGGGCGACTTGTCGGGCGCGCGCACGTTGCTTCAGGAAGTGCTCGCCTCGAACGATTCAGCCACGCGTCCGCAAGCCGCCGCGTTGCTTTCGACGCTCGCGCCGCATTCCTGAAATGCGCATTGCATTAGGCGTTCAGTACGACGGCTCGGCGTTTTCCGGCTGGCAATCTCAGCCGCATGGCAACACGGTGCAGGACGAACTCGAGCGCGCGCTCGGGGAGTTCGCGCAGACTCGTTTGCAGACGGTCGTCGCCGGACGGACAGATACCGGGGTTCACGGGCTGGGCCAAGTCGTGCACTTCGACACGGAACTCGACCGTACCGAGTTTTCCTGGGTGCGCGGCACGAATGCGTTTTTGCCGGAAACGATCGCGGTGCAATGGGCGAAGCCGATGCCCGCCGACTTCCACGCCCGCTTCAGCGCATTCGAACGCACTTACTATTACGTGCTGTACATCAATGCGGTCCGTTCACCCATGCTCGCGAAACGCGCTGGCTGGGTGCACACGCCGCTGGATGTCGGCGCGATGCGTGAATCGGTGGCGTGTCTTATCGGCGAGCACGACTTTTCGTCGTTCCGCGCGGCGGATTGCCAGTCGAAAACGCCGGTCAAGCATGTGTATCGGATCGATGTACGCGAGCAGGGCAACTTCGTGCACTTCCGGTTTCGCGCCAATGCGTTTTTGCATCATATGGTACGCAATCTAATGGGATGCTTCGTTGCCATTGGCCGGGGAAAACATCCGGTTTCGTGGATGACCGACGTACTCGCCGCGCGCGACCGTCGTATCGCCGCGCCGACCTTCATGCCGGACGGCCTATATCTGGCGGAAGTCGGTTATCCGGCGCAATTCGCGGTGCCGCCTGCGCATATCGAAAGCATGCCGTGGAGCGCCGTCTGGGCGAACGAGAAATGAGCGAACGGGATCTTCATCGAACGAGAATCAAGCTGTGCGGACTTTCCCGCGCCGAAGACGTGCGCCACGCCGTGGCGCTCGGCGCGGACGCCGTGGGCTTCGTTTTCTATCCACCGAGTCCGCGTTCGGTGAGCGTCGCGCAAGCGGTCGAACTGGCTCGGCATGTGCCGCCCCTCGTGTCGGCAGTCGGTTTGTTCGTCAACGCGACGCCGGAATGGGTGAGAGAAGTCACGTCGAACGTTCCTCTGTCCATTTTGCAGTTTCACGGCGACGAGACACCCGAACAATGCGCCGAGTTGGCCGCGATTGCGGGTTTGCCCTATTGGCGCGCATTGCGAATCGGGCCTGATGCTGCAACGAGCGATTTGATAGAATCGTCTCTTAAATTTGCAGATGCTGGCGGCATTCTTCTCGACGCACTCGTCGAGGGCTTTGGCGGCGGCGGGAAGATATTCGATTGGTCACTTATCCCAACAGATCTAGGGCATCGGGCCGTTTTGAGTGGTGGGTTGAACACGCAAAACGTCAGTGAAGCCATCCGGCGCGTGCGCCCGTTCGCGGTCGATGTCTCAAGCGGCATCGAAACGCCGGGCGCCAAAGGCGTGAAAGATCCCGCCCGGATGGCGGCATTCGTGCGCGCGGTGCGCGAAGCGGATGCCAGCTGAATAAAAACGTGAATTCGCCGCAATGGCACTTCACCACCGAAGAGTGACGTAATGTACAACTTACCAGACGAAAGAGGCCATTTCGGCCAATATGGCGGCATTTTCGTGTCTGAAACGCTCATCCACGCGCTCGATGAGTTGCGCGTCGCGTATGAAGCCGCTCAGCAAGATCCCGAGTTTCAGGCGGAGTATCACTACGAACTGAAGCATTATGTGGGTCGCCCTTCCCCGATTTATCACGCAAAGCGCTGGAGCGAAATGCTTGGCGGCGCGCAGCTTTATTTGAAGCGCGAGGACCTTAATCACACCGGCGCGCACAAGGTCAACAATGTGATCGGCCAGGCGCTGCTTGCGCGCCAGATGGGCAAGAAGCGTGTGATCGCCGAGACGGGCGCAGGTCAGCACGGTGTTGCAACCGCCACCATTGCCGCCCGCTTCGGCATGGAATGCGTGGTGTACATGGGCGTCGAGGACGTGCGGCGTCAGGCTGCGAACGTGTATCGGATGAAGCTGCTGGGCGCGACGGTCGTGCCGGTCGAATCGGGCTCGAAGACGCTGAAAGACGCGCTCAACGAAGCCATGCGCGACTGGGTGACGAACGTCGAAAGCACGTTCTACATCATCGGCACGGTGGCGGGCCCGCATCCTTATCCAATGATGGTGCGCGACTTCCAGCGTGTGATCGGCGACGAATGCAAGGTGCAAATGCCCGAAATGGCCGGTCGTCAGCCGGACGCGGTGATAGCGTGCGTAGGCGGTGGATCGAACGCAATGGGCATCTTTTATCCCTATATCGACGACAAGGACGTGCGCCTGATTGGCGTCGAGGCAGCCGGCGACGGCATGGACACCGGCCGTCACGCAGCCTCACTCATGGGCGGTAGTCCCGGCGTTTTGCACGGCAATCGCACCTATCTTCTGCAGGACGACAACGGCCAGATCATCGAGACGCATTCGGTTTCGGCGGGTCTCGACTATCCGGGCGTCGGTCCCGAGCACGCGTGGCTGAAGGACGCGGGACGGGCCGAGTATGTCGGCATCACGGATGAAGAAGCGCTCAAGGCCTTCCACGACTGCTGCCGCATCGAAGGCATCATCCCGGCGCTCGAATCGAGTCACGCGCTGGCGTATGGCGCCAAGCTCGCTAAGACGCTGCCGCGCGACAAGGTGCTCCTCGTCAACCTGTCGGGCCGGGGCGACAAGGACATGCACACGGTCGCCGAGCGATCGGGCATTCAGTTCTGAGCGGCCGGATGCGCACTGTCATCGACGAACCGTTGTCCGTCGGCGCGCTCACGGGCGCCGACATCGATATCCGCAATCGTGATTTCCTGGCCGATGCCGCAACCATTCCAGACGCGTCGATCGACTTGATCGTCGCGGACCCTCCCTATGGTTTGGGCAAGGACTACGGGAACGACTCGGACATGCGGTCCGGAGACGCCTTCCTTGAATGGACGTACGGCTGGCTTGAACTGGCCTTGCCAAAGCTCAAGCGAAGCGGTTCGCTGTATATCTTCTGCACCTGGCAGTATTCGCCCGAGCTGTTCGTGTTTCTCAAGCGCCGGCTGATGATGGTCAATGAGATCGTCTGGGACCGGCGTGTACCGAGCATGGGCGGAACGACGCGAAAATACTCGTCGGTGCATGACAACATCGGCTATTTCGCGGTATCGAAGGACTATTACTTCGATCTCGATCCGGTGCGCATTCCTTACGACGCAGTGACGAAGAAGGCGCGCTCGCGCAAGATTTTCGAAGGCAGCAAGTGGCTGGAGATGGGCTACAACCCGAAAGACGTGTGGTCGGTGTCGCGTTTGCACCGGCAGCATGCGGAACGGGTCGATCATCCGACACAAAAGCCGCTGGAGATCATCGAACGGATGGTGCTTGCCAGTTGCCCGCCGGGCGGCCGCGTGCTTGATCCATTCATGGGCAGCGGCACCACGGGTGTTGCCTGCGCGCGTCACGGACGGCTCTTCACCGGATACGAGATAAACGCGGACTACTGTGCGATCGCTGAACAGCGCACGGCGCAGGGACGCGAGGATCGATTGCAGGTTTTGCGCGCACCTAGCGTCAGTCTCGTACCGGAAGCTGCCCGATAGCGCCATTTTCGTCGCTGAAATGCGTCAGATGCCGAGACAACGACGTCTGACGCCCACGAATACGACTGCGAGAAATTTCTCATGTCACGCATCAAAACTACATTTGCGGCACTCGCCGCCGAAGGCAAGAAGGGGCTGATTCCGTTCATTACGGCGGGCGACCCGAACCCTGAACAGACCGTCGAGTTCATGCACGCGCTGGCGAAGGGCGGCGCGGACGTCATCGAACTGGGCGTGCCGTTTTCGGACCCGATGGCCGACGGTCCCGTCATTCAGCGCTCGTCGGAACGCGCACTGGCGCGCGGCGTGACGCTCAAGCGCGTGCTTGCTGATGTCGCGCGTTTTCGCCAGACGAACGACAAAACGCCGGTCGTCCTGATGGGCTACGCCAATCCGATCGAACGCATGGGCGCGGACGCTTTCGCGGCGGCAGCGAACGAAGCGGGCGTCGACGGCGTGCTGGTGGTCGATTACCCGCCCGAGGAAGCCGAGGAATTCGGCACGAAGATGCGCGCGGCCGGCATCGATCCCATCTTCCTGTTGGCGCCGACTTCGACCGACGAACGTATCGCGGCGGTCGGGAAGATTGCGAGCGGCTACGTCTATTACGTCTCGCTGAAAGGCGTGACCGGCGCGGCAAATCTGGACGTTTCCAGCATCGCGAGTAAAATCCCGGCCATCAAGTCGCATGTGCCGCTGCCGGTGGGCGTGGGTTTCGGCATCCGCGACGCGCAAACTGCCCGCGCGGTGGCTGAAATCGCGGATGCCGTGGTCATCGGCAGCCGGCTCGTGCAGTTGCTCGAAGAGGCGCCGCCGGATACTGCCGCGGCGTCGCTTACGACATTCATCGCGGAAATCAGAGCGGCGCTCGACGCCGCCAAGTAAAAATGCAGTCGCGGCCGCGCCGGATTCCCTCGGCGCGGCGCCGCGACCGTCTGAACACTGAAGGAAATTCGATGAGCTGGCTCGACAAATTGTTGCCGCCCAAGATTAAACAGACCGATCCCAAAAGCCGCAAGGGCATTCCCGAAGGCCTGTGGGTGAAGTGTCCGGCGTGCGAGGCGGTGCTGTACCGCAACGACGTGGAGGCGAATCTGCATGTGTGCCCGAAGTGCAGCCACCACATGCGAATCGGCGCGCGCGAGCGGCTCGATCGTCTGCTCGATCCGGAAGGCCGCTATGAAATCGGCCAGGAAGTCTTGCCGGTCGACGCCCTCAAGTTCAAGGACAGCCGCAAGTATCCGGACCGCCTGAAAGAGGCGATGGAAGACACCGACGAAACCGATGCCATGGTCGTCATGGGCGGCGCAATCCACACCATACCGTGCGTCGTGGCGTGCTTCGAGTTCTCGTTCATGGGCGGCTCGATGGGTTCGGTGGTCGGCGAACGTTTCGTGCGCGGCGCGCGCAATGCGCTCGAACAGAACGTACCGTTCATCTGCTTTACGGCTTCGGGCGGCGCGCGCATGCAGGAAAGCCTGCTTTCGCTCATGCAGATGGCCAAAACCACTGCGCTCCTCACCAAGCTGGCCGAGGCAAAGCTGCCGTTCGTCTCGGTGCTGACCGACCCGACCATGGGCGGCGTGTCCGCGAGCTTCGCGTTTCTGGGCGATGTGGTGATTGCCGAGCCGAAAGCGCTCATCGGCTTCGCGGGTCCGCGCGTGATCGAGCAGACGGTGCGTGAAAAGCTGCCGGAAGGCTTCCAGCGCGCCGAGTTCCTGATGACGAAGGGCGCCGTCGACATGATCGTGGATCGCCGCAAGATGCGCGAGGAAATTGCCCAGTTGATGGCATTGATGACCCGACAGCCCGCCGACGCCGTCGCCTGACGGCTTCGAATGCAGCGCCGCGCCGCGCGTGAACCCGCGAGGTTCCGCGCGGCGCTTTTGTTTCCCGATCTCGAAAATGAACACTTTCCCCACTCTCGACGCCTGGCTCGCTCATCTCGAAGCGGCGCATCCGGTCGGTATCGACATGGGTCTCGCGCGCATCGGTCGCGTGAAGGAAGCGCTCGGGCTTTCCTTCGCCTGCCCGGTCATTACCGTCGGCGGCACGAATGGCAAGGGCTCGACGTGCGCGATCATCGAAACCATTTTGCTGCGCGCGGGTTATCGCGTGGGCTGTCACACGTCGCCGCATCTGCTTTCGTTCAACGAGCGGGCGCGCGTAGATGGCGTCGAGGCAAGTGACGCCGAGTTGCTGCAGCATTTCGAGGCCGTGGAAAAAGCGCGCGCGAGTCTCGCCGAGCCGGTCTCGCTGACTTATTTCGAATTCACGACGCTCGCGATCCTGCATCTCTTCGCCTCGCGCACACTAGACGCCGTGGTGCTCGAAGTCGGGCTCGGCGGGCGGCTGGACGCGGTCAATATCGTCGATACGGACTGCGCGGTGATCACGAGTATCGACATCGATCACACGGACTATCTCGGCGATACGCGCGAGAAAATCGGCTTCGAGAAGGCGGGCATTTTCCGCTCGGGCAAGCCCGCGATTTGCGGCGACCCGACGCCGCCGCAAAGCCTGATCGATCACGCCGAGGCGATCGGCGCGGATTTGTGGCTTGTGGGCCGCGATTTTCGCTACGAAGCGCAGCCGGGCAACGAGCGCCAGCAGTGGAGCTACATCGGACGCGCACAACGGCGTTCCGCGCTGGCTTACCCGGCGTTGAGGGGCGCGAATCAGCTCATCAATACGTCGGCCGCGCTGGCGGCGCTCGAAGCGCTGCGCGACCGTCTGGCCGTGTCTGCGCAGGATATCCGGCTGGGCTTGGCGAACGTCGAGTTGCCGGGACGCTTTCAGGTGCTGCCGGGCAAACCGCAGATCATTTTGGATGTCGCGCACAATCCGCACGCCGCCGCCGTGCTCGGTCAGAATCTCGGCAACATGGGCTACTTTCCGTACACCTACGCGGTGTTCGGCGCAATGGGCGACAAGGACATCGAAGGCATCGTCAATCAGCTCAAGGGCGAGGTCGATCACTGGAACGTGAGCGCGTTGCCTACTCCGCGCGCCGCGTCGACCGGCCGCCTGGCCAAGGTTTTGCGCGATGCCGGTGTCAACGAAGGCCCCGACAGCAGCGTTTCACAATTCGACACACCGGCCGAAGCATTTCGAGATGCGTTAAGTCGTGCGTCCGAAAATGATAGAATTTTGGTTTTCGGCAGTTTCTACACGGTTGCCGGCGTCATGGCATACCGGAAATCGCAGCATCACTGAGACGGTTGGCGGTCAGCCGCAAGGCAAACCCCCGCACCAAGCTTCTCGCACCAAGCCATACATGGGACTTTTCTCGTTCGGCAAGAAAGACGACTCCGGTCGCGACGCATATTCCGACTCACCGCGCGGCACGCGTCATACCGTCCGCACGGAACGCCGCACGCGCCGCCCCGAGCGCACCGACGCCGACGCGATGATGCTCGACCCCACGCTGCCCGAAAAGCAGCGTGCCCGGCGCAGGCTGGTCGGCGCAATCGCGCTCGTGCTGGCCGCGGTCATCGTTCTGCCCATGGTGCTGGACTCACGCCCGAAGCCCGTCACCGACGATATCTCCATCGATATTCCAAGCCGCCCCGCGCCTGCCGTGAAGCAATCGCGCGAAGCCACCGATGCCGACACGCAAGCCGGCGTCGCGCATGACGGCCCTGCGGCGACATCGAACGGCGTGGCGGCGGGCGTAGCGCAGCCCGACGCGCAAACGCCGGCGCCAGTTCAGCAACAGGCGCAGGTCAAACCGGAAGCAAAGTCCCCGGCACCCGCGAGCCAGCCCGCAAAAACCCAGGCGGCCAAGCCGCAGCCGGTCGCGCCCGCCGAAGAAGCCAATACCGCCGCCAATGCACCGAGCTCGCCTTCGTCGCCGGCCGGCAGCCGCTTCGTGCTGCAAATCGGCACCTTCGACGACGAAACTGCCGCGCAAAACTGGGTCAACAAGTTGAAAGCGGCCGGTGTGCCCGCATATCTCGAACATCGCAAGCAAACGGACGGCTCCACGCGCGCTCTGTTGCGCGCAGGACCGTTTGCGGATCGCACGGCGGCATCGGCGGCGCTACAGAAGGTGCGGCAAGCCGGACTTGCCGGTGGCAAGCGGCCAGCGAACTGAGGCGAACCAGAAGCTCGATGTTCACCAGTTTCGACTATGCCGTGCTCGCCGTGATCGGCCTGTCAGCCTTGCGCGGCATGTGGCGCGGCTTTCTGGCCGAAGCGTTCGGTCTCGTCGGCTGGGTGGCGGCTATCTTGATTGCAGGGCGCTTCGTCAGCGTCGTCGTGCCGTACATACCGTCCACGTGGCCGGGCGGTGCATTGACGCAATGGCTCGTGGCGTTCCTGCTGGTGGTGGCGGCCGTGCTGCTTCTGTCGAGCGTGCTGTCCGCGCTCCTGACGCGCATCACCGAAGTCACCGGCCTGCGCGGCGTCGACCGCTCGCTGGGTTTGCTGTTCGGCCTCGCCAGAGGGGCTATATTGGTAGTCATCCTGGTCGCCCTGGCGGGCTTGACCGAACTGCCGCAGAAAGATTTTTGGCGCAATGCGCTGCTCGCGCCCATGGCCGAGCAAGGCGTGCGTGAACTGAAACCGCTGCTCCCCGCTACGCTTGCCGCGTATGTGCGTGTCGCCCCGGCCCCCGATGCCGGCGACGCGGCGCGAAACGTCGCACAATAGACGAACGGCTGGCTACATGAGGGACGCGATACGGCGCCCGCCTGCGAACAGGCGGTGTGGACCGGCACCGCCTATCGACCCCGTCGACCCCGTTTCGACTCTTTGAAGGACCATGCCATGTGCGGCATCGTAGGTGTAGTTTCCCAAAGTCCCGTCAATCAGCTGATCTATGACAGCTTGCTGCTTCTGCAGCATCGCGGCCAGGACGCAGCGGGCATCGCCACGGCGAACGGCAACAACTTCCACATGCACAAAGCCAATGGCATGGTGCGCGACGTGTTCCGCACGCGCAACATGCGCAGCCTGCCGGGTACGGTCGGCATTGGGCAAGTGCGTTATCCGACGGCGGGTTCCGCATCGAGCGAGGAAGAAGCGCAACCGTTCTACGTGAACGCGCCGTTCGGGATCATCCTCGCGCACAACGGCAATCTGACCAACTGGACGCAGTTGAAGGACGAGATGTTCCGCATCGATCGCCGGCACATCAACACGGCGTCGGACACGGAAGTCCTTCTCAACGTCTTCGCGCATGAACTGCAGCTCGCGAGTTCGGGCTTGCAACTCGACGCCGCCGCGCTCTGGAAGGCGGTTGCGGGCGTGCATCGGCGGGTGAAGGGTTCTTACGCGATCGTCTCGCTGATCGCGGGTTACGGGCTCGTCGCGTTCCGCGATCCGTTCGGCATTCGTCCGCTCGTGCTCGGCAAGCTGGAAACCGCGACGGGCGTGGAATGGATGGTGGCGTCGGAATCGGTGGCGGTGGAAGGCGTGGGCTTCGAGTTCGTGCGCGATGTCGAGCCGGGCGAAGCCATCTTCATCGACGCGGAAGGCAACCTCCACAGTCATCAATGCGCCGAAAAACCGACGCTCAACCCCTGCATCTTCGAACTCGTGTATCTCGCGCGTCCGGATTCGTGCCTCGACGGCGTGCCCGTCTACAACGCGCGTCTGCGCATGGGCGACTATCTTGCCGAGAAGATCAAGCGCGTGCTGCCGGACGTGCCTATCGACGTGGTCATGCCCATTCCCGATTCCTCGCGTCCCGCCGCCATGCAAGTGGCCGCGAAGCTCGGCGTTGAGTATCGCGAAGGCTTCTTCAAGAATCGCTACGTGGGCCGCACCTTCATCATGCCGGGCCAGGCGGTGCGTAAGAAGTCGGTGCGCCAGAAACTCAATGCCATGGCCATCGAGTTCAAAGGCAAGAACGTGCTGATCGTCGACGACTCAATCGTGCGCGGCACGACCTCGCATGAAATCGTGCAGATGGCGCGTGACGCCGGCGCAAACAAGGTGATCTTCGCGTCCGCCGCGCCGCCGGTTAAATTCCCTAACGTGTATGGCATCGACATGCCCACGCGCGGTGAACTCGTGGCGCACGGCCGCAGCGACGAAGAAGTCGCGCGCATGATCGGCGCGGATTATCTCGTCTATCAGGACGTGGCCGACCTTAAAAGCGCGATCCGTGACATCAACCCTGAGTTGCAGGAGTTCGAGGCTTCGTGCTTCGACGGCAACTACATCACCGGCGACATCACGACCGAGTATCTCGACCGGATCGAATCGGCGCGTCTTGCGCCGCAATCGCAGTCGGATCGCGACAATGCAAGCGACGTGCAAGAGGGCGACGTCGCGCGCTCGCAATTGCATCTGCAACTGTCGGTGGAATGATTCGTTAGCTGGTTGAGGCATGAAGAAAGCCCGCCTGGTCGATGACCGGCGGGCTTTTTTACGTCTTCAATGCTGACGCGGGTCAGGCGCTCTCAGGCCATTGCGCCAGAGACCAGGCGCTATGCCGAAGCGCTTCGAGAACGCATGCGTGAACGCGCTTTGATCGGCGAAACCGACATCGAGCGCAATGTCCGACAACGCGGCGCGCGGATCGGCAAGCAACGCAAGCGCGGTATCGAGCCGCAAGCGATGCAGATAGCGATGCGGCGTCTCGCCAAACGCCTCGCTGAATAGCTGATGAAAGCGCCGCATGCCGAAGCCGCAGTGTGCGGCGAGATCGGCAATGCGCAGCGGCTCCGACAAATGCAGCCGCAGCCATCGGTCGATGCGCGCGAAGTCGAGGCCACGCGCTTCGGCCACGACGGATGCGCCCGCGTCGGCCATCAACGCGCCGCACAGATGCGCGGCGGCTTGCCAGGCGAAGCGGCCATCGTAAATGCCTGCATTCAGCGCGATATCGGCGACGAGCTGCGTCATCGCGGAATCGAGATCGACGGTGCGCGCGCGTTCGAAAAAGCGCTCGGGCACCGCTACCGACGTCGCCGGAAGATCGAGCACGAGTTGGCGATTCACGCCCTCGGCCCAGTATTCATGCCGCGCGTGAGCCGGAATGATCCACGCGCGATGCCGGTCGATATGCGACTCGCGCCCGTCCACCGCCATGCCCATTGCGCCGTCGAAGCCGAGCACGATCTGATGGAAGTCGTGCTCGTCTGTCGCCTGCACCGCTTCATAGCGGCGCAGCGAAATGCCTGGACGATGGACTGGCGCGTTCATGGCGTCGACGCTCAGACGTCGAGCAGTTCCACTTCGAACACGAGCGTGGCGTTCGGCGGAATGACGCCGCCCGCGCCACGCGCGCCGTAGCCGAGTTGCGGCGGAATGGTGAGACGGCGCGTGCCGCCCACTTTCATGCCTTGCACGCCTTCGTCCCAGCCCTTGATGACCATGCCGCCACCCAGCACGAAGGCGAACGGGTCGTTGCGGTCCTTGCTTGAATCGAACTTCTGTCCGTCGGTCAGCCAGCCCGTGTAGTGCACGCTCACCGTCTTGCCCGCGACGGCTTCGGCGCCTTCGCCAACAGCGATGTCTTCGTATTTGAGGCCGGAATCGGTCGTGACTTGCGCCATGTTGTGCTCCCTGGTTGCCCGGCCATGCGCACGTTCGTCATGCCATGGTCCGGTGGTCGAAACCACCATTGTAGAACGTCGCAGGCAAGCGGGAGGGCAGTGCGCGCACTGCCCGAAGGGTCACCGAGGCGCTTTCAGGGATGACGTCCGCGCGGATTCATGCGGCTGCCGATAGCGGGACGCGGTCCCACGGGCGAGCCGACACGCGGACCCGAATGCGGTTTAGCGTTCGTACCGAAGTCGGTGCCGATAGGCGTCTGATCGATGACGACGGCGGCGTCGCGGTCATGCGATTGCTGCCGGGCCTGCTTGAGCGCGCGCACTCGCACGTAAGCCATCGCGACGAAAGTCCACGGTGCGAGATAGGCGAACTCGGGCACGGAGACCATCATCATCAGCCAGGTGCCCACGCAGCATTGACGTAGCGCCATGCCGCGCGCGTCCCAGTCGAGCTTGAACGCGGGATACAGCATGAGCGCGCTGATGCCGACGAGACCGACCACGCCCGTGTTCACGAGCAACGTGGAGAACAAATCGGTCGAGCGTATGTAGCCGAAGCCGATGCCGAACAACTGATTCATCGGCGTCGCGCCAAGCCACATCTGCACGGAATTCAGGACCAGCATCGAACGGTCCGAGCCCGATTCGTTCTTGCCTTCGAGCTTGTCCATCACCATCTGCTGGAACAGATCGGCGATATAGTCCTGCGCGAGATAGGCGATCACGCACACCACCGCGAGCGCGATCAACGCCTTGATCGGGTTGATGCCGAGCTTGCGCATGCGAATCAGCGCATAAACCGCATAGCCGATCAGCACCGTCGACGACGTACTCATGATCAGCGAAATGCCGATGATCCACACCGGCCAGCGTACGCGCGAGGTCGCGTTGAAATACACCCAGAAAGGGAAGATGGACATTGCGTACATGGAAGGCTCGCCGGTCAGCGCCTTCAGCCGCTGAATGGGGAAGCCCTTGATGTCGATCTGCTGGAACGAGCTGCCGTTCACGGTGCCGTCCGAGCGCACGATACCCTTGCCGAACTGATCGCCAAATGCACGGTTCGAGATGAAGTCGCCCGGCTGTCCAGTCGCGACGAAGTAGACCACTTCGTACATGCCGTAGAGCGCGAAGAGCGTCACGGCCACGAGAATCCACTGGTCCCAGGTCGGCTTGTAGAAGTAGTAGACGTAGGATGCGTAGAGCACCACCGCCGCGACGTAGATCGACTGCGTGAACATGCTCTTGCGCAGGATGAACGTGACGAGGTCGGTGTCGTCGACCATCGCGACCTTGCTGAAGTCGGGATCGAAAGGCGCCATGACGTCCGCGAGCTGCGAGGTGCAGAACATCAAAAGCCATACGACCACGGCCGCGATCAGGAAGTGCATCCAGTTCTTGCGCGCCTTGCCGCCGAAGAGCAGCACGAGCGGCACCGAAAGAAAGCACATCAGATAGCCGATCGTCGTGCCCTGGATGCTCGGCATCACGAGGAACGACGTCACGGGCATCGCGAAGGCCCATATCTGGTAGAAGCGGTCTGTCAGCGCGAGTTTTTCTTTCATCGGTCGGGGGCTCTTCAACGCGCAACGCCGCGTGAGACACGCGGCGTTGCGTAATCGCTCTTTTAGTGGGCCAAGCTTAATTCACCGGCTTGAACGAACTGGTGTATGCCGCGGCATAGCCATAACTGCGACGGTTGCTGCGCCGGCGCGGAATTGCGTTGAAGACCGAACCCACGAGTCTGCCGCCCGCGCGCTGCACCTTCTTCACGGTCTCCTCGATCTCTTCCTCGGTCTGAATGCCCGAGCGCAACACCAGCACCGTGGAGCCCGCGTCGCTTGCGACGATCGCGGCATCCGTGACGGCGAGGAACGGCGGGGTATCGACGAGCACGAGGTCGAACTGGTCGCTCATGCGCGCGAGCATGTCGCGGAAACGCGGCATCATCAGCAATTCGGACGGATTCTGCGGATAGCCGCCGCACGACATGAACGACAGGCCGGGTACGCCGACGTAACGCAGCGCATCCGTGATGCCGATATCGCCCTTCAGCACTTCCGCGAGGCCGCCAGGGTTTGACTGCTTGAAGAACGACGCGATATGGCCACGGCGCATGTCGGCGTCGATCAGCAACACTTTCAGGCCGATTTCCGCGAGCAGCACGGCGAGGTTGGCCGCGACGAAGCTCTTGCCTGCCGACGGAATCGGGCCGGTCAACATGACGATGTTGTTCGGCGCATTGACGAGATCGCGATACAACTCGGTACGCACGGCGCGCAGCGCTTCGACAGCCGGATCGTGCGGGAAGCGCGAGGCAAGCACGCGAGCGTCTTCGTCGCGTTCGTCCACATGCGGCATGGTCATGGCATCGTGTTGCGCCTGGTCGTAGTGCGGCAGGGCCTTGGGCGCGGCGCCGTTTTGTTGCGTGCCCGAGAAGCCGAGCGCGCGTCCGACCGGCGACACCGCGATCTCGTGATCGAGCACGAGTTGCTGGCGGCTGAACAGTACCTCGCCCAGCACCGGCACCGACAGACGGCGTTCGACGAACATCGGGTCGGTCACGCCGATCATGGCGTGACGGCGCAGGAAGATGAAGAACGTGCCGACGAAGAAGCCAAGACCCGTACCTGCGAGAATCACGAGCATCTTGTTCGGCTTCACCGGGCGATGCGGACGCAGCGCGTTGTCGAGAATATGCGCGCCGCCGCTCGTGCTCGCTCGACGCACCGACAGCTCCTCGGCCTTGTTCATCATGCCGAGGTAGATGGTTTCGGCCACGCGTGCATCGCGCGTGAGTTCGGCGCTTTGACGCTCCGACGCCGGCATGCTGTCGAAGCGCGACTGGATCTGCTTGTTGGTCGCTTCGAATTGGGCGATCTGCTGATCCAGGTTCTTCACTTGCGGGCTGTCGGGCTGGAAGCGCTGCAAGGCCTGCGTGCGCTGCAGTTGCAGCATGGCGAGCTGTTGCATCGACGTGATGCTGCCTTGCAAATACGCTTGCGCCTCATTAACCGGCTGCACCGACTGCGATTTCGAACGGAACGCGCTGAGATTGCCTTCGGCCGTCTTCAGGTCGGCTTCGAGACGCGGCAACTCGCCGCGAATGAACTCGAGCGTCTTGGTGTCGTTGGCCTGACGGCTCGCGACTGCCGCCGACATGTACGCCTGACCGAGCGCGTTCGCGACATTGGCCGTGAGTTCGGGGTCGTCCGCATTGAACGAAATCTGCACGATGCCCGTGTCCTTCGCTGACTCGGTCACCTTCATCGTCTTGAGCATGAGCGCGATGGCGTCGAGCGTGTTGTAGCGGATCACGTCGAAGTGCACGCCGGGATGGCCCACCACGCTGTCCACGAGCATCGACACGCCATTCGCAGCTGCCGGACGGCCAACGGTGCCACGCACGAGCACGTCGCCGTCTTCGTCGCGCAGTTCGTACTGGTTCTTGTCGAGCAGCACGAAATCAAGCTTCGAATCTTCGAGCGATGCAGGCACGTCGAGCCGGCCGATGTTCAGTTCCTCGCCGCCCCAGCCATACGAATCGAGGCCGAGCCATGCGGGCGAAAGTTGACCGCGCTTGGCGAACAGGTCGGCGATCTGCCCGAGGACCGGCAGCGTACGCGGCTTCGCCTTGATGTCGAAGTGAAATTGCTTGACGACCGGTTCCAGCACGGAACGGCTTTGCATCACCGAGATCTCGGCGGGCGCGATCTGATTGACGGTCTGCGCCTGCTGCTGCATCTGCTGCTGATTCTGCGGCGTGATGCCGAGCGCGTTCGGATCTGGCGGATCGACGCGGATGATGACGTCGGCGGAGTAGATCGGCTTGGCGAGAAACGCATAAGCCGTGGCGAGCAAGGCCGCGCCCGCGATGAACAGCATCAGCATGCCGATATGGTCGCGAAGCAGTTTGAGCATATCGCTCGCGGTGAATTCACCGTCGTCCTTGCCTGAGCGCGAAGATCCGGAGTTGACATAGAGCGTGTTCAAAGGCGCCATCCTCAATTCGATAGTTAGAACGTAGTTGTCAGGGCGTTGGAAAAAACGAATGCCCCGGCGGCTAAAGCCGCGGTACGTCTCTTTGCTTTATTTAATCCGGCGGTACGGCCGGTGAGTCGCAGCAACATGAATGCTTGGGGCCTGCGGCGTCGGTCAGCGCGGGCCTTGACAGCCCCGGCGCATCTTGCAAACCCCTACGATACTTGCAGATAAATAGAAAAAAATTATCCTAAGGGGCATCTTCCGGCCCTGAGTTATCTGCGTCTGTTAAGTACCGAACGTTGTAATGCTCGAAAGGTCAGGCATGCCGCTTGCGCGATGGCGGATTTGGGCGATAATGCGCGGTTTGCCTGAGCCCGGGCACGCCTCACGGCATAGGGTTGGCTTTGATGAATTCGCGGACCACGTCGAAACGTGGTTTTTTTGTTTTACCGTCGTCGTGAATCACGCCGTAGTTGCCGTCGCCACCAAAGCGCTGGTCGTCGTAAAGCTCGTAGAGCGTCACGTTCTGAATGCCATAGGTCTTCGCCATCGAGACGAAACCGCCCAGCGCGTTCTTTCCCACGAGATACCCCGAAGGGTCGGGATGATCCGGACGTACACCGTATTCCGTGATCCAGATCGGCTTGCCGTAACTGTCGCGCAAACGCTCCAGCACGTTGGTCTTTTGCGATCCCGCTGCCGTGATCGAACCCATGTCGGAATACCAATGCCACACGGTAATGTCCCATTGCGGCACGGGATGCCCTTTGGTTCCGTCCGGCTGCGTGCCGGAAAAGAGCATGTCCGGAAAGGCGAAATGCAGCCAGCTGAACGACGTGAGCAGAATCTTGGCGTCGGGGTTGGATTCGCGAATGCCCTTGATGAGACCGAGGATCGAGCCGCGCGCCTTCATGTACATCGCGTTGTCGTAATCCGACGGATGCTCGCCGCTGCGGTCATCGCCGCGTATGGTCCAGTTGTCGTACTCGTTGCCCACCTGATAGTAGGTCACCACGCCCTTCAGAATGCGTCCGGAGAGCTTGCCGAGTTCGTAGCCGCGCGCGAATGCTTCCGCTTCGTTGGCGCGCTTCTGCACTTCGAACGGTGTCACGAGAGCAAGCACGCCGATGCACTGCCTGGACGCCTGACGCGCGAAGTCCGCGACCATGTGCGCGCTTTCTTCGTTCGAGACGTCCTGGGCGTACACGGTGACGCCGAGTTCGCGAAGCTGCGAAATCTGCAAACCATAGTCGCTCGTGCGATACGCACCGCGATGTTCGATATGGCCAGCAATGCCGTAGAACACGCCGGCCGACTCATTGCCGCATTTCATCTTGGGTGCGGCGAATGATGGGGTGTCGGCATTGGCATCGGCCTTGGCGCCGCCGGTGCGGCTTGCGTGATACGCATCGGGACTGCCGCTGCGCGCGAAGAGCAGAACGGAGCCGCAAAGCATTGCGCCGAAGAAGGCGACTACGATCAGAATCGTTCGCTTCAATATCTGGACCTCGGGAAGGCGAAACTATTTGGCCAGCATGTCCGAATGTTCGCGCGTGGCGGGATTGGCCGCGCCGCGCGAGCTCGATGCGCTCGTCAGGATGCTTTGCGCTTGCGCGTCGAAAACTTCACGCGAGAAGCGGCGGCGGAAGTCGCGCGTGAGCGCGGCCATCGAGTAGGTGCTCGCCGAGAAGACTCGCTTTACGAAAGACGCGGAGTCGTCGACGGGAAACAGCAGCGCATCGGGCAGATAAGATTCGAGACCCGACACCCGCGACACGACAACTGGACGTTCCGCGAGCACCGCTTCGATCATCACGAGCGGCACGCCTTCATACGCTGAAGGCAACACGAGCGTGTCGCTTGCGACGATATACGGCAGCACGTCCTTCTGCGGCCCGACAATACGCACGCATGCGGCAAGCGCGGGACTCTTCTCGACGATTGCTTCGAGACGCTCCGCATCCGGTCCTTCGCCGACGATCAACACCAGCGTTCGCGCGAACGCTTCCTTGTGACTTTCGATAGCCTGCATCAGAAAGTCCTGACGCTTCTGCTGGAAATTCAATCTGCCGATATGCGCGATGATCGTGGTGCCGTCATCCGGCAGACCCAGCGATGCGCGTGCTTGCGAACGCGTGAGCGTTGAACGGCTGAAGCGGTCATCGACATAGTTTTCGAGGATCGTGGTCCGCGCACGCGGCGCAAGTGCGCGCAATTTGCCACGCAAGTGCTCGTTGAGCGTGACGAATTCATCCGGCATGCGATACAACACGCGCTTGATGAGCCACTTGATCTTCTCGGCGGCGCCCGCGTTTTCCGGCGCTTCGTCCACGAGAGGAAGATAGCTCACGGCGGTAACACGCGCCTGGCGCGCGGCGAAAAGACCTGCGAGACCGGAAGCGATGGTGCCTTGCGCGATCAACAATTTTTCGAGTTCGAGACTACGCAGGATGGCGGCCGTGGAGCGCACCATGCGGACGAGTTCGATCATGTTTCCGCGCAGCGATTCGGCCGTATAGGTAAGACCGATGACCTTCACTTTCTTATGCTTGAGCGATAGTTCGCTTACATAACGAAAAAGCGGTTCATTAGCGGTCGGCACGAGAATGTTAAGCGTCTCGATACCTGTGCTTGCGACGAGCGCAAGCATCAGGCGCTTGAGCATTTCCTCGTGCCCGCCATTGATGCCCGAATCGCAGTAAATACCTAACTTCACCGGCCTTCCCCCAAAAACGCGTTCAACGCGATGGCTTGTCGATGAACTGCATGAGCATGCGCGCGCTTTCCGTCCAGCGATACTTCTCCGCGTGTGCAATGCCGCGCTGCTTGAGATCCTCGCTTAGTGCCGGCGAGTCGAGCAATTCGCGCAGCTTAGCCGAAATATCCTCGACGGAGTACGGATCACAATAGATTGATGCGTCGCCGCACGTCTCCGGCAGCGCCGCTGCGCGTCCGACAAGCGTCGGACAGCCATTGCGCATGGCTTCCAGCGGCGGAATGCCGAATCCTTCGTAAATCGAAGGATAAAGAAAGCAAGCTGCATCCTGATATAAAGCTTTGAGCTTTTCATCGCTCACGTAGCCCGCTTGCTTGATGTTAGGCGCACTCGAGAGATCATGCGCGCGGCCAAAAATAGTGGCGTTCTTCATGCCGACAATAACGAGGTCGATAGACGGATCGTTCAGTCGAATGAACGCGTCGACAAGACGTTGAAAGTTCTTTGTCGGGTTCATGCTGCTCACTGCAAGCACGTACCGGTTCGGCGTGAGATCGAGATCCTTGATGACGGACCGGTCCGGCACGACGTGATCGAGATGGTCCGCTGCGAGCGGCACGACGCCGATACGTTTGGCATCCACACCGACATGATGCGCGAGGCGGTCGCGCGAGAACTCCGAATTCGTCATCACGCAACTCGACGTGCGCGCGAGAATCCAGAACATCACGCGATACCACATGCGGAACTTCCACGAGAAGTGCGCGGGCGTGTCGAACACTGCGGCATCGTGCATGTAGATGACCTGGTTCGCGCGAAAGATCGAACCCGAGTTACTCAGATTGACAATGCGCGAGCGGCCCGCAAAGAGTGGCAGGACGAATTGTTCCCACAGCACGCCTTTACCGAAGCCGAGCTTCACGGTTTCGACGCCGGCCACGGGTTCGAGCCCGTCTTGCGGCGGCACGGCAAGCGTCACATGCGAGCCTTGCGGCAGCTTGACGAGCGCGGCTACGAGCTCGCGCGCAACGCGTTGTACGCCGGTGGTCTTCTGACTCGTGAACCTGCCGTTGTAGACGAGCTTGTTCGGGGCAATAGATGTGTCCATGTCTCGGGCGGGTCAGTACTGTGATTCGGAAGTGGGTTCGTACGATTCGAATTCGTTCGATTCGACGGGCTCTTTCAAGTACCTGTCCGAACCGAATTCGTATACCGAGAGCCACTTGCGGAAGATGGCTTCCATCGAGAAGCGCCGGCTAGCCGTTCTTTTCGCGGTTTCGCCCATGCGCGCACGCAGGATAGGGTCGTCGCGCAACATGGCGATGTACTTTTGCATGTCTTCGTGCGTCGTGGCGACGAAGCCAGTCTGCCCGTGCAAGACGACATCGCGATTGCCGACCACGTCTGTCACGACAGCGGGAATGCCCGCGACCTGCGCTTCGATCAACGCGATCGGCATGCCTTCCCAGCGCGAGGTCTGCACATAGATGTCGAGGCCGGAGGTCAGGGCGAGCGCGCGTTCACGCGTGACCCAGCCGCTGCATACGACTGAATCGCTCGCAGTCTGACCGGGCAATTCATCGAGGTTTCCGCCGATCCACAAGAATTGCGTCGTGGAGTTGCGCAGATCGGTGGCGAGCTGCACGAAGGCTTCGTGATTCTTCTGGAACGATGCGCGTCCGCTCATGCCGACCACGACTTCACGGCCGTCTTTCTCAAGACGCGAAGGAATCTCCAGCACGTTGACGCCGTTCTCGATCATCTCCGTGTTGCGCGTGCGCATCTGCGTTTCTATCTCGTGCTGTTCGCTCTTGGAGCACGCGACGATGGTGCCGCCCATGCGTGCTGCAATGCGCTCGAAGCTGAGATAAGCAAACTGCTTTGCCGCCGATACATCGCGACGCAGAAACGCAAGGCCATGCGGCGAATAGAACACGCGGGCACGCGGCGCGGCAATGCGCGCGGCGGCCCGTCCCAGCACACCCGCCTTGGACGAATGCAAATGCACGACCGACGGATTGCATTCCTTGAGCTTGCGCACCAGCTCCCACATGCTCGTCCAGTCTTTCTTCACACTCACTTCGCGAAACATGCTCACGTAGACGAGCTTCACGGCCGGGTGAAAGAGGCTCGCGAAGTTGTTCGGCGTTTCGGGCCGGATGGAGTGGAGGATCGTGACGCCGACGCCTGCAGCCGCAGCACGGTTCGAGAGCTGAGTGAGCATGGAGAGGACTCCCCCTCCAAAGGCTTCGGTTATATGTACGATCTCTTTCATATAGAACTCTGCAATGAGCAAAAGCCGAGCGCCCGCGGCATTCGCAATTGAGAAGGCACGGCGGTCTTGTGTTTATAGGTGGAGTGGTGAGCTCCGCTTGCCAACGCGCCTCGCTGGGTCCGTTATCGGTTCCGTCGAAGGAGGCATCTATGACGGCCTGGAATGCAGTATCACTAATCGACCTGAGTTTTTCTGTTCGATTAATACATATGCAACCTAACCGGTGCGCCTCGATCTCTCAGAACCGGGCGGCAACGCACACGGACTTGCTGATTCCCCTGCTAATCGGCTTTGCAAAGCCCGCGTTAGCGAATCTGGCATAAGGAAAATCAAAACTGCGAACTGGTCTAAAGAATTCTTAGGCCAACGTCGACAGTTTGTTCACGCAGTGAAAGACGAATGCAAGCGAGCAAGGCAGCAGGTTAATCGACTTCCGATTCGGCCTTAAGCCAAGCGTATTTCTGTTCGAGCGCTTGGTCGCAAAGTTGCACAAGGGCTTTGAGTTCCTTGAGCGGAATCGCGACGGACTGCATACGCAGCCTGTCTGCACGATCAGCGAGTTCTCGCACACGTTCGATCGTCGGGTCGTTTGAGTTCATTCCGGTCCTCACCCTGCCTACCTGATGTTGTTACTAATACGATATCGGCTCAAACAATTGGCGTCCGTGCGTTTCGACACATACAAAAACGCAACTTTTGCAGTAACGGTGCGTCGTCGAACGGAAATGTGGGAGCGTGAATCGTCTGGACATTAGGTAGAAGTGGCTAACCGTGCACCGCATGACGGAGCCGTTTAAAGCTCGTCATGCCGATGCAATCGTGCCTTGTGCACGATTCACGCCTGGTCAGGAACCGGCGCTTTCCGGCATGGCGCGCCGGAGCAGGGGTACGCCCTGGAAGTGCAGGGTGCAGAACATCGCGGTGGCAATCGACGTCTCGACGATCAGCACGGTGGCTGCCGCGCCTTGCTCGCCGAAGAGTCTGGCAAGCACGGCGAGAAGACCGAAGTTCAGAACAGCCGAAGCGATGAGTACACGGCTGAATTGCGCCTTCATGCCGAGTGGAAGCATGGTCTGAACGCCGAAGAGGTCGGAGAGGCCGGCCATCAACGGGACGAATGCCATCCAGCGCAGCACGTCGACGGTCGGCGCGAACTGGGGGCCATAAAGCAGTTTCACGGCAAGCGGCGCGCCGAAGAAAATGCATACGGAGATGAGCGAGACGATCGACCCTTGCAGCACGAACATCTTGCGCAGAAAGGCGAAGGCGTCATCGCGCGCATGATGCATGAGGAAGCTCACGCGCGGATAAGCGGCCGTCTTGAGCGGCTGAAGCATGTTCAACGCCGCGCGAATCAGCTTGTCGCCGGCCGCGAAGTAGCCGCCCGCCACGTTGCCCGCAATGAAGGTGAGCAAGACGATATTGCTCGATGCATAGATATCGACGAGCGAAGTGGCCATGAACACGCTCCATCCTTCCTTGAGGCGCGTGAAGATGGTCGGCAGCGATACCGGCACGAAGTCGAGTTCGCGTCGAAAGTACAAATACGTGCAAATTGCGATGCCCGAGCACAACGGCACGAGCGTGTTGACGGCCATGGCGATATCGACATCGCCGCGATGACGCACGAAGACGTACATCGCCGGAATGCTCAAGGCGCGTCCGATGAATACGAATACGCTGATCATGCCGAGGTCTTCCACGCCCTGGAAATACCACGTGGGAATGAGCATGGAGCCAACCGCCATGCCGAAGCCCAAGAGCAGCAAGTCGCGGTTTTCCGCAAGATACGGCACGATGAACGTCACCGCGAGCAGGATGATGAAGCCTGCAAGCGCAAGCACGCTTTGCGTGAGGATGGTTTCCCAGAAGACCTGCGAGCGCATGGCGCGGTCATCGCGATTGATCGAGACTCTTGGTGTCGCCGTCAACGAGAAACTGTAATTCGTAAGCGTGATGAAATAAGCGGAGAAAGCGAGTGCGAACGAAAGGCGTCCATATTCGCTGGGGCCGAGTACGCGCGCAAGCCACGGCAGCGTGAGAAGCGGCGCAAGGTATGTGGATACCTGCAACGTCATCAGAATGGTGAAGTTCTTTCGAAAAGATGCCATGTAACGATAGGTTCCGGCTTGAGCGCTGACTGATCGCGGTAACGCAGTTTGCGGCCTTGTCGCATGTTCGCCCGTTTAAAAGGGCATTGCATGACAACGCGTGTAACGAATCGTTTCGTCAGGCGCATGCGCCACTTCGAGCGCAGCAAGACCAATGGGGTTAGACACATCCTCGCCTTGGCCTCAGGGCAAAGGAGCGCAAGTATGAACGACATGAACCGCTCTCGAGCGGTAAGCCCACGCGAAGCGGTTCATGTTGTCGTGCCGGACGTATTTAACAATAAAAAAATTTATTCGTCAGTGGGTTTGCACACGCACACTGCCGGCTACTGCTTGACTATTGGGCGAGCATCGCGCTAGCAATCTCGCTCTCGCTGTTCACTGTCTGGTCCAGAAGCGTGTCGTGTCGCTCGATCACGAGCGGCGGCAAGCCGATGAACCGTCGCACGACGTTACGCGTGATCTGATCGACGACGACATGGCTCTGCGCGCTCGTATTCATGAGAACGCGCGCCCAGTCCGTGGTGCCGCCATTGAACACTTCGCCTCGTTCCGGCGAGCCATTCGCATCGGGCTTGAAGACGCCCATTGCGCCCGCGCCGCCGACATCCCAACCCGTGAGCTTGACGGTATCCGCAAGCGTCACGAAGCCATTCGCGACAGGCGGCACGCCATCCACTTCATAGCCTACGAGACGATCTTCCGCGCCGAACGTCTGACCTTCTCGCAAGCCGGTGCCTGCAAAGACCCAGTGATTTGCCTGACGCACCGTAAAACCGATCGCTTCGCGCTCGCGTCTGATCCATCCGCCGCGCAAGCGTTTCCATTCGCCGTATTTTCCGCCGCCGTAACCATAGCTCAGGCCGATGAGATTCGATTCATCGTGATCGGGCCATTTCTCGGCAAGCCGGTTCATGATCTTGAGATCGCCTTCGATAGGCGCATCGCCGAAATCGACCGGACGGAAGCACGTATTGCCGCTGAAGACCGCGAGGTTGCCGCCTTGCGCGATGAAGCCCGCCACGCGCTCGCGCATCTCCGTGGTCCAGTATTCGTGATGCCCCACGCTCAACATGCAGCGGTAGTTCGCGAGCTTGAGATCCGTGCCGCGATGCAGATCGTGGTCGGTGTAGAAGTCGCAAGCAATTCCTTCCGCCTTGAGCCAGCGAATGAACTTCGCATCCCAATGCGTGAATTGCTGGCGCGGCGAGCGCGAATCATAGGGATCGTTCGGCTCGCCGAGTTGCGCGCCAAGACCGCCGCCTGGCCGACGAAGACTCACACGTGTCGCGGGCTTCGTGCGATGAATCGGGTCGCCGTAGTAACAGCCGCCGCCGATGGAGTTGTATGCGTGATACGTGTTGATCGGCACGATATACGCGATATCGGCGGAAGGCTTGCGCGGCCGCGCGATGACGAGCGCCATGCTGTCGCTGTCGGGCGGTCCCGCGAAGATCGGCTTGTGCGTGGCGGCGCGTCGACCGAGCTCGGTCAGGGGCTCGCCCTTGCCGCCGACTTCATACGCGATCACCACATACGCGCCCGTTTCGAGCGACGCCGTGTTCGGCTTGATGGTGATGGTCGGCCAGCCCCAGTCTTCGTCGAAGCGCACGGGCGTCGTGCGGCCCGGCGACTGGAACACGTACTTGCCGTGCTTGAGTTCCGCCGTAACGGCGCCGCCTGCCTGAACGGCCACGCCGCCCACGCTCGTCAGACTCTCGTCATGCCCTTGCCGATAGATGGCGATGGAAAACCGCGATCCCGGTTGCACGGCGATTTTGAACGGTTCGCCAGCGGTGAAGCCGGGCTTGATCGGATAGATCTGCATCAGTGCGCCTTTATACGCGGAGTCATCGGTTGCCTGCGGGCATTGCGCGCGGCGCGGCGGCGGGCGCGCGAAGTTCCATGCCCAGCACGCGTTTGATCAGGCGCTTGGCGAGAAACAGGCGGCGGTCCGCGGCAATCTTCTTGTGGAAACGCAATTCCTTCAATTCTTCGCCGCGCTGCGTCGCGAACACGCGATATCGCTCCGCCGTGGCTTCGATCGCGCGGATCGCATCGTCATAGGCGCGGGCATCCACACGCGCGGCCTGGTGGCACGCATAGCCGAAAATCTTGTGGAACATGGCGAGCCAGAAGGCGTCGTACGGACCGCCATCGCAGCGTTGCAGCGTTTCTTCCGCGCAGATCGTGAGGCTCGTGACCGTATAGGTCGTGGCCTTGGTCGTGATGCTGCCCGCGCGGCGGCGGTAAGAATACAGTTCGTCGGCCAGACGATGCAGCGTGCGGGCGCGCGCGTAGACGAGCGGAATGGCGGCGGCGTCTTCGTACACGCGGCCTGCCGGAAACTCGATGCCGTCCCACAATTCGCGCTTGTAGACACGCGCGGCCGGGAACACCTGATACACGTGCGCGAAGTCGAGCAGCGCGTCGAGATCGCACGTGCGCGAGCCGATGGTCGAGCGGTCGATCAGCTTCACGTTGTCGATCACCTTGCCGCCAGAATTGATGATGCCCACGTTGAACTCGATTATGTCCGCGGCTTGCGCGTCGAGGAGCGGCATGATCTTGGCGGTGAAATCCGCGGACCAGACATCGTCGGAATCGAGAAAGCCGATATAGGGCGATTTCGCTTCTGCAATCGCGCGATTGCGTGCGGCGGAAACACCACGGTTTTCCTGGTGAATCACCTGAATCTGCTTGCCATGCGCGCGCTTCTGCACTTCGAGAATGCGGGCGAGTGTCTGGTCGGTGGAACCATCGTCGATAACGATAAGTTCGATCTCGTCGGAGCGCGGCTGCGAAAGCGCGGATTCCAACGATGCGGCTATAAAGTGCTCGACGTTATAGGCGGGAATGATCACCGACAGCAAGGTTCTGGGGGTGTCGCTCTCGACGCGTGTCATAGGCTCGTGTCACCGGATTAAGTTTTAGTTGAAGCCACCGTGGCCGCGGCCGGCGTTCGAGGGCCGACAATAAAGGTCGACCAGCCGTCCATACGTAGTCTCCTGACAAATGCTATAGGCAGTTGTAAGCTTGGAATGTTCGCCGACGCACGCATGAAATTTCCGCTTCTTCGCAAACGATTTCCGTATCTTCAAGCGCGATTTCGTGCATCGCTCTGCAAAACCTGCTGAATCCTTGTCAGGCGCGGATAATCAGCTTAGAGCGAGTAAAAGACACGCGTGTTTCAATTGCTTCTCGCAAATGGCGGGTATAGCGGATGAGAGCGTTGGTTATCCGCGATATCGGCCATATGAATTGCACTGACTGTATATCGGCGCGGTTTCGCAATGGTTGAATCCGGGACGCATGACGCCCTCGTTTTCTTCGCACGTCCGTGCACGCCAATTGCTGGAATTGCCCCGTAGTTCGTGAGCAAACAGAGCCGTTCGTGCGGCAGGCGCTCACCTATAATGGCCTCTCGGAAGACCCGCAGGCTTGGCCTCGCGCGACGCGCTCCTGGTGACCGGAACGCCGCTCGCGACAGAACCTCAACACCGATCCACGCAAGGACCCAAAACCGTGACCACGTCATTTTCCAGTACGGTCGAGCCCGGAGACACTCAGTCCTTCGATACGGCCGTCGGCGGAAACGATGGCTTGCTGGTGCTCGATGCGGCCCAACGCTGCCTCAGTGCCGACGCCGTCTTCTCCCATCTCTTCGATGTCGATTCCACTGCGCTGCGCGGACGCGCACTCGCCGATCTCCCGCTGCCCGCTCCGTTGATCGCGTCGCTTTCGCTTGCAGCCGATGCCGCGCTCGCGGGCAACGGCGCCCGGCGCGCGCAGGTCAGCATCGAGGAGGACGATTCCACGCGAGTCTTCAACATACTTGCGCTGCCCGTCGCCGAATCCGTGACGCTGATCGTCTCGACCTGCGCGAACGCGACGGGTGCTAGCGACAACGCAGCGCGCATCGCGCATCTGCGAGCCGAAGCCGCGCTGTTCATGCGCGATCACGTGCTCTCGGTCGTATCGCACGACTTGCGCGGTCCGCTCAACGCCATTCATAGCTGGGGCTATGTGCTCGAGCGCAAGGTCGATGCAAACGACCCCGCCGCCCAGCGCGCGCTCACGGGCATTCGCTCGGGCGTCGAACAGCAGGTCAAGCTGATCGAACAGTCGATCGATACGACGCGTGCCGAAACCAAGGCCGTCGCGCTTGCCATCGCGCCTGCCGCCGCGCGCGCTCTTCTCGAGCGTGGCGTCGCGCTCGCACGCGAGGCTATCGGCGAGCGACGCGGCGTGAGCATCACGCTCGACTCGCCGCTCGTGGAAGAACAAGTGGAAGGCGACGCCGATCGGCTCACCAACGCGCTCTGGCTCATGGCGGCATTCGCCACCGAAGCAAGCGCGCGCGACACGACGGTGCAGGTATCGAGCAACATCGAAGGCAGCACGTGGCGCACCGACGTGCGCTTCACGGTTGCGGCGTCCGCATTGACCGATGCATCGGCCGCGCATGTACTCGAGGCATTCGCGCGCAGACAGGCGCTGGAGCCGCGCGAAGCCGGCCGCATTGCGTGGGGCCTTGCGCTTTGCAAGCGCATTTCAGAGGCGCATGGCGGCGCGTTCGAGCACACGGATATCGTCAATGGTGCAGCCGTCACGGCCACCATGCGTATTCCGGTGGCGGGAATGTAATTGAGGACGTAAATTGACTTTCGTTTGCCTGTCGCCCATATACTGACGCTTTCCACTTTCGAAGAGAGTTGCTTTGGCTCAGGTTGTCGCGCTGGTCGGCGCATTGTTGCTCGTTGCCCTGAATGGTTTTTTCGTCGGGGCGGAATTCGGGCTCGTCAAGTTACGGGCGACGCGCGTGCAGGCCATCGCGCGGACCAACGGCCTGCCGGGGCGTCTGCTCGCGAAGGTGCATAGCCAGCTGGACGCCTATTTGTCCGCGTGTCAGCTGGGCATCACGCTCGCGTCGCTGGGGCTTGGGTGGATAGGCGAACCCGCGTTCGCTTCGCTGCTGCATCCGCTGTTTGCGCTCATCGGCGTTCAGTCGGAAAAGCTCGTCGAGTCCGTGTCGCTCTTCTTCGCGTTCTCGGTCATCTCGTTTCTGCATATCGTGGTCGGCGAACTCGCGCCCAAGTCGTGGGCCATTCGCCGTCCCGAGCAAGTCGGCCTGTGGCTCGCCACGCCGCTCTATGGCTTTTACTGGGCCATGTACCCGTTCATCTGGGTGCTCAACTCGAGCGCGAATCTCGTGTTGCGGCTTTTCGGCATGTCGGCGGAACACGGTCACGACGCCCACTATTCCACCGACGAACTCAAGCTCATTCTGCGCGGGCGTCGTCTTGGCGGGGCGTCTTCGTATAACGCGGACGAGTGGAACACCATCGCGCATTCGCTCGACTTCAGCCGCATGACGGTGTCGGACTTGATGCGTCCCGCGCACGAACTCGTCGGCCTGCGCAACGACTTGCCCATGCGCGATAACTTGACCGTGATATCGCGGCATCGCTTCAGCCGTTATCCGTTGTTCGCGGATGCTTCCGGCGAACGCGTGCTCGGCATGATCCATCTGAAGGATTTGTTCCTCGCGGGCGACGGCGAAGCGCGCGGCTTCAACTTCAGCTTTTCGAAGGATGCCGAAAAGATCGAAAAGCTCGCGCGCCATGTCCGTCCCGTGCAATACGTCGCGCCCAATCTGTCGGCGCTGGAACTGTTCCGGCGCTTTCGCAAGGGCGCGCCGCATTTCGCCATCGTGGGGCGCAAGGGCGCGAAGCCCATCGGCTTTATCACGCTCGACAATCTGCTGGGCGCACTCGTCGGTCAGATTCACGACGAATTCCGTCAGGGCGACGCCGACTGGTCGCGCATGGACGACGGCACTTTGATGGGCAAGGGCAGCTTGCCGGTGGTCTCATTGGAACGCGCGCTTGGCATCGATATCGACGAAGGCCGCGCGGAATCCGTCGGCGGGCTCGTCATCAATGCGCTCGGGGACTTGCCGCAGGAAGGGCAGCGCGTCGAGTTCGACGCCTTCGACATCGTCGTCAAGAAGATGAACGGGCCGCGTATCGTGCTGGTGCGGGTGTATCCGCGCGAGGAAGAGGTCGAGCACGCCGAGTAGTAGCGCAGGCAAGGGCGGGGCGCGTGGTGAGAAGCGCGCCCGCCTCAAGTCTCACTAACTCATGCCTTGATTATGCGCAAGGCACGCCTTCTTCAACGAGCAAGGCTACGGGCATCGAAGCCAGCGCATCGCGCAGGAACAGCTTTTCGCCGTCCGCCTTCGGCGCATTCGGGCTCAGCCAGTCGAAGAGCGCACGGGAACGCAACGCTTCCGGAAGAATGACCGCCGTATCGCCCCAGCTTTCCGCCTTGACGAGCGGCACATTGCTGCCAGCAGGCAGCAATGGCGCGGCGAGCCGCGTGGCGATCACGATTGCGTAAGCGCTACCGGCATGGCGCGCGTAAGCGATCACGCGGTCAGCATGTTCGCCCTCGATGGCGAGCGGCACATACTCACCTTGCGCAAAGAGCGACTCGCAATGCTTGCGCAACGCGAGCGCACGCTGCACCACCGCCAACTTGATGCGCCCATCGCGCCAGTTGGCGAGTTGCTCCGAAGGCGGACCTTTCTGGTCCACTTCCGCAAGCCACTTGCGACGCAATTCGAAATCGACCGGGCGGCGATTGTCAGGGTCCACGAGACTGAAGTCCCAAAGCTCCGTGCCTTGATAAAGGTCCGGCACGCCCGGCGATGTCAATCGCAACAGAGTCTGCTGCAGACTGTCGATCACGCCCAGCGGCCCGAGCCGCGCCACGAAAGCCGACAACTCCTGCAAAAAGCCATTGCGCCGCTGCGGCGAGACGATATCGAAAAGGAAGTCGCGGCAGGCATTTTCATACGCCTCGTCCGGCGCGAACCAGCTCGTGCGCAACTTGGCTTCGCGCAACGCCTTCAACTGCCATTGCGCGACGCGTTCGGCCAGCTCCTGGACGCCCGCTTCGTCATCCGGCGAGAGCGTGAGCGGCCAGCATCCGACGAGCGTCTGGTACAGCATCGCTTCGGCGCCGGGGCCGGGCGCCCAGTCGTCGCCGGCATCGGCACCACGACGCAACGGCGTGTTCAGCGTCGACCATTGCTTGAGCGTGGTCGCCCAATCTTCCGGGATCTCGCTCAATGCCGCGATGCGCGCGCGCACGTCTTCGCCGCGCTTGTGATCGTGCGTCGCGGTGCAAAGCATGGCGTGCGGGAACGCGGCAAAGCGTTCCTTGTTGCCCGCGTGGAAATCCTCGACGGACAAAGAAAACTCGCCGGGGTCCGCGCCCACTTCGTTACGCGAGATGAGCCTTCCATAGCGATAACACGCCGTGTCTTCGACCGCCTTTGCCGCAACCGGCGATGTGAGCTGCGAAAACAGCGTCTGCGCCGCACGCCGCTGCGATCCGCTCGACGGCTGCGCGTTTTGCGCAGCCGTCGCCTGACTCTGGTTCCGGTCGCGTCCACGTTCGGCGGCGCGCTCACGCGGGCGTTCCGCGCGCTCGGCCGGTGGCGTGCTGACCGGCGCTTCGTCGGGCAACTTGCCGCCGAGCCACTGCGCCACCTGATCGAGCACCACATGATCCGCACTCGAAAGCGATGCGCGCGCGGCATTCAGCGCTTGCGAGAAGTACTTCTCATCCTCGGCGCTGCGCACGCTGCTAACGGGATAGATGCGATACACCGGATACTGAATCACCAGTTCCGCGACCACGCGACGGATCGACGTGAACGTGAAGTCGCGCGTGTTGTGCGAGTCGCGTGCAATGCGATGCAGCGCGCGCGTCACGCGATCCAGTTCCGCCGATAAGTTTTCCGCGAGAATCTTGCGGCGCGCGGCGAGCGCTTCGTCGGCGAAGCTCGCGCTTCGGCCGGTGATATCGGCCCACAACGCGGCGAGCGGCTCGGCGCCTGCCGGGTCGTGCAGCAGCGCGCCGACATCGTTCATGAAGTCGTAGCCCGTGGTGCCATCCACTTGCCAGTCGCGGCGCAGCGGTTCGCCGCGCGCGAGAATCTTTTCGACGACGAAATACGTATGGCCGTTGCCATGCCGTAAAGCCTCGGGCCGTTGCGCGGACAACTCTTCGAGCCGCGCGCGCAGGCGTTGGCAGTACTCGCGCGGTTCGGCAAGACCATCGACGTGATCGATCCGCACGCCGTCGATCAACCCTTCGGTAAAGAGCCTGAAGATGAGCGCGTGCGATGCCTCGAACACTTCAGGCCGCTCGACGCGCACGCCGCCGAGCGTGCTTACGTCGAAGAAACGCCGCCAGTTCACTTCGTCGGCGGCCGTACGCCACCATGCGAGGCGATAATGCTGCCGTTCGAGCAGACGATGCAGCCGCTCGCGTCCAACCGGCGTGTCCGGCGAATGCGCGGCGAGAATCGCTTCGATCGCGGCCTTGCCGCCTTCCGTTTGAGCAATGGTCGCGAGCGCATTGCGCGCTTCGGCCGCGCGCGGCTGATCGGCAGGCTGCGTCGTCAAGCCGGAGAAACGGTGCGCGAGTTCCGGCGCTTCTTGCAGCACGACCGGGTAATCGACCGGACAGATCGGGAACACATGCGCGTAGTACTCCACCACGAAGCGTCCTTCATCCGGCCGATACGCGAGCTTGATCTTGCCGCCCTGCAACTCGTCGCCATAGGAAGCACCGAGAAACGGCGCGAGCACCTTGCCGCGCAATGCAGGATCGGGCGAATGCCAGTCCACGTCGAAGAAGCGCGCATGCGCCGCGTGACGTCCCCATTCGAGGATGTCCTGCCACCATGCGTTTTCCGAACCGCCCACGCCCATGTGATTCGGCACGACATCGACGATCAGTCCCATGTCGTGCGCGCGCAGCTTCTCGACGAAGCGCCGCAGGGCTTCCTCGCCGCCCAGCTCCGGATTGACCTTCGTGTAGTCGACGGTGTCGTAGCCGTGCGTGGAGCCGCTCGTCGCGGTCGTGATCGGCGACGCATACGCATGACTGACGCCGAGCGAAGCGAAATAATCCACTTGCGCCGCGGCGTCGTCGAAAGTGAAGTCCTTATGAAGCTGGAGCCTGAGCGTGGAACGCGGAACGGTCATGGTGAGTCGGCTGGTTTGGGTGAATCAACATTGTCGGATTGCGTCGAACGCTTGCGCGCGGCATCCACCGCGAGCAGTCGTTCGGAAAATGCGTCGTCGAGAAACAGTTCCTCGACAGGCGCGGCAAGACGGCGCCGCCAGTTCGGATGCTCGTCGATCGAGCCGGGCAGATTCGGCTGTTCAGCAAGCCCAAGCAGATCTTCGAGCGGATACGTGACGAGCGGCGCGGGCGTCGCGGCCACGAAAGCGAGCGCTTCATCCACGGGCGCTTCCTCGACCGGAGGCGCATCGACATCGGACGGAGCAATACCCGCTTCCTGGAAAGCGCGCCATAGTAAGCTACGATCGGCGCCGCGCTCTTCCTGCGCTACTTCCACCGCATCACGGCCGTCTTCGCGCGCCGCCGTCTGGCCGATCTTCGAGCGCCACACGATATCCTCGCCGCGCCACCATCCGGTGACGGTCGGCAGGTCGTGCGTGGTCGTGGTGGCGGTCACGCCGCTGTCCCACTCGCGCGGCGGCTTGAAGCCGGGGCCATCCACTTCGCGTTCGAACCACAGCACTCGTATGCCAAGCAAGCCGTGCTCCTGCAAGCGTTCGGTGAAGCCCGGCGGCACGGTTCCGAGGTCTTCGCCGACGACAATCGCGCGATGCCGCCACGATTCCAGCGCAATCAGCCGCAAGAGGTCTTCGAGCGGGTAGCGCAGATAGGCGCCGTCTTTCGCGCTTTCGCCTTCGGGCACGAGCCACAGCCGCCTCAGCCCGAGAATGTGATCGATACGAATGCCGCCCGCGCGCGCGAACGCGCAACGCAACATGTCGATGAACGCCGAGAAGCCTTGCGTGCGCATGGCGCGGGGCGAGAAGGTGGTGAGTCCCCACGACTGCCCGGCCTGATTGAAGAGATCGGGCGGCGCGCCGACCGACACGCCTGTCAGCATTTCGTCGCGATACGACCATGCATGACTGCCCGCGCTGTCGCATCCGACGGCAAGGTCCGCGACGAGTCCGACCGCCATTCCCGCGTCGCGCGCCGCGTGTTGCGCGTGCAGCAGGCCTTTCGATGCAAGCCATTGCGTGAAGAGAAAGAACTGGACTTCGTGGCGATTGGCTTCGGCGAATGCGGCGACCGCATCGCTGCGCGGATCGCGCAGTTCGGCTGGCCAGTTGCGCCAGTGGCCTTCGCCGTTTTCCGCAAGCTGCGCTGCCTGCAGCGCTTCGAAGCGTGCATGATCTTCGAGCGCGCGCCCGCCTTCCTCGACGAACGAAGCGAAGTCTTGCGCCAAAGGCGATGCGCTGTCGGCCGAGAACGTCTCGAAGAGCGCGCGCAGAATGGCCAGGCGCGCTTTCATGGCGCGCGGCCAGTCGATGAGCGGCAGCGCTTCGAGTTCGGCGAATTCATCCGCCACACCGGCTTGTTCGATCGCGGCGCGCGCGGCGGCCGCGCCGAACACGGCGGCGGGATCGACGTGCGCGATGTTCAGAAAGAGCCGCGACGAAGGCGAATAAGGACTGAACTTGTTCGGCTCGGCGCTGAACATGGCGTGCATCGGACTGATGGCGAGCGCATGAGCGCCGCGCTTCGCGCTCTGCGTCGCGAGCGTGGCCAGCGCCGTGAAGTCGCCGACGCCGCCATCGCCCAGACGGCGCAAACCATAGACTTGCGCGGCGACGCCCCAAAGCGGCGGCGCGGTTTCAGCGGCGGCTTGGTCGGTTGCGTCGTCGAGCGCGAGCCACGCATCGTCGATGGTGTAGCAGCGCGCGGGCGCTACCGCCAGCGTCGTGCGATGGTCGTTGATGACGAGCGTGTGATAGCCCGGCTCCGATATCGGCGAGAGCAATGCGGTCTCGCCTTTAGGCGCGGTAAAACGCCCGTCGATAACCTCGCCGCTTTCCAGTTCGATGCGATAGCGCACGCCCGACTTCGCCGCCGACACCGGCAACGCAATGCCGCGATCCACTTCCGCCGTGATGAGCGGCGGCAACTTGCGGCCGCTCATTTCGGCATCGACGGCGGCCATGCTCTGCTTGATCTGCGAGGCGTTGCCACACGGCAGGCCGAGCTTTTCGAGCAGAATGCGCAGCGTCGTTTCCGGCACGCGCTGCATCGCCTTGTGCGCGTTCTGCCATTCGACTTCGAAGCCCGCGCGTGCGGCGAGCGTTTCGATGGGCGACATTTCGCCCGTGGTGCTTGCAGTGGCGCTCACGTGCGGGTTCCTTGTGCATGGGCGAAGCCGTTGACATCGCCGCTGAGCCACGCGATAAAGCTGCGTCCGCCGATTTCGCCCGCGCTCGCGCCATCCTGCGCGCGTGCCGGCGTCTCGAAGATGACCTTGCCCTTCGGCGCTTCTTCAAGCGTGGCCGGCGCTTGCCCGAGATTGAGCGCGATGGTGAGCGTTTCGCCATCACCGAGCTTCCAGCTTGCGAGCACGGCCTTGTCGCCGAGCACTTGAGCGCCGAGCGACTTCGAGCCCTTCAGACGCGGCGCGATGAGTTTCGCACGCACGGCCAGCGCCGACTTGTAGAAGTGCAGCCAGTCGAGGCGGTCGAGTTCGTCCGCTTTGCCTTCGACGTTCGGCGACGACATCGCGAACGTGCGCTTGTCGTTCGGGTCGGGAATCTGCGCGCGGCGCTTTTCGTCGGTGAATGCGGAGAACTTCGCGAATTCCTTGCGGCGTCCTTCGCGCACGGCATCGGCGAGTTCGTCGTGATAGTCCGTGAAGAAGAGGAACGGCTGCTTCGAGCCGTATTGCTCTTCCATGAACAGAAGCGGAATCTGCGGCGACAGCAGCAAAAGTCCGGTCGCCGCGTAGAGCGAGGCGTCGTCGGTGAGCGAGCGCAGGCGTTCGCCCATCGCGCGGTTGCCGACCTGATCGTGATTCTGCAGGAACATCACGAACGCCGTGGGCGGAAGATGCGAACTCTTCTCGCCGCGTGGCTTGCCGTCGTGAATCTGCGATGGATCGCCCTGATACACGAAGCCTTCGCTCAAGACGCGTGCGAGCTTATCCGTGGGCTTGTCGACATACGCGCCGTAGTAGCTCTCGTCCTCGCCGGTCAGAAGCACGTGCAGCGTGTTGTGCGCGTCGTCGTTCCATTGCGCGTTGAAGTGCGACTCCAGCAGATTGGCCGTGTTGTGTTCGTTCTCGAGCACGAGGTGAACATGACGGCCCGTTTCCACGGAACTGCGCACGCGGTCCGCGAATTCGCGCAGCCATTCGTCGTCGTTGATGGCGTGCACGGCGTCCAGACGCAAGCCATCGAAGCGATATTCGTTGAGCCAGTACAGCGCGTTATCGAAGAAGAAGTCGCGCACTTGCGGACGCTCGAAATCGATCGCGGGACCCCAGGGCGTATCCACGCCTTCGCGGAAGAAGGTTTTCGCATATGCATGCAGATAGTTGCCGTCCGGGCCGAAGTGGTTATAGACCACGTCGAGGAACACCATGAGGCCGAGACCGTGCGCAATGTCGATGAGCTTCTTCAGTTCATCGGGATGACCGTAGGCCGAATCCGGGGCGTAGGGCAGCACGCCGTCGTAACCCCAGTTGCGCGTGCCGGAGAAGTCGTTCAGCGGCATGAGTTCGATAGCCGTGACGCCGAGCTGCGCCAACTCGTCCAGACGCGCGATAACGCCCGCATAGCCGCCCATCGCGCCGACGTGCACTTCATACAGCACGGTGTCTTCCCACGGCCGGCCGTGCCAGTCGGTATTGGTCCAGCGATACGCGCGCGGATCGACCACGGCGCTCGGGCCGTTCACGTCTTCCGGCTGATAGCGCGATGCCGGGTCGGGCACCGCGAGATCGGCATCCAGACGATAGCGATACAGCGTGCCCGCGCCGCCATCGGCTTCGACTTCGAACCAGCCGTCACCGGCCGGCTGCATGTCGATGAGCGCGGGCGCGGCATCGCCTTCGCGCTGCAACTCCAGTTGCACGCGGTCGCGCGACGGCGCCCAGAAACGGTAGCGCGTGCGCGGTACTTCGCGCGCCGCGCCGGTCAGATGCGCGCCGAAGGGAAGGCAATGCGCGTGGTGATGCTTGTGCGGATCAATCGGACGTTCGGACATGATTTCGAGCCTGGTGTACTGCGGGATATGCCACTTTTCTGTGCGCCGCGCGAGCCGTGGTGAATCGCCTCATTGAGCCGAATCGATGCCCGGCGGTCGATTTGCCGGAATGGTGCCCGGATCGGGAGGCAGCGCGGTCAGAAGACGCGGACCCTGATGTGCGCCCGCCATCCAGACCGCCTGCCAGTCGGCGTCGCCGGTCGGTTGCGCGAGCAGCACGACGATACTGTGCGCCGCGACCTCCAGTTCGCTGCCGACGAGCGGCCGCTGGATGGCGTCGGGCTCAGCGCTATCCAGGAGCACGTTCCATTCCAAGTGAGGCGGAGGCGGCGTGAAGACGAGGTTCTGCCCCGAGCCATTGATGAGGAGCAGGATCACGTCGATCTCGCCGTCGAGTCCCGGCCCCGCCCGGCGCAAGGTCAGCGCGCGGCCCTCAGGGTCCTGCCATGCCTCGATGGCGAGCGCGACGCCGCGTTCGTCGAACCAGCTCACATCGTAAAGACCGGGCAGCACTTCGCGGTCGCCGTAGAGAAAGCGCGTTTCCCGCAGAACCGGGTACTTTTTGCGCAGCGCGACGACGCTTGCGACGAACTCTGTCATCTCGCGGCCTTCGGGACTATGCGCCGCGGCCCAGTCGGTCCAGGAAATGTCGTTGTCCTGGCAATAAGCGTTGTTGTTGCCGTTCTGCGTGCGCAGGAATTCGTCGCCGCCCAGCAGCATCGGCGTGCCGAGCGACAGAAGCGTGGTCGCGATCATCGAGCGCGCGAGGCGATTGCGAACGGTGCGGATCGCGGGATCGTCGCTCGGGCCTTCCACGCCCCAGTTCGCGCTGCAGTTTTCATTGTGCCCGTCGCGGTTTCCCTCCTGATTCATCTCGTTGTGCTTTTCCGAATAAGCGGTGACGTCGGCGAGCGTGAAGCCATCGTGCGATGCCACGAAATTCACCGATGCCCACGGCTTCCGGAAGCGCCGGTTGAAAAGCTCGGCCGAGCCGGTGAGCCGCGCGGCGAGGTCGGGGCGCATGCCCGAATCGCCGCGCCAGAAGCGCCGCACGCCGTCGCGGTACTTGTCGTTCCACTCCGCGAAACCGGGCGGATGATTGCCGACCTGGTAGCCGTCCGGCCCAATGTCCCACGGCTCGGAAATGAGCTTGCGCGTCGAGAGAATCGGGTCCTGGCGAATGGCGTCGAAGAAGCCCGAGCCGGGATCGAAACCGTGCCCTTCGCGGCCCAGCGTCACGCCGAGATCGAAACGGAAGCCGTCGATATTGAACGCCGTGCACCAGTAGCGCAGCGAGTCCATGACCATTTGCAGGACACGCGGATGCGACAGGTTCACGGTATTGCCGCAACCGGTTTCGTTGATGTAATGCCGCTCGTCGCCGGGAATCAGACGGTAGTAGCTTGCGTTGTCGAGCCCGCGCCATGACACCGTGGGCCCCAGTTCGCTGCCTTCGCAGGTGTGGTTGTAGACCACGTCGAGAATCACTTCGATGCCCGCCGCATGCAGTTGCCGCACGGCGATACGCATCTCGTTCAGCCGATGCGTCGAAAGATACGAAGGCTCGGGCGCGAAAAACGCCGCCGTGTTGTAGCCCCAGTAGTTCTTGAGACCGCGTTCGACGAGAAAGCGGTCGTTGAGAAACGCGTGCACGGGCAGGAATTCGACGGCGGTGATGCCGAGCTTTTGCAGATGCTCGATGAACCAAGGCGACGAGAGCGCGGCGAATGAACCGCGTTCGTGCTGACGGATATCGTCGCGCAGCATCGAGGCGCCGCGCACGTGCGTTTCATAGATGATGGTTTCGCCCCACGGCGTGTTCGGGCGATTGTCGCGCGACCAGTCGAAGGCGTCGTCGGTGACGATGCATTTAGGCATTGCAGGAGCGGAGTCGCGGCGATCCATCGACATGTCGAGGCGATTGGAATGCACGCGATAGCCGAAGAGCGCGTCGGACCATCGCCACGGGCCGACGAGTTTCTTCGCGTAGGGATCGAGCAGCAGCTTGTGCGGATTGAAGCGATGACCATGTTGCGGCTGATAGGGGCCATGAGCGCGAAAGCCGTACACCGTGCCCGGATGCGCGCCGGGCAGATAGCCGTGCCACACTTCGTCGGTGCATTCGGGCAGATCGAAGCGCATCAGTTCCTTGCGGCCCGTGCTGTCGAAGAGACACACCTCGATGCGGTGCGCATTCGATGAGAACACCGCGAAGTTGACGCCCAAGCCGTCCCAGTTTGCTCCCAGCGGGTAGGATGCGCCGGGGAGAAGTTTTTCGGGGAGTGCGTTTGCCATTTGGTCGGGGTTTTTGCCCTTGCCGGGCTGGTGGGTTCTGGTTCTCTGAAGGGTTGTTTCTTGCCCGTGCTGATGAGTCGTTGAAATTGAGCCGTTAGCTTGCAGCGTTCTCAGTAGCCGCCGGGGAGACGGTTACCGAACAAAAACGCAAGCCAGCGGCTCGACTTTCCCGAACGCTCAAGAAAAAAGAAACCGCCAGCAAGGCCCCATAAACGCCTAGGCGGAAGAAGACACGAACAAACCAGCGCGCCTCCTTCCGCAACGCCCGGAAAGAACCGTCAATCGGCCCGCAAAACAATGGTAGCCAAAGGTGGCAACGTCAACGCGGCTGACTGCTCCTTTCCGTGCGAAGGGTAATCATCCGCATGAATGACCCCGCCATTGCCCATATTGGACCCGCCATAAATCCCGGCGTCGGAATTGAGCACCTCGCTCCATCGCCCGCCACGCGGCAAGCCGATGCGATACCCCTGGCGCGGCACGGGCGTCATATTGCAGACGACCACGAGTTCGCGCCCTTCGGCATCCGTCCGCCGATAGGCAAACACGCTATTGCCGCTGTCGTCGCCGACGATCCACTCGAAGCCGCGCGGATCGCAATCCAGCTTATGCAGCGCCGCTTCGCCGACATACAGCAGGTTCAAATCGCGCACGAGTTTTTGCACGCCGCCGTGATAGGGATCGTCGAGCAAGTGCCAATGCGGCGTCGCGTCGTGGTTGAACTCGGCAAACTGCCCGAACTCGCCGCCCATGAACAGCAGCTTCTTGCCCGGATGCGTCCACATGAAGCCGAAGTAAGCGCGCAAATTCGCGAACTTCTGCCAGAGATCGCCCGGCATCTTGCCGATGAGCGACCCCTTGCCATGCACCACTTCATCGTGCGAAAGAGGCAGCACGAAGCGCTCGGAGTACGCATAGACCATCCCGAACGTATAGAGGTGATGGTGATACTGCCGATACACCGGATCTTCCTCCATGTAGTGCAGGGAGTCGTGCATCCAGCCCATGTTCCACTTGAAGTCGAACCCGAGACCGCCGCTCTCGACGCTTGCCGTCACGCCCGGCCAGGCCGTCGATTCCTCGGCGATCGTGATCGCGCCCGGCGTGTTCGGGATATACCGCACTTCATGGTTCAGACGCTTCAAGAACTGGATCGATTCGAGATTCTCGCGCCCGCCGTACATGTTCGGCACCCATTCGCCTGCCTTGCGCGAATAGTCGCGATACAGCATCGACGCCACGGCATCGACCCGCAAGCCATCGACGTGATAGCGCTTCAACCACGCAAGCCCCGACGCGAGCAGGAACGCGCTCACCTCGTTGCGGCCGAGGTTGTAGATCATCGTGTTCCAGTCTTGGTGATAGCCCTCGCGCGGATCGGCGTGCTCGTAAAGCGGCGTGCCGTCGAACTGCACGAGGCCGTGCGCGTCGTTCGGAAAATGCGCCGGCACCCAGTCGATGATCACGCCCAGCCCCGCCTCGTGCGCGCGATTCACGAACTCCGCGAACTGCTCCGGCGTGCCGAAGCGCGCGGACGGCGCAAACTGGCCAAGCGGCTGATAACCCCACGATCCGCCGAACGGATGCTCGGCAATCGGCATGAATTCGAGGTGCGTGAAGCCCATGCCCTTCGCGTACGGAATCAGGCGCTCGGCAAGCTCGTGCCAGTTCATGCCGCGATTCGCATCTTCGGGCACGCGCAGCCACGACTCGGCGTGCGCTTCGTAAATGGTGATCGGCGATTGCGCCGTCTGACGGCTCCCGCGAGTCTCCATCCATTCAGCGTCGGTCCATGCATAATGGTCGATGGCATCCGCGTCCGCCACTACCGATGCCGTCGATGGCGGCTTCTCGCTCTGCATCGCGCACGGGTCAGCTTTCAGCGGCAGCGTATGGCCGTCGCGCGTGACGATCTCGTACTTGTAGCGCGTGCCCGCGCCGATGCCCGGCACGAACAGTTCCCACACACCCGCGTTGTGACGCAGGCGCATTGGATGACGGCGGCCGTCCCACGTGTTGAAGTCGCCGACCACCGAGACACGCCGTGCATTCGGCGCCCAGACCGCGAAGCGCGCGCCCGCCACGCCGCCATGCGTGACCGGACGCGAGCCCATGCATTCGAGCACCGCGTAAGGGTCGGCGGCCGAAAGGCGGTTGAGCCAGTCTTCGGAGAGAACGGGGCCGAAGGAATACGTATCGTGCGTTTCCTGCGGCGTGCCATGCCAGTCGATTTGCAGACGATACGCCGCCGGCCGCTCCACGAAGCCCGCGAACAGACCTGAATCGTGAATGCGCGCGAGATGGCCGAGCACTTCGCCGCTCGCGGCATCGACGACATTTGCGCCCGCCGCGTTCGGCAGGAACACGCGCACCACATGCCCGAGGTCGGTCTGATGCATGCCGAGGACCGAGAACGAATCGGGATGGCGCGCCTCGACGATGGCGTCGATGTCGAGCGGACTGAGGCCGTGCGCCGGGTTTCGGGTATCCGCTCCTGGATCGCTACGATTATTCATGGTGGGTTCCATCCGGATTGTCCTTGGTGGCGTTGAACACGGGTCGCGTGCCGGGCGCGGGCGGAACGCCCGTGTCGCCAAGCAGGCGGCTCGCGAGCGACGCGAGGCCCCGCAACGGAAGGCCGATCCAGGTCGGCCGGTTCGCTGCTTCGTAGCGGATTTCGTAGGCGGCCTTTTCGATCAGGAAGAGATCGAGCAGGGCCGGGAAGACGCTTTCGCCGGCGATCGGCTCGGGCGATTCCGCAATTGCTGCCACGTACTCGCGCAAGAAGCTTTCCTCGGCGAACGCGCGCAGTCGCTCGAACAGCGCGCGCTTGCGGTCGGCGGTTTGCGCGGGCGCATTTTCCGTCGTCGGTTGCGCGGCGGCGCTCGCATACGAAAGCGAGCGCAAGAGACCGGCGACATCGCGCAGCGGGCTCGTCTTGTTGCGGCGTTCCTCGAGCGGACGCGCGGGCTCGCCTTCGAAGTCGATGAGATACGCATCGCCCTGAGCCATCAGCACCTGACCCAGATGGAAGTCACCGTGAATGCGGATGCACAACGCATCGGCATTGTCCGAGACGAGCTTCTTCACTGCATCCACCAGCATGTCACGGCGATCGAGCAGACTCTGCGCGAGGAAGCGGTCGTGCTCGCTGAAATCGCCGATCTTCTGCGCGAGGATATCGAGCGCCGTTTCCAGCAGTTGCAACGTGCCTTTCAGCCAGCCCTGGACGTCTTCCGGCGTGGCGCGGCGCGGTGCGAACGCTTCGTCGTCGGTCGGCGAGGCAAGCGCCACATGCAGTTCGCCGAGCCGCTTGCCGATGATGCCCGCAATGTTGCCGTAGCCGATAAAGCCTTGCTCCTGCGCGTCGCGCTCGGGCGTGTGCTCTTCGGAGTCGAACGTGACCGCGAGTTCATCCACCGTGCGGCGCAGATAGTCGAGCGCATAGTTCCACGCATCGCCCTGATTGTCGATGAAGCCTTGCAGAATGACGAGCGTGTGCGGCACGCCTTGCGGATCGACACGCACCACTTCGCCATACAGCGGGCCGGTGTTCGCGTAGCCGAGCTTGGTCAGATAACGGCTCATCTCCGCTTCCGGGTGAATGCCGCCAACCACGCGCCGCACCAGCTTCAGCACCACCGTGTCGCCGATCACGAGCGAGCTATTGCTCTGCTCGGCGGCGAGCCAGCGGATCTCCGGCGGCTCGACCGGATTGAAGTCGAGTGCATCGAGCCGTTCGGTCGGAATGAAGCGGATCTCGCTTTTCTGCACCGTCGGCACGACCGCGCGTTCCTTCAGTTTGCGCAATATGCCGTAGGTGAAGTTCGGCACAGCGAAGGCATCGGTGATATGTCCGATCACGCGATTCCGCCGCGCTCGCGCCAGCGCGAGTTGCATATAAAGCGGCGAGGTCGTTTCCGTGCCCCACGCAATGGAAAGCGGCAGCACGTAGCGCTCGGTGTGATCGCCGACATCGGCTTCGATTTCCGTGAACGCAAAGCCCGCGCCTTCGATAGTCGTGAGCGCGGCGAGACGAACCGCATGCAGCTTCTGATCCTTCGACGCAAACCAGCGGCGCTTGCTCAAATACGAAGGCAGCACTTCCGATTCGAGCAGACGCACGTTTTCCGGCGTCGGACCGGTTTGACCGGCGCGAATCACCATCGTGACGAATTCGGGCAGTTGCTCCGAAGGCGCTTGCGACCAGGCCGGACGCATGTTGCCCGGGCAAAGCTGGAACCACAGGAAGCCGTAGGGCGGGAAAGTCAGCAGATACGTCAACTGACCGATGGCCGGGAACGGCGAATCCGCCGTCATTTCCAGCGGCACGGAGCCGGCGAACTCCGACAGATCGAGTTCCACCGCTTGCGGCGCGCGCGACAGGTTGGCCACACAGAGAATCGGCGGCTCGCCTTCGAGCTCGCGCAGATACGCCAAGATCTTGCGATTATTCGGCCGCAGAAAGCGGATCGTGCCGCGGCCGAACGCGTGCTTCGAGCGGCGCACGGCCAGCATCTTGCGCGTCCAGTTCAAAAGCGAATGCGGATCGCGGCTTTGCGATTCCACGTTCACCGCGTCGTAGCCATACAGCGAACCCATCACCGGCGGCAGCACGAGTTGTTCTGGGTCGGCGCGCGAGAACCCGCCGTTGCGGTCGGACGACCATTGCATCGGCGTACGCACGCCATCGCGGTCGCCGAGGTGGATGTTGTCGCCCATGCCGAGTTCGTCGCCGTAATAGATCACGGGCGTGCCCGGCATCGACAACAGCAGCGAATTGATCAGCTCGATACGGCGGCGGTCGCGCTCCATCAGCGGCGCGAGCCGGCGTCGAATGCCGAGGTTCAGACGCGCGCGGCGGTCGCTTGCATACGTGTTCCACAAGTAGTCGCGCTCGGAGTCCGTGACCATTTCGAGCGTGAGTTCGTCGTGGTTGCGCAGAAAGATCGCCCACTGATTCGTCACGCCCAGGTCCGGCGTCTGCCGCATGATGTCGGTGATCGGGAAGCGGTCTTCGCTCGCAATCGACATGTAAATGCGCGGCATCAACGGGAAGTGGAACGCCATGTGGCATTCGTCTTCATCGCCGAAGTATTCCTTCACGTCTTCCGGCCACTGGTTCGCTTCCGCGAGCAGCATGCGGTTCGGGTACTCCGCGTCGATGGTCGCGCGAATCTTCTTCAGGATCTGATGCGTCTCGGGCAGATTCTCGTTGTTGGTGCCCTCGCGCTCGACGAGATACGGCACCGCGTCCAGCCGCAACCCGTCGATGCCCATGTCCAACCAGAAGCGCATCACGCTCAGCACTTCCTTGATGACCGCCGGGTTGTCGAAGTTAAGATCGGGCTGGTGCGAATAGAAGCGGTGCCAGTAGTACTGACCCGCGACTGGATCGTGCGTCCAGTTGGACGGCTCCGAGTCGATGAAGATGATGCGCGTCTCTTCGTACTTCTTGTCCGTATCGGACCAGACGTAGTAGTTGCGATGGTTCGATCCCGGCTTCGCACGACGCGCGCGCTGAAACCACGGATGCTGGTCCGAAGTGTGATTGATGACGAGTTCGGTGATCACGCGAATGCCGCGCGCGTGCGCTTCCTGAATGAAGCGGCGGACATCGCCGAGCGTGCCGTAGTCCGGATGCACGTTGCGATAGTCGGCGATGTCATAGCCATCGTCGCGGCGTGGCGACGGATAGAACGGCAGCAGCCAGATCGCATCGACGCCAAGTTCCGCGATGTAATCGAGCTTCGCGAGCAGGCCGGGAAAATCGCCGATGCCGTCGTTGTTCGCATCGAAGAACGACTTGATGTGAACCTGATAAATGATCGCGTCCTTGTACCAGAGCGGATCGTCGCTGACTTGCGAAGTCTTGTTGCGCTTCACCCTTGTATCCACGGTTTGCTCCATGCGCTTTGCGGGCTTGCTGCCGCCCTTGTTTTTGGTTCGCGGCGTCTCGTAGGTCGCCGGATGAGTGCATCTTTATTCGTTCGGTTGCGGCTTGGGCAGTCCCCAGGTCGGCGAAATGCGCCAGATCGCGAACGGCAGCGAATGCGGATTGAGCCGCACATGCTGGCGCCGTCCGCGCCATTCGAACCGATCGCCCGTGACTTGATCCTCCACGGCGATCGCATCCCATTCGTTGACGCCCCAGCGTTCGAGCGTCTGCCACGGCAGTTCGATATCCGCGCCCTGTTCGTTGAACGGATCGAGGTTGATCGCGACGAGCACCACGTTGTCGCGCGACTCGTTCGCCTTTTCGAAGAACAGGATCTTGTCGTTATGCGCGGGCAGGAAGTTCACGCCGAGATGCGTCTGCAACGCTGGATTCGCGCGGCGGATGCGATTGAGCGCCGTCACTTCGGTGACGATATTGCCGGGCCGGTTCCAGTCCCACGCGCGCAGCTGATACTTCTCGGAGTCGAGATATTCCTCGCTGTTCGGCAGCGCGGCCGCCTCGCACAGTTCGAAGCCGCTATATACGCCCCAGAGCCCGGAGAGCGTTGCCGCCAGCGCCGCGCGGATCACGAAGCCCGGACGTCCCGAGCTCTGCAAGAAGCGTGGGTTGATGTCCGGCGTGTTGACGAAAAAATTCGGCCGGAAAAATTCCTTTGCATCGGTCTGCGTGAGATCGTGCATGTACTCGATGAAATCGCGCTTCGACTCGCGCCACGTGAAGTACGTGTACGACTGCGAGAAGCCGAGTTTCGCCAGACGGTTCATCACGCGCGGACGCGTGAAGGCTTCGGCGAGGAAGATCACGTCGGGGTGACGCGCACGCACGTCGCCGATCACCCATTCCCAGAATGGGAACGGCTTGGTATGCGGGTTATCGATCCGGAAAATGCGCACGCCCGCCGCAATCCAGTGCAGGAACACGTCGCGCAGCCCAAGCCAAAGATTGGGCTTGGCGTCCTGCGCATAAAAGTCCGGATTCACGATGTCCTGATACTTCTTAGGCGGATTCTCCGCATAACGCAGCGTGCCGTCCGGACGCCATGCGAACCACGTCGGATGCTCCTTCAGCCACGGGTGATCCGGCGAGCATTGCACGGCGAAGTCGAGCGCGATCTCGAGGCCGTGTTCATGCGCGGCGTCGAGCATGCGCTTGAAGTCGTCGAGATTGCCCAGTTCCGGATGCACCGCCGTGTGTCCGCCTTCCTTGCCGCCGATAGCGTAAGGGCTGCCGACATCGCCCGGCTCGGCCGTCAGCGAATTGTTCTTGCCCTTGCGGTTGGCAATGCCGATAGGATGAATCGGCGGAAAATAGAGCACGTCGAAACCCATCTCGCGGATGCGCGGCATCTTGCCGATCACGTCGATGAACGTGCCGTGACGATTCACGTCGTCGCTCATCGAACGCGGGAAGATCTCGTACCAACTTGCGAAGCGGGCCGCCGCGCGCTCCGAGTCGATGCGATACACCACCGGGTCGCGCGACAGAAACGGCCGGTGACGCGCCGCCGCGATGGCCTTGGCGGTTGCGGGCGCGAGCGCGAGTTCGAGCTTGCGCGCGGCATCGGCCTTGGCGAATTCCTTGACGATCTTCTCCAGCGGCGCGCTATCCGACTCCTCGACCGTCTTCACTTCGGCGAGGATCAGCGCGAACAGATGCCGCACTTCCTCTAGTTCGAGTTCGACGGTTTGCCCGGCCTTCAGCTTCTTCGACATGTGGTCGGTGAGCGAGGCGAAATCGTCGCGCCATGCCATCACGACGAATTCGTGACGGCCCACGCGTTCGAGCGGAATGCGCGTGGTCCACAAGTCGTTGCCAAGCGGGAGCACGGCGGTCATCGGCGCTTCGTGCCATTCGGTTTCGTCGGCGGCACGCCATTGCACGGCGGCGGCGATCTTGTCGTGACCTTCGGCGAAGATCGCGGCCTGAATCTGCACGGCTTCGCCCACGATATGCTTTGCCGGAAAGCGCCCGTTATCGACCGAAGGCGTGACGCTTTCGATAGACACCCGCGGCGCGGAGATCGCTTCGGCCACCGACTTTTTATCGGCGCTCTTCGCGCCTCGCTTGACCTGCGGCTGCGCGAGCAGGATGAACGGCTCGGCTTCGGCGCGGAACAAGCGTACATCGCCCGCTTTCAGGGTGAACGGCAAGAGACGTTCGGGCTTCGCCTTGGCGTCGTCGAGCGGCGCGAAACGCGTGTAATTGCCCGGCACCGATTCGAGCAGATGCAAGGTCTCGACATGCACCGGCGCGACGAGATCGGGATTGAAGATCGCGAGAATCGCCGAATCGCTGCGGCGCAAGTCCGCGCTGTCGGAGCGAATCAACGCGGCGTAGGGCGTGCCCGCGCCGGTCAGCGCGCGCAATTCGCCGACGCTTTCGAGCGTGCCGGTATCGCGCTGCAATGCGTTCGCGCGCTTGACCTGACTCGACAGGTCGAAGCGCGCTTCGCTTTTCGCGCGCTGATATTCCGCCGCGACGCCGTATTGCGGCGACATCGGCAAGGGTACACCGTATTCGAAGCCCATCGGCACGAGCAGACCGGTGCCAAGCGCGGTCGCGGTAAAGAGCGAGCGGTTATAGGCGCGTTCGACGAGCGCGGTATCGCTGGTATCGCTCAATTCGCTGATGAGACGCGCGCCGTACGGCTCCTCCGGAAACGTGATCGGCGATGCAATGCGCGCGAGCGCCGCGTGTTCGTCCGTGAGCCACGCGCTGCGATAGTCCCACCAGCGCGTGGAGGCGAAGACCGCGTCGAAGCCGGCGTCGCTCAGTCCATGCAGATCGTGACGCGTGAGGCCGACCGTCCATGCGAGCCAACGGGTTTGCGGATGTTTCTCGCGCACTGCCGCGCCCAGACGCCGCCACACGTGCGCGGGCACCGCATGCGGCGAGTCGAAGCGAAAGCCGCCAACGCCCGCGTCCGCGAGCAGACACAATTCCTTCGCCCACCACTCGGTCAGATGATGCGCCGCCTCGCCATCGCCGAACCTTGCCTGCGCGACATCGCGCTGACTGGGCGCGCGACGCGGATCGAGCCGCGCATCCGCGCTCTCGAACGGCTCGAACCAATGCTTGTTGTCCTGATAAAGACCGCCTTCGGCACTGACGCGGTCGATCACGATATCGACGAGCAAGGTCAGCTTGTGCTTCGTGGCGATATCGGCGAGCTGGCGCAGACCGTCCGCCGCGCTCGCGTCGGATTCAAAAACAGCGTGAAGTTGATGATGATCGGCAACTGCCTCGCGATGCCCGTTGCTTCCGGGCGCGAACGGCGAGCCGATCAGGACGTGATCGAAGCCCAGCGCCGCTGCGTGCTCGAACTGAGCTGGCCAGTTCGGCAAGGGGCCGACGAGAAGGGGATCGATGAAGTAGATACGAGGCGCATACGCATGATGAGCTTGATGGTTTTCCATCGTTCGTCTTTTCCAGAGTCGTCCTGCGGTGGCGGGGATGCGGGCTTTGAATCGCGATCACGCTCACGGGCCAAACTGGCAACGCGTCGGTCCATATATCACGAGGCGTGTCGTTTGTGCACGCGTCACGGGCCAAGACGTATCGACACATGGATAACACAGTACCGCCGGTATCGACACTGGCCCGCGTCGCGTATCGCGAGGCACCGGCGCGAGAGTGCATCTCGCCGGTGGGCGCCACGGCCCCCCAAGAGTTTCCTTCGGGGCTTCGCATGGGGGGGTGGAGCACGTAGCGTGCCGCGCCCCGAATGCCATTGCGTCTGACGTGACGACGCTGCCGTGCAATAGCTTCGAGGCTTGGGCTCAGGCAGTGCGCGCGACGAGGCGCTCGGCTGTCTCGAGAATGGCCGGATGCACGGCTTGCGAAGCGGCATCGGCAATACGGCGGGTACGCAAGGCGGTCTTGCTCGGCTTGAGGCCGCTGAGATCGACATAGAGTGCAACCATCTTCGCCACGGCTTCGCGCCAGCCGAAGTCGCACGACATGGCGTTGCGCTGAAGTTCGCGCCAGGTCTGCGGGCGCATGTAGGCGTCGATGGCGCGGCTCGCGGCCTGCACGACATCTTCCGCGGATTCGCCTTCGAAGAGGAAGCCCGTCGGCGCCGCCGACGTTTCCTCGATGGCGATCGGCGTGTCGTATGTGCCGTCGCGCAGATAGACTGTTTCGCGCACGGCGGCTTCGGCGGCGTCGACGATGGTATCCGCCAGACCGCCCACGCGCGACGCGACGGGCAGGGTGCCATAGCGCATCGCGTAGAGTTGCGTGAGGCCGCAAGGCTCGAAGCGGCTGCCATGCAGGAGAATGTCCGCGCCCGCGTGCAGTGCATGCGCGCGCCGCTCGTCATAGCCGATCCGCACGCCCACGCGATCCGGAAACTCTTGCGCAAGCCGCCTGAAACCTTTCTCGATGTGCGATTCGCCCTTGCCGATCACCGCGAGTTGCAGACGCGGATGCTTTTCGAGCAGACGCGGCAGTGCGTCGAGCACGACATCGGCGAGCTTTTGACCGGTCATGCGGCTGCCGATTGCCATCAGCGGCGCGAACGGATCGACCGGCAGGCCGAACATGCGCTGCAAGGTCCGCTTGCAAGCGTGCTTGCCGCGCATATCGTCGAAGGAATAGTTGCGCTCGATCAGGGGATCGCTAGCCGGATTCCACGTCTCTTCGTCGATGCCGTTCACCACGCCCGACAGCTTGTCCTTACAGCTTTGCAGCACGCCTTCCATCAGATGGCCGAAGCGCGGCGTCAGAATTTCGCGCGCGTAGGTTTCGCTGACGGTCGTCACTTTGTCGCTATGGACGATGCCGGCTTTCATCAGACTGAGCGCGCCATAGAACTCGATGCTTTGCGGATCGGTCAACGCATTTGCCAGCCACTTTTGCGGCACGCCGAGCGACGCACCAAGCGAGAGCGCGTAATTGCCCTGGAATGCCAGATTGTGGATCGTAAATACGCTTTTCGCGTGCACGCCCGCATCTTTCATCAAGAGCGGCGTGAGGCCGGTGTGCCAGTCGTGCGCATGGACGATATCGGGTTTTTTCACGCCCTTGATACCCTGCGCAATACGCACGGCGGCGGCCGAAAGCGTCGCGAAGCGCACGGCGTTGTCGGGATAATCGCGGCCTTGCGCGTCCTGATACAGACCCGTGCGGGCGTAGAGCGCGTCGCAGCGCAGCATCAAAACCGGCACGCCGGTGTCGGGCATGCGGCCACGTATGAGCGTCGCGTCGCCACCAGGCAAGCCTGTGAGCACCGCGACGCGGACGAGATCGGTCGCCTGGGCGATGGCGTTTGGATAAGCGGGCAGGAGAATGGTGGCATCGACGCCGGCTTCACGCAGCGCGGCGGCGTAAGCGCTGACCATGTCGCCGAGACCGCCGGTTTTGGCGAGTGGCACGGCCTCGGAGGCGACCAGCAGAACGTTCAAGGGCAAAGTGGGCTCCAGTGCGGAAGTCGCGTGGCGATGGCCTCGCGCTCTTCGATGCCAGAGCGGGATACCGGGCCGCGCATTCGCGGTGCTGATCAGGGTTTCTATCTAATTCACTGGCGCAGTGCAGCAATCGCCGTGCCATGCGCGCACGAAACGTGTGCGTATGGCCACGATCATTTCCGCCTTTGTCGCGAATGAGCAGACTTAAAGGTGCCCGAAGCCCTGGATTTCGAGCCGTGTAAAAGTGACAGCGCCGCGCGCCGCGTTTTTACATGCGGCGTACCGTCAGCTTATTTGGAAGGTGTGACAGTCGCGTTGCGCGGATGCGTTCAGCCGCCGACCATGCTCGCCGCGATATTGACCGAGAGGCCGAGCACCGCGAGATTGAAGAAGAACGAAAGCACCGATTGCGCGAGCGCCGTCTTGCGCGCGCTCTTCGAGCAGACGACGACATCGGAAGTCTGCGATGCCACCGCAATGGTGAAGGAGAAGTACAGCAAGTCCCAGTAGTCCGGCTTCAGATGCCGGTCGGGAAATCGGAGCGCGGGTTCGCCTTCGGTCGAGCGATAGTAGTGGCGCGCATAGTGCAGCGTGAACATCGTCGGGATGAGGAACCACGCGCCGAGCATGGTCGCGCCCGTCAGCAAATACTTCGGCAGCCCATGCGAGCCCATGCTCTTTGCCGCCGATAGTTCCACGACGATGGCAACCAGACTCGCCAGCGCCGCGACGCTCACGATCATCAGCACGGCGGCCGCGTTTTCGTCTTCGCGCTCGGCGAGTTGCTGCACGTTGCTCTGGTCCGCGGTCGCCATCTGTATCCAGATGAGCAGCAGATAAAGCCACACGGCCGTGTCCCAGCCAATCAGGACGCGTACGGTCGGCGTGACGTCGAGGGGAATCAGCGCGCTGACCGATATGCCGACCAGAAGGCCGATCAGGGCGCGCGGGCGGTTGCGCAAAACGGTTGGGAGAATGATCATTGTCTTTTTGCGTTGGCGTGAGCGCGGGCGACTTTCGCAGCGATTATTGCCGACGCGCCTTTCAGCCAGCCTTGGGTGACGCAGATTCCGGGAACCGGTATTCCAACCGTCATTTGCGTGATGAAAGCGACCCACGCCGCACACGCCCCGTTTAACTGACGCTAAGATCGCTCGAATGAATGGTCCTACTTTACCTGCCGTTTGCCGGCACCCAGCCAACGAGACTGGCCGCGATTTCGTGGTCGGCGACCTGCACGGCTGCGTGGACGCGCTGCGCTATCTCCTGCGCGAGATAGGCTTCGACGGCGCCCGCGACCGGCTGTTCTCGGTCGGCGATCTGATCGATCGCGGCACGGATTCGCTCGCCGCCATCGACCTGATCGACAAGCCGTGGTTCTATCCGGTGATGGGCAATCACGAGGAATCGCTGATCGCGGTCGCGACCGGCACCATGCGCCGCGAGGCGTGGTATGCCATTGGCGGGGCGTGGGCGCAGACGCTCGGGCACGATCAGCTCGAAGCGCTCGCGATTCGTTTGGCGAGGCTGCCGCTCGTGCGAATAGTCGGCAGCGGGGCGCGGCGCTTCAACGTGCTGCACGCGGAATTTTTCGGCAGCGACGCCGATCTCGACACCGCCGATTTCTCCGACCAGGCACGTACCGACATGCTTTGGGGCCGCGGTCTGGCGCTCGGCAGCGTGGACCCGGCGCGCCAGCGCGGACTTTCGCCCACGTACTGCGGACACACGCCGCAGCGCGTGGTCAAGCAAGTCGGCGCGCAGATCTTTATCGATACCGGCGCGTTCGCATCGGAAGGGCGGTTGACCATCGTCCAGCCGGGCACCGATGAACGCTGGTCGGTCAAAGAGCGCTGGGCCGCCTCCGAAGGCGCGCGGGAGCTGGCGCTGCCCTGATCGCGCACGTGCCCGAGGCACGCACGTTGCTCGATAGCCTGCCATCAACATGAGCAGACAAGCGAGGCAGACGTGGCGCAGATTGCGAAAAGTAATGAAGCAGGCGGCGGCGCGAGCGTCGCCGAAGTGCTTACGGGCAGCGGCGCGCAAGGCTGTCCCGAAGATCTGCCGCCCGGACTTCGGTATGTGGACGATTCGCGTCGCGGCTACACGCGCGAATGGATCGACGGCAAATTTGCCTTCTTCAACACGCAGGGCAAGCGTATCGACGATGAAGCGGAGATCCGCCGCATCAACGCACTGGCCATTCCGCCCGCTTACATCGATGTCTGGATCTGTCCGGACGCGCACGGCCACTTGCAAGCCACCGGCCGCGATGCGCGCGGTCGCAAGCAATATCGCTATCACCCGCAATGGCGCGAAACGCGCGATGCCACCAAATACGAGCGCATGCTCGCGTTCAGCGCGGTGCTGCCTAAGCTGCGCGCCCGCGTCACGCGCGATCTTGCCCTCGACGGCATGCCGCGCGACAAGGTGCTCGCGACGGTCGTGCGCTTGCTCGATACGACGCTCGTGCGCGTTGGCAGCGAGGAATATGCGCGGGAAAACCAGTCGTATGGACTGACGACGCTGCTCAAGCGCCATTTGAAGGTATCGTCGGGGACGCTGCGCTTCCGGTTTCGCGGCAAGAGCGGGATCGAGCACGACGTTTCCGTCAGCGATGCGCGCGTGGCCAAGATCGTGAAGCGCTGCATGGATTTGCCGGGGCAAGACCTTTTCCAATATCTCGATGCCGATGGCGAGCGCCACGCGGTGAGTTCATCAGATATCAACGATTATCTGCGCGAGATCACCGGCGCGGATTTCACGGCGAAGGACTATCGCACGTGGGCCGGCAGCGTGTTCGCGCTCGCGGCGCTGCGGCGGCTGCAATGGGAAACGGTGACGGAGGCGCGCAAGCACATCGTCGGGACCATCAAGGAAGTGTCGCAACTGCTGCGCAATACGCCAGCGGTGTGCCGCAAGTGCTATGTGCATCCGGCGGTGATCGAGGCGTTCGAAGCGGGCGAACTGGCGGAATCGATGCCGGCATCGCGTCGCCATGGCCTCAAGACCGACGAAGCTGCGCTTGCCATCTTCCTCGAAAAGGATGCGAAGCGTCGCGCCCGCGAAGCCGCGCGCAAAAACCGCAAGGGTACCGTTCCGAAAGATGCGCGGCTGACCAACCTTCTCGCCGAATCGAGCAAAAAGGCGCGTGCCGGCGGTTTGAAGGCGAGCGGCAAGAGCGCGGCGGCGCAAGCGGTCTCTACCGTAGCGCGCAAGACTCGGCCGAAAGCGGCGCGGCCGGCCGCGAAGAAGCTAGCGCGTACGCGGTCGCCGGCCGCCGTGGCGATGAGTTGATTCGCTAGCCCACTTGATTCAACTCGAACACATAGTCGATTGTCTCGCCGTTCCAGTTGTATTCCAGGTACGCCGCGTGATGACAGTCGCGCAGCATCGTGGTGTGCAGCGCGGCGAGGCATTCGCCCTGCGTATCCCGCACGGACGGATACGCAATGCCCGGCACGCCCGCCGCCCGGATAGCGCGTCCGAGCGCCTTGCCGGGCGCGTAGTCGTCTGGATCAAGGATGCGCGCGTCGAGTCCCGCTTCCGCGATGCGATTTCCACGCAGATCGACCACTTCGCCATGCGCGATCACCGTGTACAGGCGCATCTGCTGACGAAGCGGCGCTTCCTTGGTCGCCGCGAGAAATAGCCCCGAGTGATAGCGCGTCTCCGCGATAGCCGTTTGCCGTTCGCGTCCGCAATAGAACACGCCGTAGCTGCCGTCGGAAAAGCGGCTGCCATTAGGGTTCAGATGCGTGAACGCGGCCATGATCGGCCCGCAGCCCGGCCCGAAGCAGCGCTCGTCGGGCGGAACGAGATCGAGATCGCCGACTTCGGTACGCAGGCGGTCGTTGGTCATCGCTTCCAGCGCGTAGAGCGCTTCGAAGTCTTCCGGACGCGCGACGCGATCGAACAGATTGACGGCGGGAAACCGCGTGGGAATTACCCGATACGCCGGCGACCAGTCCAGTTCGCCGTGCGGCCAGCGTGTACGCCAGTCCGCGGCTTGAATCACATCCTTGTTTTCGATCACGCCCATCCGCCTCGCATCGCATCCAGATATTGCCGAACCGCCAGAAGGTCGCTGATATTGCCCGCCAGCATGCGAGCAAGCGCAGGTCTGCCGCCGAACGGCGGCGCGGTATTGGGGCGTTTGATCCAGGTATCGGCGGCGGCCGGCTCAGGAAGCAGAATCTGCAGCGCCTTGTAGATGCCGAGAATCAGCGAAAGGCGTTCGAGTGTGTCGCGCGTGAGCCGCGCCGAGTCGGGCGCGTTCTTCCATTTGAAGAAGGTCGAGCGGCCCGGCGAACCGAGCAAAACGATCTGCTCTTCGTTGGATAGCGACCAGTCCCGCGCGATGTTCAAAAAAGCGCGCAGACCGGCAGCGGATAGCTCGCCCAAGCCGGGAGCCAGACGCGGCGGCGGAAGCCCACTCTCCGGCGAGGCGATGCGTGCAGCAGATGGCATTATCTTTGAGTCTCTAAAGGAACTTGAGACTCATAATAGTCCATTTCTGGATTAGTACAAGGCGTTTTTAGTCTTCGTCCGATGGACCGTAGCACCGGCCGGGCACGTGCGACCGTAGTGTTTCAGCCAATTCGGAGGCGGTGCAGTCGGCCGGAACCACCCGGCGCTGCACGCGCGGATCGCTTTTCAGCGACCATTCGATCGTCCGATACGCCGTTCCCCACGGCGGTTCGACCGGCTCCGACAGGCGGCATTCCTGAAGCTTGAGCGCGGACTGCTTGCGCATCGTCGATGCAATGTTGGCAAATGACTGACGCGCGGCGTTATTGGCGGGCATGGCACATTCCTCATCTGATCGGCTCGTCGCCTAACGGTTTAAGGCGGCGCTGGTTGGGCGCGATTGGAGTTTGTGCGTCGAAAATTAAGCGCGGCTTAACGCGAATGCTTGTCGACATGCACGCGGCGAAATGCCGCCTTCAAACGTGAGAAACGGCGGCCGCGCGCCGGTCAAGCGATGTTTGGCATTTTTGCCACGCCGTGTGCGGAGTGTTTTGCATCCCGCCGGGTTACTGTATATTCGTACAGCTTGTCCGCAACAAGGAGTTTGCCGATGAACCCACGCAACGAGTCGCTCGAAGCCGCCGCGCTCGAACGTTTCATGCGCGCGACACGCGCCGTCAACGCGGCTTTCGACGCCACTCGCGTCGAACCGGACGACGAACACGACGGCCAGTTCGCCGCCCGCGCGCTCGACCGACTGGACGCCGCGCTGCTGGAACTGGACACTTCCGAGCGGTCGCTCGACGCCATCCTCTCGCGCAGAGCGGATCACTAATTCACGGAGCGGACCTCTTGAAGCTCGCATTGCTTACCATCGCTGTCTTGCTCGGTTCATCCACGGCTATTGCTGCCGAGCGTTACACGGAAGTCTGGAATCCGCCCGAGGTCCAGACCACGAAATCCAAGAACAAGGCGCGTGTGCCGACGCAGAACACCGCGCAGAGCACGGCGAAGAAGAAACGCAAAGGCGCCACGGCCGTCAAGCAGGTGGCGGATAAAGGCACGGTCGAATCGGCGGGTGCTGCGGCTGTTCCAAGCAGGCCGTCGGCGTCATCGTCATCGCGCAAGCCGGCAGAACCCGTGATTCCGCGCAAGATCGAACCAAACGGACAGGTCATGCGGGTTTGAACGCGGGTTCTAATCGCGGGTTTGAGTGCGGGTTTAAATCGATTCGCTACAAAAGCAAAGGGGCGCTCAACATTGGTTGAGCGCCCCTTTTGTTTTGCGGTCTGTCTCGAACTTTGTTTGCAAACCGTTCAGGCGGTTATATGCGACCCATGAGCAACAGCACGATGACCACGATCAGCACGATGCCCAAGATACCGCTCGGCCCGTAACCCCAGCTACGGCTGTGCGGCCACGACGGGATTGCGCCCACCAGCAGCAAGATCAGGATAATCAGCAGTATGGTTCCGATCGTCATTTTGTCTTCTCCTTATCGAAAGATCGCCTTGAACCGGCCCCGCCATGGTCTCCCACGCAGCGACACGTCGAGTGGCGGCTTTCGGCCGCCAGCCGGTCGGGTTGCGATCGACGAGTGGTGTATAGCAATAGCTGTGCCGCAGCGGCTCAGGCTTATGGATAAAGGCTAGGCGCGCAATCGAACGGTTGCGCGGTTAAAGCGGATTGTCGAAAAGGGAGTCGATGCAGATGGGGGTGGGCAAAACTTGCACGGCGCGGATCGGACTCTGCGCCGTGCAATTGCGTGGGATGCGGAAGGGATGCAAAACGGATGCGAAACGAACGCTTAGAAGATACCGCGGAAGGCCCAGAAAAGTCCGCCCGCGAGGATGATCGACACCGGCAAGGTCAGCACCCAAGCCAGCGCGAGACTACGCACGGTGCGCCATTGAAGACCGGAGCCGTTCGCGGCCATCGTGCCCGCGACGCCCGACGACAGCACGTGTGTCGTGCTCACCGGCAAGCCGTAAACGTCGGCGGCGCCGATGGTCAGCATCGCGACCAGTTCCGCCGAAGCGCCTTGTCCATATGTCAGATGCGTCTTGCCGATACGCTCGCCCACCGTCACCACGATGCGCTTCCAGCCGACCATCGTGCCAAGCCCGAGCGCGACGGCCACCGCAACCTTCACCCAGGTCGGGATGAACTTGGTGGCGTGATCGATCTGCGCCTTGTAGTTGGCGAGCACGGCGGAATCGTCATTCGTGAAGGCCGGCGCTTTTTGCTTTTCCATCAGACGCAGCGCTTCCGATGCCACGTACATGTCGTTACGCACGTTGCGCACCGTTCCCTGCGGCAAATTGGCGATGGTTTCGCTCGGACGCACTTTCGCATCAATGGAATCGATCAGATTTTTCAGCGACGGAACCGTGTCTGGCGCAAGCGTCTTCGTCTGCACGTAATGCTCGACGGCGCCGCGTGAATCCGTGGCGGCAGGCTTGCCATCGGCGTAACGCTGCAGCACTTCGGATGCGTTGTGGCTAACCGAGAGGAAGGTCTGCGTTTCCTCGGCCGTGACGGCCTTGTTGAGCGCGTAGGCGGTCGGCACCGTGCCGATCAGAATCAGCATGATGAGGCCCATGCCTTTCTGGCCGTCGTTGGAGCCGTGCGCGAACGAAACGCCCGTGCAGGTGAGAATCAGCAGGCAGCGAATCCAGAAGGGCGGCGGCGTGTTCTTTTCCGGTTCCTTGTAGAGCGCGGGCACGCGCACGACCAGCTTCATCACGTAGAGCAAAAAGCCCGCGGCGATAAAGCCGACCAGCGGCGAAAGCAGCAGCGACTTTCCGACCGAGGTCGCTTGTGCCCAATCGACGCCCGACGTTCCGTTCGCGCCGTGCAGCATCTGGTTCATCAGCCCGACGCCGATCACGGAGCCGATCAGCGTATGCGAACTGGACGACGGCAAGCCGAGCGCCCACGTGCCGAGGTTCCAGATGATCGCCGCGATCAGGAGTGCAAAGACCATCGCGAAGCCCTGCGAGCTCCCCACGCCGATGATCAATTCCACCGGCAGCAGTTGCAGGATACCGAAGGCCACCGCGCCGCTCGAGACCAGCACGCCGACGAAGTTCCACGCGCCGGACCAGACGACAGCCAGATTCGGCGTCAGCGAATGCGTGTAGATGACGGTGGCGACGGCGTTCGCGGTATCGTGAAAGCCATTGACGAACTCAAAACCGAGCGCGATCAAAAGCGCAATGCCAAGCAAGATGTACGGAAACGCTGACGATTCGCGCACGGGCGAGAGGTCTTCGAAAAGATGCGTGACGCAATAAACGGCGCCTGCCGCGATGGCGATTAGAAAGAGCAGCAGGGCGAGCCGTTGCCCGGTGGTGCGGCCCTGACGGCCTGTAGAAAGAGCAAAGTCGTTCATGTCGCGTCCTTGGCTTGAGCGGGGCTTGCGCGAATCGGTGAAAGCGCAATGCGCCATGGTTCACTCGCCGTGTGTCGATTTCGTGACTGCGAGAATGATTGGCATTCGTATGAATTGAAACGGCTTTCTGACCTATCGTTCGTGGCCGTGTACGCGCGCCGATATAATGCGCAACGCGATGCGGGAGGCAATCGATGAACGAAACAGCATCCTCCGCCACAGCCGATTCATTGGCAGTTGGTGGCGCTGTCTGGCTGCAAAGCGGCGACGCGACTCTTGGCGGCGCGGCGCGTATTGCGCTGCTCGCGGCGATTCGCGATAACGGATCGATCACGGCGGCGGCAAAGGCCGTCGGCATGAGCTACAAGGCGGCCTGGGATGCGGTCGACACCATGAACAATCTCGCTGGCGAGCCACTCGTGATTACCGCGAGCGGTGGGCGGGGCGGAGGCGGAACCACATTGACATCGGCGGCGCGGCGTCTCATCGAGACCTACCAAGCGGTCGAACGCGAACATCGCAAGTTTCTTCAACAAGCGGGCATGGCTATGGAAGGCTTCGCCCGCGACTGGCAACTCATAGGGAGACTAGGAATGAAAACGAGTGCACGCAATCAACTGGCGGGGAAAGTCACCAAAGTCACGCGCGGTGCGGTGAACGACGAAATCGAACTGGGCTTGCCGGGTGGACAGACGATCGTTGCCGTGGTTACGCACGAAAGCACCGAATCGCTCGGTCTCAAGGAAGGCAGCGAAGCGTTCGCGCTCATCAAGGCGTCGTGGGTCATGCTGATGGAAGACGCGCCCGCGAAGATTTCGGCACGCAATCAGTTGCGTGGCACGGTGGCGAGTGTGACGAAGGGCGCCGTGAACGCCGAAGTGACATTGACGCTGGACGACGCAACCACGGTGACCGCGATCATCACGAACCGCAGCGCCGATACACTTGGCCTCGCAGAAGGTCAGAAAGCCGTTGCAGTGATCAAGGCTTCCAGCGTGATCATTGGTGTGAACGACTGAGGCTTGCAGAGAGTGCGGCTGCTCAGGCGGCCGCTCAAGCAACCGCGAACGGCACCGCCAGCGCCTCGGTCCGACGCGCTGGAATTCGATAGTTTTGCACTTTCCAGCGTGCCCGGATATACGGCCGCTCGTGGCCGGACAGTTCCAGCGCGATCTGCGTGATCCACTGCTGAGTAGGCACCGGCACGCCATGCAACGCGATCACGACCGCAGCCAGGCTCGCCGCGACCGGTCCCGGTAATAGCGTTTTCGCCGCTTGCGCCCGCCACGCGATGCACGCGAAAGCAACGGCCACCACTGCGCCAAGCAAACCTCCCGCGACCACTTCCGAGATCGAATGCGCGTTCAGCACGACACGCGACACGCCCACCATTACACCGATAACAAGTCCCAGCACGATCGCTGTGACGCGCAACGACGCGCGCATCGACAACGCGGCGACGAATAGCGCAACCGGCAGTACAGCCGTCGACATCAACGCATGACCGCTGATGCCGGTGAAATCCAGATCGCGCACGCCGATTCCCCAACCGATAAACGCGATCTTGCTCAACGCCACGAGTCCGCTGGCAACACCGAGCAACCCGAGCCACGCGCACGCGTATTTCCATCGGTAGCCGACGGCGAGCCACGCCGCAACCACGACCGCCAACGGCGCCATGACGCCGACGCTGCCGAAAGCGGTAACGAAAAACCAGGTTGAGGCTGATGGAACAAGGTTCATTTGCAGAGCTTGGGAATAGAGGTTGCTGCAGTGCGACATGAAGCGTGCATCTCGCACCGGCTGTCACGACTGCGTGGAGAAGACCTTGGAGTATACCTGCTGGGACAATCCCTAATTATGCGACTCGGCCGAAAAGATGATGTCAGTTACGTCGTGTAACTTCGGTTAAAAATTCTCTTTCGCCTTGATTGCCCTGCAATTCGTCCCGATAAATGAGTTTTCGAGTCGCTCGAAACCGTCTTTTTGATGTTATTGTGCGATGCACAACTGGGCACGTCTTGTCATCATCAAAACAGAGTGCCTTCTGATTCGCTTATTTGTAGAGGACCCAGCCAAATGTCGAAAAGCCTTACCAAGCTCTGGTTGCGTGGCTTGAGACGCCTGGTCGCCAGTCAAGTCGAACCCTTGTGTGTGCCGAAGTCGCGTCCCTCAACAAAGCCAGCCCGACCGAAAAGCGTCAAGACAAAACTCAAGTCGGGTGCTGCTACCAGGGCAGCCACTGTGCGCAGTGGCTCAGGCGTTGGTGCGCAGCCGACGGCGCGGGAGTCGCGAGTTCGTCCGCGCGCGTCCGCCTGGGCTTTGGGAAAGTGGATGCGTTCCTATCATTCCGCGCCGCCGACGGGTGGACGCTTCGTCAACCATGTTTCGTACGCGCTGTACACGCCGCCGCAAGCCGAACTCGAACGCGCGCCGCTCGTCGTCATGTTGCATGGCTGTCAGCAGAATGCCGATGATTTTGCGCAAGGAACGCGCCTCAATCTTCTCGCCGACAAGTTTGGTTTCGCCGTGCTGTATCCCGAACAGTCTAAGCATGATCATGCGCATCGTTGCTGGCGCTGGTACGACGCGTCCGGCAATGGAGGCGGCGGCGAGGCGGCGTCGATCGTATCGCTGGTCAAGGCGGTCGTCGCCGAGCATGGTTTCGACGCCGAGCGCGTCTATCTCGCCGGCATGTCGGCGGGTGCTGGCATGTCCGCCTTGTTAGCGGTGCGATATCCGCAACTGTTCGCCGCTGTCGGCTTGCACTCTGGGGTAGTGTTCGGCGAGGCCAGTTCGGCAATCGGCGCGATGGATGTCATGCGTCGCGGCAGTCGCAACGACCCCGTCACGCTCGTCGATGCTGCCGTCGACACGCGCGAATATCCCGGAATGCCGGCGATCATCGTTCACGGCGAACTGGATTCAGTCGTGTCGCCGTCCAACGCCGAACAATTGACGCAACAATTTTTGCGTCTCAACGGTTTCGTCGATGCCGCCGGTGCTCCGCGCGCAGGCGAATTGCGTGAAGAGAAGCAAGCGGATGGCGTCGTGCGCGACTACTTCAAGAATGGCCGACGCGTCGTCAAGAGCGTGGTCGTTCGCGGATTGGGCCACGCGTGGGCGGGCGGCGACGATACCGTGGCTTTCCATTCAGCCAAGGGTCCGGACTCGTCAGCCGTGATGTGGGAGTTCTTCAAACATCAACGCCGTTCCAGCGAGTCCGCGCGCGCGGCTTTCGTTGCTTAAAGCAGTCCGCGCGACATTTCCAAGTGTTGCAAATTAGTCTTTAGTATCAGGAATCTAGCCGAAAAGACTTGCGTCGGATCAGGGATTACCCTATAGTTACATGCATAGGTAGTTACCCCAGTACCCAAGCGAGGCCCACCATGTTCCTGCTCAGCCGCATTTTCCTGTTTCTGACGAAGTCCGCCGACCAACGCGATCGCGAACGCGACGACGCATATTTGGCCGAAGCCACCGATATTTACGATCTCGAATATCGCATGAAGCGCCTGGATCAGCGCGCTGGCACGCGTCATCCGACGTGGATGGCAAACTAAGCAGTATGCTTTCAGAGCGTTAATAAAAGAGCCGCTGGATTGTCCAGCGGCTCTTTTCATTTGCAACGCCCAAGAAAATGCCGGCTTTGTGAGCCGGCATTTTCTTTTTGTTCGACTCGCTCAGACGAGCTTCACGCGCACATCGACGTTGTTGCGTGTCGCGTTCGAATACGGGCAGACCTTGTGAGCCGCATCGACGAGCGCTTGTGCTTCCGCTCGGTCAAGTCCCGGCAGCGCGATGCGCAATTCGATATCCAGCGCAAAGCCGCCCGCATCGTTCGGGCCGACGCTTACGTCGGCGGTGACTGTCGTATCCGCCGGAACCGTGCCCTTTTGCTGGCCGGCGACGAATTTCATCGCGGAAAGAAAACACGCCGAGTAGCCCGCCGCGAACAATTGTTCCGGATTCGTTCCTTCCGCGCCCGTACCGCCCAAGGCCTTCGGTGCGCTCAACTTCACGTTCAGTTGTTCGTCGGATGACACCGCGCGTCCTTCGCGTCCACCGGTGCTCGTCGCGGTTGCCTTGTACAGGATGCTCATCGTTTTTCTCCTTGAATTCGTCGCCGTGTTCGGCGCGGAAGGGTTGGACTTGACTGTCGGGTCATCGTTGCGTCGACCACGGATAGAAATATATCGCGCTAATTATTAGCGTGCAAATTAAATTTTGGTCAAGATGCGATTAGGGAATGGCTATCAGCGTTCTAGATACTCGTTGAGCGATGCGCGCAGCCTGACCAGATCGCTGCGCAGGCGCACTAATTCGTCGACATCCGATCCAGCCGCGCAAAAGATCTCAGGCGGAATGGCACGCGCGGATTGCCGCAGCGACCGGCCTTGCGCCGTCAAGCGCACATGCACCTGCCGTTCATCCTCGACGCCGCGCATGCGCACAACGTACCCCTGCGCCTCCAGGCGCTTGAGCAGCGGCGTGAGCGTGGCGGAATCGAGCGACAGGCGCGCGGCGATTTCCTTCACGGTGAGATTGTCGCTTTCCCACAGCACCAGCATCGCCAGATACTGCGGATAGGTGAGGCCGAGTTTGTCGAGCATCGGCTTGTAGGTTTTCGTCATCGCGAGCGATGTCGAATAGAGCGCGAAGCAGATTTGCTGATCGAGTTCGAGCGGGAAGTCGTCGGGCGAGGTCATGGCGAGGCGCCGCAAAAGGCCGTATCGGCCAATGACGTTAGTGTACGGAAAACGCTTCGCGCGCGAGGATTCGGGGCATCAGATGCCCGGTGTGTCCGATGCATTCGGCATATCCGGCGTGTCCGGCGACTGCACGCCGAAGCAGCCGCGATAGGTCGCATAGAACGAGCAGTAGAGCGCGGTCGTGACGAGAATCGACGCGGGCATGAGCACCGCCAACGCCATCTCCTGACTCACGCCGAGCGCCTGCATCAGCGCGGTCAGGCCGAACGATACGGCAAGCGCCACGGCAATCCACAACACGCCGTAAAGCACGAAGGCGCCGCGATTGCGCCAGCACGACACGAGGCTGAAGAACAGCGCCTTCGCGGGCGTCACGTCGTGCCATGCAACGAGAATGGGCGCGAACCAGAACAGCATGGCCACTGGGATGTAGCAGGCCATCGCCACCAGCACGGCGAGCGGGCTGAAGCTCGCGGCCACGGTTTCGGGGTCGCCGGCGGGGCCGTCGCCCATCATCAGGCCGAGCAGCGTGCCGCCGTCGACCAGTGCCGATGCCGCGAAGATCACTGCCATCGCCACGACGTAGATCGCGCCGAGCGCGAGCAGACGGCGCGCGACCACGGTGCCGTAGGAGCGGAAGCCATCGACGAGAACGGTCGGCCAAACGGGCTTGCCTGCGATGGTGTCGCGGCAGGCGGCCATGAAACCCACCGCGATGCCCGGAATGAACAGCAACGGCAGCAACGGTCCAATGAGCGGCACGCGCGAAATCAGCGTCATCACGAACAGATAAGCGAAGAACACGGTGAGGAACGCAAACGGATTGCGGCGGAACAGCCAGATGCCCTGGCGGAACCATACATAGCCGGTCTTGGCGGGAACTTCGATCAGTCGCATGAGCAGAGTGGAAGGTTACTGATTGAGGCTGGCAGCGGCTTTGACGCGCTCGCGCAGAATGCGTTCGAAATGGCCGGGATCGTGCGGTTTCAACATCTGCGCTTCGCGCGGACGGTAAAAATCGTACAGGCGCGAGACCCAGAAGCGCATGGCGCCGGCGCGCAGCATGTCGTTCCAGTGGCGTTCCTCGGCGGGCGTGAAGGGGCGCACGGTTTGATAAGCGCGCAACATCGCGTCGACACGCGCGGGGTCGAGCGCGCCGCTTTCGAGATCGACGCACCAGTCGTTCACGGTCACGGCGACGTCGAAGAGCCACTTGTCGACGCCCGCGAAGTAGAAGTCGAAGAACCCGCCGAGCCGTGCGTGATCGCGGCCCGGCGCGAACAGCACATTGTCGCGAAACAGATCGCAGTGGCACGGCCCGTCCGGCAGCGCGGCGTAGTCCGCCGACGTGAAAAACGCGGCCTGATGCACAAGCTCGGATTCGATCAGTTCGCGCTGCGGCGCGCTCAGGAAGTCAACGATGGCCGGCAAGTTCTCCTGCCACCACGCGAGGCTGCGCAAGTTCGGCTGATGCCGCGGAAAATCGCGCCCGGCGAGATGCATGCGCGCGAGCATCTGACCGACTTCGATGCAATGCGCGGGCGTCGGCTTGAGTTCCGGCGCGCCTTCGAGTTTCGTGACGATGGCAGCGGGCTTGCCGTGCAGCATGCCGAAGAGAGAGCCGTCGCTGCGCGGCATGGGATCGGGAACCGGCACGCGATGCGCCGCCAGATGGCGCATCAGATCGAGATAGAACGGCAGTTGCGTCGCCGTGAGATTCTCGAAGATCGTGAGCACGTATTCGCCGCGCGTGGTCGTGAGAAAAAAGTTGCTGTTCTCGATGCCCGACTGGATGCCGCGCAATTCGACGACATCGCCGAGATCGTAGTGTTGCAGCCAATCGCCGAGTTCGGCGTCAGAGACGGGGGTGAATACGGCCATGCAGAAACTTGGGTCAGGTTGAGAAGCCCGTGGCGGGCCGGTGAACGGCGCAGTCGCGTGAGCACTGCGTGGAGACGCCCGCTCAGACGAGCGGGCGCAAATCGACCCGTGGATCAGTAGCGCACGCTCACCGATGGCAGGCGCGTGCTTGCCTTGCCGTTATCGCGGACTTGCGGCGAGGTGTCGTAAGGCGAACTCATCTGATAGCGCGTGCCGAAGTTGGAATGCACGTTGATCTCGACGGGCTTGCCCTTGTCGCGATACTCGGTGATCTCGGTGCCGTTGGTGCTGAGTTCGTGGAAGCTCGGCATGCGCGGCGGCGAAATTTCGACCTTCGAACTCGCGTTCGCGGGCGGGCGGTTGATGGCCTTCAGATCAGGCAGGCCAGCGGCTTCTTCCTGCGACATTTGTGGCTGTGCGCCCGCCTGCTCGGCCTGGAGGGTTTGCGCCGTGGCGCCTACACTTGCGACGGCAAGGACGGCCGCGGCGGCGGCGAAATAGAGCGGCTTCATGTCAGTTCTCCAGGCGATGGCCGGATTCTAGCAAAACGCGAACCCCATGCCGGCGCAACGCCTTATTTTGCGCTGCTTCGCGGATTTCGGCCGGAACGTTCAAAAAGCTGTTGCGCGCCGTGTTCGCACGCACTTGCGCGGCGCGGGGGCTTCATGGTTCTTGCATGCTTCCGTGTTAATGTCGATGACTACGAGGGCATCAGACACGCATACAAGATCATGACAAACGACCGGACTCAGACCACTCAGGGAACGCCTGCAAACGACTTCCCGACCGAATCATTCGACGACCCCGCAGCCGCCGTCTCGCGGGTCTCCGCCATCTACGAAGCCAACACCGCTTTCCTGCGCGACGCGTTCGCGCGGTATCGGCGTAACGAGCAGTTCACGCATCGCGTGCGCGCGTGCTATCCGTTCGTGCGCGTGCGTACCGAGCTCAACACGCAGATCGACTCGCGGCGCTCGTATGGTTTCGTCGCCGGGCCCGGCATCTTCGAGACTACGCTCACGCGTCCGGATCTCTTCGGCGATTATTATCGCGAGCAGTTGCGGCTCTTGACGAAGAACCATCATGTGGGCATTGAAGTGGGCGTGTCGGCGCAACCCATTCCTATTCACTTCGCGTTCGCCGAAGGCATCCATCTCGAAGGCGATCTCGACCGTGATCGCCTGCTCGCCATGCGCAATGTCTTCGATACCCCGGACCTCGCGCTGCTCGACGATCGCATCGTGAACGGCACGTATCAGCCCGCCGCGGGCGAGCCTCATCCGCTTGCGCTCTTCACGGCGGCGCGGGTGGATTTTTCGCTGCATCGGCTGCGGCACTACACGGCGACTTCGCCCACGCATTTTCAGAACTACGTGCTTTATACGAACTATCAGTTCTATATCGACGAGTTCGTGAAGCTCGGCCGCACGCTGATGTCGCGCGCGGATGACGAGGAAACGCGCGCGTATCGCAGCGAGTATTCGTCGTTCGTCGAACCGGGCGATGTCGTCACCTACAACGCCAATCTCGGCGAGCAACCGGAGGAAGGCGCGCCAATCGCGCGTCTGCCGCAGATGCCCGCGTATCACCTGAAGCGCGCGGATGGCAGCGGCATCACGATGGTGAACATCGGCGTGGGACCGTCGAACGCAAAGACCATCACGGATCACATCGCGGTGCTGCGTCCGCACGCGTGGGTCATGCTCGGGCATTGCGCGGGCTTGCGGAACACACAGCGTCTGGGCGATTACGTGCTGGCGCACGGCTATGTGCGCGAGGATCACGTACTGGATGACGACCTGCCGCTGTGGGTGCCGATTCCCGCGCTGGCGGAAGTGCAGGTCGCGCTCGAGAAGGCCGTGGCGCAGGTGACACAACTCGAAGGCGTGGAACTGAAGCGCGTAATGCGCACGGGCACCGTCGCGAGTGTGGACAACCGGAATTGGGAATTGCGCGATCATCGCGAGCCGGTGCAGCGGCTGTCGCAAAGCCGCGCGATCGCGCTCGATATGGAAAGCGCGACCATCGCCGCGAACGGCTTCCGGTTCCGCGTGCCTTATGGGACGTTGCTATGCGTGTCGGACAAGCCGCTGCATGGCGAACTCAAGCTGCCGGGCATGGCCGATCAGTTTTATCGTGCGCAAGTGGATCAGCATTTGCAGATCGGCGTGAAGGCAATGGAACTGCTGCGCATGAATGGCCTGTCGCGGTTGCACAGCCGGAAGTTGCGCAGCTTTGCGGAGGTGGCGTTTCAGTGAGACGTCGAAACGCGAAGAAGCGAAGCGGGCGGTCTTCTTCAAGGCGGCTCGTGCGTGGCTGAAGATTGCGATGCGCCATGCAGCGGCTCGACAGCGAACGCCTATGCGGGCGCCGGCAAACTCCAGTATTCGATTCGGAAGACTACGCTTTATGGGCGTGTGTCAGAGAGATGCTGCTCGTGAATGAGGCGATAGAGGGGAAAGGGCGAGAGGGAAGATAGCGATTCCGCTCGCCCGACAGCCTTCGAATCACAAATAAAACATCCGGTCCTCATCCGACTTACCTTCCGCCGGTTGCTCTGCTGCGCCTTCGCGATCTTCATAGAAGCGCAGCACCGCATCGAGCACTTGATCGGGGTCGTCGATCACTTGCATGAGTCCAAGATCTTTTTCGCCGATGACGCCATTGGTCAACAGCGTGTTCTTGAACCAGTCGAGCAAGCCGGCCCAAAATTCGGCGCCCACCAGCACGATAGGCACGTGGCGCGACTTCTTGGTCTGAATGAGCGTGAGCACTTCGGCCAGTTCGTCAAGCGTGCCGAAGCCGCCCGGCATCACGACGACCGCATCCGAATTCTTGACGAACGTGACCTTGCGCGTGAAGAAGTGACGGAAGCGCAGCGAGATGTCCTGCCATTGATTGCCCGACTGCTCGTGCGGCAATTCGATGTTGAGACCCACCGACGGCGACTTGCCCGCATGCGCGCCTTTATTGGCTGCTTCCATGATGCCGGGACCGCCGCCGGAGATCACGGCAAAGCCTGCATCGGAGAATTTTTGCGCGATTTCAATGGTCCGCTGATAGTACGGCGACTCGGGTTTGAGACGCGCGGAACCGTAGATGCTGATGGCAGGACGGATCTCCGAGAGGTACTCGGTAGCCTCGATAAACTCTGCCATAATCGTGAACATCTGCCACGATGCGCGAGCCTTTTTGGCCGTCGCGCGCTCTTGATCTGCGAGCGATCGCAGACTCGGAATCACTTTTCTCTTGTTCATAATGCCTGAAGAACGAAGTCTTGAAGGTAAGACCCTGCTATTGGTCGACGGTTCTAGCTACTTGTACCGGGCTTACCATGCCATGCCTGACCTGCGCGGCCCCGACGGCGGGCCGACCGGCGCACTGTATGGAATGATCAACATGCTGCGACGCCTTAGGCGTGAAACCAATGCAGAGTATAGCGCGTGCGTCTTCGACGCCAAAGGCAAGACGTTTCGCGACGACTGGTACGCCGACTACAAGGCCAACCGGCCTTCCATGCCCGAAGACCTTTCGAAGCAGATCGAGCCTATTCACGTCGCCGTGCGTGCGCTCGGCTGGCCGCTCGTGATGATCGAAGGCGTCGAAGCCGACGACGTCATCGGCACGCTCGCGGCTCAGGCCGAAAAGCGCGGCATGAAAGTGATCGTCTCGACGGGCGACAAGGATCTGGCTCAACTCGTGACGGATCATGTCACCCTCATCAATACGATGACCAACGAAACGCTCGATCGCGCCGGCGTCGTCGCCAAGTTCGGCGTGCCGCCGGAACGTATCGTCGATTATCTTTCGCTCATCGGCGATACGGTCGATAACGTGCCGGGCGTCGAAAAGTGCGGTCCCAAGACTGCGCTCAAGTGGCTCACGCAATACGACTCCCTTGATGGCATCGTAGAACATGCGGGCGAGATCAAAGGTGCGGTAGGAGACAATCTGCGCAAGGCTCTGGACTTCCTGCCCATGGCTCGCAAGCTCGTTACCGTACACACGGAATGCGACCTGGCGTCGCAGATCGCGTCGATCGACGAAACGCTCGAAAGCCGTCCCGAGTCGCGCGACGAGTTGCGCGACGTGTTCCTGCGTCACGGCTTCAAGACTTGGCTGCGCGAAGTCGAAATCGCGGATGCCGTCGAAGGCCCGACCGACACGCCGCCGGCCGAAGTCACGGAGATCGTCCACCACTACGAGACGGTGCAGACGTGGGAACAGTTCGGCGCGTGGCTCGAACGCATCGATGCCGCCGAGATCACTTCGTTCGATACCGAAACCACCGCGCTCGACCCGATGACCGCGCAAATCGTCGGCTTGTCCATCTCGGTCGAACCGGGTCATGCCGCATATGTTCCGCTCGCGCATCGCGGGCCGGACGCACCCGTGCAACTGCCGCGCGATGAAGTGCTCGCGAAGCTCAAGCCGTGGCTCGAAGACGAAACGAAGAAGAAGGTCGGCCAGCATCTGAAATACGATGAGCAGGTGCTCGCCAATTACGGCATCGTCATGCGCGGCGTCGAGCATGACACGTTGTTGCAGTCGTACGTGCTGGAGTCGCATCGGCCGCATGACATGGACAACCTCGCGCTGCGGCACTTGGGCGTGAAGACCATCAAATACGAGGACGTCGCGGGCAAGGGCGCGTCGCAAATCGGTTTCGACGAAGTCGCGCTCGACAAAGCCGCCGAGTATGCCGCCGAAGATGCGGACATCACATTGCGTCTGCATCAGGCGCTTTACCCGCAAGTCGTGCAGGAAGAGGGCTTGTTGAAGGTATATCGCGAGATCGAATTGCCGACTTCGCGCGTGTTGCGCAAGATGGAGCGCAACGGCGTGCTGATCGATCGCGCGAAGCTCGACACGCAGAGCAACGAGATCGCCAAACGGCTGATCGACTTGCAAACGGAAGCCTATGAACTGGCGGGCGGCGAATTCAATCTCGGGTCGCCCAAGCAGATCGGACAGATATTCTTCGAGAAACTCGAACTGCCGGTGGTGAAGAAGACGCCGAGCGGCGCGCCTTCCACCGACGAAGAAGTGCTGCAAAAACTCGCCGAGGATTATCCGCTGCCGAAGGTGCTGCTCGAACATCGCGGGCTGTCGAAGCTCAAGTCCACTTATACGGACAAGCTGCCGCGCATGGTGAATGCATCGACGGGACGCGTGCATACGAACTATGCGCAGGCTGTCGCGGTGACAGGGCGCTTGTCGTCGAACGAGCCGAACTTGCAGAACATCCCGGTGCGAACGGGCGAAGGCCGGCGCATCCGCGAGGCGTTCATCGCGCCGCCGGGTTGCAAGATCGTATCGGCGGATTACTCGCAGATCGAGCTGCGCATCATGGCGCATATCTCGGGTGACGAATCGTTGTTGCGCGCGTTCAAGGAAGGCGAGGACGTGCACCGCGCGACCGCGTCGGAAGTGTTCGGCGTGACGCCGATCGAAGTGTCGAACGACCAGCGTCGTATCGCCAAGGTGATCAATTTCGGCTTGATCTATGGCATGAGTTCGTTCGGGCTCGCGTCGAATCTCGGCATCACGCGCGACGCGGCGAAGCTTTATATCGACCGCTATTTCGCGCGTTATCCGGGCGTTGCCGACTACATGGAGCGCACACGCGTGACCGCGAAGATGAACGGCTACGTGGAGACCGTGTTCGGCCGGCGTCTGTGGCTGCCGGAGATCAACGGCGGCAGTGGTCCGCGTCGTCAGGCGGCCGAACGCGCGGCCATCAACGCGCCCATGCAGGGAACGGCCGCTGATCTCATCAAGTTGTCGATGATCGCGGTGCAGGACTGGATCGAGGCTACGAATATCCACGCGAAGATGATCATGCAGGTACACGATGAACTCGTGCTCGAAGTTCCCGAAGAGGAACTGCCCGAAGTCAGGAAGCGCTTACCCGAATTGATGTGTGGCGTCGCCAAGCTGAACGTGCCGCTCGTGGCTGAGGTGGGCGTCGGCAATAACTGGGAAGAAGCACACTGAGCAAAAAGAGCGCGCTGAATGCCGGACATGCGAGGCCGGCCATTGCAAGTGCGCCGCGCGTTCAAGCAGAATGGTTTTTGGAAGGTGAGACATCGGGCCGACATGTCGTCGAACGTACGTGCGGTCCGAGGCTCGGTAAGTTGATTACTCCGCGTGCGGAGAAAAATTCGGGAGAGCTTTATGCATCGATTCATCATCGTCGGCGGAGGGGCCGGCGGTCTCGAATTGGCGACTCGTCTCGGCGACCGTTTCGGTACGACGGACAGTAAAACGGCACCGCGTGCGCAAGTCACGCTCGTGGACCGTAATCCCACGCATATCTGGAAGCCGCTTCTGCATGAAGTGGCCGCAGGCAGCATGGACCCGTTCACGCAGGAACTCGAATACGCCGCGCAGGCCATGTGGCACGGCTTCGAGTTTCAGCAGGGCGAGTTGATCGCGCTGAACCGCGCGACAAAACGCATTACCATCAGCGCGTTGCGCGACGACGAAGCGGGCGAGGTCTTGCCGCAGCGCGAGCTGGAGTACGACACGCTCGTCATCGCCATCGGCAGCACGACGCATTTCTTTGGCGTCGAAGGCGCGCAGCAACATTCCATCGCGCTCGATACAGTTGGCCAGGCCGAGCTCTTTCGCAAGCGGCTCATCGCGGCATGCATGCGCGCCGAGCACTTCGCGCCGGAACCGGTGGCGGCGGGCATCGACGATTCCGAAGGGCCGCCCGTGCCGCTCGGTTCGCTGAACGCGCCGCGCATTCAGGTGGCGATCGTCGGCGCGGGTGCGACGGGCGTGGAATTGTCGGCGGAACTGCGCAACACGGCGCACGTGCTTTCCGCGTACGGTTTGCACAAGCTGGATCCGAAGCACGACATCGGTATCGTGCTGATCGAAGCGGGGCCGCGCATTCTGCCCGCGCTGCGCGACACCGTATCGACCGCGACGGCCGAGCTATTGACGAAGCTGGGCGTGTCCTTGATGACGGGCGAAACCGTCGCGGAAGTCTCGCGCGATTCCATTCGCACGGCGAGCGGCAAGACCATTCGCGTGGACCTCACGGTGTGGGCGGCGGGCATCAAGGCGCCGGCCATTCTCTCGCAGCTCGACGGCTTGCCGACCAATCGTCTCGGACAGCTCGTCGTGCGCCGCACGCTGCAAACGGAAGCCGACGACAACATATTCGCCCTGGGCGATTGCGCCGCGTGTCCGTGGCCCGGCAACGAGCGCGGTGTGCCGCCGCGCGCGCAGGCGGCGCATCAGCAGGCGAGCTTTCTCTTCAAGGCTTTCGAGCGCCGCATGAACGGCAAATCGCTGCCGGAATATACGTACCGCGATTTCGGTTCGCTCGTGTCGCTCGGTCGCTATAGCGCGGTCGGCAGCCTGATGGGCGGGCTCATCGGCGGCAACATGATGATCGAAGGCCTCTTCGCGCGCTTCATGTACATGTCGCTGTATCGGCTGCATATCGCCGCGCTCCACGGCTACGCGCGCATGGTGCTCGACACCATCGCGCACTGGCTGCGCCGGTCCACCGCGCCGCGCGTCAAGCTGCACTGAGCTGCATCGACGCTGCAAAGCTGTTTAGAATGAGCGGCGCGCCTTGTGATATGTCGGGCGCGTTCGCTTGGGAGTCGTACAGCGCCGCGCGTCGTGGAGCCTTGAACACGCTCGCGCGGTTCCAGAATCCATGCCGCCGGCCGCGCGAATCGACGCCTGCCGGCGCTTGCCGCGGGAGCTTTGCATGCTTACCCCTGAAGTCGACAGCCTCATTCCCCACGTTCCGTTCGACCGTCGCAACTTCATCAAGGCAGCTTTCGGCACAGGCTTCGCAGCGTGCGTGCTGCCCGTGTCGGCACAAACCATTCATACCGATGACGCCGGTCTCGAAGCCGGCGCCGTGGGCGTGCGCGGCGCGGATGGCGTGCTCGTGCCGGCGTATCGCGCGCAGCCGAAGGGCAAGACGCATCTGCCGGTCGTCATCGTGATCCACGAGATTTTCGGGGTGCACGAGCATATCGCCGATGTCTGCCGGCGCTTCGCCAAGCAAGGCTATCTTGCCATCGCGCCGGATCTCTACACGCGTCAGGGCGATGCCTCGGCGTACAAGTCCATGCAGCTTCTCAACGAGCAGCTCGTCTCGAAGGTGCCTGACTCGCAAGTGATCTCGGACATCGACGAAACTGTCAAATGGGCGGGCGAGCACGGCGGCGATCTGAAGCGGCTAGGTATCACCGGGTTCTGCTGGGGCGGGCGCATTACGTGGCTTTATGCGGAGCACAATCCGCACGTGAAGGCGGCGGTTGCATGGTACGGGCGCGTCACGGGGAACAAGACGGCGAACACGCCGAGCAACCCGATCGACAACGCGGCCGAGCTCAATGTGCCTGTGCTCGGGCTATACGGCCGGCAGGATCAGAGCATTCCGCAGGACACGCTCGAAAAGATGAAGCAGGCCGTGGCGAATGGCCAGCCGAAGGCGCGGGAGTCGCAGATCGTCGTGTATGACGACGCGCCGCACGCGTTCTTCGCGGATTATCGGCCGAGCTATCGCAAGGAAGACGCGGAGGATGGCTGGAAGCGCGCGCTCGCGTGGTTCCGCGAGCACGGCGTCAAGTGACGGGGCTTTACGAGCCTCAAGGTTTCGCGCCGGTCGCAACGGGCCTGCCCGGATCGGCGCTCCATTCGCTCCACGATCCCGGATACAACGCCGCGCCGTGCAGACCGGCAATCTCCATGGCGAGCGCGTTATGACATGCCGTCACGCCCGAGCCGCATTGCAGCACGATGCGGTCGGTGGGCGTGGCGCCGATCAGCGAGCCGAACGCATCGCGTAATTCGTGCGCGGTCTTGAAGCGGCCTTCCGGCGTCAAATTGTCCTTGAAGAAGCGATTCAGCGCGCCGGGAATGTGACCGCCGACGGGATCGAGCGTCTCGTTCTCGCCGCGATACCGGTCCGCGGCGCGCGCATCGATTAGCAGATGGTCGCGCGTGCCGATGCTGCGTTCGATCGCCGGAGCATCGATGGTGACGGCAAGCGGCGCGGCGGCCTTGAACGTGCCGTCTGTCTTTTGCGGCGCGGCGGTATCGAGTGGCTGACCTGCTGCCTCCCACGCGGGCAAACCGCCGTCGATCAGCGCGACGGAATCGTGACCGAGCCAACGCAGGAGCCACCACAAACGCGACGCGTACATGCCGCCTTGCGCGTCGTAGGCGACGACTTGCTGGCCTTCGTTTAGCCCGAAGCTCGCGAGTTTTTCGACGAGCGCGCCGCGTTCGGGCAACGGATGGCGTCCGTTCGACCCCGTCTTGACGCCGGACAAGTCGCGGTCGAGATGAAGATAGTGCGCGCCCGGAATATGACCTTGGGCATAAGCCGCTGCGCCGGATTCAGGCGCGGCAAGGTCGAATCGGCAATCGAACACGAGCACGCTGCCGGGCGCGGCGGCGAGCCGTTCGGCAAGATTCGTCGCCGAGATGAGCGTGGTGTAGTGGGTGTGCGGCATGACGGCTCCTGTGTCGGACAGAGTGTGCGCTTCGGCGCGCGACCCCGATCCCTTGCAAAGCGTCCGCGCCCGGTCGTGTCAATCGCCGCGCGCGTGAAGTGGGATACAGCTAGTCTAAACAAAAAGGCGGACTCGAAAGCCCGCCTTTTCATGATTCCCGCGCGATAGCCGAACGGCGTTCAGATAGCCCCGAGCTGATGCCGCAGAAACTCGTGGAAATGCTGCATGCCGGATTCCATCGGACTCTGATACGGCCCGACCTGATTCTCGCCACGCGACATGAGCGCGCGCCGGCCGGCGTCCATGCGTTCGGCGATTTCATCGTCCTCACGCGCGGTTTCCATATAGGCCGCACGTTCCGCCTCGATGAACTCGCGCTCGAAAAGCGCAATCTCCTCGGGATAGTAGAACTCGACGATGTTGGTCGTCTTCTGCGTGCCCTGCGGGATCAGCCACGAGACCACCAGCACGTGCGGATACCACTCGATCATGAGACCGGGGTAATACACCATCCAGATGGCGCCGAATTCGGGCGGCGTACCGTTACGGAAGCGCAGGACTTCGTCGTGCCACTTGCGATACGTCGGGCTGCCCGGCTTCTCCAGATTTTTGTGCACGCCGACGGTCTGGACGCTGTACCAGTCGCCGAATTCCCACTCGAGGTTGTCGCACGACACGAAGCTGCCGAGTCCCGGATGGAACGGCGCGACGTGATAGTCCTCCAGATAAACCTCGATGAAGGACTTCCAGTTGTAGTTGCACTCGTGCACTTCGACGTGATCGAACATATAGCCCGAAAAGTCGAAATGACGCGCCGTGCCGAGTTTCGCGAGATCGGCCGCGACATTGCGACCCGCGGCCTCGAAGAGAAGGCCTTGCCAGTTTTGCAGCGGCGTGGCGCCGAGATTCAAGCAGGGCTTGTCGGCGAAATGCGGCGCGCCGAGCAACTGGCCGTTCAGATCGTACGTCCAGCGATGCAGCGGGCAGACGATGTTGTCCGCGCTGCCGCGACCGTTCAGCATGATTGCCTGGCGATGGCGGCACACGTTCGACAGCAATTCGATATTCGACTGCTGATTGCGCACGAGCACGCGCCCTTCGCCCTCGCCAGGAAGCGCGAAATAGTTTCCCGCTTCGGGAACCATGAGTTCATGCCCGACGTAGCGTGGACCAAGCTTGAAAAGTGTTTCGATTTCGCGCGTAAGAAGCGCTTCGTCAAAGTAAGCCGTGACTGGCAACTGACTGTGAATGGCATTCAGTTGCAATGCATTGCTCAGATTGGACATTCCCACTCCCGTTAAGACGTGAAAGCAGTGAACAACCCAACCATCGAAGATTCGATTTAGGGAGCCCGCGATTATACCGAAATCCGCCACACTCGGGCGTATAAGGTCTTGATTTGGGTATAAATTGTTGCAGGAGTTCCGTTCAAAGCCGGCGCGGGGGGTCGCGTCCCTACGCCGGGCGGCTGTGGCGCAAGCTCAAGGTTTAGCCGTCTCCACGCTTTGCGACGGACGTGTTTCGGGTCGAAAAACTGGCTTTTGCCGTAGAATGTGCGACTTGGTTCCAAAATACATTTGCACATCCACGATTCATGGCGAAGACCGCTGTCCCCGATACACGCGAAGAAACCGGTGCAGGCGCGCTTGCCACAGACGCCGCGCCGCTTCCGGAAAACTACGAAACAGCGCTCGCGGAACTCGAATCACTCGTCGGCCGCATGGAAGCGGGCGCGCTGAGTCTCGAGGAGTCGCTCGCGGCATACCGGCGCGGCGCCGCGCTTGTGGGCTTTTGCCAACAACAGCTCGAAAAAGTCGAGCAGCAGGTGCGCGTGCTCGATGGCGAGACGCTCAAGCCGCTGCCCGCCGAGGTACAGCGCGCGACCCAGGGTGCAGGAGCCACCAACGACCGAGGGGACGACGACCTATGAGCTTCAAACAATGGATGCGTGCCACGCTCGATCGCGTCGAGACCGCGCTGGAGCACTATCTGCCGGGCACGGACATCGCGCCGGCGCGTCTGCACGAAGCCATGCGGTACGCGGTGCTGGGCGGCGGCAAGCGTGTGCGGCCGCTTCTCGTGCACGCTGCGGGCGAACTGACCCACGCGAGCGCGCCGGCCGTCGAAGCGGCAAGCGCGGCGCTCGAAATGATTCACGTCTATTCGCTCGTGCATGACGATATGCCCGCAATGGACGACGACGCGTTGCGTCGCGGCAAGCCCACGGTACACGTGCAATATGACGAAGCGACGGCACTGCTCGTCGGCGACGCGTTGCAGTCGCAGGCGTTCGTCGCGCTGACATCCGAAGGCAATGGTCTGAGCGATACCCAGCAGGCCGCGCTCGTGCGCGAACTCGCGCTCGCAAGCGGCTCGCTCGGCATGGCGGGCGGTCAGGCCATCGATCTCGAAAGCATCGGGCGCAAGCTGTCGCGGCCGGAGCTCGAAACCATGCATCGCAAGAAGACGGGCGCGTTGCTGCGCGCCTCGGTGCGCATGGGTGCGCTCGCAGGCGAACGTCCGGACGCCAAGGCGCTTGCGGCGCTCGATCAATACGCCGCCGCGGTCGGCCTCGCGTTTCAGGTGGTGGACGATATCCTCGATGTCACGGCGGACTCCGCCACGCTTGGCAAGACCGCGGGCAAGGATGCGCAGCACGACAAGCCCACGTATGTTTCGATCATCGGGCTGGACGCGTCGCGCGAACTCGCCGCGCAACTCGGCCGCGATGCGCACGCTGCAATAGAGCCGTTCGGCGCGCGCGGTCAGCGCCTGGCCGAACTTGCCGACCTGGTTGTGAACCGGGTGCACTGAACGTTGAATGCGTGACGAACCCCACGGCGCAATGACCGCGTTGAACGAATCACGCCAGTTTTCCTAAAATGGGACGACGATGTACGACTTGCTGAAAACCATCGACGATCCGGCCGACCTTCGCGCCCTCGATCGACGCCAACTGCAGCCGCTTGCCGACGAACTGCGGGCCTACGTGCTCGACAGCGTGTCGCAGACGGGCGGCCATCTCTCGTCCAATCTCGGCACGGTAGAGCTGACGATCGCGCTACATTACGTATTCGATACGCCGAATGACCGTATCGTCTGGGACGTCGGCCATCAGACCTATCCGCACAAGATCCTGACAGGCCGGCGCGACCAGATGCACTCGTTGCGTCAGTTGAACGGCATCTCGGGCTTCCCGCGCCGCAGCGAGTCGGAGTACGACACGTTCGGCACGGCGCATTCGAGCACGTCGATATCGGCGGCGCTCGGCATGGCGATCGCCAACAAGCTGCAGGGCGACAACCGCTATTCCATCGCCGTGATCGGCGACGGCGCGATGACCGCGGGCATGGCCTTCGAGGCAATGAACAACGCCGGCGTCGCCGACGACGTGCCCTTGCTCGTGATCCTCAACGACAACGACATGTCGATCTCGCCGCCCGTAGGCGCGTTGAATCGTCATCTCGCCCGTCTGATGTCGGGCCGCTTCTACGCCGCCGCGCGCGCCGGTGTCGAACGCGTGCTGCGCGTCGCGCCGCCCATGCTCGATCTCGCCCGCAAGCTCGAAGAGCACGCGAAGGGCATGATCGTGCCAGCCACGCTCTTCGAAGAGTTCGGCTTCAACTACATTGGGCCAATCGACGGTCACGATCTCGATTCGCTCATTCCGACGCTGCAGAACATCAAGGAACTGCGTGGTCCGCAATTCCTGCACGTCGTGACCAAGAAAGGCCAAGGCTACAAGCTCGCCGAAGCCGATCCGGTGCTCTATCACGGTCCCGGCAAATTCAATCCGGCCGAAGGCATCAAGCCATCGACGGCGCCCTCGAAGAAAACCTACACGCAGGTGTTCGGCGAATGGCTGTGCGACGCTGCCGCGCAAGACTCGCGCGTGGTTGCCATCACGCCTGCCATGCGCGAAGGCTCGGGCATGGTCGAATTTGAAAAGCGCTTCCCGGATCGTTATTACGATGTCGGCATCGCCGAGCAACATGCGGTGACATTTGCGGGCGGCTTGGCTGCAGACGGCATGAAGCCCGTCGTCGCCATCTACTCGACTTTCCTGCAGCGCGCGTACGACCAGCTGATCCACGACGTCGCGCTGCAGAATCTGCCAGTGGTGTTCGCCATCGATCGCGCGGGTCTCGTCGGCGCGGACGGTGCGACGCACGCGGGCAATTACGACCTCGCGTTCCTGCGCTGCATCCCGAACATGACGGTGATGGCCGCATCCGACGAAAACGAATGCCGTCAGATGCTCTACACCGCGCTTCAGCAGCCGAACCCGACAGCCGTGCGGTATCCGCGTGGCGCGGGCACGGGCGTGGCAACCGTTAAGCAAATGACCGCCATTCCGCTTGGCAAGGGCGAGGTGCGCCGCGAGTCGTCGCAGAAACTCGGCTCGGGCAAGCGCATCGCCGTTCTCGCGTTCGGCACCATGGTCGCGCCGTCGCTCGTTGCCGCCGAAGAGTTGGATCTGACGGTGGCCAACATGCGCTTCGTGAAGCCTGTCGACGCCGACTTGCTGCGCGAACTCGCCGCCACTCACGACGCGCTCGTGACCATCGAGGAAGGCGCGATCATGGGCGGTGCGGGTTCGGCATGCGTCGAAGCGCTGCTGGCCAGTTCGGTCGTGAAGCCCGTGCTTCAGCTTGGTTTGCCGGACGTCTTCATCGATCACGGCGATCCCGCGAAGCTGCTTGCAAGCGTCGGTCTGGACGGCGCGGGTATCGCGAAGTCTATTCGCGAGCGCTTTCTCAACGCGGTCGTGAGCGCCCAGCCGGGCAAGCTGGAAAAGCGCGTTGCCTGACGTTTCAGCCTGACGCGGCGCGCTCGGGGCGCGCCGTGCTTTGCACTTAGTCTCTACACGGCGCGGGCCGCAATCCGCGCCGTTTTCGCTTACGAGTTATGAAGCGCGCTTTCAGGAAAGACCGCGCGAGCCCAAGGACAAGAATCAATGAACCAGATGAATCCCGCCTTCGTGATGCCCGACGTTCAAAGCACGCCTGATACGCGTCAGATCGCCATTGCGCGTGTCGGCGTGAAGGGAGTGCGGCATCCGTTGTCGGTGCGGTCGGCAAACGGCGTGCAGCCGAGCGTTGGCGTATGGAATCTCGACGTGCATCTGCCCGCCGAGCAAAAGGGCACGCATATGTCGCGTTTCGTCGCGCTGCTCGAGGAAAATCGCGAGCCGCTCGATCAAACTTCCCTGCGTGCGCTGCTCGTCTCGATGCTCACGAAACTGGAGGCGCATTCCGGCCGTATCGAAGTGACTCTGTCTTACTTCGTCATGAAGACTGCGCCGGTGTCGGGCGTGCAGAGTCTCCTGGATTACGACGTGAGCTTTATCGCTGAAAAGCGCGACGGCGAAACGCGCATGACCATGAAAGTGCTCGTCCCCGTTACGAGCCTTTGTCCTTGCTCGAAGAAGATTTCGCAGTACGGCGCGCACAATCAGCGCTCGCACGTGACCATCACGGCGGAGTTGGCGGGCGAAGTCGCGGTGGAAGAACTGGTGCGAATCGCCGAGGAAGAGGCGTCGTGTGAATTGTGGGGCTTGCTCAAGCGGCCCGACGAAAAGTTCGTGACCGAGCGTGCGTATGAAAATCCGAAGTTCGTCGAGGACCTCGTGCGCGACGTGGCCACGCGGCTGAATGCCGATACGCGCATCGTCGCTTATGTGCTCGAAGCCGAAAACTTCGAGTCGATCCACAATCACAGCGCGTATGCGGTGATCGAGCGCGACAAGCGCCTCGGTTGAGCGAAGGCTCAAGCCGCCACGGTTTGAGTCGATGCGTGCATCTCGCGCACCGAGTCCATCACGAGTGACGCGAGCCGGTCTACCACGGGCGATCCCGCGCCCGCTCCGCGATGCAGCGCGAGCGGAATCGACGGCAGCGACGGCAAGCCGCTCTCATCGCATTCGAGGGCGCGCACCGTGGTTGGCACGCCATAGGCCGTGCGCACCGTCACGCCGAGACCTGCGGCGGCGGCCGCCCACAATCCCGACAGACTCGGACTCGTGAACGCGATGCGCCACTTGATGCCCGCGCGATCCAGCGCTGCGGCCGCCGCGCTGTGAAAGAGACACGGACGGTCGAACGCGATCAACGGTAGCGGCTCGTCCGGATCGAACTGCCACGGTACTGTCGATGACACGATCCAGCGCATCGGCGGCGCGGCGATCGGTTGAGGGAGGCTGGTTGCGTTGCCAACGTCGGTTGCGCTGCCTGCGCCCCAGACGAGCGCGAGATCGAGCTGACCCGACTCGATACGCTCCAGCAATTCGGTGTTGCGCGCCACCCGCGCTTCGATCCGCACTTTTGGATGCGCCCGCGCAAAGCGGCCCAGCACTTCCGGCAGCAGAACTTCACCGAAGTCTTCCTGCAGACCGAGCCGTATCCAGCCTTCGAGATCGACGCCGCGCACCGCGACCGCCGCTTCATCGTTCAATTCGACGAGACGGCGCGCATAGGCGAGCATCACCGCGCCCGCGTCGGTGAGCGCGAGCCCACGTCCCGATTTACGAAAAAGCGGCGTGCCCGCCTGCTCTTCCAGCTTGCGGATCTGCGCGCTGACGGCGGAAGTCGAGCGACCGACGCGGTCTGCGGCCTTGGCGAAACTTCCCAAGTCCATGCCCGCGACGAAGCTGCGAAGGACCGCGAGGTCGAACGTGGTTTGAGTCATGGCAACAATCCTGTTTTATCGAACGATCGATGCAAAACTTTGCTATTTTCAGGACGATCGTATGCCCTCACACTGGGTTCAGTCAAATTGAAAAAAGGGCGGCGACATGGCAACTCCTTTAATTTTGAACGCAGCGTCGCGTTCGAGCGCGCATCGATGGAAAGTGCTCGGCGTGGGCGTGGCCGCCAACGCGAGCTTTTCGGCGGCAATCGGCGGCATTCCGACGACGGCCGTCTGGATGCGCAGCGGCTATCACTTCGGCAACGGCGAAGTCGGATTCGTGCTCGGCGCGCTCGGGCTGGGGCTTGCGGTATCGGAACTTCCTTGGGGACTGCTCACCGACCGCTGGGGCGACCGGCCCGTCTTGTTGACGGGACTGTTCGCGACGGCTGCCGTGCTGCTCTGCATGAGCGTCCTCGCGGTGCCGTCGGGCTTCGGCGCGGCGCCCGCGCTCGGCTGGCTCGTTTTCGCGATGTTCCTGCTCGGCACGCTCGGCGGCAGCGTCAACGGATCGAGCGGGCGCGCGGTCATGGCGTGGTTTGGCGAAGGCGAGCGCGGTCTCGCGATGAGCATCCGCCAGACCGCCGTGCCGATGGGTGGCGGTCTGGGCGCGGCGTTGCTGCCGTGGCTCGTTTCATCGCACGGTTTTGGCGCGGTGTTCGGCACGCTCGCCGCAATGTGCGCGATCTCCGGCGCATTCACCTGGCGCTGGCTGCATGAGCCGCCGGAAAGGGCGCATCGCGCGGACGCGGGGGTATCGCAGGCAACGACGGTTGCGCCGTTGAGAGATGCGCGGATCTGGCGCGTGGTGCTCGGTATCGGCGTGCTGTGCGTGCCGCAATTCGCGGTGCTGACCTTCGCGACGGTTTTCATGCACGACGCGGGACACTTCGGCGTCGCGGCGATCAGCGCGACGATGGGCGCGCTGCAACTCGGCGCCATGATCATGCGCGTCTGGAGCGGCCGTCATACGGATCGTCGCGGCAACCGGCGCGCGTATTTGCGCCGGTCGGTGGTGGTCGCGTCGGTGTCGTTCGTGGCGTTGGCGGTGGCGACCGCGCTGGGCGTCGCGCAGCTTCCGTACTTGCTCGCGGCGATGCTGGTCTTCGCGGGCATTTGCGTGTCGGCATGGCACGGGGTGGCGTACACCGAACTCGCCACGCTCGCCGGCATGCAGCGCGCCGGCACGGCGCTCGGCATGACCAACACGGCCGTCTACGTGGGCTTGTTCGTGACGCCGCTCGTCATTCCGCATGTGCTGGCGGCCACTTCGTGGCCGGGCGTGTGGCTGCTGGCGGGCGTGTGCGCGCTGCTCGCGTGGCCATTGTTTCCGAAGCCCGCGCGCGCTTAAACTGTTCGACCCGAACTTTGCGGAGTGCGTCGTGATTCTCATCGGCCAATACGATTCCCCGTTTGTCAGACGCGTGGCCATTGCGCTGAATCTTTATGGCATTGGCTACGAGCATTGGCCGTGGTCGACTTTCGGCGATGCCGGCAAGATCGCGCCGTTCAACCCGCTCTCGCGCGTGCCGACGCTCGTGCTGGAGTCGGGCGACACGGTGATCGAGAGCGCGACGATCCTCGACTATCTCGATGAACTCGCCGGCGACGACCGCGCGATGATTGCGCAAAGCGGCGCGCAGCGTCGTGCGGCGCTGAAGGTGTGTGCGCTCGCGACGGGTCTCGCGGACAAGGCTGTGGCGCTGGTCTACGAGCGCGTGATGCACGCGGAAAAGTCGCAGGCTTGGGTCGAGCGCTGCACGGGGCAGATCGAACGCGTGTTCGACGTGCTGGAAGCGGATCGCGCGGCGCGTCCGACGCCTTTCTGGTTCGGCGATGCAATCGGTCACGCGGATATCGCCGTTGCGTGCGCGCTGCGGTTCGTGCGCGAAGCGCATGGGGCGTTGGTCAGCGGGAATCGCTGGCCGACGTTGATCGCGCATGGCGATCGGTGTGAGGCGCTGCCGGCGTTCGGGGCGGTTGTGCAGGCGTTCGATCCGCCGAAATGAACGTTGGAGCGACGCCCTTTCCTCATTTGGCGATGCATTGGCCGCGCGAATATTGCCGTGCGTGCCGCGCTTCGCTCGCAAAGCGCATGCGTCGCTAATTCGTGAGCGCGTTGGCCGGCGTTGATCGCGTGTTGCGATCCGTGTGGGCCTTGGCTGTGTCGAGATTGTCGTGCGGTTCATTCAGCAAACCAGACTTCGCACGAAGCCACGCAAAGGTCAAACTCGCGCCAGCGAACTCAAATCCCATCTGGGCTTCACCGTAAATGCATAATCCCGCCCGGCCTGCTCCGGCCAGCGGGCAAGCCGCAACGCGCCCGCCAGCGCGATCATCGCGCCGTTATCGGTGCAAAGCGCTAAGTCGGGGTAATGCACGTCGAAACGCCGCTTCTTTGCCGCAGCCGACAACGCCTCGCGCAACTGCCGGTTCGCACCGACGCCGCCCGCCACGACCAGCCGCTTCAACCCGGTTTTCTTGAGCGCCGCGAGCGACTTGGCGACGAGCACGTCGACGGCTGCATCGACGAAACCTCGCGCCAGATCTGCCTTTGCCTGCTCGCAGACATTCGCGCCGAGCTTGCGGCTTTGAGTCAGCACGGCGGTCTTCAAGCCGCTGAAGCTGAAGTCGAGATCGCCTGAATGCAGCATCGGACGCGGCAGCGTGACCGCGCCCGGCGTGCCGAATTCCGCCAGCCGCGACACTTCCGGCCCGCCCGGATAACCCAGCCCGAGCAGCTTTGCGGTTTTGTCGAAGGCTTCGCCCGCCGCGTCGTCGAGCGTTTCGCCGAGCGTCTCGTAGACGCCGATATCGGTGACGCGCATCAATTGCGTATGGCCGCCCGATACGAGCAGCGCGACGAACGGAAACGGCGGCGGGGCATCGACGAGCAGCGGCGACAACAGGTGTCCTTCGAGATGATGGATGCCGACAGTCGGTTTGTCCCATGCCATTGCCAGCGCATTGGCGATGCTCGCGCCCACCAGCAGCGCGCCCGCGAGCCCCGGACCTTGCGTGAACGCGATGGCATCGATGTCGGCGCGCGCAGCGTGGGCCTCGGCCATGACTTGTTCGAGGAGCGGCAGCGCCCGGCGGATGTGATCCCGCGAAGCCAGTTCGGGCACCACGCCGCCGTACTCGCGATGCATCGCGATCTGCGAATGCAGGGCGTGCGAGAGGAGGCCGCGCTCCGTGTCGTAGAGGGCGAGGCCGGTTTCGTCGCAGGAGCTTTCTATGCCGAGAACTAGCATGGGTTGAGCGCTTGAAGGGAACAGAAAAGTATAGCAGTGTAACGACGCCCCCCAGTTACAATGCGCGCCATGGAATCCTTCGATATCGCCGTGATTGGCGCGGGCGCGGCCGGCATGATGTGCGCGGCAGTCGCCGCCCATTCGGGGCGTCGCGTCGTGCTGATCGACCACGCCGAGCGTCTCGCCGAAAAAATCCGTATCTCGGGCGGCGGCCGCTGCAACTTCACCAATCTCAACGCGCAGCCGGCAAACTTTTTGTCGGCGAATCCGCATTTTTGCCGCTCCGCGCTCGCGCGCTACACGCCGCGCGACTTTCTTGCGCTCCTGAAGCAGTACCGCGTGAAATGGCATCAAAAGCACAAAGGCCAGCTTTTTTGCGACGATTCGAGCGAAACCATCATCGACGTGCTCAAAAGCGAATGCGATGCCGGCAGCGTCGCGTGGCGGCGCCCGGTGAGCGTCCACGAGATCCGGCACGACGGCGCGCGCTTCACGCTCGACACCTCGGCGGGCGCAATCGACGCGGCCGCGCTCGTCATCGCGACGGGCGGCTTGTCCATTCCGAAGATCGGAGCGACGGATTTCGGGTATCGCGTGGCGAAACAGTTCGGCCACAAGCTAGTCGAAACGCTTCCCGCGCTCGTGCCGCTCACTTTCACGTCAGCCGACTGGGCGCCGTTCGCTGCGTTGTCGGGGCTGTCGCTGCCGGTTCGCATCGGCACGGGCAAGGGCAAGACGCGAGGTGAATTCGACGAGGACTTGCTGCTGACGCATCGCGGGCTGTCCGGTCCGGGCGTGCTCCAGATTTCGAGTTTCTGGAATACGTCGGAGCCGATCCACGTCGATCTCCTGCCCGACGCCGACGCCACAGAGCTCCTGCTCGAAGCCAAGGCGGGATCGAAGAAACAAATAGGCAACTTTCTCGCGGACCACGTTCCCGCACGGCTCGCGCACGCGTGGCTCGAAGCGCAGCATGTTTCCGTCGATGCCCGCCTCGCCGATCTCCCCGACCGCACGCTCAAGGGCCTTGGCGCGTCGTTGTCGGACTGGACGATCACGCCGAGCGGCACCGAAGGTTATCGCAAGGCCGAAGTCACGCGCGGCGGCGTCGATACCCGCGAACTCTCGTCCACGACGATGATGAGCGAGCGCGTCGCGGGCTTGTATTTCATCGGCGAGGCCGTCGATGTGACGGGCTGGCTCGGCGGCTACAACTTCCAATGGGCGTGGGCTTCCGGCGTCGCGGCGGGCAAGGCCGCGGCGGAGTTCGCGCACGCCTGAGACGGGTCGTTACGGCCGCCGTGGCGCGGTCTCGAAACGCCATCGCGCCTGCTATACTCGAACGGTTATCGGAGGATTCCGTAGTTGCTCGAAGGCGCCTCGAAACGCGCGTTCGGGCACGGATTCTTTCGCTCCGGCTGACGTCACGATGGCCTCAAGCTTCGCCGCGGTTTCAACGGCCTCGCTCAAAGTCCCGCTTGAGGAAGCATTCCCAAGCGGGTTTTTGCTTTAGCGGAAAGGGTCGGGAGCCGCACGGGCACGCGTCGCGCCAGCCGGGTTTTCAATATCGCGAATTTCGCAATTGCACCGGGTGAACGATGAGCCTCAAGGATCAGATCAACGACGACATGAAAAATGCCATGCGCGCGCGCGAAACCGAGCGCCTCGGCACCATTCGCCTGCTGCTCGCAGCCATCAAGCAGCGAGAAGTCGATGAGCGCATCACGCTCGACGACACGGCCGTCGTCGCCGTCGTCGACAAGATGATCAAGCAGCGCAAGGACTCCATCAGCCAGTTTCAAGCGGCCAGCCGCGACGATCTCGTGGCGAAGGAAAACGCCGAACTCGCCGTGCTCGCGGCGTACATGCCCGAACAGCTTTCCGCCGATGCCATCGCCGCTGAAGTCGAGGCCGCCATCGCCGCGACGGGCGCAGCCGGCCCGCAAGACATGGGCAAGGTCATGGGCGCGCTGAAACCGAAGCTCGCGGGCAAGGCGGATATGACGGCCGTTTCCGCGCAGGTCAAGTCCGCGCTCGCCAAGTAATCAGCGGCGTTCGCCTACGTTGATACCGCACGCATTCCTGCAGGACCTGCTCAACCGCGTCGATATCGTCGACGTGGTGGGCCGTTACGTCCAATTGAAGAAGGGCGGCGCGAACTTCATGGGTTTGTGTCCGTTCCATAACGAAAAGAGCCCGTCGTTCACGGTCAGTCCGACCAAGCAGTTCTATCATTGCTTCGGCTGCGGCGCGCATGGCACGGCCATCGGTTTTTTGATGGAGCATACGGGGCTGACGTTTCCAGAGGCCGTGAAGGACCTCGCTCAGTCGGCCGGTCTGACCGTGCCGCAGGAGCCGTCGTTTCGCGGCGGCGCGGGTGGCGCGGGTGGCGCGGGCGGTGACGCCTATGCCAACGCGCCGAGCAAGGCCGTCAGCGTCGCGCTCACCGAAGTCATGCAGACCGCCTGCGACTTCTATCGCAAACAGTTGCGCGGCGCGCCTAACGCCATCGGTTATCTGAAAAAACGCGGCTTGACTGGCGAGATCGCGGCGCGCTTTGGCTTGGGCTACGCGCCCGACGGCTGGCAGAATCTCGAAAGCGCGTTTCCTGATTATCGCCATGAAAATCTGGTGGAAGCAGGGCTCGTAATCGTCAGCGAAAAAACCGACGCGCAAGGACAAGCGCGCCGCTACGACCGCTTCCGCGAACGTGTGATGTTTCCTATTCGAAATGTGAAGGGCAACGTCATTGGCTTCGGCGGACGCGTGCTGGACAGCGGCGAACCGAAGTATCTGAATTCGCCGGAAACGCCTTTATTCAGCAAAGGCAGTGAGCTTTACGGCCTTTTCGAGGCGCGTCTTGCCATTCGTGAACTGGGTTATGCGCTCGTCGTCGAAGGTTATATGGACGTGGTCGCGCTTGCGCAGCTAGGTTTCGCGAACGCCGTCGCCACGCTCGGCACGGCTTGCACGCCGGTCCACGTGCAGAAGCTTTTTCGACAGACGGAAACGGTGGTCTTCAGCTTCGACGGCGACTCCGCCGGCCGACGCGCCGCGCGCCGCGCACTTGAAGCCGCGCTGCCGCACGCAGCGGACAACCGCACGATCAAATTTCTGTTTTTACCGAAAGAGCACGATCCGGACAGCTATGTGCGCGAATTCGGCGCCGATGGTTTCGGTGAGCAAGTCGACCGCGCAATGCCGCTGTCGCAATTCCTGCTCAACGAGGTGCTGAACGACAAGGAACTCGACCAGCCCGAAGGCCGCGCGAAGGCCCTGTTCGACGCGAAGCCGCTGTTGCAGGCGCTGCCCGCCAACGCGTTGCGCGTGCAGATTCTGCATATGCTGGCCGACCGCCTCGCTACGCCGTTCACGGAAATCGCCGCGCTTTGCGACATCGACTCGCGTGCCGCCGCCGTCGCCCGCGCGATGGTGCCGAGGAGCGAACGCCGGCGTGTCACGGGTCAGGAACAGCGCGCGCTACGCAATCTGGTGATGTATCCGGGCATCGCGGCATCGCTCGACCGAATCAGCGAACGCACGCTCGTCACCATGACCGAGCATGGCGAACTGTTCAGCGAAGTCATCGCGCATGCGCGCGAACTGGGCGCGAGCGCGGAATTTCAGATGCTTTCAGACATCTTGAGAAATGCAGCAAACGCGCCCACCTACGAGGATATCTTCCAGGAAATTCTCGCCTATGATGAAAACGTGCGGGATTTACTGATGCGCGATCCGTCAGATGAGGACGCCGCGCAGCGTGTGGAAGAGCAGAAACGCCTGCTCGCCGAAGAGTTGCAGGCGACGGTACTGAAATTGCAACACGACAGTTATCGCGCGCGGCTGGATTTGCTGGCGCGGCAGCCGGGACTTTCTCCGGAAGAGGTGGCGGAATTCTCGGAGCTGTCGGCGAAGATCGCGCAGATCAAGGCGGGACGGGCGGCTAGCCCTGAAGCAGGATAGCGAGATGCTATAATAAAATGTTAAAAAGTAGTTGCTTTTTGTCAATTCCTCACCCGTTTCGAAGGGCGAAATCCCTTCATTGGTGCGTGGAATAGTTAGCGAAGGAAGCAGGGAAGTTGCAGCAAGGCGCTGGCCAAATCGGCTGTGGGAGTCATGTAAAAGCGGTGCGCAGCACGCGTTTGAACATTGCTCCGACACGAAACGGACAGGAAAGCACGCCGACGTACAGACGGGCGCAAGGGAAGCGGCTGCTATCGTGGTGAAGGGCGTTTGACGAATTCGCCGTGATGAACCGCGACGGATTCAACCGCGATGGCGCCCCGGGCAGGGCACGCAGGACGATGCAGCGTGCGCATTTGGTATTTACGGTTCCATCGGCTGTTGTCCAGCAGCCGCGAGTCGAGACTAAAGCCTGTATGGCGAACTCCATGACGAAAAAGCTGAACGATGTACCCGTCGAAGACGACGCAACGCAAACTGCGGAGCCCACCGCCGCGCCTGCGGCGAAGGTCGAAAAGGCCAAGGCTCGCGACCGCCGTGCGAAGGAAAAGGCGCTTCTGAAGGACGCGTTCGCGTCGAGCGCGCCCGGCACTGTCGAGGAGATCGAGGAGCGCCGCTCGAAGCTTCGCGCGCTCATCAAACTCGGCAAGGAGCGCGGTTTCCTCACGTATGCCGAAATCAACGATCACCTGCCCGATAACTTTACGGAAACCGAGGCGATCGAAGGCATCATCAGCACGTTCAATGACATGGGCGTGGCGGTGTACGAGCAGGCGCCGGATGCCGAAACGCTCCTTCTGAACGACAACGCGCCGAACGCTTCTTCCGACGATGAAGTCGAGGAAGAAGCCGAAGTCGCGCTCTCCACCGTCGACTCCGAATTCGGCCGAACGACCGACCCGGTGCGCATGTACATGCGCGAGATGGGCACGGTCGAGTTGCTGACGCGCGAGGGCGAAATCGAGATCGCGAAGCGTATCGAAGACGGCCTCAAGCACATGGTCATGGCGATCTCCGCATGCCCGACGACCATCGCCGACATTCTCGCGATGGCCGAGCGTGTGCAGAACGAGGAGACGCGCGTCGACGAACTGGTGGATGGCCTCATCGACCCGAACGCGGAAGACACCGACGGTTTTTCCGAACAGGAAGCCGAAGCGATAGAGACCGAGGACGTAGAGCAGCAATCGGACGAGGAAAGCGACGAGGAAGAGGACGACGACGATGGCGCGGCGCAAGCCAGTGCGAACGCCGCCCAACTCGAAGCGCTCAAGCGTCAGTCGCTCGAAAAGTTCTCGCTCATCAGCGAATGGTTCGACAAGATGCGGCGCGCCTACGAGAAGGAAGGCTACAAGTCGAAGGCCTATCTGAAGGCGCAGGAAGCCATTCAGACCGAACTCATGAGCATCCGCTTCACCGCGCGTACCGTCGAGCGCCTGTGCGACACGCTGCGCGCGCAAGTGGACGAAGTGCGCCAGGTCGAGCGGCAGATTCTGCACACGGTCGTCGACAAGTGCGGCATGCCGCGCGCGGAGTTCATCACGCGCTTTCCGGGCAGCGAGACGGATCTGGAGTGGGGCGACAAAGTAGTGGCCGAAGGGCACGACTACAGCGCCGTGCTCGAGCGCAATATCCCTGCTATTCGCGAGCAGCAGCAGCGTCTCTTGGACCTTCAGGCGCGCGTCGTGTTACCGCTCAAGGACTTGAAGGAAACCAACCGTCAAATGGCGGCGGGCGAACTGAAGGCGCGTCAGGCGAAGCGCGAGATGACCGAGGCGAATCTGCGTCTCGTGATTTCGATTGCGAAGAAGTACACGAACCGCGGCTTGCAGTTCCTCGACCTGATTCAGGAAGGCAATATCGGCCTGATGAAGGCGGTGGACAAGTTCGAATATCGGCGCGGCTACAAGTTTTCGACATACGCGACATGGTGGATTCGCCAGGCCATCACGCGCTCGATCGCGGACCAGGCGCGCACCATCCGCATTCCGGTTCACATGATCGAAACGATCAACAAGATGAATCGCATCTCGCGGCAGATTCTGCAGGAAACCGGGCTGGAACCGGACCCGGCGACGCTGGCCGAGAAGATGGAGATGCCGGAGGACAAGATCCGCAAGATCATGAAGATCGCGAAGGAGCCGATCTCCATGGAAACGCCGATCGGCGACGACGACGATTCGCATCTTGGCGACTTCATCGAAGATACGAACACGGTGGCTCCCTCCGATGCCGCGCTGCATGCCAGCATGCGCGATGTCGTGAAGGACGTGCTCGATTCGTTGACGCCGCGCGAGGCGAAAGTGTTGCGGATGCGCTTTGGCATCGAGATGAGTACGGACCACACGCTGGAAGAAGTCGGCAAGCAATTCGACGTCACGCGTGAGCGGATTCGGCAAATCGAGGCGAAGGCGTTGCGCAAGCTGCGGCATCCTAGCCGTTCGGACAAGCTCAAGTCATTCCTGGAAGGGAACTGATCGGATCAATGGGCTTGTAATGGAAGGCGTTGTGAGGCAAACTCGCAAACCTTCAGTTGTCGCGCAACGTTTGTATTAGAGAAAGCGCCGCCATGGCGCTTTCTTTTTGCCCTCTGCTTTCAAAAGGGCCGGAAGCTTAATTGGTATAAGCTGTCGACTCATAATCGACCGATAGTGGGTTCGAGCCCCACCCGGCCCACCAGCATTCATTCAAATTATCAAACGGTTGGCGGTTTTGCGTCCCTGGTGAGGGGCTTTCGGGGACAGTTGCGGGGACTATGCGGATCACAATGCCCATAAGGCCCCTTGGACGCTCGACTCATTCAGCGTACCTCTGCGCCGCTTTGCCGTGCATCCCTTCCTATGCGCTCGACGCCTTGTGGACGAACACCTTGTTATCCCAAGAGCAAACCTGCCGACAACCGAAAGTTGGGCCGCCGAATAATGACATCTCTACCAACGAATGGTGTCAGGGATTGCGTTCCGCAAGGTTGCGCCCCCTGTGATGATTCCGCAGATCGACAGAGATCATTCACGAAACTAAAGTCCGGGCCGCTTGCTGCAATTTTTGCAATTGCATCATCTGGTTCAACACCGGGTGCCGATTCCAAAACGGCCACGTCATAGGTCCGTTGTCGACCCATCGCGGCCAATGGGAAGGTTTGATTTGCTATGACGGCTCAACGGTGAGAAGCAGTCGAACGGCTGCCATGGCTACTTCGCCAAGCATACGAACGTCGGTGGCTTTCCCGCAAGCGCGGTGCTATTGCGCGCGGATGGAGAAGGCTTCTGAGTTAACCTCGCTAGCAACAATACGACCAATCCTGATGCCACCGACGGCAGCGCGCGAAACAGGCTGTCGTTGAACGCTAACTGGACCGCAAGCAGTGGTCCAACGGCCATTCTGAACAAACCGGCTCTGCAACCCCCGCTTGGCAGATGATCTTCTCGGTGTGCGTGGGGTACGGCTACCCGGGCGTCTATCAGCAATCGGTTCGACGCTTTCCCGATCCGCCGCAGGGCATCCAAACGAAGAACGGAACGCTGGGCTCGATCGTCATTGCTGGACCGATACCCATTTCCGCAGGCGACCACGTGTAGGCAGGGTTTTCGAAAGTGCTTGGCGCGACCACGCAAACACCGCTCCAAATGTACGGACGCTTGTCGCTGACAAAAGTCGCGTAAAGCGCCTTCCTGATGATCGGTTCAAGCAAGCTTGCGTGGACGGCTCGACCGACCAAGACGATAGACGTCGTGCGTCGATCGTCTTGGTGCGTGGGACGTTCGTCGCTATCTCCCTTCTCATGTTGCCTGCCTGCACCCTCGTCTATGTGAAAGGAAACGCTAACAGTGTTGCTGACAGCGGGAATCACAGCGCCTCGCTGAGCCTGCCGGAGTATCGGCGCTCGCAGGGGCGCCGTGACCAAGGGAACCGTCGCGAAATCCCCAAGCGGGTAGCTGACCAATTAAGACGATTCCGAATTGTCGGTCATTCTAATTGACGATTTTACGTTGCAACCCTAAATTCTTCTGCAGTAAAAGCTCCGAACGTGACGACCGCGCATCGTTGCGTCCAACTGAACGGGATGCGAATGAATGCTGTAACGAAAAAACTGACGGACGCGCTGCAGCATCCAAGCGCGCGACTCACCCAGCGTTTGAGCATATGGATCGGTACGCTCGAGCTCGAACTCGACGTGCTCAAGTTTAAGGTCAAAGCAGGATTATGCGATGACTACAAGGCGGAGGTCACCGTTACCTCGCCGCGTCTCGATATCGATGGCAAGCTCTGCGTGGGCCGGCGTGCGGGCTTGCAGATCGACGAGCGAGTAGCCGTCCCGTCGGTGAATTATGTCGCGCCTGTCGATCACGAGGCGGCCACTTTCAATGGCATCGTCACGCGCTTCGAACGCATCAAAGCGAGCCGCGACGAGGCGACCTACAAACTCCGGATCGAACCTCGGTTCGCCGCGCTCTGCAAGCGCGTGCATGGCTCGGATGTATTCAAAGACATCACCTTTCAGGAGATGGTGACGCGACTGCTCGTCGACCGGAAGAACATCGATGCCTTCGATATCGAGTTCCATCTGGAAGGCGCGCAAGAGAAGATGGAGCAGGTTGTGATGTACGAGGAGTCCGTGTGGGCCTTCGTGACACGTCATGCAAGACGTCAAGGCATATGCTGGTTTTACAAGCAGGGTCGAGGCAAGGATGGTCAACTCGACACGCTCGTGTTCACGGACAATCCGCGCGGGTACGTGCGCTCGATCGACGTACCCCTGCTCTCTGACTCGGGCATGAACAGCAACTGGCATGAGGCTGCACTCTCGGTCAGCGAGACGCGTACGCTGGTGCCGGCCGCCATCGAGTTGTGGGAGCGCAATTACCGCACGCCGGAAGATCCGCTGCGGGCGAGCGCGAGCATTTCTAATGAGGCCAATGACCAATCGGTGTTCGGGCGAATCAGCGGTAGCGCGGAATTTCATCTGACGCCTCAGCAGGGTGAGTCGCGAGCACAGACGCGGCGCGATGAGCAGATTGCAAAGCAGGTAAAGCTTTCGGGCAAGAGCAACGCGAAGGGCATGGCGCCAGGCGTGGTGGTCAAGCTGACCAATACGAAGCTGGCGAGCGCTCCGTATGGATTCGTGGTCGAGTCGATGACGATGAAGGGCAGCCGATCGAAACCGGCGCATGTCCGCTTCAAGGCGATGCCCGCGCATCTGGCTCAGCCATCAAACCGAGTTTGCTGCCGTGTAGGCAGCTGAGAAACGCGAGGATGCGCGATTGCAGCGCGCGGTCACAGTTTGCTGCCGTGTAGGCAGCTGAGAAAAGCAGGCGACGTGAACCCCTTCAAGCGCGCGTGTTTGCTGCCGTGTAGGCAGCTGAGAAAAGCAAACCGGTCGGGCTTTAGAGACAGCAATAGTTTGCTGCCGTGTAGGCAGCTGAGAAAGTCGTGACGACGCAGCAGTACGCGGCTCTCGCGTTTGCTGCCGTGTAGGCAGCTGAGAAAATACAGCATTTGTTGCCACGACCAGCGCCCATGTTTGCTGCCGCGTAGGCAGCTGAGAAAAGTCGATCGAACGGGGCCAGCCCGGTTGATCTGTTTGCTGCCGCGTAGGCAGCTGAGAAAGTGATTACGACGACTGTCGAGATCGCGCATTACGTTTGCTGCCGCGTAGGCAGCTGAGAAAAAAGACATCGGGCGGCTGGGGCCTCGGAATTTGTTTGCTGCCGCGTAGGCAGCTGAGAAAGCCGGTCCGGACGGCGGCAGGTTAGTAGGCGAGTTTGCTGCCGCGTAGGCAGCTGAGAAAAACTGCACGCCGATCACGGGGCCGAGCGTGAGGTTTGCTGCCGCGTAGGCAGCTGAGAAAGAAGACAGCAGCATGTTCTCGTACACCATCAAGGTTTGCTGCCGCGTAGGCAGCTGAGAAATGCGCGACGCTGCGCAGATTTTCGATAATGGGATTTGCTGCCGCGTAGGCAGCTGAGAAAGATGATGGGTTCGCCGACCCAGACGTCCCGGTGTTTGCTGCCGCGTAGGCAGCTGAGAAAAGTCCGATCCCAAGCGCTTGAGCTTTTCCCATGTTTGCTGCCGCGTAGGCAGCTGAGAAAAACCGGCGAGCGTTGAAATAGCGATAGCGGTAGTTTGCTGCCGCGTAGGCAGCTGAGAAAATTTCGAGCGTGGACAAGCCCGCGTCCATCCCGTTTGTTGCCGCGTAGGCAGCTGAGAAAGGAAATCGTCTCAGCGTCGGTAGCGACGGCGGGTTTGCTGCCGCGTAGGCAGCTGAGAAAGACGAGTGGATCGATGTCGCACGCAAGAGCGGGTTTGCTGCCGCGTAGGCAGCTGAGAAACTCGACGACGTTCGCAGCTGTGTAGACGTACTGTTTGCCGCCGCGTAGGCAGCTGAGAAACGGAAGATCGGAAAACCGGCTAAATCGTCCCTGTTTGCTGCCGCGTAGGCAGCTGAGAAAGCCGTAAAAAAATGCTTGCTGGAAATCGCCGCGTTTGCTGCCGCGTAGGCAGCTGAGAAATGCGAACTTGGAATCGCACGATGGGTAAAGACGTTTGCTGCCGCGTAGGCAGCTGAGAAAGCGCAGATAGCCCGCGACTGGTGCGACAGGGTGTTTGCTGCCGCGTAGGCAGCTGAGAAAACCAATAAAATACGCCGACAATCACAGATATTGTTTGCTGCCGCGTAGGCAGCTGAGAAAACATGGCCGGGAGATTTTCGCGCGTCTGACAGGTTTGCTGCCGCGTAGGCAGCTGAGAAAGGCGTAGTCTCGATCTCTTGAGCGAAGAGCGGGTTTGCTGCCGTGCAGGCAGCTGAGAAATCAAGAACCTGTCCGCATTTTTGTGTGCGAGGCGGTTAGCGGAGTCACCCGAGTGCGTTGGTAAAACGCTCTCCAAACAGGATGGCAAACTGGTTCATCGCGGACGACCAGTCGAACGCCGCGCGTACTGACTTTGCCAGCACGTTGCGCAATGCCAGCCACAGCAGCTTGATGGCGGCCTCGTCATTGGGAAAGTGGCCGCGTGTCTTGATGATCTTGCGTAGTTGCATGTTCAGACTCTCAATGGCGTTTGTGGTGTAGACGACACGGCGTATGTCCGGCGGAAACACGAAGAACGGTGTGACGTTCTCCCACGCCCGTCGCCACGACTGCACGATAGTCGGATACTTCGCACCCCACGGGCCTTCGGCAAAGGCCTCCAGGGCTTGCTGAGCGGCCTGTTCACTCGCGGCGGCATAGACCGGGCGCAGCGCTGCGGCCACGCTCTTGCGGTCCTTGTAGCTGGCGTACTCCAGACTGTTGCGGATCAGATGCACGATGCAGGTCTGCACGGCCGTGCGCGGGTACGCCGTGCCAATCGCCTCAGCCAGTCCCTTCAGGCCGTCGACCACCGCGATCAGGATGTCCTGGCAGCCCCGGGTCTTCAGTTCGTTGAACACTTTCAGCCAGAACTTCGCACCTTCGGTCTGTTCGATCCACAGGCCGAGCACATCGCGCTGGCCGTCGGCCTGAATGCCCAGCGCCAGATACACCGCCTTGTTGCTCACCACGCCGTCGCCACGGATCTTCACACGCAGCGCGTCGAAGAACACCACCGGGTACATCGGCTCAAGCGGACGGCTTTGCCAGGCGAGCGCTTCAGCCATGACTTCGTCGGTGACCGAGCTGATGAAATCGGGCGAAACCTCGGTGCCATAGGCTTCGGCCAGAAACGCCTGGATCTCGCGCACACTCATGCCGCGCGCGTACATGGCGATGATGCGCTCGTCGAAACCGGTAAAACGGCGCTCGTGTTTCGGAATCAGGATGGGTTCAAAACTGCCGTCACGATCACGCGGCAGATCGACCCTGAGCGGGCCATAATCGGTGATGAGCGTCTTACCGCTGGCGCCGTTACGTTCGTTGCCCTGGCCGTCGGGTTTCGGCTGCCCCGCCAGGTAGCCCAGATGCATCTTCATCTCGGCGCCCATCGCGCGCTCGATGAGTGCCTTGTTGAACGCCAGCATCAGGTCCTGGACCTCGGTGGGCGTCATCGGGCCTTTGACCAGGTCATCCAGCAGACCTTCCGGAAGGGCAGGCAGCGGCCCTCGGGCCGCTGCCTGAGAAGCGACGGTGCGTTTCTTCTTCATCGGCATATCCATGACTTTTACCTCTCATAATATGCCTCGCCCACAGAATTACGGATAGGTCCGAAATCAACGTGCACGTCCGCTGAATCACCATTCAAGTTTGCTGTCGCCTAGGCAACTGAGAAATGTTACTGATTCAGGCGCTGCCCCTTGGGACAGTCTGCCGCCGCGTAACCAACCGCCAAAACCACGACTGAAAAGCCATCACCCAAACCCCTCCACCGCTCGCCCAAGCCGCCAAAGAAACCCGAAACCACCCACCCATACACCCCACCCTATACAAACGATAAGAATGTTTTTCTATCGACAACGCCGTAAGTGCCCCACCATGACACGATTCGATAAAAGCGGAGACGATCATGGCAAGCACCACGGATTTGAAGCGCTACGAACTGCTGATCGGCGGCGAGTTCGTCCGGCCCGGCGGCGCGGAATACTCGACGAATCTCGATCCCGCCACTGAAGAGCCGATCGCCTACGTCGCGCAAGGCACCGCCGCCGATGTCGATCGCGCCGTGATCGCCGCCCGCGCAGCGCTCAAGCCGTGGAACGCCATTCGCGCGGCGGATCGCGGGCGCATTCTGATGAAGCTCGCCGACCTCCTGCGCCAAAATCAGGACGAACTCGCCGCGCTCGAAAGTCTCGACGGCGGCAAACCGATCGCGGCCGTGCATCGGCAAGACGTGCCCGCCGCCATCGACACGCTGACCTACTACGCCGGCTGGTGCGACAAAATCAACGGCCAGGTCGTCCCCGCGCGACCCGACGCGCTCACCTACACCGTGCGCGAGCCGGTCGGCGTCGTCGCGGCCATCGTGCCGTGGAATTTTCCGCTGATGATCGGCATGTGGAAGATCGCGCCCGCGCTCGCCTGCGGCTGCACGCTGATCGTCAAGCCCGCCGAAATCACGCCGCTCTCCGCGCTGATGATCGGGCGGCTCGCGCTCGAAGCCGGCGTGCCGCCCGGCGTGCTCAATATCGTGACGGGCAAGGGTTCGGTCGTCGGCGATGCGCTCGTCGCGCATCCAGGCATCGACAAAGTGACGTTCACGGGATCGCCATCGGTGGGACGCGGCATCCTGCAAGGCGCGGCAGGCAACTTCAAACGCGTCACGCTAGAATTGGGCGGCAAATCCGCCAACGTTATTTTCGGGGATGCCAACATCGACGGCGCCGTGCGCGCGGCCGCCTCGGGCATCTTCTTCAACGCAGGGCAGGTGTGTTCGGCGGGCTCGCGCATCCTGGCGCAACGCACGGTCTACGACGAAGTGGTCGAGCGCCTCGCCGAGCGCGCGCGCACCATCAAGCTCGGCGATCCGTCGAAGCGGGAAACCAACATGGGCCCCGTGATCTCCGCCAAGCAGATGCAGAGCGTGCTGAATTACGTGGACATCGGCAAGGAGGAGGGCGCGTCGCTCGTGACGGGCGGACGGCGCGTCGGCGAGCGCGGTTACTTCGTCGAGCCGACCGTATTCGCGAACGTCGAACACGAGATGCGCATCTCGCAGGAAGAAATCTTCGGACCGGTCGCAAGCGTGATTCCCTTCGATGACGAAGCCGACGCGCTACGCATCGCGAACGGCACGCTGTATAGCCTCGCGGCGGGCGTGTGGAGCGCGGATATCGGACGCGTGCATCGCATGGCGGCGGGGCTCAAGGCGGGCACGGTGTGGATCAACACTTACGGCTATACGGATGTGCGCTTGCCCTGGGGCGGCTCCGGCGATTCCGGCTTCGGCCGTGAACACGGCGATGTCGCCATCGAAAACTTTACGGAGCCCAAGGCGGTTTGGGTTTCTTTGACGCCTTGATAGGGGCTTTTCAATGAGCGGCAGCTTTGAATGTAGGCTGCTGCTTGTTTCTGTAGAGAGCGCGTTCGTCGGCGTTCGGATTGCGGCACCTGCACAACCGAATGCCGAAAAGGCGGCCCGCACTAATGCCGGTCCGCCTTTCGAAAATCATGAAAGCGCGTTCAACGTTCCATACGAATACCGAAGCCGAGAATCAAGCTCGCACCTCTTTTCCTTCGTCATCCCGCGCACGCCAAAGCCGCGCGCGCTGCGTGCTGTCTTCATACTGCACGGTGTTTTGGCGGCACGCTTCGATTGTCGAATTCTTCCGCTCGACAATCGCGCCGCAAAGAAACTCCGCGCTATAAGCCTTCAAAAGATGCGGCGAATGCGTCGCGATATATTGGGCGATCTTTCCGTAATCGCTTTCGGTCGAAGCGAGCGCGCGGTAGGTATCGGCATCCCAACGGAACATCAGGTCGAGCTCTTCGAATGCAGTATTGAAAGCGCACACTTGCGCCTGAACTTCGCGGTCGTCGCTTAAGGTCGCATGACTCATGTTCGTCTCCTGTATGGCCGTGGGGCTTCCATGCAGGATAGGGAACTCGATCCATTTACGAAAATTAAACTTTCTTCGCGTTTATATTTTGGATGACTTATACATCGGGTTTACCGGTACTCGCGACAATATGCGTAATCGCTTCGATTTGAGCCGCGCCTTCATCGACAAGAAATTGCTTGAATGCCAATGCAACCGGAGGCAAACGCTTGTTGTTGCGATGAACGACAAACCAGTTGAGCATGACGGGAAAACCCTTGATATCCAGCACCGCGAGTTTGCCAACTTGCAGTTCCATGCTGATGGTGTGAGCAGACAAAAAGCTCACGCCCATGCCCGCAATGACAGCCTGCTTGATGGTTTCCGTGCTGGTTATCTCCATCGCCACGTTCAGATTGGCGAGCCGGCCGGCAAAGCCTTCTTCCATCGAATTCCATGTGTCGGAGCCGCGCTCGCGAACGATAAACGGTTCATCCGCAAGCGCTTCTAGCGGCACGTCCTTGAGCCCGACCAGTGGATGATCTGGCGGCGCAACGATCACATACGGATGCGGCGCGAAAGAGATATTCACCGTGTCCATATCGCGCGGCGGCCGAACCATGACGGCCAGGTCGGTGAGATTATCAGTCAGTTGATGCAGCAGTTCCTCGCGATTATGAACCGCAAGATTGAGGCGGACATCCGTATTACGTTTGGTAAATGCCGCAAGCAAGCGCGGAAAGAAGTAGTCGCCCGCGCTAATGACCGCCACGTTGAGCGTACCGCCCGAAACCCCTTTGAGCCGCGCCATGGCGTCATCGGCTTCGCGGAATTGTTCGAGGATCGCGCGGCTGTGATGAAGCATCTCGTTGCCCGCGGTCGTCAGATAAATCTTTTTGCCGAGTTGCTCGAAAAGCGGCATGCCCGCATGTTCTTCGAGCTGTTTGACCTGAGTGGAAACAGCCGGCTGAGTGAGATAAAGCTCTTCGGCCGCGCGGGAAAAGCTCAACCGGCGTGCAACCGTTTCGAAGATTTTGAGTTGACGCAGGGTAGCATTACGCAGCACGGCGGGCCCTCATCCATTCACGATACTGAATTTATACAATAATTTTTTCTAACTTTCCTTAATCGTTTATATCCCCCACGATGCTTTCACGTCCTGCCAGTCTGTAAGACTTTCAAGGGCGAAGCGCACGGCCCCCACGGCGCGGCATCTTTAGTACCCAGCCAAAAAACGAAGCCTGCAAAGGCCGCATCAACCATCCAGCTCTATTGGGAATCGCTCGAAATGATTCTTCGATCGCCTGACGCGGATGCTTGCCGGATGTTCTCATCCATCGCCTTGTTCGATACGCGTTGCCACGCCCACGCCCGCGTCGCGTTACCCGAGCACTTTCCCTGACCGACCGCCACGCCGCCGACGCGCATATCGATGCACTCGCGCCGGCATCTCGCTGTAAATCAAGCGCCGCACGAGCGCGAATGAATAACGGAGACAGACATGGCAAGCGCAGACACGGTTGTGTCCGGGCAACCGCACGGGCGTCATCACAACAGGTGGGTTCAGTTGACGATCGGTATCCTGTGCATGGGACTCGTCGCCAACCTTCAATATGCATGGACGCTGTTCGTCGTACCGATGGATGCCAAGCACCATTGGGGCCAAGCGGCGATCCAGACCGCCTTCACCATCTTCATCGTCACCGAAACCTGGCTCGTGCCCGTCGAAGGCTGGCTCGTCGATAAGTTCGGGCCCCGGCCCGTCGTCATAGGCGGCTCGATCTGCGCGGCCATCGGCTGGTGCATCGATGCGCATGCGACCAGCCTCATGCATCTCTACATCGCGGCCGTGGTGGCGGGCGTGGGCGCGGGCTGCGTGTACGGCACGTGCGTGGGCACGGCGCTCAAGTGGTTCCCGGACAAGCGCGGCCTTGCGGCGGGTTTGACGGCCGCCGGTTTCGGCGCGGGCGCGGCGGTCACGGTCATCCCCATCTCCAACATGATTCAGAGTGCGGGCTACGAGCACGCGTTCATGTTCTTCGGCATCTTCCAGGGCGTGTGCATCTTCCTGCTCGCGCTCATGCTGATTCGTCCGAAGCCGCCCTTGAACGTGGTTCCGGCCAAGCGCGTGGTGTCCACGAAAATCGACTACACCACCGGGCAGATGGTGCGTGCGCCGCTCTTCTGGGTGCTGTACCTGATGTTCGTGTTCGTCGCGGCGGGCGGCGTGATCGCCACGGCGCAGTTCGGCCCCATCGCCAAGGAATACGGCTTCGCGAAGATGCCCGTGAATATCCTCGGCGTGACCTTGCCGCTGCTTGCGATGACGCTGTCCATCGACAACCTGTGCAACGGTTTCACACGGCCTTTGTGCGGCTTCATTTCGGACAAGATCGGCCGCGAGAACACCATGTTCATCATCTTTCTGGGCGAAGGCGTAGCGCTGCTCGGGTTGATGCAGTTCGGCCACAACCCGTACATGTTCATGCTGTTCGCCGCGCTCACGTTCCTGTGCTGGGGCGAGATATTCTCGATTTTCCCTGCCACTTGCGCGGATACTTTCGGCAGCAAGTACGCGGCGGCCAACGCGGGCACGCTTTACACGGCAAAAGGCACGGCGTCGATGCTGGTGCCGCTTGCCTCGGTGCTCGCGTCGATCGGTTCGTGGAACGCGGTCTTCATCACGGCGGCGATCACGTCGATTGCAGCGGGCCTGTGCGCTAAGTTCGTGCTCGCGCCGATGCGCAAACGCTGGATCGAAAACACGGTCGCCGAAACGGCCGCGGATTCGTCGATCAACGCGTCGTTTCAGGCGGGCTGGAGCGACGCGCCGCGCAAACCGTCGGTGCAGTGAGCGAGCGGCATGCGCGATCGTCGAGATGAAATCGCGCCGCCGCTTTGCGTATCGCTGCATCAGTTGCGGTTGTTCGTCACGCTCGCGCGGCATCGCAGTTTTACCCGCGCGGGCGATGAATTCGGTATCACGCAGTCGGCGGTCAGCAGAAGCATCCGCGAACTCGAGGATGAACTCGCGCTGCGGCTTTTCGACCGCACGACGCGTCAGGTCGCGCTCACCGATACCGGGCGTACGCTGCTCGGGCGCATCGCGCCGCTCGTCGAGGAACTCGAAGCGACGCTGCGGCCGCGCACCGCGAACGAAGCCGAACCGGGCGTCGTCAATCTTGCCAGCAGTTGCAGCCTGACCGCGAGCGTGTTGCCTGCGTTGCTCGGCTCGTGTCATGAGCGGCATCCGGGAATCGCGGTCACGGTGATGGACCGGCCGCAGAACGCCGTGCTGCAACTGGTGCGTTCGGGCGAAGCGGACATGGGGCTCGTGATCGCGCCCGGGAGTCTCGACGAACTCGTTGCGGAACCGCTATTCGACGACGACCTCGTTGCCGTCGTCAACGTGTCGAGCCCGCTTGGCGATGCGGACTATATCGACTGGACGCAACTGCGCGCTTCGCCACTTCTCCTCCTCGATGACGACACCGGCAGCCTCGATGCCATAGAAGGCGCGCTTGCGCGTCACGCGGTGACGGGCGCCTTGCGTCAGCGTCTCGCGCAGCCGATTGCCGTCGCGCGAATGGCGCAGGCGGGACTTGGCATCGGCGTTTTGCCGATGCATGCGCGGATGGCTTGCGAGACTATCGGCGTGCGGTTCGTGCCGCTTGCGCCACGGGCCGTGCGAACGGTGATGCTCGTGCGGCGGCGCGGGCATGCGTTGCGGGCGAATGCGGCGCATGTGTGGTCGCATGTTGCGGCGTCTTCGTTGCGGAGTTCGATGACGTTTCAGGCTGCGTGAATCTGCGCGGACGCCGCGCAGGCGTGGTCATACGTCGAGTGCTATGCATCGTCACGCGGCGGTGCGCAGAACCTTAGTCGTCGCTATCGAACTGTTTCTGTTTGACGCTCACGCGGCGCGCGCGCCTAATTCCGTTAGCAGGCTTTCCCTAAACGACACGACACAAACGCGCTCCTCGTGCGGGTTTCCGCTCGCCCGAAACCGCGCGATTCGCCTTGTCGCTCCCCATCATGGAATGTAGTATCTTGTATATCAGAAGGTGATCCGTATACAACCTCAGGAGACGAAATCATGAAAATCTGCGTGTATGGCGCCGGTGCGATCGGTGCATATATGGGCGCGCAACTCGCGCGGGCTGGAGCGGACGTCAGCTTCGTGGCGCGCGGGCCGCATCTCGCGGCGATGCAAGCGAACGGTGTGAAGCTTCAGATCGATGGCGAGGAACACGTCGTCAAAGTCCGCTGCACGAACAATCCCGCCGAACTCGGCCCGCAAGATTTCGTGATCATCGCGCTGAAGGCGCATTCGGTGCCGGGCGTCGTCGGTCTCATTCCGCCGCTCCTTGGACCCGATACGGCGATCATCACCGCCGTCAATGGCCTGCCTTACTGGTACTTCTACGAGCATGGCGGCGAACTCGCTGGAACGACGCTGCAAAGCATCGACCCAGGCGGGCGGCAGTGGAGCGTGTTCGGACCTGAGCGCGCAATCGGCTGCGTGCTGCTGCCGGCGGCGGAGATCGCGGAGCCGGGCGTCATCAAGCATGTGTACGGCAAGAAGTTTCCCATCGGCGAACCGAGCGGCGAGATCACCCCGCGCCTGCAGGCGCTGCACGACATCATGGCCGCCGCCGACATGGAAGCGCCGATGCGCGACAACATCCGCGATGAAATCTGGCTCAAGCTCTGGGGCAACCTGTGTTTCAACCCGATCAGCGCGCTCACGCATGCGACGCTCGACGTGCTGACGAGCGACCCCGGCACGCGCGCGCTTTCCAAAGCGATGATGCTGGAAGCAAAAGCAATCGGCGACAGGATCGGCGTCAACTTTCGCGTCGATGTGGAGCGGCGCATCAATGGCGCGGGCGCGGTGGGCGCGCACAAGACATCGATGCTCATGGACTGCGAAGCCGGCCGCCCGATGGAGATCGATCCGCTCATCACCGTCGTGCAGGAAATCGGGCGCCTCGTGAAAGTCGAGACACCGATGATCGATGCCGTTCTCGCATTGATCAAGCTGCGCGAAGGCGTAAACCAAGGCACGGCCAAGGCTTTACCGCCCCCGCAAACGCAGAAAGCCGCCTAAACTGCATCCAGGAAGCCGGCGTTGTTTCTGATATACAAGATGCAAAATATGTTGAAATGTATTGCAACGCAACATATACTGAGGGCTCTTGAGATTAACCGGAGCCTGAAATGAGCATCGCCTTGTTGGTTGTCATCGGATTCGCGCTGGTTGCCGTGGGTGTGGGCGTTACGTTTATGATTGCGTCGGCGGTGCCGCAGGACATGCTGCAGCGCGCACAGGATCACGGTCGGTTTGCCGGTCTCGCGGCGGACGACCAGAACGGCGGTTCGGGCAAGCGTGTCGATGCTTCCCGCCCGCACATGGGAACTCAAGTCATCAATGCCATCTGATACTCAATCCGTAGACCGGCCGGACGTTCGCCCAAGCGGCCTTACGCTGTCGCTCGAGCCGATCAATGCCACGGTTTCGCTGCGCGATCAGGCGTACGCGAAGCTGCGGCAGGCAATAGCGGAAGCGGACATCTACCGTTCGCGGGAAGAGATCCGTCTCGACGAAAAAGAACTGACCGAAGCACTGGGCGTAAGCCGCACGCCCATTCGGGAAGCCATGACGCTGCTGGAACAGGAAGGTTTTCTGCGAACCGTGCCGCGTCGCGGCGTGTATATCTTGCGCAAGACCAAGCGCGAGATCGTCGAGATGATCCACATGTGGGCGGCGCTGGAAAGCATGGCGGCGCGCCTTGCCACGCAGCGCGCGTCGGACGAGGAAATCGCGCAGTTGCGCCACATGTTCGACAACTTCCGCGACGCCACGCCGGCGGAGCACATCGACGAATATTCGGAAGCGAATATCGCGTTTCATCAGGCTATCGTGCGGCTGTCGAAGTCGCAGATCATCTTCGACACGATCAAGAACATCTTCGTGCACGTGCGCGCCATTCGCAAGATGACGATCTCGCAGAGCGACCGCGCGTCGCGCTCGATTGTCGATCACATGCGGATTATCGAGGCGCTCGAGAAGCGCGACACGGAACTGGTCGAGCGGCTGGTGAAGCAGCATTCGCTGGATCTCGCCGCGTTCGTCGAGGCAAATTGCGACTTTCTCGATTGAGCCCGAACTGAAAGCTGGCAGGCAGATTGACAAAGGCCGCGTGACGATTAACGTCACGCGGCCTTTTTTTATCCTGCACAGCCGAGACTGCGTTACCCGCTGCCGGTGGCTCGCGCGCGTCTGCACGCTGACAGGATTGACGACGGCTGTCCGACTATCTCGCCGCGCCGGGGGAGCCACTCAATTCCTCATGGCGCCCTTGCTCACCGCATCGCGTGAAGCATCGTTTCGCCGAGCGCGGCGGGGGAATCGGCGACATGAATGCCCGCTGACTTCATTGCGTCGATCTTCGCGCTTGCCGTGCCCGAACCGCCCGAAATAATCGCGCCCGCGTGCCCCATGCGGCGTCCCGGCGGCGCGCTCGTGCCGGCGATAAACCCGACCACCGGCTTCTTCGTGTTCGCGTCCTTCAGAAACTGCGCGGCTTCTTCCTCCGCCGATCCACCGATCTCGCCGATCATGATGATGCCTTCAGTCGCGTCGTCTTCGAGAAAGAGCGCGAGGCAATCGATGAAATTCGTTCCATTCACCGGATCGCCGCCAATGCCGATGCAGGTCGTCTGCCCGAGCCCCGCAACGGTGGTCTGCGCGACGGCCTCATAAGTGAGCGTGCCCGAGCGCGACACCACGCCTATTTTCCCCGGCCGATGAATATGCCCCGGCATGATTCCGATCTTGCATTGCCCCGGCGTGATGACGCCTGGACAATTCGGCCCGACGAGCCGGCTGCGCGAGCCGGTGAGCGCGCGCTTCACGCGCAGCATGTCGAGTACCGGAATGCCTTCCGTGATACAGACGATGAACGGCACCTCCGCGTCGATGGCTTCGAGGATGGCATCGGCGGCGAAGGGCGGCGGTACGTAGATGACGGATGCATCCGCGCCGGTTTTCGCGACCGCGTCGGCGACGGTATCGAACACGGGCAGGTCGAGATGCGTCGTGCCGCCCTTGCCAGGCGTCACGCCGCCAACCATGCGCGTGCCGTACGCAATCGCCTGCTCGGAATGGAACGTGCCCTGCGCGCCGGTGACGCCTTGGCAAATGACCTTGGTATTGCTATCGATCAGAACGCTCATTGTCGGCTTCCTCGTCAGTGATGGGCAGCGGCGACGGCGCCGACGATCTTGTCGGCGGCATCGGCGAGATTTTCAGCGGGGATGATGGTGAGGCCGGAGTTGCGCAGAATCTCGCGGCCCGCGTCGACGTTCGTGCCGGCAAGGCGCACGACGAGCGGCACGCGCAGGTCGATCTCGCGCGCGGCCGCGACCACGCCTTCCGCGATCACGTCGCAGCGCATGATGCCGCCGAAGATGTTGACGAGAATGCCTTGCACTTTGGGGTCGCGCAGAATCAGCTTGAACGCGGTCGCGACACGTTCCTGGGTCGCGCCGCCGCCCACGTCGAGGAAGTTGGCGGGCTCGCCGCCGTAGAGCTTGATGATGTCCATGGTCGCCATGGCGAGGCCCGCGCCGTTCACCATGCAGCCGATGTTGCCGTCGAGCTTCACGTAATTGAGGCCGTGTTTCGCGGCTTCGATTTCGGCGGCATCTTCCTCGTCTTCGTCGCGCAATGCTTCGATATCGGGATGCCGATACAAAGCGTTGTCGTCGAAATTGAGCTTGGCATCGAGCGCGATGACATCGCCGGAACCGGTGACGACGAGCGGATTCACTTCCACAATGGAGGCATCCAGATCGACGAACGCCTGATAAAGCGCCGCGATGAACTTCGATGCCGCCGCCACTTGCTTGCCGCTCAAGCCTAGCCCGAACGCGACTTCGCGCGTGTGAAACGGCTGGAGACCCGTTGCCGGATCGATCGACACCTTGAGAATTTTCTCCGGCGTGCGATGCGCCACTTCCTCGATCTCCATTCCGCCTTCGGTCGACGCCATGATCGTGATGCGCGACGTGGCGCGATCCACCAGCATGCCGAGGTAGAGCTCGCGTGCGATGTCGCAGCCTTCCTCGATATAAAGCCGTTTCACTTCCTTACCCGCAGCGCCGGTTTGCTTGGTCACGAGCACCGACGCGAGCATCTGCTGCGCGTTTTCTTGCACCTCGTCGACAGATTTGACGACGCGCACGCCGCCTTTGCCGTCGGGATCGTTGGCGAAGCGGCCCGCGCCGCGTCCGCCCGCATGAATCTGCGATTTCACGACCCAGACCGGGCCGCCGAGGGCGCGCGCCGCGTTGGCCGCGTCGATCGCGGAGAAGGCAACCTTGCCTTGCGGTACGGCGACGCCGTACTTCCGCAGCAGCGCCTTCGCCTGATATTCGTGGATATTCATCGTGTCTCCCTAGTCGTCGGTTCTCTGAGCGCAACCGGGCTTCAGCGACTGCGACGGTGCGCTGAAATATGATATATCACATATCACGATAAGATTTCACGCTGTTTTGTTGATGCTCTGCAGCACGAAACACGCGCTTAAGAAGATGCGGAGGCGCTATGAAGGGATGACGCATTGCATCACAGGGTTTTCGCCATCGCTCGACACTTGACTAATACTGTGTGTGGAATATTGTATATCACAGCAACCGGACGGCAGCGCGACGTCACGGAAGCCTTGAACACAACCCCCTTCGAGGAGGAGACAAACAATGTCCGAAGTCGTCAGCAGCCGTCCGGAAGTCGCTCCCGCCACCACCACCGCGGATGACACGCTCAAACAAAAAACACGCGGCGCGGGTGTCGTCTCGGGCGGCCATTTGGTCGCCCGAGCGCTCAAGAACGAAGGCGTCGATACCATCTTCACGCTGTGCGGCGGTCATATCATCGATATCTACGATGGCTGCGTTGATGAAGGCATTCGCATCATCGATGTCCGTCACGAACAGGTCGCCGCCCACGCCGCCGATGGCTACGCGCGTCAGACCGGCAAGCTCGGTTGCGTCGTCACCACGGCCGGCCCCGGCTGTACCAACGCGGTGACGGGTGTCGCCACGGCGTTTCGCTCGGAAAGTCCGATCATCCATATCGGCGGGCAGGGCGCGTTGACGCAGCACAAGATGGGCTCGCTGCAAGACCTGCCGCACGTCGACATGATGGCGCCGATCACCAAGTTCGCCGCCACCGTGCCGAGCACCGAACGCGTCGCCGACATGATCTCGATGGCCGCGCGCGAAGCCTTCAACGGCGCGCCCGGCCCGGCGTACCTGGAGATTCCGCGCGATGTGCTCGACCGCGAAATCGATGTCTCCAAGGCCGTGATTCCGCAGCCGGGACGGTATCGCGCATCGACGAAATCGGTGGGCGATCCGCTCGATATCGAGAAGCTGGCCGATCTGCTGGTCGACGCCGAGCGTCCCGCGATTCTCTACGGCCAGCAAGTGTGGACCGCGCGCGGTCACGAAGAAGCCATCGCGCTGTTGCGCGGCCTCGACATTCCCGGCTACTTCAACGGGGCGAGCCGCGGCCTCTTGCCGCCGGGCGACCCGCATCACTTCGACCGCACGCGTTCGCAAGCCTTCGCGAAGGCCGATGTGATCGTGATCGTCGGCACGCCATTCGACTTCCGCATGGGTTACGGCAAGCGCATCAGCCGCGATCTGAAGCTCGTGCAGATCGACATGGATTACCGCACGGTCGGCAAGAACCGCGATATCGATCTCGGGCTCGTAGGCGACCCGGGCGCGATCCTCGGTGCGGTGCTGCAAGCGGCGAGCGGACGCATCAAGAACGACAAGCGCCAGAGCCGTCAGGCGTGGATGCGCGAACTCGCAGCGGCGGAAGAAACCGCGACGGCCAAGCTGATGCCGCTCTTCACGTCCGACGCGAGCCCGATTCATCCGTACCGCGTCGCGCACGAAATCAACCAGTTTCTATCGGACGACACGATCTATATCGGCGATGGCGGCGACGTCGTGACCATTTCCGCGCAGGCCGTGCGTCCGCGCCGTCCGGGTCAGTGGATGGACCCCGGCGCGCTTGGTTCGCTCGGCGTCGGCACGGGCTTCGCCATCGCGGCGGGTCTTGCGAACCCCGAAAAGGAAGTACTCTGCTACTACGGCGACGGCGCTTTCTCCATGACTTCGTTCGACATGGAAACCGCGAATCGCTTCGGCGTGCCGTATCTCGCCGTCATCGGCAATAACTCGGCGATGAACCAGATCCGCTACGGCCAGCTCGCCAAGTACGGTCAGGAGCGCGGCAACGTCGGCAATCTGCTCTCGGACGTGCCGTATGGCCGCTTCGCCGAAATGCTCGGCGGCTATGGCGAGGAAGTGTACGAGGCCTCGAAGATCGCGGGCGCGTTGCAGCGTGCGCGGGAATCGATCGCCAAGACGGGCAAGAGCGCGGTCGTCAACATCTGGGTCGATCCGACCGTGTACGCCCCCGGCACGATGGCTCAAACGATGTACAAATAAAGCCACTGACAAGCCACTGAAGACATTGGGAGACAGCCATGAATAATTCGGGCAAGGCACTGGATGGCGTGCGCATCCTAGATTTCACGCACGTTCAGTCTGGGCCGACCTGCACGCAGTTGCTCGCGTGGTTCGGCGCGGACGTGATCAAGGTGGAGCGCGCGGGCGCCGGAGACATCACGCGCGAGCAGTTGCGCGATATTCCCGACGCCGACAGCCTCTACTTCACGATGCTCAACCACAACAAGCGTTCGATCACCATCGATACGAAGAATCCCGAAGGCAAGAAGGTGCTCGAAACGCTCGTCAAGAAGTGCGACGTGCTGGTCGAGAACTTCGCACCGGGCGCGCTCGATCGCATGGGCTTTACGTGGGAGCGCATTCAGGAGCTGAACCCGAAGATGATCGTGGCGTCGGTCAAGGGCTTCGGGCCCGGACCGTACGAAGACTGCAAGGTGTACGAGAACGTGGCGCAATGCGCGGGCGGCGCGGCATCGACGACGGGTTTCGACGATGGCCCGCCGGTCGTCACCGGCGCGCAGATTGGCGACTCGGGCACGGGCTTGCACCTCGCACTCGGGATCGTCACGGCGCTGTATCAGCGCAATGCAACAGGGCGCGGCCAGCGCGTGCTCGCGGCGATGCAGGACGGCGTGCTGAACCTGTGCCGCGTGAAACTGCGCGATCAACAACGGCTCGAACGTACCGGCACGATGAAGGAATATCCGCAGTATCCGAACGGCACATTCGGTGAGGCGGTGCCGCGCGCGGGCAACGCCTCGGGCGGCGGCCAGCCGGGCTGGATTCTCAAGTGCAAGGGTTGGGAGACGGACCCGAACGCGTATATCTACTTCATCACGCAGGCGCCGGTCTGGGGCGAAATCTGCAAGGTGATCGGCAAGGAAGAGTGGATCGACCATCCTGATTACAAGACGGCCAACGCGCGCCTGCCGCATCTGAAGGACATCTTCGCGGAGATCGAGCGCTGGACCATGTCGAAGACCAAGTTCCAGGCCATGGAAATTCTCAACAAACACGACATTCCGTGCGGCCCGATTCTCTCGATGAAGGAAATCGCCGAAGAGCCGTCGCTCAGAAAAACCGGCACCGTCGTCGAAGTGGATCATCCGGTGCGCGGCAAGTATCTGACGGTCGGCAATCCGATCAAACTGTCGGATAGTCCGACTGAAGTCGTGCGCTCGCCGCTGCTTGGCGAACACACCGACGAAGTCATGGCCGAACTCGGCTACTCGCCCGATCAGATCGCGACGCTGAGAAGCCTCGGCGCAATCTAAACGCCTCATTCGATGCCTGTCGCGCCGCCTCCTCGTGATGCGGCGTGGAGTGGCACGTCCATACGAACGGAGACAAGTCAGATGAACAGCACCGTTGTGCAGGAACGCAATGACTCTTCGACGCAAGTCGCGAACGCTATTCCGCTGCATGCAGCCGATGCGAAACGCCGCGTGGCGGAAGTGTTCGATCGCGTGAAGGCCGAAGGGCGCACGTCGCTCACGGCGCCGGAAGGCAAGCTCGTCTGCGATGCATACGGCATCGCCGTGCCGCGGGAAGGCGTCGCGACGAGCGCGGACGATGCGGCGAAACTCGCGTCGTTCATCGGCTTTCCGGTGGTGCTGAAAATCGTCTCGCCGGAGATTCTGCACAAGACGGAAGCGGGCGGCGTGCTCGTCGGCGTGAAGAACGAAGCCGATGTCAAAGCCGGCTTCGCGACGATCCTCGAGAACGCGAAGAACTACGACGCGGACGCCACGGTCCTCGGCGTGCAAGTTCAGCAGATGGTCGGCGCGGGACAGGAAGTGATCATCGGCGCGGTGACCGATCCTTCGTTCGGCAAGCTGATCGCGTTCGGGCTAGGCGGCGTGCTCGTCGAAGTGCTGAAGGACGTGACCTTCCGGCTCGCGCCCGTCACGCGAGACGAAGCCGCCTCCATGCTCGACGGCATTCAGGCGGCTGAAGTGCTGCGCGGCGTGCGGGGAGCGGAGCCGGTGCATCGCGAGAGTCTCGTCACGCTGATCGAGCGCGTGTCGCGCCTCATCGACGACTTCCCGCAAATCTCGGAGATGGACCTGAACCCGGTTTTCGCGAGCCCGAGCGGCGCCGTGGCGGCGGACGTGCGCATCGTGATGGACTTCGAGCCTGCCGCGCCGCGTTACCGGCCGACGCAGGAGCAGATCGTCGCGCAGATGAACCGCATCATGAAGCCAGACGCACTCGCCGTGATTGGCGCGTCGAACGAGGACGGCAAGATCGGCAACTCGGTGATGAAGAACCTCATCAACGGCGGCTACCAGGGCGCGATCTATCCGATCCATCCGAAAGCCGACGAGATCATGGGCCACAAGGCGTACAAGAGCGTGAAGGACGTGCCCGGCGTGATCGATGTCGCGGTGTTCGCCATTCCCGCGAAGTTCGTCGCGCAGGCGCTCGTCGAAGTCGGCGAGAAGCAGATTCCCGGCGCGGTGCTGATTCCTTCGGGCTTCGCGGAGACGGGCAACCACGAAGGCCAGGAAGAACTCGTGCGGATTGCGCGTCAATACGACATTCGCATGATGGGCCCGAACATCTACGGTTTCTATTACACGCCGAAGAATCTTTGCGCGACCTTCTGCACCCCGTATGACGTGAAGGGCAAGGCGGCGCTGTCGTCGCAATCCGGCGGCATTGGCATGGCGATCATCGGCTTTTCGCGTTCGGCGAAGATGGGCGTCTCGGCAATCGTCGGGCTCGGCAACAAGTCGGACATCGATGAAGACGACCTGCTCACGTTCTTCGAGCAGGACGACAACACCGAGATCATCGCGCAACACTGCGAGGACTTGAAAGATGGCCGCGCGTTTGCCGAAGCCGCGAAGCGCGTATCGAAGAAAAAGCCGGTCGTGGTGCTGAAGGCCGGACGCACGAGTCTCGGCGCGCGTGCGGCCAGTTCGCACACCGGCGCGCTCGCGGGCAACGACAAGATCTACGAAGACGTGTTTCAGCAATGCGGCGTGATCCGTGCGCGGTCGCTGCGCGATTTACTGGAGTTCGCGCGCGGCATTCCCAAATTGCCGACGCCCAAGGGCGAGAACACGGTCATCATCACGGGCGCGGGCGGCTCGGGCGTGTTGCTCTCGGACGCGTGCGTGGACAACGGCCTGTCGCTCATGACCATGCCCGAGGATCTCGACGCCGCATTCCGCAAGTTCATCCCGCCGTTCGGCGCGGCGGGCAATCCGGTGGACATCACGGGCGGCGAGCCGCCGACGACCTATAAGAACACGATCAAGCTGGGTCTCGAAGACGAACGCGTCCATTCGATCATCCTCGGCTACTGGCATACCATCATCACGCCGCCGATGGTCTTCGCGAAGCTCGTGATCGAAGTGAAGGAGGAGATGAAGGCGCGCGGTATCGAAAAGCCGATCGTGGCGTCGCTCGCGGGCGACGTGCAAGTGGAGGAGGCGGCGGAGTATCTATACGCGCATGGCGTGCCGGCCTATGCGTATTCGACCGAATTGCCAGTGGCGGTGCTCGGGGCGAAATATAAGTGGGCGCGCGGCGCGGGATTGATCTGAGCAAAGCGGGGCGCTTAGGTGCCCCGCGGCGCCCCTTCCTAATCACACGGACCTTCATAGTGACCACCTGGATTCGTTTTCGCGATGCCGACGGCCGTATTGGCTTCGGCACGCTCGATCCGCACTCCGGCCGCGTCGTGCAGCACGACGGCGCATTGTTCGGGCAAGCACGTCCGACCGACATTTCCTTCGCCGCCGACGACCTCACCCTGCTCGCGCCTTGCGAACCGAGCAAGGTCATCGCGTTGTGGAACAACTACTACGCGCTGTCGCAGAAGCTCGATAAGGCGCCTCCTGCGCATCCGCTCTTTCTGATCAAGCCGCCAATGTCCGTGATCGGGCCGAACGAGTCGATCAAGCGGCCGAAAAGTTATCACGGCAAGATTGCGTACGAGGGTGAACTGGGAATCGTGATCGGCAAGACGGTTTCGGGCGCGTCGGTGGAAGAGGCCGAGGCGGCCATTTTCGGCTATACGTGCGTGAACGATGTCACCGCCATCGAACTCTTGCAGGAAGATCCCAACTTCGCGCAATGGTGCCGCTCGAAGGGCTTCGATACCTTCACGTGTCTCGGGCCCGCCATCGTTACGCCAGGCAACGGCTTCGACTGGCGCGCGGCCCAAGTGGTCACGACGCTGGACGGCGTCGAGCGTCAAAATTATCCGCTCGACGACATGATCTTTTCGCCCGCCGAGCAGGTAAGCCTGCTGTCGCACGACATGACGCTCGTTCCCGGCGATGTCATCGCGTGCGGTACGTCGATCGGCGTGGGATCAATCAAGGACGGCGCGCGCGTGGAAGTGACGATTCGCGGAATCGGTACTCTGGCGAACACGCTCGCGGCTTGAAGCGGTGTGAGCATCGTGCAATGAAGAACGGCAAAGCCGACTTGCGGACTTTGCCGTTTTTTCACGCCTGGCGCCATGCGAGATGGCGCCGCGCGTCGATGTCTCAACGATCGCGGTTCCACAGCGCGCCGAGCACGAAGCCCACGGTCGCCGCGATCAGCAAACCGTTGATCGGCTGACTCGCCACCGCCACGCGCAATTGATCCACGGTCTCACCGTAGCTCTGCTGCAGCGAGCCGAGCGCCTGCCGCGTCTTGCCGGCCACTTGCGTTTCCGAGTCGCCCGTAAGCGCGCCAACCGCATCCTGCACCTTGCCCACGACCTGTTGCGCCGCGCCTTCCACTTGATCCTGCACCATGGTGCCTCCCTTCTCGTCTGTAGCGGTTATGGTCAATGTTGCAGCGGGCTGATCTTGCGGCATCCCGGCAACGTCCGAGTGAAACAAGGAGCACGCTTCGTGCCCAAGGTCAGGCTTCGCCGAGTTTATGTTTAACCAGATCGAGCAAATCGTCGATGGAAAGCGGTTTGCGGCGAAACTGCGCGTTGGCGTGTTCCAGCGTGGGCGCATGCGCCGCCGCGCTCATGAGAATCACGGGAACCTGTGCAAGCGAGTCGTTCGCCGCCAGTTCGCGGATGAAGGCAACGCCGTCCATGTGCGGCATCATCCAGTCGGTGATGACGAGGTCGGGCGGATTCGCGCGCGCGGATTCGAGCGCCACGCGCCCGTTCGACGCGGTCGTCACTTCGTAGCCTTCCATTTCGAGAATGAGGCGCCAGGTTGTGAGGATGTCGAATTCGTCGTCGACGACGAGGATTTTTTTCATGCTCGCTGGCCGGGGTCCGACACAGAAAACGCAGGCGCCAACGACGGATGTCCGGACAGCAGACCCGTCGAGCCGATGAACCCTTCGCTGATATGCAATCCGCGCGAATCGATCGTGAGACGGCGGATCGCCGTATCGTGCGAACCTTCGCGCTGTTTGACCACCGACACCATGCGATACAGCGACGAGTTCGCCTCGACATAGCGCAGGAGCACGATGTTTTCGGTCATCGCGGACGCCCGCAAGGTGGTGGGCGTCGTCGAATCGCCGTAGAGCGGCAACTCTTCCGTCACGAGCGTGGTGACGCCGGCTTCGCGCAGACGGTGCGTGAGCGCGTTCAAGAATAGCCCGAGGCGCTCGGTGCGGTTGGCCGACTGAAAGAAGCCGTCGACGCCATCCACCACGAGCCGCGACGCCTTCGAGCGCTGGATCGACGCAATCAGTTCCGAGGCAAGTTCGTCGATGGCGAGTTCCACGGCGGGATGCCATTCCAGTAGCAAATGGCCGCTATCGACAGCGTCTTTCAGGTCGATGCCGACCGACGCCGCCTTCGCGATCAGCCGCTCCGGCGACTCGTAAAGCCCAAAGTAGACGCACTGCTCGCCGCGCGCCACGCCCGCCTGCAAAAACTTGAGCGCGAGCAGCGTCTTGCCGACGCCCGAGGGCCCGATAAACGTGGTGGTCGAACCGCGCACCACGCCGCCGCCGAGCATCTGATCGAAATCGGGGAAACCGAAGGCAAGACGGCTTTCGAAGTCCGGCACATCCTGCGCATTCGCCGACGACGCTTCGAGTCGCGGGAAAGTCACGAGTCCGTCCGCCGTGATCTTGAAGAAATGCTTGCCGAGCAGATGATCGCGCGCGCGCAGCTTATGCACTTCGATTTCCCGTGCGCGGCGCATTCCGGTGTTGTAGCGATTTAGCTCGATCAAGCCATCGACCAATGTGTGTTCGGGATGCGGCTCGTTGCCGGACAGCGGCGCGAGAATGAGCGTCGTGCAGCGCGCGGCGCTCACGAAGGCCGACAACTCGTGGATGAATTGCGAGAGTTCGAGTTCGGTCGAGCTGAATTCGCGGGCGCTGCGAAAGCCGTCGATGACCATGAAACGCGGGCGGCTCGTGCGGATGGTCGCCGCGATGAGCGAGAGAAAGCCGGACAGGCCGTCGCGTATCAGTTCGTGGTAACCGCTCACGAACAGCATGCGTTCGGAGATGGCGTCGGCGTCGTAGAACGACATTGCCCGAAGGTGCGACAGCAGCTTCGTGTGCGATTCGGCGATCAGCGTGATGTATAGCACCATGTCGCCCTGGCCCACGCGATGAAAACCGATCTGCGACGAAAGGATCGTCTTTCCCGCGCCAGCCATGCCTTCGATCATGTACAGACCACCTTCGGCGAGACCGCCGCCCAGAATCTCGTCCAGACCTGCCACGCCAGTCGTGACGTTGCCGTCGTTGGGTATGGGCTGTCGGGGCGAAACGGTGGGGAGCTTGTCGTCTTGGGTCATGGAGTGTTCGTTTTACTTGGCGATCCGTTTGAGCGAACGCGAATTATGGCTGACTCCGAGCAACAATGGGATCTTCCGTCTGTCGTGAAAGCCCGTCCGCCTTGGCGCTGGATGGCAACCCATCGATGGGCAGAGGCGCGCGTTGGATTCCCGTTCCTGCAAAAAGGGTGGCGCTAAAGGTTTGAACTCTACTCGTCCGCATTTTTCACGCCCGCTCGTCTTCTCGGGAGTGCATCCCAAAATTAGGACGAAATTGAGAACCTTCTCATGGGCGATGACGCTTGGCCCTGTTGAAATGGCATCCATGCATTAACGAGGGCCGAGATGAATCGAGGCCTTTTCCGTTCCAGGCGTTACGCGCCGTTTCATTTCAGGTCAACCATGTCCCGTCCGAACTCGCTTTCAAGCATCGTCACGCTCGCGCTTTGTCTCGTTTCTTCGTTTCCGATTTCAGTTTCATGCGCGAATGCCGGCGAACGGCTGCCCGATTCGCGCATTCTTTCGGCGGCGCCGTTCAATTTTCACGCGGACAAGGAAATCTTCTCGCGCCTACCGGCAAAACCCGTGGATTCGCGCATCTTTTCGCCCAATAACCCCGAACGCTACAACGGCGATTCGCGAGTGGCACAAACGCGCTTCGATCACGCGCAAATGATTTGATTTGGAAGAGTAGAGCGCAGGTTGTTCTGGAATTAATTGGATTCTCTGACCATAATCAGATACGCATTAAGCTGGATGCGTAATCCGAATTGAGCAACTTGCCGGCGAAATGTCGCCGAATTGCATGACGTCGATGGTCGCAACAGTCGTTCAGATGGCGCACGCTTCGGTGATTAATGAGATGCGAAGCGGGATGTCGATTTTTGGGAATTGTCCCTGCGGTAAGTTCTTAAGCCGTTGCTAGAATCGCGGCGGCTTTCGGTCGTTTCAAGATCGCGATACCGAACTTCATCTATTTCTCAAAACGGGCTTATTCGCGCTTTCGCAATTCAGGCGCTGAAATAAGCGGAAATCCCGTCAATTGCCAACAGGCGCTCTGCTTACTCATTCAATATGTTCAACAAGACCATTGCCACTATTCTCGCGAGCGTCGCCGTTCTTGCCGCTTGCTCGTCCACGTCCAGTCCTGCGACCAGTCTTGCGTCCAGTCCCACGTTCAATCTCAGCGAAATTCAGACGTCGAACGGCCAAAAGGCTTTCCGCGCCGAATGCTACGGCTTGTTCGAAGGCGGCAGCCAATGCATGGCCGCCGCGCAGAAGGCATGCGGCAATCAGCCAGTGAACCCGCTCCAGAACGTCGCGGGAACGAAAACACCGGACAATGTCTCCGAGCTGATTTTTGTCTGCGGTGCACCGGCACAGCCCGTGCAGCCGGCGGCTGCGGAACCCGCGCCGCCAGCGGTGGTGGATACGGCGACCGTCGCGCCGGCCGCGCCGGCCGCGCCGGCCGCACGCAAGATTTCCCTCGACGAAAAGACGAACTTCGACTTCAACAGCGCCCATTTGACGCCGAAGGCCAAAGCCTCGCTCGATCAGATTATCTCGGAAGGACGCGGCACGACGTTCTCGTCTGTCAGCATCGAAGGACATACGGACTCTGTCGGCTCTGCGCCGTATAACCTGGCGTTGTCCCAGCGTCGCGCGGAGTCGGTGCTCGAATATCTCAAGAGCCACGGTCTGAAGGCGAACGAGTTCTCCATGAAGGGCTTCGGCAAGTCTGTTCCAGTGGCATCGAACGCGACGAGTCAGGGTCGCGCCGAGAATCGCCGTGTGGAAGTGACGCTCAATCCGTAAGCCGGACGCTGTCGAAGAAAAAAGCTCGCGAGCCGAAAGGATCGCGAGCTTTTTTTCGTCGATATGCGCCGGAAGGATCAGAACAACAGCAGTTGCTCGCGCCCGCGTCCGCCTTCCAGCGTCAGCAGGTGACGCTTGCGCGCAACGCCGCCCGCGTAACCTGTGAGTTCGCCATCGCCGCCGATCACGCGATGACACGGCACGATGATCGACACCGGATTGCGCCCATTCGCGCCGCCGACCGCGCGCGATGCGCCTGCGGGCAAGCCAAGACGGCGCTCGAGATCGCCGTAAGTCCAGGCTTCGCCGAAAGGAATCTGACGCAGCGTGTCCCAGACTTGTTTTTGGAACGCGGTGCCGTCGAGCCGCAGCGCCACCGCAAACACCTCGCGCGCGCCCCCGAAATATTCGTCGACTTGCTCGCGCGCCTCGGCGATCACGCGCGGCACGCGCGCCGATGCGCATGGCTCGTGCGATAAACCGTCCGGGCAATACTTCTGCCCGACAAAGAAAAGCCCGGTCAGGCAATCGCCTTCCGCGCGAAACAAAATAGGCCCGAGCGGGCTCGGGCTAACGTGGCTTTCGATCACGTCGCGTCTTCTCGCGTCCCGTTTCAGATGAACGGATTATCCGCCGTGCCGCCGGGCGCGGTCGGCTCGTCGGCAAGCTTCGCTGGCAGCGCCTTGTCTTTTTGAAGAACATCGACGATAGCCCCGAGCGCCTTGTACAACGCCTGCGCGGCGGCGAGCCCCGCCTGATCGCGTGCGATGGTGAGGTCGCCGCTCACCGACACACGCGTCGTGCCGTTCTGGATGTTGATCGCGTCGCCCGCGATGTTCATCACGTCGGTATCGTTGGCAAATGGTTTAAACACCGCTCAGTCCTCCAATTCGTTTGTCTTTCAGTGCATCGGGGATGCCGGGAAACGCGAGACCGCTCATGGCTTCCAGTTCGCGCACGGTTTTCATCGTATAGGTATTGGTCGGCACATTATCGACGACGACCACGAACGCGATTTGCCGCTTCGGCAAATAGACCACCTTGTACAACTGCGTCGGCACGAACACGCGCGACTCGCCGATGGTCTGCAACTGCCGCCCTGAAAAGAGCGGGCCGGTCACGACATAGGCATCGCCGGATTCTTCGGTCAGCCTGCGTACCGCTTGCTCGATGCGCGACCAAATGCGCCGGTTGTTCGACGGATCCTGCGGCACGATGTTCGCAAGCGAGAACGATTCGGCCATGCCCTGCTTGCTGGCTCGATCGCCCGCCGGGCTCATGTGGCCGCGATCGTAGCCGCTCCTTTTGTAGTCGTCGAGTTGCGCGCTGTCGCCGGCCGGCAGCCGCTTGTCGACGAAAAAGCGATTGGTGCGCGTGTTGTTCTTCGCGTCATCGACGCTCTGCGCGGTCAAATGTTCCGCCGACCAGAGCGGCCCGTGCGTGACGCCGGAATGCAGCAGAGCGAAATCGGTATAGCAGATTTCCTGCGTGGACGCGCGCATCTTCTGATTGACGACGACGGGCGCGCGGCCGCCCGGACTGAACTGCAGACAGTCGCTCGCGACCGCCGCGACCGACGCGGCGCCTAGAAGCGCGACGACGAATGCCTTGATGCGTACTTGCATGCTGAGTATGAAGATCCGTGCTGATGCGTGAGAACTCGCCGCCTGATGGTCAGCCGTTCGGTTTAAGCCGGGCGAATCGAGGCCGCAGAGTATAAGGCAGTGCAGTGCACATGGAACGGAAGAAATTCATCCACGCTAGAATGCGTCGGCTTGGGCCGCGCCGTAGGCGAAGGCCGCATCGAAACGAATGGAAGGAAGCCAATGAACGCCAAGCGCCGCAAGCTCGATATCGCGCGAAACCTGCTGCTGTCGCTCGTCTCGTGTTGCACGATGCTCACCGCGAGCCAGGCTCACGCGCAAGACGCGCCCGCCAACGATGGCCCAGCATACGGACCTGAACTGCAAGGCTTCGACTATCCTTATCCGGTCGCGCGGTTCTCCATTTCGTCGCAACGGCAGGTCGTCCAGATGGCCTATATCGATGTGCATCCCGCGCATCCCAATGGCCGCACGGCCGTGCTTCTGCATGGCAAGAACTTCTGCGCGGCGACGTGGAAAAAGACCATCGATACCTTGAGCGAAGCCGGGTATCGCGTGGTCGCGCCGGACCAGATCGGCTTTTGCAAGTCCACCAAACCGGCGCGTTATCAGTACAGCTTCCAGCAGCTCGCGCGCAATACGCATGCGCTGCTTGCGGCGCTTGGCGTCACGCATCCCACGTTGATCGCGCATTCGACGGGCGGCATGATCGCGGTGCGTTATGCGCTGATGTACCCGCGCGAGACCGAGCAACTCGTGCTCGTGAATCCCATTGGTCTGGAAGACTGGAAGGCGAAGGGCGTGCCGTCCATTTCCATCGACGACTGGTATGCGCGCGAGCTCAAGACCACCGCCGACGGCATCCGCAGCTACGAGACCAGCACGTATTACGCGGGGCATTGGAGCGCGGACTACGAACCGTGGGTGCAGATGCTTGCGGGAATGTATCGCGGACCGGGGAAAGACGCGGTCGCGTGGAACTCGGCGTTGCTGTACGACATGATCTATACGCAGCCTGTGGTCTATGAGTTCGATCAGTTGCGAACCCCGACGCTGCTGATGATCGGCGATAAGGACACGACGGCCATCGGCAAGGATCTGGCGCCGCCGGAGATTCGCCCGACGCTGGGCCGTTATCCTGAGCTGGCGAAGCTTGCACAGCAGCGGATCGAGGGCGCGAAGCTCGTCGAGTTTGCCGAGCTCGGTCATGCGCCGCAGATGCAGGACCCGGTGGCGTTTCATAAGGCGTTGTTGGAGGGGATGGCGGCGTTGAAGGCGAAGGCGGATTGAGTCAGGCCATCCACTCCGCGTCAATCCACGCACGATCTCCGCTCGATCGCGGGCAACTGCACCAGCAACGTAACGGCGCGCGCGATCATCAAGATGGCGAGCGCGAGCCACAATCCGTGGTTGCCGAACCAGCCGTTCAGCAACCACGCGGCAAATAGAAAGATGCCAAGCGATACAGCCGTCGACACCATCAGCTCCCGCGTGCGCGTCGCGCCGATAAACACGCCATCGAGCTGAAAGCTGATGACCGATGCAAGCGGCATCACCACGGCCCAAGGCAAGAAGCGCAGCGCGGCGGCACGCACGTCCCGCTGATCCGTGAGCTGGCCGATGATCCACTCGCCCGCGAGCCAATAAACGAGCGAAAAGCCCGCCGCGCCGATCGCCGACCACAGCATCGTCACCTTCACGGCCTGGCGAAACGCGTGGCGGTCGCGCGCGCCCGTGGCCGCGCCGACCAGCGCTTCGGCGGCGTGCGCGAAGCCATCGAGTCCGAAGGCCATGAAGGTCTGGAAGTTGAGCAGGACGGCGTTGGCCGCGAGGATCGCATCGCCTTGACGCGCGCCCATGTGGGCGAACCATCCATACGATCCGAGCAGGCACAGCGTGCGAATGAAGATGTCGCGATTGAGCGCGACGAGGCGCTTCATCGCGCGCGCGTCCAGCAGCGTGCGCAGCGCGAGCGCCGGAAGTCCATGTGGACGCAAACGCCAGAGAATCGCAAGACCGAGCGCGAAGCCGCAAAAATCCGCAGCCGCCGTGGCCGCGCCAATGCCCGAAATACCCCAGCCGAAGCGATACACGAATAGCAGGACCGCCACGATATTCACCACGTTGATGAACACTTGCGTGATGAGCGCGAGCCGCACGCGCTGGCAGCCGAGCAACATCCCGAGCACGACGTAGTTGCCAAGCGCGAAGGGCGCGGCCCAGATGCGCGCATGGCAGTAGGCGCTGGCCGTGCTCTGGACGGCCGCGCTACCGCCGAGCGCGGCGAGCGCATAACGGATGATCGGCACCTGTAACGCCAGCACCGCCATGCCGATGAAGAGCGCGAGCAGCATCGCCCGCAATACGCTTGCGCGCAGGGCAAGCGCATCGTTCGCACCGAACGCCTGCGCGACGAGGCCCGTCGTGCCCATGCGCAAAAAGCCGAAGCTCCAGAACACGAAGCTGAAAACGAGCCCGCCGAGCGCGACGCCGCCAATATATTGCGGTCCGTCGAGATGACCGGCGACGGCGGTATCGACCGCGCCTAGAATCGGCTGCGTAAGATTTGCGAGGACGATGGGAAACGCGAGCGTCAGCACGCGCTTGTGCCAGTGCACCGGCACGGCGGCCGGATGCTCGATAGTGTCGGGAGCGTTCAATTGCAGGGCGAGGTGAGCAAGAGGCGTCATTGTGCCGTGTCAGGGCGACGCTTGCTGCCGAAGCAGCCGATAATGCGCGTCGAACCCGCTGCCCGACTGTCCATGAAAACTCTTCTGCTTTATGTCGTGACGGCCATCGCGGAGATCGCCGGTTGCTACTTTCCGTATCGATGGCTGAAGCTCGATGGCTCGCCCTGGCTAATCGTGCCCGGCGCGCTTTCGCTTGCGTTGTTCGCGTGGCTCCTCACGCTGCACGATGCGGCTGCAGGGCGTGTCTATGCGGCGTATGGCGGCGTGTATATCGGTGTGGCGATCGCATGGCTGTGGGCCGTGGATCGCATCCGGCCAACGATGTGGGACGTGACGGGCGCGGTCATTGCGCTGGCGGGAATGGCGGTCATCGCGTTCCAGCCGCGCGTCTGATTCAGCGTGGCGCTCGGCGCGTCACGCTTCCAGCGCCAGCAACGCAAACGTGGCGAGCCAATGTTCGCCCATGTAGTCGCCCGCCACGTGCGCGATGCCCGCCGCCAGATGCTCGTCGGCGCTCGCGTCGAGCACGCCGATGCGCGCATCGCCCGCAGGCAGCGCCCGCGCGATGGTCCGCTGACACCACGCGCGGCTCAGGTTCAGGCCGTCGAGATGCGCGAGCTTGCCGTCGCTGCGATCGGTGACGGTGGCCGGCACGAAGAGCGTCGCGGGTTCGCGCACGGCAAGACGCGGCAAGAAGCGTTCGAGCCAGCCGGTGAACGATGCATCGGGCAACACGTGGCGCATCAGCACGGCTTCCATCAGCGACGGCGAGAGGAATTCGTCGCCGGCCGGTTCCCACGCCTGACAGGCTTCGTCATTGGCGAACCAGCGCGTGGCCGTATCGACGAGAAGGCGCTCGAAATCGCCATCACGAACCACACGTGCATAACCGAGCGCCAGCGTCAGCGCGAACGCCATGTTGAAATGCGTGCCGACGCGCAGCGGATACGTCGACTTCGGCAGGAATTCGACGAAGCGCGCGACGAAGGCATCCGCGAGCGGTTGCAGCGTACGGGCCCAGCGCGCGCCTTCCTCGGTGTGCATCGAGCGCAATTGGTCCGCGAGCGCGAGCAGCCACGCCCAGCCGTAGGGCCGTTCGAAACCGCGCGCCGCCGGGCGTTCGAGGTAGGCGACTTCGGCGGCGACGTTGGCATCGGTGAAATGTTCGTCGATGACCGAGCGAATGCGCGCGGCTTCGGGCAGCGCGGGAAAGCGGTCGACGAGACGCGCAAGCAGCCAATAGCCATGCACGCACGAATGCCAGTCGAAGCTGCCATAGAAGACGGGATGCAGCGCGCGCGGGCTTTGCACGTCCGCTGCGCTCGCCATGACGTGATCGAGCTTGTTGGGATACTCGCGCGTGAGGTGACCTAGCGCGACTTGCGCGAATTTCGACGCCAACGCGTCGTCCAGCACGATATGGCGCGGCATGTTCATACGAAACTCCAATGATGGACGAGCGAGACTTTATCGATAAATCCGCGGCGCCGTGTTCGATAAGGGAAATTCCCTAATCCGTGGCCACGCCGGGAAACATGCAAATGGCGTAAGCCGCGCGAAGGCTTTGGCGACAAGCCGCGTCGGCTGAAAGCATAAAGATGGATGCCGCCTTTGTCGCGCGCTGCATTGGGGAAATCACAATCATCTTTGCGCGCTTTTCCGCGAATCGTCGTATAAACTTGCGCCCGAACGCCGCAGAGCGATTCGCCCCGGCAGTGTCGAGCCGGCCGATCAAACGCCGAGACCAGGAACAGACTACCCATGAACGACATTCCCGCCTACACCGCTGAAGATACCCGTCGCCGCGTATTCGCGATCGTCGGGGCATCGTCGGGCAATCTCGTCGAATGGTTCGACTTCTATATCTATTCGTTCCTTGCGCTGTATTTCTCGGCGGCCTTCTTCCCGAGCGGCAATCCGACCACGCAATTGTTGAATACCGCTGGCGTGTTCGCGGCGGGCTTTCTCATGCGCCCGATCGGCGGGTGGCTCTTCGGCCGTATCGCCGACAAACACGGCCGCCGCAACGCAATGATGATTTCCGTGCTAATGATGTGCGGCGGCTCGCTCGTCATCACCTTTCTGCCGACGTATTCGAGCATCGGCGCGTGGGCGCCGTTCTTTCTGCTGATCGCGCGGCTCTTCCAGGGCTTGTCCGTCGGCGGCGAGTACGGCACGAGCGCAACCTATATGAGCGAGGTGGCGCTGCGCGGCCGTCGCGGTTTCTTCGCATCGTTTCAATATGTGACGCTGATCGGCGGACAGCTCGCCGCGCTACTCGTGCTGGTCATCCTTCAGATGTTTCTCTCGACCGAAGAGCTCAAGGCGTGGGGCTGGCGCGTGCCGTTTTTCGTCGGCGCTTGCGCGGCGCTGATCTCGCTTTTTCTGCGTCGTTCGCTCGAAGAAACCACGACCGCCGAATCGCGGCAACGCAAGGAAGCGGGCACTTTGCGCGGCCTGATGCAGCACAAGGGCGCGTTCATGACCGTGGTCGGCTTCACGGCGGGCGGATCGCTGATCTTCTATACGTTCACCACGTACATGCAGAAATATCTGGTCAATACGGCGGGCATGCACGCCAAGACGGCCAGTAACGTGATGACGGGCGCATTGTTCGTCTACATGATCATGCAGCCGCTTTTCGGCGCGCTGTCGGACCGCATCGGGCGTCGTCAGTCGATGCTTTGGTTCGGCGCGCTCGCCACGCTCTGCACGGTGCCGCTGCTGCACGCGTTGCGCGACGTGACGAGCCCGTTCATGGCGTTCGTTCTGGTCGTGGCCGCGCTTGCCATCGTCAGCTTTTATACGTCGATCAGCGGTCTCATCAAGGCGGAGATGTTTCCGCCCGAAGTGCGCGCGCTGGGCGTCGGGCTGTCGTACGCCGTCGCTAATGCGGTGTTCGGCGGATCGGCGGAATATGTGGCGTTGTGGCTGAAGTCGGCCGGCAGCGAATCGGCGTTCTATTGGTATGTCACCGCCATGTGCGCCATCTCGCTTGTCGTGACCTGGCGCATGCTCGATCCGAGCAAGGTGGGCTATTTGCGCAACGAGCCTTAATATAGTGGCCGCGACCGGTTGGCAAGCGCTCTTTGCGTGGCCTGTCGCGTTCCAGTCGTAATCACCGGCGCCATTAGCGCGGACCCTTATGTCCGCCGGGCTTGCCGATCAAGGTAGTATGGTGTTTGATGCGGTATGAATCTGCAGGTGAAGCGCGCCCCACGGCGCACGGACGCAAGAAGCGCAAGCCGGAAGCGCTGGCGCGCGACTCGAACGCGCGCATTGTCGACATGCGCCTTTGGGTGCATCGGTCAGCCGGGAGCCCTTTCATGGAAGATTTCGATGAAACGCTATTCGTCGTCTGGCGAGCCAACCTGAATGTTCTGGTGGGTTCGCCGGGCGGCGCTGCGCGACTCGCGCGGATGATGAGCTTCTCGCCTTCGCTGATGAAGCTCATCGTCGCGGGTCAGCGCGACTTCAACGAGGAATTCGTGCGCGGTATCGAGCTCGTGACGGGCTTGCCGCCGCACTGGATGGACGAGCGCCGCAACCCCGCCGAAGTGCCTTCCGGCGTGCAACGCGCGCTCGACGAAGAAGCGCCCGTCGCGGTGTTCCGCGGCACGGCGCATCCCGCGCCCAAGCGTTCCGTGTTGCGCGGTCCCGATCCGCTGCTGTCGCAAACGGAAGCAACGCGCCGCGTGGCCGATCTTGCACAGCAGCAGGCGGAAGCCAATCGTCGCGATCTTTTGTTTCGCAAGAATCGCGAACTGCTGTCGCAGGATTTGCGTCGGCTGGAACGCCAGCTAGGTTTGCTGCAAGTCGAGCCAATGCTGCCCAAGGCCGATGAACTCATCGCCTCCGACCGCATGAGCGAAGCGGCGAAGGCGGACCTTTCCGGCCGTCTCGAACAGATCGACAAGCATGTGAAGTTGCTGCATCAGCACGTCGACAAACTGGTGACGCTCCTTTCGACTCCGGATGAACCGGGTCCGAACGATCCCCTCTGAGTCTTACTTAGCCCGCTTGCGTTCCTCGTTGTCTTCCGGCTCGGCGTCCACGGCAATCGGATCGCTCGCCGGGAAGGTCTCATCCAGCGCTTCGTCGAGCAACTCCTCTTCGTGGGTGGGCGTCGCGGGTTCGTCGGGCCGTGCTTTCGTCATGATGCGCTCCGTGGGCAATTCTTCGACGCCTCAATATAGCAGCGTCGATATCCGCGCGCTCTCAGCGTGCGCGGCGATAATCCGCCGGCCGCACGCCCGTCCACTTTCTGAAGGCGCGCCGGAAAGCGCTCGGTTCCGCAAAGCCGAGCGCGTTCGCAATCTGAGCGATGGTTTCGTCGGTATCCGCAAGACGCGAGAGCGCCAGATCGCGGCGTAGCGCGTCCCTGATGGTTCGATACGTCAGCCCTTCCTGCGCGAGACGCCGACGCAAGGTGGCCTGCGCGATATTCAATTCCGCCGCCATGCGGTCCGCCTCGGGCCAGTCGGCCGGCGCGGTCTGCCGCAAGCGCCGCCGAATGCGCGCCGCGAGCGATTCCGAATTCCGATACTTGACGATGAAGTTCGCGGGCGCGTCGCGCAGAAAGCGCCTGATCGTGGCGGTTGTCTGCACGACGGGCAGCGCGGCGCATTCGGGCGATAAATCGACGAATGAACGCGGCGCGTCGAAACGAAGGGTGTCGCAGAACATCAGCCGGTATTCGTCGCTATCCGCTGTTTCCTCGCAACGAAAATCGGCCGCAAGCACCGGAATGCGTCGCCCGACGAGCCAGCACAACAATCCATAGACGAGGATGAAGCCGGTCGCGCAGGCGAACATGCTCTTGGGCTCGCGTTCGCCGTGGCCGTCGTTCAGCCAGAGGCGCACGCGCGTCGCGCCGATATCCGGCTCGAACGATAACTCGTCCAGCACGAGCCGCATGAATCCGGCGATGCGCCCGAGCGCCTGTGCGCCGTCGCGCGCGCTCAACGCGGCGTGCGACATCAGCACGAAGCTGCCGCGCCGCATCGGGTGTGCGTCCTGGCCGAGGAACTCGTCGTCGAGCGCGTCGGCGATGGCGTGCCACAGGCGGCCGTACTGCGCGGGCGTGACGCGCGCATGCGGCGTGTCGAGCAGCGCGGGCGCGATCTGCGCGGCGTCGAGCAGCATCGCGCGATCGACGCCGCGTGCTTGTGCGCAGCGCAAGGCTGCGTCGACGAGACTCGCGGCGATCGAATCCCGTTCGATGTCCTTCGTGGATGTTGGGGTTGTCACTAGGTGGCCAAAGCGCTCAGTTAGCGTGATCGTTTCAGGCATCGGCTAATGTCCGGCGATTGCCTAGACTCGTGCACACGCCACGCGCGCCGCGCATGATCGAGGCATGACTTGCAACGCGCCGCAGCGCCGTTTCCGAAAGACGCGGCGAGCAAGTTTATCCGATCGCTTCAGGCACCTTCTACGAGCTCCGACCATGATCGACAGTTTTCTTACCGAAGAGCAGCGCATGATTCGCGACGCCGCGCGTCAGTTCGCGACCGAAGTGCTTGCGCCGAACGCGGGTCAGTGGGACCGGGACGGCGCATTGCCCGACGCCGTCGTGCGGCAACTCGGCGAACTGGGTTTGCTCGGCATGATCGTGCCTGCGGAACTCGGCGGCACGTTCAGCGACTACACCGCCTACGCGCTCGCGATGGAAGAAATCGCGGCGGGCTGCGCGTCCTGCGCCACGTTGATGAGTGTGCACAACTCGGTCGGCTGCGGCCCGATCCTCGCTTTCGGCACCGACGCGCAGAAGACCGAATGGCTGCCGAAGCTCGCGAGCGGCGAAGTGATCGGCGCGTTCTGCCTCACCGAACCGCAGGCGGGCTCGGAAGCGAACAATCTGCGCGTGCGCGCAACCGAGCGCGACGGCAAATGGGTGCTTTCGGGCAGCAAGCAGTTCGTGACCAACGGCAAGCGCGCGGGCGTGGCTATCGTCTTCGCCGTGACCGATCCCGAACTCGGCAAGCGCGGCATATCGGCGTTCATCGTACCGACCGGCACGCCTGGCTTCAATGTCGGGCCACCCGAGCACAAGCTCGGCATTCGCGCATCGGATACCTGCGCCATCGCCTTCGACGATTGCGCGATTCCCGCTGCGAACCTGCTCGGCAAGCGCGGCGAAGGACTCAAGATCGCGTTGTCGAATCTGGAAGGCGGGCGCATTGGCATTGCGGCGCAAGCGCTCGGCATCGCGCGCGCGGCCTTCGACGCGGCGCGCGCCTACGCCCACGATCGCATCCAGTTCGGCAAGCCGATTCTCGAGCATCAGTCGGTCGCGAACATGCTCGCCGACATGCACACGCAACTGAACGCCGCGCGCCTGCTCGTGCTGCACGCGGCGCGCATGCGCACCGAGGGCATTGCGTGCTTGTCGGAGGCTTCGCAGGCGAAGCTGTACGCGTCCGAGATGGCGGAGCGCGTCTGTTCGCATGCCATCCAGATTCACGGCGGCTACGGCTATCTGCAAGACTATCCGGTGGAGCGGCATTATCGCGATGCACGCATCACGCAGATTTACGAAGGAACCAGCGAAGTGCAGCGCATGGTGATCGCGCGTCAGCTCTGAAACCGGCTTTCAAGCGCGCGCCGCCGCACGGGGCAATCAAAACAATCACGGAGACGAAATGAACCCGGCAGAGCCTTTCATCGAAGCACGCGACTTTTTGCTGCGACATCGCACCGATTACGACACCGCGTATCGCGAGTTTCAGTGGCCGGCGCTTAGTCGTTTCAACTGGGCGCTCGATTATTTCGATCCGATGGCGCGCGGCAACCATGCGGCCGCGTTGCATATCGTCAACGAAGGTGGCGGCGAGACGCGTCTTTCATTCGCGCAGATGAGCGAGCGTTCGGCGCGCGTCGCCAACCATTTGCGCGCGCTGAACGTCACGCGCGGCGAGCGTATCTTGTTGATGCTGCCGAACCGAGTCGAGTTGTGGGAGACCATGCTCGGCGCGATGAAGCTCGGCGCTATCGTGCTGCCCGCGACCACGCAACTCGCGCCTGCCGACTTGCGCGACCGCATCGCGCTTGGACGCGTGCAACACGTGATCGTCGATGCGGGCGAGACGCACAAGTTCGAAGGCATCGACGTGACGGGACTGCGTATCGCCGTGGGCGAGCCGCGCGATGGCTGGCTTGCCTACGACGCGGCCTACGAAGCGTCGCCGGACTTTGCCGCAGATGGCGAAACGAACGCCAGCGATCCCTATTTGCTGTACTTCACTTCGGGCACGACGTCGAAGCCCAAGCTCGTCGCGCATACGCACGAGAGCTATCCGGTCGGGCATCTTTCGACGATGTACTGGATCGGCCTGCAACCCGGCGACGTGCACTGGAACATCAGCTCGCCGGGCTGGGCAAAGCACGCGTGGAGCTGCTTTTTCGCGCCGTGGAATGCACAGGCTTGCGTCTTCATCTACAACTTCAGCCGCTTCGATGCGGCGCGCACGCTCGATGCGCTCGTGCAATACGACATCACCACGTTATGCGCGCCGCCGACCGTGTGGCGCATGCTGGTGCAAGAGCCGCTGGCGTCCTACCCGGTGAAGCTGCGGGAGATCGTCGGGGCGGGCGAGCCGCTCAATCCCGAGGTCGTCGAGCGCGTGCACACGGCGTGGGGCGTGCCTATCCGCGATGGCTACGGCCAGACTGAAACCACCGCGCAGATCGCCAATACGCCGGGTCAGCGGGTTGCGCCGGGGTCGATGGGACGTCCGCTGCCCGGTTATCGCGTGGCGCTGCTCGATCCAGATGGCGCGCTCGCCGACGAAGGCGAGATCGCGCTGGTGCTGAATCCGCCGCCGCTCGGCCTGATGACCGGTTACGCCGATAACCCGACCGCCACCGAAAACGCGATGCGCGGCGGCTTCTATCGCACCTCGGACGTCGCCTCGCGCGGCGCGGATGGCTACTTCGTCTACGTCGGCCGCGCGGACGACGTGTTCAAATCTTCGGACTATCGGCTGAGTCCGTTCGAGCTGGAGAGCGTGTTGATCGAACACGAGGCGATCTCGGAAGCTGCTGTCGTGCCGAGTCCGGACCCGTTACGGCTCTCCGTGCCGAAGGCGTTCGTTACCGTGCGACACGGCTTCGCCGTCGGACCGGAACTGGCGCGAAGCGTTTTCGCGTTTTCGCGCGAGCGGCTCTCGCCATATAAACGCATTCGAAGAATCGAATTCGCCGAGTTGCCGAAAACCATCTCAGGCAAGATTCGGCGCGTCGATCTTCGTCGACAGGAAGCCGCTCGCACCAACACTGCCGTGCGCGGCGAGTTCGAATTTTGGGAAGAGGATTTTCCGGAGCTTCGCCAGACAAAATGATTCCGCCGAACATTTCTCCTGACGTAATCGCAAGCAAATGTAAACAGCGCGAACCGTCAATTTGTCTGAAGGTCGAACCGAGCCTGTTCGATCATCGGACGAGTCAAATGGAGGAACGCAACATGGTGAAGCGCTCGTTGAGGTTTGCGCTACTGGCGGCTGGTTTGACGGGAGCGCTTGTCGCGCCGGTCGCATCCAACGCGCAAATCAACCTGCAACAGTTCGGATTCGGCAGCGGCAAGTCGGATGTGTCGGACAGCGCGGGCACGCAGTCGTCGGGATTGGGTTCGCTAGTGCAAAGCTATCTCGGCGCGAATCAACAGGTGTTGAGCGGACAATCGAATCTTGCTTCGGCCATGGGAATGTCCGGCGTCGCGAGTCAGGCACAGTCGGCGGCGGGACTGCTGTCGAGCGCGTCGGGAAGCGGCGGTGTGCCGAGCAGCAATGCGCTGTCGCAGCTTGGCGGTACGCAGCAAAGCGTGTCGCAATCGCTGATTCAGGCTTTTTCCAGTGGATCGACCACGCCGCCGACGGCCGCGAGCAAGCAAACTTTCACGGATGGGCTAGCTTCGCTGGGTCACGGCGTCAAGCAATACGCGGGGCTGCAATCGAATCTGAGTTCGGTCAAGAATTCGATGAACATGTCCTCGCTCATGCAGGCCGGCTCGAATCCTGGCACGGCGCAGGCGGCAACGTATATCGCGCAATCGGCGCCGGGGCAGTTGCAATCGCTGATGCAGACGCTTACGCAGGCTGTGCAGTACGCGAAGACCAATAATATTGCCGTGCCGTCCATCGCGACGTCGGCGTTGAGTCTGGTGCAGTAACTTCGGAAGTGCCCACGAAAAAGCGGCGAGGCTTTCAGGCCTCGCCGCTTTATTTGCTTCCCGAATTAGCTCACCGGTGTATCCCGTGAGAGCTCACCCGTGTTTCCGAAGCGCGCTCGTCGCGCACCGAACGGCTCCGAGTACAACGAAATTCAGTTCATTGCCGCGCGCCGCAACGACAGGCGGGTAAGAACCGCCGGGAGAGTCTGCGCCTGTTGCGCCCTGGAAGGCATCAACGGCGGCAGATAAGAGATGTCGGTCACGTCGGCGAGGCGACTGCGCGGGTCCGCATCGAGCACTTCGATAGCCGCGGGTTCGACCAGCTCGGCTTCGACCTTGGCGACGTCGTCGACCTTGATGCCGAGCGAGCGGCGAACGTCCACGGCGCGCACACGTACATCGAAACCCGCCGCGTGGATGACGCGCTCACGCGTTTTCCAATACTGCAGCGCGCTGGGCGTCATTTTGTGCATCGACACGTATTCAAATACGATCTGATAACCGCGAACGTGCGGATAATTCATAAGTAACTGACCCGAGCGAATATAACGGTTATAGCCGTCTATTTTCCGCGTCAGCAAATCCTCATGCATTTTTTCATCGTGCCAGTCGCATTCATCGAATATCCCGACATACACGCGCTTGAGCAAGGAATTCACTCCGATGTAGTCGATGACGTCCACGTCGCGCAGAGACATGGTCATTCCCCTACGCCCTGAGAGGGCAAGTATCAAAGAAGTGCATTGTAGCGGAATATGTCTCTTTAAATCACAGCGAAACATTGTGTGTTTGCTTGCGATTTCTCAAATTAATCAGAGTCCTAAGCCATTGCTTAAGCGATTTCTTATTTTGGGATGATTCAAAATATAAAGCTGGATTTGGATCGCGTCAGATACGCTTTAGGTGTTTTCCTAATTTTGCGCCCAGTGCCGGTTCAGCAGATATAAGGGTAATGTTTTGCGCCGTCCGCTCATACGTCGCTTATGCCTCGCGCGGCCGTCGAACCGGTCAGCTCTTCCTTACTCATGGCGTCTACTTGCGGCAATGAAGGCTGTTCGTTGATCCACGCGTTCAATATTGCCGAGGTGACCGCGAGAATGACCGGGCCAATAAACAATCCGACAATTCCGAATGCGAACATGCCGCCAAGCACGCCGGAAAGAATCAGCAGCATCGACAAATTGATACCGCGGCGGATGAGTATGGGACGTAAAAAATTGTCGAGCATGGCAATCATGATCGACCAGATCAGCAACAGAATCGCGGCGACGTGCGACCCGTGCCAGAAAAGCCAGGCGACGCCCCCAAGCAGTGGCAAGAGCGGCCCGATTTGCGCGAGGCACAACATCAGCATGACGGCGGTGATGATGCCCGCGGCCGGCACGCCCGCGATCCACAAGCCGATTCCTCCGAGCGCCGATTGCGTCACGGCCGTCACGACAATGCCGAGGGCCACCGCGCGAATGGCGAGGCCGGCGAGCTTGATGGCTTCGGCGCCACGCTGCGCGGCAACCCGCGTTGCGAACCGCACGATGAAGCGGCCCGCTGCCTCGCCCTGCATGTATAGGATGCCGGAGATGATGATCGTGATCACCATGTGCATCACGAACACCCCGACGACGGCCGCGTGCGACAGCATCCAGCGCGCTGCGATCGTCACATACGGTTCGATGCGGGCGAGCAGGCCGCCGGGGCCGGCGTCGGAAAGCGTCTGCCATTCGGCCGAGACGCGCTGACCGGCGAGCGGCACGTCGTGTACCCAACTCGGCGGCGGGGGAAGTGCATACGTGGGCAGGCTCTTGATGGCCGACATGATCTCGGCGCCGTGCAATGCGAGCGTGGAGATAGCCTGATACAACGGCAGCACGATGACGATCAGCAGCACGAGCAGCATGACAGTCGTCGCGGCCCAGCGGCGATTGCCGCAGCGGCGTTGCACCGCGACCATCAACGGCCAGGTGGCGACGACGATCGTCGTGGCCCAGATCAGCCCCGGCAGAAACGGCCGCAGGATATAAAGGCTGCCAACAGTCAGCGCAGTCAGAATGGCAATGACGAGCAGAATGCGCGCGATATCGACCGGCTGGCGCGGGTTCAAATTCGGCGGCCCGTTCGGAGTGGTGGACATGGTGCCTTGAATGAAGAAAAATCAGTGAGACGGGGCGTTTTAGCGCCGGCATCATAGCGGTAAGTTCGGCGGCATCCAATCCATACTACTAAAAATTGCCGATGGCGCACGGTATTCGGGCGCGCTGGCAATGTGCGGTGGCTTCGCATACGCTTGACGAAACGATCACTCGACGAGATGGCAATCATGCTCAGGCAAGCACGTGAAGACGACGGCCGGCGGCGCAGGCGGCTGCGAGGCCTTTTCGTATATTCGCTGTGGCTTTTATGCTGTCTGGTCTTTTCGTTGCCTTCGGTGGTCAAGCTGCCGTAATTTCAGGCGAACGCGTCGACGCCATCGACCAGACGCCTGGCCAAACGCGCCTGACGGAATTGCTCGATCCACCATTGCAACGCGCGGCCTTCGTGATCGCCGCGCCATGCTACGTATAGAACGTTGGGCTCGCGCGGATCGCCGGTTTGCTTTGCGATCAGTTCGCCACGCGCCAGCAACGAAGCCGCTCGATGCTTCGGCACCCAACCGCAGCCAAGTCCTTGCCGTTGAGCAAGAATCTTCGCGCGCATGCCCGGCACGGCGAGCGCCGCTTGTCCGCCGAGCACGCCGTAAGCGCGTCCCGCCGATCCATGCGATGAATCCGCGACCGCCACCGCGCGATGCGCCGCGATCTGCTCGCGCCCGAGCGGTTCTGCCGCCTTCGCCAGCGGATGGCGTGGCGCCACGGCGAACACCCATTCCATCACGCCGAGTTCGAACCAGCGCAGGCCGGGAATCGCGGGCGGTTCGTTCGTCGCCCCGACGATGAGATCGGCGCGGCCATCGCGCAGTGCTTCCCACGTGCCGCCCAGCACTTCATGCGTCATGCGCAGGGTCACGCCGGACGCGAGCGCGTCGAACGCCTGCACGACCGGCAGCAAGGTCTCGAACTCGAGTATCTCGTCGCAGACGATCCACAACCGGTCTTCCCAGCCGCTCGCGATCTGCTTCACGCGCTGCGTCAGACGCGACACGTCGATCATCAGACGCGCGGCTTCATCGGCGAGAAGATGGCCCGCTGGCGTCAGTTGCAGGCGGTAACGACGGCGGTCGAACAGCAGCGCGTCGAAGCGCGTTTCCAGTTGCCGCGCGGCATGCGAGATCGTCGAGGGCGCGCGGCCGAGTCGCGCCGCCGCGCGGGAAAGGCTGCCGGTCGAGCGGATTGCATCGAGCAGGGCGAGTTCTTCCTCGGATAACATGTTCGACTCCATCGAACGTTCATCGGCGCGATGGTACGGCAAGAGCGGCGGCGCGGTCCACCACGTGCTTGGAGATGACGCAAACAACGATCAGGGAGCATGCAGATGGGACTTCTCGTCGACGGGCAATGGCAGGACAAGTGGTACGACACGAAATCGACTGGCGGGCGCTTCGTGCGCAAGGACGCGGCGTTTCGCAACTGGGTCACGGCCGATGGCGCGCCCGGTCCGAGTGGCGAGGGCGGCTTCAAGGCGGAAGCGGGCCGTTATCACTTGTACGTGAGCCTGGCTTGTCCGTGGGCACATCGCACGCTTATCGTGCGCGCGCTCAAGGGGCTGCAAGAGATGATCGGCATCTCGGTCGTTCACTGGCTCATGCTCGAAAACGGATGGACGTTCGCGGATGGTCCGGGCGTCGTGCCCGACGCCATCAACGGCGCGCGCTTTCTGCATCAGGTCTACACGGCGGCGGACGCGAGCTACACCGGCCGCGTGACCGTGCCGATTCTCTGGGACAAGGCGCGCGGCACGATAGTCAGCAACGAGTCGTCCGAGATTATTCGCATGCTGAATGCCGCGTTCGACGGCCTGGGCGCCAAAGCGGGCAATTACTATCCGCCCGAGTTGCACGCGGAGATCGACACGCTCAACGCGCGCATCTACGACAGCGTGAACAACGGCGTCTACAAAGCGAGCTTCGCGACCACCCAGGCCGCGTACGAGGAAGCCGTGCAGCCGCTCTTCGATACCCTCGACTTCCTCGATGCGCGCCTTGCCTCGCACCGTTATCTCGCGGGCGAGCGCTTCACCGAAGCCGACATCCGACTGTTCACGACGCTCGTGCGCTTCGACGCCGTGTACGCCGGCCACTTCAAATGCAATCTGCGGCGCATAGCGGATTATCCGAATCTCTCCAACTACACGCGCGAGATTTACCGGATGCCGGGAGTCGCGGACACGGTGAACTTCGAGCACATCAAGCGGCATTACTACGAGAGTCATCGCTCGATCAACCCGACCGGGATCGTGCCGGCCGGTCCCGTGCTTGACTTCGCCGCGCCGCACGACCGAGAGCGTCTGCCGAAAAGCGCGTAAGCCTGAGCTCAGTCGTATCGATAAACGCCGCGCTTCGTCTTGCGGCCGAGATAACCCGCGGACACGAGTTCGCGCAACAGCGGGCACGCTCGATATTTCGAATCGCCGAAATCCTTCAGGAACACGTCCATGACCGAGAGACAGACATCGAGGCCGATGAGATCGGCAAGCGCGAGCGGACCGATAGGATGGTTTGCGCCGAGCTTCATGCCCGCGTCGATTTCCTCGGCGCTCGCCACGCCTTCATAGAGCACGAAGAAGGCTTCGTTGATCATGGGCACGAGAATGCGGTTGACCACGAAACCAGGCGAGTTCTTCACGCCGATGGGCGACTTGTCCAGCTTCTCGGTGAGCGCGCGCACGGCGTTCGCGGTGTCGTCGCTCGTCTGCACGCCGCGAATCACTTCGACGAGTTGCAGCAGCGGCACCGGATTGAAGAAGTGCATGCCGATGAACCGCTCGGGCCGCGCAAGCGTTGCCCCAAGCGCGGTGATCGAAATAGACGATGTGTTCGACGCGATGATCGCCTCGGGCCGCGCCGCTGCTTCGATCTGCTTCAGAATGCGGTGTTTGAGCTCGACGTTCTCCGTGGCCGCCTCGATGACGATATCCGCGTCCTTGAGCCGCCCGTAATCCGTGGATGTCTGGATGCGCGCAATCGCGGCATCGCGCACCGACGCTTGCAGCTTGTCTTTCGACACCAGCCGTTCCAGGCTGTTCGTCAGCGTGGCCACGCCCTTGGCGAGCGCGGCGTCCGTCACGTCGATCAGCACGATGTCGAATCCCGCCACGGCCGCGACCTGCGCGATGCCGTTGCCCATGGTTCCCGCTCCGACGATACCCACCGTCTGTATGCTCATGCGCGCTTCCTCCAATCGATGTTTGTGCGATGCACGATTCTAACCACGCCTTCAGCCGAACGCCGTCAAGTCGCGTGCTTTTAATCCATGCGCGCGGCAATAGGCAGCGTAGCGCTCCCAGCCGCTGCGCCAGTCTTCGGCGGCAAGTATTTGCCCGTTTTCGTTTACGAAGAGCAGCTCGCCCTGAATGATGTTGAGCGTGACGATCTCATCGCTGCCGTCCACCACGGGAACGGCTTCCGGCGTGTGACTGGAACCTGCGGTCTCGTACACGATGCTGCCTTTCTCCGCAATCCACGCATGTTCGCGATACTTCCAGCGCCCTTCGACCGTGTAGACGATTACCGTGCCCGTATGCCGATGCTGCGGCATTTGTCCGCGCGCCGGCGCCTTCAAAAGGGCGATGGTTTCGCCGCGAACCGGATCGAGCTTGAAGTATTTGACGAGCACGTGCTCGCTGTATGGCGTGAAGGGCACCCACGGCACGTCCGCGTCGTTGATGCAAGCGGTTTGAATCTGTTCGAACAGCATGTCGGCTCCCTTGATCAGACGCCCATTGTATGCAGCGCGGCACGCGCCGTGCATCGGCCAAACGGACGACCCCTGAAAGCCCCGTTCGATCCAGCCGGATCGCGCCTTATCTGCTATCGTCCGTGCCATGCCAACCATCATTACCATTTCAAACCTCTCCAAGACCTACGAGTCGGGGTTCAGCGCGCTCCGGGACGTGAATCTGGAAATCCGGCGCGGCGAGATTTTCGCGTTGCTCGGTCCGAACGGGGCGGGCAAGACCACGCTCATCAGCACGGTTTGCGGCATCGTGAATCCCAGCTCGGGCACGGTCACCGTGAACGGACACGACATCGTCACGGACTATCGCGCCGCGCGCGCGATGATCGGGCTCGTGCCGCAGGAACTCACCACCGACGCCTTCGAAACCGTGTGGGCGACCGTATCGTTCAGCCGGGGCTTGTTCGGCCGGCCGAAAAACCCGGCGCATGTCGAGAAGGTGCTGAAGTCGCTGTCGCTCTGGAGCAAAAAGGACAACAAGATCATGACGCTTTCGGGCGGCATGAAGCGGCGCGTCCTGATCGCCAAGGCGCTCGCGCACGAGCCGCAGATTCTCTTTCTGGACGAGCCGACGGCCGGCGTCGATGTCGAACTGCGCCGCGACATGTGGAACCTCGTGCGCGAACTGCAAGCGAACGGCGTGACCATCATCCTCACGACGCATTACATCGAGGAAGCGGAAGAGATGGCGGATCGCGTAGGCGTGATCAATCGCGGCGAGATCGTGCTGGTCGAAGAGAAGGCCGAACTCATGCGCAAGCTCGGGCAGAAGAAGCTCGCGCTGCAATTGGATCACGCGCTGGCTGCCGTGCCCGCGTCGCTCGCGCCCTACGGCCTGCAATTGTCCGCCGACGGCAACGAACTGACTTACACCTACGACGCCCATGACGAGCCGGGTCGAATCATCGCGCTATTGCGCCATGTCGATGAAGCCGGCGTGCGCTTCAAGGATCTGCAAACGACGCAGAGCTCGCTCGAAGACATCTTCGTGAGCCTCGTGCGCAACTAGTCGTATCGGACCGGGAGCATCGATTCCGGTCGACAGGGAGACCACATGAATCTTCACGCAGTACGCGCGATCTATCGCTTCGAAATGGCGCGCGCCGGACGCACGCTCATGCAGAGCATCGTGTCGCCCGTCATTTCCACTTCGCTCTATTTCGTGGTGTTCGGCGCGGCCATCGGCTCGCGCATTCCGCAAGTGGACGGCATCAGCTACGGCGCGTTCATTGTGCCGGGACTCGTCATGCTGTCGCTGCTCACGCAGAGCATCGCGAACGCTTCGTTCGGCATTTACTTTCCGAAGTTCACGGGCACCATCTACGAGCTCTTGTCCGCGCCCGTGTCGTATTTCGAGCTCGTTCTGAGTTACGTCGGCGCGGCGGCGACCAAGTCGATCATTCTCGGGTTGATCATTCTCGCGACTGCGCGGCTCTTCGTGCCGCTGCGGATCGACCATCCATTTTGGATGATCGTGTTTTTGCTGCTGACATCGCTGACATTCAGCCTGCTCGGATTCATTATTGGCATTTGGGCAGACGGTTTCGAGAAACTTCAGATCATTCCGCTTTTGATTGTCACGCCGCTCACGTTCCTCGGCGGCAGCTTTTATTCGATCAACATCCTGCCGCCGTTTTGGAAAACGGTCGCGCTTTTTAATCCGGTCGTGTATCTCATCAGCGGCTTTCGCTGGAGTTTTTACGGTCTCGCGGATGTTTCCGTAGGCGTAAGCCTTTCGATGACGTTAGTATTTCTGGGCGTGTTCATCGCTATCACGGCGTGGATCTTCAAGACCGGCTATCGCATCAAATCGTAGCGGTTGGCGCCGGCGGGCGTCGTCACCATCAAGAGGCGTTCATCGAATGAAAATCATGAAACGCACTAAACGCACTTTCTTCGGCGCGGTCACGGCCACTTTCACGGGCGGCTCCATTGCCTCGCGCGGCGCGGACACGGCGCTTGCCGACCCGTACGAGATGAACCTGAGCGATGCCGGATGGCGCCGCCGCCTTTCCGCTGAACAATATCGCGTGCTCAGGCGCGGCGCGACCGAGCCGCCGAACGCCAGCCCGCTGATCAACGAGCGTCGCAACGGCTCGTTTTTTTGCGCGGGATGCGGATCGCCGCTCTTTGCCTCGTCGGCGAAGTTCGATAGCGGCACCGGATGGCCGAGTTTCTCCATGCCAATCGACGGCGCCGTCGCCACCCGCGCCGATGCAACGCCCGGCTCCCTTCGTCACGAAGTGCTTTGCCGGCGTTGCGGCGGCCATCTTGGGCATGTCTTCGACGACGGCCCGAATCCCACTGGTCTGCGTTACTGCCTGAACGGCGCTGCGCTGCTTTTTCGCCAGACCGAAAGCTGACCTGGCCAAAGCGCGTAGAACGGATACGGTCGCCGGCGCACGCGCCAAACGCTTTGAATTCGCCTTGAAGCAAGGCGAGCCTTTCGCGTATCAAAACGATCGGTGACAAAATTGCGCACTCCGTCTCAATCATCTCGAAGGGTTGACAGGGCAGAATCGAAACAACATCCTCGTCAGGATGTATGCGAGAGAAAGCCTGGCTGGCCTCGCTGACATTGAGAGACTGAGCCATGAAAATCAAAATAATCGACTTCTGCACAGCGTTGCTGATTGGCTCGCTGACTGGCCTATTGAATGGCGGCAATGCGTTTGCTCAACGTCAACCAAGCGCAAAGGTTGCTGCGCTGTCCATCGAAGGCAAGATGCTCGTGCAGATCATCGGCGAGGTAAAAGCTGTCGATCCGGACGCGCATCGCGTCACCGTGGTCAATGCGCAAGGGCAGGAGACGCAGTTGAACGTCGGGCAGGAGATGCAGGATCTGAACAAGTTGCCTATTGGCACACGAGTGAATAGCACGGCGCTTCGCGCGGTTACGCTCACGCCCGTCAAAGCACAGCCTTTGCAGGAAATGCTGCCGGGGCAAACGCAGTTCGTCGGGCAGGTTACGGGCGCCGACAGTGCAACCGGCGTCGTCATGCTGAAGGACGCCAACAGCTTGCCAATCGAGATACGTACAACCCATCCCGGCGACGCTGCCGCGCTCGCATCCGGCGCGACCGTGAAAGTGGTCTGGAAAAGCGTTCCGAAGCGTTGACTCCATGCAGGCCAAGCTCGGTTCAAGCTGCAGGCGCCGCGACCAGCCTCACGCGCGTGATTTCGGAAGGCGCGCCGAGGCGCTTGGGCGGTCCCCAATAGCCCGTTCCTCGACTCGTGTACACCCACAGTCCGTTAAATTTCACGAGACCCGACACGAACGGCTGCTGCAGCTTGACGAAGAAGTTCCACGGAAAGAACTGTCCGCCATGTGTATGCCCCGACAGTTGCAGCGTGAAACCCGCATCGGCGGCGGCGGTCGCGCTGCGTGGCTGATGGGCAAGGAGCACGCGCACGGTGGCATCGGCGGGAGCGCCTTCCATCGCTTTAGCCGGGTCGCTCCGGTGCGCGGGATCGAAGCTGCCCGCGCCGTAATCGGTGACACCGGCGATCACGGCTTGCGCGCCGTCGTGGTTCAGCACCACATGCTGATTGAGCAGCACATTCATGCCGAGCCGCCGGAATTCGACGATCCACTTGTCCGCGCCCGAGTAATACTCGTGATTACCCGTGACGAGGAACGCGCCGTGCCGCGCGCTCAATTCCGCGAGCGGGCGTGTATGAGCAGCGAGGTGCGGCACACTGCCATCGACCACGTCGCCCGTCACCGCGATCAGATCCGGCTGCAACGCATTGACGGCCGCGACGATTCGCTCGACATAGTGCCGCTTGATAGTCGGGCCGACGTGGATATCGCTGATCTGCACGATAGTGAAGCCTTCGAGCGCCGCCGGCAAATTGTCGATGGGCACGTCCACGCTCTTTACCGGCGCGCGCTTTCGCGCGTTGTAAAAGCCGGCGGCGGACGAAAGCAACGCGAGCATGGGCACGGCCAGCGCACTCTCGGCAACGAAGCGGGGCGAGCCTATGGGCGTGCCGCGCAGCCAGTCGAACACATGCACGGACAGCAGCACGAGATCGCGCGCGAAGGTCAGCAGCAGGAGCGACGAGAAGAAGCCGAGCGCGGTCAGTCCGAACCAGGCGAGCCGATCCGCAAGCGGTTGCTTTTCGATCGATCGCGCGGACATGCCGAGCGGAATCAAAATCAGCGAGGCGACGAGCAGTGCGATGGCAAGCGCCTTGAGCGCCGGGCCGACGGGCGCATGGGGAATGAGCCGCACGCCAACGTAGATATGAAAGAGAACACCAATGCCAATGAAGCGGATAAAAAATGCCGAACGTCGCATAACGCCCCTAAAAGGTCAAAAATGCGGCGGGCAAGAATACGCGTGACGCGTCGGCGCGTCGAATATACGCGTCGTTGCCCTTAGCCGGTCCTGTCGATCGATTCTACCGGTTCGGGGCCATATCCGCCGTGGGCGTGCGTCTGGGCGTAGCCGTCTGCATGATATCGTCGAGCGAATTTGTTTGGACTACCGATGTGCAACGAGGAGTGATCAAATGAAATCAGGCTTTCGCGCGCTTTCTCTCTTTCCAATGACGGCAATCGTCGTGGCGTCCGGCACCGCTTTCGCTCAGACCAACGACGCATTGACGAACCAGGCGCGGCAGGTCATCGGCGCGGCGCAGCCTATCCACGTTCAAGCCGTCATCACGGGCATCGACCCGTCGACGCGAACGCTCATCGTGCATGGTCCGCGTGGCGATTCGACAGTGCTCGTCAATAAGGAAGTGACGGGTTTCGATCAGCTTCATGTCGGCGACCAGGTCGATGTCCAGTACAAGAACGCTTTGCTTTCGAACGTGGAAAAGGTAACGGGCAAGGATCAGGGCCTGCGCAAGCGCGTGGACACGCAAACCTATTCGCCCGCTTCGGGCGCGAACGGCGCAAGCGGCTTCGATTCATCGCGTCAGGTCGAGATTCTCGCCACGGTCGTGAGGGTCGACAAGAAGCATCACACCGTCACGCTGCGCGGACCGTGGCGCACCGAGACCATGGACCTTCCGCCCGATGTCGCAGCCGACAACCTCAAGAAGGGCGACACCGTGCATGCGGTGTTCGTTTCCGCGGCTGCGGTGAAAGTGACGCCCGTCGCGGCATCGAAATGAGCGAAGGCCCCGGCGTTAAACACGCGCGGGGCCTTCGCTCGGTGCATCGGCTAAAAATCAGACCTGCAGGCACAGATACTTGATGACGACGTAATCGTCGATGCCATAGTGCGAGCCTTCACGGCCCAGTCCCGATTGCTTGACGCCGCCGAACGGCGCGACTTCGTTCGAGATCAGGCCGGTGTTGATTCCGACCATGCCGTATTCGAGCGCTTCCGCCACGCGCCACACGCGTGCAATGTCGCGGCTGTAGAAGTATGCGGCGAGTCCGAATTCGGTGTCGTTGGCCAGGCGAATGGCTTCGTCGTCGGAAGAGAATTTGAAAATCGGCGCGAGCGGGCCGAACGTCTCTTCTTTTGCCACTTGCATGGCCGGCGTGACGCCGGTAAGCACGGTCGGCTGGAAAAAACCGTGGCCGAGCGCATGCCGCTTGCCGCCGGCCGTCAGCGTCGCGCCTTTGGCCAGCGCATCCTCGATATGCGCTTCCACCTTCTTCACTGCCGCTTCGTTGATGAGCGGGCCAAGCAACACGCCGTCATCCGTGCCGCGTCCAACCTTCAGGTCGCCTACAGCCGTCGCCAGTTTCGCGGCGAACTCGTCGTAGACGCGCTCGTGCACATAGAAGCGATTCGTGCACACGCACGTCTGACCGCTATTGCGATACTTCGATGCAATCGCGCCTTGCACCGCCGCGTCGACATCGGCGTCTTCGAACACGAGGAAGGGCGCATTGCCACCGAGTTCCAGCGTGACTTTCTTGACCGTGGGCGCGCTTTGCGCCATCAGGAGACGGCCTACCGCCGTCGAGCCTGTGAACGAGAGCTTGCGCACGGTCGGGTTGCCCGTCATTTCGCCGCCGATGGCTTTCGGGTCGCCGGTCAGCACGCTCAACACGCCCTTCGGCACGCCCGCGCGCTCCGCGAGCACGGCCAGCGCGAACGCGGAGAAGGGCGTGGCTTCGGCCGGCTTCACGACGATAGGACAGCCCGCCGCCAGCGCCGGACCGACCTTGCGCGTGATCATTGCTGCCGGGAAGTTCCACGGCGTGATCGCCGCGCACACGCCGATTGGTTCCTTCGTCACGACAATGCGCTTGTCCGCGGCGGGCGTGGCGAGCGTGTCGCCCGCCACGCGCTTGCCTTCTTCGGCGAACCATTCGATGAACGACGCCGCGTAGACGATCTCGCCCTTCGCTTCGGCGAGCGGTTTGCCTTGTTCGGTCGTGAGGATGAGCGCAAGGTCGTCGGCGTTGGCGATCATCAGGTCGTACCAGCGGCGCATGATGACCGCGCGTTCCTTCGCGGTTTTCTTGCGCCATTCGGGCCACGCGGCGTTGGCGGCCGCGATGGCGCGGCGTGTTTCGCTCGCGCCCATTTGCGGAACGGCGCCGAGCGATTCGCCGTTTGACGGATCGAGTACGTCGAAGGTGGCGCCGTCATCGGCTTGCTGCCATTCACCAGCGATATACGACGCGTGACGAAGCAGTGCCGGGTCCTTGAGTTGGTCTTTGAGGCTCATTTGCTTGCGATTCCTTCTTGAGATTTCTGCATTCAGCATACGACGAAGGGGCGAACCGTGCTCAAGCCGCGGCGGCGATGGTTTCGCTCAACACTTCTTCGAGAATGCCGAGGGCTTCGTCGAACACAGGCTCCTGGATCGTGAGGGGAAACAGGAAGCGCACGACGTTGCCATACACGCCGCACACGAGCAGTAACAAACCGCGTTCCAGCGCGCGCGCCTGCACGCGCCTGGCGAAATCGGCATCGGGTTCGTGCGTGCCGGGCTTGCAGAACTCGGCGGCGATCATGGCGCCCGGACCGCGCACATCGGCGATCTGCGGCACGTCCCGACGAATCGCTTCGAGCTTGGCTTTCAGCTTGTCGCCGAGCATGTTGGCGCGTTCGCAGAGTTGCTCTTCGTCGATGATATCGAGCACCGCGTGCGCCGCCGCCACCGCGAGCGGATTGCCCGCGTAAGTGCCGCCGAGACCGCCTGGCGCCACGCTGTCCATGATGTCCGCGCGGCCCACGACGCCCGATAGCGGCATGCCGCCCGCAAGACTCTTCGCGATCGTCATGAGATCGGGAACCACGTCGTAATGCTCCATCGCGAAGAGTTTGCCGGTGCGCGCGAATCCCGTCTGCACCTCGTCGGCGATCAGCAGAATGCCGTGCTCGTCGCAGATCCGGCGCACGCCGCGCACGAAGTCCGCGGGCGCCGGATTGAAGCCGCCTTCGCCTTGCACGGGTTCGAAGATGATCGCCGCGACGCGCTTGGCTTCGAGATCCGCCTTGAACAGATGCTCGATGGCGCGCAGCGAGTCCGCCAGCGATACGCCGTGCAGCGCGTTGGGAAACGGTGCGTGATAGACGTCGGCGGGGAACGGCCCGAAACCGATCTTGTACGGCGCGACCTTGCCGGTGAGCGCCATGCCCATCATCGTGCGGCCGTGAAAGCCGCCCGTGAAGGCGATCACGCCGGGCCGCCCGGTTGCCGCGCGCGCGATTTTCACGGCGTTTTCGACGGCCTCCGCGCCGGTCGTGAAGAACGCGGTCTTCTTCGGCGCTTGACCGGGCGCACGGGCGCTAATTTTTTCCGCGAGCGAAACGTAAGATTCATAAGGCACGATCTGATAGGCCGTATGTGTGAAGCAGTCGAGTTGCGCGCGCATGGCCTCGACGATCTTAGGATGCCGATGCCCCGTGTTGCACACCGCGATGCCCGCCGCGAAGTCGATGAAGCGGCGGCCTTCGACGTCCCAGAGTTCCGCGTTCTCGGCGCGCGCCGCGTAGAAGTCGCACATCACGCCGACGCCGCGCGGCGTGGCGGCATTCTTGCGGGCCTGAAGATCCGCGTTGGTGGCCTGAGTGACGTTAGCGGGCGAGGTTTGAGGAAGTTTGGACACGGCGAAGTTCTCCTTGGGGCGCGGCGCGCGGTTGCATCAGTCGGATTCAGAGCCGACTATAGTTAAATTTGGCTCTCCTGGTCAGAGCCATTCCGATGCATCCAATGGAGCCAATTCCACCTGGTTCGCCGCGATCCTAGCGGTCGAAATTGGCAAAAAATCGCGCGGAAGTAGCACGCGACGCGCGACTGGAGGATCATGTGCGCCGTTCGTGTTTCCGTTTTCCGTTTCGATTCAGCCAAGGTTCCTGCAAATGACCCGACTCTTCACCGAACTCGCCGATCTTTCCGACGATGCGCCCGCGTTGCGCGAGATCCGTCACGACATCCACCGCCATCCCGAACTCTCGTTCGAGGAGACGCGCACCTCGGCGCTCGTCGCGCAGAAGCTCGAAGAGTGGGGCTGGGAAGTGAGCCGGGGAATCGCCGGAACGGGTGTCGTCGGTACGCTGACGGCGGGCGATGGCACGAAGCGCATCGGCCTGCGCGCCGACATGGACGCGCTGCCGATTCACGAGCAGACCGGCAAGCCGTACGCGAGCGAGTCGCCGGGCAAGATGCACGCGTGCGGCCACGACGGCCATACGACCATGCTGCTCGGTGCGGCACGGCATCTAGCGCGCACGCGGCGTTTCAATGGCACGGTGCATCTGTATTTTCAGCCGGCGGAAGAGCACGGTTTGCCGAGCGGCGCGCAACGCATGATCGCGGAGGGGCTCTTCGAGCGCTTTCCTTGCGATGCCGTATTCGGCGTGCACAACCATCCGGGCGTCGCGCCCGGCACGTTCCTGTTTCGCAAGGGGCCGTTCATGGCGGCGTGCGATCAGGTGTCGATCGAGATCGAAGGCGTGGGCGGGCATGCGGCGCGTCCGCATTTGAGCGTCGATCCGGTGGTGGTGACGGCGAGCATCGTGATGGCTTTGCAGACTATCGTCGCGCGCAATGTCGATCCCGCGCAACCGGCCGTCGTCACGGTCGGCTCGATGCACGCGGGCACGGTCAACAACGTGATTCCGAATCGCGCGACGCTCGAACTGTCGGTGCGCTCGTTCAGCAAGCCGGTGCGTGAGTTGCTCAAGCGCCGTATCTGCGAACTCGTGGATGCGCAGGCGGCGAGCTACGGCGCAAAGGCGACGATCAAGTATCTGGAAGGCTATCCGGTGGTCGTCAATTCGGATGCCGAAACGGAATTCGCGGCGCAGGTGGCGCGCGAGTTGGTGGGTGCCGAGCACGTGGTCGACCACACGGATTTGCTGATGGGCAGCGAGGACTTCGCGTTCATGCTGCAGGCGCGGCCGGGGACGTTTTTGCGCATCGGCAACGGCGCGGGCGAGGACGGTTGCATGGTTCACAACCCGCACTACGATTTCAACGACAGGAATCTGCCGGTCGGGGCGGCTTATTGGGCGCGATTGGTGGAGCGGTTTTTGGAGCAATGAGCAGCCGACGATCCAGAACCGCACCACGATTTCGGTGATGAAATCCGCTGGTCGGAACGGCTTATCGGGCGCGGTTCGTGGAGCACTTTAAGAGTAAGCGGCCGATAATTCAGCCTTGGAGCGATCGCCGTCACTATGCAAGCGACGGCGATTGCTTCAGCCATTCAAGAAGCAGCGCAACCCATACCTCGACAATCTGCGCCGATCCACTCCTCAAGCCGGCAAATGAAAACTGCCGATTGCCTCCCGCAACCCATCCACCTGATCCTTCAACGAATGCGCCGCAGCCGCTGCTTCTTCCACTAGCGCCGCGTTCTGCTGCGTGACCTGATCCATCTCGACGACTGCGCGATTCACCTGCTCGATGCCCGCGCTCTGCTCGCGCGATGCATTGCTTATTTCATCGAGAATCTCGTTCACACGACGCACCGACGACACGATCTCGCCCATCGTCGAACCGGCGTTCGTCACGAGCGACGCGCCTTCCTGCACCGTATGCGTCGACGTCTCGATCAGCGCCTTGATCTCCTTGGCCGCCGTCGCCGAACGTTGCGCGAGGCTGCGCACTTCCGCCGCCACGACCGCAAAGCCGCGTCCTTGTTCGCCCGCGCGCGCCGCTTCGACCGCCGCGTTCAACGCCAGGATGTTGGTCTGGAACGCAATGCCATCGATCACGCCGATAATGTCGCCAATCTGTTGCGAGCTTGCCGTGATACGCGTCATCGTGTTGATGACTTCGTCCACCACGCCGCTGCCGCGCGTCGCGACATCGGCGGCTTGACCCGCAAGGCGCGCGGCCTGCGCGGCGCTCTCGGCGTTGTTCTTCACGTTGGCCGTCATCTGGTCCATGCTCGATGCGGTCTCGACCAGCGCGGCCGCTTGCTCCTCGGTGCGCTGCGACAGATCGGTGTTGCCCGCCGCGATTTCCGACGCGCCCACGTTGATGTTTTCCGTGCCGTTACGCACACGCGACACCGTCTCGACAAGGCCGAGCTGCATCACCGAAAGCGCGTGCAGGAGGCTCGATGTATCGCCGGCACGCACCGGCACGGCGGCCGTCAGATCGCCACGCGCAATGCGATGCGCCGCATCCACCGCGAGTTCCAGTTCGCCGCCCAGATTGCGCTTGATGCTGCGCAGAACGACGAGCATCGCGGCCGTCGCGATGGCGCCGAGCAGCATCGTGATGGCAAGCCAGCGCAGTGCGCTTGCATAGAACGCGCTCTGCACGTCGTCCATATACATGCCGGTGACGACATACCAGTCCCACTGGCCGAAACGCTGCGCATACGAGAGCTTCGCCACAGGCTTGTCGCTGCCTGGCTTCGACCACAGATAGCTGATGAAACCGCCGTCCGGCTGATCGCCCGCCTTGACGATATCGACGAACAAGTGATTGCCCGCCGGGTCGGTGTATGCCGAAAGATCCTGCCCGTTCATGGCGGGCTTGATCGGGTGCATGACCATTTTCGGCTTCGAATCGTTGATGGAAAGATAGCCATCCTTGCCGTAGCGGATCGCGCCGATGACATCCAGCGCGCGCTTCTTGGCTTCTTCTTCGGTGAGGGTCTTGTTGGCGGCGAGCGCCGCGAAGTGCGTGACGACGGCATGTGCCTCGCCGACCAGCGTCTTCAACTGTTCCTTGCGATCCTCGATCATCGACGTGCGGTTCTGCCACGCTCCGATAATGCCGATCGCAATCAAACCTATCCACAGCACGGCGATCATCGAGCCGAGCTTTTTGTTCAACGTCATTCCATTCATTTGTGCGCCCCGCAGTCTTTTTACGTTGTCCTAGACGGTGCGGCGACGCGCGCCGCCGCATGCCCCTCTTACGGCATACGGCGCGGCAAATGTAGGGTGGGGGTTTCCCCGGTGTCAGAAACGCCGGATCGGGTCCTTGTCCGGCGGGGCATCGGGATGCTGCGGCTCGTCCGGGCGATGCCCCGGCGACGGCGGCGTGAGCGGATCGGCTTCCGGATCGCGGTTCGGATCGGCGATCGGATCGGGAACGGGACTGGTTTGCAGATCGAATTTCATGGGAATTCCCGAATGGCGTCAGGCCGCGTCGTGGTCGACCGGCATGTGCAGTGTGAAGGGCGTGCCAGGGTGCGCGCGCCGCGTATCCGACAGTTCGGCGCGTGCCCGTTCGATGATGGCCTCGCTGTCCGTGCCGCGCGGATGCTCGTCGAGCACGATATGCGGCGTGCCGAGCGCACGTGCGGCGGCGGCGGGCGAAGGCGCGATGGCATCGTCGGAAAGGAGCAGGCGGGCGTCGGCGATCAGGCGCGGCAACGTGCGCGGCGCCACGGCGCCGGCCAGAAAAAGCGCGGCGGTTTGCATCGCGCCCAGGACGCCGGCCGTGCGCTCCGGATCGGGCGCGTCGCCGATGATCGCGATCTGCCAGCCGTCGGCGGTCAACTGATCGGCAACATCGGCGTATTGCTGCGCGGACCACGCGGGCGTCGTCTTGTGGCTGCCGGGATGAATCAGCACCAGACGCTCGCGCTCGATGCCATGAAACGCCACGAGTTCGTCATATTGGGCGTCGGACAACGGCGAAGCGGCGGGTGAGTCCGCAATCAGCGAAGGCGCCAGGTCGTCGATCAGGGGAGAAAACGGGTTGGCTCGCATCTGCGCTCCTGCAAGGCCGTGGCCTCGATGGAAAAATCGTGAAGTCGGCCAAGCGCGAGCACGGGACATGCCCGGCCGCGCCTCACGCCGGGATTTACGTCGCGCGCACGCACACCGGAACTGCCTTCGCCGCAGGCACCTTGCTGCGTTTTGCGTGGTGCGCAAGCGGAATCAGCGGATTGCATTCCGGGTAATAGCCCATCGCGCAGCCGGCCGGGATATCGAATGCATGGGCCCGCAATCCGTCGATACTGCGCGTCACGTCATCGCTGGATACCGTCGTCACGGTGATCGTCTGATCTTCCGCGATGTTCAGCCGCGCCATGTCGTCACGGTTCATCAACAGCACGTCTCGGGTATTGAAGACGCCGCGAAAGCGATCGTCAAGCCCGTACACGGTCGTATTGAACTGGCTGTCGCCGCGCGTGGTCATGAGCCGCAAGGTGCGCTCGCCTTCGAAAGACATGTCCGGATCTTCGCCCATGCCCTCCGGCGTGATGAAATTCGCCTTGCCGTTCTTCGTCTTCCACTCGCGTTTGGCCGCCGGAATCGGCCGATGAAACCCGCCCGGCTGCGACATGCGCGCGTTGAATTCCTTGAACTGATCGGGGTAAGTCTTCTCGATTGCCTCGCGCACCAGCGAATAATCGGCCGTCCAGGCGTCCCAGTCTACCTTGCCGCGACGTCCTTGCAGCGTGGCCTTGGCCAGTCCCGCGACGATCGCGGGCTCCGACAGCAACGTCTTGCTCGCGGGTTCCGCGAAGCCCTTCGACGCATGGACGCACGCGGTGCTGTCCTCGACCGTGACGATCTGCGGGCCGCTCGCCTGCTGATCCACCTCGATACGCCCGATGCAAGGCAGCAGATATGCCGCACGCCCGTGCAGCAGATGGCTGCGGTTCAGGTGCGTGGCAATTTGCACCGTCAGCGGCACGTTTTGCCACGCCGGTTCCAGCACGTGATGATCGGGCGTCGCGCGCGCGAAATTGCCGCCGAGGCTGATGAATGCATCGAGTTCGCCGTCGCGCAGCGCCGCGCAGGCATCGACGGTGGACATGCCTTCGTCGCGCGGCGGCTCGAACGCGTACATTTCCGCGAGCTTGTCGAGCGGCACGAGCGCCGGCTTCTCCGTGATCCCGACCGTGCGCTGACCCTGCACGTTGGAATGGCCGCGAATCGGGCAGATACCCGCGCCCGGCTTGCCGATGTTTCCGCCTAGCAGCATCAGATTCGTCAGCATCTGCACGGCGAGCACGCCTTCGCGATGCTGCGTGATGCCCATGCCGTAGAGAATCATCACGGCTTTGGCCCGCGCATATTCGGCGGCGGCGGCTTCGAGCGCGGCGCGCTTCAGGCCCGATTGCGTTTCGATGTCGCTCCAGTCGGCGGCGCGCATCGCGTCGGCGAAGGTATCGAAGCCGTGCGTGTGTTCGGCGATAAAGGCGGCGTCCAGCACGCGCGGCGTCTGGTTTTCTTGCGCCAGGTCGTCCGCTTCGATCAGCGCCTTGCACAAGCCCGTGACCGCGGCAATGTCGCCGCCAATCTTCAGTTGCAGATATTGCGTGCTGATGGCGGTCTGGATCGGCGACAGCATTTCCACCGGCGACTGCGGATTCGCGAAGCTCACGAGCCCGCGTTCCTTGATCGGGTTGAAGGTAATGATGCGCGCGCCGCGCTTTCTCGCTTCCTGCAAGGGATGCAGCATGCGCGGCGCATTCGTGCCGGTGTTGTGCCCGAAGAAGAAAAAGCAGTCGGTGTGCTCGAAGTCGTCGAGCGTCACGGTGCCGACCGGCGCGCCGATGGTCTCCGGCAGCGCCACCGACGTACTCTCGTGGCACATGTTCGAGCTGTCCGGCAGATTGTTCGTGCCGTAAAGGCGCGCGAACAACTGGAACATGTACGACGTTTCGAGCGATGCGCGCCCCGACGTGTAGAAGACGCTGCGCTTCGGCCTGGCGTCGCGCAGCATCGCGCCGATTTCGTCGAAAGCCTGTTGCCACGGAACCGGCACGTAACGGTCGGTGGCGGCGTCGTAACGCATTGGCTCGGTCAGGCGGCCTTGCGATTCGAGCTCGAAATCGGTCCACGCCGTCAATCCCGCGAGCGTGTGATGCGCAAAAAAATCCTGATCGATCCGTTTCTTCGTCAATTCCCACGCGGTTGCCCGCGCGCCGTTCTCGCAAAATTCGAAGAGATGCGGATCGGCCGGCTTCGCCCACGAACAGCTCACGCACGCAAAGCCGTCCGGCTTGTTCTGATGCAGAAGAATGCGCGCGCCGTTGAGCGCGACGTGTTCGTTGACGAGTGCCGAGGTAACTGCCTTGACCGATCCCCAGCCGCCCGCCGGGTGATCGTACTTTTCGATATGCGGCAGTTTGCTCATGCTTGGCCTCTCCCGTGAATGGTCCGTTCGCTTCACATTCAGCAAGAAACAGGCACAGCGGCGCGCTTTCAATGAAAAGAAAGCCGCCGCCCTGCATGGGCAAGGCGGCGGCTTTTCGGTTCAGTTTTTGTCCTGGCACGGGTGCCGGACTTATCTTCCGGTCAGGTTTCCGGATTACCGTCTTCTGCCGGTAGCGTCTTCGGAATGAAGGCTTCGGCGCGGCGGCGAATGTCGTCCACCTCGCCGGTCACGAAAGTGCGGTTGTCGGCGGCGAGCGCTTGCTGATACTGCGCGCCTTCCGGCACGCGATGCAAAAGCGCGCGCAATTCGCCCTGCGTGGTTTGTTCGACCGGCTCGAAGCTGTAAAGCCCGAGCATGAGTTCGGCGCGCTCGTGCAGCAGAAAGAGGCACGAGGCGAAAACGCCGACCGCGATCACTTCCTGCACGCCGAAGCGGAATTCCTGCTGCACCGACGAAAACGGCAGCCACGCGACGACCAACAAGCCCAGCAGCGCCAGCACGATGGTCGCGTTCAGGAACATGCCGGCGCGGGCAATGACGCGCTCGCGCTCGGTTTGCAACTGCCCGGCCGATTTTGGCACGAGCGCGGTGATGGATTGTTGTTGGCGGAGTGCTTCGAGGGGAAGAGCGGCCATGGATGTGTCGTCGGAACGATTCGTGAGTGAGCGCCAACAGGCAAAGAGCGGCGCGACACGGGTATAACGCATGGCTTACAGGAAGGTTGACGGCGCTTTCGTCTTGTTGCGTCCTGTTTCTTCTCGTTGCAATTGGGGTTTGTGATACGCGGCTTGCACCGATGCTAGCGCGTCCGATCCTTCACCGGCGTGCGGATGGTCGCGGTACCTTCGGCGATCTGCCGCGCGAACACGAGCGCCTCGACGATGGTGCCGAACACTTCGCCGCGAATCTTTTCGTCGGTTAGCCGCAGCAAATACGACGGATGATAGGTCGGCACCACGATGCGCCCCTTGTGCTCGATGGTCTTGCCGAGATACTCGGACAGCGCCGTGCGATGCCCCGTCAGCGCCTTGAGCGCGGTGGCGCCAAGCGCCACGACCACTTTCGGCGCGATCCGCGTCAGTTCCTCCTCCAGCCAGAACCGGCAGGCCTCGCGTTCGCGCTGTCCGGGCGCAACGTGCTGCCGCTCATCGCCATGCGGGTCGAATTTGAAGTGCTTCACCGCGTTGGTCAGATAAAGCGTTTCGCGCGCGAGTTGCGCCTCACCGATGGCCTCGTCCAGCAGCTTGCCCGCCGGACCGACGAACGGCTTGCCTTCGCGGTCTTCGTTATCGCCAGGCTGCTCGCCGACCAGCATGACGCGCGCGTTCGCCGGACCGATTCCGGGCACGGCCTGCGTCGCGTTGCGCCAGAGCGAACAGCGTTTGCACGCGTCGAGCGAGGGCGGCTCCTTCAGCGACGTGCCCTGAAGCGGCTCCAGATCCGTGTTGAGGGCCACTTCCATGTCCGCGGGAACGTTGCGCGGATGCCGGTCGCGCCGCGAATAAGGATCGGCACGCGAGATCAGCGTGGGATCGGCGCGCTGGTTTTCCGGGCTCTTCCAGTAGCGCACCGGCATGTGCGATGCCACTTCGGCGGCATTTTCCACCGCCGACGTAAAGGTGCTTTCGTAATAAGCGAGCCACAGCGCTTCGATGGCGTCTCCGCTCACGGCCTCGCCGCTCATCGCGGTATCGCCGAAATCCATTGGCTTTTCTTCCGGGTCGCTCGTGCGGTCCACCCGCAGCAGCGCGCCGTCCCAAAAGGCCGCGCCGTGCGGCGTCGCGATCATCCACGTGGCGCTGCCCATGCGCGTGGCGAAGTGCATGGCGGCGTGCTCCAACAGGTCGTGCACGGGCTCGCACCAGCTGATGAACTCGGGCGGTCCGAGCGACGAATCGCGATGCCTGAAGCGCAGCACGCGACGCATCTCGTTTTCCTCGGCCTCCACGGCTTCGATCATGTGTTGCAGGCGCTGCCCGTCGGGATCGTCCGGCGATACGACCGCGCGATCGCCCTGGGTCCAGCGCCACAACACCTTGTAGAGAAACATCCAGCGGGCCGGCGTGCGATAGCAGGCGGCCGTTGCCAGCATCGCGAGGAATTCGCGGGCGATCTTCACGGGCTTGGGCGCGTCGGGGTTCTCGGGGCCGGGCGGCGGTCCGTCGATGCTGCCGAACACGGTTGCCGAGGAATCCGATTCCAGCCATACGACGTCTTCCGGCCGCGCGCCTTCCATGAGGAGCGTGCGCGCGGCGGAGCGCCAGGCAGCGAAGGACGGATCGAAGACGACGCTTTTCATCGAAGAGAGGAAGCCGGAAGGAACGAAAAGTACTGTATATACATACAGTGAATTCTATCGGCGCTTCGGCTTTTGGGGCAACTTTTTTGGGATGGTCGTGCCCTTAAGAGCGGTTGCGACCCTTGCCGCGTGCGCATGGGTACACCCATTGCTGTACCTCGAAACAATCGCGGCTTTGACTGCCGATGAACCACAAAATCAAAACGGAGTCGACATGCTTGCCATAGTCATCCCTGCTCATAACGAAGCCGCGCATATCGGCGCGTGCGTGACTGCCGCCCGGCGCGCGGCGGACCATCATCAATTGCTGGGAGAAGAAGTGCGCGTGATCGTCGTGCTCGACAGTTGCAGCGACGAGACGGGCGACATCGCCTCCGCACTCGGCGCGCACGTCACGAGTATCGACGCGCGCAATGTCGGCATCGCGCGGGCGCATGGCGCGGAGCGGGCGCTTGCGCTCGGCGCGCGCTGGCTCGCCTTCACCGACGCCGACACGACCGTCGCCGACGACTGGCTCTCGCGCCAGCTCGACTGCTGCGCGGATGCGGTGTGCGGCGTGATCGGCGTGCATGACTGGTCGCCGCATCTCGGCGCGGTGCAGGAGCATTTCGGCCGCACTTATACGGATGCGGACGGGCATCGCCATATCCACGGCGCGAATCTCGGCGTCTCGGCACGGGCTTATTTGCAGGCAGGCGGTTTTCCGCCGCTCGAATCCAGCGAGGATGTCGCGCTCGTCGAAGCGTTGATCGAAACGGGCGCGCACATCGAGTGGAGCGCGGCGCCGCGCGTGGTGACGAGCGCGCGTACCGATTTCAAGGCGAAGAAGGGCTTCGGCGCGACGCTGGTGGAAGTGAGCCGGCGTTATCTGAGCGCGAACGTCAATGCCAACGCGGACGTGGCAGGCCCGGCGGATGTGACGGCGATTGCCGCGTAGGCGTTATTGCGAGGTCGACGCGCGGGGCAGGCGCCGTCATTCGGATGCGGTGCATTGGAGAGCATGACGGCGATTGCCGCAGGAATATCGACGACGGCCGAGGCATGTCCATGCCCGCGCTCGTTGTGCATGACTCCACGTAACAAAGCGACTGCGTCAACCGTCCGATAAATCGCCAGGCAAGTCCACATCACGCAGCACGTTCCGGTCATTCACTTCGATGACCGTCGGCTTTTCCATGGCGAAGATGCCGCGCGCGCCGGCGTCGCCATCGAGCGTGGCGAGCGCCGCACCGTACTCGATGCCAAACCCCACCGGATGTCCCCGCGTGCCGCGATAAAACGGCGCGACGAGCCGCGCGCCTGCGTCGAGCGGACGCGCGACGGCTTCGATGGTCGCGGGCTCGATCCACGGCATATCGCCGAGCGCGACAAGCCAGCCTTCCGCGTCGGCGGTGGCGCGTACGGCCACGGCGAGCGTCGCGCCCATGCCGCGCTCGGCATCGATGCTGAAAATGACCTTGCAGCCGGCTTCGTTCAGCACTTCCGCCAGCTTTTCCGCGCCCGGCCGAACCACCGCGATCACACTCGAAGCAACCGAAAGCAGCCTGCGCGCCGACTGAAACACGACCGGCGTGCCGTTCGGCAAGGGCGCCAGCAGCTTGTTGTGAATGCCGGAAGGATCGAAGCGGGTGCCGAGCCCTGCGGCCAGCAGGATGCCGGTCGCGCTTGACGAGTAGGTCATCGGTGCGGCTCGCGTGGGGAAGAGGATCGATTGTGCAGCGCGTCGATAGTCGCCGCAAGCGTCAAAAAAATCCGCGCGGCGCAATGTGCATTCGTGCCATTGAGCGCCGCGCGTACCGTTCCTTCCGCACTACACCATCGTCTTCGGCATGACTTTATCGAGCGTGATCGGCAAGTCGCGCACGCGCACGCCGGTCGCGTGATACACCGCGCTGCCGAGCGCGCCCGCCACGCCCGTGATGCCGATTTCCCCGATGCCGCGCGCGCCGTCCGGATTGATATGCGGATCGGGCTGACCGACAAAGGAAACATCCAGCAAGCCGATATCCGCGTTCACCGGCACGTGATACTCCGCGAGATTGGCGTTGGTGTAGCGGCCGTAGCGGCCGTCGAGTTCGCCCTTCTCGAAAAGCGCCGAGCCCACGCCCCAAACGATGCCACCCATCAACTGACTGTGCGCCGTCTTCTCGTTGAGCAAGGTGCCGACGTCATAGACCCCGACGACACGCGGCACGCGGATGATGCCCAGGTCCGCATCGACATGCACTTCCACGAATACCGCGCCGAACGAGTGAAACGAGTACTGCTTTCTCTCGTCGCCGGGGCGCACCGTGGCCGTCGCTTCGATAGCCTTGCCGCCGTTTCGCGCGATGATCGCCGCCGCAGGATCGCGCTTGTCCGGCGTCGAAACGCTCACGACCCAGCCATTGCTCACCGTAACGTCCTCGCGCGACAAACCGGCGACGGGCGATCCGCGATCCGCGAGCGCCATCGCGATCAACTGATCGCGCGCCTGCGCGGCCGCCGCACGCACCGCTGGCGACACGCTCGCCGCCGACTGCGAGCCGCCCGATACCGGCGCCTTCGGCAAGGATGAATCGCCAAGCGCGAAGCGCACGAAGTCGGGCGGAAAACCGAGCGCGTCGGCGGCGACTTGCGTCATCACGGTGTAGGTGCCGGTGCCGAGATCCTGCGTGCCGGAAGCGACCATCGCCGTGCCGTCGGGCAGAATGCGCGCGATCGCCGATGCCTCGCTGCGGTTCGCCGGATACGTCGCCGTCGCCATGCCCCAGCCGATCAGCGTGTTGCCGTCGCGCATCGAACGCGGCGCCGGGTTGCGGCGCGCCCAGCCGAACTTTTCCGCGCCGCGCTGATAGCACTCCATCAGCGACTTGCTGGACCACGGCTTTTTCTCTTGCGGCTCCATGTTCGCGTGGTTTTTCATGCGCAGCGCGAGCGGGTCCATGTGCAACTGATACGCGAGTTCGTCCATCGCGGTTTCGAGCGCGAACGAACCGCTCGTCTCGCCGGGCGCACGCATGAATGTCGGCGTGCCGATGTCGAGCTTCACGAGCTTGTGCGAGGTCGATTGATTCGGCACCGCGTACAACATGCGCGTGAGAATGGCCGAACTCTCGGTCCAGTCCTCGAAGGTCGAGGTGGTCGAGATGACGTCGTGCTTCATGCCGGTCATCGTGCCGTCGCCGTGCGCGCTCACCTGAATGCGTTGTTCGGTGAACGGCCGGTTGCCGACCATGCCGAACATCTGCGGACGTTCGAGCACGAGCTTCACGGGACGTCCGGTCTGTTTCGATGCCATTGCCGCCAGCACGACATGCGACCACACCGAGCCCTTGCACCCGAAGCCGCCGCCGACAAACGGGCAGATCACGCGCACATTCGTTTCCGGAATGCCGAAAAATTTCGATACCGCGCCGCGCGCGCTGGAAACACCTTGCGTCGCATCGTAGAGCGTGAGATTGGGGCCGTCCCAGCGCGCGAGCGTCGCGTGCGGCTCCATCGGATTGTGATGCTCGTAGGGCGTCGTATAGACGGCGTCGAGGCGCGTCTGACCTTGGCGCAGACCGGCATCGACGTCGCCGCGGCTCGTGATGATCGGGCGGCCCATCATCTTTTCGGGTTGATACGCCGTGCCGCGCGCACGCACGTATTCCGCGTTTGGCATGGCGCCCTCGTAGCGGACGATCACGTGGCGCGCCGCGCCTTGCGCATGTTCCAGCGTGTCCGCGACGACCACCGCCACCGGCTCGTTGCTGTAGCGCACTTCGTCGGTTTGCAGGAGCGTGAGCTTGCGCACGGCGGGCGGTTGCGCGTCGGGCACGCCGCCGTTGGGCAGACGCATTGCGTTCTTGTGCGTCAGGACGAGCAGCACGCCGGGCATCGTGTCGGCGCCGCTGGTATCGATAGAGGCGATGCGGCCCTTGGCGATCGTGCTCGTGATCAGCACCGCATGCGCGAGCTTGGCGTCGGTGTTGTCGGCCGAATAGCGCGCCTGGCCCGTGACCTTGAGCACGCCGTCGGTGCGATCGAATGGTTTGCCGATGATGCTCATGCCGTGCCTCCCGCTTGTTCCACTGCCCGAACGATCGCCCGCTGGGCGAGCGCCACCTTGAAGCCGTTCTCGCGCAGCGGCCTGGCATCGCGCACGGCGAGCGCGGCCGCGTTTTGCAGCGACGCGCGATCGAGCGGTTTGCCGATGAGCGCGCTTTCCGTCGCATTCGCGCGCCACGGTTTGTGCGCGACGCCGCCCAACGCAATGCGCGCGGCCTTCACGGTGTTGCCGTCCATCTGCAAGGCGGCGGCGACGGAGACGAGCGCGAACGCATAGCTCGCGCGGTCGCGCACTTTCAGATACTTCGAATGTCCCGCGAAAAGCGGCGGCGGCAGATCGACCGCCGTGATGAGTTCGCCGGGCTTGAGCGTGGTATCGAGATCGGGCCGGTCACCCGGCAGCCGATGGAACTCCGCGAACGGAATGGTCCGCTCGCCTTGCGGGCCGGTCACGCGCACGACGGCGTCGAGTGCGGCGAGCGCGACGCTCATATCGGAGGGATTGGTCGCGACACATTGACTGCTCGCGCCGAGGATCGCGTGAATGCGGTTGTTGCCTTCGAGCGCGGCGCAACCGCTGCCGGGCGCGCGCTTGTTGCATTGAGGAAAGCCCGTGTCGTAAAAGTAATAGCAGCGCGTGCGCTGCATCAGGTTGCCGCCGACGGTCGCCATGTTGCGCAATTGCGCCGATGCGCCCGCAAGCAATGCCTGCGACAAGAGCGGATAGCGCTCGCGCACCCACGCGTGATTCGCGGCGTCGCTATTCCGCACCAGCGCGCCGATGCGCAGCCCGCCATCGGGCAAGGTCGTGACGCCGTTCAGGGCGTCGATGTGGGTGATATCGACGAGACGAGTGGGCCGCGCCACGCCGCCTTTCATGAGATCGAGCAGATTCGTGCCGCCGCCGATGAACATCGTGCCGGGCTGGCTGGCCGCCTGCAGCGCCGCACCGATATCGGCGGCGCGCTGATAAGAGATCGCGTCCATGTGCTCTCCCTTAACCTTGCGACGAAGCAACGAACTTCACCGCCGCCACGATATTCGGATACGCACCGCAGCGACAGATATTGCCGCTCATGCGCTCGCGGATTTCATCGTCGGAGAGTTGCGCGGGTCGGAAGCGCACGTCGGCGGTGGCGGCGCTGGCATCGCCTGCACGGTATTCGTCGATGAGCGCGGTCGCCGAGCATAACTGCCCGGGCGTACAGTAGCCGCACTGAAACGCATCCTTTTCGATGAACGCGCGCTGCAATGGACTGAGCGCATCGCCGCCGGGAGCCAAGCCTTCGACGGTCGTGATGCTCTCGCCTTCGTGCATCACGGCAAGCGTCAAACACGAGTTGATGCGTCGCCCGCCCGCGATCACCGTGCACGCGCCGCACTGGCCACGGTCGCAGCCTTTTTTCGTGCCGGTGAGGTCGGCGTATTCGCGCAGGGCGTCGAGCAAGGTCGTGCGCGCTTCGACCTGAAGCTCGTACGGATGACCGTTGATAGTCAGCTTGACCGGCATCGTCGGCGCGGAGGTGACGGGTGGCGCGACGGCGGGCGTTGCAGCTTGCTGTTGCGCGCGCGCGGTCGACGCAAGCGGCGCGGCGGCTACGGCCGCGCTCGCTGCCGCCGATTGCAGGAAGCGCCGACGCGACGGCTTCTGGGCCGCGTCGTCGGTATCGCGTGTATCGGGTGAAAGGGGTGAAGGCGTTTTTACTGGGGACATGGCGATTGAATGCTCCTCGCTCGTTCGGTTGGGCGCGCCACGCCGTGCAGGTCTCGATGAACCACGTCCCTGAGGTCTTGAGGATGGCGCGTGATACGCGAGCCGCCTTCGTTCGATCGCTGTAAGACGACCGAACGTTCGACCATTCGCGCAAGCCAAGAGTGACAGCAAGTCCAATGCCATCGCCGGCAGACGCTGGTGCGGCCGACTACTCGCTCGTCTGAACACGGACCATGCAAGTAAATACTGCATGGCTGCGTAAATAAGCTGCGAAAACGCGTCGGCAAAGATGACGCGAACATGGCTGTTTCGCCCGGCGAGCGCCATATGGCGCACTTTGTGACGCTTCGATCATCGAGCGCGCCTCAAAATATTCGCTCGACGTCAGCCGCCATTCGCCGTGGCTCGACATGTTTGAAACACCTATCCAACCCATGCCATCCGATACGAATCGCTATCACGAGGCGGCTGCGTTCTATTCGAACGGACGCTACGCCGAAGCGCTGGAGACGCTCGCGCCCTTGGTCCTCGACGCCGACGCGCTCAATCTCGCCGCTGTCTGCGCCTATCGACTCGAACGTCACGACGAAGCGGAGCGCTACTGGCTGCGCGCAATCGATGCGCGTCCCGACGACGCCGGGATGCGCAACAACCTGGCGAATCTGTTCAACGAGTTGCAGCGTTATCGTGAAGCGGAAACGCTTTATCGGAACGCGCTCGAAATTCTTCCGGACTATCCGGTCGCGCATTACAACCTCGCGAACGTGCTTGATCGGCAAGGGCGCGCGGATGAAGCCGAGGAGGGTTATCGTCGCGCGCTCGCGCTCAAACCCGATTTCGCCGAGGCTCATGCGAATCTTGCCGCGTTGCTCGCGCGCACGAACCGGTTGCCGGAGGCCGAGGCTGAGTATCGCCACGCGATCGATGCACAGCCTGCCTTTGCCGAAGCACGAAATAACCTTGGCAACGTGCTTCGGACCTTGGGTAAGCTCGGCGAGGCGCGCGCACAGTTCGAGCACGTGCTTGCCGCACGGCCCGACTGGGCGGACGCGCATCTGAACTTCGGCAACGTCTTGAAAGATGCCGGGCTCGTTGTCGATGCCGAGCATGCGTATCGGCGGGCTGTCGGCTTGCGGCCGGACTACGCGGCGGCGTACACCAATTTGGGCATCGTGCTTGGGGAACAAGGGCGGCTCGCCGAGGCGGAAGTCGCGTATCGTCATGTCGTCGACCTTGCGCCGCAAGACGCCGATGCGCATTTCAATCTCGCCGATGCGATCTACGACGTAAGCGCTCACGGCCGTTTCGACCGCCTGCACGAAGCGCAAGCCGCGTATGAAAAAGCCTTGGCCATACGGCCGGATTTCATCGCGGCGCATTTGCATCTGGGCAACGTGTATCGTGAGGACGAAACACGTCTCGCCGAAGCGGAAGCAACCTTCCGGCACGTGCTGTCGATCGATCCGGAGTGCGTCGATGCGCAGATGAATCTGGCCACCTTGCTGCTCGGCACGGGCCGTTATGAACAAGGATGGCCGCTCTTCGAGGCTCGCTGCGACGAGCGCTTCGCGCAGCGCGGCGCGCTTCCGCCAGCTTTGCCGGGTCCGCGCTGGCAGGGCGAAGCGTTGACGGGCAAGACACTCATCGTGATGGCCGAGCAAGGTTTCGGCGACACCATTCAGTTCAGCCGTTACCTTCCTGAACTCAAGGTGCGTGGGCTAGATCGTCTGACGGTGGTCTGCCCGCCGGCCTTGGTCGCGTTGATCGGCGCGATGGATTGCGTGGACGCATGCATCGCGCCGGCCGATCTGCACGCGCTACCGGCCCACGACTACAGTTGCTTCCTGATGAGCCTGCCTTTCCTCATGGGGACGACGCTCGCGACTATTCCATCGACCGTTCCTTATCTGCGAGCACCGCGCGAAAAGGTCGAGTTCTGGCGCGCCCGGTTGCCCGCGGGCACGTTGAAAGCAGGCATTGCCTGGACAGGCGAGCCGCGTCCGGGACTGCGCGACGCCTTTGCCGCTTTCAGCCGCCGCTGGCTCGCCGCGCGTCAATGCGAGCGCTTGCTGACCTTGCCCGGCGTGCACTTCGTCAGTCTTCAGAAGGGCGCGACGGCGCGCGCGGAATGTGCCGCGCTGCCCGACGCCTGGCGTTTGTCCGACCCGATGAACGAAGTCGCCGATTTCGCCGATACCGCCGCGCTCATCGAATCGCTGGATCTCGTCATGAGCGTGGATACATCCGTGGCGCATCTCGCGGGCGCGCTTGGCAAGCCGCTGTGGATACCACTGTGCTCGAACGCTTGCTGGCGCTGGCTCGCCGGACGCGACGACTCCCCGTGGTATCCGACCGCGCGGCTTTTTAGACAGCAAGCGCCCGGAGATTGGGACGATGTGATCGAGCGCGTCGCCGATGCGCTGACCGTCTGGCAACGCGACACTCAGCTACGCGGATAACTGCCCGGTACGCCGCGCGCCGAACGCGCCGGCCCGTATGGATCGGGATTGCCATAGCGCGGGATGGTGCCATCGGCGCGAGCGCGTGCAAGGTCCGCGCGGACTTCGGCGCGCGAAAGCGGCGTGTTGGCGGCCATCGTCATGGGCGTAGGCATCGGCATGGCTTGAGGTGCGGCGGCCGGGTCCATTGTCTGCGCCGATGCCGCAGCGCTCAGGGCGAATGCTGCAAGGGCGGCCAAGCGGATCGCTGGTTTCATCGTCGTTCTCCTGAGCGGTGCGAAGCGGTGAGCGAATGCCTATCTATACGCGCTTCGGCGACAAACAGATGAATAGCGATGAATAAGCACGACGGCAACTAACCGTCTTTCGTGCCAGCGTCTGCAAAGACGGGCTTTGCGTTGCAAGGGCGCAAAAGAAAAAGCCGGCAGCGCCGGCTTCCCATGCAAGCCATGCCGTTGGCAAATGCTCAAAGATCCGCCGGATACGGCGCCTTCAGCCACTTCGTCGAAAGCGTGTTGAGCGTGCCGTCTTTTTTCGCTTGAACGATCGCCGCATCGACTTCCTTCAAAAGTCGGGGCTCGTCCTTGTTCAATCCGACATGATCCGGCGAACTGAACAACTGAAACTTCTGCTCGGGCTGCACGGGCGGATTACGCGCGATGATCGTTGCGCCAACATCGTTGCCGACTACCAGCAATTGCGCTTGTCCGGCCAGAAACGCGGAGATCGCGCCGTTCGGGTCTTCGAAACGCTTGATATTGGCCGTGCGAGGTGCGACCTTGCTCACGCTCAAGTCTTCGAGCGTGCCGCGCGCCACCGCTACCGACTTGCCCGCGAGATCGGCGGTCGTCTTCACCGCCAGCGACTTCGGTCCGAACACCGCCAGATAGTACGGTGCATAAGGCCGCGAGAAATCGATCACCTTTTCGCGCTCGGGCGTCTGACCGACCGAGAGCAGCAAGTCGGCCTTGTGCGTGGCGAGATAAGCCATGCGGTTTTCGCCGGTGATCGGCACGAACTCGACTTTCGCCTTGAGCGCGCGCGCCAGGTATTCGCCCATCTCGATGTCGTAGCCTTGCGGCTTCATGTCCGGGCCGATAGAGCCGAACGGCGGATAGTCCATGAATACGCCGATGCGCACCACGCCGTTTTTCTGGATGGTGTCGAGCGTGTCCGCATGGGCGAACGAGACGGCGAGGGCGAACGAAGCGGCGAGCAGGCCGCGCAGAAACCGCGAGAGGCGAAGCGTCATGGTGGGGATCGAAAGGTGAGGGGATCGACGCACTCTAGGCACGCCAAAATCCCCTCACAATCGAAATCTGCGCATGCCAGCCATGTCGCGTGCGCATGGCTGGCTGGTAGAGCGACTTCCTCAGGCTTCGCTTTCCATGATCCGGTCGATCAGCCGCGCGTTCTCTCCCGCCGAACCGATGCCCGCGTGCCGCGCCATTGGCACGAAGAAATGCGTGGCAATAGGCAGCTTCGAGCGCGACAGCCAGTTGCTCAGATGAGTCGCGAGCCTGCGCGCCGGTGTCTTCAGTTCCTCGCGCAGCACGGCGGGCAGCTTGTCGAAGTGACGCATGTCGGTCTGATACGGCTCGGGCGCGACGCATAACGCGTTCGGGCGGCCATCGACATCGGCGGGCAGGCGTTCCAGCGCCTCGTGCAACAGCGCGACGCCGAGACCCTCGCCGCGCCACGGCTTGCGCACTTCCCACAGGCTGATATAGATCACGCGATGCGCATTGAACACTTCGCACAGCCGTTCGGGACCGAGCGCCTCGGTGGCCGCGAGCGCGAGCGACAGCATTTCGCCGGAATAGGTGTCGAGCGTATAGACGAGATCGGCGCTGCTGTGAAGCGGCGGCACCTTGACGAGTTGAAGCTTGACCGCGGCCGCGACGATATCGCTGCCCGCCTCGTGGAACACGGCAAAGGCGGTGCCAAGCCGTTCGTCGTCGACTTGCGGATACTCGTGGCGATACGTCATCGTGAAGAGAAACGGCCCGATCTTCTCGCGATACGCGAGCGGCCGGTCGACGTCGTAATCGGCGGCGCCTTCGAGGCCGTAGGGATCGTAATCGCGCTTTTCACGCCGTTCCGCCGAGGCGAGCACGGCGAGCGGTCGGCGCGATTCCGGCACGAGATCTTCTGGCAAGCCTTCCCAGTTGAGCCGCAAAAATTCGCGGCTGCCGCGATAGTGCGTCTCGAAGAGAGAGAGAATCTGTTCGCTCGCCACCGGGTCGAGAATGCGTTGCGCGCATTCCACCGCGCGGTCGAGGAGTTGATCGGCCTCGGCGGGATCGGGCGCGAGGGCCGGTTCGTGCGCCTGCGGCATGGCCGGCAAGCCGCGCGCGATGCGGTCCCGATGCGCCAGTTCGAGCCATTCGTCGGCGGCGCGTTCGGCGATATGACCCGCCGCGATACGATAGCCTGTCAGCACGATCGACTGACCGGTCTGGCCGAGCGGGAAGACGTACTCGTCGGACATCGCTTCCTCGACCGTCACGTCGCGAAAGGTTTCGCGCAGGGCGGGCGCGTTGGCTGCCGAGTTGAAGCGATCGTGCGAGAGCACATGCGCGACGAGATCGGACGCGGCTGGGCCGGATTCGGATGCCACGCCGGGCAGTAGCTTAAGGAGTGACAAGGTGGGAGTCGTGCTCGATGTGCTCATGGGTGCCGCCCGTGCCTGATGGTTGCTGTGGGTTGCTGTCGGTCGCTGTCGATTGCCGCAGGTCGCAGGTCGCAGTCGCGAAGGGCTATCGTAACAAACACGGGGGCGGATCGGTGCCGGCGGTGCAGTGCGGCAAGACGGAACATTCAAGGAGTCGCTCGATGAATCAGCAAACTGAAGCAATCGATGAAACCGTGACGCACGAAGGCGGCTGCGCGTGCGGCGCATTCCGGTTCCGCGCGATAGGCCGACCGTTGCGCGTCGGCATGTGCCATTGCATGACGTGCCGGCGCGTGCACGGCTCGGCGTTCGGCTCCTACGTCATCTATCACCGCGGCAACGTGGAGTTTTCCGGCCGCACATCGACGTGGCGCAGCTCCGACGAAGGCAGGCGTCATTTCTGTCCCGAATGCGGCTCCGTGGCGTACATGGAGTACGTGACGCGTGACGAAGTCGATGTGCCGCTCGGCGCGTTCGATCTGACCGGCGTTTTCGAGCCGGCCTACGAACTCTGGTGCCGAGCATCGCGAGCCCTGGCTGCCTCAAGGCGTGCGCAAGGAGTACGCGCAAGAGCGAACGGGTTAGCCGTTGCCGCGACCCATTCTTGCGGGTCGGCGCGCGCGGCATCATCGTTGCCGACCGAGACAAAAAGCAGCCCGAAGGCAAATAACTAACTTCGATATCGAGACACGCTTTGTCCTGCCGGAACTGCATCCTTCAATCAACGGTCCGAGCAATTGCAATCGATTGCGGAAAATAAGACGATATGCGGCGCGCACGTTTTTCAGAGCGAAAGCATCGAAAGAAACGACATGCGCCGGATGCGCCAAGCAGCAGGATCGGGCCTAAAACGAATTGCCAACGAGGAGCATCGACACCATGGCAAAGCAACCGGTAAGCGGCAGCGGCAAGAGCAACCCCGAAGACGCACAGTGCGTCGGCGCGTGCGATCCTGGCGAGCAGATCGAAGTCATCGTCATGCTGCGCCGCAAGGACGAAGCAGCGTTTGATCAGATGATGAAGCACATCGAAGCCGGCGACGCCCCGGCGCAGTCCGTGACCCGCGCGGACTTCGGAAAGCGCTTCGGCGCGTCGCAGGAAGACGTCGACAAGGTCAAGAAGTTCGCCGAGCAATACGGCCTCACGGTGGTGCGCGCCGAAGCGGAAACGCGCAGTGTCGTGCTCAAGGGCACCATCGAGCAGTTTCAGAAGGCGTTCGACGTGAAGCTCGAACGTTTCCAGCATCACAACATGGGCGAGTATCGCGGCCAGGCGGGACCCGTTCATGTTCCCGACGAAGTGCACGACGCCGTCACCGCCGTGCTCGGCCTCGACAGCAAGCCGCAAGCGCGTCCGCATTTCCGTTTCCGGCCGCCGTTCAAACCGGCGCGCGGCCTTACGGCATCGTCGTTTTCGCCGCTCGATCTCGCGCAACTCTATGACTTCCCGGAAGGCGACGGCGCGGGGCAATGCATCGCGATCATCGAACTCGGCGGCGGTTACAAGACTAGCGACCTGACGGCGTACTTCTCGAAGCTCGGCGTGAAACCGCCGAAAGTGGTGTCGGTCGGCGTGGACGACGCGAAGAACGCGCCCACGGGCAATCCGAATGGTCCGGACGGCGAAGTGACGCTCGACATCGAAATCGCCGGAGCGGTCGCGCCGGGCGCGCGCATCGCGGTGTATTTCGCGCCGAATAGCGACGCAGGCTTCGTCGATGCCGTCAATCGCGCCATTCACGACGACACCAACCAGCCGTCTGTGGTGTCCATCAGTTGGGGCGGACCGGAATCGAACTGGTCGGCGCAATCCATCGGCGCGTTCAACGACGTGCTGCAAAGCGCGGCGGCGCTCGGCGTCACGGTATGCGTGGCATCGGGCGACAGCGGTTCGACCGACGGCGTCGGCGACGGCGCGGATCACGTCGATTTCCCGGCATCCAGTCCCTACGTGCTCGGCTGCGGCGGCACGAGCGTCGCGGCATCCGCGCAGAAGATCACGAAGGAAGTCGTGTGGAACGACGGCGATCAGGGCGGATCGGGTGGCGGCGGTGTGAGCGGCGTGTTCGCGCTGCCTTCGTGGCAGAAAGGGCTGAGCGTCGCGCATGCCGGCGGCGAGACGACGGCGCTCGCCAAGCGCGGCGTGCCGGATGTATCGGGCGACGCGTCGCCGCAAAGCGGCTACGAAGTGCTGATCGACGGCGAGCAGACGGTCGTCGGCGGCACGAGCGCGGTCGCGCCTTTGTGGGCCGCGCTGATCGCTCGCATCAACGCGATCAACGGTTCCCCCGCGGGCTTCATCAATCCGAAGCTGTACAAGGCGAAGGGCGCGTTCCACGACATCACGCAAGGCGATAACGGCAGTTTCGCGGCAGCGGCGGGATGGGATGCCTGCACGGGGCTTGGCAGCCCGGACGGCGCGAAGATCGCGGCGGCGCTCAAACCCGCGAAGAGCACGAGTTGAGACGGGCAGTGACAGTGAACAACAACCACGATGACGATTCTGGAGCGTTCAAGATGAACTCCGATCCACTGGCAGCAGCAGGCGCAGACAAACCCGAAGAACCGGCGCACGGCAACGCGCACGCAGCGGCGAAGAAAACGCCGAAGAGCAAGGATCAGCCGTACTTCGATCCCGTCGCCTACGGCAACGGTCCCGACGATTCCGTCGAGGCGACCGAAGCCGACGAAAACGCCGCGATCACGCACCATAGCGTGACCGTGGGCGGCGAGAAGATCGCTTACACGGCTACGGTCGGCCACCTCGTGACGGTGGACCCGAGCAGCAGCAAGCCGGATGCGAAGATGTTCTATGTCGCCTTCACGAAGGACGGCGCAAAGGAAGAACAACGGCCGCTCACGTTCTTCTATAACGGCGGGCCGGGCTCGTCCTCGGTGTTCGTGCTGCTCGGTTCGTTCGCGCCGCGCCGAATCAAGACCGCCATGCCGAGCTTCACGCCGCCCGCGCCCTACGAGATGGAAGACAACGCGGACAGTCTTATCGACAAGAGCGATCTGATTTTCATCAATCCCGTGGGAACGGGCTATTCCGCCGCCATCGCGCCGAACAAGAACCGCGACTTCTGGGGCGTGGATCAGGATGCGGATTCGATCAAGCAGTTCATCAAGCGCTATCTGACGAAGAACAACCGCTGGAACTCGCCCAAGTTCTTGTTTGGCGAATCGTATGGCACGGCGCGCAGCTGCGTCCTGGCGTACCGGCTGCATGAAGATGGCGTCGATCTGAACGGCATCACCCTGCAATCGTCGATTCTCGATTATCGCCAGGCGGGCAACCCCGTCGGCGCGCTGCCTACCGCCGCGGCGGATGCGTGGTATCACAAGAAGCTCGGCGTGCATCCCACGCCGACCAACCTCTTGAACTTTGCCGAGGAAGTCGCGGAGTTTTCGCGCTCGGACTATCTCAACGCGTTGCGCAAGTTTCCGCAGACCGACGATGAAGTGGTCGAGAAGCTCTCCGAATACACGGGCATCGACAAGGTGACGCTGCTTGCGTGGAGTCTGGATATCGCGGCTTACGACAGCCGTGGCAATTCGCTCTTTCTGACGACGCTCCTGAAGTCGAAGGGCGAATCGCTCGGCTCGTACGACGGGCGCGTGACGGCTATTTCGACGGGCATCGCGGGCAAGATCGATCCGAACTCGGGCGGCAACGATCCGACCATGACAGCGGTGAGCGGTGTCTACACGACCATGTGGAACAGCTATCTCAACGAGCAGTTGAAGTTCACGTCCACTTCGTCATTCACGGACCTGAACGACCAGGCTTTCCTCAACTGGGACTTCAAGCATACGGACCCGACCGGCGAACAGAAGGGACTGGATTCGAAAGGCAACGTCGTGCTCTATACAGCGGGCGATCTAGCCGCCGTGATGGCGCTCAACGTGGATCTCAAGGTCTTGTCCGCGAACGGCCTATATGACTTCGTGACGCCGTTTTATCAGACCATCATCGACCTTCAGCAGATGCCGTTGATCAACAGCGTCGTCAGGCAGAATCTTTCCGCGGCGTTTTATCCATCGGGACATATGGTTTATCTCGACGGAGCATCGCGCACGCAACTGAAGGCGGATCTCGCGAAGATGTACAACGAGGCCACGTCGAACCATGCGGCCATGACGCGCATCATTTCCTTGCAGAAGGTAACGGCGGAGAAGGCATTGTCGCCAGCGAGTACCGGTGTCTGATAGTCACAAGCGGGCGAGGCTTCGGCTTCGCCCGTCGCGCCCCGCCGGGCGTCCCGCTGCAAGCGGAAACCCTATCTCCTTCGGGAACAAGGCTTGCGAATGGCCCGAGAGGCTAAAAGCAATCTTCCCCAAGGAGTCCCCTCAAATGGCAACAAAGAAGCAACCCACGAATAGCACCGCGCGTCCGCCTTCGCAGAGCCCGAACGCGACCAACAAGAAGATCGAATCGCTCGAAGCCTTCCGCAGCGATGCAACGAATCAAGCCCTGACCACGAACCAGGGTGTAAAAGTCTCCGATAACCAGAACACGCTGCGCGTTGGAGCGCGCGGTCCGTCGCTGCTCGAAGACTTCATCATGCGTGAAAAAATAACGCACTTCGACCACGAGCGTATTCCGGAGCGCATTGTTCATGCGCGCGGTTCGGCGGCGCATGGCGTGTTCAAGGTGTACGAGTCGCAAGCCGACTTGACCAAGGCCGGTTTCCTGCAAGACCCGTCGAAAGAGACGCCGGTCTACGTGCGCTTCTCAACCGTGCAAGGCTCGCGCGGTTCCGCCGATACCGTGCGCGACGTGCGCGGCTTCGCGGTCAAGTTCTACACCGACGAAGGCAACTTCGATATGGTCGGCAACAACATGCCCGTGTTCTTCATCCAGGACGCGATCAAGTTTCCCGACTTCGTGCACGCCGTCAAACCGGAGCCGCATAACGAGATTCCGCAAGGCGCGTCGGCGCATGACACCTTCTGGGATTTCGTCTCGCTCGTGCCCGAGTCGGCGCATATGGTGATGTGGGCGATGTCCGACCGCGCCATTCCCAAGAGTCTGCGCACCATGGAAGGCTTCGGCATTCACACGTTCCGTTTCGTGAACGCGGAAGGCAAGGGGCGCTTCGTCAAGTTCCACTGGCGGCCGACCATCGGTTCGGCTTCGCTCTTGTGGGACGAAGCGCAGAAGATCGCGGGTAAGGATGCCGATTACCATCGCCGCGATTTGTGGGAAGCCATCGACAAGGGCAACTATCCCGAGTGGGAACTGGGCGTGCAGATTGTCGAGGAAGAGGACGAGCACAAGTTCGACTTCGATCTGCTCGATCCGACCAAGATCATTCCCGAGGAACTCGTGCCGCTCAAGATGATCGGCAAGATGACGCTCAACCGCAATCCCGACAACTTCTTCGCGGAAACCGAGCAGGTCGCGTTCTGTCCGGGACATATCGTGCCGGGCATCGACTTCACGAACGACCCGCTCCTGCAAGGACGTCTTTTCTCCTACACCGATACGCAGATCAGCCGTCTGGGCGGCCCGAACTTCCACGAGTTGCCGATCAACCGCCCGATCGCGCCGCTGCATAACGGTCAACGCGACGCGATGCATCGCCAGACCATCGACAAGGGTCAGGCTTCCTACGAGCCAAATTCGATCGATGGCGGCTGGCCGAAGGAAACGGCGCCGGCAGCATCGGGCGGCGGCTTCGAAACCTACACGGAACGCGTGGACGGCGAGAAGATTCGCGTGCGCAGCCCGTCGTTTGCCGACCATTTCTCGCAAGCAACGCTCTTCTGGAACAGCCAGACGCAGCCGGAGAAGGATCACATCGTCGGCGCGTATTCGTTCGAGTTGAGCAAGGTAGAGCGCAAGTTCATTCGCGAACGCGAACTTGCTCTGCTCGCGAACATCGACGAGGTATTGGCCGCGCGCGTCGCGGAAAATCTCGGCATGCCCGCGCCCAAGAAAAACGCGAGCCCGGAGCAACTCGGCAAGTCGTCGGTGACGGAATCGCCGGCGCTGTCGATCATCGCCAAGGCCGTGCCGTCGATCAAGACGCGCAAGGTCGCGATTCTCGCCGCGAAGGGCGCGGATGCCGCGAGCATCAAGGCCGTCAAGGAAGCGCTCGCGGCGGGCGGCGCGCAAGCGCTCGTGATCTCGCCGACGCTCGGGTTCCCTGCCGAAGGTATCGAAGCGGACGCCACCATCCTCGGCATGCCGTCCATCATGTTCGACGGAATGATCATCGCGGACGGCAAGGCAAGCGCCAAGACGCTGTCCGAATCCGGCGACGCGCGCCACTTCGTGCTCGAATCGTTCAAGCATCTGAAGGCGATCGGCGCGATTGGCGACGGCGAGGATGTGCTTGCCGCATCGCATCTGCCTGGCGGCGATGAAGGCGTGGTCGTCGGCAGCGACGCGAAGACCGTGCTCAAGACGTTCATCGAAGCACTGGGCAAGCATCGCGTGTGGTCGCGCGCGCAGAAGGCGGAGTCGGTGCCCGCGTAATCGTCCGGCAGCACGCGTTTCGCGCCGTGCAACGCAGGGCGCGTGCGTGGGCGCGCCGGCGATAGGCGCGCCGGCGCGTTTTTGAGACACTGGCCGCACCGCTCGATTTCGGGGGTGCGGCTTGTTTCATTCTGCGATTCGTCGAGCTGACGAAACACGGCGACAGCGTTCGCGCCGTTTGCTGTGGACGCTTTGTGTGCTGCTCGGCTGTTGGCTCGGCGATGCCTTCGCGGCACCGCCGCTGATCGTCGGCGCGGTGCCGGGCATGGTTCCGCCGCTCGAACTGGCCGTGTCTGGCGCGCCATCCGATTCGTCGGCGTTGCGCGGCATCTCGGTCGATGTTCTGAACGCCATTTCCGAGCCGCTCGGCATGACGCCGCAATGGCGCCTGTATCCGGGTCGTCCCGCGATGCTGGCCGCGCTCGAACGCGGCGAGATCGACATGGCGACGAGTTCGGCGGGCTTCGATGCCGGTGCGCCGCTCGAACTGAGCCATTCGTATTTTCCGGTGAAGCCGGTGTATTTCGCGCCGCTCGCGGCACATACGCCGACGCATCGGCTCGCTTATGTCGACACGCAGATGGACCCCGCGCGGTTGCATGCGGCGTATCCGTCCTTGCAGCCGGAGGCGTATCCGGATGTGCTCGCCGCCGCGCTGGCCGTCTCGCTCGGCCGTGCCGACGGCTTCGTCGGCGACGTGACGACCGCCGTGTATGTCATCAGTCATCTGGACTTGCCGAATATCGGCGCGCGCGGTTTCACTCCGTTCGATGCAGACGGCTATCGCTTTGCTTTCGCAGCCAACCGGCCGGCCGCGCGCGCATTGCGTGAGCGTGTCGATGCCGCGCTGGCGCAGTTGCCGCCGAATTTCCTGCTGACGATGAACGCGCGCTGGTACGTTTCGATGACCGCGGTGACGCTGGATCGTCCGCTCGACTTGACACCCGAGCAGCGCGCGTGGATCAAGGCGCATCCAGTCGTGCATTACTCGATGCTTTCGCAAATTCCGCCGCTCATGTTCCGCAATTCGCACGGCGAACCTGCGGGTCTCGCCGCCGACCTGCTCGATGTAATCTCGCGGGGAACGGGCTTGCGCTTCGAGGCGCGTATGCGCGGTTCTTTGTCTCAGATTGCCGCCGACCTGACGAGCGGCAAGTCCATGTTCACGCCCTACGGCGTTTCCCCCGCATGGCAACCGGTGCCGCTCACGGCGTCCGTGCCGTTCGGCGAGAGCCTGGTCGGCATCGTCACGCGTGCGGGTCAGGCGCCCCTGCGCGATGAGACCGCGCTCGCGAACAAGCGGGTGGCGCTCCCGGCCGGGATTTCGGCCCTGGCGTTGAAGCGTGAATTCGTGCGGCATCTGCGCATCGTCGAGATGCCGTCATTCGACGCGCAGTTCAGCGCGGTCGTGAACGGCGATGCCGACGCGGCTCTGGTCGATCTGACGCTCGCCAATTACGCGGTCGCCAATCCTTACCGCGGCAAGCTCGTGGTGAGCGGCGTGCTTTCCGGCAAACCGCTCGAGCAAGGCTTTTTCGTCTTGCGCAATGAGCCGATCTTGCTCGGCATCATCAACGACGCGATTGGCCATCTTCGCGCTTATCAACTCGAAGCGCTGCGCGGGCGCTGGCGGCTTGGCGATCATCCTGAGACGTTATGGGAGCGCCGCCGTCCGCAAGTCGAGGTAGGCGCGCTGCTTGGCGGTGCGCTGGTTTTCGCGCTGATCGGCTGGGCGGTGTCACTGCGAACACAGATCGTGCGCCGGATTGCCGCCGAACAGGCAATGCGCGCGGCGAAGGAGGAAGCCGAAACGGCGAACCGCGCCAAGTCGACGTTCCTCGCCACCATGAGCCACGAAATCCGCACGCCGATGAACGCGGTGCTCGGCCTCATCGAACTTGAACTGCGCGCGCCCGGCGAACGCGCCGCGACCGAACGCGCGCTCGGCACGGCGCATCGCGCGGCGGCGGATTTGCTCGGCATGATCGACGATCTGCTCGACGTCGCGAAAATCGAAGCCGAGCGGCTGGTGCTCACGCCCGCGCCGCTCGAACTCGAAACGTGGATGACGAGCGTGGCCGCGATATACGAGCCCGCCGCGCGCGCCAAGGGCATCGCGTTGATCGTGCGCCGCGCGGATTCGGGCGAAGCCTGGTTGCTTGCCGACGGGCAGCGTTTGCGGCAGGTCGTCGGCAATCTGCTATCGAACGCGATCAAGTTCACGGATATCGGGGCGGTGACGCTCGACTACCGTGTAGACGCGCCACAGGGCGGCACGCGGGCGCTGACATTCGCGGTCGCGGACACGGGCGTGGGCATCGCGCCCGAGCGGCAAGGCGCGCTTTTCACGCCGTTCGTGCAGGCACACGATGGCGGCGCGCGCCGCTATTCGGGCACGGGCCTTGGCCTCACCATCTGCAAGCGGCTCGTCACGATGATGGGCGGCGAGATCACGCTCGAAAGCGAGCCGGGACGCGGCACACGCTTTACGGTCTGCGTGAGCTTGCCGGAGGCGTCGTCGTCCAAAGCGGGACGCGCGCCGGAGCACGCATCGGTGGCTCCAACCGGCGCGACGCTCGCGGGCTTGCGGGTACTCGTCGTCGACGATCATCCGGCGAACCGGATCGTGCTCGAAGGGCAGATCAGGCTGCTCGGCGGCGCGCCGCAACTTGCCGTCGATGGCCGCAGCGCGCTCGTCCGCTATCGCGGCGATCCATCCGCGTTCGATGTGATCCTTACCGATTGCTCGATGCCCGAAATGAGCGGCGAGGAACTCGCGCAGGCGATCCGCGGGGACGAAGGCGCGCGCGTGCAAAAGGCGCGGCCGTTGCCTGTCGTCGGCCTCACGGCGAACGCGCAACCGGAGGCGGCGCAACGCGCGGTCGCGGCAGGCATGACGATGTGCCTCGTGAAGCCCATCTCGCTCGACGGCCTGCGCGATGCGCTCGTCGCGGCGACCGAAGGTGTAGCGCGGCGAAGCGGGCCGGTGCGGGAGAAAGCGGCAGAAGTCTTCGACAGCGCGCTTGTCGCGAGTTACGGCGATCAGGCCGCGACGCTCGCCGGCACCCTCAAATCCGCGCATGCGCAAGACCTGATCGACGCCGAGACCGCGTTCGATGCTTGCGACCACGCGCTCTTGCGCGACATCGCGCATCGCATGAAAGGGGCGGCGTCGCTGGTCGGCGCCGTGCGCTTCACCGATGCATGCGTCGCCTTGCAGCACGTATGCGATCGCGCCATCGACGAAGACCGCAACGGCGAGGACGACGCCAGCATCGCGGTCGCTTACGGCTCCTTTCATGCCGAGGCGCTTGCGCTCGGCCGCGCGCTCGACGCCGCGCTTGCGTCTTCGAGTGCGGCGAGTGCGGCGCAGACCTTGCCGCACGCATCCACGGATCGGCGCGCGGACTTTTGAGCCACAGCGCGATGCACGCCTTTGGTGTGTTCTAATGCGATTGTTCAATATCTCAAAAATAAGCGGCGTCGCATTGGCCGCATGATGAATTGCACTTCCGAGGCATGGATCGAAGGGATATACCCATCTTCAAGCGACGCTTCGCGCGTCACGCTTATGCGACCGCTGCCGCTCGTCCCGCGCGCGCGGCGTTTGGCGCGCTCCTGATCACGCTCAATGGCGCGCTCATGGTGTGGCCTGCAAGCTCGCGGGCGCAGCGTCCCGATTGGCTCGATCCGCATGTCACGCAGTCGACCATCGTCGAGACGATCTGCGTGCCGGGTTATGTCGATCGCGTGCTGCCGTCGTTCGAGACGCAGATGCGCCAGAAAGAAAAACTGCTCAAGCAACGTGGCATCGATGCTTCGTTCGCATCCGAATATGCGCTGGATCATCGCATGCCCGTATTGCTCGGCGGCTTGCCCAATGCGCCCGCGAATCTCGATCTGCGCCGCTGGGAAGGCCGTGCCGGACAGCGCCGCAAGGAGCGGCTCGCGGTCTATCTCAAACGCTGTGTCTGCACCGGCGACATGACGCTGAAGGATGCGCAGTCGACCATGTCCGGCGACTGGCCGAACCGCTATCCGAATCTGTCCAGCATGACGTGCGGCGCGTTCTCGGGCCCATCGACGGAATGAACTTTGCTGCGCCAGATGCAACGAACGAAGCCGGTGCGCGTCTTTGCCTGCATCGGTTCTTGAATGTTCTGGGCTGGGCGATCGATATGGATTGCCAGGCTTGAGTCTGGTCAGGCAAGGCGGATTAATCAATGCATCTGGCAGGGAAAAGAGAAACAGCATTTGGCGCGAGAGCAATCGTCGTTGGAGTGGCTGCCGCGTTTGTGGCGTATGCGGGGGCGGTGGGCGCGCAGCAGGCGCGTCTTGCGTCAGAGTCCGCTTCGGCATCTTCTTCGAATGGAAGTGCGCCGTCGGGTTCGCAGCGAAGCACATCGCCTGCGAACGTGCTCCAGGGGCACGTTACGTCGACGCCCGCATCGCCGCCGTTGATTCCAGGCGCAAGCGTGCCATCGAGTGCAAGCGCGCCCGAACGCGCATTGCCCGGCATGCCGGTGCCGATGAAGCCGCAAGTTGCTTCGGGAGCTTCGGAGGCGTCGGCGGCCTCTGCTGCCTCTGCGGCATCGACCTTGGAACCGGCATCGGCCGCGAGTGCCGCATCGGAGGCCGAGGCGCCCGAAGTCCCGCTGCCGCCCGAACCGCCCGAGCCCAACTTGGCGCAACGCCATGGCCTGCCGCCCGCCGGAGCCTTCGCCATGCGGCAGACTTTCGCGAAAGAGGTGGACCGGCGTCTCAGCGTTTCCCAAGCGGATCAGCAGGCCTACGGTCGCGTGTTGCAGCATGCGCTCGATGAAAGCGGACATGGCGATCTCGCCAATGAGTTCGTCGTGCTGGTCGATCGCAGCGCGAACGTGCAGGCGCTCATGCTTTTCTTCCGCGCGAAGCCGGCCGATGCCTGGTCGCTGATCGGCGCATCGCCGGTATCGACGGGACGGCCGGGCACTTACGATCACTTCGTCACGCCGCTCGGCGTGTTTCAGCACGTGCCGGGCAACATGGATTTTCGCGCGGAAGGCACGCTCAACGAGTTCAAGATTCGCGGATACGGCGCGCGCGACATGCGCATCTACGACTTCGGCTGGGCCGATGGCGAGCGCGGCTGGGGCAAGGGCGGCATCTCGCCGATGCGCTTCCAGATGCACGCCACCGATCCGCAGAAACTCGAACCGCTCCTCGGCATGCGCCATTCGAAAGGCTGCGTGCGCATACCGTCGACGCTCAATACTTTCTTCGATCATCGCGGCATCCTCGACGCGCAATACGAAGCCCGTGCCGCCGAAGGTCAGTCGATGTGGATACTCAAGTCCACGCGCAACGCGACGCCCTGGGCGGGTCACTTTCTGGTCGTCGTCGATACGGCGAGAAAGGCGCGTCCGGCATGGTCGCCGGGTCCGGGGAAGGCGGTGCGTGCGAATATCCCGGCGGGCGCCGATACGGCCGATTGACGGCTATTTCGCCCGCGCCAGCAACACGCCCACGAGCGCCACCCCGAACCCCGCGATCTGCGCCGGCCCGAGCGTTTCGCCAAACGCCAGATAGCCTTCGATCGCGGCAAGCGGCGGCGCGAGAAACAGCAGCGCGGTGGCACGCGAGGCATCGCCACGGCGGACCATCCACACGAAAAGCGTGGTCGCGGCACCCGAGAGCATCACGATGCCCCATCCAAGCGAAACCCAAGTCGTCGCCGAAGCAATGAAGCGATGTTCCCCAAGCGCGAAAATCAGCAGTAACGCGACGAGCGCGGCGCCCGCATTCTGCAGCGCGCTCGCGCTGCGGATATCGGCGCGTGCCAGCGAGCTCTTCTGATACAGCGTGCCCGCGGTAATCGCCAGGACGGCGAGCAGCGCCGCCATGACGACGAGCCATGAAGGCGCGGCTCCGTGTGTCGATGACGCATGACCCGTCATCACCTTCGGCGCAAGCACGAGCGCCACGCCAGTGAGCCCCAGCACGAGCCCGCTCCATGCACGCGGCGACAGACGTTCGCCGAAGAAGCGCGCGGCAAACGCAGCGGTCAGAAGCGGTTGCAACGCGCCGAGCAGCGCCATGATGCCCGCAGTCAGCCCCTGTGCGACGGCCCAATAACCCGCGCCCAGATAAACGCCTTGCAGCAGCGCGCCTGCAAGCAGATGCCGTAGAACATCGGCGCCTTTCGGCCAGCTTGCCTGGCTTGCGAGCGCCACGACGACAAACAGCAACGCCGTGCCGCAGAAGCGCGCGAACAGGTACACGTTCGGATCGACGTAAGGGGTAATCGCGCGCGCGACGATAAAGCCTGTCGACCAGAGTAGGACGAAGACCGGCGCGGCCAGAAAGGAGAGCATCGTCAATCAGGCGTTTGGCGGAAAGGCCGAAGTATGCGGATGTGCGTGCACCGCGTCTTGTCCAATCCTGCACCGCTTACGGCATTCACGTGTCTGTCACACGGCTCTGCAATGCTTCGACACCAGCGCAGCACCCGAGCCGCGTCACCTTATCTCATCGGATCGATCACGAAATGACTCGCGACCTTCGCCTCGCACGCACGATGCTGCCGGCCATCGCCGCCTTGATGGCGTTTGCAACCTCGCCGGCACACGCAGCCGATGCCGTCGTCCTCTACACGGCGGACGGCCTCGAAAATCTCTACAAGGACGTGCTCCCGGCTTTCGAGAAGAAGGAAGGCGTCAAGGTCAATATCGTCACGGCGGGCAGTGGCGAAGTGGTGAACCGCGCGAGCGTCGAGAAAGATTCGCCCAAGGCGGACGTGCTCGTGACCTTGCCGCCGTTCATCCAGCAAGCATCGCAGAGCGGCCTGCTGCAGCCGTACCAGAGTGTGAACTACAAGAACGTGCCGGCTATCGCCAAGGCGAACGACGGCGCGTGGGCCACCTTCGTCAACAACTACTTTTCTTTCGCCATCAATCCGGAAGTCACGAAGAGCGCGCCGAAGACCTTCGCCGATCTCTTGCATCCGAACTACTCGGGCAAGATCGCGTATTCGAATCCGGCGACGGCGGGCGACGGCATGGCGGTCATCATCCTGACGTCGGCCCTGATGGGCGAAGACAAAGCGTTCGATTATCTGAAGTCGCTCGAACGAAGCGCGAAGTTCCATACCAAGGGCACGGGTTATCTCGATGTGCTGCTCTCGCGTAACGAGATCGCCTTCGCCAATGGCGACCTGCAAATGGATCTCGACGATGCCGCGAACGGCGGTCTGTCCATCAAGCCGCTTTTCCTGTCGCATCAGAACGGCGACGCGCCCACCACGTTCCAGTTGCCGTATGCAATCGGTCTCATCAAGAGCGGGCCGAATCAGGCAGCGGGCAAGAAGCTGATCGACTATCTGATGTCCGCGGAAGTGCAGTCGAAAGTGCCGGACATCTACGGCATTCCGGCGCGCACCGATGTCGCGCTCGGCGGCAAGAACGGCGAAGCGGTGAAGCAGGCAATTGCCGGCGTGAAGCTGATTCCGGTGGACTGGAACGAAGTCATGCAGAAGAAGGCTGGCTGGACCGAGCGCTGGAAGAATGAAGTGATCGGCCAGTCGGGCAAGGAGACCGAGGTCGTGAAGCCGAAGTCCTGACGTGAATACGTTTGCTCTGAGCTCGTCCGGAAATGCGCTCGCTCATGAACACGAAGCGCGATCCGGCGTGCATGTCGAAGGACTCACGGTGCGCTTCGGCGCGCGCACCGTGCTCGATCAACTATCGCTGCACATCGAACGTGGCGAGTTCCTGACGGTACTCGGCAGAAGCGGCTGCGGCAAGACCACGCTGTTGCGCTTCATCGCCGGATTCATTCAGCCCGATGCCTTCGCGGGCGCGCTTTTTATCGCGGGCCGCGAACTCACGCATGTGCCGCCGCATCAACGTAATCTCGGCTTGCTGTTCCAGAGCTATGCGCTCTTTCCGCATCTTTCCGTATTCGATAACGTCGCCTTCGGCCTGCGCGCGCGCAAGCTGAAGACGGGCGAAATCGCGCGCCGCGTCGCCGATGCGCTCAAACTCGTGCAACTCGCCGATGCCGGCCACGTCATGCCCGCGCAGCTCTCGGGCGGTATGCAGCAGCGTGTGGCGCTTGCCCGCGCGCTCGTCATCGAGCCGGATGTGCTCTTGCTCGACGAACCGCTTTCGGCGCTCGATGCCAACCTCCGCGCGTCCGTGCGCAGCGAGCTGAAGGCGTTGCACGAGCGCTTGCCGAATCTGACTATCGTTTGTGTGACGCACGATCAGGACGATGCGCTCGTGCTGTCCGACCGCACGCTTCTTATGCGCGATGGCCGTATCGCGCAACTCGGTTCGCCGCGCGAGTTGTACGACGCGCCGAACGACGGCTTCGTCGCGCGCTATCTCGGTGCCGCGAATCTGCTGCCGCCGCGCGTGGTGTATCCCGTCGGCGACGCGCGCCACGACGAACGCGAGCGGCTTGCGTGCATTCGGCCGGAGCGCTTCTCCATCGTGCCGCTCGGCGATGGGCCGTTGCACGGCACGATTGCATCGGTCGAATGGTATGGCGCGTCGCTCTCGATTTCCGTCGCGCTCGATGCGTGGCCCAACGAGCCCGTACTCGTTTCGACGCAGCGCGGCCACACGCGCATGCCGGAAAAGGGCGCGCGCGTTTCCCTGACCTTCGAGGCTGACGATGTCGTCCTTGTCCATCCCTGAAGAGGCCGCCGGGCGAGCGCAGGACGGCCAGGCGACAATCGCCGCGCGGCGCGGCAAGAAGGGGCAATGGCAGTTGTGGTTCATCCTCATGTTCGTGCTGGGGCCGCTCGTCGTCTATCCGCTCTCGCGCCTTGCCATGTTGAGCGTGACCGGGCCGCACGGCTTCACGCTGCACGCCTACACCGCGTTCTTCGGCAATCCGGAGACGCGCGGCGTGATCGGCACGACGCTCGGCATCCTCTTCGCAAGCGCAAGTCTCGCGTCATTGCTTGGCGTCGCGCTCGCGTCGATGCTGTTCTTTCGGCCGTTTCCCGGCGCGAAGCTCGTCACGCGTTTCCTCGAGTTGTTCGTGGCGTTCCCTTCGTTCCTCGTGGCATTCACGCTGATTTTTCTTTATGGCTCGCAGGGTTCGGTGAGCATCGGCTTGCAACGGCTTTTTTCGCTCGATACCCCGCCGCTCGATTTCCTCTTCGGCATCGGCGGCGTAATTCTCGCGGAGGTCGTGTTTTATGCGCCGTTCGTGGTGCGCCCGACGCTCGCTTCATACGCCATGCTCGACATGCGTCTCGTCGAGGCCGCAAAAAGTCTCGGCGCGGGCGGCTGGATGGTCGCAACCAAGGTCGTGTTGCCGCTTGCGTGGCCGGGAATCGCGGCGGGCACCATCTTGTGCTTCCTCCTGACGCTCAACGAGTTCGGCATTCTGCTCGTCTTGGGCAGCGCACATCTCATCACCTTGCCGATTGCCATTTACAGCGCGGCGACCGTCGATCTCGACTTGCCGACCGCAGCGGCGGGATCGGTCGTGATGTTGCTGATGTCGCTCTCGCTCTATGCGCTTTATCGACGCTTGCAAAGACGCTGACATGCAGCTTTCGACCTCGTTCAAACCTGGAAAGCCAGTCTCGCTGATGCGCGCGCTCGTTGCGTTCCTGGCTGCGCTCGTGTGCTTCTGGCTCTTCGTGTTGCCGGTGGTCGTGGTGGCGTTGTCGAGCGTTGCGTCGCACTGGTCGGGCACGATCTTCCCCGATGGCTTCAGCACGCGCTGGTTCGGGCGCCTCGGCTCCAGCGATTTCGACGCGCTGACGACAAGCCTTGGCGTCGGCTTCGGCGTCGCGATCCTCGGCACCGCGCTGGGATTGTGGCTTGCGTTGGCACTGGAGGGTCGTGACCGGCGCGGCCTGGGCGCATTCGTCGATGCCATTGCAATGATGCCGAACGGCGTACCGAGCGTGGTGTTGGGCCTTGCGGTACTGATTGCGTATCACAAGCGTCCGCTGGACCTGTCTGGCTCGGCGGCGATCGTCGTCATGGTGCAACTCGCGCTGGTCTTGCCATTTTGTTACCGCTGCGCGGCGGCTGCATTGCGACCGGAATTGACGACCTTGCGCGAGGCCGCCGCGAGCCTTGGCGCGCCGCCGCGCATGGTGTTGTGGCGCGTGGTGTTACCGCAACTCGTCCCGGCGATAAGGGCGAGCCTGGCGTTGGGATTCGCGCTATCGCTCGGCGAATTGGGCGCGACATTGACGGTGTATCCGCCGGGCTTCGCGACCGTGCCGATAGTCGTGGTGGGGCAAGTGAATCGAGGGTATTACTTGCCCGCATCGGCGCTATCGCTGATATTGCTGGCGGCGTCGCTGGCGGCGCTGTTGTTGATAGCGGTCCGCGCACCAAGACGAATCGATAGATGAAAACGCTACGGAAGCCGAAGCAAAGCCCAATGAAGAATTTGCCGGGCGCATCCAACGGCCGCGCGTCGCACTAAGCCGGAAGCACCAAGCGTTACACCGGTCAGACAATCCGCGAGACCAGCGGAGTCCCATGAGCGCCAGGAACGGCGATTGAATAAGTCCGACACTTAGGCGCGTGCCGGCGTAGAACTCGATCCTGACCACGCGCCCGATCAGCGGGCAGGATGAAGGCTGCTTTCCTCGGTGACTTTCATTGCAGCAACAAAAGAAGTTACTCGCGCCGGGGAGGCGGCTACTGAACCGGACTGCAAGAGGAGATAGCAAATTCCCCGTCGCAGGGGCGGCGGCGACTGATTGAAACCGCAGGCCAAGAAAGCAAATTCCCCGAACCGGCAAGATCAACCGCCCACGGAAAATCAGGCGTCAGCGACCCACCGCATGTCATACCAAAAAAAATAAAACTGGCGTAACCTGCACCTTCAGGCCACGACCGCAACCCGCGCGAACAGGGAGCCAGGCAAGCCGCAGGCCAAAAAAGCACTGAACTCCCACCACGCTTTCGCTGTCGTTGCATATGTTGCAAATACCGGAGGTTTCGATGACATCCGTCGATCTGGAATTCGACCAGCTCAACAGCAGTGTCGATGCGCTACGGCGCTCCATCTCGAATCGCCTGATGTACGGCGTCGGCAAGGACGCGGTTACCGCGCAGCCGCGCGACTGGCTCAATGCGGTGGAGCTCGCCGTGCGCGACCGCCTCGTCGCACGCTGGATGCGCACCACACGGCAACAATACGAACAGGACGTGAAGCGCGTCTATTACTTGTCGATGGAATTTCTCATCGGCAGAACCTTCACCAACGCGCTGCTTGCCCTCGGCATTCATGACGAAGTCCGCGAAGCGTTATCTGGCCTCGGCATCGATCTCGCCTCGCTCGAAGACCTCGAACCGGATGCCGCGCTTGGCAACGGCGGCCTTGGCCGGCTCGCAGCCTGTTTCCTCGATTCGATGGCAACGGTCGGCGTGCCCGGTTTCGGCTACGGCATTCGCTACGAGTACGGGATGTTCCGGCAGACCATCGTCGATGGCAATCAGGTCGAAATGCCCGATTACTGGCTGCGCGCGGGCAACCCGTGGGAGTTTCCGCGCCCCGAGGTGACGTACACGGTGCACTTCGGCGGGCGCACGGTGCAGCACGACGATCGTACCGACTGGATCGATACCGAGCACGTCAACGCGATGGCCTACGACACGGTCATTCCCGGCTACGCCACCACCGCGACGAATACGCTGCGCCTGTGGTCGGCGCGCGCCACCGACGAGTTCGATCTATCCGCGTTCAATCAGGGCGACTATCGGCGCGCGGTCGAAGCGAAGAACACGTCGGAGCACGTCTCGCGCTTGCTGTATCCGGATGACTCGACGCAAGCCGGCCGCGAATTGCGTCTGCGTCAAGAATACTTCTTCGTCTCCGCGACGATGCAGGATCTGATCCGCCGCTATCAGCGCACGCATACGCATTTCGGGCGTCTCGCGGAAAAGGTCGCGGTGCATCTGAACGACACGCACCCCGTGCTCGCCATCCCCGAACTCATGCGCCTGCTCGTGGATCGTCACGGCGTGCCGTGGGACAAGGCGTGGAAGCTGATTCAGCAGATGTTCTCCTACACGAATCACACGTTGATGCCCGAAGCGCTCGAAACGTGGGATGTCGAAATGTTGTCGCGTCTGTTGCCGCGGCATCTGGAGATCATCTTCGAGATCAACGCGCAGTTCCTGAAGCAAGTGACCGAGAAGTTCGGCCGCGACGTGGAACTGATCCGCCGCATTTCGCTCGTCGATGAATACGGCCAGCGGCGCGTGCGGATGGCGCATCTGGCGATCGTCGCGAGTCACAAGGTGAATGGCGTCTCGAAGCTGCATTCGCAACTGATGACGCAGAACATTTTCGCCGACTTCGCGCGCATGTACCCGGAGCGCTTCACCAATGTGACGAACGGCATTACGCCGCGTCGCTGGCTCGCGCAAGCGAGTCCGTCGCTGTCATCGCTCATCGACAAGCGGCTTGGACCGCGCTGGCGCAGCGACTTGTTCGAACTCGGCCGGCTGCGCGAATGGCGCGACGACCCCGAGTTCCAGAAGGCGTTTCAGGACGCGAAGTTCGCGAACAAGCTGCGCCTCGTCGAGCGCGCCAAACGCGAAGCCAACGCGATCATCAATCCCGAAGCGCTGTTCGACTTGCAGGTGAAGCGCATCCACGAATACAAGCGGCAGTTGCTCAACATCTTGTATACGATCGTGCGCTACAACCGTATTCGCGAGAATCCCGAGCAGGACTGGACGCCGCGTGTGGTCATGTTCGCGGGCAAGGCGGCTTCGGCCTACAAGATGGCGAAGAGCATCATCAAGCTCATCAACGACGTCGCGAAGAAGATCAACGCGGACCCGCTCGTCGGCGACAGGCTCAAGGTAGGCTTCGTCCCGAACTACGGCGTGAGCGTGGCGGAGCTCATCATTCCCGCCGCGAACTTATCGCAGCAGATTTCGATGGCCGGCACCGAGGCATCGGGCACCGGCAACATGAAGCTTGCGTTGAACGGCGCGCTGACCATCGGCACGCTGGATGGCGCCAACATCGAAATTTGCGACGCGGTGGGCCGCGAAAACATCTTCATCTTCGGCAACACGACCGACGAGATCGAAACGCTGCGGGCGGCGGGCTACAGGCCACGGCAAATCTACGAGGACAATCCGGAGCTCAAGGTGGCGCTGGACCAGATTCGCCTCGGACACTTCTCGCCGGAAGAGCCGCACCGTTTCTACGACATCTTTCATACGCTCGTGGATTGGGGCGATCACTACATGGTGCTCGCGGACTTCGACAGCTTCGACAAGACGCAAACCGAGGTCGATCTCAAGTACCGAGACAAGGAAGCGTGGACGAAGAGCGCGATCGAGAACGTCGCCGGAATGGGGATATTCTCATCAGACCGGACCATCGCGGAATATGCCCGCGATATCTGGCACGTCGAGCCGCTGAATCTGACTTGACGATGGCTTGAACTGAAGTAAGTGCCGCGCGCGGGTACGTCCCGCGCGTGTTCTTTAGTAGCGGCGTCAGGCTTGCGGCTTTGCGGCCGCTGTCTGCGCATGTTTCGCGACCGCGTCGCCGACCAGCGCGGCCACGCGATCCGCAAATTCCTCGTCTTTCGTGATGATGACTTCGCGCTCGCCTTCGGGCGTTGCGACCATCAATTGATAGATCACGTCCTGCGTGATCCACGACAGATAGCCGACCACGGCCACCATGATGCCGAGTACGAGCGCCGGCCCCGAACCCGTTGCGATGCCCACGCCGATTCCCGCGAGCCCGATCAGCGCAAGGATGATCGGCAGCGGCTTCTTGCGCGATATCTTCACGACCCGCGCGGCGCGCAGATCGCGCAGCGGAATCAACTGGCCCGAGGCCGACAGGCCGACGCGCGAGAGCGTGACGCCGCGTTCGTTGAACGGTGTATCCATATGCAATTGAGATCGAAAATTGACGGCAGCTAAACCGGGCAGATTACCAGACCGCGCGCCGCGATGACACGCATCGCATTGACGAAACGCATGTGGACGCTTGCGTATCGGATATTTCCGATATATGATTCGTTTTAAGACGATGCGGCGAAGCTTCCGCCGTCGGACGAACGAGCAACGAAATGGACATCGACGCAATTCACAAGGCCCTTGCCAACCCGCTTCGCCGCGAGATTCTCGAGTGGCTGAAGACGCCGGAGCTGCACTTTCCCGAACAGGAATTGCCGCACCTGCATGGCGTGTGCGCGGGGCAAATCGATGGGCGCTGCGGCATGTCGCAGTCCACCGTTTCGGCGCATCTCTCGACCTTGCAAAAAGCCGGGCTCGTCACCACGAAGCGCGTGGGGCAATGGGTGTTCTTCAAGCGCGACGAAACGGTCATACAGGCGTTTCGCGATTCCATCGGGAATCTCTGAGCGCGGCAGCCCTTTCCACGGCGAACCTTCTTTACATTTCTTCAGGATACCTTACATCTATGCCGACTCTTTTCGATCCGCTCAAAGTAGGCGCGTTGACGCTCAAGAACCGCATCATCATGGCGCCGCTCACGCGGCAACGTGCAGGCGTGGAACGCGTGCCTAACGCGTTGATGGCGCAGTATTACGCCGACCGCGCATCGGCTGGTCTCATCTTGAGCGAAGCCACCTCGGTCACGCCGCAAGGCTTGGGCTACGCGGATACCCCCGGCATCTGGTCGGACGAACAAGTCGAAGGCTGGAAGCTCGTGACGCACGCCGTGCACGAAGCGGGCGGCAAGATCTTCCTGCAACTGTGGCACGTCGGCCGTATTTCGGACCCTATCTTCCTGAACGGCGAACTGCCGGTTGCGCCGAGCGCGATTGCAGCAAGCGGACACGTGAGCCTCGTGCGTCCGCAGCGTCCGTTCGTGACGCCGCGCGCACTGGAACTCGATGAAATCGAAGGCGTGGTCGCGGCTTATCGCAAGGGCGCGGAAAACGCGAAGCGCGCGGGCTTCGACGGCGTGGAAGTGCATGGCGCGAACGGCTACCTGCTCGACCAGTTCCTGCAGGACAGCACCAACAAGCGTACCGACGAATACGGCGGCGCAATCGAAAACCGCGCGCGTCTCATGCTCGAAGTGGTCGATCAATGTATCGACGTATGGGGCGCGGATCGCGTGGGCGTGCATCTGGCGCCGCGCGCCGATTCGCACAGCATGGGCGACAGCGACCGCGCCGCGACCTTCGGTTACGTCGCACGCGAACTCGGCAAGCGCAACGTGGCGTTCATCGCCGCGCGCGAGTCGGAAGGCGCCGACAGTCTCGGGCCGCAACTGAAGAAGGCGTTTGGCGGCGTGTACATCGCCAACGAAGGCTTCACCAAGCAAAGCGCGGAAGCGGCAATCGAGCGCGGCGACGCCGATGCGGTCGCGTGGGGCAAGCCGTTCATCGCGAATGCGGATCTCGTGCGACGCTTCGAACTCGACGCGCCGCTCAACGCGCCGGACACCTCGACGTTCTATTCAGCAGGCGCGACGGGCTATACGGATTATCCGTTGCTCGAAACCACCGAGTAAGTTGCAACGCGTCGGACAGAACGCAGCAAGCATTTCGGTTCCATGGAAACAGCGGCTTCGGCCGCTGTTTTTTTTCGTCTGCGCGATCGGCCGGGGACGGTTCGAATCGACTCGTGCAACGGCCGCAACGAGCAGGAGGGGCCTCCGAAACTATCGTTTTTTAGTTCAACTGCGTGGCGAAAATAGTGTATTGCTAGGCATCAGACAGCCGTGTTGAAGCCTCTTTTTTCGCCGTGACGCATGCGCCAATTCTCTGTGCGTCATCCGTTTGCAGATCGCGATTCGTGCCCATGAACCGTTCGATGCAACTCGATTTTCTCTCGCAAGCACTCGCCCGTATTGCGGCAACGGGGAGCGCATCGTTGCAGGTCATTCGTTTTCCTTCATTCCTTCCTTGCCCAAGAAGCATGTAACGGTCGCGGGGCTGATCCCCGAGAGGAGTGCACATGTCCTGGTTCACAGCAACGCTGCACAGCTATCCCGAGATAGCCATCTTTCTTTCGCTGGGTATCGGTTATTGGTTCGGCGGCAAGAGCTTCAAGGGCTTCAGCCTCGGCGCGGTAACGTCTACCTTGCTGGCCGCCATCGCGATCGGGCAGCTCGGCATCACCATTTCGCCGAACGTCAAATCCGTCTTCTTCCTGATGTTCCTGTTCGCGGTCGGTTACGGCGTGGGTCCGCAGTTCGTGCGCGGCATCGCCAAGGACGGCTTGCCGCAGGCCATCTTCTCCGTCATTCAGTCCGTGCTGTGCCTCGCCTTTCCGTATCTTGCGGCGAAACTGGCCGGATACGACGTCGGTTCGGCGGCGGGACTTTTCGCGGGATCGCAGACCATCTCCGCTTCGATGGGCCTCGCTACCGACGCCATCAACCGGCTCGGCCTGGCGCCGAACGACGCCAAGGTGTTGCTCGACGCGATGCCGACCGCCTACGCCGTCACGTACATCTACGGCACGATCGGTTCGGCGATGATCCTCGCGCTGCTCGGGCCGAAGCTGCTCAACATCGACCTCGTGGCAGCCTGCCAGCAGTACGAGAAAGAGATGGGCGGCAGCGGCGAATTGGGCGGCGCGGGCAGCGGCTGGCATCAGTTCGCGCTTCGCGCGTATCGCATTGGCGAAGAGGGGCGTGTGGTCGGCATGAAGGTCGGCGAAGCGGAGGCGCTCGAACCTGCAGGCGTGCGGCTTTTCATCGAACGAATCCGGCGTGGCGGGACGATTCAAGAAGCCAAGGTCGACGACGTCCTGCTAGCGGGCGATGTCGTCGCCGTCGTCGGACGACGCGAGCATCTCGTGAATCTGCTGGGCGGCGTGGCAACCGAAGTGGACGATGCCGAACTGCTCGCCGTGCCGGTGGAAGGCGTCGATGTCTACGTGACGAGCAAGGCCGTCGACGGCAAGACGCTGGAGGAACTCTCGCAGTTGCCCGGCGCGCGCGGCGTGTTCCTGCGCAAGATCAAGCGCGGCGCGACCGAAACGGCCATCCCCGTGTTGCCGAGCACCAAGCTGCATCGTGGCGACACCATCACGCTCGTCGGCCGCACGCAGGACACGTCGGCCGTGGCGAAAGCGGTCGGCGTGATCGACCGTCCGACCGATGCCGCCGACATGGCCTTCGTCGGCCTCGCGATCACGCTGGGCGCGCTGATCGGCGCAGTCGTGATCCGCTTCGGCGCGATTCCCATCACCTTGTCCACGGCGGGCGGCGCGCTGATCGCGGGCATCGTGTTCGGCTGGCTGCGCGCGATCCATCCGACCTTCGGCCGCATTCCGGGGCCCACCATCTCGTTCATGAATTCGGTCGGGCTTAATGTGTTCATCGCGGTGGTCGGCATCTCGGCGGGACCGGGCTTCGTCGCGGGTCTGCAGAAGCTCGGCGTGAGCCTCTTTCTGTGGGGCATCTTCGCGTCGTCGGTGCCGCTCATCATCGGCATGTATATCGCCAAGTACGTGTTCAAGTTTCACCCGGCGCTGTTGCTCGGCATCTGCGCGGGCGCGCGCACGACCACGGCGGCGCTCGGCATGCTTTGCGATGCCGCGAAGAGCCAGGTGCCGGGTCTTGGTTATACGGTGACTTATGCCGTCGGCAATACGCTGCTCACGATCTGGGGCATGGTGATCGTGATGTTGCTGACATGATGCCCGAGCCTTTCGTGCTTCCGTTGTTCAACTCTACGTATCTTTTGCCAGTGGGGGTGTCGGATGTCCAAATCCTCTAAGTCGGGTTCCGACGATCAGGCCGCAATGGCGGCGCTCAGTCCGTTCGAACTAAAGGACGAACTCATCAAGGCGGCCGGCGGCGGCGCGGTCGAGCGTCCCGCCAATTTGTCGATGCTCAACGCGGGTCGCGGCAATCCGAACTTTCTCGCGACGATTCCGCGTCACGGTTTCTGGCAACTGGGCCTCTTCGCCATGCGCGAATCCGAGCGCTCGTTCGCCTATATGCCCGAAGGCGTGGGTGGCTTTCCGAAGCACGAAGGCCTTGAAGAACGCTTCGAGATCTTCGCGCGCGACCACAAGGGAACGCCCGGCATCAGCTTTCTGGTGGGCGCGGTGTCTTACGTGCGCGACCAGCTTGGACTGAACGCAGCCGACTTTCTCTACGAGATGTGCGAAGGCATTCTCGCTTCGAACTATCCCGTGCCCGACCGCATGCTGAAACTGTCGGAGGTCATCGTCGGGCAATATCTGCGGCGCGAGATGATTGGCAAGCACCCGTTCGTCGGCGACTTCGACATCTTCGCGGTCGAAGGCGGCACGGCGGCGATGACCTATATCTTCAACACGATGCGCGAGAACTTCCTGATCAAGGAAGGCGACACGATCGCGCTCGGCACGCCGATCTTCACGCCGTACATCGAGATCCCGCGCCTGAACGATTACAAGCTCAACGTCGTGAATCTCGAGGCCACGGTTGAAAACGGCTGGCAATACTCGAAGCAGGAACTCGACAAGCTGCGCGACCCGAAGGTGAAGGCGTTCTTCCTCGTCAATCCGAGCAATCCGCCATCGGTAAAGATGGATGCCGAGAGTCTCGAATATATCGCGGAGATCGTTAAGGAACGGCCGGACCTGATTCTCCTGACCGACGATGTCTACGGCACCTTTGCGGACGACTTCGTCTCGCTCTTTGCGCTGTGTCCGAAGAACACGATCCTCGTATATTCCTATTCGAAATATTTTGGCGCGACGGGTTGGCGGCTCGGGACCATCGCGACGCATCGGCATAATATTTTCGACGATCAGCTCGCCGCGCTGCCGAAAGACCAGCGAGCCATCCTGTATGAACGCTACGAATCCATTACGACGGAGCCGGACAAGCTGAAGTTCATCGACCGACTGGTCGCCGACAGCCGCACGGTCGCGCTGAATCACACGGCGGGGCTATCCACGCCGCAGCAAGTTCAGATGGTGCTGTTCTCGCTCTTCTCGCTGATGGACACGCCCGACGCCTACAAGAGCGCGCTCAAACGGTTGATTCGCAATCGCAAACGCGCGTTGTATCGGGAAATCGGCATCGCGCTCGAAGACGAGGACGAAAATCAGGTCGATTACTACGCGATCCTCGACCTCGAATACATGGGCGAGAAGTCGCACGGCCGCGAGTTCGTCGATTGGGTGCTCAAGAACACCAAGCCTTCGGACTTGCTCTTCCAGCTGGCGAGGGAAGCGCGCGTCGTGTTGCTGCCAGGACGCGGCTTCGGCACGCAGCATCCTTCGGGACGCGTGTCGCTTGCGAATCTCAACGAGAGCGACTACATGCAGATTGGCCGCGCCATCCGCAAGCTGATGGACTCGTATGTCGAGCGCTTCAACAAGGAGACGGGCAAGAAGAGCAAGTAAGCGCACGCATGATGCGACAAGGGCCGCTCGTTCGACCGAGCGGCCCTTTTTTGCGCCTTGTTTTACCGTAACGGGCAGCGCTTAGAACTTGTGACGCACGCCCAGGCGGAACGCGAGCTGGTTGTTCGAACCCGTGCCCGACGTACCGAAGTAGCTCGTCGACGAACCGATATGCGCCTGATTCTCGACGCCGCGATTCGAACCCGAAGCACGCTGATAGATGCCGAGCGCGTACACGTCCGTGCGCTTGCTCAACGCGTAGTCGAAGCTCGCATCGATCTGATGCCAGTGACCTTCCACGCCATCGGTCACGTCCATGTAGGTGTAGCCGAGCGCCGCCGTGATCGCGGACGTGAAGGCGTACTTGCCGCCGATGTCGAACGCATTGAGCTTCGAGCTCGCGCCGGTGATCGGTTCGAAGCGCGTGTTGGTCCAGAGGCCGAACACGGTCGCGGCGCCGAATGCATAGTTCGCGCCGATGCCGAACGTGCGCAGGTCCTTCGTGCCGCCAGTCGCGAGGTTCGCGAGCGCCGTGCTGAACGCGGGCGTCGCCGCGCCCGGATAGTGGATGTCGGTATAAGCCGCGCCCACGCCGACCGGACCGGCCTTGTAGTTCACACCGAAGCTGTAGGCACGCGACGAACCGGCGGTGGTCACGCCGCCCGCGGTCGTCGTCGGTGTGCCCGCAAAGGCGCCTGCCTGATTCGAGAAGCCGTACATCGCGCCGAACGTCACGCCATAAAAGCTCGCGCTGCTGAACTTGACCGAGTTGTTGATGCGGCTCGACGTGAGTTGATCGACGTCGTTGATGTGATAGCCATAGTTGCCCGCGACCGTCTGGCCGCCGATGGAGTAGGCGGAGCCGAGGTAATCGGTCGAGAACGTGTACTGACGGCCGAGCGTGACCGAGCCAATGTCGTTCTTCGCGAGACCGACATACGCCTGGCGGCCGAATTCCGCGCCGCCCTGGCCGAGCGCGCCGGTGCCGCTGTTGAAGCCGTTTTCCAACGTGAAGATCGCCTTCAGGCCGCCACCGAGGTCTTCGGCGCCTTTCAGGCCCCATCGGCTGCCCTGGGCCACGCCGTCGTCGTACTTGAAGTTGTGATCGCTGCCGCCAGTGACGGCGCTGTGGTTCACGTAGCTGACGCCTGCGTCGATGATGCCGTACAGCGTGACGCTGCTCTGCGCATGAGCGGAAGTGGCGAAGGCGAAGGCGGCGAGGGCGGCGGTTGCCAGAAGGTTCTTCTTCAAAACGTGCTCCGGGATGAGTTCGCGGGTGTGGTGTGTGATCGTGCGTGTTCGTCGATGTCGCGCTGCGTTCTGCTTACGCTCGGCGCAACGGGCGCAAATGTAGCGGCCGCTGACTAAAGAAATATGACAGCGCTTTCGGATGGCTTGCGGTGTGTCGCGGCTGCAACAGCGCTAGCGCGGCGACGGCGTTTCATGCGTGCGTCCGCTTGCGCGAGACGCGCGGTATCCTCGCGACTCCGCCCCATGACGGCCAAGCGAGAAACAAAATGGACGAACACGGAATCCGCGAACTGGAAGAACGCCTGAAGCAGGCGATGATGGCGTCGGACGTGACTGCGCTTGACGCGCTCCTGGCCGACGACCTGACTTTCGTCGATGCCACCGGAAAGATATGGAGCAAGGCCGATGACCTGAACGGGCATCGGCATGGCATGCAGCGCATCGACAAGCTGGAGGTGGTGGAGCAGAGCGTGCGCGTGTACGGCGCGTTTGCCGTGACCGTCACGCGCGTCGCGCTTGCCGGGACATTCGGCGGCGCGCCGTTCGCGGGCAGCTTGCGCTACACGCGAACGTGGGGCGAGACCGCGAACGGCTGGCGCATCGTCGCGGCGCAGTGCGGTCTCATTCCGTTCTGACGTTCAAGGCTCAGGCGGACAACAGCGACCCCGTGCGATAAGCCTTCGCTCCCGCGATGCGCGCCACTTCCAGCCCGGCGGTCGCAAAGCGCGTGATATGCCGCGCGTACAAAACGCCGGAGGTCGTGCACTTGAGCGTGGTGATGGTATCGGCGAGCGGGTCGATCACATCGGCGATGGCCGAGCCTGCCTCGATGAACGCGCCCACTTGCGCACGGAACACGAGAATGCCGCTTGCAGGCGCGACGATCGGCTCCGCGCCCGCGAGCGGCGTGGCCGGATACGCGAGCGGCGGCAGCGGCACTTGCGGCGCATCGATCACGCCGCGATGAATCAGATAATTGACGATGCCCTGCGCGTCCTTATCGCCGAGTTCATGCGAGACGTCGTGCTGGCTGCGCAACTCGACCGTCACCGAGATGCCGCCGTTCGGAATAGGGAAACGCTCGCCGAAACGCGTACGCAAGTCGGACCAGCAGAAGCTGTGGATTTCGTCGAACGGGTTGCCGACCGAATTCAGCGCGAGCAGGGACGCCTTTGCATCGAGATAGCGCGCGAGCGGTTCGACATCGGCCCAGATATCCGGGTTCGTGTAGAGATGCAGCGCGGCGTCGAGATCGCAGTGCAGGTCGAGCACGACATCGGCGTCGTACGAGAGCTTTTGCAGCGCTAGACGTTGCGATTCGAGTTCGGTGTGCGCCGTTTGCTCGTCGAGCGCTTCCTTCATCGCGGCGCGCACGGCGAGCAGGTTCGCCTGACTGTCGCCGGAAAGGCGCGCTTCGATGCGCGGCGCGATCAACGCGGCCAGATCGTGAAAATTTCGGTTGAAGTTGTGGCCGCTATTGGCTTCGAAACGGCCGAGCAGTTGGCCGTGCAAGATCTGATTCAGCCCGATGGGATTCGGCACCGGCACGATCACCACTTCGCCTTTGAGCTTGCCGTCGGCTTCGAAAGCGGCGAGCAGGCGGCGCAATTTCCACGCGGCGAGCATGCCGGGCAATTCGTCCGCGTGCAGCGAGGACTGAATGTAGATTTTCTGACCGCCGCCCGAACCGTAGTGATAACTCGTGATGGTGCGGGAAGTGCCGAGCGTCGGCGAAATGAGTTGATGAGTCTTGGTTTGCATGATGTGCGCGCGCATGCGAGTGCGCGGTCTTGTCTCGAATGATGTTTATGGCGGGCCAGCGTGCACGGGCGAGATTGCCGCGTGCCATGACGATGGCGTCTCCTGTCGACCGGAATGAGCGCTGATGGTGCTTGCCGCGCCCGGTTCCGGTTCCATGCGAGATTGCTGCCGTCGGCTTTGCCTCGGACGTTCGATCTTAGCCGAAATCCGCGCGGCGGCGCGTCGGGACGTTTGCGGAGTTGCGCGGAAGGCCAAAGCGGGCACGGAAGAGCGCACCGTTGCTGCGACAAAAGCAGACTCAGCAAAAGCGACCTGCCAGGCGCCAAAAACAAAGCGGGCTCCGCAAAAAAACGCGGAGCCCGCTTCGTAGCCCACTCGAGCGAAGGCCGGTGTGACCGGCGCTTCGCCCGAAGGCATGACTTAGCTGCCGTACACGTCGAAGTCGAAGTACTTCTTCTCGATCTTCTTGTACGTGCCGTCCTTGATGATGTCGGCAATTGCCTTGTCGACTTGCGTCTTGAGGTCGGTGTCTTCCTTGCGCATGCCGATGCCCGCGCCTTCGCCCAGCACCTTCTTGTCGACGATATCCTTGCCCGCGAAGTCATAGCCAGCACCGCGCGGCGTCTTCAGGAAGCCGATTTCCGCCTGCACGGCGTCTTGCAGGGCGGCGTCCAGACGGCCCGAAGTCAGATCGGCGTAGACCTGATCCTGATTCTGGTACGGCGTCACCGTCACGCCCTTCGGCGCCCAGTAGGTCTTGGCGTAGGTTTCCTGGATCGTGCCTTGTTCCACACCCACGGTCTTGCCCTTCAGGCTTTCGGCCGTCGGCAGGATGTTGCTGCCCTTCTTCGCCACGAGACGCGTCGGCGTGTTGAACAGCTTGCTCGAAAAGGCGATCTGCTCGGCGCGTTGCGGCGTCATGGACATCGACGAGAGCACGCCGTCGAACTTCTTCGCCTTGAGGGCGGGGATCATGCCGTCGAAATCGTTCTCCACCCATACGCACTTGGCCTTCAGGCGCGCGCAGATCTCGTTGCCGAGATCGATATCGAAACCGGTCAGCTTGCCATCCGAACCCTTCGATTCGAACGGGGGATAGCTTGCGTCGACGCCAAAGCGAATCGTCGAATAGTCCTTGGCGTGCGCGGTGACGGCGGTGAGCGACGTGGCGGCAAGGAGGGACATCGTCAGGGCCGCGATCAGTTTCTTCACTGTTATTACTCCAGATGGTGGTCGGTTCATCCCGGCAGGTCTCGTATCCGGGCATCCGGCGCCGTAATTGGCGACGCCGGACCTTTGGGTCTTCCGCGGATCGTGTCCGGGCAGAATCGGCAGAAGGGTACCAAGCCAAAATTGTCAGGCATCTAGTGAAAGCACCGATAGCGGCGATTTAGAACTTTCCTTCACATGATTTCGCAAGTGGTTTTGTCTGAATTCTACCGACTTCCTTGCTGATTACTTTCTCAATGCTTGCGAAGCGGATGGTCCTTGAGAAACCACGACAGCGCAAAAGCGATGCACGCGATGCAAGCCGCGACCAGATAAACCGTGTGCATGGAGCCGGCGAACGCGCTCAGATAATCGTCATGCAACGCGGCCGGCAGATTCGCTACCGCGAGCGGCCCGAGCGAACGCGGCATCTCCGTGCCGGCCGGAATCAGCGTTTCGAGCCGGCCGCGCAGGCTTCCCGAGAAAATCGCGCCGAAAGCGGCCACGCCGACCGAGCCGCCGATCGAGCGAAAGAGCGTCGCGCTGGAGGTGGCCACGCCGATCATCCGGAATTCGACCACGTTCTGCACCGCCAGCACGAGCACCTGCATCACCATGCCGAGCCCGAGGCCGAGCAGCAGCATGTAGCCGTACATGACCGGCAGCGGCGTGTCGAGGCGCAGCGTGGACAGCAGCACCATGGCGAGCGTGACGAGCCCCGTGCCCACGATCGGGAAAAACCGGTACTTCCCGATCTTGCTGATGACCCGGCCGCTCACGATGGAAGAAAGCAGCACGCCGGCCATCATGGGCGTGATCTGCAAACCGGCCTGCGACGGCGTGGAGCCCTTTACCACTTGCAAATAGAGCGGCAGGAACGTGACCGCGCCGAACAGCGCGCAGCCGACAATGAAACCGATCAGCCCGGCCAGCACGAAGGTGGGTTCCTTGAAGAGCGAGAGCGGCATGATGGGCTCGGCGGCGAGCCGTTCCTCGTAGACGAATCCGCCGATGCAGATCAACCCGAGCGCGAGCGTGCACCACAGTTGCGGTGAACTCCACGGCAAGAGCGCGCCGCCTTCGCTGGTGAACAGGATGATGCAGGTGAGCGCGGCGGCTAGAAAGCCCGCACCCATATAGTCCACGCGATGGTTCACGTGCGCCGTATGCGGCTTGAATACGGTCTGGATGACGGCGAGCGCGATCACGCCGAGCGGCACGTTGATGTAGAAAATCCAGCGCCACGACAGATGCTCGACTAGAAAGCCGCCAAGCAGCGGCCCGACGACCGTGGCAAGGCCATACACACCGCCGAAAAGCCCCTGAAAGCGACCGCGTTCGGCGGGTGGGATGACATCGGCGATGGCGGCCATGGTGACCACCATCAACCCGCCGCCGCCGAGCCCCTGCAACGCGCGCAGCGCGATCAATTGCGTCATGTTCTGCGCAACGCCGCAGAGGATAGATCCGGCAAGGAATATCAGGATGGATGCCTGAAGCACGACCTTGCGTCCGAACTGATCGCCGAATTTGCCGTAAAGCGGCACGACGATGGTCGAACTGAGCAGATAGGACGTGACGACCCACGACAAGCGTTCGAGTCCGCCGAGTTCGCCGACGATGGTCGGGAGCGCTGTCGACACGATGGTTTGATCGAGCGCACCGAGCAGCATGACGAGCAAAAGCGCCGTGAAGAGCAGGCCGAGCGGCGGTTTTGCGGCTTCGTCGACGCCTGCAGGAGCGGTTCGGTGTAAAGATGTCATATCGACCTGTACTTGCGTAGGGACGCCTTTGGCGTCGTGAAAAGCGCTTCAATCCGGTTCTCAGCGCTGCCCGCCGAAAACGGATTGAATTTAATTAACATGAAAGTTAATATAAACGATCATCGAAGGCTCGTCAAACCATCTCTATGTCAAACGATGTAATCGGAGCCGAGTTGCCCGGCGAATCAGGCGAGGTTCAACTGAAGAAAGCGGGGCGGCGGCCGGGCCGTCCGAGCGGCGGTCACAGCGCCGAGGCGCGGGCGCACTTGCTGGATACGGCGCTGATGTTGTTTGCGCGGCAGGGCATCGGCGAAACGACGCTCGGGGCGATTGCCCGCGAGGCCGGCGTAACGCCCGCAATGGTCCATTACTATTTCAAGACGCGCGAGCAGCTACTCGATGTGTTGATCGACGAACGCTTCGCGCCGTTGCGCTCGGAACTGGGGCGCGTATTCAACGATCCCTTGGCCGAGCCCGCCGACACCTTGCGCGCCTTCGTGGAGGCGCTGGTCGCGACGGTGGACAAGCATCCGTGGTTCGCGGCGCTGTGGGTACGCGAAGTCATCAGCGAAGGTGGCGTGCTGCGTCAGCGCATGGCAGAACGCTTCGGCGACGAGCGCAAGGATTTGGCGATCGAGCGCATCGCCGGATGGCAGAAAGCGGGCAAGGTAAATCCGGCGCTGGAGCCATCGCTCGTGTTCGTATCGTTGTTCGGACTTGCGGTGTTTCCGCTTGCGACATCACGCTGGCGCGGCCAGGGCGCAGGCGCGATCAGCAAGGAGCAGATCGCGCGGCATGCGGTGGCGTTGTTGATGGATGGGATTCGGGCTGACTGATCCGCCCCCCGCAGCTAAAATGCGGCCCTCGTCCCGCGCGCCGAAGACCACCCCCTCGCGCGGGACGCCACATCCGCAAAAGAACCGTCCGGTCGACAGGAGACATATCAATGGCAACTTCCCCCGCGGCGGGCGCACAGCGCACATCGGCCGCTGCGTCCGCGTCCGCGCCACCCGAAATCACCGCCGGGCTCATTTCCGCGCGTCTCGACCGGCTGCCGGCCACGCGCACCATCTGGACTTTCATCGCGCTCCTGAGTCTCGGCTTCTTCTTCGAGCTCTACGACTTGCTGTACTCCGGTTACGTCGCGCCAGGGCTGGTAAAGAGCGGCATCCTCACGCCAACGACAGCGAGTTTCTTCGGTTTCACAGGCGTGGCGAGCTTTATTGCGTCGCTGTTCGCGGGGCTGTTCATCGGCACGGTGGCGTGCGGTTTTCTCGCCGACCGTTTCGGCCGCCGCGCGATCTTCACGTATTCGCTGCTCTGGTACACCGTCGCGAATCTCATCATGGCGTTTCAGGACACCGCGACCGGCCTCAACTTCTGGCGCTTCATCGCCGGCGTGGGAATCGGCGTGGAACTGGTGACGATCGGCACGTATATCTCCGAACTCGCGCCGAAGCACATCCGTGGACGCGCTTTTGCCTGCGAGCAGGCAGTCGGTTTCATGGCGGTGCCGGGGGTCGCGTTCCTCGCTTATCTGCTGGTGCCGCGCGCGCCGTTCGGCTTCGACGGATGGCGCTGGGTCGTCGTGATCGGTGCGCATGGCGCGCTCTTCGTCTGGTGGATTCGCCGCACGCTGCCCGAAAGTCCGCGCTGGCTCGCGCAAAAGGGCCGCCTCGCCGAAGCGGATCGCGTAATGTCGGCGCTCGAAGCCAAGGTGGAACGCGAATACGGCCGGCCGTTGCCGCCGCCCGCCGCGCCCGAGCCGGTGCTCGACGCCGCGCAGGGCGCAGGCTCGTTCGCCGATATGTGGAAGCCGCCCTACGGCCGCCGCGCCACGATGATGATCATCTTCAACGTGTTCCAGACGGTCGGTTTCTACGGCTTCGCCAACTGGGTGCCGGCCTTGCTCGTGAAGCAGGGCGTCACGGTCACGTCGAGCCTCATGTATTCGAGCATCATCGCGATCGCGGCGCCCATCGGGCCGATCATCGGGCTCTTGATTGCCGACCGCATCGAGCGCAAGACGGCCATCGTCGCCATGGCGGGCGCGAATATCGTCTGCGGGCTGCTGTTCAGCCAGTCGTCGAACGCCATGTTCCTGATCGCGATGGGCGTCGGGCTCACGCTGTCGTCGAACATCATGTCGTACAGCTTCCACGCGTATCAGACCGAGTTGTTCCCGACCAGCATCCGCGCGCGCGCCGTCGGCTTCGTCTATTCGTGGAGCCGGTTTTCGGCGATTTTCACGTCATTCATCATCGCGGCCGTGCTCAAGGGTTTCGGGACGACCGGCGTGTTCGTGTTCATCGCGGGCGCCATGCTCGTCGTGATGGCGGCGATCGGCCTGATGGGACCGCGTACGCGCGACATGGCGCTCGAAAAAATCTCGCATTGACGTGAATTGAGCAGCGATTGCTGCGGATTGTCGGCCGGTATGCCAAAATCCGCAGAACGTACCCGATCGTCGCTCAATTTTCGAATATGTCCGACACGCTCACTCCGGTAGAAGCAGATCATGCGATGCGTAATTGGACGTATCGATCGTCAGGAAAGATTCGGATTGGCTCGGATCAGCATCTGCGGATGTTCTGCGAGATGTTGCTGACGACGCACAATCCGTACAAACCGGCCGTGATCGAATGGCCGAAGCTGGCCCCGGCGGCGCTCAAGCGCGTGACGTCGCTGCCCATCTGGGACATCGCGGTGCAGACGGAAGGGCGCGCCTCCATTCGCGTGGCGACTTACGCGGCGGCGGTTCACGACCCGCATTTGCGCGAAGCCTTGCGCATGAACGGCGGGGAAGAAGCGCGCCACAAGCTCGTACTCTCGAAACTCGTCGAAGCCTATGGCATCGAGCTCGCGCCCGAGCCGCCGTATCCCGCACCGGACGACGCATTGCGCGCGTGGATGCTCACGGGCTACAGCGAGTGCATCGACAGTTTCTTTGCGTTCGGCTTGTTCGAGGCGGCGCGCCAGTCAGGCTATTTTCCCGAAGCGCTCGTCGAAACCTTCGAGCCGGTGATTCAGGAAGAAGCGCGTCACATTCTGTTTTTTGCCAACTGGGTGGCGTGGTATCGGCGCAGTCTGCCGTGGTATCGCAAGCCTGGTTTCCTGCTCAAAACCGCGAGCGTCTGGATTTCGCTGATTCGCGATCGCATTTCGCTCGCGCGCGGTTTCGACACGAGCGGCGCGGCGCAAGATGCCAACTTCCCGGCCAACGTCGGCGATTCCGTGGCGGGCAATGTTTCCGTCGCTTCCTTGATCGACCTGTGTCTCGCGGAAAACGCGCGTCGCATGAGCGGTTACGACGCGCGGCTCTTGCGCCCGACCACCGTGCCGATGCTCGCGCGTCTCGCGCGCCGCTTCGTCAAGTAAGCGGCTTCTCTTCGCTCGATGCCGCTTCGTAGCGGCGCGACGCGTCTTCGACATCCTGTCGGAACTGCGCCAGCGCCGCCGTTTTCGCATCGGCGGGTTGCAGCGCGGCCCACAGCACTTCCACCAGTTCATTCGCCGTCGTCTCGATCTGAGTCTGACTCAGGCGGCGTTTTGCAAGCGTGGCGTCCCACAACACGTGTTCCATCGGCCCGAAAACGAGCGAGCGCAAAAGACGCAGCGGAACGTCGCCGCGGACGTGGCCGAGCGTCTGTCCGCGCGCGAGCACGTCCATGAGCGGCGCGGTGTAGCGGCGCTGCAATTCGGTGAGCGTGTCCGACAGATCGTGCTGGCGCGTGCGGCCTTCCGAGAGCACGAGCGCGCACAGACCGGTGCCGTTCATCAGCATCAACCGCAAATGCGTTCTCACGATGAACGCGAACTGCTGGCGCACCGAGGCGTCACGCGGCATGCCGGTCTCGAAGGCATCGATGATTTCGTCGTACCAGTCCGCGATCACGCGGGCGCACAATTCCCGCTTGCCGCTGAAATAGCTGAACACCGTGGCTTCCGAAATGCCGGCGCGCTGCGCGATTTCCGCGCTGGTGGCGCCGTCGTAGCCTTTCTCGGCGAAGACCTCGCGGCCGGCCTGGAGGATTTCGCGCACGCGTTGTTGCGATTTGACGCCCGACGGCGTGCGGCGGTTGGAAGCGGTGCTTTGCGTGGACATGGCGGTAGCGGAAGAGCGTGCGCAAGAAATGTGAGCGTAGCTCAAAAACCTATTGACGGAAAGACGAATAGAGGATGAAATTGGCCCATTCTGCGGCGCTCCATCTGCTGTGAGTGAAACTCAAACGCGACGCGCCGAAACATCGCATCTGGAGGAGACACCCCATGAGCACCGTGCCGGGCCTGAACTTCGCGCTGGGCGAAGACATCGATATGTTGCGCGACACGCTTCAGCATTTCGCGTCGAAGGAAATCGCGCCGCGCGCCGCCGAAATCGACCGCACCGACCAGTTCCCAATGGACCTCTGGAAGAAATTCGGCGACATGGGCGTGCTCGGCATGACGGTATCCGAGGAATACGGCGGCGCGAATCTCGGCTACACCGCGCACATGGTCGCGATGGAAGAAATCTCGCGGGCGTCGGCATCGGTCGGGCTGTCGTACGGCGCGCATTCGAACCTGTGCGTGAACCAGATTCATCGCAACGGCACGGAAGAACAGAAGCGCAAGTATCTGCCGAAGCTCGTTTCCGGCGAACACGTCGGCGCGCTTGCCATGAGCGAGCCGAACGCCGGATCGGATGTCGTCAGCATGAAGCTGCGCGCGGACGAGAAGGGCGACCATTACGTGCTCAACGGCACCAAGATGTGGATCACCAACGGCCCGGATTGCGACACGCTCGTCGTCTACGCGAAGACGGATATCGAAGCGGGCGCGCGGGGCATCACGGCTTTTATCGTCGAGAAGGGCATGAAGGGCTTCTCGGTCGCTCAGAAACTGGACAAGCTCGGCATGCGCGGCTCGCATACGGGCGAACTCGTGTTCGAGAACGTGGAAGTGCCGAAGGAAAACATTCTCGGCGCATTGAACGGCGGCACGAAGGTGCTGATGAGCGGTCTCGACTACGAGCGCGCCGTGCTCGCGGGCGGGCCGACCGGCATCATGCTCGCCTGCATGGATGCGGTCGTGCCGTATATCCATGACCGCAAGCAGTTCGGGCAAGCCATCGGCGAATTCCAGCTGATTCAAGGCAAGGTCGCGGATCTCTATACCACGCTGCAAGCGTGCCGCGCATATCTCTTCGCCGTGGGCCGCCAGCTCGATACGCTCGGCTCGGGCCACGTGCGCCAGGTGCGCAAGGACTGCGCGGGCGTGATTCTCTACACGGCCGAGAAAGCCACGTGGATGGCCGGCGAAGCCATCCAGATTCTTGGCGGCAACGGCTACATCAACGAGTATCCGGTGGGACGCCTGTGGCGCGATGCCAAGCTCTATGAAATCGGTGCGGGCACGAGCGAGATTCGCCGCATGCTGATCGGTCGCGAACTGTTCGCCGAGACGGCTTGAGGCGCGTCATGGCGATCATCGAATCGAAACTGAACCCGCGCAGCGAAGATTTTCGGACCAACGCCGCCGCGCTCGAAGCGCTCGTCGCGGATCTCAAGGCAAAAGTCGCGAAGCTCGCGGAAGGCGGCGGTCAAGCCGCGCGTGACCGGCACGTGTCGCGCAACAAGCTCTTGCCGCGCGACCGCATTGCGCAACTGCTCGATCCGGGCACGCCGTTTCTCGAACTCTCGCAGCTCGCGGCCTACGGCATGTACAACGACGACGCGCCGGGCGCGGGCATCATCACGGGCATCGGGCGCATTGCGGGACAGGAGTGCGTGATCGTCTGCAACGACGCGACCGTGAAAGGCGGCACGTACTATCCGGTGACGGTGAAGAAGCATCTGCGCGCGCAGGAAATTGCCGAGCAGAACCGCCTGCCGTGCGTCTATCTCGTCGATTCGGGCGGCGCGAACCTGCCGAATCAAGACGACGTGTTCCCCGACCGCGATCACTTCGGCCGCATCTTCTACAACCAGGCGAACATGTCGGCGGCGGGCATCGCGCAAATCGCGGTGGTCATGGGCTCGTGCACGGCGGGCGGCGCTTATGTTCCGGCGATGAGCGACGAGTCGATCATCGTGAAGGATCAGGGCACGATTTTTCTGGGCGGCCCGCCGCTCGTCAAGGCCGCGACCGGCGAGGAAGTCAGCGCCGAGGATCTCGGCGGCGGCGACGTGCACACGCGTCTTTCCGGCGTCGTCGACCATCTCGCGCAGAACGACGCGCATGCGCTCGGCATCGCGCGCAGTATCGTCGGCAATCTCAATCGCGTGAAGACGCCGCCGCTCGCGCTCAAGGAGCCGCTGCCGCCGCGCCATGAAGCGGAGAGCCTTTACGGCGTGATTCCGGTCGATACCCGCAAGCCTTTCGACGTGCGCGAAGTGATCGCGCGCATCGTCGACGATTCCGCTTTCGACGAATTCAAGGCGCGCTACGGCACGACGCTCGTCACCGGCTTCGCGCATATCTGGGGGCATCCGGTCGGCATCGTCGCGAACAACGGCATTCTGTTTTCCGAGTCGGCGTTGAAGGGCGCGCACTTCATCGAACTATGCTGCCAGCGCAAGATTCCACTCGTGTTCCTGCAGAACATCACGGGCTTCATGGTCGGGCGCAAGTACGAGAACGAAGGCATCGCGCGTAACGGCGCGAAGATGGTGACGGCCGTGGCCACGGCAAAGGTGCCGAAGTTCACGGTGATCATCGGCGGTTCGTTCGGCGCGGGCAATTACGGCATGTGCGGCCGCGCCTACTCGCCGCGTTTTCTGTGGATGTGGCCGAACGCGCGCATCTCTGTCATGGGCGGCGAACAGGCCGCGTCCGTGCTCGCAACCGTCAAGCGCGACGGCATCGAGAAGAAGGGCGGCGCGTGGTCGAAGGACGAAGAGGAAGCGTTCAAGGCGCCGATTCGCGATCAATACGAGGCGCAGGGTCATCCGTACTATGCAAGCGCGCGTCTTTGGGATGACGGCGTGATCGATCCGGCGCAAACGCGCGACGTGCTGGGCTTGGGCCTTGCCGCGGCGATGAACGCGCCGATCGAAGACACGCGCTTCGGCGTATTCCGCATGTGACGCCAGACGTCGGGACCCAGGCGCCCGACTCGCGTCTCGCACCTCAAGCTGATCCACGGATGTAAAGCCATGTTCAACAAGATTCTGATTGCAAATCGCGGCGAGATCGCCTGCCGTGTCGCGGCGACGGCGAAGCGCATGAATATCGGCAGCGTCGCCGTTTATTCGGACGCGGATGCCCAAGCGAAACACGTCGATGTCTGCGATCAAGCCGTGCACGTGGGCGGCGCGGCGGCATCCGAAAGCTATCTGCGCATGGAGCGAATTGTCGAGGCAGCGCTTTCGAGCGGCGCGCAAGCCGTGCATCCGGGCTACGGCTTTCTTTCCGAGAACGAAGACTTCGCCAATGCATGCGAGAAAGCGGGCATCGTCTTCATCGGGCCGCCGGTCGAAGCCATCCGCGCGATGGGTTCCAAGGCCGCGGCCAAGGCGCTCATGCAATCCGCGTCGGTGCCGCTCGTGCCCGGCTATCACGGCGACGATCAGGAAGCCGCGCTCCTGCAGCGCGAGGCGGATCGCATCGGCTATCCGGTGCTGCTGAAGGCAAGCGCGGGCGGCGGCGGCAAGGGCATGCGAGTCGTCGAAAAGAGCGAGGACTTCGCGGCGGCGCTCGCTTCATGCAAGCGCGAAGCGGCGTCGAGCTTCGGCAACGATCGCGTGCTGATCGAAAAATATTTGCTGCGCCCGCGTCACGTCGAAGTGCAAGTATTCGCCGATACGCACGGCAACGCGGTCTATCTGTTCGATCGCGATTGCTCGGTGCAGCGTCGGCATCAGAAGGTGCTCGAAGAAGCGCCCGCGCCCGGTCTCTCCGATGCCACCCGACGCGCAATGGGCGAAGCCGCCGTGGCGGCGGCACGCGCGGTGAATTACGTCGGCGCGGGCACGGTCGAGTTCATCATGACGCAGGACGGCCAGTTCTACTTCATGGAGATGAATACGCGCTTGCAGGTCGAGCATCCGGTGACCGAGATGGTGACCGGGCTCGATCTGGTCGAATGGCAACTGCGCGTGGCGGCGGGCGAGCCTTTGCCCCTGTTGCAAGACGCGCTGAAGGTGCACGGTCATGCCATCGAAGCGCGCATCTATGCGGAGAACCCGGCGCGGGGCTTTTTGCCATCGACGGGCACGCTCAAGCATCTCGCATTGCCGCAGGCGGTGAGTTTTTCGATCGACGGCGACGTGCGTATCGACAGCGGCGTGCGCGAAGGCGACGCCATCACGCCGTTTTACGACCCGATGATCGCGAAGCTGATCGTGCATGGCCGCGACCGTCGCGATGCGCTCGCCCGCATGGCACGGGCGCTGGCCGAATGCGAGATCGTCGGGCTGCATACGAACGTCGAATTCCTGCAACGTATCGTGAAAAGCGAGCCGTTTTCGCAAGGCGAGCTCGATACCGGTTTGATCGAGCGTCATCGCGACACCTTGTTCGCGCCGCCAACCGTACCGCGCAACAAGGCGCTCGCGCTTGCCTGCGCCGCGCTGCTTACGCGCGAAGGCGGCGAGGCGCACGGTCACTCGCCGTGGGACGCGCTCTCGCACTGGCGCATGGCGGGCGGTTATAGCCAGGACCTGAACTGGCGCGAGGTCGATCACGACGACATGCTCAAGGTCGTCTACACGAAAGACGGCGAGAAGCGGCTCGCGCTCGATGGCAAGAGCGCGCGCTTCGACTGGACGCATGGCGGCGCGACCGATTACACCGTGCAATTGGACGATAACCTGCTAAAAGGCACCGTCTTCACCGAAGGCGACATCTTCCACGTCTTTCTCGAAGGCGCGGAATTTCAGTTCGAATGGCAAAACCTGATGGCTCATGCGGGCGATGCCGAACACGAAGGCCGTCTCACCGCGCCGATGCCCGGCAAGGTCATCGCGGTATTGGTGGAGGCAGGCGCGATGGTGGCGAAGGGCGCGCCGCTCATCGTCATGGAAGCCATGAAGATGGAGCATACGATCGTTGCGCCCACGGCGGGAAAAATCGGCGAGATTCTCTTCGATGTCGGCGATCAGGTCGCCGACGGTTCGCAGTTGCTGGTGCTCGAAACGAGTTGAAGGAAGCTGGAAGCGCGTTACTTCCTGGGCCTGCCGAGTAACGTGTCCTGGCTCTCGGTGCGCACCAGAATCTCGACGCGCCGGTTTAGCGCGCGGCCCTGCGGCGTGTCGTTATTGGCGATGGGCCGCAGGTAAGCCATGCCCTTGGTCGTAATGCGCTCGGCCGGCACGCCGCGCGCGATCAACGCATTCGCAACGGCATTCGCGCGCGCCAGCGACAGTTCGCGGTTGTAGGCGAGCGAGCCTTCGTCGTCGGTATGGCCTTCGATCAGAACAGGCCGCATGCTGCGTTTGAGCACATCCGCGACGCGGTCCAGCACGGCGATGTTCTGCACGCGGATGCGCGCTTCGTCCCTATCGAAGAGCGGCGCGTCGGGCAGGCGCATCTCCACGCCGCCTTTGACCTGCAGCATGGTGATGCCGTATTGCGCGTTCAGCTTGTCTTCCTTCGTGCGGCTGAGGCCGCTCGAACAGCCTGAGAATAAACTCGCCAGCATCGCAAGCGACGCGCATGTTCCAACGGCCGACTGTAATGCTCTACCTGCCATCCGTGCTTTCCCTTCTCTTTAGAGAGGCTTTGATTATACGGAGCCCGAATCTTGCCGTTGTAAATAACATTTGCTGCTTGCCCGCAACTATGCGGAACGCTTTGTGCGAATCGAGCGCCAACCTAGACCCAACTGGGCGTCAACAGGGCGCCAACTTCGTCCGAACGTTCGACGCGCTTACAATGCGTGCGACCATTCAGGTTATCGATTCGAATTTCCGTCTTTCTTCCTGCGAGCTTTCACCGTCATGTCTACACCGCGATATCCGCGTAATCCAGAGCGCAGCAACGAGCATGATACGGACCCGGGCGCACGCATCAACAAGGTACAGCGGGCGGCGTCGGCGGCGCTTTACACGGTGCTCGTGCTGATTGCGCTCTATACGGCGCGCACGTTCATTCCGGCGGTGGTATGGGCTATCGTGATCGCCATTTCATTATGGCCGGCGCTGCACTGGCTAGAGCAGCGTCCGCTGTTCAGGCGGCACAATATCTTGCTCGCGGCGTTTCTTGCCACAGCGGTCGGGCTGCTCTTCGTGGTGCCGTTCGCCATCGTTGCCGCGCAGACCGCCAACGAAGCGAGCGACATGCTCCGCTGGTTCCACGACGTCTTGCGCACCGGTATTCCGATGCCCGCTTTCGTCGAGCATCTACCAATGGGTTCGCAACAGGTCTCGCACTGGTGGCAGGAGAATCTGGCGACACCGCTCGAATCGTCGCCTGCCGTGAAGCGTCTGCATAGCGCGACGGTCGTCGCGATGACGCGCCATTTCGGCGGACGCGTGGTGCATGGGCTCGTCATTTTCGGCTTCATGCTGATGACGCTGTTCTTCATGTTCCAGGCGGGCGCGCGGCTTGGCGAGCAACTGATCGCGGGATCGCGGCGCGCGTTTGGCGCGGACGGTGCGGCGCTCATCCGGCGCATGGCGGACTCCGTGCGCAGCACGGTGATCGGTCTCGTGGTGGTTGGCCTGGGCGAGGGCGCTTTGCTCGGTATCGCCTATGGCATCACGGGCGTGCCGCACGCCACCTTGCTCGGCATGCTGACCGCGGTCGCCGCTATGCTGCCGTTCTGCGCGCCAATCGTCTTCCTCGGCTCGGCGCTATGGCTGCTCGCGCAAGGCTCCGTGATTTCGGCTGCCAGCGTGGCGATCTTCGGGCTGATCGTGGTCTTCATCTCCGAGCATTTCGTGCGACCAGTGCTGATCGGCGGCTCCACGCGCCTGCCGTTTCTGCTCGTCTTGTTCGGCATTCTGGGCGGCGCGGAAACGTTCGGGCTGATCGGGCTTTTCATCGGCCCGGCATTGATGACGATTCTCGTCGTGCTATGGACGGACTGGGTGCGCGATTGAAGACGAAGTCGATGAAGCGCCGTGCGTGACGTAATTCAGACGCCCGCGCCGCGTTCCTGCACGCAGACCCAGGGCGATACCACCACGGCCCACAACTCGGGATCGCGCGCGGCAATATCGACGGCGGTCTGCGCCTGCAAGCGCTCGATGAGTCCGGCCGAGAGCCATTGCGTGACCTGCTGCGTGTCGTCGTTGGCGACAGCCTCGGCGACGCTCACGAGATCCAGGTCGCCCTTCACCCAAATCAGCGCGCCCTTTGCGAAGAAGCGTTCGAGTTCGGACCAGCCGATCTGCGCGGTTTCTGCAAGCAGCTTGGTGTAGAGCGGGCTGGGGCTTTGGTTGGAAGCGTCGGTCATAACGGAAGCAATGGAAACGAAAAGGCGTCCGACACTATAGCGCAGTGCCGGACGCCTTCGTTTTGCCTTGAAGCGGACGTTTAGAGGTCGAAGAACACGGTCTCGTTCGGGCCGCGAAGATGAATGTCGAAGCGATAGATCGTGCCCGACACACCCGGCTTGCCCGTCGGTCCCGCTTCGCGCTTGGCGATCAGCGTATGGCGGCGCTCGGCCGACACGGCGGCGAGCACGGCGTCGTTTGCGTTGGCTTCGGTTTCATCGTCGAAATAGATGCGCGTGTAGCTGTGCAGCAGCATGCCGCGCATCAGCACGATGACATCGAGATGCGGCGCGGCATCGTCGGCGGTCTTGCCGGGCTTCACCGTATCGACGATAAAACGCAGCTTCGGGTCCGTGCCCGTGCCGACGCGCGCGAATCCGCGAAAGCCCGACTCGCGCGCGGCTTCGGCGCTTTCCACGTAACGGCCGTTCGCGTCAGCCTGCGCGATTTCGATGAGCGCGTCGCCAATGGGCTTGCCTTCCGCGTCGTACACGTTGCCGACCACGGCGATATGCTCGCCCGGCACTTCACGATCCGCGGCCGATGCCGTGAACAGGCTCTTCAGATCGAAGTTGTATTGCTCGGGAACGAGGCCGTAGGCGAAGTACGGTCCGACGGTCTGCGATGGGGTTTGTTTGAGCGTGGTCATGTCGTTCACTCCGTCGGCGTCTGGTCCGGGCCGCGCAGCACGATATCGAATTCGTAGCCGAGCGCGTAGTTTTCCTGAGTCGTGTCGATCGAGAAGCGCGACACGAGGCGCTTTCTCGCCTGCTCGGGAATGCCTTGATAAATCGGATCGAGGTCGAGCAGCGGGTCGCCCGGGAAATACATCTGCGTGACGAGACGCGAGCCGAAGTAGTCGCCGAAGAGCGAGAAGTGAATGTGATTGGGGCGCCACGCGTTGGTGTGATTGCCCCACGGATACGCGCCCGGCTTGATCGTCATGAAGCGGTAGCGGCCTTCGTCGTCGGTCAGGCAGCGGCCCGCGCCGAGGAAGTTCGGGTCGAGCGGCGCGTCGTGCTGATCGGCCTTGTGGACATAGCGTCCGGCGGCGTTGGCCTGCCACACTTCCACGAGCGTGTTGCGCACCGGGCGGCCGTTGTCGTCCAGCACGCGGCCCGTCACGATGATGCGCTCGCCGAGCGGCTCGCCGTTCTTGGCGGCATTGCGCGTGAGGTCGTTATCGAGCGTGCCCAGGTCGTCCGCGCCATAGACGGGAACGCGGCGGTTGCGCAGATTTTCCTTCAGCGGGATGAGCGGCAGCGAAGGGCTGCGCAGCACGGATGACCGGTAGCCCGGCGACAGATACGGCGGATGGGAATCCCAGTCGCGAGGCGTGAGAATAGGCGAGGTCATGACGACGTGTCTCCTGTTTTGTAGGGTGTCCGGGTTTTTTCAATCGGATATTTCTGGCAACTACTTTATCGAATGCAGCGAGTTATGGAAAATGATGTTTCGTGCCTGCTTGCATAACGACTCGTCATGGATACCGACTTCACCAACACTCGCGTCAAGTTCCGCCACCTTCAGTGTTTCCTTGCCGTCACGCAGCTCGGCAGCGTGCAGCGCGCGGCCGACAGCCTGTCGATTACGCAGCCGGCCGTGTCGAAGACCATAGGGGAACTCGAATCCATTCTAGGCGTGCGCTTGTTCGAGCGTGGCAGGCGCGGCGCGGTTCCCACGCGCGAGGGCCGGCTCTTCGCGCCGCATGCGAGCGCGTGCGTGGCGTCGCTGCGCGAAGGCGTGGACATGCTGCTGCGCGAACGTGGCGATGTGCCGGGGACCATTTCCATCGGCGTATTGCCGACTGTCGCCACGGCCTTGCTGCCGCCCGCGCTCGCTGCTTTCCGGCAGCAATGGCCGGCCATTTCGCTTGCCGTTCGCACGGATTCGAACGCGCAACTGCTCGAACGGCTGAAGGCGGGCGACGTCGATCTGGTCGTTGGCCGGCTCTCCGAGCCGGAAGCCATGCACGAGCTTTCCTTCGAGCAGATCTATCGTGAACCGCTAGCGGTGATTGTCCGGCGCGAGCATCCGCTGACGTTCGAGGCGCCGCTCACGCCCGCGTTGCTTGCGCGTTTCGCGATCGTCGTGCCGCCATTCGGGACGTTGATTCGTCAGTCGGCTGAAAGCGTTCTGACAGCGTTCGGCGCGCATGCGCTGACCGCGTTGATCGAAACGCTGTCGGTTTCGCTTGGCCGCGCGCTCGCGTTGCACAATGACGCCGTGTGGTTCGTTCCAGCGGGCGCGGTCGCGCAGGACATCGCGCTCGGCTTGCTCGTTGCCTTGCCCATGCCCTTCGCCGGCACCGATGAGCCCATCGGCTTGATACGTCGCAACGACTCCGCGCGCACGCCCGTGGAAGAAAGTCTGGTCGATGCCTTGCGCGAAGCGGGCCGTGCGCGCGCCGGGAACAAGTGACCGGTCGTGCACCGCGGCGCACACCTTGCTAGAGCAGCATTTACCGCGCAGATTTCGCGCGAAACAAATACTATGACGTAAGCCCGCCGGGACAGCGAATCGGTTGCAACGAACGCTCGTGGCGCCGGTCTTATCGACGCGTGCCGCTTCGGCGCATCGACGTCATTTCCCGCACTTGGTGCCGCATTGCTGTCAACTCGTTCGCTCCATGAAGACCGTTCTGCTCGTCGATGACGACCCCGCCACCATCGAAGCCTGGACCCTCTGCATGCAAGGGGAGGATTGCCGCGTGCTCTACGCCGTCGACGGCAACGGCGCTCTGTCGATACTCGGCGCGCAGACGGTCGACATCGTCGTGTCCGACTGGATGATGCCGGGACTCGGCGGCGCGCTTCTCTGTCAAACGATGAAGAACGACGCCGCGCTCGCGCACATCCCTTTCCTGATGATTTCAGGGCATCCAAATCCGCCGGCTTTCGTGAGCTACGACGGGTATCTGCGCAAGCCGGTCGAGATGGAGACGCTGGTTGCGGCCGTGAACCGTCTGTGTGCCGCGAAGAAGCGGCCGCTTTATTGAACGGCTGCTGCTTGCGCTTCGACGAGAATCTCGGAACGCGACGACCAAGGCCTCAAGTCCGCATCCACGGGGCAAAGGCTTGCGGCTTAACCAATCAGCGCAACTCCGCCAGCGCCGCATCCATCTGCGCTTGAGCGAGCCGGTTCAATTCCTGCGGGATTTCGCATTCGAGCGGCAAGGCGGGCGTGACGATCACGCGGATATGTCCACCATGATCCGGCCAACCCTTCGCCGGCCAGACCTTGCCCGCGTCGTGGACAACAGGCACGACCGGAACCTTGGTCGCGCACGCGAGCCGCACGCCGCCCGAAGCGAGCTTGAGCGGCGCATCGTGCGCCACGCGCGTGCCTTCCGGAAAGATCACCACGACGTCGCCTTTCTTCAGCCGCGCGGCGCATTCACGCGTGACAGCCTGGTGCGCCTGACGGATCGAGCCGCGGTCGAGGCTCACCATGTCCAGACCGCGCAGCACCCAGCCGAAGAAAGGAATCTGCATGAGTTCGTGCTTGAACACGAAGCTGATGCGGCGCGGAAAGAGCGCCATGAACGCGAGCGTCTCCCAGGTCGATTCATGGCGGCTCAACACGATGCACGGCCCGTGCGGCAAGTGTTTGAGTCCTTCGACCGAGACGCCCACACCGGTGATGACGCGCATCATCGTGACCATCGCGCGGCACCATTGCCTGGCTAACCAATAGCGTCCGTTTCTGCCGACGAACGGGAAAAGCGGCAGGATCAGGATCGACCAGATCGTGCCGCTGCCGAGCAGATAGGTGGCGAAGAGCCACTTGACGAGGGTGCTGCGCATTGAAATCGTGCGATCGACGGAGGAAAGCCCAGAAGCATAACGGTATCGAGCCGTGAACGCACGAGGCAAAAACCGCCGCTTCGCTCATGCGTCTTCGGGCGCGCGATGCAACAATGGCGCGTGCAGGTCATCGACCGCTTATATCAACATCGCAAGGGAACACATGGATCAGGAGCCGGTGAGTTTCGACGAAGGCATGCTCGACGTGGGCGACGGCCATTCCATCTACTGGCGCGCGCAAGGTCCGCGCGAGGCGCCCGTCATGCTCGTCGTGCACGGCGGCCCCGGCGGCGCCATGAATCTCAAATGGGCCGAGGTGCTGGAAGCGGACAAGTGGCGCGTCGTGTTCTTCGACCAACGTGGCTGCGGCAAGTCGAAGCCTTTCGGCAAGCTGGAGGCGAACGGCATCGATGCGCTCGTCGGCGACATGGAGAAGCTGCGAGTCGCGTTGAACATCGAGCGCTGGGCGCTGTTCGGCGGCTCGTGGGGCACGACGCTCGGGCTTGCTTACGGCGTCACGCATCCCGAACGCTGCACGGGCTTCTTGCTGCGCGGCGTGTTTCTCGCGCGGCGCGCGGACATCGACTGGTTCCTGTGGGACGTGCGGCGCGTGTTTCCGGAGGCGCATCGCGCGTTTCTGGACGCCATCGAAGCCGCGAGCGGGAAGCGTCCGACAAGCGGCGAGGAGATCCTGCAACTGACGGAAGCGCCGCTCGCGCGTTTCGATGAAGCCGGCACGCGGCTCGCGCGCGCGTGGACGCTGTATGAGACCACCTTGTCGGTGGTCAACAAGCCGCCGAAGGAGGCGAAGGAAGCGGACGAGGCGAAAATATCGGGTGAAGCGCAAGCATCGAGCGAAGCGAAGGACTCGAGCGCGAAGCAGGACGACAAGCGCCCGAGCGCCGAGGCCAACTCCGCCGCCGTTTCCATGGCGCTGCTCGAACGTCACTACATGGCGCACGAACTGCCGCCCGAACCGCTGCTGCAGCGCGTCGCGCGCATTGCGCATCTGCCGTGCAGTATCGTCCACGGACGTTTCGACATGGTGTGTCCCGCGGATCAGGCGTTCGACCTTGCCGCGCTTTGGCCGGGCGCGCAACTCGCCATCGTGGATGTCGCCGGGCACTGGACCTTCGAGCCCAACAACGTGACGGCATTGCGCAAAGGCGCGGTGGCCCTGGCTCAAGCCATCGCGGCAAGCTGACGCTTACAGGATCGACGGCGCCGCTTCGGTCAGGCGTCGCCAGTCGAGATCCGCGCCCGCGACGATCAGCCGTCCGTTGCGCTGCGTCGCGATGGTGAGCGTGACGCACAGCGACGTCCCCGTTACCGACAGATACGGCGCGCTCGTGATGACCTGCTGCGGCCGCGTGTGGGCATCGACGAAGTAGGGGCGCGTGTCCCAGCGGCCGGTCGAGGCGTCCGCAATGGGCGCGAAGCGGTCGGCCGAGCGCCGCTCACACGCGCCGGCGAGCGTCGGCAGGCATTCGCGACCCGCGTGGTCGAGAAAGAAGCAACTGATCGTACAAGGCAGCGCGAGCAACGCGGCGCAAGCATGCTCGGCGGATGCGCCGCCCGCAAGGCGCGTCGCGGCCTGCGCCAGATTCGAGCGATACGGCATCAGCAGCAAGTCGCTCGCGAGGCGCTCGGTGCGGCGCGTCTGCGCGAGCGAATCGAATACGTTTTCGAAGAGCGGCGTGGCCGCGCCGCGTTCGGCGAGTTGCGCGGCCGGTTGACCGAACAGATAACCCTGCACGAAGTCCACGTTGGAGCGCGCCGCGAGCATCAGGTCGTCGCTGGTTTCGATTCCCTCGGCCACCACGAACATACCGGATTCATGCAGCAGATCGACGAGCTTCGGCATCAGCGCATCGCGCATCGGCGTGCGTCGCTTGCCGCTCTGCGCGCGCACCAGGCTGCGGTCGAGCTTGACGATATCCGGCCGCATCGTGAGCAGACGATCGATATTGGAATGCCCGGCGCCGAAGTCGTCGACGGCGACGAGAAAGCCCTGCGCGCGAAACGAGCGTGTCGCGCGCGCGATCTCCGCGACGTCCGAACCGCCCGATTCGAGCACTTCGATCACGATCCGCTCCGGCGCGAGCCCGGCCGCGTGCGTGAGCGCGGCGAACTGTTTCGCATAGCCAGGGTCCGTGAAAGTCGCAGGGTTCATGTTGACGAACAGCCAGTGCGCGCTCGGCAGCACCGGCGCGGCATGACGGAGGTGCGCCAGATGACTCATGCGGTCGAGCGCGGTGAGCTCGCCCGAGACGATCGCGCGGCCAAACAGATCGAACGGGCCGATCAGCGCGCCATCGCCCGCATCGCCGCGCAACAGCGCCTCGTATCCGACTTCGCGCTGATGCGGGAGGCTGTAGATCGGCTGCAGATGCGTGCGAAGCGTGATGCCGTCGACGACTCCGGTGTGCGCCGTCAACACGTCGGACCACGCCGGCCGAGGCCTGACGGCTGCGTGCGGACACAGCGTCGGGAAGAATGCACATACGAGTCGATGAACGGCACGGCAATGGCACGCGGCGAGATGGGGATACAAGGCAGTATCGGCCGAGCGTGCGAAAACTTGAGTGGCGGCGTCGTGTTTGCCCGCGCCCGCGCCGCGACCTATCTTTGAAGAGGCGGTGATACGATCCCGCTGCAACTTAAGCGGCGCAAGGCTCGTCGAAGCTTGCACCAAAACCTTTGAGAGACATCGATGGCGCAACAGAAAACCAATCCAAAACTCGAGCAGGCGCTCACGCGCGGCGATCTCGCCATCCGTCAGGCCAATTCGGCTCGCGCCACGGCGGTGTTGCGCGCACTCGGCAAGATGATCGTGGAGGCGTCGGCGACCATCGGCGTCGAAGCGCACGTGGTCGTTCACGACGGCGACAAGATCTACGATCCCGCCGACGGCGCGTGGCCGCAGCAGTTGCTCGTTTCGCTCGACGGCCCTGTCGAGGAGAACGATCCGGACGAAATTCGCACGATCACCTTGCTCGCCGACACGCCGGCCACCATCTTCCGCTGCGAATGGCAGCGTGCCGACGGCAATCTCGGCCGTCAGGAGGGACGCCCGCTTGCCATGGTTGCCTTCATTACCGACGTCGACATTCCTTGGCTCGACGAAGAAGACTGATTACCCCGTCTTCGATTTGTTCAGCATGTTGTGAGATTCGCGGATGCCAAAAGTGGAGGCATCCGCGTTTTTGCGTCTGCTCATTTCCCCAACGATCCCATTTGTTGCCGTTTTCTGTTTTCGAGTGTTGCGTGAAGCGCAAACGTTACCGTGTCCCCTTTTTTTAGTCTTTTGACGTGATTACGCGATATTTCGTATTGCTTGACAGACGGCTATTCTCCTGAATACCTCTCACGGCATTTGGTGGCTGTTGGCCCTCGTTTCTTTTCACTCTTCTTGTGCATGCATATTCGAATACCGGCTATGCATATTTATTTTTGCAGCAGTTGCCCGGCGATTAGTTCGGCAATTAGAATAAAAGTTCTAATTGTTTAGCCTGAATTTTGCTGAGAAACAGTGGCAAGCGCGCACCCCGTTATTTGACTTCGTGAGAGGCTCGATTCGCCGTGTGAGGGCACAACCTTAAAACGCCCATATCACGCGGCAATTTCCTAATCGCCAAGAAAAATGGGGTTTACAAAATGGAACGTCTGAACCTTGCCACGAATGCCGCCGCTAACCAATCTGAAACGGCGCTTCGTCCGACACTCACGGTAGTGCCCGCACTTCAGAAAACGGAACGCATGCCGTTTACTATCCGTATCGTCCAGGACGACGACGGGCTCCAGAAAGCCGTAAGCATCAGGCGTTCTGCGTATGGTCGGCATTTGCCCGAATTCGCCGAGAAAATGACGATCGAGCATTCCGATCGCGATAGCGGCACCGCGGTTTTGCTCGCGGAATCGAAACTCGATGGCGCGCCGTTGGGCACCATGCGCATTCAGACCAATGCGTATGCGCCGCTCGCGGTCGAGCAATCGATCAAGCTGCCGGGTCATCTCGCCGAAAGCCGTCTCGCGGAAGCAACGCGCCTTGGCGTGGCGGGCGGCATGGTGGGAAGAGTCGTGAAGGTGGCGTTGTGCAAGGCGTTGTGGATGTTCTGCGAACTGCATGAGATCGACTGGATGGTGATTACCGCGCGTGCGCCGCTCGACCGGGAATACGAAGCCATGCTGTTCAAGGACGTGTTCGGCGTAAACGAGTATCTGCCGATGGCGCACGTGGGCGGCATGCCGCATCGCGTGCTGGCCAAGGAAGTGGCTGTCGCGCGGCAGCGTTGGGAAGAGGCGCGTCACCCATTGTTCAACTACATGGTGAATACGCATCATCCGGACATCGATTTGCAATCTGTAGATTTATCTTTTGACTGGGAACCGGTACGATGCCCTGAGGCTCCGCTGATGGCTTACGGCCGGTAGAAGAAGGGCTGCGGTAACGAAAGCAAGAGCAAAAAAGCCGGGCCCGAAGTGGTCCGGTTGGCCAAAGAGTGCGGTGGCGGGGGCAAGCTCGGCTCCGCCGCGCCTCTCGCCGGCAAGATCGGCGCAAACGGGGGGCTTATTCAGGTATGGCGTCGGTTATTCCAGCTTCCTTATCGAGATTCAGACGCTCGGGCTCGTGGATCGACGGCGCGTTGTACGCGGTCGCCGTCTACGCGGTCCCGTTTCTGATCGCACTCGGTACGCTAGCGACGCTCTTCTTTTTACCCCGCCAGTACGAAACGCGGGGCGCGGTCCCGCTCGAACTTCACGTTCTCGCCGATCATGGCGACTCGCTCGGTCCAGAAGCCGCGCGCGAAGCCCTGCGCGCCGCACCGGCCACCACGCGCTACAACACGCATCTCTCCGAAAAACCCGTCTGGTTTTCCATCACGGCGCCCGTCATGAGCACGGAGTCGTCGACTGCAATCGAACTGCCTTCGCGCCACGCGCAGTCGCTTTCATGCTGGAACGCCAGTAACCTCCAGCCGCTCGGCACCGCCGATCGCGAAAGCGTGAGCGGCGAGATGCATCCGGTCAAGGCCGGTTTCTTCGTGCAGGTGGGGCGCATCAAGGCACCGTTGTCCGTCATTTGCCGCGGCGTTTATTCGGGCCCGGCGCAGATCAACGCGTTTGCGTGGGAATGGCAAGGTCTCCGAAGCTCGGCGCTCGACTTCCAGGAAAGCTCCGGGCTGATCGCGGGCGGTTTGCTCACGCTCGCGGTATTCGTTTTCGTCACCGCGTTGATCAATCACGAATGGACGTACGTGATATTCGCGGTGTGGCTCGTCGGCAATCTGCGTTTGTGCGCCAACGCCATGGGCTGGGACATGCAGTGGCTCGGCCGCGTACTGCCAGCCGACTTCATGACGCCGCTCAGGCAAATCACGTTCGCCGCGTACTACTTGCTGACCGCCGCGCTATTCCAGCAGCTGTTCCGCCGCGAATTGCGCGTGGTCGGTTACCGGTGGCTTTTGCGTGTCATTCAGTACGTCGGCATCGTGCTCCTTGGGGCAGCCGTGGCGTTGCCGTATTCGCTGTTCATTCCGACGCTGTGGGTCATTGCCGGCTTCGGTATCTGCGTGCTGCTGTTCTTCCTCGTGCGGCTCGTGTGGATGGCCCGTTCGCGCACGGTCATGTGGTATGTGGCGTCGCTCGCCATCGTGCTGTTTTCCACGTTCTCCGAAGTACTTGGCGCGGCGTTCGGCCTCAAGGTGCTGGTCGGCGGCGTGAACACGGTAATGGCCGCGCTGTCGTCGAGCATGATGGCGGCGTTTGCCATCGCCGAGCAGATGCGCGCCGAGCGCGACTTCCGCCGTCAGGCGCAGATGGAATTACGCAACACTTACGAAGTCACGCCAATCGGTCTCTTCACGCTCGATACCGACGGCCGCTTCGTGCGCGCCAATCCGGCGCTGCGCTCGATGCTCGACCTGCAGAAAGCGGAATACAAAGTCCGCCACTGGAACGATTACTTCGAGCCCGGCGCGTGGGGCGCGCTGCAGGCGCTGGCATCGAAAGGCAGTGACGGTGAGCTCGAAATGGGCGGTTCCGCCGCGCGCGGCACGGGCGAGCGGCGCTATCTATTGAAGGCTATCCGCTCGAATGGTTGGATCGAAGGCTCGCTGCAGGACACGACCGAACGTTCGCGCGCTGTCGAGCGTCTGCGCTTTCTCGCGGAGCATGATCCGCTGACGGGCTCGCTGAACCGGCGCGGTATCGAGAAAGCTATTTCCGCCCAAAGCGATGAAATGTTGCCGTGGGCGCTTGCCTATGTCGACCTCGACCGCTTCAAGCTCGTGAACGACCTCTTCGGCCACCGCAGTGGCGACGAAGTCTTGCGACAGGTCGCGGCACGCACGCGGGCGCACTTCGCGCGCAATTACGCAGTGGGGCGAATCGGTGGCGACGAGTTCGTCTGCGTCATGCACGACACGTCGATTGAAGACGCCATCGCGCAATGCCGCGAACTCATTTCCATTCTTTCTGACGCGCCCTATCAGGTCGGAAATCGCGCGTTTCAGGTGAAGGCTTCGATCGGTCTCGTCGAATGCTCGCAGGGCGTGCGCGTGCAGGACGCGCTGTCGCATGCGGATCGCGCGTGCCGCGAAGCGAAGAAGGTCGCGCATACTCACCTCGTCACGTACCGCAAGGGCGCGGCGGCGTTCGAGGAGCGCGCGGAAGAATTGAAACTCGTCGAGACGCTCGGCCGCAATCGTCTGCCGCCGGGCCTTTTTCTCGTGATGCAGCCGATCATGTCGTTATCGGCGCCAACGGAATCGCTTAATTTCGAAGTACTTCTGCGCATGCGCGCGCCGGACGGCACGACGCTGCCTGCGGGCAAGGTGATCGTCGCGGCGGAAGAGTCCGGCAATATTGCTGCAATCGACCGCTGGGTCATAACCACGTTGCTCGAATGGATCGAGGCGCATCGCCATGAATTGAAGAACACGCAATTCATTTGCGTCAACCTTTCAGGCGGTTCGCTCAACGACGAGCAATTCATGGAGGACATTTTCGCGTTGTTCGCGCGGCATCAGTCAGTGGTGCATTACCTTTGCCTCGAAATCACCGAAAGCGTGGCGCTGCACGATCTGGAGAACACGCAGCGCTTTATCGCGCGCGTCCATGACATGGGCGGCAAAATCGCGCTCGACGACTTTGGCGCGGGTTATTCCTCGTTCAAATATTTGAAGGCACTTTCCGCCGATGCGCTGAAAATCGACGGCGAATTCGTGCGCTCCATGTGTGCGCATCCGGCGGATATCGCCATTGTCGAAGCCATCGTCGCGCTTGCGCGCAATCTCGGCATGCGCAGCGTGGCGGAATGGGTCGAAGACATCGATACCCTGCGCGCATTGCAGGAAATCGGCGTCGATTATGTGCAGGGTTTTTTAGTCGCGAAACCGCAAGACAGCGTCGCCATTCTTTCGGCGACTTCCGCTGCGAGTTTCGTAAAAGATCCGGAAGTGGTGAGTTTTGTCGAGTGCCTATCCGCGCCGGCGCAGGCGCTCGCATTCGACTATGAATGGCGCGCCCGCGCCGCGGGCACCCATTAATTTCTATTTTCGAACCCGTTCAGGCGGGTTTCGATTCACTCAAAATTTTGTTCGCCGCGATGGGAATGCGCGTGTCGTCCCATTGCGCGAGCCATTGAATCTCCTTTTGCGTGAAATAGCCGGGATGATTGCGCAGCGCGAACTGCAGGGAATCGACGATGTGATCGCGAATGATCTGCGGGGCGTTGTCGTCGTTGACAATCGCGTGAAGGGCTTCGAGTGTGCTCATGTTGCGTGGCCTGGCCGGTGAATAGGGAACGTCGGCGTCACCATAACCCGATAAAAATCGCGAAACATATTGCAGCGCGAAACTTTCCATGCGGCGGTTTCCTTACAGGAGCTTGCTAGAATCGGCGCGGATGCCTCAAATCGATCAACGCGCCGGACTTGAAGCGGGAGCCGCTTATGAACGACCTGGAGCGCGCTTCGCCTGGCGCGTGTTTGCGCTGCGAAGAGGGCGCGCATGCCTGATCGATCCTCGCGCCAAGCGTCTATTCATTCAGTCGGCTCGAATCAGCTCGGCATGCGCCAATTCAACGAGCGCATCGTGCTGCAGGCCATTCGTCTGCACGGCGCGCTGCCGAAGGCGGACATCGCGCGCCTCACGCGCCTTTCCATGCAAACGGCGTCGATGATCGTCGATCACCTTATCGACGACGGCCTGCTCGTGAAGGAAGCGCGAACGCGTGTGCCGGGGCGCCTCGGGCAGCCATCGGTGCCGATTGCGCTGCGAGCGGACGGCGCGTTTTCCATCGGCGTGAAAGTAGGGCGACGCAGCCTCGACGTGCTGTCGATGGACTTCACCGGCGCCATTCGCACGCGCGACACGCTCGACTATCCCTATCCCGATCCCGCCACGCTTTTCACGGAACTTGCCGCACGGCTCACGCGCGCCATCGACGCGCTCGGCGACGACGCGCGCAAGATCGCGGGCATCGGCGTGGCGGCGCCGTTGTGGCTCGGCGGCTGGCGCGATTTCTTCGATACGCCGCCCGACGTGCTCGCCGCATGGAACGAGATCGATATCCGCGGGCGCATTCAGGCGCTCACGGCGTTGCCCGTCGAGTTCGCAAAGGACACCACGGCCGCCTGCGCCGCCGAACTCGTGATGGGGCAAGGGCGCGGGTTGCGCAACTTTCTGTACGTGTTCATCGGGACGTTCATCGGCGGCGGGCTGGTCATCGACGGCCGCTTGCACGCGGGGCCGGGCGGCAACGCGGGAGCAATCGGCTCGCTGCCGCTGCAAAAGCGCGACGGTGCGGCGCAGTTGCTCAACACCGCGTCGGTCTATGTGCTCGAAAAGGCGTTCGCGGCGGCCGGCGCGCCCGCCGCCGCCGCTCACGACGAACGTGCATGGTCGGCTTCGCTGCGGCCGCTGTCCGAGGCGTGGCTCGACGACGCGTGCCCGGCGATCGCGTTGAGCATCGCGTCGTCGGCGGCTTTGCTGGATCTCGAGGCGGTCGTGATCGACGGCGAAATCGATCGCGGCTTGTTGCGCGAGATCATCCGGCGTACGGATGAAGCGCTCGGCCATTTCGACTGGCAAGGCATGACGCGTCCACGCCTGGTGGAAGGACAGATCGGTACCGATGCACGCGCGATGGGCGGCGCCATTCTGCCGCTTTACGCGCACTTCGCGCCGAAGCATGAATTGTTTTTGAAGCCGCTGGAGACTTGACACGGGCGGTTTGCATTGTCTATACAACGCGCTGGCAAACACGACAAATCGGCGTCGGGAAATCCCTAATACAATGAAAGTTGTATATACAAGAACATGAACTCGAATTCGGGCCTGCGAGAAATCCGCGTCCGTTCGCTCAATCTTCCGACGCGCAGGAGCCTGCCTCGTGACCTCATCTTTCCGTTATCGCGACACTGAAATTCGCGCCCCGCGCGGCACACGACTCAATGCCAAAAGCTGGCTGACTGAGGCACCGCTGCGCATGCTGATGAACAATCTCGACCCGGAAGTCGCCGAGAATCCGCGCGAACTGGTGGTCTATGGCGGAATTGGCCGCGCGGCGCGTGACTGGCCGAGCTTCGACAAGATCGTCGAAACGCTCAAGCGGCTCGAAGCGGATGAAACCCTGCTGATTCAATCGGGCAAGCCGGTTGGCGTCTTCAAGACGCATGAGAACGCGCCGCGCGTGCTCATCGCCAATTCGAATCTCGTGCCGCACTGGGCGAACTGGGAGCATTTCAACGAACTCGACGCCAAGGGTCTCGCCATGTACGGGCAGATGACGGCGGGAAGCTGGATCTACATTGGCAGCCAGGGAATCGTGCAGGGCACGTATGAAACCTTCGTCGAAGCCGGTCGGCAGCATTACGGCGGCGATCTCAAGGGACGTTGGGTGCTGACCGCCGGACTTGGCGGCATGGGTGGCGCGCAGCCGCTCGCCGCGACGCTCGCGGGCGCGTGTTCGCTCAATATCGAATGCCAGCAAAGCCGGATCGATTTCCGTCTGAAGACACGTTATGTCGATGAACAAGCCACCGATCTCGACGATGCCCTTGCCCGCATGCAGCAATACACGTCCGAAGGACGCTCGGTGTCAGTCGCACTCTGCGGGAACGCCGCCGATGTTTTGCCCGAACTCGTGCGCCGTGGCGTGCGCCCGGACCTCGTAACCGATCAGACGAGCGCGCACGATCCGCTCAACGGCTATCTGCCGAACGGCTGGACGTGGACGCAGTATCGCGATCGCGCGCAAAGCGATCCGCAGGGCACGGTGAAGGCGGCGAAGCAATCGATGGCCGAACACGTGCGGGCAATGCTCGCCTTCCGCGAACAAGGCGTGCCGGTGTTCGATTACGGCAACAACATCCGCCAGATGGCCAAGGACGAAGGCGTCACGAATGCGTTCGATTTCCCCGGCTTCGTGCCCGCCTATATCCGGCCGCTGTTTTGCCGGGGCGTCGGACCGTTCCGTTGGGCCGCGCTTTCTGGCGATCCGCAGGACATCTACAAGACCGACGCGAAGGTAAAGGAGCTGATCGCGGACGACGCGCATCTGCATCGCTGGCTCGACATGGCGCGCGAACGCATCAGCTTCCAGGGCTTGCCGGCGCGCATCTGCTGGGTCGGCCTCGGGCAACGCGCGAAGCTCGGCCTCGCGTTCAACGAGATGGTGCGCAACGGCGAGCTGTCCGCGCCGGTGGTGATCGGCCGCGATCATCTCGATTCCGGTTCGGTCGCGAGCCCCAACCGCGAGACCGAGTCGATGCGGGACGGCTCGGACGCCGTCTCCGACTGGCCGCTTCTCAACGCGCTGCTCAACACGGCGAGCGGCGCAACGTGGGTATCGATCCATCACGGCGGCGGCGTCGGCATGGGCTTTTCGCAGCACGCGGGCGTCGTCATCGTCTGCGATGGCAGCGTCGAAGCCGACGCGCGTATCGCCCGCGTGCTGCATAACGATCCGGCCACCGGCGTCATGCGTCATGCCGATGCGGGCTACGACATCGCCGTCGACTGCGCGCGCGAGCAAGGCCTCGACTTGCCGATGATCGACGGAGCGAACGGCAAGCGATGAACAAGCTCTGGCAGCATTGCCACGTCGCAACCATGACGGGCGGCAAGTATTCGATCATCGAAGATGCCGCGATCCTGACGCATGGCGGGCGTATCGAATGGATCGGGCCGCGCGTCGCCGCGCCGGAGCGCGATTGCGAGCGTATCGATCTCGAAGGCGCGTGGGTTACGCCGGGTCTAATCGATTGCCATACGCATCTCGTCTTCGGCGGCGACCGCAGCGGCGAATTCGAGGCCCGTCTGGAAGGCGCGAGCTACGCGGAGATCGCGGCGCGCGGCGGCGGTATTGCAAGCACGGTACGCGCGACGCGTGAAGCCAGCGAGGACGCGCTGTTCGAAAGCGCCCGCGCGCGCGCCGTCGGCCTGCTGCGCGACGGCGTGACCGTGCTCGAAGTCAAATCCGGCTACGGGCTCGATCTCGCGAACGAACGCAAGATGCTGAGAGTCGCGCGGCGTCTTGGCGAAACGCTGCCCTTGACCGTGCGCGCGACCTGTCTCGCAGCTCACGCACTGCCGCCCGAGTATGCGAATCGCGCGGACGACTACATCGCATTCGTCTGCGATGAAATGTTGCCGGCGCTCATCGATGAAGGCCTGGTCGATGCCGTCGATGCCTTTTGCGAGCATCTCGCGTTTTCGCCGCAACAAGTCGAGCGAGTGTTTCTCGCCGCGCAAAAACACGGCGTGCCGGTGAAGCTGCACGCCGAACAGTTGTCGTCGCTGCATGGTTCGACCCTCGCGGCGCGCTATCAGGCGCTTTCCGCCGATCATCTCGAATACATGACGGACGATGATGCCGCGGCGATGGCAAGCGCGGGCACCGTCGCCGTGCTGCTGCCTGGCGCGTTCTACATGCTGCGCGAAACGCAGCTACCGCCCGTCGATGCCTTGCGACGCCACGGCGTTCCAGTTGCACTCGCCAGCGATCTGAATCCCGGCACATCGCCCGCGCTTTCGTTGCGGATGATGCTCAACCTCGGCTGCACGCTCTTTCGTCTGACGCCGGAAGAAGCGCTCGCTGGCGTGACCCTTCATGCGGCGCGCGCACTCAGCCTGCACGGCTCGCATGGATCGCTGGAAGCGGGAAAGGCGGCGGACTTCGTCGCGTGGAAAATCGGTCGGCCGGCCGAACTGGCTTATTGGTTGGGCGGTTCATTGTCCAATTGCGTGGTGCGAAACGGCGAAGTGGTGACGACTTCTGTCTGGCAATACGGCCTTACGGCGTTAAGGTAATAAAAAAACGCCTCGTCCAAAAGCACGAGGCGTTTTTCGACAACCGATAAGAATCACACGCTGCGCTTGCGGATCATGCCCCACACGACGAGCAAGATGATTGCGCCGATCACGGAGGCGATCCATCCGGCGGGCTGCCCGGGCTGATACCAGCCGAGCGCGCGTCCCACATAGCCCGCCACCAGCGAACCGACGACCCCCAGCACAATGGTCATGATCCAGCCCATGCTGTCATCGCCTGGTTTGACGGCGCGCGCAATGAGCCCGATAACCAGTCCGACGATCAAAGTCCCGATGAATGCAAACATGCGGTAGCTCCTTCTGAATTGCTGCTCGTTGGCTGAGATTGCTCCGGACGCATTCCGGCACGTCCAAAGTAGCACGCGACAATGCGTTTGGATATGACACGCCGCGCGACTTGGCCGGGATTGGCCATTCGGCCAGTCTCCTTAGCACGTGGGATGCCACGTCATCTCGCGCGGTAAAATCCGTGTTCTGCATCACTTTGCCTGCACGGCGCCGCCATGACCGATTCCGATTTCCCCGCAACCGACGACCCGATTCACGAAGACCGCCTCTGGCGCGACGACGGCTGGACCGCTCGCGTCATGAAGAACGAAGACGACGATGGCTGGGCCGTCGCGATGATCCAGGCGGGCGAGGCCGAGCCCGCGCTCGTCGGCCCGTGGACCATGGGCCGCGACAAGAAGAACCCGAAGCCGCTGGACGCGAACGCTTTTCGCACGCTGGTCAAGACGGCGTCGGAGGTATTGCGCCGTCACGAGCAGCAGCGGCATGCCATGCTGCACAAGAACGTTTCCATCGACGTACGTGGCGAAGACGTTACCGTCACGCTGGAAATCGTCCCCGACGATGACGACCCCTACGCCAACCTGAAGGCCTTCGATGCATTTGGCACGCAGCTCGCGCACGTGCGCGTGTCGCCTGCGTTCAAGCTGAGCAAGACAAGCGCCGAACGCTGGGCCGAGAACGACTACGCGGCGCCGCATTGAGCGGCGCTCGAAAAGCGTCAGCGCAATAAAAAAGCCGTCGCATTTGCGACGGCTTGCAGACAACGAGCAGCGAGTCACCGACCCGCAGCTTATTTCACGACGAACTCGATACGACGGTTGGCGAAACGACCGCTTGCGGTGGCGTTATCGGCGATAGGGTTTGCGTCGCCGTAGCCGTTCGACGTGAGGGAATTCGAAGGCACGCCGGCTTTCATCAAATAGCCGCGCACGGCTTGAGCGCGTTCCCTCGACATTTCCAGTTTGGCTGACGGAACACCTGTTGCGTCCGAGTATCCCGCGACTTCGAGTTTGACCATCGAACCCTTGGCCGCGCAGTCTTTCAGCAACGCGGCAGTCTGATCCAGCGTGGCATACGCGTCTTGCGGCACGGTTGCGCTGGAGCGTCCGAAGTTGACCACCTGCAGATCGAGCACCTTCGAGAGCTTGTCGCCGGAACAGGAATCTTCCGCGGCGAGCAGTGTCTTCATGGCGCTGCGGAACGATTGCGTGGCATTGGCGACCGCGCTGTCCACGTTGAACGAGGTGACCTGAAACATGTCGCCGAAGGTGGTTTTCAAGCGATCCATCCAGCCGAATTTCGCTTCGGCGGCCGTGCCGCTCAGTTCAACCTTCGAACCCGCGATTTTCGCTTCCGCGCCCGGCACGGCCATTAGCGGCAAGAGATCCGTCACGTGCGAAAGCCACGTGGCGGGACGCGCTTGTGCATCGACGGAAACGTTGGCGCTGTAGTTCTTGCCAAAGTGCTGTTCAAGTGCATCGATTAGACGTTGCTTCTCGGCGTCCGTGGCAACGGTTGCCTCGATCGAAGGAACGCCCGCAGAACTCACGTGAAACAGCAAGCTGGCGTCTTTCGACTTCGCCGGTGCTGCATCGGGTACGGAAGCCGCCGCGATGCCGCTTGCGGCATCGACCGAGGAAGCAATCGCCGTTGCGGATGCCGTGTCCGCGCGCAGCGTGTCTGAACCATTGACTTGTGTCTCGACCGAAGATGCAGCCGGTGTGACCTGCGTGACGGGTGATGCAGCGGTCGACGCTCTCAGGTCGAACTTGTCGCCGTTCGTAAAGCCACGGTAGTACACCGCCGCGAGAATCGCGGCGAGCATGGCAAACAGGAGCCAAATCCATTTGTGCGACTTTTTCGGCGCGGGCTTGCGCACGGGTGCTCGCATTTGGGTCGTTGCGGCCGCGAAAGCGGGGGCGGGAGTGGAAGCAGGCGCAGGCGTGGGCGTGGGTGCGGGCGCGGGTGCGGGTGCGATAGGCGCAATGGCTCGCGGCGCCGGTGGGGCTGTCGTCGCAATGGCCGCCGTTGCCGGAATGGTTGCAATAGCGGGCTCAAGTGCCGGTTCCAGCGTCGAACCGACGGCATCCAGGCGGCCCGCGATATTGCTGGCAAAACCTTCCGTGTTGCCAAGACCAATGGCGGCCGCGATTCCGTTCGAAAGCGTTGCGCGGATTTCGGCTACCTGATCGCGCAACAGCGCGGGCAACGCATGCACCGAAACCTGCGAGAGCAGGAAGTAATGCTTCATCACACCGAACAACACGGCGGAGAGCATGCCCGAGAGGGCCGATGTAGCTTGTGCCGGCACGCCGGTCTCAATGGAAGCCGCATCTGTCAGAGCGTCGATGCGTTGTCCCGTCGCGCGCGCGGCCATCAAATGTCCGCTTGCTTCGAGGTGTTTGAGGCCACTCGTCGTGGTTATCACGTTGCTCAACTGATCCGCGATAAAAGCGTTCGCGTCCGGCGACATGACGACCGTGTACAGCGCGTTCGCGCCATCAGCAAAAGCCGAACGTTCCATGAGAGATGCAACGAGACCAGGCACTGCGCGTGCGGTCAGCTGCTGAACGATTTGCGCAGGGATACCGAATTTCTGCGATAGCTGTTCCGCGATTTGGTCCGTAATCGCGGACCTGACTGCCTGGACCAGATTGATGCTCATCGACTGTCTATCCTATATGCTGTAGCGCCAGATGAAGGCGCATTGACGCGACGCATTTTATATGCGCAGCTATCCTAAAATATTTTCGAGATACTTATTTACAGAAACCGTTACGTTCGTGTCACGGTTGAGCGGGCATGAGCTCGAATCAGCGTGCCCGAAGGGAAGAATCCGAGAAAAAGCGGGCCACGCGTTTGGCGGCGATTCCGAGCCATGATGCTTCGGATGGCATGGGTTCGTGCTGATGCACGTTCGATGCGAGGATGGCGTAGACCGGGTTCGAATGGACGAACGCGCGATACGACGCATCGAGAGGTGAAGTCCACACGCAAGCACGGCATTCGTGCTTCGAACAGCTGCTGCAGGGAGGTTGATCGCGCTTCATGACGGGTCCTTGACTTAACCTGTCGATGATGTTTGATCCTTGCGGGGAACGCGATCGGACGCTTCTGATTGGAGTCTTAAAATAACTCCGAAAGCATGCAAAATAGGATACTTCGCACGTTCGCAATCACATCAAGGAGACAGACGATGCATTACCTGATGATCTACGAACTCAGCGCCGACTATCTCGAGCGGCGCGCGGAATTTCGCGATGCGCATTTAAAGCTCGCCTGGCAGGCAGCCGAGCGCGGCGAGATCGTGCTGGCCGGTGCGCTCGATGCGCCCGCCGATCGCGCCATATTGCTGTTTCAGGGCGACTCGCCCGCGGTCGCCGAGGCGTTCGCACGTAACGATCCTTACGTGGTGAACGGTCTCGTCGAACGCTGGCAAGTGCGCAAGTGGAACACCGTGGTGGGCGAGGACGCGGCCACGCCCGTTCGTTAGACGTCGGCGGTTTCTTCCGAAGGCCGGTCGCGGCGTGCGGGCGCGTTGCGGCGCGCGGCGCGATAAAGGCTCGTGAGCGTATCGTCCATTTGCTGCGTGCGCTCGAAGAGGTCCGCGAGCCAGTCGACGAATACCGAGACGCGCGGCGTCGCCTGCCGGCTCTTCAAGAACGCCACCGAGACCCGCAGCGGCGGCGACTTCCATTGCGGCAGCACTTCCACCAGTTGCCCCGAGCGCAGATACGGCTGCGCGGCGATCCGCAACGGCTGTATCAGTCCGAGCCCTTCTATGCCGCACGCAAGATACGCGTGTTCATCGGCGACCTGGACGAAGCCGCGCATCTTCATGGTGACGGCTTCACCGTCCACGTCGAAATCGAAATCGGCGGGGCGGCCATTCTTGCTCGACACGCAGTTCACCGCGACGTGCTGCGCGAGTGAATCGACCGATGCGGGCATGCCGTGCTTTTCCAGATACGCGGGACTCGCGCAAGTCACTTGTTCGAGCACGCCAAGCCGCCGCGCGATGAGCCCCGAGTCAGGCAATTCGCCAAGCTGCACGCTGCAATCGACGCCTTCGCCGACCAGATCGACATTACGCATGCCGATGCCGATCGACAGTTCGATCTGCGGATAACGCGCATGGAACTCCGGCAACGCGGGCACGACGATGGACGTCGCGACGGTGTCCGGCATCTCCACGCGCAACCGTCCGCGCAGACGTTCCTCGCCCGCGCCGAAGCCGGATTCGAGTTCGTCGATATCCGCGAGAATCTGCGCGCAACGTTCGTAATAAGCGGCGCCGTCGACCGTGAGGTTCAGGCGGCGCGTGGTGCGGGCGAGCAATTGCACGCCGATCAATGCTTCGAGTTGTTGCACAGTCGTCGAGACGCTTGCACGCGGCATGCCGAGCGATTCGGCAGCGCGCGTGAAGCTGTTCGTATCGACGACACGCGTAAAGACACGCATGGCATGGACGCGATCGATCACGTTGAGTTTTCCTTATTCCGACGATGGAAAGGCGATGCGCGCCACTACACACCGCCGCTTGACCGGGCAGGCGAAGCGGCGGGAAACAAGGCACATCGGCGATGATCACATCGTAAGGATTCGAAACCCTTGCGTGAATACACAAAACTGGACGATTCTTGCCCGATTCTTCCCGCGCCCGTGTGAAGGCGTAATCAAAGCGTCGGCATTTCGCCGCGCAGACGGCCCGAGAGTCCCGACATATCCGCGCCCGACGGCGCTTGGTAGAGCCGCAATCCCATCTCCGGAAGAATGGACAGCAGATGGTCGAAGACATCGCCCTGAATGCGCTCGTACTGCGTCCAGGCGGTCGTCGCGGTGAAGCAGTAGACCTCCACCGGAATGCCCTGCGATTCGGGCTCCATCATGCGCACCATGATCGTCATGTCCTGCCGGATCTCGGGATGCCGCTGCAAGTAAGCCAGCGCGTAGGCGCGAAACGTGCCGATGTTCGTGAGCCTGCGCCGGTTCGCGGGTTCGTTGGCGAGTTCGCCGAGATTGCGGTTGGCCTGTTCGACTTCCGTTTGTTTTTGCTGCAGATAATCGTGCAGCAGGCGAAAGCGCATGAGACGGTCGGTTTCGTCGTCGCTTAGAAAGCGCACGCATTGCGCGTCGATACGCATGGTCCGCTTGATGCGCCGCCCGCCCGATTCGAACATGTGCCGATAATTGCGATAGCTCTCCGAAAAGAGCTTGTAGGTCGGCACCGTGGTGACCGTGTTGTCCCAGTTCTGCACCTTGACCGTATGCAACGCGATGTCCTTCACGAAGCCATCGGCGGATGCTTGCGGCATCTCGATCCAGTCGCCTATGCGCAGCATGTCGTTCGACGTGAGCTGCGTGCTCGCGACGAGCGACAGCAGCGTGTCCTTGAACACGAGCAGCAGCACGGCGGACAACGCGCCGAGACCCGAGAGCATCCAGAGCGGCGAACGGTCGATGAGAATGGACAGCACGAGCACGCTGCACACCAGCGCGAGCGCGAGCTTGCCGATCTGGACATAGCCCTTGATGGAGCGCGTCTGCGCTTCCTTGCTCGATGCATAGACATCCTGCCACGCCGATAACGCGCTGCCCGTCGCGAGGAACACGCACACCCACGCGCCGCTGTGCGCCACACGCTCGATGACCGTCGCCCAGCGGCCGATATGCGGCACGTCGTCGATACCGAGCGCAATGGTCGCAAACGGCACCGCGTACCACAACCGGTGATAGGCGCGCCGGCGGATGAACGCCTGATCCCACGCGGTGTGTCCGGCCAGCACGAGCAGCCGGTGCGCGATCACGAGCACGATGCGCGCGACCACCCACTGCACGAAGAGCGCGACGAGCGCCAGCATGACGATGCCGAAGACCAGTTGCGCCCACGGATGCGTGGGCAAATGCTGTTGCAACTGGTCGGGCAGAAAATCGAGATTCATGGCTTCCACGAAAGGGCGAATGCAAGGCGCCCCTTATTGTGCATGAACGCGCACCATTTCCGCGCGCACGGTTTGCTCGATGACCGTCTTATCGAAAACCCGCGTTCGATGAAAATGAATTTTTTTCGGCGATTGTTTTGGGTAAATATACTTTCATTGCATTTGCTTACAGCGGGAGTTGTTCCAGCGCCCATGTCACGCTTACCAGCGGTCCATCCGTCGACGGATGCCGACGATCTGATCTCCGCGCGCATCGCGGCGGCCATGCCGGGCCTGACGCCGATCCATCAGCGCATGGGCGCGTTCGTGCTCGCCAACCTGTTTCGCTCGGCCACCATGCGGATCGACGAACTGGCGGAAGCGGTCGGGGCATCGGTTGCCACGGCGAACCGCTTTGCGCGCGCGCTCGGTTTTTCCGGCTATCCCGCGTTTCGCGAGGCGCTGGTGCGCGGCTTCGAAGCCACCATCGCGCCGGTCGAACGATTGCGCTCCGCGCTGGAATCGCCCGCTAGCGGCGCGGATGTCTTCGATGCCTCGCTCGCGCAGGCCTCGGCGAACCTGCGTCTTGCCCAGACTTCCGTCGATGCCGCGAAGGCCGTCGCCGTCGTCGAAGCCATTCTCGCGGCGCGCCAGGTCTTCGTGCTCGGTTACGGCGCGAGCGCGTTCCTCGCCGGTCTCATGGAGCATGGCCTCACGCCTTATTGCGCGAACGTGCAGTCGCTCGCGCTGACGGGCGGGCCATCGCATGCGGCGCGGCGTCTGTTCACGGCATCGCGCGAGGATTTGCTCGTTGCCATCGCCTTCCCGCGCTATGTCGACGACACCATCACGCTTGCGCGGCAAGCGCGCGACCATGGCGTGCGCGTGGTTGCGCTCACCGACAGCATCGCGTCGCCGCTCGCGCGTATCGCGGATCTCGTGCTGACCATCGGCGCGGAACGGCGGCTCGCCGCGAATTGCGACACCGCCGTGCTTGCCGTCATCGAAGCCTTGTGCGACGCCGTTGCGCATCGCGCGAAGCGTTCGGTCGAGGCGGCATCCGGATTGACCGAATTCGTGCTGCCGTGGCTCGTCGCACCTTCTATCCTCAAGAGTGCGTCCGGCGTGCAAACACCGCGCCGCCGGCAGACTCGACATCCCCACACGGAGCCGCGCGAATCATGAACGCCATTCCGGTCATTGCCATTCACGGCGGCGCCGGCACGATCGTACGCGCCGCGCTCAAGAGCGACGCCGAAGCGCGCTATCACGCGGCGCTCGCGGAGATTCTGCGCGCGGTTGAACGCCTGCTCGCCGATGGCGGCAGCGCACTCGACGCCGTCACCGAAGCCGTGCGTCTGCTCGAAAATTGTCCGCTTTTCAATGCAGGTCACGGCGCGGTCTTCACGTCCGCGGGCACGCACGAACTCGATGCATCCATCATGGACGGCGCGACGCTCGAAGCAGGCGCCGTCTCGTGCGTGACGCGCTTGAAGAACCCGGTGCTCGCCGCGCGCCGCGTGCTCGACGTGAGCGAACACGTGATGTTTACGGCGGCCGGCGCGGAAGCGTTCGCGGCGGCGCAAGGCCTCGAATTCGTCGAGCCGTCGTACTTTCATACCGATGCGCGCTACGAGCAATGGCAGAAGGCGCGTGGCGCATCCGGCACGATGCTCGATCACGACGCCGCGACGCTCGCCGCGGGCGAAGACGATCCGCTCGATCCCGCGAAGAAGTTCGGCACGGTCGGCGCGGTGGCGCTCGACGCGCACGGTCATCTCGCGGCCGCGACATCGACGGGCGGCATGACCAACAAGCAGATCGGCCGCGTCGGCGATGCTCCGTTGATCGGCGCGGGCTGCTACGCGAACGATGCGACCTGTGCGGTCTCGACCACGGGCACGGGCGAGATGTTCATGCGCATGCTGGCTGCCTACGACGTGGCGGCGCAGATGGAATATCGCGGGCTGCCGCTCGAAGTCGCCGCGCGCGATGTCGTGATGAACAAGCTGCCGCGTATCGATGGACGCGGCGGGCTCATCGCCGTCGATGCAAAGGGCAATGTCACGCTGCCGTTCAATACCGAAGGGATGTATCGCGGGTTCGCGCGCGTGGGCGAGCAACCCTTCACGGCGATCTACCGCACATGACGACGTTACCCGACGCACGCGTCATCGACGTACGCGATCTCTCCGTCACTTTCCGCTCGCGCTCGCGCACGGTCGAAGCGGTGCGCAACATGTCTTTTGCCGTCGATCGTGGCGAGACGCTCGCCATTGTCGGCGAATCGGGATCGGGCAAGTCGGTGACGTCGCTTGCGCTCATGCGTCTCGTCGAACACGGCGGCGGCGCGGTGACGGCAGGCAGCATGGCGTTCCGGCGACGCAGCGGGCAAGTGCTCGATCTGGCGCAAGCCTCGTCCGCCACGATGCGCGGCGTGCGCGGCGCCGATATCGCGATGATCTTCCAGGAGCCGATGACCTCGCTCAATCCAGTGTTCACGGTGGGCGATCAAATCGCGGAAGCCATCGCGCTGCATCAGGGCAAGAGCCGCGCGGAGGCGAAGAACGAAGTGCTGCGTCTGCTCGATCTCGTGCGCATTCCCGAGGCGCGCCGCGTGTTCGGGCGCTATCCGCATCAGTTGTCGGGCGGTATGCGGCAGCGCGTGATGATCGCCATGGCGCTTTCGTGCCGGCCCGCGCTGCTCATTGCCGACGAACCGACCACCGCGCTCGACGTGACCATTCAGGCGCAGATTCTGCAACTCGTGCGCGGCCTACAGGACGAGATGAACATGGCCGTGATCTTCATCACGCACGACATGGGCGTGGTCGCGGAAGTGGCGGATCGCGTGCTGGTGATGTATCGCGGCGAGAAGGTGGAGGAAGCCGAATCCGACGCGCTGTTCGCGCGTCCGCGGCATCCGTACACGAAGGCGCTGCTCGCCGCCGTGCCGACGCTCGGCGCGATGCAGGGCACCGATCGCCCCGCCAAGTTTCCGATTCTCGAAGTGGAGCCTGCCGAACTCGCCCCCGACGATGCCAGCGCGCTGCGGCCATCCGCGGCGGTCGAAAGAGAGACGCAGCCCGCCATCGACGAAACCGCGCGGCCAATTTTGCGCGTGCGCGATCTGGTCACGCGCTTTCCGGTGAAGACCGGCATCTTCGGACGCACGACGGCGGCGGTGCATGCGGTCGAGCGCGTGAGTTTCGATCTGCGTCCGGGCGAGACGCTTGCGCTCGTCGGCGAATCGGGCTGCGGCAAGTCGACCACGGGGCGCTCGCTCTTGCGGCTCGTCGAAAGCCAGAGCGGTTCCATCGAATTCGACGGACGCGACATCAGCGCGCTGAAAGGCCCCGAACTTCAGGCGCTGCGCCGCAATATCCAGTTCATCTTTCAGGACCCGTTCGCCTCGCTGAATCCACGTTTGACCGTGGGCTTTTCCGTGATGGAACCGCTCCTCGTCCACAACGTCGCAAGCGGACGGGAAGCGCAACAACGCGTGGATTGGCTGCTCGAAAAAGTCGGCTTGCCGCCCGAAGCCGCGCAGCGTTATCCGCATGAATTCTCGGGCGGGCAACGTCAACGGATCGCCATTGCGCGTGCGCTTGCATTGAACCCGAAAGTCGTGATCGCCGATGAATCCGTCTCCGCGCTCGATGTCTCCGTGCGCGCGCAGATCGTCAATCTCATGCTCGATCTGCAGCGCGAACTCGGCGTCGCGTATCTCTTCATCTCGCACGACATGGCGGTGGTCGAGCGCGTGAGTCATCGCGTGGCGGTGATGTATCTCGGGCAGATCGTCGAGATCGGGCCGCGCGCGGCGGTGTTCGAAGCGCCGCGTCATCCGTACACGAGAAAGCTGATGAGCGCGGTGCCGGTGGCCGATCCCGCGCGCCGTCACGCCAAACGCATGCTCGCCGCCGACGAAATACCGAGCCCCATTCGCAAACTCGGCGACGAACCGGTGGTGGCGAAACTCGTTGCGGTCGGCCCGGACCATTATGTCGCCGAGCATCATGTCGGCGGCGCTTATTAAGCGCTAGTCAAGATCAGTCAAGTCAAAGGAGTCTAACGATGCCGTCAACGAAATCCAGCTCCATGCGCGCGCTTTTAGCCGCGAGCGCATGCGTATTCAGCGCGCTTGCCGCCGCGCCCGCGTTTGCCCAGAGCACCGCCGTGATGGCGGTGGCCTCGACCTTCACGACGATGAACCCCTACGATGCCAACGACACGCTCTCGCAAGCGGTCGCCAAGTCGTTCTATCAAGGGCTCTTCGGCTTCGACAAGGACATGAAGATTCAGCCCGTGCTCGCGACGAGCTACGAAGCGAGTCCGGACGCGAAGGTCTACACGGTCAAGCTGCGGCAGGGCGTGAAGTTTCAGGACGGCACCGACTTCAACGCCGAAGCCGTGAAGACAACCTTCGACTGGGTCACGGACCCGAACAACAAGCTCAAGCGCTACGGTCTTTTCAACAAGATAGAGAAGACCGAAGTGATCGATCCGTACACGGTGAAGATCACGCTCAAGATGCCGTTTTCCGCGTTCATCAACGTGCTCGCGCATCCGGCGGGCGTGATGATTTCGCCCACCGCGTTGAAGCAATACGGCAAGGACATCGCGTTTCATCCGGTCGGCACGGGACCGTTCGAGTTCGTCGAATGGAAGCAGACCGACGACCTGAAGGTGAAGAAGTTCGCGGGCTATTGGAAGAAGGGCTATCCGAAGATCGACATGATCGACTGGAAGCCGGTGGTCGATAACAACACGCGCGCCGCGCTCATGCAAACGGGCGAAGCGGACTTCGCTTTTTCGATTCCGTTCGAGCAGGCCGCGACGCTCAAGGCGAGCCCGAAGGTTGATCTGATCGCGGCGCCTTCCATCATTCAGCGCTACGTGAGCATGAACACGTCGCAGAAGCCTTTCGATAATCCGAAGGTGCGTCAAGCGCTCAACTATGCGATCAACAAGGACGCGCTCGTGAAGGTTGCATTTGCCGGTTACGCGGTGCCGTCCGAAGGCGTGGCGCCGCCGGGCGTGGACTTCTCCACCAAGCTCGGGCCGTGGAAATACGATCCGGCCAAGGCGCGCGAGCTGCTGAAGGAAGCGGGTTATCCGAACGGTTTCGAGACCGTGTTGTGGTCGGGCTATAACCACACGACGGCGCAGAAGATCATCCAGTTCGTGCAGCAGCAGCTGGCGCAAGTGGGCGTGAAGACCACGATCGAAGCGCTCGAAGCCGGCCAGCGCGTGCAGCGCGTGGAAAGCGCACCGGAGCCGGCCACCGCGCCGGTGCGCATGTACTACGTCGGCTGGTCGTCGTCGACGGGCGAAGCGGACTGGGCCATCTCGCCCTTGCTCGCGAGTTCGTCGTTTCCGCCGAAGCTCTTCAACACGGCCTATTACAAGAACGATACCGTCGATTCCGATCTGCAAAAGGCGCTCACCACGACCGACCGAAAGGAGAAGACGCAGCTTTACGCCGACGCGCAAAAGCGCATCTGGGACGACGCCCCGTGGATCTTCCTCGTCACGGAGAAAGTGGTGTATGCGCGCAGCAAGCGTCTGACGGGCGCTTACGTCATGCCCGACGGCTCGTTCAATTTCGACGACATCGCGATCAAGTAAAGCGCCTCGACGATGCTTACCTTCCTCGCCAAACGCCTCTTCGGGCTCTTGCCGACGCTCTTCATCGTCGCGGTGCTGGTGTTTCTGTTCGTGCACATGTTGCCGGGCGATCCCGCGCGTTTGGCCGCCGGGCCCGAAGCGGATCAGGCGACGGTTGCGCTCGTGCGGGCCGATCTCGGTCTCGACAAGCCCTTGCCGCAGCAATTCGCGAGCTTCTTCGGCAAGATCGTGCATTTCGACTTCGGCATGTCCACGCGCAGCAAGCGGCCGGTGAGCACGGAGATCGGCGAGCGCTTCATGCCGACGCTCTGGCTCACGCTCGCGAGCATGGCGTGGGCCGTGGCGTTCGGCATGGCGATAGGCATCGTCTCGGCGGTCTGGCGCAACCAGTGGCCGGACCGGCTCGGCATGACCATCGCGGTATCGGGCATCTCGTTTCCCGCCTTCGCGCTCGGCATGTTGCTGATGGAAATCTTTTCGGTGAAGCTCGGCTGGCTGCCTATCGTCGGCGATGGCTCGTGGCAGAGCTACGTGCTGCCGTCGCTCACGCTCGGCGCGGCCGTGGCCGCCGTGATGGCGCGCTTCACGCGCGCGTCGTTCGTCGAAGTGCTCGGCGAGGACTTCGTGCGCACCGCGCGCGCGAAGGGCGTGCACGAGCCGATGGTTATCGTCAAACACTGCCTGCGTAACGCGATGATCCCCGTCGTCACCATGATGGGCCTGCAGTTCGGCTTCCTGCTGGGCGGCTCGATCGTGGTCGAGAAAGTGTTCAACTGGCCGGGGCTCGGGCGCCTGCTCGTCGATGCCGTCGAGATGCGCGACTATCCCGTGATCCAGGCCGAAGTGCTGCTGTTTTCGCTGGAGTTCATCGTCATCAATCTGGTGGTCGATGTCCTCTACGCGGTCATCAACCCGACCATTCGTTTCAAGTGAGGACCGCATGAGTGTGACAGCCACAGAGGCGAAGGTCGCGGTCGCGCCGCAACAGGAGATCCGCACGCCGTGGACGGAGTTCTGGCGCAAGCTCAAGCGTCAGCCCGTGGCGCTCGCGGCGGCCGTGTTCGTCGTGCTTCTGATCCTGATCGCGGTGATCGCGCCGTATATCGCGCCTTACGACGCGGAAAATTATTTCGATTACGACGCGCTCAACGCGGGGCCTTCGGCAGCGCACTGGTTCGGTGTCGACTCGCTCGGCCGCGACATTTTGAGCCGCATTCTCGTCGGCAGCCGCATTTCGCTCTCGGCGGGCTTGCTGTCGGTCGTGATCGGCGCGGTGATCGGCACGTTCTTCGGGCTGCTCGCGGGCTACTACGAAGGCTGGTGGGACCGCATCGTCATGCGTATTTCAGACGTGCTGTTCGCGTTCCCCGGCATTCTGCTCGCCATCGGCGTGGTGGCCATTCTCGGTAACGGCATGATCAACGTGATCTGCGCGGTGGCTATCTTCAGCATTCCCGCGTTCGCGCGGCTCGTGCGCGGCAATACGCTCGCGCTCAAGCACCTGACGTATATCGAGGCGGCGCGCAGCATAGGCGCGTCGGACTGGACCATCATCATGCGGCACATTCTGCCGGGGACCATTTCCTCGGTCGTCGTGTATTTCACCATGCGTATCGGCACGTCGATCATCACGGCGGCGAGTCTCTCGTTTCTCGGCCTTGGCGCGCAGCCGCCGACGCCCGAGTGGGGTGCGATGCTCAACGAAGCCCGCGCCGACATGGCGATGGCACCGCATGTCGCCATCTTCCCGAGCCTCGCGATCTTTCTCACGGTGCTTGCGTTCAATCTGCTCGGCGACGGTCTGCGCGACGCGCTCGATCCCAAGCTCGACCGGCCGTGAAGCCGCCGCATATCGGCGTGCTCGACGCGGGCGCGCGCAACAGTATCGCGGACGTGACGGGCGTGAGCGTTGGCCATTACACCCTCGCCGATGGCGCGATTCAAACCGGCGTGACGGTGGTGCGCGCGCATGACGGCGATGCGTATCGCAACAAGACGCCAGCGGCGGCATGCGTCATCAACGGCTTCGGCAAGAGCGTCGGGCTCGTGCAGATCGATGAACTCGGCGTGATCGAAACGCCTGTCGCGCTCACCAACACCTTCGCGGCCGGCACGGTGGCGAACGCGCAGATCCGCGCGGCGCTCGAAGGCAATCCGCGCATTGGCCGCGACTGGCCGAGCGTGAATCCGCTAGTGCTCGAATGCAACGACGGCTTTCTGAACGACATGCAGGCGTTCGCCGTCGAAGAAGCGCATTACCGGCATGCGCTCGCTTCGTGTTCGCCGGACTTCGCGCGCGGCGCCGTGGGCGCGGGACGCGGCATGTCGTGCTTCGACTTGAAGGGCGGGATTGGCACGGCCTCGCGTGTCGTCGATATCGGCGATGAACGCTACACCACGGGCGCGCTCGTGCTCGCCAACTTCGGACGCTTGCCGCAACTCACGATTGCCGGCGATGCCATTGGACACACGCTGCAAGCGCAGGCGCCACAACGCGAGCAAGGTTCGATCATCATGCTGATCGCCACCGACGCACCGCTCGATGCGCGGCAGCTTCGCCGTCTCGCCATGCGCGCCGCAGCCGGGCTCGCGCGCACCGGTTCGGTCTTCGGTCACGGTAGCGGCGACATTGCGCTGGCGTTTTCGACGGCGTACACCGTGCCTCATGACGCCGAGTTCATCGACTTGCCGCGCTTGCTGCCGGACGCGCGTCTCGATCCGCTCTTTCAATGCGTGGCGGACGCCACCGAACAGGCCATTCTCGACGCGCTCTTCAGCGCCGAAAGCGTCACGGGCCGCGACGGGCATCGTCGCGCGTCGCTCAACGAAGTGTGGAAAAGCCAATGAAAGTGTTGATTTCGGTGGATATTGAAGGCGTCGCGGGCGTGTTCCATCCGGAGCAAACGCGCGCGGGCAACGGCGAATACGAACAGGCGCGCCGCTTCATGACGAACGAAGCGAACGCCGCCGTGCTCGGTGCCTTCGATGGCGGCGCGACCGAAGTCTGGGTCAACGATTCTCACGGCGGCTTTCGTAATCTATTGCCGAACGCGTTCGATCCGCGCGCGCGTCTCGTGCTCGGCAAGCCGCGCACGCTCGGCATGATGGCGGGACTGGAGGCATCGCCGGAACTGGTGTTCATGGTCGGCTATCACGCGCGGGCGCAGAGTCGCGGAATTCTCGCGCATACCATCAACAGCGCTGCATTTGCGCGCGTGATGCTCGACGGAGAAGAGGTTGGCGAGGCCGCGCTCTATGGGCAGCTTGCCGAGGCGCGCGGCGCACGCGTCGCGCTCATCACGGGCGACGACGTGTTCGGCGCGGAGACCTTGCCCGTGTTCCCGGATGCGAACTTCGTTTGCGTGAAGACGGCGCACGGCTATTCGAGCGGCGTTACGGATACGCCTGAAGCCGCGTGCGCATCGATCAGGCGCGCGGCGAAGGAGACGGTCGAGGCCTCGCGTCATTCAAGTTCACGCGCACACCATGCACCGGACTCACGCCGTTGCGAACTGCGCACGCAAAGCTCCGCTTATGCCGATCTCTTCTGTCAGTGGCCGACGCTCGAACGGCTCGATGCCGTCACGCTCGCCTTCGATGCGCCCGGCATCGAACAGGTCGTACGCACACTCAATTGCCTTTCGGCAATGTCCTTCATGTTACGGTGAACGGAGGAACTATCGTTAGAATGGAGGTCTTGGCTGATCGGTCATCGGCACGGTACTTTCTTCAACGATTTTTTGCAGGCGCTTTCATGCACGACGTGAAGCTCGAACACAACGACGATGCGACGCTCGATCCCGCCGCTCCGCAACTCGTCATGCGCGGCTCGCTTTTCATCGACGGCCACGAAGCCGGTTGCTGGGAAGAGCGGCGCAATGGCACATGGGCGGCGCGGCTGCGGCACGCCGAGCAGTGGATCGTCGAGACGAGCCGCGCGGCGCTGATCGAGCGGCTTGCCACTGACGCCTGAGCGCATCCCGAGTGCGGACAACCTTTCAATCACATCGATTTTATTTATGTATTTGTCGATCATCGCGGTGGGAATAGGCGGCGGGCTGGGATCGCTGCTTCGTTGGGCGCTCGGTTTGCGCCTCAATGGAATCTTTCCAAACCTGCCGCTCGGCACCTTTGCATCGAATGTGATTGCCGGATACATCATCGGCGTGGCGGTCGCGACCTTTGCGCGCTTGCCGGACATCTCCGTTGAATGGCGTCTCTTCGTCACGACCGGTCTGATGGGCGGCTTGTCCACGTTCTCCACGTTCTCGGCCGAAGTGGTCGCGCATCTTCAGCAAGGGCGGCCCGGCTGGGCGCTCGCGGAGATCGCGCTGCACGTCGGCGCGTCGCTCGCAATGACCGCGCTCGGTATTGCGACGGTGGCCTGGGTCAGCTGATCCACGCACGTTGCCGCAGCGCCGCGTTCCGCATGAACTCCTACTTTTTTCCCGCGTGTCTTCACGCTCTTTCGCCGCTGCTTCGCGCACGCGGCTTGTTTCTTTTGACTGCAATACGAAGGTGATGAGATGGTCGAGTTCGAGTCCCAGTTCCCGAGAGTTGACATCAGACCGTACCAGGCGAGTGACCTCGACGGCGTAATCGATCTGTTCGTGCGCGCCGTTCGTGAAAGCGCGTCCGAGTACTACAGCCCGGCACAAATCGATGCCTGGGCGCAAACCGACCGCGAGGAGTGGCATGCCGCCCGCCTCAGCCGGCCAACCTGGGTGGCATTCACGGACGACGAGCTCGCCGGTTTCGCCGATGTCCACGAAAACGGGCTCATCGACATGATGTTCGTCGAGCCGAGGCATCAGCGCAAAGGCGTGGCCACCGCGCTGCTCGCGTCCATCGAGGAGCTTGCCGAGAAAAACGGCATGCGCGTGCTGCACACGTATGCGAGCTTGGGCTCGCAGCCGTTCTTCGAGTATTGCGGCTTCACCATGCTGCTTGCGCGGGCTGTCGAGGTGCGGGGGCAGCGCTTCGCGCAACTCGTGATGGAGAAAGTGCTGTAGCTGTATAGACAAGTCAAGCGCTATGTTCGGGATTGCCTCGGTGTAATCCCGGATATCCCCTTGTTTCGTCCTTTCTGCCCGTTTAGACTTGTGCCTAACTTGTATAGACAGGAAGAAACATGATTACGCTCACGCCTGGCAAGCTCACGCTGCCGCAATTACGCCGCATCGCGCGCGGATCGGATTCGCTGAATCTCGATCCCGCGAGCTTCGCCGCCATCGACGCGAGCGCGCGCGCCGTTGCCGCGATCGCCGCCAAGGGTGATCCGGCCTACGGCATCAATACGGGCTTTGGGCGGCTCGCCAACACTCACATTCCCGCCGATCAGCTCGAACTTCTGCAGCGCAACCTGGTGCTGTCGCATGCGGTCGGCGTCGGCGAACCGATGTCGCGACCGGTCGTGCGTCTTTTGATGGCCCTCAAGCTGTCGAGTCTCGGGCGCGGCCATTCGGGCATTCGCCGCGAATTGATCGACGCCCTCGTCACGCTTTTCAATGCCGATGTATTGCCCGTCATCCCCGTGAAAGGCTCGGTCGGCGCGTCGGGCGATCTCGCGCCGCTCGCGCATATGTCGACGGTGCTGCTCGGTATCGGCGAAGTCATGGTGCGCGGCGAACGCGCAAGCGCGCTAGATGGCCTCAAGCTGGCCGGGCTCGAACCGCTCACGTTGCAGGCGAAGGAAGGGCTCGCGCTGTTGAACGGCACGCAGGCATCGGCGGCGCTCGCGCTTTACAACCTCTTTGCCATCGAGGACCTGTTTTGCACCGGCCTCGTTGCGGGCGCGCTGTCCGTCGACGCGGCCGCGGGCTCCGTCGTGCCGTTCGATGCACGTATCCATGAGTTGCGCGGACATCGCGGGCAGATCGATTCGGCGGCGGCGTATCGCACGTTGCTGGCGGGCTCGGGCATCAACCTGTCGCACGCCGATTGCGAGAAGGTTCAGGACCCGTACAGCCTGCGCTGTCAGCCGCAAGTGATGGGCGCGTGTCTGGATCAGATGCGTCATGCGGCCGACGTGCTCTTGATCGAATCGAATGCGGTTTCCGACAATCCGCTGATTTTCCCGGACACGGGCGAAGTGCTCTCAGGCGGCAACTTTCACGCGGAACCCGTTGCCTTCGCCGCCGATAACCTCGCGCTCGCCGCCGCCGAAATCGGCGCGCTGGCCGAGCGCCGCATCGCGCTTCTGATCGACTCGACGCTTTCCGGCTTGCCGCCGTTTCTCGTACGCGATGGCGGCGTGAACTCCGGCTTCATGATCGCGCATGTGACGGCGGCGGCGCTCGCGTCCGAGAACAAGACGCTCGCGCATCCTGCTTCCGTGGATTCCTTGCCGACCTCGGCGAATCAGGAAGATCACGTTTCCATGGCGACCTTTGCCGCGCGCAAGCTCGGCGATATCGCGAGCAACACGGCCAATATTCTCGCCATCGAACTGCTTGCGGCAGCGCAAGGCGTCGATCTGCGCGCGCCGCATCGCACGAGCGCGCCACTTATCGACGTGATGCAGACCATCCGCGCGCAAGTCGCGCATTACGACCTCGATCATTACTTCGCGCCCGATATCGCCGCCATTGCGACGCTCGTGCAGGCGGGCGAGATTGCAAAGCACAGTCCGTTTTCCTTTGCCTCGGAACAGAGCGCGGATCGAAGCGCATGAGCACGCCCGCGTATCAGGAGATCAAGGACTACATCCTCGAGCGCATTCACGGCGGCGAATGGAAGGAGGGCGATCAGGTGCCCTCCGAGAACGAGCTCGCGCGCGAGTTCAAAGTGGCGCGCATGACGGTGAATCGCGCGGTGCGTGAACTGACGGCCGAACAGGTGCTCACGCGTGTGCAGGGCGCGGGCACGTTCGTGGCGCAGCCGAAATACGCTTCGACACTGGTCGAGATTCGCAGTATCTCCGATGAAATCGTCGCGCGCGGGCATGCGTATCGCGCGGCGGTGCTGCATCTGGGTGCCTCTATCGTCGATGAAGCGCTAGCCGCCGAAATGCAGCTTGCGCTCGGCAGTCCCGTGTTTCATTCGCGTGTGCTGCACTTCGAGAACGACGAGCCCGTGCAACTCGAAGAGCGCTACGTGAACCCGGCCATTGCGCCGGAGTACGCGCGTCAGGACTTCACGAAGATCACGCCGAATCAATATCTGATGGTTGCCGCGCCCTTGCAGCGGGTTGAATATCGGATCGAGGCGTCGTTGCCATCGCCGGAGATTCGCCATGCGCTCGCGATGAAAGATCACGAGCCGTGTCTGCTGCTGCATCGGCGAACATGGTCGCGCGACACGGTGGCGTCGGTCGCGAATCTGTGGCATCCCGGCGACCGCTATCAGTTCACCGGCCACTTTTGATCATGGCAACCGTCCTGCGCGCATCATCGCTCGCGGCCGTGCCGTGGAAGAACGGCGGCGGCATTACGCGCGAACTCGCGGCGGAACCGGAAGGCGCGTCGATGGATACGTTCGCGTGGCGGCTTTCCATCGCGGATGTGTCGGCGGATGGCGCGTTTTCGAGCTTCGCGGGCGTGGATCGCGTGCTGATCCTGCTCGATGGCGCGGGCATGACGCTCGCCGAACCCGACTATGTGCACACGTTGAACGAGCCGCTCGCGATGGCGCGCTTTGCCGGCGAAACGCCCATCCACGCGGCGCTCGTGCAAGGTCCGACGCGCGACTTCAACGTGATGACGCGTCGCGGTCGCGCGCATGCTTCGGTGACGAGCCGCTTCGAGTCGCATGAATGGACGCCGGACCACGACGTGACGTTTTTGCATTGCGCGCGCGGCATGTTGAACGTCATGCTGGCCCATGGAGAACGCATCGCGCTCGCAGCGGGCGACAGCTTGCGTATCGAAAGCGCGGACGGACGCGTCGCGTGCGAAGCATCGCAAGATGCGTCGTGGTTGCAGATAGGCATCCATACGCCGTGAACGCGTGGATCGCGCCAGATGCCCGATGGCTGGCAACGCAACATGATGCTCGAATGGATGGAAGACGGCCAACGCGTGCGGCATCGCGCCAACTGTCTTTTCGATGCCGCGCTCGACGGAGGAACGCGGCTCCAAAAGCTGGCTTTCCGATACGGTTTTCTGCGAGCATGGTGAATCGCCGAAACGCGACGTCTTCGTCGGCGGATGCAAGATCATCGACGCAAGTTGTCAGGCGGACGAAGACGCACTGCGTTCATTCATCGACTACTGAAACGCGAGGCATCACATGGACGATTGTGCGATCTACACGCTCGAGCGCGGCACGGCGCCGTTGCTCATCTCGATCCCGCACCGCGGCACGCGTATACCCGACGGGCTCGCGCAAGAAATGACGCCGGTCGCGCGGAAAGTGGATGATTGCGACTGGCATCTCGAACGGCTTTATGACTTTGCGCGCGAGATGGGCGCGTCGATTCTGCTGCCGCAATTCGCGCGCTATGTCATCGATTTGAATCGTCCGCCCGATGACGCCAATCTCTATCCGGGCCGCGATACGACTGGCCTCTGTCCCGTCGATACGTTCGAGAAAGAGCCGCTTTATCTCGAAGGTCATAAGCCTTCACGCGAACAGATCGAGGCGCGCCGCGCGCTCTACTGGCAGCCTTATCACGATGCGCTCGCTTCCGAACTTGCCGCCTTGCGCGAGGAACATGGGCACGCGTTGCTGTGGGAGGCGCACTCCATTCGCTCAGTCGTGCCGCGCTTCTTCAATGGCCGGCTCACGGATTTCAACTTCGGCACGGCGGATGGAGCATCAGCGGCGCCTGAACTGGCCGAGCGGCTCGCGCAGGTCGTGGAGTCGGACGGACGTTACACAACGGTGGCTAACGGGCGCTTCAAGGGCGGTTACATAACGCGTCGCTACGGTCAGCCGGCCAACGGGATTCACGCGGTGCAACTGGAGCTCACGCAGGCTACTTACATGAACGAGGCACCGCCTTATTCCTACGATGAGGCGCGCGCGAGCGACGTTCAGCCCTTGTTGCGGGAGTTGGTCGTCGCGGCGTTGGAGCATGTGAAAGAGCCCTGAATTTAGCTGGCGTCAGTATGACCATTGTCTGACGCCGCTGTAATGATGTTTTTGGGCAGCACTGATTGTAGTGCCCTCATCTGGCGTGGAAAATCATTACAAACAATAACTTAACGTCTGTCGAACTGCTGAAGACTTGCAGTTGCGCATGCGCCATTGTTGCGACTTCGACAAATATATTTCCTGCAAATCGGGGTTTCCCCTAGGTCGCGTCCCTCCTACACTGTTTTCAAGCGAAACGAAATCAGAAACTGTTTAAAAGCTTCCGGCTTCGTCTTCGATTTCAAAACAAAATCCCAGGAGGTTCATCATGATCAAGTCTTTCGTTCCGGCTCTCGTTATTGCTTCGGCTCTGGCCGCTCCGACTTTCGCCTTTGCACAAAGCAACGGCCCTGTGACCCGCGCAGAAGTTCGCGCCGAGCTGGTCCAGTTGGAAAAGGCTGGCTATAACCCGTCGACGGACCACGCGTTCTACCCGCAAAACATTCAGGCAGCCGAAGCGCGCGTGGATGCACAGCAAGGTACGTCGTCGTACGGCGCATCGACTGCGGGTTCGTCGCAAGCGGGCGCACGTCCGTCAGCGTCGATCTCGGATCGTAACTCGGTCTACTTCGGTCATTAATAGATCGAATACCGGCAAGTTGCAGTGGTGGTGGCAGTGGCAGTTGAAGGTGAGGTAGATGGCAGAAAGCGTAGTAACTTGCGAGAAGCGTAGTAGAGCAGTTCTGCAGTAAGCAGCACCAGGAACGCCGACCGCGATTTTTGCGGCCGGCGTTTTTTATTTCGACGCGTTGTTTAATGCGGTGATCGCTCGATTTAATCGGCGCGAAAAAAGAAACGCAGATCGGTTTTGTTCACTTTCGAAATGAGTCGGCTTATGTGCACGAGTTAAATATCGCGCGTACTTGCAAAGGAGCGTCAATAAAATAATAAAACGAGGCTCTCTCGATGTCCCGGTATCCTAGAATTCATGTGGCAGAACGACGGCCAATAAATTCAACGGTCGATATTCAACGTGAATCAATGCTTGCGGCGAGCATTTTACTTTATCGAGAGAGCTGAGAATAGTCATGAAAAAAGCCACCTCCTTGCTGCGACTTCTATTGCTAATCCTCCTAGCAGCTACGACAACCGGCGTTTATGCCGGTCAGTTCAGCGTACAGTGCGCGTATTCTCACACGAAGCCCGACGATTCCATTGTTCGTTACGGATTACCCGGACTTGCCATGCAGCACGATTTTTTCGGCAACCGATCGACCGATGCCTTCAGCGACCTCGCAAAGCTGAATGTGAATAAAGCCACGACGTGTAACATTACTGCCGATGCGTCCGCTTATTGGGTGCCGCAATTGAAGCGCGCCGCCGGAATAGTGGTCCCCGACTTCCAGAAGACCTACTACCAAAAGAATACCGAACTCCCGGTCGTCACCGCTATCCCGCAGGGTCTGGAGATGCTCGCCGGCGACCACCACGGAACCGCGGCAAATCCGGCTATTGCATATTTTTGCCAGAATGTGGGCTACATGGCGAACCCGCCGACGAGTTGTACCGTTGTGAACGGCAACGCCCAGTTTGACATCGTGATCAATTTTCCAGACTGTTGGGACGGCGAGCACATTAAACCGGATTTCTCCTCGGGCGTTCAGAACATGGCTTACCACAATAACAAAGATGGTTCATGTCCCGAAGCTTATCCGATCAAGATTCAGCAGTTGCAATTAAACTTGCAATACACGCTTGGCAATAACGGCGATCTGAACGGCGCGCAGTTGTCGATGGACCCGATCATGGTGAACGGCGTGCTGACGCCGCAATGGGGCAGTTTATATACCGCTCACGCCGACTTTATCAATGCATGGAAGCCGGATAGCCTTCAATACGCAACCGACAATTGTTCCAATAATGGAAACACCGCGTGCAGCAGCGATATTCCGACTTACTACGTAAAGTCCAATTCGGATACGTGGCTTGACTCCGGCGGCACTCCGCACAATGCAGACGAGAAACTGCGCGTAGGTCCGGGCGACATTATTTTCATGAAGTTTCCGACGCCCGTAATCACGGACTACACCTATCAAACCGCGTTCATACAGACTCAGGGTGGCGACGTCACCGACTCCACGGCGGTCTACTTGTACCTATTCGCCGCCGCAACCAATTGGGACGATCAAAACAAGCCACCTACCGGAAGTGCCTGCACGCCGCAGTCCGTTGGCGCTATCTATCTCGACAACGTTAATAAACTCCGGATAAATTCCATCGACGCATACGTCAAGCAGCAAATTGCCGCGAAGGCGCCTGAAATTGCTATCTGCATTAAAAACAACACGAGCAAGGTCGTCGAATTCAACTCGCGCGAAGTGAAAAACGGCGTGCCTGCACTGTTTTTGAAATAACGCTGGCCGCCACCTAGGCGGCTATCGGATTTCGTTGCCCGGCGAACGCGCGCCACACGCGCGAAGCACCAGCCGCACGACTTCCTCGGTCTCCTCGTCGAACGCCTTTCGAGTCAGCGCGCGCTTGCCCTTCAGCGCGCGAATCTGCGCGTCGAAATCGGCGTAATGCTGAGTGATCGCCCATATCAGAAACATGAAGGTCTGCGGTTCGACAGGCGCAAGCAGTCCACGCGCGATCCATCCTTCGATTACCGTGACGCGCGTATCGAGCCACGGTTTTACGCGTTCGTTCAACACGTCTTGCATGTGATGCGCGCCGTGAATGATCTCGCTTGCCCAGACTTTCGATCCGAGCGGCCGGCGCCGCGACAACTCCATCTTTGCGCGCACATAACCGCCGATTGCTTCGGCAGGATCGTCGCTGCATTCGAACGTATCCGCCGCGCGATGCCAGTCTTCAAAGAGGTCTTCGAGCACGCGTCGATAGAGCGCGAGCTTGGTCGGGAAGTAGTAATGCAGATTGGCTTTCGGCAGGCCGGCGCGCTCGGCGATCATCGCGGTGCTCGCGCCTTCGAGTCCTTTCTCGGCGAAAACGGCTTCGGCGCAAGCCAAAAGGTGAGCCTCGTTGGTCTCGCGAATTTGTGCCTTGCGCCGCCGCAAAGGCGGAACGGCGTTACTGCTTTCTTCGATGCCGGGCGACGCTTCGTCGTGTCTCATTGTTCCTTCCGTAGGCCTCGTGTGCCGCATCGTGCCTGATTTGCGGCGTTCGTGCATGCCGCGCTGTTCTCAATTCTGCATGCCTCAGCAAGTTCGACCAAGTGATGCTGCAGCGCAATGGCACGCTTCTCGCTCTGTTCGCTTCAACACGAAAGACGTTGATTTGCTTATTTTAATCGGCTACAACCTGTCCAGTCGGACAGGATTTGAAGCGAAACCGAATGGCTCGAATGCAGCATCGATCGTACAAGTAAAAGCATGCACCGCGTGCGTGCAAGTCTGCACCCGCCGCGCGCCGGATGCACGAAAAGCAGTCCCCGACATACGAAGTTCATCGTAAGGAGCGAGGCGCATGAACGCGGTTACGGATGCAATGAGAGAGGCTGGTCTCGACACGTCCATCAAGGTCAACGGTCAACGTCTGTGGGATAGCCTGATGTCGATGGCGAAGATCGGCGCAACGCCCAAAGGCGGTGTCTGCCGGCTCGCGCTGACCGATCTGGACAAGGAAGGGCGCGATCTCATCGTGAGTTGGGCGAAAGAAGCGGGCTGCACGGTGAGCGTCGACCAGATGGGCAACGTGTTCATGCGCCGCGCGGGCCGTCATCCCGACGCGCTGCCCGTCATGACGGGCTCTCACGCCGATTCTCAGCCGACAGGCGGCCGCTTCGACGGAATCTACGGCGTGCTCGGCGGCCTCGAAGTAATCCGCACGCTCAACGATCACGCGATCGAGACGGAGCATCCCGTCGAGGTCGTCATCTGGACCAACGAAGAAGGCTCCCGCTTCGCGCCGGCGATGGTCGCATCGGGCGTATTCGCAGGCGTGTTCTCGCTCGATTACGGGTTGTCGCGCAAGGACGTCGATGGCAAGACCATCGGCGAAGAACTCGAACGTATTGGTTATGCAGGCGACGTTCCGTGCGGCGGCCGCAAGCTGCACGCGGCGTTCGAATTGCATATCGAGCAGGGCCCGATTCTCGAAGCCGAGGATAAGACCATCGGCGTCGTCACCGATGCGCAAGGCCAGCGCTGGTACGAGATCACACTGACGGGTCAGGAAGCGCATGCGGGCCCGACGCCCATGCCGCGCCGCAAAGACGCGTTGCTCGGCGCATCGCGCGTGGTGGATCTCGTCAACCGCATCGGACTGGATCACGCGCCGCTCGCCTGCGCCACGGTCGGCATGATGCAGGTCTATCCGAACTCGCGCAACGTGATTCCGGGCCGCGTGTTCTTCACCGTGGACTTCCGTCATCCCGACGACGCCGTGCTCGCGAAGATGGACGCCGCGCTGCGCGAAGGCGTCGAGCGCATTGCGGGCGGCATCGGCCTCACAACCGAACTCGAGCAGATCTTCTACTACGAACCCGTCAAGTTCGATGCCGCGTGCGTCGACTCCGTGCGCGCGGCAGCCAAACGCTTCGGCTATTCGCATCGCGACATGGTGTCGGGCGCGGGCCACGACGCGTGCTACCTCTCGCAAGTCGCGCCGACATCGATGGTATTCGTTCCTTGCGTCGACGGCATCAGCCATAACGAAGTAGAAGACGCCTCGCAGGAATGGATCGAAGCGGGCGCGAACGTGCTTTTGCACGCCATGCTCGAGCGCGCGTCGGAACCCGTCTCTTAACTGCTATTCGTCGATACTTTCCAAAGCGCCGTTCGCGTCGTCCCGCGCGAACGGCGGGAATCGCTACGTCCTCATATCGAAGAAGGAACGCGTATGACCATGAAGATTGCGGGCCACAGGCTCACGCAGGAACAACTCGCATGCGAGTTTTCGGATGTCGCGCCCTTGCTCGATGCGACTGCCGCCGCCGCCGCGGCAAGCCGCTGTCATTACTGTTATGACGCGCCATGCGTGCAGGCTTGTCCCACGCAGATCGATATTCCGAGCTTCATCCGCAAGATCAGTCACGGCAATCTCAAAGGCGCGGCCGTCGATATTCTCTCGGCCAATCCGCTCGGCGGCATGTGCTCGCGGGTGTGTCCGACCGAAATACTGTGCGAAGGTAGTTGCGTACGCAACCATCCGGGTGACGAGCCGGTGCGAATCGGTGCGCTGCAGCGCCATGCAACCGATTCGGCGATGGCGCGCGGCGAACCCTTGTTCAAGCGCACGCCGGAAACGGGACGACGAATCGCGATCGTCGGCGCGGGACCGGCGGGACTTGCGTGTGCGTATCGCCTCGCGCTGGCCGGCCATCAGGCGATCATTTTCGATGCGCGCGCCAAACCCGGCGGTCTCAACGAATACGGCATCGCGGCGTACAAGACGGTGGAAGACTTCGCGCAACGCGAGATCGAATGGCTGCATTCGATCGGCGGTATCGAAATCAAAACGGGCGTGGCGCTCGGCCGCGATGTGACGCTCGACGAACTGCGCAAGCAATACGACGCGGTGTTCATCGGCTTCGGTCTGGCGGGTGTGCGTGAGCTGGCGCTGGAAGGCGAGTCGCTCGAAGGCGTGATGAACGCGGTGGATTTTATCGAGCAAGTGCGTCAGGCCGATGACCTCGCGAGCGTGCCGGTCGGGCGGCGTGTAGTGGTGATCGGCGGCGGCAATACGGCTGTCGATGCCGCCGTGCAAAGCCGCAAGCTCGGCGCGACCTCGGTGACCATGGCGTACCGGCGCGGCGTCGAGAACATGGGCGCGACCTGGGCGGAACAGGAGTTCGCGCAGAACAACAACGTGACCATCGTGACGCATGCGAACCCCGTGCGTCTGATCGGCGCGGACGGACACGTCACGGGCGTGGAGTTCGACCGCGCGGGCGAGCGCTTGATCATCGAAGCGGACATGGTGCTGAAGGCCATCGGGCAGACGCTCGTGCCGGTGGGTATCGACCGGGAATTGTTGAGTCTCGATGGCGGGCGCATCGTCACCGACGAGAACCGTCAGACGACGCTCGCGAAAGTCTGGGCCGGCGGCGACTGCGCGACCCACGAAGGACTCGATCTCACCGTGCAGGCCGTGCAGGACGGCAAGCTTGCGGCGGCGTCCATTGGCGCGTCCTTCGAACTCACGGCGATCAAGGCCGCATAAAACCCCCGCAACGCATTCGATACGGAGCCGCTAAAAACATGGCCGATCTTCGCTGCACTATCGCTGGCATTACATCGCCGAATCCGTTCTGGCTTGCATCGGCGCCGCCGACCGACAAAGCGTATAACGTCAACCGCGCGTTCGAAGCGGGCTGGGGCGGCGTCGTATGGAAGACGCTCGGACTCGACCCGCATGTGGTCAACGTCAGTTCGCGTTATGGCGCCGTGCAATGGAACGGGCAACGCATGGCGGGCCTGAACAACATCGAGCTGATCACCGACCGCCCGCTCGACATCAACCTGAAAGAGATCGCGCAAGTGAAGCGCGACTGGCCGGACCGCGCGCTGATCGTCTCGCTGATGGTGCCGTGCAACGAGAAAGACTGGAAGTGGATTCTCACGCAGGTGGAAGACACCGGCGCGGATGCGGTCGAACTCAACTTCGGCTGTCCGCATGGCATGAGCGAGCGTGGCATGGGCGCGGCGGTCGGGCAAGTGCCGGAGTATGTCGAGATGGTCACGCGCTGGGTGAAGGAAGGCACGCAGTTGCCGTGTCTCGTGAAGCTCACGCCGAATATCAGCGACATTCGCATGGGGTCGCGCGCGGCGTTCAAGGGTGGCGCGGATGGCGTGTCGCTCATCAACACCATCAATTCGATCGTCTCCGTCGACCTCGACCAGATGGCGCCGATGCCCACCGTCGATGGCAAAGGCACGCACGGCGGCTACTGCGGCCCGGCCGTGAAGCCGATTGCGCTCAACATGGTCGCCGAGATCGCGCGCGACCCCGAAACGCCCGATTTGCCGATCTCGGGCATCGGCGGAATCTCCACCTGGCGTGACGCCGCCGAATTCATGGTGCTAGGCGCGGGCAGCGTGCAGGTGTGCACGGCGGCGATGCACTACGGGTTTCGCATTGTCTCCGATCTTGCTGACGGCCTCTCGAACTGGATGGACGAAAAAGGCTACGCCACGCTCGACGACATTCGCGGGCGCGCGATGCAGAACGTGACGGACTGGAAGTACCTCAATCTCAAGTACGACATCAAGGCGCGCATCGATCAGGACAAGTGCATCAAGTGCGGGCTGTGCCATATTGCGTGCGAGGACACGTCGCATCAGGCCATTCTCAAGGAGAAGGACGGCAAGCGTCACTTCGAAGTCGTCGATGCCGAGTGCGTCGGCTGCAATCTGTGCATGCACGTATGCCCGGTCGAGCAATGCATCACGATGGAACGCGTCGATGCCGGCGAGTACGCGAACTGGACCACGCATCCGAACAATCCGGCGCGTGTCGATGCGGAAGAAGCCGCCAAAGCCGCCTGAAGTCATTGCAACGATCAACAGGAGTTCGTCCGATGAAGCAGACAGCGCAATCTGTCGATCCGAATTTCGCGGCCAACTTGCAGGCGAGCAGCCTGTATAACGACGACCTCGCGCCAACGGGTCCCGCGCAGCGCACGTGGAAGTGGTATCACTTCGCGGCGCTGTGGGTTGGCATGGTGATGAACATCGCGTCCTACATGCTCGCGGCGGGGCTCACCGAGCAGGGCATGTCGCCGTGGCAGGCGGTGGTGACGGTGTTGCTCGGCAACGTGATCGTGCTCGTGCCGATGCTCCTGATAGGTCACGCGGGGGCGAAGCACGGCATTCCTTACGCGGTGCTGGTGCGCTCGTCGTTCGGCACGCAGGGCGCGAAGTTACCGGCGCTGTTGCGGGCCGTCGTCGCGTGCGGCTGGTATGGCATTCAGACGTGGCTTGGCGGCAGCGCGATCTACACGCTGCTCAACATTCTCACGGGCAACGCGCTGCACGGCGCGGCGCTGCCGCTTCTCGACATCTCCGCCGGACAGCTTGCGTGCTTCCTCGTGTTCTGGGCGCTGCAGATTTACTTCATCGTGCACGGTACCGATTCGATCCGCTGGCTCGAAAGCTGGTCCGCGCCGATCAAGGTGCTGATGTGCATCGCGCTCGTCTGGTGGGCGACGAGCAAGGCGGGCGGCATCGGCAACATGTTGTCGGCGCCGTCGCAGTTCGTCGCGGGTGGCAAGAAGGAAGGACTCTTCTGGGCGACGTTCTGGCCGGGTCTCACCGCGATGGTCGGCTTCTGGGCGACGCTCGCGCTGAACATTCCCGACTTCACGCGCTTCGCCCGCTCGCAGCGCGATCAGGTGATCGGGCAGTCCATCGGTCTGCCTGCGCCGATGGCCTTGTTGTCCGTGATTTCGGTGGTGGTGACATCGGCGACGGTCGTGATCTACGGCAAGGCGATCTGGGACCCGATCGACCTGACGAGCCGCATGACGGGCATCGGCGTGGGCGTTGCGCTCGTCATCCTCACGCTCGATACCATGTGCTGCAATCTTGCGGCCAATCTCGTCGGTCCGGCTTACGATTTTTCGAGTCTCTGGCCAAAGGGCATTTCGTATCGCGCGGGCGGCATGATCACGGCGACGATCGCCATCGTCATGATGCCGTGGAAAATTCTCGCCACCACGCAGGGTTATATCTTTACCTGGCTCGTCGGTTACTCGGCGTTGCTCGGGCCCGTCGCGGGCATTTTGATGGTCGATTACTTTCTGATTCGCGGCACCCGGCTCGATCACCGCGAACTCTTCGATGAACACGGCGAATATTCGTATAGCGGCGGCTGGAATATCGCGGCGGTCGTGGCGCTGCTCGTCGGCGTGCTGCCCAATTTGCCGGGCTTTCTGCATACGGCGTTCCCCGCGTCGTTCCCGAACGTGCCGGCGTTCTTCAACATGCTTTATACGTATGCCTGGTTCGTCGGGCTCGTGCTGGCCGCGCTCGTGTATGGTTCGTGGATGAAGCTGCGTGGCAGCCCGCAGGCCGGGGTTCTGAGCGCATGAGCGTCCGAAGGAATTTTCGAAGCCCAAGATTCGCAAGGAGAAGACAATGCCAACCCTGATTCGCGGCGGCACCATCATCGATCCAGAACGCAGCTATCGCGCAGATGTGTTGTGCGCCGACGCCGCGTCCGGCGGCACGATCCTGGCGATCGGGCCGGATCTCGAAGCACCGGCGGGCACGAAGATCGTCGACGCGGGCGGACAGTACGTGATGCCCGGCGGGATCGATCCGCACACGCACATGGAACTGCCTTTCATGGGCACGACCGCCAGCGACGACTTCTATACCGGCACGGCGGCGGGCTTGTCGGGCGGCACGACGAGCATCATCGATTTCGTGATTCCGAGCCCGAAGCAACCGCTCATGGCAGCGTTCAAGGAGTGGCGCGGCTGGGCCGAGAAGGCATCGGCGGATTATGGCTTTCACGTCGCGGTGACGTGGTGGGACGAATCGGTGCATCGCGACATGGGCCTGCTCGTGCATGAGCACGGCGTCTCCAGCTTCAAGCATTTCATGGCCTACAAGAACGCGATCATGGCCGATGACGAAGTGCTCGTGAACAGCTTCACGCGCTCGCTCGAACTCGGCGCGCTGCCGACCGTGCATGCGGAAAACGGCGAGCTCGTGTTCCAGTTGCAGAAGCAACTGCTTGCGAAGGGCTTCACGGGACCGGAGGCGCATCCGCTTTCGCGGCCGCCTGAAGTGGAGGGCGAGGCGGCCAATCGCGCGATTCGCATCGCGCAGGTGCTCGGCGTGCCTATCTACATTGTGCATGTATCGGCGAAAGATGCCGTCGATGTCATCGCGCGTGCTCGCAGCGATGGCCTGCGTGTGTTCGGCGAAGTGCTGCCGGGGCATCTCGTGATCGATGAATCGGTGTATCGCGATCCCGACTGGACGCGTGCCGCCGCGCACGTGATGAGCCCGCCGTTTCGCACGAGCGAGCATCGCGAGGCGCTGTGGCGCGGGCTGCAGTCCGGGCAGCTTCACACGACGGCGACGGATCATTGCGTGTTCTGTGCATCGCAAAAGGCCATGGGGCGAGAGGACTTCACGAAGATTCCAAACGGCTGCGGCGGCGTGGAAGACCGGATGTCGGTGTTGTGGCATCACGGCGTGAACATGGGGCGTCTCACGCCGAACGAGTTCGTGCGCGTGACATCGACCAACGCGGCGCAGATCTTCAATCTGTATCCGAGGAAGGGCGCGGTGCAGGTGGGTTCGGATGCGGACCTCGTCGTGTGGGACCCGGCGGCGACGCGGACCATTTCCGTAAAGACGCATCATCAGAAGGTGGACTTCAATGTGTTCGAGGGCATGACGGTGCAAGGCGTGGCCACGCATACGCTCACGCGCGGCGAACTCGCCTGGACCGATGGCGATTTGCGCGCGGTACGCGGCGCGGGTCAATACCTGAAGCGTCCGCCAAATTCGTCGTACTTCGAGGCGGCGCGCGTGCAGAACAAGCTGAAGGAGCAGCATCCGGTGGAGCGCGCGGGGGATAAGGCGATGAAGGCCGCCTGAGTGGTTCGAACCGGCCTCGTGTGGCTCGACGCTGCACGGGGCTTGGTCACATCCGAAGCATGTTCACACGCTTGCAAGCATAATCCGGCACGCTGTCCTCTTATCCAGCGCTGCCCGAATCATGCCGATGCGAAACCTCCACAAGCTTTGCCTTCTCGCCGTCACGACGGCCTTCTGCACGACGCTTTCCACTGCGCGCGCGGCGAATCCGAACGCGCTGTGGGAAATCGTCCACGACTATTGCGAGCCCGCCGCCGAGGGCGCGCCGGTCAAGCAGAAATGCGCCGACGTAAACCTCACGGACGGCTACGCGGTGCTGAAGGATATCGTGGGCGTCGCGCAATATCTGTTGATTCCGACGGCGCGTGTGAGCGGCATCGAAAGTCCCTTGATACTGGAGCCGCAGACGCCGAATTATTGGCGCGACGCATGGCGAGCGCGCCGTTATGTCGATGACAAACTACGCCGCTCCTTGCCACGCGATCAAGTGTCGCTTGCAATCAACTCGGCAAGCGGGCGCACGCAGAACCAGTTGCATATTCATATCGACTGCCTCGCGTCCGACGTCGCGCAGACGTTGCGCGAAGTCGGGCCGGGCATCGGCCGCGAATGGGCGCCGTTGCCGGTGCGCTTGCGCGGGCATCGGTACGACGCCATGCGGATCGACGACGCGGATCTTACGCATACCGATCCTTTTGCGCTGCTCGCGCGTTACGCGGCGCGTCGCGGACAAACGATGGGCGACCAGACGCTGTTGCTGGCCGGCGCATGGTTGCCCGATGGCAAGCCCGGATTCTTTCTTCTCAACGATCATGTGCAACCGGGTGACTGGGCTTCGTCGGAAGAACTGCAGGATCACACGTGCGCGTTAGCCGATCGGTCTATAGAGAAACCGTGACGAAAGAGCAAGAATGAAGGCAGGCTGTTTCATTCGGATCACGAAGAAAAATTTTGTGACGCCGCTTGAACGCCTCTTGTCAAACTTCTTTCATGTAGTCACGATAATGCACATCGACATCTTGTTCGATCCGCAGAAGGACGCGGCGAACGTCAATCGTCATGGCATGTCGCTGGAACGTACGCGGGAAATCGCGTGGCGAGAGGTGATGTGTCACGCAGACGCTCGTCGCGACTACGGCGAGGTACGCGAGGTCGGCTTCGTGCCGATAGAAGGGAAAGTACATTGCGTGGTGTTCACGCAGCGAGGCGGCGCATTGCGAATCATCAGCTTGCGTCGCGCCAATAACCGGGAGAATGAGAGATATGAGCGGAGCATCGTACAGGTTTTACCGCAATACGCCGGAAGAGGAGGCGGAGATCGAACGGGGCATTCAGATGGACCCCGACACCTTCGTCCCTTCAGACGAGTGGTTCGCACAGATGAAACCGTGGGCGGATCGTCTGCCGAGTGAGTCACCCGCCGAGCAGATTGCGCCGCCGCGTTGACGTCCTGCATGTGCGACTGACTTCCCCAGTCAGTCGCGCGGCAACGGGTCAATGCGCTTCACGGCTTATCACTCGATGCGCGAACACTCGCGGACCGACGCCTTCGACCCGCGCTTCCGGCATGACCCGTCGCAAAGTGCGTAATGTGAACGCAAGGTCTTCGCTCGCTACATCGAATTCGAGCCTTAGCGCGCATCCTTCGCGCTGCGCCTGACTGACATATACGCCGAGAGGCGAGTGAAACAACTGGCGGATGCGCTCGCAAGATGCATCGTCGTTCGCCATGCGGGCGCGCGCCATGATCCGCAACCGCTGACAAGCGCCGCCGTGATGGCCGGCAAACTGCGCAAGTGTCATATCCATGATCGGGCTCCATCGCGTCTTTTCTTGATATAAGCATACGCGGGGCCTTGTCAACGCCGTATCAGGAAACAGATGCGGCGCGTAAAAATCTCATTAATCGAAGCCCTGAAAAACCGCGTCGTCCGGGCCGATGGAAGCCGGCGATTTCCACGTCGCGTCGCGCATGGAATGCCGCACCTGATGCTCAACGCCTAGCAGAACGGCAAAGATCGCCATGCGGACTGCAATGCCGTTGTCGGTTTGCCGGAAGATGGCAAGACGCGGATCGTGATTCAGGTCGGTGGCGAGATCGTTCGCGCCGGGACGGCTGTCGCGCGGCAGCGGATGCATGATGAGCGTGTCGCGTCCGCAGGCTTCGTTCACGAGCGCCTGGTTGATCTGGAAGTCCGGCGTATAGCCTTCGATGGACTCGTCCGCGAAGCGCTCTTTCTGAATGCGCGTGGCATAGACGACATCCGCGCCCGCAAGACCCGCGCGCAGATCGCTCGTCTGTTCGATGACATGATCGCCTCGCGCGATGCGCTCGATGATATGCGCCGGCATTTCCAGCGAACCCGGCGAAATCAGCGTGAACTTGAGGCCCTTGTAAAGCGAGAGCAGCTTGGCAAGCGAATGGACGGTGCGGCCATATTTGAGGTCGCCGACCATCGCGATATGCGCGCCATCGACTATTTTCCCGAGCCGCGAAAACTCGCGCTGGATCGTGTAGAGGTCGAGCAGCGCCTGGCTCGGATGCTCGCCGGGGCCGTCGCCAGCGTTGATCACGGGAATGTTGGTCGCACGCGCGAACTCCGCGACGGAGCCTTGCTCGGGATGCCGCACGACGATAGCGTCCGCATAGCCGCTGATCACGCGGCTCGTGTCGTAGATGGATTCGCCCTTCGCCATCGACGAGAACGTGAAGCCGGTCGTGTCGACCACCGAGCCACCGAGCCGACAGAACGCCGAGCCGAAACTCACGCGGGTACGTGTGCTCGCCTCGAAGAACAGGTTCGCCAGCACCGCGCCCTCCAGCACGCGCGTGATTTTGCGGCGCCGCGCGATGGGCTGCATCATGTCCGCTGTGCGAAAGAGCGCTTCGGCCGATTCACGCGAGAACTGATCGATGGAGACGAGCTGCGGGCGGCCTTCGTATGCAATCGACGGATATACGCTTTGCGTAGATGTTCCACCCTCGGGCATGCCGTCCAGAATCTCGCCGACATAGCGCGCGGCGATCTCCGGCATGGCGCGCGATTCCGGCGACTCATCCGGCAGAAGCCATGTGTCCAGCGCACGCCGCGACACGCCGATGCGGGCCGCGAAGGCATCGCGGGTCATGTTCAGACGCCGCATGGCGTCGCGAAGCACGGTCTGTTGCTGGCTCACGGTCGTCGCTCCTTGAATGTACGCGGAGCGTATATTAGGTCACTCGCCGATCAGATGCAACACCAGTTCGCGATCATGCGACGCCGTGCGGTGCTCGAATACGTATATGCCTTGCCACGTGCCGAGCACCATGCGGCCCGCTTCGACCGGAATCGAGAGCTGGACGGTGGTGAGCGCGGTGCGCAGATGCGCGGGCATGTCGTCGGGACCTTCCGCGTCGTGGACATAGCGGCCCGGCGCTTCGGGCGCGACGGTTTCGAAATAGCGTTCGAGGTCCGTGCGCACGTCGGGATCGGCGTTCTCCTGAATCAAGAGCGACGCGGACGTGTGTCTGCAGAAGATGGTCAGCAAGCCGGTGCGGATATCCTGATGATCGACCCAGCGGTCGATGGCGCGCGTGACTTCGTGCAAACCGCGCGAGCCGGTTGCAACCGTCAGATGTTGAAGTGCCTGTTTCATGTCGGTCCCGTTCGAAAAGATGCGAAAGATGCGGGAAGATGCTTCTGTCAGTCTACCGGCTATGCTTTTGGCAAGGGAGCAAAGAGCGATGACATCGAAAGTCCCGCCCGGATGGCGCTATCTGACCGCGTTGGCGTGCCTGCTGCCCGTCACGCTTGCGGCACTCGCCGACGACGCACGCGTCAATCGCGGTGACGACCCGTTCATGCAAGTATCGAAAGCAATCGCGAATTGCCCGACCCCGCGCGGTCCCGTCGAAACCGAACAGGAATGGCGCGACGAAGCGCATTACCGCATCGAGCGCGGCAATAGCTGCTGGATCGCGGGACGCTGCCGCCTCTCGAACAGCTACGCGTACGACCGGGAAATCGCCGAGAGCACGACGCGCCGCCTCAACGCGCTCAACGCGTCGCTGCAGTGGCGCGAGCACACCAGCCTGTGGCTCACGATCCAGCGCCGCTTCATCTATCTCGACGGCTGCGTCACGCGCGATTTCGACAAAGCGCGCTTCGTATCGGAATTAGGCGAGACCGCCGATGTCGAAAAGATCATCGACCGGACGACAACGCAGCCCTGAGCGCGCAATTCGCGCGTAAGCTGAAAGCAGCATCGTCCCCGGCGGTCGTCGCCCATGAAAACCCATCTTTCCGAGTGGCTCAGTCATATGTCGCTGATGGCCACGTTCTTGCCACTCGACTCCGCCGGTCTGGGTCTCGTCGTGCTGGGGCTCGGCTTACTCGTCGCGGAAATGTTCCTGCCGACCTTCGGCGCGCTCGGCATCGGCGGAATCATTGTGTTTTCGACCGGCGCGCTCATGCTCGTCAATAGCGGAGTGCCTGCCTTCGGCATGCCCTTGAGCTTCGTGACGGGGTTCGCTATCGTGGCCGCGCTCTTCGTGTTCGGCGTGTCGAGCGTCGCCTTGAAGGCGCGCAAGCGGCCCGTGGTGAGCGGCAGCGAAGCGATGCCAGGCAGTATCGGCGTGATGCTCGATGCAACCGGCGCCGCGCCCGCAAGTGGCTGGGCGCGTGTGCACGGTGAACGCTGGCGCGTGCAGACGGCTTCATCGCGAGAACTTCCAGGCGAGGGCGCGCTCGTGCGTGTGCTGTCGCGGCACGGACTGACGCTCATGGTCGAAGCGCTGGAGCGCGACCGGCAATCGCATCAACACTAACGAGGCATTAAAAATGGGGCTTACTTTTGGGTTTGGCGGCATTGTCATTGCGCTCGTCATCATTCTCGTGCTTTCGTCGGTGCGCATTTTTCGCGAGTACGAACGCGGCGTCGTGTTCACGCTCGGCCGCTTCTGGAAAGTGAAGGGGCCGGGGCTCGTGCTGATCATTCCGGCGGTGCAGCAAGTAGTGCGGATGGACCTGCGCACCGTCGTCTTCGACGTGCCGCCGCAGGATGTCATCACGCGCGACAACATCTCGGTGAAGGTGAATGCGGTGGTGTACTTTCGCGTCGTCGACCCGGAGAAAGCGGTGATTCAGGTCGCGCGTTTTCTGGAAGCCACGAGTCAGCTCGCGCAGACCACCTTGCGCGCGATACTCGGCAAGCATGAACTCGACGATCTGCTTTCGGAACGCGAGCGCCTGAACAGCGACATTCAGCGCGTGCTCGATGCCCAGACCGATGCCTGGGGCATCAAGGTATCGAATGTCGAGATCAAGGACGTGGATATCGCCGAGACGATGATCCGCGCCATCGCGCGCCAGGCCGAAGCCGAGCGCGAGCGCCGCGCGAAGATCATTCATGCGGAAGGGGAGTTGCAGGCATCCGAGAAACTTCTGCAAGCGGCTCAGATGCTGGCGCAGGCGCCGCAAGCCATGCAACTGCGCTACTTGCAGACGTTGACGACGATCGCCAGCGACAAGAGCACCACAATCGTCTTCCCCATACCGATCGATATCGTGAGCGCGGTGCTCGACAAGATCGGCAAGGGTGGCCGCGAGAGTTAAACCAGCGCGGGGAAGTCCAGCGTGGTGTCGTTCACGCGATTGAAGAGATTCGTGAAGTTGATGACGCTCGCGGCGAAGAGCGCGTCGATCACTTGCGCGTCGCTGTAACCTGCCGCGCGCACGGCATCGAGCACTTCGGCTTTCACCGTGCCGCGTGAACCGGTGGCTTCGCGCACGAAACGCACGAGCGCATCGCGTTTATCGTTGCCGGTGGCGGTACCCGCGCGAATCTGCTTCGTTTCTTCCTGCGTGAGACCGGCCAGCTTGCCGACGACCGTGTGCGCGGCTTCACAATAATCACAACCTGCCTGTCCGCTAACGGCGAGCTTCACGGCTTCGATATCGGCTTTGCTCAAACTGCTTTTAGCGAGCGTCGCGTCATTGGCGAGCGATGCCGCGAGCGCGCCGGGACTATGCGTGCCGACGGTTGCATACGCATTGGGTACGCGGCCTGCGGCCTTCTTGATCTTGGCGAAGAGTTCGGCGGTGTCACCCGTGGCTTCGTTCACATCGACTTTGGAAATGCGGGACATGGTGTGCTCCTTTTGGTTGATTGCCATGTGTCGTGGCATGGATGCACTGTATGTCTTTGCGGGAATCGCGTGAATGCTCTCCAGGCTCGGAAAGATGCTCGCGCGTCTCAATCGAGTGGATGATGTTTCAAGAAGAGGATGGAAAGGGTTTGCTCACGAACCTCGACCCGGCGAGGCCGAAGCGCCAGGGCACGTCCATTGCCTTGGAAATGCCGATGCGCGGCCCGCTCACAATATCGACTGCATCGTCCGGTGCTTCGACGCAGAACGGCGCTTCGAGCAGCGACATGCCGTTCTGCTTATGCGTGATGCCCAAGGCTTGCGCTAGGCGGCCCGGACCGGAACAAAGCAGCTTGATGGGTTCGAGCCCGCGTCGTTCGCGCATGAGATCGAGTCCGACGAGCGGCTCGATGGCGCGAATCAGCACGCCGGCGCCATGACCTTCTTCGCGGCAAACGAAGTTCAGACACCAGTGGATGCCATAGGATCGATAGACATAAGCATGAGCGGACGGTCCGAACATGACCGCGTTGCGCGGCGTGAGACCCGAGAAAGTATGCGAAGCGGGATCTTCGCGGTCGTATGCTTCGGTTTCGACGATACGTCCACCGACGCCATCGAAAGTGACGATGGCGCCGATCAGCTGCCGCGCCACGATGTCCGACGCGGCATTGAAGTCGATAGCAGAATGGAGTGTGGGCTTGGCTTTCACAGAAGGTATTCTAACCGCGCACAAGATAACGACGGAGAGATGCTCACATGAAGTCTTCCTGGTTCCTCAAATTCTCGAATGGTCTCTCGCGCGTGGCGGGACATGCGTCGACGTTCATCATTGCGGTCGTGCTGGTGATCGTGTGGGCCGTCTCCGGGCCGATCTTTCACTTCAGCGACACATGGCAGCTTGTCATCAACACGTCGACTACCATCGTCACGTTTCTCATGGTGTTCCTCATCCAGAACACCCAGAACCGCGATACGGCCGCCATGCAGATCAAGCTCGATGAATTGATCCGTGCAGTGGACAACGCGCATAACGCTTTACTCGACCTCGAAGAACTCGACGAGAAAGACCTGGCCATTTTTCGTAAGCGCTATGCAAAACTGGCGGAGGAAGCGCGTGACGACTTGCGCTCGGCGAGCAAGGATATCGACATGCCGATTTTCCCGAACGATGCCAGACGCAAGGAAAAGAAATAGTGGGATATTGCGCCCGATGACAGTCGCGCTCAAGGTTAAACAAAAAGTTTGCAGAACGTGCTAAAGCGCGTGACAAGCAGGTATTAATGGTTGTAGCATTAACCTTACAGCGCGATATCCGGTTTTAGCGATGCTTGAATATTAAGCGGCATCGGTCGCGGCGGCGGCCTCGAACGCCGTCGAAGCCCTGCATGTAAAGGCGGAGCCCGTACGCTTGGCAAACGTTTTCTGAAAAAAATACAAAGACACGAAGAGTCGCGCGCTCGCTGTCAAGACACGCTTCAAACCCGCTAAAAGAAAAATTTCTCTCTATAAAGTTCTAGCGTCGTTTGCCGACAGCGGTCTAGTTCATTCATTTTAAAACGTCGAATTAAGGCCATTTCCGGCCTCTAAATGGCGAAGTAATTCCTTGTGGCTCTAGCTAGGATTGCTGTACCCGGTACCCCTAATGCCGGGCCGCACCTACCTACTCAATGCAAAAACAAGGAATGACCAAAATGACCAAGTTCTTCAAGAAATTCATCCGCGACGAACGTGGCGTCAGCGCGATGGAATACGCGATTCTGGCCGGGATCGTCGGCGTGGCGCTCGTCGCCGTGGCAGGCACGTTCAGCACCAGCGTTTCGGGCTGGTTCACGTACCTCAACACCAAAGTCACCGCCGCCCAGAAGTAACGACGTATTCGAGATCCGCGTCTCGCGGATCTCCCCCTTTCTTTCACTCGGTATCCGGTCCATCGTGCTGCTCGCATCCCTTGCCATCCGTCTCATCGTGCTGTGCGCGCTCTTGGTGCTCGCCGTCATCGATGTCCGTGCGCGTCGCCTGCCGACCGGGATCGTGCTTGCGATCGGTTCGCTCTTCTTTGTCGATGCGTTGCTGCGAAAGCTGTCGCTCGACGAGATCATCGCGCATCTGATACTCGCGTGTGTCGTGTTCGCGGTCTGCGCCGCGCTTTTCGCCGCAAAGATGCTCGGCGGAGGCGATGCGAAACTCGCGGCCGTCATCTTTCTCTGGGCTGGCGTCAGTCTGTCGCTGCCGGCTCTCACGCTCATCTCGCTGATCGGGACCGTGGTGTCCCTCGTCAGTCTCGCCACCCGCAACATGAAGGCCGATCAGACATCGTCGCCCATGCGCGCGCTGGCGATGTTCTCCGGCGCGCGCGGCGTGCCTTACGGCGTGGCGCTGGCGCTCGGCGGCGGTCTTGTGATCGTGCTGCCGGCCGCGCTTCCCTTGTTAATGACGCATTAGGCCGGCACTCACATGTCCAACTTCATCAAGTTCGCCGTTCTTCTCGTCGGCGCCCTGCTCATCGCTCTGGTCGTGCGTGTGGTGGTGGCAAGCGCGAGCAAGCCGTCCGCGCCCACCGTCAACACGGAGAAGGTGCTGGTCAGTGCAGCCGCCTTGCCGCAGGGCTTGCTTCTGCGTGACGAGGACATCACCTGGAAACCGATGCCGGCCAACGAAGTGCCGGTCAATGCCGTCGTGTCGGGCGCGCAGAACGCGCCGGAACTCAAGGGTGCGCTGTTGCGCCATCCGGTCGAAAGCGGCGCGGTACTCGTCGCCGACGACGTGATTCTGCCGAACGCGCCGGGCTTTCTCGCCGCGACGCTCAAGCCCGAGATGCGCGCCGTCTCCGTAGCCGTCGACGATGTCTCCGGCAATGCCGGCCTGATCCAGCCGGGCGACTACATCGATCTGATCCTCACGCAGCAGATGGACCGCCGCACCGATTCGCCGGACCTCGCGGTGTCGAGCGAAACGGTGGTCGAACATGTGCGCGTGCTGGCCGTCGGTTCAGAAATCAAGCGCCCGAAAGCCAGCAGCGACGTACCCGATATGAGCGCGCGAGCGCGCACCGTCACGCTCGAAGTGACGCCGCGCATGGGCGAAGTCGTGGCGGTTGCCGCGCGCCTCGGCAGTCTCTCGCTCGCCTTGCGCTCGTTTGCTACTGCCAGTCGCGATCCGGCCGCCGCCGCCGCGGCAGCCAGCGCGACGTCGACCGAACGTCCGCCAATCTGGGCCGGCGACATCTCGCGCGCCGTTCGCTCGTTGCCGCACGCAAGCCGCGCGCCGCAGAGCGCGCCTGGCGTGGCCGCCGCGCCGCCCATGCCGCGCACCGTGATGGTTTATCGGGGCTCGGAAAAGTCGGATGGTCAGAACGTCGCCCAGGCGGCAGGCGGGGCGCCCGAGAACGCGCCACCGTTGCCCGGCGTTCCGTCGCTTCCCGTCCAGCGCTAATGCCCCAAGCCGGCGGTGATCCGGCGACCAAGGAAAAGATAGTCATGAAAACGCAGTTCAGTTCGAGATCGACGCCGATGCTGCCCACCGCGGCGAGCCTGCTCGCGCTCGTGTGCGCGGCATTCGGCCTGACGCCGCTCGCGCATGCCGCCGGCGCTCAGGTGATCAACGTCGCGGCTCGTCCGGGCGCGGGCGCCGTGCCGTCTAAAGGTGCCGCTACCGCCGAGGCAAGCCAGGGCGTACTCGCACTCGATGCAGGCAAAGGCTCGATGCTTCATCTGCCCGAGGACGCCGTTTCGGTGTTCGTGGCCGACCCGAGCGTCGCGGATGTGCAGGTGCCGTCGCCGCGCGCGGTCTTCGTGCTCGGCAAGAAGGCCGGTTCCACCACGGTCTACGCGCTCGGCGCGAACAACAAGCCGATCTTTCAGAAGACCGTTGTCGTGACGCGCGACATGGTCGCGTTGCGCGCCATGCTGAAGGCGCGCTTTCCCAACACGAATATCGATGTGAACGGCATACAGGGCTCGCTCATTCTGACGGGGCAGGCGCAGAATCCCGCCGAGGCGGATACGGTCGTGCAGGCCATCACGCCGATGCTCGCGGACAAGGAAGTGCTCGTCAATCGCATGACCATCGACAAGCCCTTGCAGATTCAACTGCGGGTGCGGATCACGGAAGTGGACCGCAACGTGACGCAGCAGTGGGGCATCAACTGGCAGGCTATCGGCAGCGCGGCCGGCAACTGGTATAGCGGCATCTTCAGCGGCCGTCAGATCTACAACTACAACCAGCCCATCACGACTTCGTCGGGCTCGGTGACCTATCCGCTCAATCTCGCGACCAACAACGCTTACTCGCTGTTCGGCGGGTTCCGGACGGCCAACACCGATATCCGCGCGCTTGTCGATGCGCTGAATCAGGAAGGCCTGCTCACGGTGCTCGCCGAGCCCAATCTCGTCGCGCTTTCGGGCCAGACGGCGAGCTTCCTCGCGGGCGGCGAGTTTCCGATTCCGGTGTCGCAGATCAACGGCGCGATCACGGTCGAATTCAAGCAGTTCGGCGTCAAGCTCGACTTCACGCCGACCGTGCTCAACGACCGCCGCATCAGCCTGAAAGTGCGGCCGGAAGTCAGCCAGATCGACACGACGGCAAGCGTCACGACCAACGGCGTGACCGTGCCGGGCCTTTCGGTGCGCCGCGCGGATACCACCGTCGAACTGGCGAGCGGTCAGAGCTTCGCCATTGGCGGGCTGCTCCAGAGCAATACGACCGACCTCGTATCGCAAGTACCCGGCATCGGCTCGATCCCTGTGCTCGGCAAGCTGTTTTCCTCGTCGAACTACCAGAACAACAAGACCGAGCTCGTGATCATGGTGACGCCGTATATCGTCGAGCCGACCGATCCGGCCAAGCTGCGCACACCGATCGAGTCGCTGGTGTCGCCGAGCGGCGACATCGAATATGGTTTCGCCCGAATGTTTGGGGGCACCGAATCGGCACCGGGAAACCCTCGTCTCGTCGGCGCGGCCGGCTACGTCTATTGAGCCTGATGCCATGAACCACGCACGTTTCATTTCGCTCTTCACCGCCTGCTCGCTCGCTTTGCCGCTTGCTGGCTGCTTCATCAAGCCGCCCGTGAGCATGCCCGATTCACGCGTCATTGGTTACGACGGCAACGCCGCCGTGCCGCCCGACTGCGAGAAACTCACGCGCGCCTCGCTGTTGTTCGATTCCGGCGTGCGACGCCCGTCGATGCAATGGGGCTGTGCCACCTACACCAACCTCGCGGCGCAGGTCGCGAACCCGCAAGACCTCGTGAATCCGCAGACGCTCGGCCCCGCCGATGCCGCGGTCGCCGCGAGCGCCGTGCATCGCTATGAGACGGGTCAAGTGATTCCGCTCGACACCACGACGACTACGCGCAACGGCAAGTAAGCGCGCCTTCGAGACACCGACGCCATGAGCACCACTGAATTCTCGTTGATCAAAGGCAAGTCCGCCGTGCGGGCCGCGGACTTCATCGCCTTCGTCGCCGACCGCCAGACCGAGCAGGTTCTGAAAGCCTTCGTGCTGGAGCAGGCGTTGCCGCACGCGCATATCGCGGTGGGCAGTATCGACGAAGCCATCTCGCATGTCACCAAGCTCGAGCGTTCGCCGCAGTTTCTGCTGGTTGATTTGCACGACTCGGCGATGCCTCTGTCCGACCTCGGCCGGCTTGCCGAAGTGTGCGAGCCTTCGGTACAGGTGATCGGCATTGGCGAGCGCAACGACGTCGGCCTGTTTCGCAGTCTGCTCAAGATCGGCGTGCACGACTATCTCGTCAAGCCGCTGACGGTGGAGTTGCTCAAGCGCACCGTCAACACCGCCGACGGCAAGGTGACGCCGGTGACGCTCACGCGCACGGGCAAGACCATTGCGTTCGCGGGCACGCGCGGCGGCGTCGGCGTGACGACGCTCGCGCTCAATCTTGCGCGACATCTGGCAGACACCACGCATCGGCGGGTCGCGTATGTCGATCTGAACCTGACGGGCGGCGCCGCCAACTGCATGCTCGGCACGCAGAGCAACAATGGTCTTTCGGACGTGCTGGAAAACGCGCATCGTCTCGATCCCCAATACGTCGAGCGCACGCTGATGGCGAACGGCAGCCGTCTGTTCATGCTCACCGCGGATATCGACTACGGCGCCGAGCCGCCGTACAAGCCCGGTGCGCTCGCCCGCGTGATCGAACTGCTGTGCGACAGCTTTCACTATGTGATCATCGATATCGGCAATCCGAGCGCGCCGTTGTCGCAGGAAGCGTTAAACCATGCGTCCCGCGCGTATCTCGTGACCGACCGTTCCGTGCATTCGACGCGCGAGTCGATCCGCCTTTTGCGTTACATCGAGAATCGCGACAACAATCCGCCGACCTCGATCCTGCTCAATAACCCGAGTGCGGTGAGTGCGGGCAAGGTGCAGCCGAACGACTTCATGTCGGCGGTGGGCCGCTCCGTTCTGCATGAGATCCAATTCGAAGCCAAGGCGCTCGCCACCGCCGAAAACCTTGGCGAAGCGCCCAGAGATAAGACGCCGAACGGGTTCAATCAGGCTATTACGCGTATTGCGAGCGATCTCACCGGCCAGCAAGCTGCCGCCGGGCGCTCTTTGCTGCGCAAGTTCAGTCTGAGGAGAGGCTGATGTTCGGGCAGAAGCAGGCATCCCGGGCGACGCATTCTGCATTTGCACTGGCTCAAGAAGGAGCATCCGACCAGGCGAGTATTGCCGAGCCGGCCATTCCGGTGGCGGACGCGCCCGCGCGCTTGCACGTGGCGGAGAGCAGCGAATCGCTGGTGCGCTCGGATCTGTTCAAGGTGATTCGCGCAGGCGTGTTCGGTTCGATGAACGCATCGGTGGTGGTCGGCAAGACGCGCGAGCAGATGAAGCCGGGCATCGAGCAGCTCGTGATGGAGATCGCCGAGCGCGAAGGTTTGAACGTCACGATGTCCGAGCAGCAGCAGATCGTGGGCGAACTGCTCAACGACATGTACGGCCTCGGGCCGATCGAGCCGCTGCTCGCCGACGAAAGCATCACCGACGTGCTGGTGAACGGTCCCGATCAGGTCTATGTGGAACGCCACGGCCGTCTCGAACTCACGAACTGCAAGTTCCGCGACAACGCGCACGTGACCAACGTCGCGCAGCGGATTGCGGCGGGCGTGGGGCGGCGCGTCGACGAAAGCAGCCCGATGGTCGATGCGCGTCTCGCGGACGGCAGCCGGGTCAACGTCGTGCTCCCGCCGCTCGCGATTCATGGCGCGTCGATTTCCATTCGGAAGTTTTCGAAGCGCAACATCACGCTGCACCGCATGGCGCAGCAGGGCAACATGTCCCTCGCGATGGCAACCGTGCTCAAACTCGCGAGCACGTGCCGGCTCAACGTCATCGTGTCGGGCGGTACGGGTTCGGGCAAGACGACGCTGCTCAACGCGTTGTCGCACTTCATCGGTCACGGCGAACGCACGGTGACGATCGAGGACGCGGCGGAACTGCAACTGGTGCAGCCGCACGTCGTGAGCCTGGAAACGCGCCCCGAGAATGCCGAAGGTCTCGGCGCCGTGACGCAGCGCGACCTCGTGCGCAATGCGCTGCGGATGCGCCCGGACCGCATCATTCTCGGCGAAACGCGCGGCTCCGAAGCGTTCGACGTATTGCAGGCCATGAACACCGGCCACGACGGCTCGATGACCACCATCCACGCGAACACGCCGCGCGACGGCATCACGCGTCTGGAGAGCATGGTGATGATGGCAAACGGCAATCTGCCGCTCCTGTCCATTCGCCGCCAGATCGCGAGCGCGGTGCACCTGATCGTGCAGATCGAGCGGATGCGTGACGGCATGCGCCGCGTCACGCGCATCACCGAACTGGTGGGCATGGAAGGCGACGTGATCATCACGCAGGACTTGTTCACGTTCCGCTACGACGCAACCGCCTACAGCGAGGAAGTGAAGGGCGCGTACGAATCGGCGGCGGTGCGCCCGGCGTTCTCGCAGCGCGCACAGTACTACGGTCTCGAAGATGCATTGCTCGAGGCGATGCAGCCATGAACACGATCAACCTCGTCACGATCTGCGCGTTCGTCATTGCAATTCTCGGCGGCATGATGTTTTTCATCGTGCAGGACATGCGGAATAACCAGCCGCATGCGCGCATTCGCACGCGCATGCGCGAATCGTTCGAGATGCACGGTTCGCCCGAGAAGAACGCCAGCAAGAACGAGATCAATCTGTTCAAGGTCAAGAAGCAGGAGAGCGTGTACTCGCGCTTTCTCGGGCCCAAGGTCTCGCGCCTGAAAACGGTGGCGGGGAAGAACGGCATGCGAATCGTGATCGTCGCGGCGATTCTCGGCGAGCTGCTCGCCATCGGCATGGTGGACATCATGCCGCTGCCGAGTTTCGTCCAGCCGCTTCTGATCGTCTTCCTGCCGGTCTTCACGCTGGTCAAGGCGTACAACTTTCTCGTGGAGCGCTTTCGCCGCCGTTTTCTCAACGGCTTCCCGGAACTGATCGATCTGATCGTGCGCGCGGTGCGTGCGGGCGTGCCGGTCACGCACGTCATCACCACGGCAGCCGACGAATGCGCCGAGCCGCTCAGGAGCGAGTTCAGGATCATGAGCGATTCCCTGCAAGTGGGTCTAGACCTCGAGGAAGTGCTGACGGTGGCGGTCAAGCGGATCGAGATCGCGGACTTCTCGTTTTTCTGCGTGTGTCTGCTCCTGCAGCGGGAAACCGGCGGTCAGCTCGGCGAAACGCTCGAAAACCTGGCGAATATCGTGCGCACGCGCCGCGAGATTCGCGTCAAGACCAAAGCGCTCACAGGCGAGGCGCGCATCACCACCAAGATTCTGGCGGCGGTGCCCGCTTGCATTATCGGCAGCCTGTACTTCCTCAACCGCGACTACATGAAGGTGCTCACCAACACCGATAGCGGCAGCAAGCTCCTGACCTTCGCCGTGATCTCGATCGTCATGGGACTCATGGTCATCAACAAGATTTCGAAGCTGGATACCTCGCGATGAACCCGGAACAGATCCAGACGCTCATTAACCTGCTGATGCTGATTGCGCTCTTTGCCGGGCTCGCGGGTTGGTGGCTGACGCGCCATGGCGGCCAGCGCGGCCGCATTGCGGAGCGCACCCGGCTCGCGGCGCATGCCGAGCGCATCGACCTTGCTACCGGCAACGACGACGAACTCAACTTTCGCGCGCGCGTGATGCGCCGTCTCGCGCGCATTGGCGACAAGCTGCCGCTCTTCGACGCCAAGTATCGCCTGAAGTTGCGCAAGGAGCTGATCAGAAGCGGTTATCGCAGCAATCTCGCCGTCTCGGTTCTGCTGGCGTCGAAATTCTGCGTGGGGCTCATCTGTGCGACGCTCACGGTCATGCTGGGCTCGCATATTCCGATGATCGGCGCGTATCCCGCGGTGCGCGGCGCGGCGATGCTGATGGTGTTCATCGTCGGCATGATCGTTCCGGAATATCTGCTGAATTTCGTGGGCGCCCGCCGCCGCAGGGCGATGGCCGCCTCGCTGCCCGACGCGCTCGACTTGCTCGTGATCTGCACCAACGCGGGCAATAGTCTCGGCGTGTCGATCCGTCGCGTGGCCGACGAACTCGCAAGCATCTGCCCGCCGCTTTCCGACGAATTTTCCCTTACCGCCGACGAACTGAAGCTTTCTGGCGACAGCACGCGCGCGTTGAACGGGCTCGCGGAGCGCATCGATCTGCCTTCGATCCGCGCGCTCATTTCCACCCTCACTCAGTCGATGCGCTACGGCACGCCGATCACGCAGGCGCTGCGCACGTTGTCGCGTACCGAGCGTCTGCAGCACATCGTCTCGCTGGAAGAAAAGGCCGCAAAGCTCGCCCCCAAGATGGTCGTGCCGATGATGCTGTTCATTCTCCCGGCCATTGTCGTGATTGCCGCGGGGCCGGCCGTGCTCCAACTACTGGACGTTATCGCCAAAACCAAATGAAGACCGACTTCTATCTTCGCCGCCTTCCCGTGCTTGCCGGCGCGGTGCTCATCGCGCTCGTCGCGAGCGGCTGCACGACCACTGCCACGACCTCGCATCAGGTGTCCGGCATGCGCTCCGTTTCGCAGGACGGCGCTCCCGGTGCGATGAGCGAATTGCGTATCGCCGAATCCGCGCTCGAATCCGGCAACATGGACATGGCGACCACGATCTACGAAAAGATCCTGCGGGCGAATCCGCGTTCGGTCGAAGCCATGACCGGCCTTGGCAACACGCTCTACTCGGTGGGCGACTTTACGCGCGCCGGCGTCTATTACAGCAAGGCGGCAGCCATCGACGGAAACGCCCCCGCGCCGCTCATCGGCATGGCGCGCGTGGCGATTCATCAGCGCCGTTTCGACGACGCCATCGCGACGTATCGGCATGTGCTCGCCGAAAGCCCGGACGATCCGCTTGCGGCCGCCGGTCTCGGCGCCGCGTACGACATGAAGGGCGACCACGCGACGGCGCAAGCCGTGCTGCGCGATGCGCTCAAGCGCAATCCCGGCGATACCTCGCTTTCCGTGAACCTGGGCACGTCGCTCATCATGGCGGGCAAGCCGCGCGATGGCGCGAACGTGCTGCTCGACGTGACGCGCTTTCCCGCCGCGCCGCCGCAAGCCCGCCAGGATCTCGCGCTTGCTTACGGTCTGCTCGGCAACGATGACGCCGCCGCCGAAATCCTGAGCCGCGATTTGCCGAAGGCGTCGGTGCAGGACAACCTGCGCTTCTACGAACTGCAGCGCCAGCGTATCGGCGCTTCGGGCACTTCGGGCGCGTCGGCCACCAGCGGCTCCAACGCAAGCGTGGCGCCCGTCGCTGCGCCGGCGGTGGCCGCCGTGAGCCTTAGATGAGCGCCGTGCTTCATGCCCGGGCACACCGCAACGTGTCGCGCTTCTTGCGCGATGACGGCGGCAGCTCGCTGATCGAGTTCGCGATACTCGCGCCGCTCTCGTTCATCCTCATTCTGGCGACGATCGAATTCGGTCTCGACATGATGGTGGACGCCACCGTGCAGATCGCCGCGCAGCAAGCGTCGCGCGCCGGGCTCACGACCAGCGCGCCGGCGAGCGGAACGCGCGATCAGCAGGCGCAGAACCTCATCAACAACATGCTCGGCGGCTGGACCAACATCGGCGCGACGATAACGATCAATACGCTGACCTACGGGACTTACAGCAACGTGGGCACGAGCAACTACCAGAGCAGCATGGGCAATTTCGGCGATGTCGTGTCCTACAACATCACCTTGACCATGCCGCCCATCACCGGCATTCCCCGTATCTTCGGCGTCAACCAGTTGACGTTCCAGCGCAATTACATCGTGCAGAACGAAAAATGACCCACGCTCGCTCATCCGCTTCCGGGGCCGCCAGCGCGTCGCGCCGCCGCGGCTTTCTCTCCCGCCTGTGGCGCTCGAAGCGCGGCAGCGTCACGATCGAGTTCGTGATCATCTTCCCGTTGATGGCGCTGATCCTGACCGGCTTCGTCGAAGCGTACATGTATCTGCGCGCGGTGAGCGTGCTGGAACATGCGACCTTCACACTCGCCGATTCGCTCGGTCAGATGCCGCGCGTCATCAACGACAATTCCACCAGCAACGCCAATAACCTCGGTTCGCTGTGGTCGGCGGCCACGCTGCTCGCCGCACCCAATACGATCAACGGGCAGGGCGCGGTCATCATCACCTCGGTGTGCGACACCAATGCCACGACCTGCGTCTTGCCGCCGGGCAAGCCGGGGACGGATCCCGGCAAGGCCGTCGTTCACTGGCGCGCATCGGCGCCGTGGAACTTGTCGGGCCTGACGACCAAGGTGTCGAGCACCGCGCCGTTGCCGTCGACCTGGCCGTTTCGCGCGGGCGACTCGGCGATCATCGTCGAGATCTACTACCAGTTCAACCCGTTTGCCATGACCTCCGCATTCTGGAAGAACTCGGTCGGCACGCAGACGCTTTATCAACGCATCTACGTGCGCTCGCGAACCGGCCAGCCGCTCGACCTGGCGAGCTCCTGATGAAACGCCGACTCTTTCCGACACGCCGCGGCGCTTCCTTCTGCGCGACGCCCGCGCTGCGCGCGCCGTTCTTCGCCAACTTCGGTGGTCCCGCCGCACCCCGCACGCTCGCTCAACTCGTGCGTGGCGACGAGGGCGCGCTGACCGTGCTGTTCGCCGTGACCGCGAGCATGATGATCGGCACGCTGTGCACGGCGATCGACACCATCGACTATGCGCAGACGCAGGGCCGCATGCAGATGGCGCTCGACGTGGCGACGCTTTCGGCCGGTGCCGACCTCTCGCACTATGCAATGACAACGAGCGCGGACCTCGCTGCATGGCAGGCCGACGCGCGCGCCTATTACAACGCGAACATGCCGACGGGCTACATGTCGCTCACCATGCCCGACCAGAATTTCGCGGCGTCGGTGAGCGGGACGCCAGCCACCGGGCAGGTCATCAAGCTGTCGGCATCGGGTTCGGTGCCGCTCTACGCGCCGACCTTCCTCAACACCAAGTCGACATCGTCGAGTGGATCGGGTTCGGGCTCCGGAAGTTCGGGCAGCACCTTGCCCAGCACGCAAACTATCTCGGCGAGCAATACGGCGTTGCGCGTGCCCAAGAGCACGCTCGAACTCGCGTTGATTCTCGACAACACGGGCTCGATGGCTTCCGCCGCCGCCAAGGGCGGCAAGACGAGCAAGCTGAGCGGCCTTCAGGATGCCGCCAACTCGCTCGTGGCGAATATCCTTGGCGTGCAGGGCAACGACTCGTATATCGGGCTCGTGCCGTTCACGACGATGGTGAACGTCGGCTCGGCACTCAGTTCGAGCGGAACCTGGATGACGCAGACCACGAGCAAGCAGTTCGCCTACAACCCCACCAACATGTCGATGTCGAAGTGGGGTGGATGCGCGGTCGAGCCACGCGACACGGCCGGCAACGTCTATCCGAAGGCTTACGCGCCGAAGGATTCGCCGGGCTTCACGCCCTGGTATTTCAACGTGCCGTCTACTGGCTTCACGGTCCAGACTTACGACAACAACTGTAATCTGCAGAAGAACGGCACGACGGTCGTGAAGGGCGTGCCGCTCAGCTACGCGTATTACTACGCATCGCCGGGGCTTTGCCAGTCGAAGACGCCGACCACGGTGCCGACCAACTTCATGGCGCAGTATCCGTATTCGGGTACGGTCACTTATGACCAGAATGGCAGCGACTACGACAGCCGGCCATGCTCCATCCAGCCTGCCGTGTTCCTGACGCAAGACCAGAACGCGCTGACGACGGCCATCAACAACATGGTGGCCAATGGCTCGACTCTGATTCCGACAGGTCTGCTGTGGGGCTGGCGCATGCTTTCATCGGACTGGTCCAAGTCGGTGGCGGGCAGCAACAACGGCTGGATTTCGAACGACGGCACGCTGCCGCGTCCGGAAACGACGCAAGGGTTGCAGCGTGTCGCTATCGTTCTGACCGACGGCGAGAACGATCCCGGCGATCCGTCGGGGACCATGCCGCAGCCGTTCTTCAATCAGCTCGCGCTCGGCAATCAGACGCTCAAGTCGCCGACGGTGTACGACTCCACGGGTAACGCGCTGAACGGTTTGGTGTCCAGCCCGGACGACGTCAATACGTTCCAGCTCGGTATCTGTCAGGCAATGAAGAACAGCGGCATCATCATCTACGCGATCACTTTCGGCACCTACGGGACGGACTCGGCGAGCGTGGCTGCGCAAAACACGATGCAATCCTGCGCGACGAGCGGCAACTACTATCACGCACCCGACAACGCAACGCTCAATCAGATCTTCCAGCAGATCGCGGGCAACCTGGGTGTATTGCGTCTTACTCAGTAAGGGAAAGCGGCAGGCGGGCACGTGCGTTGCTTGCCTCTCCCGGTGCAAGTCAACTTCCCAAGGAGTACCGACATGCCCGAAAAGAAAACCGTCGAAAGCGCCACCAAGGCGAAGCGCGCAGGCAAGTCCGCCAGCACCCAGGCGGGCAATTTCGTGAAAGAACAGATCGATCACATCCGCGAGGGCAAGCATGGCGCGAAGTCCGCGAAGCAGGCCATCGCCATCGGTCTATCCGAAGCCCGCCGCTCCGGCGTAAAGGTCAAGACGCCGAAGAAGGCCACCACGTCCGAGGCCACGCGCAAGAAAGCCGCACAAGACACGAAAGCCGCGCATCGCACGAGAAAGAGTCCGAGCACGGAGTCGAAGGCAAAGCGTTCCGCGACGTCCACGCGCGTGCTGAAGCGCGAAAGCACGAAGGCGGCATCGCACAAGTCGCTGTCGCGGCAGGCGCATGCAAGCGCAAGCCGGCGCTCGGCGGCGGATCGCTCGGCTGCCGCGAAGAAGGGCTGGGCAACGCGGCGCAAGAACGCCAGCGCTGCATCGAAGGGTTCATCTGCGCGTCACTCGGCACGTTGATCCGCCGCGCGCGGGAGCATTCGCGCGAACGATACGGCCATCATCGCGAGTTCTTGCGCCGCGGGCGTGAGCGGCACGCCCGCTCTTCGAAGCAGGCAGACGGGCGTCGGCGCGGCGCGTTCGGCAATCGGGATCACGGTGATGTGTTCCCGAAAAAACGGATGCGCCACGAGGCTCGCCGGTTCGAGCGCGAGGTAGTCGCTTGCGGTAATGCAATGAAGCGTGTCGAAGACCGCTTCGGTGGTTACCGCGACGTCGGGCGGCGTGAGCCGGGCCGTATCGAATAGCGCGGACAGCTTGTTGCCCGCGTGACGCGTGCTCACCCACTCGGCATTGCAGAGACTCGAAAGCTTGCGCGCGCGTGCAAGCGGATGCCCCTTCCGCGCGATCACCGCGACATTGGAATCGAAAAGCCGTGTCGTCTCCATATCATGGATGTCCGCGTCGGGCGCAATGAGTGCGAGGGCAAAATCGAGCCGTCCCTCGCGCACCCATGACGTCAGCACGCGCGACGTCGCGCTCGTCAAATGCACATCGATACGCGGACAGCGCTCTCTAAAGCTCGCGAGCAGCGCGGGAAACAGCCGCATGGTCGCATCGGCTGCCAGACCAAGCGCAACGCTGCCGGTTAATTCGCCGCGCATCTGACGCATCTCTTCTTCGGTCTTCGCACATTCGCCGAGTATTAGATCGGCGCGCACACGCAGGCGTTCGCCGGCGCTCGTCAGCCGCACGCCACGTACATCGCGTTCGAAAAGCGGCCCGCCCGCTAGCGCTTCCAGCTTGCGTAACTGCTGAGTGATGCCGCTCTGCGCAATTGTCAGACGCCGCGCGGCCGCGCGCAGGCTGCCCGCCTCTGCAACGGCCACGAAGATTCGCAATTGGGTCAGCGTCAATTCCATCGGCGATCTCGAAAAGTGATCATGATAATTAAAATGCCTCTTTTTTAAGGGCGCTTTGTCCGCTTAGCATGAGCGCTCCAATCCCGAAAATATCCCGCCGACCCATGTTCAAAACGTTCATGCTCAGCAGCGCTCTTGCCGCCACGCTTGCGATGTCTCCGTTCGTTGCAAGCGCGAAGGACGCCGATACCTTGCGCCTGGGCATCGACCCTGGTTATCCGCCGATGGATGTGAAGACGCCCGACGGCCATGTCGCGGGCTTCGACGTCGATCTCGGCGATGAAATCTGCCGCCGCATCGCGATGCGCTGCCAGTGGGTCGAGCTGGAATTCTCCGGGATGATTCCGGCGCTGCAAGCGCGCAAGATCGACGGGATCATGTCGTCGATGGCGATCACCGACAAGCGCATGAAGCAGATTGCATTTTCGACGAAGCTGTTCCAGTTCCGCTCACGTCTGATCGCAAGGAGCGGAGCGTCGCTCGCGCCGAGCGCGCAGGGTCTCGCCGGCAAGCACGTCGGCGTGCAAAGCGGCAGTCAGTTCGAGACCTACGCCATGAAGAACTGGCAGCCGGGCGGCGTGGAAATCGTTGCGTATCAGAGTCAGGAGGGTGTGTTCAACGATCTCGTCGCGGGCCGGCTCGATGCCGCGTTGCTCGGCTCCGTCGAAGCGGAGCACGGCTTCCTGAAGACCGCGCGCGGCGCGGGCTTCGCGTTCGTCGGCGCGCCGCTTTCCATGGGCGATCACGGCGTGGGCATGGGCATGCGCCAGGACGATGCCGCGCTGAAGACGAAGGTCGACAAGGCCGTGACCGACATGCGCGCGGACGGCACGTATCAGAAGATCGCGCACAAGTACTTCGACTTCGACGTCTACGGCGACTGAGCCCATCTTTCACGGACTTTTTCATTGATGCAAACACGACACACGCCGCTCGTTTCCACGACGCTCGGTACGGCGCGCGAACTCGTCAGCTTTCATTTCGGTGCGGAACGAAGCGGCGAGAAGGTCTACATCCAGGCCTCGCTGCATGCCGACGAAACCCCCGCGATGCTCACGGCGTGGCAGCTGAAGAAGCGTCTGCTGCAACTCGAAGGGGAAGGGCGCTTGCGTGGCGAGATCGTCCTCGTGCCGGTGGCGAATCCTGTCGGCTTGTCGCAGCATGTGCTCGGGCAATTCCTTGGCCGCTTCGATGCGAATAGCGGCCACAACTTCAACCGCGGTTTTCCGATGCCGCCTGCGCAGGCGTTGATCGAACGTATCGGCATGGCGTGGTCGAGCAGCGACGCCGCATACAACGCGCGCCTCTTGCGTCGCGCCGTGCGGGACATGCTCGGCGAAATGCGCGCGAAGAACGAGTTCGAGTCGCTGCGGCTGACGCTGCTGACGCTCGCATCCGATGCCGACATCGTGCTCGATCTGCATTGTTCGCTCGAAGCCACGATGCATCTCTACACGAGCCCGGCAAGCTGGCCCGCGCTGGAACCGCTTGCACATTATCTCGGCGCGAACGGCGTGCTGCTCGCAACGGATTCGGGCGGGCAGTCGTTCGACGAAATCCACGCGCTCTTGTGGAACGAAGTCCGTGCGTTGCTCGGCGGCGACGTGCCGCTCGGTGCGCCGAACATCGCGGCGACGGTGGAGCATCGCGGGCAGCGCGACGTGAGCTACGAGACGGCGCAACACGATGCGGATGCCATCGTTGACTTTCTGATCGCGCGCGGCGTGATCGAAGGCGAGGCGCGCGCGTTGCCGCCGCTCGTACTCGGCGCGACGCCGCTTGCGGGCAGCGAGCAATTGATTGCGCCGGTGAGCGGCATCGTCGTGTATCGCGCGTCGGTCGGGGCGAGGTTGAACGCTGGCGACGCGGTGTTCGATATCGTCGATCCACTGACGGATGCCGTGACCACGGTCGCGACGAAAAACGATGGCGTGTTTTATATGCGGCGTGCGATCCGTTTCGCGCAGGCCGGTGCACCGATGGGGCGGGTGACGGGGCAGACGGCTTTCAGGACGGGGGTGTTGATCGGGGCGTGAGTGGGTTAGGGCAAGAGCGTGTGGTTGACGTGCCTCGCCCAATCCGGAAATTCGCCGCGATAAAGAAGATGCAGGCCTTCGCTGAATGTCGCGGCTTCGAGACCTTTCACTGATGCCAGTAGCGATAGTGCAGACGCCGTATAAAACGACACATGGCCGTTGCGAGGCATGCAATACCACCACTGTCCGATATCATCGCGCAAAGTGCTTTGAGGAACGAACAGCGTACTGATGAGCATTGCGCCGTTGCCGTCGATAAGGCTTGCCAGTGTATCGACGAGTCTAAGCGGCTCGACGTGATGCTCGAAGACTTCGAATGCAAGCACGACGCCGTATCGGTCGATCAGTGACGTATGGTCGGACGCTTCGCCAAAGGGATCGTACGAGCGTATTCGTTCGAACCCGCGAAGCCGAAGTGGCTGTTCGAGAATCCCTGTCCGGCGCCGTAATCGAGAAGCTTTTCCTGCGCGAGGCCGGGAAAAAACTCGGCGATCATCTGTGCGTTGGCATTTGGCCGCGCGAAGGTGTAGTCAAGATCTTGCCGTTCGTAAGCCGCGTTATAGATGTGTTCGCTGAAGTCGTTCGGCGTCCAGTCGTCGAAGGCGGGCGCGTGGATAAATCCGCATTGCTCGCAACGATAGTAGTAGATCGATGTGCCGAAATACGGATCGACTTTATATCCATCCAGATGATCCGCGCCACCGCGCGAGAAGTCGGTGAGTCCACACAGGGCGCTCGGTTTCGCGCAGCATTTGCATGTCGAGTAAGGCGCAGCCTTATTCATGCCGTCGAACAGCATCGTCGTACCAGATGAAAGCGGGCGCGCATTTCAACATGCCGCGAATGGGCACATAACGGCAAGCGGCTGCGGACTCGAAGCCCGCAGCCCAAAGCTTCTTACCGCGCGTCACTCACCGTCTGATTCAACGTCTGCCCCGCGATCACCGTGTTCTTCAACACGATGTCATGCACGTTGTACGCATAGATCGGCCCGGGCGTTGCCGCCGTCGCCGGTCCGGCCGCAACGGGCGTGCCGAAATCGCAATCGGTGATGGTCACCCCGGTGATGGCCGGAATGGCCGGCACCGGCGCGGGGCCGTTGTAATCGAACGCGACCGGTCCTTGCGCGACGATCGCCTGAAAACACGATCCCGTCGCGCCGTTCGCCGTGACGTTGCTCGCCTTCACGTTGGAAATGTTCACGTTCTGCACGAGGGCGGGACGCGTGCGGATGGCGTCTTTCGACGGCTGATAATCGCAATCGAAGGTGATGATGCCGCCCTGCGCCGCCGATGGATTCGCCGCGCTGGCCGTCGCCACGCCGAGCGGCACGGTCGCGTTGATCGGACTGCCCGCGAGCAGGCTGCTGCCGTAACCGGACGGCGTGAGGCTGACGCCGTTGGGCAAGGTCACGTTATCGACGTAGAAGTCCTTCACGAAGCCGCCGCGATTCATGTTCGTCTTCACGCGAATCGCAATGTTCAGCGAGTTGGTCGCCCAGAACTTGTTGAGCATCTGCAGATTGCGCGCATAGATTTTCTGCACGCCGCCGCCCATTTCGCTGCCGAGCGTGATGCCGCCGTGGCCGCTGTTCATCGTGCAGTTTTGAATGACGTGGTTTTGCGCCGGGCCGTATTGCGTGTCGAGATCCTTGCCCGACTTGATGGCGATGCAGTCGTCGCCCGTGTTGAACACGACGCTTTCGCACAGGACCATGTCGCAGGCGTCGGGGTCGAAGCCATCGTTGTTCGGACCGATGCTGTCCACCGTCACGCTGCGCATCACCACGTTCTTGCAGTCGGTCGGATGATGCTGCCAGAACGGCGTATTGATGGTGCGGTAGCTCTCCATCAACACGTTCGTGCAACCGATGAACTCCACCATGCAAGGCCGCAGATAATGCCCGAGACCGAAGATGCGCTTCTCGATGGCGACACCCGCCTCGGACAGCGCGGGCAGATAGTTCTGGTCCTGCTGCCACGGCGTGGCGGGGTTGGTGAGTTCGGCGTAGAGCGCATCGGAGATGCCGGGCGCGGCGGTTTTGAGATCGACGTTCTTCGAGTTGCTCGACGCTTGTGACGGCGTCGACGAACTGACGCAGCCATACACGCCGTTATTGCCCTTCCACGTCCACCAGCTCGTCGCGGTGTTGCCGCTGCCGGCAAAGGGCGTCATTGCCTGGCCATTGAGCACGGACGTGTCGCCTTCGCCCGTGAGCGCGACGTTGGTCTGATTGCGCGCATAGACGGGCGGGCCGTAGTTGAGGCAATCGTTTGCCTGCCAGCGGCTGTAAAACAACTTGCCGTTCGGACCGCAGTCGATCGGGCCGTCTTTCGCGTAATCGGCCGGGTTCGGGCTGAAGAAGATTTCGCAGTTCGCGCTCAGATGAAAGTCGACGTTCGATTGCAGCACGATCGGCCCCGCGCAATACCAGTTGCCCGCTGGCACGACGACGCGTCCGCCGCCCGCCGCGCTGCACGCCGCGATGGCCGCGAAAAAGGCGGGACGCGAATCGAACGAGCCGGGCGCTTGCGTCTGATCGGCGCCGCTGCTCAGGGGCGACTTCGTGGCATCCGTATAAGGATTCGCCGCCGCCACGACAGCGCATGGCTTCGCGCCGTAATCGGTGACGAGGAACTGACGGCTCGGCACCATCGACGTCGATACCCCCTTGAGCGCATTGACGATTTGCGTGGCGGAGCCGGACGGCCCCCAGATCGCGTCTTGCACGGTGGCCGGGGCCGAATCGTCATGACCGCCGCAGGCGCTAAGAAGGCTCATTGCGCTGATTCCGCCGAAAAGTGGGGCGCTTGCCGAGACGCCCGCGAGTTTGACGAAAGAACGTCGTGATAGCGAACCTGCTGACGGTTTTGGGGATTTCATTTGTTGTCTCCTGGATCCGGTCGGGGCCGGTTTTGTGGATTCGGTGAAGTCTTCGTACAACGGTTAACCGGATGCTTGCGCTGCAGCAAATGGATCAAGACGAAGCTTCGGGAAATCGTTTTCCTGACTTACGATATCGAAGTTGTCAGGCATTGGTCAAGTAAAGTCAGGCAGCGTCGGGTTGGGACTTTCCCGCATAGTGCGCAACCCACCCCGGCGCCGACGACGTTCGCCAATGACACTAAGATGTTTGCTCGCAGGCCGAACGCAACCGAACAGCGACCCGCTCTCTTCGTTGATCGCCGGGCGAGAACCTTGCGATACTACCCAACACACCGGCTGACACTTCCGCGACGTTTGGCAGCAAATACTGTATGCGTGTACAGTACTGTTCGCTGCAAGAGGCGCGTTTCGAGCAATCGACGCGCCGCTGCAAGCGGCTCGTGACAGCCGTCCAACTCATTGAACCGGTTGAAAAATTGGCATCGAACAACGCAATCCGCATCCGCGGCGCTCGGCAACACAATCTCAAGAATCTCGATCTCGACCTGCACACCGGCCAGATGACGGTTGTCACCGGCCCTTCCGGTTCGGGTAAATCTAGTCTCGTGTTCGACACGCTTTATGCCGAAGGCCAGCGGCGCTATGTCGAAACCTTCAGCGCCTACGCCCGGCAGTTTCTCGATCGCATGGACCGGCCGCAGGTGGATCGCGTGGATGGAGTGCCGCCCGCCATCGCCATCGACCAGACGAACCCGGTGCGCAGCTCGCGCTCGACCGTCGGCACGATGACCGAACTGAACGATCACCTGAAGCTGTTCTACGCCCGCGCCGCCGAACTGTTCGACAAGAAGTCCGCGCTGCGCGTGCGTCATGACACGCCGGAAACCATTTACGCCGAATTGCTCGAGCGCACGCGCACGGACGACCCGCGTCTCGCGATCACGTTCCCGGTCGAATTGCCGGACAGCGCAAGCGATGACGAAGTTGCTCAATGGCTTTCCGCGAGCGGCTATACGCGCGTTCAGGCGAAACGTCACATCGAAACCGAAAGCGGCAAGCGCCAGTTGCTCGACGTCGTCGCGGACCGTTTTCGCCTGCACAACACCGAACGCTCGCGCGCGCTCGAAGCGATCGAAAGCGCGCTCTTGCGCGGCACCGGTCGCGTGAATGTGTACATGCTGAAGGACGAAGGCGAGCCGGAAATCTGGCGCTTCTCGACCGGTCTGCATAGCCCCGAAAGCGATCTGCGTTACGCGGATCCGCAGCCCGCGCTGTTCTCGTTCAATTCGGCCTACGGCGCGTGCGAAGCGTGCCGTGGTTTCGGCCGCGTGATCGGCGTGGATTTCGGCCTCGTCATTCCCGATGAAAAGAAGACGCTGCGCGAGGGCGCGGTCAAGACGCTGCAAACGCCCGCGTGGAAAGAAAATCAGGACGATCTCGTGCGCTACGGCGCGAAGGCGGGCATTCGTCTCGGCGTGCCATGGAACGAACTCACGCAGAAGGAACGCGACTGGGTCATCCACGGATCGCCCGACTGGACCGGCAAGTGGCAGAACCAGTGGTACGGCGTGCAGCGCTTCTTCGACTATCTAGAGTCGAAGGCGTACAAGATGCATATCCGCGTGCTGCTCTCGAAGTACCGCAGCTATACGACGTGCCCGACATGCGACGGCGCGCGTCTGAAGACCGAATCCATGCTGTGGCGTCTCGGCACGAAGGAGCAGGCCGATGCCGTGCTCGCGCCGGCCAGTCGCTTCATGCCGAAGGGCGTCGACTGGACACGCGAGCAACTCGAAGCGCTGCCCGGTCTCACCGTGCACGATCTCATGCTGATGCCGATAGAGCGCATCCGCCGCTTCTTCGATTCGCTCACGCTGCCCTCGACCTTGCTCGATGAAGCACTCAAGCTCTTGCACGCCGAGGTGCGCACGCGTCTGAAGTATCTCTGCGATGTCGGGCTCGGCTATCTCACGCTGGATCGGCAGAGCCGCACGCTGTCGGGCGGCGAAGTGCAGCGTATCAATCTGACGACCGCACTCGGCACCTCGCTCGTCAATACGCTTTTCGTGCTGGATGAACCGAGCATCGGGCTGCATCCGCGCGATTTGAACCGCATCGTCGAGGCCATGCATCGTCTGCGCGATGCGGGCAATACGCTCGTCGTCGTGGAGCACGATCCATCGGTGATGCTTGCGGCGGATCGTCTCATCGACATGGGTCCGGGGCCGGGTGAACGCGGCGGGCAGATCGTCTATGACGGCACGCCGGGCGATATCGAGTCGAGCGACACGCTCACCGGCGCCTATCTCGGCGGCCGCAAGCAAGTGGCGCACGCGTCGAACTGGAATCGTCGCGCGACCGACGCGAAGACGCCGCGTCTCGTGCTCGAAGGCGCGAGCGATCACAACCTGCAAGACGTCACGGTCGAGATTCCCTTGCAACGTCTCGTCTGCGTGACAGGCGTATCGGGTTCGGGCAAATCGACCTTGATTCAGGACGTGCTCGCGCCCGCGCTCATGCGTCACTTCGGCAAGGCGACCGAGACGCCGGGCGCGTTTCGCGCGTTGAAGGGCGCGGAGCAACTGAGCGATGTGGTCTTCGTCGATCAATCGCCTATCGGCCGCACGGCGCGCTCGAATCCGGCGAGTTACGTCGGCGCGTTCGACGAGTTGCGCAAGCTCTTTGCGAAAGCGCCGCTTGCCGCACAGCGCGGCTATAGCGCAAGCATGTTCAGCTTCAATTCCGGCGATGGCCGCTGCCCGACTTGCGGTGGCTCGGGCTTCGAACACGTCGAGATGCAGTTTCTGAGCGACGTCTATCTGCGGTGTCCCGATTGCGACGGCAGGCGTTATCGCGCGGAAATCCTCGATGTGAAGATCGAGCGCGGCGGCCGCCATCTGAGCGTGGCGGACGTGCTCGAACTCACGGTGAGCGAAGCCGTCGAGCTGTTTGCGAATGATGCGGAAGTATTGCGCGTGTTGCAGCCTATCGTCGATGTCGGCCTCGAATACGTGAAGCTCGGTCAGCCGGTGCCCACGCTTTCGGGCGGCGAAGCGCAGCGCCTGAAACTCGCGGGTTTTCTGGCGGAAACCGCGTCGCCCGCGAGCAAGAGCGAAGCGAAGCACGGCCGCCTCTTCATGTTCGACGAGCCCACCACGGGCCTGCATTTCGACGACATCGCCAAGCTCATGCGTGCGCTCGGCCGTTTGCTCGAACGCGGGCATTCGTTGATCGTCATCGAACACAATCTCGACGTGATTCGCGCGGCCGACTGGATCATCGATCTCGGTCCGGAAGGTGGCGACGGCGGCGGTCAGGTGGTATGTGTCGGCACGCCGGATGAAGTGGCCGCGTGCGAGCATTCGCACACGGGTCGCGCGCTCGTCGATTATGAAGAAGCGATGACGCCCGGCGCCGCCGACAAGCGCGCGGGCGTGCCGCTGCAACTAGCCGCGGAAGTGGCAAGCGCGCGCCGTGCTCTGCAGGGCGAGGACGTGGTGCGTATCGTGAATGCGCGCGAACACAACCTGAAGTCGCTCGATGTCGATATCCCGCACAACAAATTTAACGTGGTCACGGGCGTGTCGGGCTCGGGCAAATCGACGCTCGCCTTCGACATTCTTTTCCACGAAGGTCAGCGTCGTTATCTCGAATCGCTCAATGCGTATGCGCGTTCCATCGTGCAGCCCGCTGGCCGGCCGGAAGTCGATGCGGTCTATGGCATTCCGCCGACCGTGGCAATCGAACAGCGTCTTTCGCGCGGCGGCCGCAAGAGCACGGTCGCGACCACGTCGGAAGTCTGGCACTTCCTTCGGCTGCTCTATGTGAAGCTCGGCATACAGCACTGCGTCAACGACGGCACGCCGGTGCAGGCGCAAAGTTCGGAGTCGATAGCCGCGCAGATTTTGCGCGACTACAAGGGTCAGCACGTCGGCCTGCTCGCGCCGCTCGTCGTGAATCGCAAGGGTGTCTACACCGATCTCGCGAAATGGGCAAAGGCGCGCGGCAACTCGCATCTGCGTGTGGATGGCGAATTCCTCTCCGTCGATCCGTGGCCGAAGCTCGATCGTTTCCGCGAACATACGATCGAACTGCCCGTGGCGGACCTCGTGGTATCGGCGGATAACGAAGCGGAACTGCGCCGCCTGCTGGACGATGCGCTCGAACTCGGCAAGGGCGTGATGCATTTGTGCGCGCCGCTCGACGATCTGCACGGCGCGTTGTCCAATGGCAAGAAGCGCGGCAAGGAAGAGACCATCGTGTTCTCGACCAAACGCGCATGTCCCAGTTGCGGCACGAGTTACCCTGAACTCGATCCGCGTATGTTTTCGTACAACAGCAAGCACGGTTGGTGCAACACATGCGTGGGCACGGGCGTGAAACTCACGCGCGAACAGCGCGCCGCATTCGACGATACAGTCTTCGCGCAGGACGATCGCGGCCGCGAACAGAGCATCGGTTCGGTGGATCAGGAACCGGACGATGTCGTCGATCAACCGTGTCCCGAGTGCGAAGGCACGCGTCTGAACGACGTGGCGCGCGCCGTCACGTTCGGCAATTATCCGATCACGGAGGTCGGTCGCTGGACCGTGACGGACACGCGCGAATGGATCGCGGCGCTCAAGCTGCAAGGCCGCGATGCGGACATCGCGCGCGATGTCATCAGCGAGATCGAAGGGCGTCTGCAATTTCTCGAGGAAGTGGGCCTCGGTTATCTGAGTCTGGATCGCGCCGCGCCCACGCTGTCGGGCGGCGAAGCGCAGCGCATCCGGCTCGCGGCGCAGCTTGGCAGCAACCTGCAAGGCGTGTGTTACGTGCTCGATGAACCGACCATCGGACTGCATCCGCGTGACAATCTGATCCTGCTGTCCGCGCTCAAGAAGCTCAACGACAAGGGCAATACGCTCGTCGTCGTCGAGCACGACGAGGACACCATTCGCCGCGCGGATCACATCATCGATATCGGGCCGGGCGCGGGCAAGCGCGGCGGCACGGTGGTCGCGCAGGGCACGGTGTCGGACCTCGCCGCGCACAAGGACTCGCTCACGGGTCAGATGCTCGCGAACCCGATCGTGCATCCGTTGCAGCCGCGTCGCGAAGTGCGCGCGGCCGCGGGCAAGCGGCCCGCCGTGCCCGAGCAATGGCTCACGGTCGAAAAGGCGACGCTGCACAATCTGCGCAACGTGACGGCGAGCGTGCCGCTCAATCGTCTGGTCGCCATCACGGGCGTTTCCGGTTCGGGCAAGTCCACGCTCGCACGCGACGTGCTGATGACCAACCTGCTCGATGCCGTCGGCCGCTCGGTGCTTTCGTCGCCCGCCGTGCGGCGCGCGCGCCGCGCCGTGCAGACCGATGCACCCGCGAAGTCGCGCGCTTCCGTGCTCGCACGCGAAGCGCCGCGCCCCAAGTTCGATGTCGTGCACGCGTGGCAAGGCTGCGCGGGCGTGACCGGCTTCGAGTCGATCGATCGCGTGCTGGAAGTGGATCAGACGCCCATCGGCAAGACGCCGCGTTCGTGTCCGGCTACGTATATCGGCATGTGGGACACCATCCGCAAGCTTTTCGCCGATACGCTCGAAGCCCGCGCGCGCGGCTACACGCCATCGCGTTTCTCGTTCAACACCGGCGACGGACGCTGCCCGGCGTGCGAAGGCCAGGGCGTGCGCACTATCGCCATGAGCTTCTTGCCGGACGTAAAGGTGCCGTGCGATGTTTGCCACGGCCAGCGCTTCAATCCGGAGACGCTTGCGGTGACTTGGCGCGGCAAGAATATCGGCGAAGTGCTGACCATGGAGATCGACGAAGCCGTGGAGTTCTTCGCGTCGATGAACAGCATTGCGCATCCGTTGCAGTTGATGAAGGACGTGGGCCTCGGTTATCTCACGCTCGGCCAGCCGTCGCCGACGCTCTCGGGCGGCGAGGCGCAGCGCATCAAACTCGTCACCGAGTTGTCGAAGGTGCGCGACGACATCACGCGGCGTGGCCAGAAGCCGCCGCACACGCTCTACGTGCTCGACGAACCGACGGTCGGTCTGCATATGGCCGATGTCGCCAAGCTGATTCGCGTGCTGCATCGGCTGGTGGATGGCGGGCATAGCGTGATCGTCATCGAGCACGATCTCGATGTGATCGCCGAAGCGGACTGGGTGCTCGATCTCGGACCCGAAGGCGGCGTGAACGGCGGCACGATCGTCGCGGCGGCGGACCCGGAAACGCTGGCGAGCCATCCGCGCAGTCACACCGGAACGGCGCTGCGGCCCGTGCTCGGTCGAACGCGCGCGACGGAAGACGCGGCCTGAAAATCGCGATCTGGCGCGGGCTTGCAGTCAAGCCCGCGCCGTCGCATTGGGTGGAGCAATCATGTCTCAAGCCATTTCGGATCTGAACACGCTGCTCGCTTCGATGCGTCCCGAGCTTCAGCCCGGCGTCTATGTGTTCGCGTCCCTGCCGCACGATGCGGTGGTGAGCGGCGCGGGCATCGTCGCCACGTTCCGTGAACGCGAAGGCATGACCGTCGTGATGGAGGAAGCGGCGGCGCAAGCGGCGAACATCGCGCCGTTGTTTCGCGCCGCGTGGATCACGCTCACGGTGCATTCGGACCTCGCCGCAGTCGGGCTGACGGCTGCGTTCGCGCGGGCGCTCGGCGACGCGGGCATCAGTTGCAATGTGCTTGCGGCGGCTTATCACGATCACATCTTCGTGCCGGTGGAGCATGCCGGGCGCGCAATCGACACCCTCTTAGCCTTGCAGCGAAGTGCTGATAAGCTTGCGCCCTCGTCAAACCCGCCAACTCGATAGCACAGCATGGATACGCAGGATAAAACCGTCGCGCTCAAGCGCATGAAGTGGTTCGCAGCCGCGCTGCTCGTCGCGGCGGGCGCGCTTTTCGCGCTCGCCAAAAGTCAGCACGATGCCGGCGCGTGGGCGTGGGTCTCGTCGTTCGCGGAAGCCGCGATGGTCGGCGCGCTCGCGGACTGGTTCGCGGTTGTCGCGCTGTTCCGGCATCCGCTCGGCGTACCGATTCCGCATACCGCCATCCTTCCCGCGAACAAGGCGCGGGTGGCGGACAACCTCGCCGCATTCGTGCGCGACCGCTTTCTCGGCACCGATGCGCTCGTCGCGCGCGTCAACGCCTTCGACCCGGCAAGCCGCCTGTCGCTCTGGCTCGCCGAGCCCAAGAACGCCGCGTTGCTCGGCAACAAGGCAGTGACGGCGGTCGGTCAGTTGCTGTCCCTGATCGACGACGAGCGTGTCAAGTCGATGCTCCACGAAGCCATCCGCCGCCGCGCCGAGCAATTCGATCTCGCGGGCGCGGCGGGCGAAGTACTGTCGACGCTGACGGAAGATCGCCGTCATCAGTTGCTGCTCGACGAAGGCCTGAAGCAGATGGCCGCGTGGCTCGACAAGCCCGAAGTGCAGGAGATGCTGGCGGCGCGCATCGTCGGCGTGGCGGGCGAGGAGTATCCGAAGCTCATCGGCATGCTGGGTTTCGTCGGACTGAACGCGGAGGAACTCGGCGCGAAGTTCGCGGCAGGTCTCGTGCGCGGCGCGAATCAATGGCTGCACGATGTCAGCGAGGACCCGGAACACGAGCGTCGCAAGGCTTTCGACGAAGCCGTCGCGCGCTTCATCGAGCGTCTGAGGAGCGATCCGGCGTTCAAGTCGCGTATCGACGACCACAAACGCGAGTGGCTCGCGCGGCCGGAGTTGCGCGGCTACGTGAGCGGCCTTTGGGACGAGTTCATCGGCTGGCTCGACGCCGATCTCAAGCGCCCGGACTCGACGCTGCACGGGCGCGTCGTGGCGGTGGCCGGCAGCTTTGCGCAGGCGCTGGGCGGCGATCCGGCCTTGCGCGATTCGATCAACGAACACATGCGCGACGCGCTGAAAGCGCTTGCGCCGGAGTTGCGCGAGGGGATCGCGAAACACATCGCCGCGACCGTCAAGCAATGGGACGACGCCACGCTCGTGCGCGATGTCGAGCTGAATATCGGCCGCGATCTGCAGTTCATTCGCGTGAACGGCACGCTCGTGGGCGGCGCGGTCGGGCTGCTGATTCATGCGGTAACGGTTCTTACGGCCTGACGCTTTATCGCCGCTCCACGCTCAGACGCCCGGCGGAGCGCCTGCCGCCGGCGTCATCGATGGTCACGGACAAGCCGGAAGTGAGCGCTATTTCCAGCAACGCGTTGCGGTTCGCGTCGGCGTTCGCGGCGGTCCGCACGCGCCACTCCATGCCGTCGGGTGTCTGGAGCACGTAGCTCGGCTGGTCGCCGGCGCAGTTGGCATCGATCAAGCGCGTGACATTGCCCGTTTTCGTGCCGGCATGGCGTTCGTCACCACAATGAAAACTGGGACTGCCCGCGCGCGGCAGGCCGACCGCGACGCCTGTTACGACGGAATTGACGTCTGCGGTGATACTGACCGGCAACCCCCACGCCAGCGCGCGGACCAACATGTGGTGGCGGTGAGGGCAGATCTTCGCGTTCATTTGCACGCAATATTGGCGGCCGTCCCACGCGCGCAAAAGGTAATTGACTCGATCGAGCGTGTCGTAATCGATTATGCGAGTGAGAAAGCCGGTACGCGTTTCGGTCAGCCTGAGACTGAAACAGATCAGCGGCGGCGTTTCTTCGGCGAGATAAGTGCCGATTGAAAGGCCGGTGACATAATGGTATTCATTGCCATATACGGTAAGTGGCAGGCCGGCACCCACTGCCATTATCATTAACCCGAGTTTTTCAGCGTCCGGTCGCCGTTCCAGACGAGCGTGATAACGCGCGCCGTCCACGCTTTTTAGAACGATGCCGAGCGTGTCGCAGGTTTCGGTATCGATTATCTCTTCGATGAAACCTGTACGCGGAGTATTGCCGAGCGGCTCGGCCGTGCACTCGATATTCGGACCGAAGCGCCGTGAGCCGATCGAAACACCCGTGACGTAATAATCCGCGCTGGCGCGAATAGTCACCGGCAAGCCCGATCTGAACGCCATGAGCATCAGCATATGGCGATTGCGGTTATCATCCGGCGTCATTTGCGCGCAATAATGCGAACCGTCGGGGCAGCGCAGAATATAGCCGAAGGTTCCGAGGCTGTCGGCATCGTCTATCTGCACGATGAGTCCGGTCCTGACGTCGTTCAGCAGGTTCCATTTGAAGAGCGAGGTCTCGGATAACCGCGTGTGTTTCAAGCCTACGGAAACAACGTCAATAAATCGTTGGCAATTAGCATTGATCGATACCGGCAAGCCAAGCGCCATTGAAAGCTGCAGTAATGCGTTTCGGTAGGGGTGATCGAGTTTATTCAATAACGCGCAATAATGTGTGTTCTCGCGGGTTTTAAGCACGTAGGTAACGCAATCCGAATCCGCATTATCGATCGACCGAATAATCGAGCCGCTTCGGGTGTCCATGAGAAAAGACTCGGCCTGCCCATTGATCAGCGCATTTCTTGGTTTTCGGAATCGCATGACTGCCTCGAGAGCGGGCGGTTGTGAAATGATCGGCTTTTGGAAGCGCAAACGGGAAGCTAAACCAAATAAGCGTGTAGACGCGTCACCGCAATTTCATTGCGATGCCGTATCGGCTAGAACGAAGGTTTCTAAAAAGAGTAGAAAGTGACACGAATTTAGATAAACAAATTTTCGGCGTCAATTATGGTTTCGCCTTTTTTCGGGGGGTGTGCATGGGTGGGTATTCATTTGCAAATGCACTTGAAGACAAGTTGGATATCACTCGACTGTAATCCTGCTTTTTCGCATCTATCGCGTTTAAAAGACGCCGGACAAAGCACGCAGTCGCGAAGAATCAGCGCTGCAGCATTGCGCGAGCCGGGAGAGAATGCGAACTTGCACGCGCCAGCGGCCCTTCCGGAAGCTCATGCCCAATTCAAACACCGAACTCATCGAGCGGTTCTACCGCGCCTTTCAGGAGCGCGACGCCGAGGGGATGGCCGCGTGTTACGCGCCCGACATCCGCTTTCAGGACCCCGCGTTCGGCCTGCTGCACGGCCGTGAGGTCGGCGACATGTGGCGCATGTTGCTCGGCCGCGCGGCGGATTTCTCGCTGACGGTGGATGAAATCCGCTCGATCGGGCAGACCGCGAGCGCCGTCGTCATCGCGCGTTATACCTATTCGGCCACGGGCCGGCCGGTCGTCAATCGCATCGAGTCGCGCTTTGCTATCCGCGATGGCTTCATCGTCGAGCACATCGACACCTTCGATCTCTGGCGCTGGAGCCGTCAGGCGCTCGGCGCGAGCGGTTTGCTGCTCGGCTGGACACCGCGAATGCGCGCGACGATCCAGAAGAAGGCGCGGCGCGCGCTCAGCGATTATCGGAACAAGGCGGCGACATGACGCGTATCGAAGCGAATCGGGACGCGCCTTTCGATGCCGCGCGCCTGGAAGACGAATGGCTCGAACCGGATGCCTTCGGCGGCTTCGCGTCGGGCACCGTCGGCACGTTACGCACGCGGCGCTATCAGGCGTTGCTGCTCGCCGCCACCGCGCCGCCCGCCGGGCGCGTCGTGCTGGTGAATGGCGTCGAGGCATGGCTCGATGTAAACGGAAAGCGCCACGCGCTCACGATGCAACGCTACGCGCCCGACGTGCTGTACCCGGACATCTCCGCCAGCCTCCGCTCCTTCGATACTTCGCCGTGGCCCACGTGGCGCTTTCGCATTGGCGACGAAACGGTGGCGAGCGCGGAAGTGTTCGTCGTGAAGGACAGCGGCGAGACGGTGCTGCGCTGGCGGCTCGAAACGCCCGTGCCGAAAGCCACGCTCGAAGTGCGGCCGCTTCTTTCGGGCCGCGACTATCACGCGCTGCATCACGAGAACGGCGCGTTTTCCTTCGATGCAACCGTCGATGTGGAGCGTGTGCATTGGCGTCCGTACGCCGATCTGCCGGCTATCGGCGCGACGTCGAACGGGGCTTATCGGCACGCGCCGGACTGGTATCGCAACTTTAGCTATGCGCGTGAGCGCGACCGCGGTCTCGATTTCACCGAAGACCTCGCCGCACCCGGCGTCTTCAGCTTCGATCTCGTACGCGGCGATGCGGTGCTGATCTTTCATGCCGACACCGGCCGCGAACAGGCGCACGAGGGCAATGCGGTAGCGCTTGCCACCCGACTCGCCACGCGAGAGAGCCAAAGGCGCGCCGCGTTCGGCTCGCGGCTCGCGCGTTCCGCCGACGCGTATATCGTGGATCGCAACGTTGGCAAGACGGTCATCGCGGGCTATCCGTGGTTCACCGACTGGGGCCGCGACACCTTCATCTCGATGCGCGGTCTTCTGCTCGCGGCGGGCCGTTTCGCCGATGCCGAATCGATTCTGCTCGAATGGGCCGATACGCTCTCGGACGGCATGCTGCCCAACCGCTTCCCGGACGGCGGCGGCATGCCCGAATACAACTCGGTCGATGCCTCGCTGTGGTTCGCCGTGGCGGTGCACGATTACCTGGCGACGGGCCACGCCAGCGCCGCGACCGCGAGCCGCCTGCAACACGCGGTCGATTCCATTCTCGAAGGCTATACGCGCGGCACGCGCTTTGGCATCGCGGCGGACGCGGACGGTCTGTTGCGCGCGGGCGTCCCGGGCGTTCAGCTCACGTGGATGGACGCGAAGGCGGGCGACTGGGTGGTGACGCCGCGCATCGGCAAACCGGTGGAAGTCGAGGCGCTGTGGTTCAACGCGCTGTCGATAGCAAGCGCGTGGAATGCGCGCTGGACCGCGCCGCGCGACGCTGCGCGCGCGGCTTTCCTCGCACGCTTCGTCGATCCCGACACACGCGCGCTGTACGATGTCGTCGATGCCGATCACGAAGCTGGCAAGCTCGATCGTTCGATCCGCCCGAATCAGATCTTTGCGCTGGGCGGTCTGCCTTTCGCGCTCGTCGATGGCGACATCGCTCAAGCCGTGCTCGCGCAAGTGGAAACCCAACTGCTGACACCACTCGGCTTGCGCACGCTCGCGCCGGCCGACCCGGCGTATCGTCCGCGTTATGCGGGTGGCGTGCTGGAACGCGACGGCGCCTATCATCAGGGAACCGTGTGGCCCTGGCTCATCGGGCCGTTCATCGAGGCGTGGATTCGTGTGCATGGCGCAGCGGGCGCGCGCGAGCGCTTCATCGCGCCGCTCGAAGCGCATCTGGACCGGTACGGTCTCGATCATCTGTCCGAAGTCGCCGACGGCGATGCACCCCATACGCCTGGCGGCACACCGTTCCAGGCGTGGTCGCTCGGCGAATTGCTGCGCATAGAAAAGCTTCTGACCGAAACACGCTAAATTACGAGTCTTGCCCGCGGCATCGAACGCCGCTCATCAGGAGAAATATCCATGCCGAAATCGCGCGCCGTCAATCAGATCGACACCGTCGAAGGCTCGCGTCTGCATTCGAGCGATTGCCCGCGCTGGCAACGCTGGGGACCGTATCTGAGCGAACGGCAATGGGGCACGGTGCGCGAGGATTACAGCGATAACGGCACCGCGTGGGATTACTTTCCGCACGATCACGCGCGCAGCCGGGCGTATCGCTGGGGCGAGGACGGCATCGCCGGATTCGGCGACGACAAGCTCAACTGGTGCGTCTCGCTCGCCTTGTGGAACGGCGCCGATCCGATCATCAAGGAACGGCTTTTCGGGCTCACCAACGAGCAGGGCAATCATGGCGAGGATGTGAAGGAGTTGTACTTTTACATCGACGGCACGCCGACGCACTCGTACATGCGCATGCTCTACAAGTATCCGCATGCGGCGTTTCCTTATTCCGATCTCATCGAGGAAAACGCGCGGCGCGGCGCGGACAAGCCCGAATACGAAGTGCTCGATACCGGCGTGTTCGACGATGGCCGCTACTTCGACGTGCAGGTGGAATACGCGAAGCACACGGCGGACGACATCGTCATGCGCGTGAAAGTGGAGAATCGCGCGGACTGCGCCGCTACCATCGACGTCATGCCGCAAATGTGGGCGCGCAATACGTGGTCGTGGAAGAAAGTGTCCGATAAACCCTCGCTGAAACTTCAGACGGTGAACGGCGTGACCTATGTCGCGGCGGAACACGGCGGACACGAACAGATGGTACTCACGGCATGGTCGCCGGATACGCCCGATGTCGAATGGCTCTTCTGCGAGAACGAGACCAACGTCAAGCGTCTTTTCAACATGGAGGGTCCGGGTCCGTTCAAGGATGGCGTGAACGACTACATCGTCCAAAAGGACGAACACGCGATTCGCCGCGACACCGGCACGCGCGCGACGGCTCGCGCGCATCTCGAGATCGCGCCATTCGGGACGGCGACAGTGTTCATGCGCTGGCGTCCCGAATCCGCGCCCGACACCGTGCCGCTCGATGCCGACGCGCTCTTCGCGCGCCGTATCGCGGAAGCCGACGAGTTCTACGGCGCGTTGCAGCACGACATCACCGACGCCGATCAGCGGCTCGTGCAACGTCAGGCGCTCGCCGGCATGCTGTGGTCGAAGCAGTATTACCAATTCGACGTTACGCGCTGGCTCGACGGCGATCCGCTGCAGCCTACGCCGCCGCAATCGCGCCGTCGCGGGCGCAATGCGGAGTGGCGGCATCTGTGCAACGCGGACATCGTGTCGATGCCCGACAAGTGGGAATATCCGTGGTACGCGTCGTGGGATCTCGCGTTCCATGCGGCCGCCTTCGCATTGATCGATCCGGAGTTCGCCAAACGCCAGATGCTGCTGCTCGTGAAGGACCGTTATCAGCATCCGAATGGCCAGTTGCCCGCCTACGAATGGGCTTTCGGCGACGCCAATCCGCCCGTGCACGCGTGGGCGACGTGGCGCGTCTACGAGATCGACCGCGCGATCACCGGCAAGGGCGACCGCGACTTCCTGGAACTCGTGTTCCACAAGCTGCTGCTCAACTTCTCGTGGTGGGTCAACCGCAAGGACGCCGACGACCGCAACATCTTCCAGGGCGGCTTTCTCGGGCTGGATAACGTCGGCATCTTCGATCGCTCGTCGCCGCTGCCGACAGGCGGTCATATCGATCAGGCCGATGGCACCGCATGGATGGCCGCGTACGCGCTCGACCTCATGCGTATCGCGCTCGAACTGGCCTACGCGAACAAGGTGTTCGTGGATATCGCGGTGAAGTTCTTCGAGCACTTCCTGTATATCGCGGAAGCCGTGAGCTGCGAGGACGACTGCGACACGGGTTTGTGGGACGGCGAGGACGAGTTCTTCTACGACAAGCTGCGTCTGCCGGACGGCTCGAATGTACCGATGCGCGTACGGTCCATCGTCGGGCTCATTCCCATGTTCGCCGTGCACGTGCTCGAACCGAACGTGCACAAGGCGCTGCCGGGACTGCGCGACCGGCTGCACTGGTTCCTCGAACATCGGCCGGATCTCGCGCGGCTCGTGTCGCGCTGGAATATCGCGGGGCAGGGCAATAGCGTGCTGCTGTCGCTGTTGCGCGGGCATCGCATGAAGGCGCTGCTCAGACGCATGCTCGACGAAAGCGAGTTTCTTTCCGACCACGGCGTGCGCGCGCTGTCGCGGGTGCATCGCGACAATCCGTTCGTGTTCTATCACAACGGTGACAGCTTCTCGGTGCAGTATCTGCCGGCCGAGTCGAACTCGCGCGTGTTTGGCGGCAACTCGAACTGGCGCGGGCCGATCTGGATGCCGGTGAACTATCTGCTCATCGCGTCGCTGCACGAATTTCATCGCTATTACGGCGATGATTTCCGCGTAGAATACCCGACCGGCTCGGGACAAAAGTTTTCGCTGAAACAGATCGCCGACGAACTCGCGCGCCGTCTGACCACGCTCTTCTTGCTCGACAAGAACGGCGAACGTCCGGTGATGGCGGCGTATCCGCAACTCCAGGCGGACTCGCGTTCGCGCGATCTCGTGTTGTTCCACGAATACTTTCACGGCGACAACGGACGCGGCGTGGGCGCATCGCATCAGACCGGCTGGAGCGGGCTCGTCGCGTTGCTGTTGCAGCCCTTGGCGATGGGACCGTCAGGCGTCGTGCCGCTCGCCGGCGAAACCGATGCCGAGGTGCAGGAGTTTGCCGGCGCCAAGTAACGGTCCGTCATCGTCGCTAAAAGTCAACCTCTGCCATCCGGCTGATAGTTAGGAAAAGTCGTATATCGCTTGCGTCTCCATCTGCGTAAGTTTGCGAAAACGCAAACTTGAGGACGGTTTGGAGATAAAAATGAAACAAACTACGCAAGGATATTCTGTCAGCGGCTACCAGACCGAATGGGGCGCCGCAACCCGCCAACGGACCGAGAATCAGGACAGTCCGCCCTACAAAATGGTCGTGGTGGTGTTCGCGGCGGCCATGCTGGGCGGCGCTTATGTGTCGGCCACGCTGCAAAGCATCGCGCTCGGCTGGATGGCGGGCGTCGGCATTCTGGGCGCGCTCGGCGCCGTCATTCACCGCTGGTGCACGGGTCCCGATGCGCTGGAGCGCCGCCTGAACGCACGCGCCCGCGCGCGTCACAACGCGGTGGCCCGGTGCGGCATCAACTTCGATCTCAAGCAGCAGCGCTCTGGCGGATTTCGTTCGCGGAACTCAGCAACACGGGAATGGACTTCGAAGTCGGCGTCCCGGCACCATCAGCAGTGGACGACAACGGCACTAGCGGGTTGGTCTCAGGATAGTATGCGCCCAGGCATCCACGAGGAATGTCGTACGCAACGAGGGTGAAGCCGTCCACCTGGCGCACGACATCGTCATCCCAGACACTCGTGATATCCACGAGGTCGCCCGGTTCGAAGCCGAGCATGTCGATATCCTCGCGGTTCGCAAAGAGCACACGCCGCTGTCCGTACACGCCACGATAGCGGTCGTCGAGTCCGTAGATCGTCGTGTTGTACTGATCGTGCGAGCGCGTGGTCATGAGCGTCATCAGGCGCGCGCCATGCAGGGCGCGGGCGCGGTGAATCGGCGTATCGACGGCAATGGGGTGCACGATGAACTGCGCCTTGCCGCTCGGCGTCTTCCAGACGCGCTCGCGTGAAGCCACGCCCAGATGAAAGCCGCCGGGTTGCTTCAACCGCTCGTTATAGCGCTCGAAGCCCTCGACCACTTTTTCTATACCGTCGCGAATCAGCGCGTAGTCGTTCGCGTGCGCGAGCCAGTCCACCTTGCCCGAACCGAGCGTCGCATGCGCCATGCGCGCGACGATCGCCACCTCGGAAAGCAGATTCGGCGAAGCGGGCTTGTTCATGCCATACGAGATGTGGACCATGCTCATCGAGTCTTCCACGCTCACGCCTTGCGCCACGCCGTTCTGCATGTCGATCTCGGTACGGCCGAGCGTCGGCAGAATGAGCGCGTCGCGGCCATGCACGAGATGGCTGCGATTCAGCTTGGTCGTGATATGCACGGTGAGGTCGCACGAACGCATTGCTTCCCAGGTGCGCGGCGTGTCGGGCGTGGCGATCGAAAAATTGCCGCCCAGCCCGATGAACATCTTCACGCGGCCTTCGAGCATCGCGTGAATGGATTCGACCACGTCGTAACCGTGCTCGCGCGGCGGCTCGAAGTCGTATGCCGCGCCGAGCTTGTCGAGAAACGCCTGCGTCGGCTTTTCCTCGATACCCACCGTGCGATCTCCCTGCACGTTCGAATGGCCGCGCACCGGGCAAAGCCCCGCGCCGCGCCGGCCGATATTGCCGCGCATCATCATCAGGTTGGACAGCAACTGCACGATCGGCACTGAATTCTTGTGCTGCGTGAGGCCCATGCCCCATGTCGAGATGACGGCGCGGCCTTGCGCGTAGATATCGGCGAGCTTCAAGATTTCGTCGATGGCCACGCCCGATTCCGCGACGATCATCTCCCAGTTCTCGGCGCGCAAGTCGGCGGCGAAGCTGTCGAAGCCAACCGTGTGTTGCGCGATGAAATCGACATCGAGCACGCGGGCCTGGCCATTGGCGAGCGCGGCATCGTCGAGTTCGATCACGCGTTTCGCCACGCCCTTGATGAGCGCGAAGTCGCCACCCACTTTCGGGCGGATGAATACGGAGCTGATCTTCACGCCCTTGGGCGAAAGCATGTCGAGTGTGTGCTGCGGGCTCGCGAACCGTTCGAGGCCGCGTTCTTTCAGCGGATTGATCGACACGATGGTCGCGCCGCGTTTCGCGCAGTCGCGCAACTCGCCGAGCATGCGCGGATGGTTGGTCGCCGGATTCTGGCCGAAGAGCAGCAGTGTGTCGGCGTGTTCGAAGTCGTCGAGCGTCACCGTGCCCTTGCCGACGCCCACGGTATGCGGCAGGCCACGGCTCGTTGCCTCGTGGCACATGTTCGAGCAGTCGGGGAAATTGTTCGTGCCGACCATCCGCACGAAGAGCTGGTAAAGGAAAGCGGCTTCGTTGCTTGCGCGGCCGGACGTATAGAACGCGGCCTTGTCCGGATGGTCCAGCTTGTTGATGTGCGATGCGATCAACTCGAACGCCGCGTCCCATTCTATCGGCACATAACGGTCGCGCTTGGCGTCGTAGACAAGCGGGTCGGTTAGGCGGCCATGCTGTTCGAGTTCGTAGTCCGACTGCGCCATCAGCGAAGTCACCGTGTGCTCCTCGAAGAACACGGGCGTGACGCGCTTCGCCGTGGCTTCGGCGGCAACCGCCTTGACGCCGTTTTCGCAGAATTCAAATGTCGATGCATGCGCCCGGTCCGGCCACGCGCACCCGGGGCAGTCGAAGCCATCCGGCTGATTCTGCTTGAAGAGCGTCCGGTAATTGCCGCCCGCGACCTTCTCCTTGACGAGATTGATAGCCACCTGTTTGAGCGCGCCCCAGCCTGCGGCGGGGTGCGTGTACGGTTCGATGCGAGCTTCGGGCTTCTTCATGGTGTGGCGTGTCGACGCACAGGACGATTCGATACGTCGATCCTACTGTTTACCAAATGGCGCGCGGCGCACAGAAAACGTGAAATAGAAGGGATACAGTTGGTAGACTGAACGCCCTCCTTGTTTCGACACGACCGCCGCCGTGACCCTCTACGAAAAGCTCGCCGATGAGATCGAAGCCGCCGTGCGCCGTGGCGTGTTCGCGCCGGGCGAGCGCATTGCGTCGGTGCGGCAGGCGAGCCAGCAGCACGGCGTGAGCATCAAGACCGTGCTGCATGCCTATGCGTTGCTCGAAGGCCGCGGCGTGCTGGAAACGCGTCCGCAATCCGGCTATTTCGTGCGCGCCAGACCCAAGGCCGAAACGCCGCGTGACGAGACGAAGCGCCGCGCGCGTCCCGTGGCGGTGGCTTCCGAAGTGGACGTGAGCCGGCTCGTGCTCGCCACGCTGCGCAGCATCCGCGCGCACGACGCCGTGCCGTTCGGCTCGCCGTATCCCGATCCCGAGCCGTTCCCCTGGCGGCGCATCAACCAGTACGCAAACGCCATCGCGCGGCGGCACACGAGCTGGAATCTCATCGACGATCTGCCGCCCGGCAACCCCGAGCTCATCCGCCAGATCGCGCGGCGCTACGCGGAGAACGGCGTGAGCGTGGACCCGGCCGAAATCGTGATTACGGTCGGCGCGACCGAAGCGATCAATCTGAGTTTGCAGGCGGTCGCGAAGCCGGGCGATACCGTGGCCGTCGAGTCGCCAACGTATTACGCGATGCTGCACGCCATCGAGCGGCTCGGCATGCGCGCAATCGAGGTGCCGACGCATGCCGTCGATGGCATCGACATCAAGGCGCTGGCGCAGATCATCGGCAAAAGAAAGATTGCTGCTTGCATGGTGATGCCGAATTTTCAGAACCCGCTCGGCTTTCTGATGCCGGATGCGCGCAAGCGGCAACTCGTCGAATTGCTGAGCGAGCACGAGATACCGGTGATCGAAAACGACGTGTATCACGAGCTCTATTTCGGCGATGCGCGGCCTACGACACTCAAAAGTTTCGATACCAAGGGGCTCGTGCTTCACTGCGCGTCGTTTTCGAAGAGTCTCACGGCGTCGTATCGAATCGGCTGGGCGATGCCGGGACGTTTCCGCGCGCAAGTCGAGAAGCTCAAGTTCCTCAACACGCTGACCACGCCTTCGGTGCCGCAAGTCGCCGTCGCCGATTATCTTCGTCAGGACGGTTACGACCGGCATCTGCGCGGCGTGCGCAAGCTCTATCAGCAACAGGCGCGCATCATGCGTGCGATGGTCGAGCGCTTCTTTCCGGCGGGCACGCACACGTCCGCGCCACAGGGCGGTTATGTGCTTTGGGTCGAATTGCCGGAGCGCGTCGATTCGATGCAGCTTTATCGCGCGGCGCTCGAATGCGGTATCACGGTCGGGCCGGGCTATATGTTCTCGACGCGCAATGCCTTCAGCCACTTCATTCGCCTGAACTACAGCTATCCGTGGACCGCGCAGAGCGAGGCGGCGTTGCAGCGTTTGGGCGAACTCGTCGGCGAAATCGATCGGCGCGCGGCACGAGACGACATAGAGAAGGAGACATAGATGAGCGATGACATCGATCCCATACTCGTCGCCGTTCTGGCGCAACTCTGGCGCGCGCGTCGGGAGAGCCCGGAGAAACCGCGGTCGCTTGCGAAGTTGGCGAAGCAGTCCGATTTGCCGATGAGCGCGTTGCGGCGGCAGCTTACCGGGCTCGCGGATGCGGGGCTGATCGAGATGACGATCACGGAAGAGGGCGCGGGAAGTGCGTGGTTGAGCGCCGAAGGGGTGACGTTATGTGCGGCGGTGTTTGGGGCGGAAGGGTGAGGCGAACGCGGCGCTGGCCTTGTGAAAGCATCAAAATCCATTCATCCTAGGTAGCCACGCTCAATCGGTGCTTCACCTTGGACATCCACATCACCCTGCACGGCCGTCACGACCTCACGGGCCAGATCTACGGCCAGTTGCGCGCGGGCATCATCGAAGGGCGGCTTGCCGCTCATGCGCGCCTGCCGTCCACGCGCGATCTCGCCGCGCAGCTCGGCGTGTCTCGCAAGACGACGCTCGATGTATTCGATCGCCTGATCGCCGAAGGTTTTCTTCGCACTCGCGCCGGCGATGGGACCTTCGTCGCCGATGGCCTCACGCGTCTGCCCGCCGCCCGCGCCGAGCCGACCTCGGCGCGGGCCCGCGCCACCGGCATCTGGCGCAAGATGCCCGAACGCATGTCGATGCCCATGCCGCCCGCCGACATCACGCTCGACTGCGATTTCAAGGGCGGCGTGACCGACAAGACGCTTTTCCCCTTCGATGCCTGGCGCCGCTGCGTCAACCAGGCGCTGCGCACGCAGGCGCGCACGGGCGGCGGCGTGGCGTCGTATCGCGATCCGGCCGGCGAGCAGGAGCTACGGCTCGGCATTGCGCGCTATCTGGCGTTCAGCCGCGCGGTGGTGTGCAACTGGCAGGACGTCCTCGTGACGCAAGGCGCCCAGCAGGCGCTCGATCTGCTCGCGCGCGTGGTGGTCCAGCCGGGCGATGTCGTCGCGATGGAAGAGCCGGGTTATCCGCCTGCGCGCGCCATCTTCTCGGCGCTGCACGCGCGCATTGCGCACGTTCCCGTCGATGAGCACGGGATCGTCGTGGACAAGTTGCCGCGCAATACACGGCTCGTCTACGTGACGCCGTCGCATCAGTTTCCGCTCGGCATGCCGATGAGTCTCGCGCGCCGGATCGAACTGCTCGAATGGGCAGCCAAACGCGGCGCGGTGATCGTCGAGGATGACTACGACGGCGAGTTTCGCTTCGAAGGGCGGCCGGTCGAGTCGCTGAAGAGCCTGGATCATGCAGGGTTGGTCGCGTATGTCGGCACGTTCTCGAAGACGCTTTTTCCGGATTTAAGGATTGGCTACGTGGTGCCGCCCGCGACGCTTTCCGAGCCGCTCTGGAACGCGCGGCAAGTTTGCGATCTGCACGGCTGCATGCTCACGCAGACAGCGCTCGGCGCCTTCATGCTGGATGGCGAATATGCGAAACATTTGCGCCGCATGCACAAGGCGTATGCGCAACGCCGTGCCGCGTTGATCGCGCATCTGACTGGCGCTCTTGCGCACTGGTTCGAGCCGATGCCATCGACGGCCGGCATCCATCTGGTCGCGCGGCTTTTAGAGCCGTGGCAGGAAGCGCGCGTGGTCGCGGCGGCGCGCGAGGCGCAAGTGGGGTTGTACGGCATCGCGCCGTTTTATGCGGGCAAGCCGCTCTTGCAAGGCGTGTTGCTTGGATATGGCGGGACGAGCGTCCCGGCTATCGAGCGTGGGTTGAAGCGGCTGGCGGGGGTTATGGCGGCGATGGGGGCGTAGGCGCTTGTTTGCGTATCGCGCGACGCGCTGTCGTCATGCAGACAACAGCGCGTGCGTTCACGTCATTGATCGCACAGCAACAACACCTTCTCCTGCGCGGTGCAACTTGCTTTCTTCATTTTTGGCGCGGCGCCATCCGTCGAACGCGCCAATACGGTCTGCGCGCCGCCTTGCGATTGCTGCGCGAGCGCCGCGCGCTTGGCGATGCACGACCGCAAATGCTTTTCAACCGGCGGATAGTATTTCCAGCCCTTCGTCAGCGGCGGCAGTTCGAGATGCACCTGTTTCCACTTCGGATGCCCGCTCGCCTGCAGCGTATCGAAGTTCGTGCAGAGCGAATCGGCGAATTTCGACATCGCGCCGACGGTGCCGCGCAGACCATAGTCATACGTCACGAGGAACGCCTTGACGGTGAGCGTCGGCGTGTCCTCCTGAATCCAGTTCGGATAGCTCGATGTGCGGATCGTCGCCGGGAAATACGTTTGCTTGGCGCGCGCGGTTTCAGGCGCGGCCGGGTCCAGACGCAACAGCTTGATCTGCTGCAGCAGTTCCGGATTCATGTCCTGGAAGAGCTTGGCAGGCTGTCCCGCGACGATCACCGCGACGTCGATCTTGCGCACGATCAGCTTCGCGAGCGCGTCCTCGTTGCTATAGTGCTGCGCGTTCTGATCGGCGATAGGTTCGCCGAACATCAGCCGATACAGCGTCGCCGACGACTGCGCCGTGCCGCTTCCGAGCAGCCCGACGCTAATGTTCTTGTCCTTGATTTCCTGGATGTACTTGAGCGGCGAATCCGAACGCACGACGAAGTAAATCTCTTCGTCGTAAAGCGGCATGATGAGGCGCAGCGGCTTGATGATATTGCCGGCATCGGCGTTACCGGACGCGGCCATATCGACGTAAGCCTGATACACGTCCGACTGAACGAGTGCGAATTTCACGCCGGGTTCATAGCGCATGCGCTGCACGTTTTCCGCAGATCCCTTGGAAGAAAGCACTTCCAGCTCCATGCCGGCTGGGTCGGCCACGTACTTGGACAGGTCCTGACCGATCTGAATATACGTGCCGCGATCCGGCCCGGTAGTGATTTTGTAGGGCACGGCGTCGGCGGCGAAACTCGTCCCCGTGACGCTTGCGAGACCAATTACGGCAAGGAGGGCAAGCGCGCCTCGCGCGGCGTTCCGCATGATTTTCGTGGAGAACATGATTGACCCTCGATTCTTGAGTTGGACGGGTGCTGTGGAACACGCGCGATGCGAGAGCGTCGCATCGTGCGAAATCGGTTATGCGTTTCTGCGCGCGGGCTAGTTCTAGCCGATGCAGTTTGTTCTGGCGACTCTTTCCGTTCGCGAGATGCCGGGTTCTTTCCGGGCACGCTGTGCCAAAAAAGCTTTGTCTCCGTGAATGCTTTTTTCCTGATTTGCTTCGTTCTTTGGATGCTTGTTTCTTGCTCGCACACCCGCCGATTTGCGTCGTCTCTTCCGTCGAGTCTCGTCTCCCGAGACATCGCCGCTGTGGAAGCGATTTGATATTCGAGACCTCGCTCCTTCAAAGGTGCTTCGTTTCCCGAGTCGGGCTTCCTCAGATTCGCGTCGTTACCCGAGACTTTTCTATTTCTGAAGCGCTCTCTTTGGAGCCGCTTCAATTTCGCAAGACGCTTTGCTTGCGTGGTTGCCTTTCACCCGCAGAGCGCCGAATTATCAGTCAATGCGCTCTTCCATGTTTCTATCTCCCCATCTTCACGGCGCCGACTTCGAAGCCCCGCCGCCGCTCGTCCAACCGTATTGCTTGATGGCGCGTTCCAGTTCTTCGGTCTTGTCCGCGTCCATATGCGCCGATACGTTCGATGCGCCAAACGACGCGGCAGCGCGCGGGCTTGCTGCGGGCGGGCTGATCGCGGGCGCGGCGGCGAGTTGAGCTTGCGGCGTGGTATTGCGCACGGCGACAGGCGTCGCGCCAGTCGCCGTCGATGACGTCGATGCATGCGGTGCGGCACCCGACGCCGACGGCGCAACATACATCCCGTTGGACGTGCCGCCGCGATTGGACGTCGCATCGTACATGCCGTTATTCGATGCGCCGCCGCCCGTCGCGGTCGCTCCGCGATTCTGCGGCGCGACGTACATCTCATCGCTTGCGTTGGCGTGATTGGCGGAAGAGGCATCGTACAGGCCGGTCGACGCGGTATTGCGCGTCGCGCCGGTTTGAGGTGCGGGCCGCGTGTTGGCTGCCATGGCGGCGGGCGCGGTGCGACTCGTCCCCGGAGGCGGCGCAGCGGTGGCTGGCGCCGTGCGCGTCGCCGTGGTCGTCACGGGCGCGGGCGTCAGCACAGCAACCGAAGGAGCGGCCGTGCCTGCAACAGCGGAAGGCGCGGGCGTCGTGGAAGAAGGCACGGCAGGCGCTGTCGTCGCTGCCGTTGTCCTTGCGGCAGGCAAGGCATTGCCGGAAGTCGCGGGTGCCACCGTCGCCGTCGCAGCGGACGGTGCGAACATCTTCGCGGCAGGCAATTCAACGGCCGAAGTCGCAGGCGCATTGGCCGGGGCAACGTTAGCCGTAGCAGCAGGCCCAACCGTCGCCGCGGTAATGGCATTCGTAGCCGCCTGAGCCCGCGCGATCTTCTCCGCGCGCGAATCAGTCGATGCATCCCGCGCTTCGTCGATGGCATCCCGCCGTGCCGCCGCTGCCGTTCCGCGCTGCGCGGCGTGCCGCTCAACCACGGTCTTCGGCGCGATGGTCACGGTCTTGACCGGCGGCGTCGCAACTTCCACGTTCGCAGTGGTCGCAGGCTTGCCGACGTTGGCGGCAACCACGCTGGCAGGCGCGGCGGGCGCCGGGGCAGCAGCCGTCACCGCCGATGGCAGCGGCTTCTTCGCGCCCGCAGGCGTCGCGACCATCCAGCCCGCGTGCGAGATGACGCGTTCTAGCATCGCTTGCGACTCGCCGTTGCCTCCATCGATAGCGAGCGCTTCGCCCGCGTTCTGCTGCACACACGACCATGCCGAAGTCCGCTCGCAGGCCCGCGCCAGTTGCAGCGCGGCGTCGCGTTGCAACTCGCGCTTCGCGAGTTCGTCTTTCATCGAATCGTAGTCGGGGCGCGTCTGCAATGACGCGGGAACGGTCTTGAGGCGCGCGCGCGCCAGCGTCAGGTCGTGCTGATCCAGCGCAAGGCGCACGCTGCGCAGCGTATCGCCGGAAACGGACGCACGGGCATCGGCCGAGGCATTGCCCGCGCCTGTCGCCACATTGGGGTTCACGTTCGGCGCGGTACCCGGCACGAGCGAGCTGAATCTGGAATCGATCGCGCCGGAGACACTGTGATCGGCGGACGGCGAGGCGTCGTCATCGTTCGAATCGCCGTATTGCAGATAAGCGGCCGCGCCGAGCGCGAGCACGACCGAACAAACGCCCGCGATGACCGTCTTGCGCTTCGACCAGGATTCGGAGCCGGGCAGCGCGTCGGGATCGCGGCCGGTGTTCGCATAAGCGCTGCGCGCGGATTCCTCCAGGCGCTTCGCCCGATGCTCCGCCGCCTTTTGCGCGATACGTTCGCTCGCGCGTTTCGGGTCCCAACCCGCGGGCCAGCCGCGTTCGGTTGCGGGCTCCTCCGGCAGCGCGCCGGAAGGGGAGGCGCCGGCGCCAGCCGATGCGGCGGCGGGAGCCGTTGCCGAGGTCGACATCGACGGAAGCGGTTTGGAAAGCGTCTGCTCGAACATGTTGACGCGCGGCCGTTCTTGCGGTGCGGCGGCCTGGCGCGGTTGAGCGGACGCGGCGTTACGATCCGCGCCGCAGTTTGGACAACTGTCGGCGTTTTTGCGCATCGTGCTGCCGCAACGCTGGCAGACGACGGAGAACATGGATGCAGGAAACGTCAGACGCGTGGTCATGCTTTTAAGCCCTCGAAGGACATGTGCGATAACGTGGCCGCTTGAGTGCCTATACTGGCTTCGGACCGCTCGCAATCGCGCGCGCGAAGTCCTGCGGCAACAATCCTTCGTATCGTTTGTCGGGCGCGAATGAATGTCGAATGAACATCGACTGCGTGCGTCCGAAAAACGAAAGTCCGAATATCGTTGAAGCGAGTTCGGACGTCAATCGCGTTTCGCACCTACCTCGGGCCGCCTGAATTTAAGCGACTACATCATCGCGCCGGCGGCACGCGAAACTCCGTGCTCCCAGCGCGCCTCGTAACCGCGCCTTTCGATGGCGCTGGCCCTCGTGTCGATACGAAAACGCGGCAGGGACTGGTGCGCCCGCGTTGCCGTTTCAGGGCTTCGCGGCCAAGCGCCACGCATCGCTCTCTCACAATGTTTTTGACATTCTGGGCGCGCGGCGGCGGTTTCGTGACGCCAATCCTTAGCCTATAACCGACAAGGGCGAACGACCGCGCGATAACCCACTGATGCAAAAGCAGTTAGGGCGCGAAATGAAACCCGTTCGCACGTTGCATGGCGGATACGAACTGCCTCGCGCGCGGGCGCGAACGTTTGCGCCGTGCGTGAGCGAAAGTGCGGACAATTTAGCCATCCGAAGCAATTCGCGATAAGCGGAAGGCCGCGACGCGAACCCGGAAGTTCAGCGCCGCGGCCTCGATTTGCAGCTTATGCGACCGGCTTATTCAGCCAGTTGCAACTTGCCGTCGATACGGCGATTCAGACCCAGCGGATTCTCGGTCTTCAGCGCGTCGGGCAGAAGCGCATCCGGCAGGTCCTGATAGCTCACCGGACGCAGGAAGCGGTTGATCGCGAGGCTGCCGACCGAGGTCGAACGGCCATCCGCCGTGGACGGATACGGGCCGCCGTGAACCATCGCGTGGCCCACTTCGACGCCCGTGCCAAAACCGTTCACCAGAATGCGGCCCGTGCGGCGTTCGAGCGCCGGGAGGAAGTCGCGCGCTTCGGCGTAATCGGCTTCGTCGATATGCAGCGCCGACGTCAACTGGCCTTCGAGCGATTCGATCAGGTCCAGCATCGTCTTCTGATCCGGGCAGCGCACCACCAGCGACGACGCGCCGAAAATCTCTTCCTGCAGCGCGTGGTTCTTGAGGAAGTTCGCAGCCGTGGTCGAGAACAGCGCCGACTGGCCTTGATTGTCGCTCTTCGCTTCGACGCCGCGCGCGAGCGTCTTCACGTCCGCCTGGCTCGAAGCCTTGTCGATCGCGCCTTCGTACGCCTTGTGGATGCCCGGCGTGAGCATGGTCTGCGCAGCCGTCTCCGTCAGCGCCGCCGATGCCGCCGCGATGAACTTGTCCAGGTCAGGACTATCGACGGCGAGGATCAGGCCGGGGTTCGTGCAGAACTGGCCCGCGCCGAGCACGAGCGATTGCACGAATGCCTTCGCGATGGCTTCGCCGCGGTTCTTGAGCGCGGCCGGGAACAACACGACCGGGTTGATGCTGCTCATTTCCGCATAGACGGGAATGGGTTCCTTACGCTCGGCGGCGAGCTTCATCAGCGCCGTACCGCCTCCGCGCGAGCCCGTGAAGCCTGCTGCCTTGATGCGGTTGTCCTTGACGAGGCCCTGGCCGATGTCACGACCGCTGTCGAACAGCAGCGAGAACGTGCCTTCGGGCATGCCGCAGTCCTTCACGGCCTTTTGCACCGCGCGGCCGACGAGTTCCGCCGTGCCTGGATGCGCCGAGTGCGCCTTGACGATCACCGGGCAGCCCGCGGCGAGCGCGGAAGCCGTATCGCCGCCCGCGACCGAGAACGCCAGCGGGAAGTTGCTCGCGCCGAACACGGCGACCGGGCCGACGCCGATGTGACGCAGACGCAGATCGACGCGCGGCAGCGGCTTGCGTTCGGGTTGCGCCGGGTCGATGCGCACGCCGAGATAGTCGCCGTTACGCACCACTTCCGCGAACATACGCAGTTGACCGACCGTGCGGCCGCGTTCGCCCTCGATCCGTCCGCGCGGCAATCCGCTTTCGATGATGCAGCGCTCGACCAGATCGTCGCCGATGTCGAGGATATTTTGCGCGATGGTTTCGAGGAATTTCGCGCGCGCTTCGGGCGCGGTTTCGCGATATACGTCGAACGCGGCCCAGGCGAGGGCGGCTGCGCGGTCGAGATCGGCGAGCGTGGCGCCTCCGAATGCCGGTTCGATGGCCGCGCCCGTCGACGCGTTGACGGCCTTGATCGAGCCGTTGCTGCCGAAAATGGATTGCTGGCCGATGAGCAGATTGCCTGTGAGTTGCATGGTGTCTCGTCCTTGACTTGAGTGAGTCGTAGCGACTGCGGCGGATGCGAGCGTCGCGCTGCGCCGACTATACGGCGCGAGAGGCGCCGCTGTATAGTGAATCCTTTCCATCGAGTGATCGCTTTCTGGAATCACCCCGCCTTTTTCTTCCGCATCGTTTGTCGCATGAAAAACACCCTGGATGTCCTGATGTCGCGGCTGCGCATGAAGCAATTGCAGTTGCTGATCGCGCTCGACGACCATAAATCGCTGCATAAAGCATCGAGCGCCATGGCGATAACCCAGTCCGCCGCTTCCAAGGCGCTCGCTGAACTCGAATCGATGCTGGAAGCGCCCTTGTTCGAGCGCGCCAAGAGCGGGGTGATTCCCAACCCGTTCGGCCGCGCCGTGGTGCGCTATGCGCGACTGTTGGCCGCCGATCTGAGCGCGCTCTGCCAGGAAGTCGCGCAGATACGCGCGGGCACGGGCGGGCGGCTGACGGTCGGCACGATCATGGGCGCGGTGCCGGGCGTGGTCGCGCCGATCGTCGGCGAGATGCACGCGAAGCATCCGGACCTTGCCATCGAAATTGTCGAGGACACCAGCGCGCGCATGCTCGGCATGCTGGACGACGGCCATGTCGATCTCGTGATCGGCCGCGCAAGCGTGTCGGACCAGCCGACAAAGTACCACTATCAGCCGCTCGCCGACGAACCGCTTGCCATTGTCGTGGGACAGGACCATCCGCGCGTGGCGGGACGCGAAGTCGGGCTCGCGGAACTGGCGGGTCATCGCTGGGTGACGTACCCGAGTTATCTGCCGATGAGCGCGCTGCTCGAACGCGAACTCGACCTCGCCGGCTTGCCGATGCCGGCGAACCCCATCTCCACCGCGTCGCCGCTCGTGACGGTCACGCTTTTGCAGCAGAGCGCGGATATGGTGGCGATATTGCCGGCGAGCGTCGCGAAACTTTTCGAGCGCTACGGCATGTTGCGCATCTTGCCGATCCGCATGAAATCGAAGTCGCAGACGTATGGCATCGTGACGAGAAAGGGAGGCGCGCTGTCGCCGGCCGCGCGCCAGTTCGTGCAGATGCTGCGTGAAAAAGGTCGCCCGCATTGAGGCGTGCGTCGCGCCCGTCCACCTTGTCAATTAGCGAATGCGTTAGCAATTTTGCCCGTTTACGATAGTCGGGTACTCGAACTTTTTGCCTGAAGCTGGGCCTATACTGGCGTGGCATCGCGGCCTTCGAGCTTCGCGCTCCACGGCGGTTTCACCCCAGCACTTCCTTACCAGCACTTCCATACGAGCACCACGCGCCGCACGAGCGGCAACTGGGCGTTGCAATCGAGGAATCGCAGATGGCCGAAACGGCAGCCAACGGCTTGGACGGTCTCGTGGCTTCGTTGCGCGAGCAGCGGACCGCGCTGACTGAAAAATGGATGAAGCTCGTGTTCGGGGATCAGGAAGTCGAACACTCGGATCAGCTCACGTACCGGCAACTGGCGGACCACTTGCCGGAAGTCTTCGAGGAAATCTGCGTCGTGCTCGAATCGCGTAATTTGCGCGATCAGGAAGGCGTCATCGAACAAAACGCGCGGCAGCACGGGCAATGGCGTTGGCAGCAAGGGTATCGCATCGACGAACTGGTGCGCGAGCTCGACCTGTTCCGCCAGATTTTGCTTCAGGCGATTGGCGATTACGCCGCCGCGCACACGGATCTCTCGCGCACGGACGAAGAACACGCGCGGCTCATGACAGATGAAGTGGTGAGCTTCGTCACGCTGGCCTCGATTCGTGAAGCGGTGGGCGAGCGCGATCGCAAGATCGACGAATACACCGGCATGCTGGAGCGCGCGAATTACGAGCTCACGCTGCGTCAGAAGCTGATCAGCGAACTTTACGAAACGCGCATGCAGGTGACGCGCCGCGTCGCGCACGATCTGCGCAATTTCCTCAACGTATTCTCGACGGCGTTGCAACTGCTCGGCCGCTCGCCCGCGAAACGCGAGACGGCGCTTGGGCTCGCCAACCGGCAAGTGTCCGACATGGCGAGTCTCGTCGATGAAATGGTCGAATATTCGAAGGTCCTCGGCGACGATTCGCTGTTGACAGTCGAAGCGTTCGATCTCGTCGGTCTCTTCGACGAACTAATGCAGTTAAACCGCGTCGGCACCGAAGCAAAGGGCCTGAAGCTCGTTGGGCATCTGGAACCGACGCTCGGCACGGTGACATCGAACCGGCTGAAGGTGAAGCAGGTCGCGATCAACTTGCTCTCGAACGCGATTAAATACACGTCGGCGGGCGAAATCGTGTTGACGATCGACGCCGTGGCGGACGACCGCTGGCGCTTGCGCGTGACGGACACAGGTTCGGGCATCGGTACGGCGGATCAGGAGCGCGTGTTCGAGGAATTCGAGCGCGCGGCCGAGGACGATATTCCCGGCACGGGGCTTGGGCTTGCCATCGTGAAGGAACTGTCGCGTGCGCTCGAGGGCGAGTTGCGTTTCCAGTCGGTGAAAGGACATGGAAGCGTGTTCGAAGTGATCTTTCCGCTGGTGCTCGAGCCGAAAGCGAAGTCGGCAAGCTGAGGGTGGGGCGGTTTTCGGCGTGAGCGGGTTTTTGCTCATGAGCGTCATCCCAACCTCGCCCACTCCTTGCCACAGCCGTCTATTTCGGCAGCGCGCTGGAAAAGCGAGCCGAATTGACGCGTGCTTCAAGCGCCAATTCCACCGCAAGCGCAATACAAAAAAAGGCGAACGAGCAGCGCCCGTTTGCCTTTCTCCTTCGCCGCAAGGCAAGCTTTACGCGGCCACCGTCTCTTCTTCCTCGACCGACGCGCGAATCAGATGATCGAACGCGCCAAGCGATGCCTTCGCGCCTTCGCCGACCGCGATCACGATCTGCTTGAACGGTACCGTCGTCACGTCGCCGGCAGCGAATACGCCGGGGATCGAGGTCGCGCCCTTCGCATCGACGATGATCTCGCCATGCTTCGACAGCTCGATCGTGCCCTTCAGCCATTCGGTGTTCGGCACGAGACCGATCTGCACGAACACGCCTTCGAGTTCCACGCGGTGCGAGACGCCCGTTGCCCGGTCCGTGTAGTTCAGGCCGTCGACCTTCTTGCCGTCGCCGGTGATTTCCGTGGTCTGCGCGCTCGTGACGATGGTCACGTTCGACAGGCTGCGCAGCTTCTTTTGCAACACGGCATCGGCGCGCAACTCGTTGCCGAATTCGATCAGCGTCACCGCCGCAACGACACCCGCGAGGTCGATGGCCGCTTCGACGCCGGAATTGCCGCCGCCGATGACCGCCACGCGCTTGCCCTTGAAGAGCGGGCCGTCGCAGTGCGGGCAGTAGGCCACGCCGCGTCCGCGATATTCACGCTCGCCCGGCACGTTGATTTCGCGCCAGCGCGCGCCCGTCGCCAGAATGATGGTCTTTGCCTTCAGGACCGCGCCGCTTGCCAGATGCACTTCGTTGATGCGGCCCGGGATCAGCTTGTCGGCGCGCTGCACGTCCATCACGTCGACTTCGTAGCTCTTGACGTGCTGTTCGAGCGCCGTCGCGAACTTCGGTCCTTCCGTTTCCTGCACGGAGATGAAGTTTTCGATAGCCATCGTGTCCAGCACCTGGCCGCCGAAGCGCTCGGCGACCACGCCGGTCGCAATGCCCTTGCGCGCCGCGTAGATCGCCGCTGCCGCGCCTGCAGGACCGCCGCCGACGATCAGCACGTCGAATACCGGCTTGGTTTCCAGTTGCTTCGCGGCACGCGCGGCTGAGCCCGTATCCAGCTTGGCGAGAATTTCCTTCACGCTGCTGCGGCCCTGGCCGAAGCTGTCGCCGTTCAGGAACATCGTCGGCACGGCCATGATCTGCCGGTCTTCGACTTCCTTCTGGAACAGCGCGCCGTCGATCGCCACGTGCTTGATACGCGGATTGATGATCGCCATCACGTTCAGCGCCTGCACGACTTCCGGGCAGTTCTGGCACGACAGCGAGAAATACGTTTCGAACCGGTAATCGCCGTCGAGCGCGCGAATCTGCTCGATGGTTTCGTCGTCGAGTTTGATCGGATGGCCGCCGGTTTGCAGCAGCGCCAGCACGAGCGACGTGAATTCGTGACCCATCGGGATGCCAGCGAAGTGAATGCCCGCCGCCTTGCCCGGCTCGCCGATGGTGAACGACGGACGGCGTGCCGCAACGTCCTCTTTCTCGACGACGCTGATCCGCGGGGACAGCGTAGCGATTTCGTCGAGCAGGCCTTTCAGCTCACGCGATTTGTCGCTGTCGTCGAGAAAGGCGACGAGCTCGATGGGCCGCGTGACTTTTTCCAGATAGGCTTTCAACTGAGTCTTGAGATTGGCGTCCAGCATGGCGTGTGTCGTTCCCTGACGAGAGTTTTTGGAATCTTTGGACGTACTCCGTCCAAGCGCCGCCATAAAGCGGCGCCGAAACAGAATGCGTGGGTACAAACTGGGGGTGCAAGGCGCGCAGCGGGCCTGCCGCGCGCCTCGTCAGTCTCTGGAGAACCCGAGACTCAGATCTTGCCGATGAGGTCGAGCGACGGGCTCAGCGTTTCAGCGCCCGGCGTCCACTTGGCGGGGCAAACTTCGCCCGGATGCGATGCGACGTATTGCGCGGCTTGCACCTTGCGCAGCAGTTCGCCGGCGTCACGGCCGATGCCGTTGTCGTGCACTTCGCACAGCTTGATCTCGCCTTCCGGGTTGACCACGAACGTGCCACGCAGCGCCAGGCCTTCTTCTTCGATCAGCACGTCGAAGTTGCGCGAGATGGCGAGCGTCGGATCGGCAATCATCGGATACTTGATCTTTTGGATCGTGTCCGACGTGTCGTGCCATGCCTTGTGCGTGAAGTGCGTGTCGGTCGAAACGCTGTAGATTTCAACGCCCAGCTTCTTGAATTCTTCGTAGCGGTCAGCCAGATCGCCGAGTTCCGTCGGGCACACGAAGGTGAAGTCGGCCGGGTAGAACACGAACACGGACCACTTGCCCTTCAGGCTTTCTTCGGTAACGGTGACGAAATCACCCTTGTGATAGGCGGTTGCTTTGAACGGCTTGACTTGGGTGTTGATGATCGGCATTGATCGGTTCCCTTTAAGTGTGTGTTGAAGAAGTGAACGAAGTATGAACTAAAACTATCAAACCTTGGAAGTGGATTGATTTTATCATTGTAATTGATCTGGACTATCACGTTGATTCGTCGCATCGGGTGCGGGGTTTGCGATGCCGCCAAGATCGATCACGAACCCAGGAGGCACCATGAAAATCGGCATCATTGGAGCGGGAAATATCGGGCAAGTTCTGGCGTTGCGCTTCGGCGAACGCGGCCACGAGGTGCGCATCGCCAATTCGCGCGGGCCGGACACTCTCGGCGAAGTCGAACGCGCGACTGGCGCGCAAGCCGTCGAGGCGCGCGAGGCCGTGCAGGGCGCGGATCTCGTCGTCGTGACCATTCCAGAGTCGAAGGTGCCGCTTCTCCCGAAGGATTTGTTCGCGGGCGCACCGGCGAGTCTCATCGTGATAGATACCGGGAATTACTATCCGCGGCAGCGCGACGGTCGAATCGACGGAATCGAAAACGGTCTGCCGGAAAGCCGCTGGGTGGAAGAGAAGATCGGCCGGCCGGTCATCAAGGCGTTCAACAATATCTACGCGGCGCATCTGCGCAACCACGGCAAGCCGGCGGGAACAGCGGGTCGCATTGCGCTGCCCGTGGCGGGCGACGACCACAAGGCGAAGAAAGTCGTCATGCAACTGGTCGATGAAATTGGCTTCGATCCCGTCGATGCCGGCGAAATCGACGATTCCTGGCGTCAGCAACCCGCCACGCCCGTCTACACGGCGGACCTCGACGCGGCGGGCGTTCGCCACGCGCTGCACGAGGCCAGCCCGCTGCGCAAACCCGAGTGGCGCGCGACAGATGAAAGCCCGGGAGACTTCGACAATCCACGCTAACGGCCGAATACGCGCGCCATGCGACAATCTGCAAACTTTCACGATGCGCTTTAACATGACGTGCCGGGCTCCCGCGCTCGACTCCGACAGCGCGAACGCCCGCATCAAGACTTGCAGATTGCCCTATGAAAACCGCATCTCCCGCGTTTGACCAGTTGAAACCTCGCCCCGGCTTTGGCGAATGCCCCGAATGCGACGACGTCGAACTGGCCGCCACGGCCACCATTCCGACACGCTACGGCACGTTCGCGTCGTATGTGTATCGCGTGAAGGAAACGGATGTCGAGCACATCGCTTTCGTCATGGGCGACGTGAGCAACGGCGAATCCGTGCTTACGCGCCTGCATTCCGAATGCGTGACGGGCGACGTCTTCGGCTCGTACCGGTGCGATTGCGGCGAGCAGCTCGATCTCGCGCTGCGCTATATCGCCGCCGAGAATCGCGGAATTCTGCTGTACTTGCGCGGACACGAGGGACGCGGCATTGGGCTCGCCAACAAGATCCGCGCTTACGCGTTGCAGGAGCAGGGTCTCGATACGGTCGATGCCAACCTGCATCTCGGCCTGCCCGACGACGCCCGCGAGTACGATTCCGCCGCCGCCATCCTGCGCTCGATGGACGTCAAATCAGTGCGCCTGATGAGCAACAATCCGTCGAAGTTCGACACGCTGCTCAGGCACGACATCCCCGTGAAGGAACGCGTCGCGCTCGCCATCCCCATGCGCGAGGAAAACGAACGCTACATCAAGACGAAGCAGGCGCGCTTCGGACATTACTTCGACGAGAACGAATAAGCGCGTCTTCCGCGATCTAGCTTGCGTCGTGGAAGATCACGCCTAGCATGTGGCGCCGCCCGGAGCGTAGGCGGCTCACGCCATGCCGCATGTTCACGCGATACGGCCCGCGCGATCCCTGCACCGGCCGCTGGTGTACAGCGAAGAACGCCGCGTCGCCTTGCGCGAGCGGTACGACTTCGGCGCGCGATTGCATGCGCGGACGCTGTTCCGTCATCACGAATTCGCCGCCGGTGAAGTCTTGTTCGGGCGCAGAAAGTAGAACTGCCATCTGGATCGGAAAAACGTGTTCGCCGTACAGATCCTGATGCAGACAGTTGTAGTCGCCGGGAACGTAGCGTAGGAGAAGCGGCGTCGGCCGCGTCTGTCCGGCGTGACGACAACGCTCGATGAACTCTCCATGCACCGGTGGAAAGCGCGTTTCGATCCCCATTACCTCGTGCCATTTATTCGCAATGGGCGCGAGATGCGGATACACCGTGCTGCGCACCGTTTGCAGCGTCTCGGGCAACGGATACGCGAAGTATTTGTACTCGCCGCGCCCGAACGAGTAACGTTCCATCACGATACGGCTGCGAAAGATTGCGTCGTCGTCGTACAGCGCGGCGAGCGTCACGCACTCCTCACGCGAAAAAAGGCCCGGCGCAATGGCCGAGCCTTGGGAATCGAGTTGATGCTCGATATCCGTCCAGTCGAGTGCATCGACGCGCGCGTTGATGTCTCTGTCAGGCACCTTCATCTGCAGTTCTCCGGATTGGCGTGATTGCCGCACAGTGTGCGTCCTGAACCGCGCTCACGCACTCCGGGAATTGCTGCGCAATTCAATGCGCGGTCGCGACTTCGGTGATGCGGTTCTGCAAGGCTTCCTTACGCGCTTCGATCTTCTTGCCGAGCGCGATGAGATCGACACTCTTCGTCTTGCGGATTTCCGGAAACAGCTCGGTTTCTTCTTCTTCCACGTGATGCTTGACGTTCTCCGACAGTACCTTGAAGGTCGCGTCGAAACCTTCGTCGCCGGCCTTGATCTGCGAAAACTTTTCGATCAGCGTCTTGACCAGAAAGTGTTCGACGTAGGCTTCGTCGACATCGATTTTCTCGTCCGTGCCGAGTGCGGTGCGGGCGGCGGGATAAAGCAACTCTTCCTCGACGATCGAATGGATCGACAACAACTCGCACGCGCGCTGAACCAGTGTGGTCTTGCGTTCGAGATCGTCTTTTTCGGCGCGTTCGAAGGCGTCGAATAGCTGCTCGACAGCGCGATGGTCGGCTTCGAGAATGGCAAGTGCGTCTTGCGGATGCTGTGCTTGCGCGGCGGTCATATCGTTTCTCCTGTGGGGGCGGGGCGAAACCTTTGGGGCGTCTGTTGCGCCTTGGGGGTGCCTTCGGGTCGCTTTTAGTTGCCTCTGGGCAGGTTGTCTAGAGCAAACCCGGTGCCCGCGCTCGAAGCAGGCAAAGATAAGGTTGGCATGGCTTTAAGCGGATAGGAGCGCGTCATGCCGGCTCGCGTGTTGCGCGAACAAAACCGGAGCGCGGAGCGACTTGAATGAACGTCCGCTTCAACGCCGCATCATGCCGACGACGAAAGCGCCGACAGGTCCCGCTCGCGCATGACATTGATCCGCCACCACGCCGGCAACAGACGCCGCACTTCCGAGCGCGCAAAGCGGTCGTCGATAAGGTAGAGCACGCCACGGTCTTGCGGCCCGCGAATTACGCGTCCGGCCGCCTGCACGACCTTTTGCAAGCCCGGAAAAAGATAAGCGTAGTCATAGCCGGCGCCGAAAGCGTCCTGCATCCGCACTTTCATCTGCTCATTGACAGGATTGAGTTGCGGCAGGCCGAGCGTCGCGACGAATGCGCCAATGAGCCGCGTGCCCGGCAGATCGATCGCCTCGCCAAACGCGCCGCCCAGCACCGCAAAACCGACGCCGCGTCCATCCGGAACGAAGCGCGCGAGAAAGTCGTGCTGCGCGGCTTCGCTCATCGCGCGTGACTGCTGCCAACTCGGAATTCCGGGATGACGTACCGCGAATTCCGTCGCGACTTGCGCCAGATATTCGAAGCTGCTGAAAAAGCTCAGATAGTTGCCTTCCGCGCGACCGTACTGCGCCGCGATCATGTCGGCGATGCGCGCAACGGATTGCAGGCGGTCGCGATAGCGCGTCGAGACATCGGCGATGGCGCGTACATCGAGTTGATCCGCTGAGAACGGCGACTCCACGTCGATGAACGCGCTCGTTTCCGGCAAGCCGAGCGTGTCGGCGTAGAAGTGCGTGGGCGTGAGCGTCGCGGAAAACAACGCGACGCTGTGGGCGCTCGCGAAACGCCCGGCGAGATGCGGCGCGGGAATCACGTTGCGCAGGTACAGCACGACATTGCGCTTCTTCGCCGACGCGTGGCCAGCAAGCGATATATCGAAGATCGAATGCGAACCAAAGCGCTCCGCGATGCGCGTGAAGTGCACGGCATCGAAATAAAAGCGCATGGTGTCGGGCGAGAAGAGGTCGGCTTGCTCGCCGAGCATTTCCGTCATCAGCGAAACCGCCTGGCCGAGCGCGGTCAGCAACTGGGCGGGCGGTTCGGCGAGCGGCGCGTAGTCGATGCCCGCGGTTTCCTGTTCGCGGCTCGTGTCGCCGAAGGTTCGGGCGACGCGCGCAAGCGTTTTTTTCAGAAGCGGCGGCGCGGCGCGGCGCATTGCATCGAACGAGGCGCGATCGAGCGATGCGGAATACATGCCGCGCGCCCGATCGATCAGGTTGTGCGCTTCATCGACGAGTACCGACACGCGCCAGCGGTTCGTTTCAGCTAGGGCGAAAAGCATTGCGCTGGTGTCGAAGTAATAGTTGTAGTCGCCGACGATGACATCGGCCCAGCGCGAGAGCTCCTGGCTCAGATAGTACGGACAGACTTCGTGGTGTCGCGCGACTTCGGCTGTCGACGCGCGGTCCAGGCGTGCACGCGCGAGGGCATCGGCGCGCGCGGCGGGAAGGCGGTCGTAGAAGCCGCGCGCGAGCGGGCACGAATCGCCGTGACACGCGCGGTCGGGATATTCGCAGGCTTTGTCGCGGGCGACGAGTTCGATTACACGTAAGGGAAAGGGCGCGGCGATTGCTTTGGCTTTTGCCGTTGCCGCGTCCGCTGGCGCCGCTGTTTTTTCCGCCGCCCCGACAATCGTTCCGAGCGCATCGAGCGCAAGCTGCCGCCCCGCGCTTTTCGCCGTGAGAAAGTAGATCTTGTCCAACTGCTGCTTCGGCCAAGCCTTGAGCAGCGGAAACAACGTGCCGACCGTCTTGCCAATACCCGTCGGCGCCTGCGCGAGCAAACATCGGCTCGATGCGGCCGCGCGATAGACCGCCTCGGCAAGGGCCCGCTGCCCAGGCCGAAACTCCGTGTGCGGAAACACCAGCGCGGTAAGCGACGCCTCGCGCGCCGCACGGTGCCGCATCTCCTGTTCGGCCCACGCGATGAACCGCGTGCATTGATCCTCGAAATGCGCCTTTAGCGCCAGCGCGGTTTGCGTCTCCACGAGCACGCTTTCAGTCTGTTCGACGATATCGAAATAAACGAGCGCGACTTCGATCTCATCGAGACCGAGCTTCTTGCACATGAGATGCGCATACACGCGCGCCTGCGCCCAATGCAGATGTCGATGATTCTGCGGCATCGATTCCAGCTTGCCGCGATACGTTTTGACCTCTTCCAGCCGATTGCGCACCGGATCGAAACCATCCGCGCGGCCGCGCACGCGCAACGGACCGAAATCTTCGGCGAGCGAAATTTCCTTGAGATAACCAGCTGGCCGCCGGCTTGCAACCGTCACATGTCCCGCGATGCCTTCCTGCGCGCTTGGCGCTGGCGTGAAGCGCAAATCGAGATCGCCCTGTTTCGCCGTGAATTCGCAAAGCGCGCGCACAGCGACGGTGTAAGCAGGATCGCCGCACGCCGGATTGGCGGCCGAGTCGGAGGCTGTATGCATGTACAGTAGTCTAGCATCGCCGTCGTTCGCGGCAACACATGCGTTGCTGCCTTTAAGGCATGAAATGTCGTGGCGATTGGCATTTCGCTAGAATGAACGACATCTCAATATTGCCGCGCGCAACCGAAACAATGCATGCAATCGACACATCCGCAATCAAAGGCTGGCACGCGCATATTTATTTCGATGCCGCGAGCCGCGACGCGGCCTGGGCAATCCGGGAAGTCATCTCGACGCACTTTGCGGCGGACCTTAAAACCGGCAAGCTTATGTTGGGACGCTTTCATGAACGTCCGGTCGGACCGCACCCGATGTGGTCGTTTCAACTCGGCTTTGGTCGCGAAGATCTCGTGCCGATTTTCGAATGGCTCACCTTGAATCACGGCGCGCTCGATGTTTTCATGCATCCGAATACCGAGGACGAATTGCGCGATCATCGCGATTCCGCGGTGTGGATTGGCCGATCGCATGAATTGCGGCTGGAAGGCTGGAAATAAATGAAAAAAGGGCGGAGTGGTCCGCCCTTTCTCGTTGCTTGGAAACGCTCAAGTCTTTTTGACGCTCGTTCCCTTCGACGATACAACCCGCACTGCGCCCTGCGTCGCCACGCTCGCATCGGTTTCTGCCGCTTCCACCACCTGACGCGCGGACTTTCTCGCCGCTTCGTAAGCCGAATTTGCAGATTCCGTTGCGGCGTCGATAGCCGACTTCCACGCATTCACCACCGCTTCGCTGCCGGCTGGCGCGTTGCTCGCAAGCGTGCTGACAAGCGCCTGCGCGTTGCGCTGCGACTTCTCCAACTGGTCCTGCGCCGCTTCCACATAAACGCCGCGCACGCCTGCCGCGATTTCGTGGAAGCTCTGCCAGTAAGCCGCGACGCGTTGAGCGCTGGCCTGCGATTGCTGGCTTTGCAAAGCAAAGAACTCTTTCGGATCGCGTACGGAAAACACACGAGCAACGAAGTTCTGATGTTCATCCAGCGCCGTCTTGAACGTGCGCGTGTTCAGGTCGATTAGTTTCTCGAAACCTTCCACGGCTCGTGTAGCGAGACCGAAGCTGGCGTCGAATCCTGCTTTCTGTGACGCGATGAGGTTTTCAGGCGCAAGACTGCTCATGCTGGACTCCATTGGACATTGCGTTTTGAAAGACGATCGATTTGTGCGGTGCAGCGAACGCTCTATTGTAGGGATAGCGCGAGGCGTGTCAATTGCCTTTTTTATTAACCGATGGCGATTTGAATTCGTATCCGAAGAAAGTCAAGTTTCAATCGCGTCTGATTATCTCGCCGATTTTGAACTAGGCGGATAATACGAACGGACCACTTAATCGCGGGAAAACAAGAACGAACGGGCGTGCTTAAGATATCTCCCGTATGCCTGCTCAAGGTAAACCACGAGTAACAACCCGCGCATAACGTTGTTTCCCCTACTTGACGCTCTGAGGCTATCTTGAAAAAATCTCGCACTGCAACAAACGGCGTCCGCGCGTGAACATCGAATGGACTTTTTTCGTGTCACCGTCGCGTCACCGTGATTATCTAGCATGCGAACTTGCGCTAAAGAGCCGGCGCTGAACGGCATTAGTTATAAATCGAGAGAACGGACAGAAAATGGGGCGACATTCCCAAACCATCGGACACCTTGAACGTAGTCACGAAGATAACGCGCTGCGCCGCGCCATTGCCGCGCGGCTCGATCGGGCGATGCAGAAAGCCAACGTCAGTTCCGCCAAGGCCGCGGACTGGCTCGACGTAACCGAGCACGACGTGCATTTCTGGCGGCGCGGCATCACGGTGCCGCCGCTGCATGCGTTCAACCGTATTGCCAGGCAACTGGACATCGACGTGCACTGGCTTTGCACAGGCCAGGCGCAGCAAATACAGCAAGCGCAAGTCGCGGGCTAAGCGTTTAGGGCGTCGAATCCGGCAACACTGCCGGTTTGCGCCCATGCATGAGCACGGTTCCAATACCGCTCGCGGCGATCACGCACATGCCGATAGCCATCCATCGGTCAGGCACCTGACCGAATAACACCCAGCTGAAAAAGGCCGCGAAAGCAAGTTGGGAATAGGAGAAGGGCGTCAGCACCGACAGTGCCGCGCGCCTGAGCGCCTGCAACATCAAAAGCTGGCCGATGGTCGCCATCGTTGCCATGAGCGCGACGAGCAGCCAGCTTTTCCATTCCACGAGCGCTAGTTCCGGCAGCATTTGCGACTGATCCATCCACATCAACGTGCACAGCACGATGGTTGCGACGAGCGCCGTCAGAAAGTTGGTGGTGACGGCGTCATCGACGCGCGACAGATGGCTCGATACTACCTGAAAGCACGCAAACGTCGTGGCCGCACCGATCGGAAAGACAACGGTCCACGTGAATTGGCTGCCACCCGGCCGCACCACCAGCAACATGCCGATGAACCCGAGCACGACCATTGCCCATTTGCTGCGCGGGACATGGTCCTTGAGCACGAGTGCGGCGAGCAGGGTGGAGATGAGCGGCGCGAGCATCGCAAGGGATGTCGTCACGGGAAGCGGCAGATGCCGCAAGCCAGCGAAAGTACACGCCGAGTTGGTGAGCAGCAGTAAAGCGCGAACGATCTGCAGCTTCAGGCTGTCGGTGCGAAAGAGCTTGAGCGTGCCGAGCCGCGCTTGCCACACGCCGAGCACGATCATCTGGAATAGATAGCGCACCCAAAGAAGCGCCAGTATGGGAACCGCCGTGCCGATGACCTTGACGGTGGAATCGCTCGCGGCGAAGGTAGCGGTCGTCAAGACCATGATCGCGATGCCGGCTACCGTGTTATCGGTATCAATGCGGAAACGCGCTTTGCCCTCAATGGTTGCCATGGGTGTCCGTTGTTCGCCTGATCGCGGCGCACCTCGAAAAAGGCTGCGCTCCGTCGGGCGGTCTCTTATGGATGACGGCGTTTTAAGCCGTTGCTTCCATTTTGCGGACGTCGACCGCTCGTGGCAAGCCGACAGTAATCTTCTTTTCCGTCGTGTTGTGCTCAGGTCACGGCGCGTCGACAATTGAACTAGACGGTTCGAACAAAGCACGCGCGCACTTTTTCGCGACGCGAAGGCGCTCGGTGCGCGTGGCCGTCGTTTCTCAAAAGTCTCGCCGATATGTCTCGAAATCGAATCTGGTCCGTCTATAAACTCATCCAGCAAAGTTCAAGAAAGCGAACCGCTGAATTTCGGCAATCTCGAATTGTCCGGTCGCCGCGTCTCTTATTCTGAGGGTGAAGCTTTATTGAGTTAGCTCCGAAAAAAATGGATGGCGTTTTTGAGAATCAGATTAGATCAATCCTAGCTCTGCCTGCTTATTATTCTCTCAACGCCACGCACCTTGAACGACGCAAGCAGCAACTTGTCGATGGCCGCGTCAAGCGTCAGACATTCATTATTCGTTTCCCGGAGTTCCTTCATGCAGAAAGCTATTTCCCTCAGCGCCGCACTCTTCTCGATGATGGTCGCCCTTGCGTCGATGAACGCCAACGCCGCCGACGGCACGATCACCATCAACGGCGCGGTGTCGGATACGACCTGCTCGATCAATGGCACGGCTGCCGGTTCGTCGGCAAACGTGACGGCTACGTTGCCGACCGTTTCCGCAAGCGCGCTTGCGTCGGCTGGCGCCACGGCGGGCGTTTCCAAGCTCGGCGACATCCAGTTGCAATTGACCGGCTGCACGGGCTCGGCTACCAAGGCAGTGGCGCACTTCGAGAACGGTTCCACCGTTGACCAAAGCAGCGGCAATCTGATCAATCAGGCGCTGACGCAGCCGGCGACCAACGTGCAAGTGCGTCTTTTGAACTCGCAAATGCAGCCGATCAATATCCTCACCAACGCCAATAACGATGTCGCGGTCAACGGCGCATCGATCTCGGCCGGCGCGGGCAACCTCAACTACTTCGCGCAGTACTATGCGACGGGTCAGGCTCAGCCGGGCGCGGTCAACACGATGGTCCAGTACTCCATTCAGTATCAGTAAAGCCATCGATGCAGGGTCCGGGCGCGCGACACGTTTTGATTCGGCAAGCGTCCGGTTGCAGTGAATGACATCAACCGTCGAGTGATGGCCGCAATGAAATCGATGAAACGATCGCTCGCCATGGCAGGTCTCCTTGCCGCGATGGTCGCGGGCTCCGCGCACGCCAGTGTGACAATCGGCGCGACGCGCGTGGTGTATCCGCTGGATCAGCGTGAAGTCACCGTGAAGCTGAACAACGACAGCTCGCACCCGGCGCTCGTGCAGGTCTGGATGGATAGCGGCAACGCCGACACCAAGCCCGCCGACAGCAAGACGCCCTTCGTGATCACGCCACCCATCTTTCGGATGGATGCGGGCAAGTCGCAGACATTGCGCGTCATGTATGGCGGCGAAGCGTTGCCGCAGGATCGCGAGTCGGTGTTCTGGCTCAACGTGCTCGACGTGCCGCCCAAGGCGGAGGTGAAAGCCGATGTCAACACGCTGCAACTGGCGTATCGCACGCGCATCAAGATGTTCGTGCGCCCGGCGAAGCTGTCCGGCAAGCCCGAGGATTCACCGCGCATGCTCAAGTGGAAAGTAGTGCCCGCGCGGCAAGGCGGTGGCGACGCGCTCTCCATTACGAATCCGAGCGCATATCACGTTTCGTTCAGCGAGATCGGCGTGACGTCGAACGGACGCACCTTCAAGAATGAAACCGGCGGCATGGTTCCGCCGCGTGGCGATGCAGTCATCCCCGTGCCGAAGATGAGCGACGTGCATGGCGGCAAGATCCATTACATCGCCATCAGCGATTACGGCGGCGCCATCGAAGGCGATGCCGAACTCGCGCCTTGATCGGAAGCCCATTCGGGCAGACCTCCAGCGACCTATCGCAACGTCTCGAAATTTACAGCGCGCATCTTGTTCGATGCGCGCTTTTCTTTTGTTTACATGGTGTTTCGCGTCTCAAAAATAGAACTCGTCCTAGCTACTTTCATCTCGTTAATTCGTAGCATCGGTGGATCGGCAAATGTCTCGCGCCTCATGCACCAGGCTATCTCCATGCAATCGTCGCAATCATGTCAGCAGCGGATTTCCAACGGCTTTACAGCATCTTCGTTCGTGCTGCGACCGGTTGCGGCGATCGTGTTATGCGCCTTTGGCATGGCTGCCTGGATGCATCCGGTAAGCGCGCTCGCGAACGAACCGAAGAAGGCAGCCGAATTCGATACGACCTTCCTGCAAATGGATTCGACAAGCGGCGTCGACGTCGCGCGTTTCTCGCGCGGTAACGTGGTATCGCCGGGCGCGTATGCAGTCGACATCGTGGTCAACGGCAACCGTGTCGCGCGCGAGGACGTGCGCTTCAATGCCTCGCATGTTGGGGAAAACGCGACGCCGTGCCTCACGCGCAAGATGCTCGAAGTCTATGGTCTGGACTTCACGAAGCTCGCAGCCGATCATGCCGCCGACACTGCATCGGCCGATGCGAATGCATGCGTCGAGCTGACCTCGCTCGTACCCGATGCCTCCGTCAGCTTCGACTTCGCCGAGCAGACGCTAACGTTGTCGATCCCGCAAAAGTATCTGCGCAATGCGGCTCGCGGCTATGTGTCGCCCGAATTGTGGGACAACGGCGTGAACGCCGGCTTTCTCAGCTACAACGCCAATGCGTACCGCAGCGACAGCGGCGGCATGCACGCCACGCAGGAATACCTCGGCCTCAACGCGGGCGTGAACATCGGCGGATGGCACTTTCGGCATCAATCGTCGATCACGTCCGGCACAGGCCAGGCGACCCAGTTCGACGACATCGCGACCTATGTCCAGCACGACGTGCCGAAGTTCAAGGCGCAAGCGACGCTCGGCGACGCGCAGACCACCGGCGAGGTGTTCGACAGCATTGCGTTTCGCGGCGCGCAGATCGCCACCGACGACCGCATGTTGCCTGAATCGCTGCGCGGCTATGCGCCTGTGGTGCGCGGCACGGCGGAATCGAATGCGCGCGTGACGGTGCGTCAGAACGGCCAGGTGATCTATGAGACGAGCGTGTCGCCGGGACCGTTCGAGATTCGCGATCTGTACGCCACCGGTTACGGCGGCAATCTGGACGTCACCGTTACCGAAGCCGATGGCCGCGCGAAACATTTCGAAGTGCCGTACGCATCGGTGGCACAGTCGCTGCGCGCGGGCACGACGCGCTTCGCCGTCACAGCCGGTCAGTTGCGCGATGAGTCGTTGCACACGAAACCGGGCTTTGCGCAATTCACGTTGCAACGCGGGCTGACCAATCAGGTCACGCTGTACGGCGGCGCGATTGCATCGGAAGGCTATGTCGCGGCTAATTTCGGCGCCGCGCTCAACACGAAGTTCGGCGCTTTCGCGACCGACATTACTTCCGCGCGCACGCAAGTCCCGGGCGCTTCCATGCAGAAAGGGCGCAGTCTGCACGTGGGCTACAACAAGTTTATCGATCCGACCGGCACCAACGTCACCTTTGGCGCGTATCGCTACTCGGACGCGGGCTATCTCAATCTGAGCGATGCCGCCCGCGTCCGCGACGAAGCCATGTTCGGCGGCACGCCCACCGATCGTAACCGCGGCCGCCTGCAGGTGAGCATCAATCAGCCGTTGAAGGATCACGGTTCGGTGTTTCTGACGACATCGGCGCAAAGCTACTGGAATCGGCCGGGGCGCGATGTGTTCTATCAGGCGGGTTACTCGAACAGTTTCAAGTACGGCACTTACAGCATTACGGCGGGCCGCTCGACCGACGCGGACGGCACGCCTTCGAACCAGATCATGGTCAGCACGACGATCCCGCTCGGTCATTCGCAACACTCGCCACAACTGACGACGAATCTGAGCGCGAGCAACGGCTCGGCTAGCGTGCAGACGAGTCTAAGCGGCAACGCGGGCGCCGAGAATCAGTATTCATACAACGTCTACGGCTCAGGCGGTCAGAGCGCGAGTTCATCGGCGAACATGAACGCTGGCGCGAGCGGCGCGTATCACGGCGCGCATGGACAGGTCACGGCATCCGCGAGTGCGGGAGCCAATTCTTCGCAGGTGTCGGCGGGCGTGAGCGGTTCGATCGTCGCGCACCCCGGCGGCGTGACGTTTTCGCAGACGGTCGGCGACACGTTCGGAATCGTCGAGGCAAAGGGCGCGGAAGGCGCGAGCGTGTCGAGCGCGAGTGGCGTGAAGGTCGATTCGCATGGCTACGCGGTCGTGCCGTATCTCACGCCGTACGACATGAACAGCGTCGATATCGATCCGAAGGGCACGTCGACCGATGTCGAGTTTGCATCGACATCCGAGAAGTCGGCGCCGCATCTCGGTTCCATCGTCATGTTGAAATACAAGACGGTGACGGGACGCGCAGCGCTGATTCGCGCGCCGCGTCTGAACGGCGATGCGTTGCCATTCGGCGCGGAAGTCGTGGATGGCGAAGGCCGCGTCGCGGGCGTCGTCGCGCAGGACAGCCGCATTTTCGCGCGCGGTATTGACGAGAAAGGCACGCTCGTAGTGAAGTGGGGCGATCACGCGGGCGAACAATGCAGCGTCGATTATTCGTTGCCTGCGAAGAGCGGCAAGGCGGACACGGGGTATGCATCGATCGAAGCGCATTGCTTGCCACGCACGGTGATGGCGGCAAACGCGTTCTGAAATGAACGTGCAGATTGAAGGAGCTTGCAACTGCGACCGGGCCTCCGAGAGTCCGGCGCGCCTGAAAGCCCGAGCCGTTTGAAGTTGCCAACCCGAACCCGTCTTAATTTCAATTCGCACCTTTGCACGCGGGCATTTACCGCCTAGAGTTAAAGTAGATTCTCAACTCTCTGGGAGGTGGGCATGAGAACCGGACCAAGGCAAATGGTGCGCTTGCTGGCGACGCTCCGGCATGCCGCGCACTGCAGGGCGTTACGCGCGGCGGCCGCGCACGAAGCTCAAGGTCGGGAAGAAGCCGATAAAGAGGCCAAGGAGGCCGAAGACAAAGAGCGCAATGCGGTCGCGCCGGATTCCTCGAAACTCCATCGGCGAATACATTGATTTGGTTCAGACGCGCGCCGCGTTTCGATAGGGCGAAAAGCGCCAATGGCCCGCCGGGTCTTTCACCGCGACGGCCCCATGTTCGTGCAGAACTTCGCTGACCGAAGCAGGTTTGATGTCATCCGAGATGCGGATCACAAGTAGCGTGCGCTCGCGCATTTCGGGCAATCGCGGCACATCATCGATCTTTCTCGCCGCAGGCTCGTTCGGCACGAAGCGGTTGTGCGCGCCGACTACACCCTGATGTTCACCGTGCGCGACGTATTCCGCGTCGTCTTCACTGTGGGCAGGAAGCGGGAAGGCACCGATTTCAACGTCGTCGTGGCCTGAACGATATAAGTGCGTATCGTCGCGGCTCAGTCCCGCAAGTTGCAAGGCGCGCAGTGCTTCGTGCCCATCACGATAACAAGCGAACACACCAACTATGACTTGATTCATCGTCGCTTCCTCCAAAGGCATGCGGTTGAGCAAGCCTCAAGCAACTGATTGTTGGACATGCAATGCCGCATTTGATTCGAATTCGATTTGCCGGCGTGCACGAGACTCATTCTTCATATGAAGTCAGCAATGGGCATTCCCGCATGACAAATCGAAAGCCTCACGGGCGGGCATACTCGGGACCGTCCGGGTTGCGACCCTAAGCGTCATCGCATAAAGTGTGTGGGCTTTGAGAGCGGTACTCATGCGTCACGCGACGCGCCCTTGACGAGGTTTGATGATGGCGAATGCCCGCGTATGCATGCTTCTGCTGTGCGCGATTGCTGCTGGTCCGGTTTGCGCGGCGTCTTGTTATAGCGATGGCGACGTCGTGACGCTCGAAGGCACGGCCGCACGCCAGGCGCCACGACAAGCCGAAGCCGACGCCAAGCCGGCATGGGTGCTTACGCTCGCGCGCCCCATATGCGTGCTGGGCCAGGCTTCGGGACAAGCCGCGCCACAACAGTCGAATGTATCGACGGTGCAGGTCATCGACGCCATACCGACGGAGAATGCACGCATCCGTCTAACCGGCAAGCTCGTTACCGGCAATGTGAGCGCCTATTACGCGGTGCCGACCGCCATCTGGGTGCTGAAAGAACGCGTGATATCCAACGGCGAGTGAAGCGCCTCAAGCGGCTTTTGCGAGGCAGCGCGAATATTCGGCGACGACGAACTGCAACGGCAGGTTGTCGAGCTTGCGTTCTTCGGCAAAGCGCACGATGGCATCGAGTTGCTGGCCGGTGCATCGAAATGCCTGGCGGCGCGGCGCGCAATACGTCTTATTGTTCGTGGTCATGGCAATCCTCTTTCCTGGTTTCTTGAACCTGGACCTTCCCCCGACAGGGGCAGGTCGTCCGACGGTTTAACCGTGGGTGCGCCTGCTCTTTGGTCGCTACGCGTATTTAGCCGCAGCGCCGCCTGGACCACCGCCTGTTGGCGCACATAGTCATCGATGGTCGTTGTGTCTAGCGCAAACGGTGGGCCCGAGCAGTTACGCTGGGTGGGTTTGCGCACAGAGAAAGCGCGCTGAAGGGAAGAGAGAGGGTTGCCTTGCCGTAAGCTGCAACATGGCGGGCGGCGCCGGTTCGCCGCCCGCGGACCTTCGTTTAGCCGTGTTGCTCGACGGGCGTAACATCGAGTTCGAGTTTCTGCGTGTTGCGCAGTACCGATACCTTGACCGCTTTGTCGATACGCGACGCATCGAGCGTGCGTTGAAGTCCATCGACGCTATCGACGCCGACATCGTCCACCGCGACGATCCGGTCGCCCACCTGCAAACCGCCGAGCGCAGCCGGGCTGCCCTTGACGATCTCCATCACATGCACGCCGCTCGTCACCGTCAGCGCGAAGAAGCGTTGCACGCGCCGCGAGATGGGCGTCGTCGTCCCCGCCACGCCGATATAAGCGCGCCGCACGCGGCCATGCGCGAAGATCTGCATGATCGCCCACTTGGCCGTATCGATTGCGGTGGCAAAGGAAATGGCCTGCGCGCCGGAAATGATCGCCGTGTTGACGCCGATCACCTGTCCCGCCGAATTGATGAGTGGTCCGCCCGAATTGCCGGGGTTGAGCGCCGCGTCCGTCTGAATGACGTCGTAGATCATGCGGCCTGAAGTGGAGCGCAACGAACGCCCGAGCGCGGATACCACGCCCGTGGTGACGGTCTGCGCAAGCCCGAGCGGATTGCCGACCGCGATGGCGATCTGCCCGACGCGCAAGCTGCCCGAATCGCCGAGCTCGACATGCGGCAGCGGCTCCGGCGAACCGATACGCAGCACCGCGAGATCGCTGCCCGGATCATCGCCGACGAGATCGGCGTGAAAGCGGCCGCCATCGGCGAGCGTGACGGTGATCCGCGTCGCGCCATGCACGACGTGGCTATTGGTCAGCAAATAGCCATCCGGCGTGAAGATGAAGCCCGAACCGGTACCGCCGGCCACGCGCCGCGCGCCGTTATGGTCGATATCGCGCTCGACCGAAATGAAAACCACCGCCTGCTGCACGCGTTCGAGCGCGCCGATCACGGTGCGCGAATAGGCATCGAGCAGAGCGGTATCGTCGAGCGTCAGGGCGTTCGGCGAAGGTGTGGCGTCCTGCGCACCGCGCGCAAGATCGTCGATGAATTGAGGTCGGCTTCCCATTGCTGGACTCCAGATGAACGTCTGGAAGCGGACATGCGGGGCAAGCCCGCGCTTTTCAAGATGGCGTTGCTCAGGGCGCGCGCGTGGCTCGTGCAAGCAAGGCCATCGGGCCGAGCGATTCGACGATCAGGCGCTGTGCGTCGTCGCGCACGAATAGCGAGCCCGCGAAGCCGAGCGCGTTCACCGCGACGCCTTCGACGTGCGACACGCCGCGCGGCACGACGAGCATCCAGCGCCGCGTGACGAGCAGGTTGTAAGGCGCCGATTGATGCGTGCTGCCGGCGACATCGAGCGCTTTCACGCCGATGGCATCGAGTAGTTCGAGATAGATTTCGTGGATGCGTGCCGGCCCGGTTTGAACACCGAGGTCGAGCCACGCGGCGGCATGCATAAAACCAAGACCCGGCGCACGAAAGACGCCTTCGCCGCGCGCCGCTTCGATGAGTGCTTCGATTGGCAACGCGTGACCATCGAGCGGAAGCGGCACCATCTGCAGATGCTTATGCGGCTGACTCGATCCCGCGACCGAGCCGCCGTTATAGAAACCCAGGCCATCGAACTGCGCAAGGCATGCAAAGAGCGCGGCGAAGTCGTCGGCGCAAAGCAGCGCTTCCTGAGGTTCGAACGCGCTCGTCACGACGAGCAGATGATGCGCGAGCACGTTGAATTTATTGAGCAAGAGAAAGTGCCGCTCGCCTATATCGCCGACGAAGAGCGCTTCCTCGCACGGCGAAAAGGGATCGCGCCACGGGCCTGCGGCATCGGCGATGGATTTTGCGGCGAGCTTCGACTGTTCTTCCTTGCGGGCGAGATTCGCGACTTGCCGGACGAGAAAGCGCACGCCGCCGTCTTCAATGACGTGCTGCACGGTATCGAAGGAACGCAACGCGCCGCATGACAGTGCTTGAGCGGTGCGCGCCACGACGGTTTGCCAAGAAGGCGCATTTGAAGGAAAGAGAGTTTTCATTGGCACTTGGAAGTCGCTTCGATGATTTTCTAATTGCCTGTTAGCAGTTGAATAGAACGCTTTATGCAAATAGGCAGTTAAACATTCTTGAAGGCAATTAAAATAAAAAAACTCGAATTGTTAGGATTATTCGGCGTGTATTTTTGCTGTTTTACTCTATAAAATTTCCTTACCTTGTTCACCAACATTCGAACTGAGTTCACAACTCAAGTTGAATGTGGGGGCAAGTAGGGGTTCATCTATTTCAGAAGATATCGGATCACTTTGGTGCTCCGTAATTTTCGAGTGGGTGATTAATTTTAATCTTGTGTTTTGAAGAGGTATACAAATGCAAAAGATCGATCGCGCCATGCTCGTTCAGGCCAACATCGCTGGCGGTGCCGCCAAGGGTGGGGCTGATTCGTCGTCGAGCACCTCGGTGACTATCAACATTAGCGCCGGCCAATAAGTACTGAGCCTGGCGAGACCAATGCCGCAAATTGTTGCAATAGCGGGACAATCTGCACATTGATCAAGTCGGCTTCATTCATCTCGTAATTCAGTTTTATTCATCCTGTATCAAGGAATCATCATGCAAAAGATCGATCGCGCAGCACTCGTGTACTCCAACATCGCCGGCGGCGACGCTAAGGGTTCGACGTCGTCCAGTTCGACCTCGACGGTCAACATCACGATCACGGCATAAGCGTTAACGCTTACTGCTTCTGATTGTGACGCAGCAAGGGCTGCGCTGTAAGCGCGCCCTTGCTGTAATGATTCAACTTCACGGTTACCACCTGCGCGGTACTACTCGCGCCACGCCTCACCCTTGCCGAATTCAAATCGTTCAAGCGTAGCCGCGTGCATTTCAATGCTGTACCCCGGCTTTTGAGGCGGCATATATCGGCCGTTTTTGATTACGACAGGATCAAGAAAATGCTCATGCAAATGATCGACATATTCGAGCACCCGGTTAGAAAGCGAAGCCGACACGCAGATGTAATCGAAGATCGAAATATGCTGCACGTATTCGCAGAGGCCGACACCACCTGCATGCGGACAAACCGGCACCCCGGCCTTCGCGGCCATCAGCAGCACCACGAGCACTTCGTTCAGGCCGCCTAGCCGGCAACTGTCGATCTGGCAGAAGTCGATAGCCTGCGCTTGCAACAACTGCTTGAAGATCACGCGGTTCTGACAATGTTCGCCGGTTGCAACGCCAATCGGCGCGACACGGCGACGAATGGCGGCGTGACCGAGCACGTCGTCGGGGCTGGTCGGTTCTTCGATCCACCACGGGTCGAACTCCGCGAGCCGGCGCATGTTCGCAATGGCTTCATCCACTTCCCAGACCTGATTGGCATCCATCATCAGTTTGCGGTGCGGACCAATCTCCTCACGGAGAATGCGCGCGCGTCGAATGTCTTCGTCGATACTGCCACCCACTTTCTGCTTGAAGTGAGTCCAACCTTCGGCAACGCCTTCGCGTGCCAAACGGCGAATCTTGTCGTCGTCGTAACCGAGCCATCCTGCGGACGTGGTGTACGCCGGAAATCCCTGCGCGAGCATTTCCTGTTCGCGTTGGCCTCGCGTTTCTTGATTGCGCTTGAGCAAGGCGAGCGCTTCGGAAGGCGTGATCGCGTCGGTGACATAGCGGAAGTCGAGGCATCGCACGAGTTCTTCCGGGCTCATGTCCGCGAGCAGCTTCCACACCGGCTTCTTTTCCGACTTGGCCCACAAGTCCCAGACGGCATTGACCACCGCCGCGGTCGCGAGATGAATAGCGCCCTTGTCCGGACCGATCCAGCGAAGTTGGCTATCGCCCGTGAAGGTTCGCCAGAAGCCGCCCATGTCCGCGGCGATGTCTTCGAGCCGCTTGCCGACGACGAGCGGCGCCAGCGCATGCACCGCCGCGACGACGATTTCCGTGCCGCGTCCGATGGTGAAGGTGAGGCCATGACCGGCTAAGTCCGGCGTATCGGTTTCGAGGATCACATAGGCGGCCGAATAGTCGGGCGCGGCGTTCATCGCGTCGGAGCCGTCGAGCGAGCGCGAGGTGGGAAAGCGAATGTCTCGTACCGTGAGATTCTTGATCGTGGTCATGCGTGTCTCCTCAAAAGTTGTTGTGACGGCCAACGGAGCGTTCGCGCGGGAAGCTAGGCGTATGCCGAAGCCACCCGGTCCGCTAGCATGTTAGAGGCAAATCGCGCGCGACGTGAGAAGGCCGCGTTACAGCAAAGGACGAATCGGTCTCGGGCGGCGCGTGCGCGAGTTCAAAAATCCCGATGCGCTAAGATCAACGCCTAGGCTTCATCCGCAAACTCCGCCGCCCGGCGAAAGCAAACGACCGTTCACAATCCCGAGGAAAAATCCCTGATGCTGCGCCGTGTCGTCTTCAATCAGAAAGGTGGCGTAGGCAAGTCCACCATCGTCTGCAATCTGGCAGCCATCAGCGCATCACGCGGTCTGCGCACGCTCGTGATCGACCTCGATCCGCAAGGCAACGCGAGCCAATACTTGCTTGGCGCCGACGCCAAGGATGCCAGCCCGAATCTGGCGACGTTTTTCGAATCCGCGCTCAGTTACAGCTTTCGCGAGCCGACCTTCGACTCGTTCGTCCACTCGACGCCGTTCGAAAATCTCGACATCGTGCCGTCGCATCCGAACCTGGACGCGCTGCAGAGCAAGCTCGAGTCGCGCTACAAGATCTACAAGTTGCGCGATGCGCTCAAAGGGCTCGAAAACTACGACGCCGTTTATATCGACACGCCGCCCGCGCTGAACTTCTTCACGCGCTCGGCGCTGATCGCCGTGGACCGCTGCCTCATTCCCTTTGATTGCGACGACTTCTCGCGCCGCGCGCTGTATTCCGTGCTCGAAAACGTGCAGGAGATCAAGCACGACCACAATCCGGAACTGATGGTGGAAGGCATCGTGATCAATCAGTTTCAGCCGCGCGCCAGCCTGCCGCAACAACTCGTGGACGAATTGCGCGGCGAAAATCTGCCGGTGCTGGATTCGCACTTGTCGCTCTCGGTGAAGATTCGCGAGAGCCACCAGCACGCGCGGCCCATGATCTATTTCGAACCGCGTCACAAGCTCGCGCAGGAGTATCTGGCGTTGCATACGGAGTTAAGCGGTTAGGATCATGTCCATTCGGCTTCGTCGTCGCCGGATTGAGGCAGCGTCAGTCCCGATGCCGGCAACGGTAACGCCGTCTTGTAGCGCACCTGCTTGAGCGCGAAGCTCGAACGGATGTTGGCCACGCCCGGCATCTTCGTCAGGCGTTCGAGAATGAAGCGTTCGAGCGCGGCCACGTCGGGCAAGACGACGCGCAAGAGATAGTCGGCGTCGCCCGTCATCAGATAGCACTCCATCACCTCCGGCCGCTCGCTGATTGCCTGCTCGAAGCGCGCGAGCGCGTCCTTTATTTGCTTTTCCAGACTCACCTGAATGAACACGTTGATGCTGAGGCCGAGCGCTTCCGGGCTCAACAACGTGACGTGCTGGCGAAACAGCCCGGCCTTTTCCAGCGCGCGGACGCGGTTGAAGCACGGCGTGGCCGAAAGATTAACCGCGCGCGCCAGTTCCGCGTTCGTGATGCGCGCGTTTTGCTGCAACTGATTCAATATGCCGATATCGATACGATCCAGCCGCTGCCGTGTCTGCGAACTCATGGTCGAAATATTCCGTTATTGAGCGCTTTCGAAGAATATCTACACTACAGGAAAGCGCGAAGCCAGCCAAATGAGACGCACATTTTGCGAAGCACTGGATATGCTGTGTGAAACCTCTCTTTGCGCACGCAACGACCCTGGAGTCGCGCCATGACCGATTTATCGAGCGGAACCAACCAGCTTCTTTCTCTTGCCAAGGGCCGTGAAGACACGGACCCCGACGAAACCGCCGAATGGCTGGACGCGCTCGATGCCGTCGTCAAGCACGTGGGAAAGGAGCGGGCGCAGTATCTCTTCGACCGGCTCGCCGAACATGCGCGGTCGGTCGGCGTGGAGTCGGCGCGGGCGCGGGCCACGCCGTATCGCAATACCATTGCGCTCGCGCAGCAGCCGCAGTATCCCGGCAACCTGGATGTCGAGGAACGCCTTGCCGCCGTGCTGCGCTGGAACGCGCTCGCCATGGTGGTTCGCGCCAACCGCGCTTATGGCGAACTCGGCGGGCATATCGCGAGTTATGCGTCGGCGGCGGATCTGTTCGAAGTCGGCTTCAATCATTTCTTCCGCGCGGCGGATGCGCAAAACGGCGGCGATCTCGTTTATTTTCAGCCGCATTCGTCGCCGGGCGTTTATGCGCGCGCCTATCTCGAAGGCTTTCTCAGCGAAGACCATTTGCGCCATTACCGGCAAGAGATCGCGGGGCCGGGCTTGTGCTCGTATCCGCATCCGTGGCTGATGCCCGACTTCTGGCAATTTCCCACGGGCTCCATGGGCATCGGTCCGATCAACTCGATCTACCAAGCGCGTTTCATGCGCTACCTGCAGAACCGCAATCTGCTGCAAACGGAAGGCCGCAAGGTCTGGGGCTTTTTCGGCGATGGCGAAATGGACGAGCCCGAGTCGATCGGCGCGCTGTCGCTCGCGGCGCGCGAGCAGCTCGACAACCTCGTCTTCGTCATCAATTGCAATCTGCAGCGGCTCGATGGACCGGTCCGCAGTAACGGCCGTATCGTCGATGAACTCGAAGCGCAATTCACGGGCGCGGGCTGGAACGTCATCAAGGTGCTGTGGGGATCGGACTGGGACGCGCTCTTCGAACGCGACCGCACCGGCGCCTTGCTGCGCGCCTTCGCCCATACCGTCGACGGCCAGTTCCAGACTTTCTCCGCCAACGACGGCCGTTACAACCGCGAACGCTTCTTCGGGCAGAACCCGGAACTCGCGTCACTCGTCGCGCATATGTCGGACGAGGACATCGACCGCTTGCGGCGCGGCGGTCACGATGTCCGCAAACTCCACGCGGCCTACGCCAAAGCGCTCGCGCACAAAGGTCAGCCGACCGTGATTCTCGCCAAGACGATGAAGGGCTTTGGCATGGGAACGGTCGGTCAGGGCCGCATGACGACGCATCAGCAGAAGAAGCTCGATCTCGAGGAGTTGAAGGCGTTTCGCGACCGCTTTCGGCTGCCTTTGTCCGATGCCGACGTCGAGCACGTCAAGTTCTACAAGCCCGCCGACGATGCGCCGGAAATGCGCTATCTCCACGAACGCCGTAAAGCGCTCGGCGGTTACTTGCCGCGCCGGCGCGCACGCGCGACGCAGGCGCTCACGCCACCCGCGTTGAACACCTGGGCGCAGTTCGCGGTCGATGCCAAGGGCAAGGAAATGTCCACGACAATGGCCTTCGTGCGCATGCTCGGAAGCCTCATGAAAGACGCCGCGATCGGCCCGCGCGTGGTTCCGGTGGTCGCCGACGAAGCGCGCACGTTCGGCATGGCGAACCTTTTCAGGCAGGTTGGCATCTATTCGCCGCTCGGGCAGTTGTACGAGCCGGAAGACATGGGCTCGATGCTTTATTACCGCGAAGACACGCGCGGGCAGATTCTCGAGGAAGGCATTTCGGAGGCGGGCGCGATCTCGTCATGGATCGCGGCGGCGACGTCCTACAGCGTGCACGATCTGCCGATGCTGCCGTTCTACATCTACTACTCGATGTTCGGTTTTCAGCGCATTGGCGACATCATCTTCGCCGCGGCGGATCAGCGTTCGCGCGGCTTTCTCATCGGCGCGACGGCGGGGCGCACGACGCTCGGCGGCGAAGGCTTGCAGCATCAGGACGGTACGAGCCATCTGAGCGCATCGACCATTCCGAACTGCCGCGCCTACGATCCCGCGTTCGCCTACGAAGTCGCCGCGATCGTCGATGAAGGCATGCAGGAAATGATGGTCCGGCAAAACGACGTCTTCTATTACGTCACCGTGACGAACGAAAACTACGCGCAACCGTCCGCGCCCAACGGCGCGCTCGACGACGCGACGCGCGACGGCATCTTGCGCGGCATGTATTGCATCGGCGGTAAAGAAAGCGCGGCGCAGGTCCAGTTGCTGGGCTCAGGCGCGATCCTCAACGAAGCCATCGCCGCGCGCGCCATGCTCAAGGACGACTGGAACATAGAAGCCGCCGTGTGGAGCGTGACGAGCTATACCGAGTTGCACCGCGATGGCGCGTCGGCCGAGCGCATCGCGCGCCTTTCCGATGTCGAGGACAACGCGCTCGAGCCCTACGTCACGCGCGCGCTCGCGGCATCCAATGGACCCGTGATCGCGGCCACCGATTACGTGCGCGCCGTGCCAGAACTCATCCGTGCTTACGTGCCGCGCCGTTACGCGACGCTCGGCACGGACGGCTTCGGCCGCAGCGATACGCGCCAGGCGTTGCGCGCGTTCTTCGAAGTGGACCGCGTGGCTATCGTGATCGCGGCGCTCAAGGCGCTTGCCGATGACGGAACCGTCGACCGCTCCGTGCTTGCACAGGCGCGTGCGAAGTACGAACTTAGTGCGGAAGTGAGCGATGCGCCCTGGTTACGTTGAGCGCGCGGCGGCAAGCAGGGCGCGCACTTCGTCGTCGCTGGTTTGATCGAAATCGGCGTAGAACTGGCCGACGCCCAAAAAGTGCGGCGGACGCAGCACACACACGAAGTCGTCGACGGCCTCCTCGAAACGCGCTTCCGATCTCAGTGGCGCGACGGGCAACGCCGCCACGATGCGTGCGGGCCGTGCGGCGCCCGCATGACGTAACGACAGCGCCGCCGCTTTCATGGTCGCGCCGGTGGCAAGGCCGTCATCCACGATGATCGCCACGCGTCCATTCATATCGAGCGGCGGCCGTTCGCCGCGATAAAGCGTCTCGCGCCGCTCGAGTTCGGCGCGCTCCTGGGCGATCACGCCGTCGAGCGCGTCTTCGGTGACGCCGGCGGCGGCGACTATGCGTTCGTCGAGATAGAAGGCATTGCCGGACGCGATGGCGCCCATCGCGAGTTCGGGCTGCACGGGCACGCCGAGCTTGCGCACGACCAGCACGTCGAGTGCGGCGCGCAAGGCATCCGCGACTTCGAAGGCGACCGGCACGCCGCCGCGAGGCAGCGCGAGCACGGTGACATCGTCGCGGTCGGCATAGTCGCGAAGATACGCGGCCAGTACACGGCCTGCGTCGCGACGGCTTTTGAAGACGGAATCCATGGCAATGGGTGCTGCGGGCTGCTTACTTGTCGTTCTAGCATAGTCGTTAAAACCGCTTGCGTAGCCCGTCAAACGCGTGCCGATGTGATAAAACTCAAGGCGGAGCCGGGCGCATGAGCGCGTGTTCCAAAGGGACAGCAGGACAGCAAACTTTCCGGGCCGCGAATATGACCAACGATTCCGATTACGCCGCGCGACAGCAATCGATCATCGAGGAACTCAAGGTTTCGCCGTCGTTCGATGAAGCCGCCGAAACCGAATTCCGCATCGCGTTTCTCGCCGACTATCTGGAAGCGCAGAAGCTCAAGACCTATGTGCTCGGCATCAGCGGCGGCGTGGATTCGTCGACGGCGGGGCGTCTTGCGCAACTCGCGGTCGAACGCTTGCGCGCGCGCGGCGCCAATGCGCGTTTCATCGCCATGCGCCTTCCTTACGGTGAGCAGCGCGACGAAGCCGACGCCCAGCGCGCGCTTGCGTTCATCCGGCCCGACGAGACGCTCGTGGTCAACGTAAAGCCCGCAGCCGACGCCATGCTCGCTTCGCTCAACCTCTCGGGCGCGCGCTACATGGACGAGAAGCACGAGGACTTCGTGCTCGGCAACATCAAGGCGCGCCAGCGGATGATCGCGCAATACGCGGTGGCGAGCGCGCGCGTGGGCGTGGTGATCGGCACGGATCACGCGGCGGAGTCCGTGATGGGCTTCTTTACCAAATACGGCGATGGCGGCGCGGATGTCCTGCCGCTTTACGGCCTCGACAAACGCCGCGTGCGCGCGCTTGCCAGATCGCTTGGCGCAAGCGATGAAATCGCCATGAAGGTGCCGACCGCCGATCTCGAAACGCTCACGCCGCAAAAGCCCGACGAAGACAGCTACGGCATCTCTTACGAAGACATCGACGACTTCCTCGAAGGCAAGCGCGTATCCGACGAAGTCTACAAGACCATCTATCGCTTTCACGACGCGACGCATCACAAACGCGTACTGCCAATAACACCTCAGGACGACTGGCGCAAGGGCGCGCTTCGCCACGCCTGAACCGCGTTCGCTTGGACGGCGGGCGCGCACCGGTTACGATATACCCGTCGATTTCATCGCAGGGCGAAACGCTTGAACTCAACAGAGACCGCGACATTCGATCTGCCGCTACCCACGCGTAACTTCGCCCTGACGCGCCGGGTGCTGATGCTCGTGCTGGCCGGCTCGGTCGTCATTCCGTTAGTCTGCCTCAGTATTTATGGCTACTACGACTACGAGCGCCGCTTTTCGGACGCCGAAGAACTTACCGAGCGCCTCTCGCGCGTTGCGAACGAACATGCCATTAAGGTGGTCGATCTCAACCAGCAACTGGAAACGCGCATCGTCGATTTACTGGGCGACAGCGACGACGCCAATATTCAGGGCCGCCAGGAAGCGCTGCATCGCACGCTCGATAGCATGAGCGGGACGCTCGCCCAAGTGGCGGCCATCTCCGTGTTCGGCGCGAATGGCGTTCTGCTGGCCAGCAGCCGCTTCTATCCCGCGCCCGCCGTATCGATTGCAGATCGTGACGACTTTCTGTCCGCCCGCGAAGTCGCGCCCGTTGCGTATTTCTCGCTGCCGCTGCGCGGCAAGGTCGCGAAGTCCGATGTCTTCACCACGACCATGGGCCGCATCAGTCGAGACGGACGCTTTCTCGGCGTCGTGTCGATCGCCCTGAAACGCGCTTATTTCGTCGACTTCTATCGCGAACTCGCGGCGAGCGACAGCGCGCTCGTCATCGGCTTGTACCGGCGCGATGGCGGCATTCTCGCGCGTTATCCCTTGAGCGACGTCGACGCGCAGCCTGCCAACAACACGCCCTTCACCAACGCCTTTCGCAATAACGAAGTCTATGGACAAGCGCGCATGAGTTCGACGGTCGATAACGTCGAGCGGCTCATTGCCTATCGGCGCGTCGGCGACTTTCCGCTCTACGTGGCGACGGGTTACGCGGCTTCCGCCTTGCAAATGCGCTGGCGTCAGCACCTCGGGCTCGTGGCCGCCATCGCGGCGCTGCCTTGCATCGCCGTGTGGCTCTTGATTGCGTTCTCCATTCGCCGTCTGAACGCCGAACAGGTGGCGTGGGAGCAATGGCAGTCGGAAGTCGCTTCGCGGCTGTCGATAGAGGCGTCGAGCAGGCAATTGCAGCGCATGGGCGCGCTTGGCAATCTCGTCGCCAACGTCGCGCACGACTTCAATAACTTGCTGATGGTCGTCGGCTCGAACATGGAACTCGCGCGGCGCAAGCACTTCAACGGCGTGGAAAGCGAAGTCATCGCGGTGGAGCGTGCGACGGCGGGCGCGGAATCGCTTGCGCGCCGCCTGATGAGCGTGGCGCGCAAGCATCCGCAAAAGCAGGAGCTGCTCGATCCATCCAACTGGCTCAAGACCACGCTCGATCTCGTCAAGAGTGCGGTGCCGCCGTCCGTTTCGGTAAAGGTGGAATTGTCGCCGGACTTGTGGCGGGTAAGGGCCGATCCGGTCGAACTGGAGCTGGCGCTGGTCAACATCGCCGTCAATGCAAGCGAGGCCATGTTGCATAGCGGGCGTCTCGTCATCCGTTGCCAGAACGCGCGCGTGCGCAACGGCGAAAGCGACTTGCCCGAAGGCGAATACGTGCTCATTTCCGTGACCGATAACGGCGAAGGAATGAACGAAGAGGTATTGCGTCGCGCCTTCGAGCCGCTGTTCACGACGAAAGAGCGCGGCGCGGGCACGGGCCTCGGCTTGACGCAGGTGCTCGCGGCTTGCGAGCAGGCGGGGGGCACCGCGCGTATCACGAGCGTGCCAGGCTCGGGCACGACCGTGCGGCTTTATCTGCCGCGTCATCATGCAGCGGCATCGGTGGCGGTGCCCGTTCCGGTTCACAATCCGCCTGTGAGCGTGGCGCCCGTGCCGAAGGCCGAAGCGCCGCGCCCGGCGCCATCGTTCAACGACGAAGAGCATCCGCTGCGTGGCTTGACCGTGCTGGTTGTCGAAGACAACGTCGATGTCGCTGCCGGCGTGATGGCCGTGCTCGAAGTGCTGGGCTGTGTCGTTCATCACGAAGAGAGCGCGGATGCCGCTTTTGCGCTGCTCGGCGAAGGCTACAGCTTCGACCTGATTCTCTCCGATGTGCAAATGCCCGGTCGCATGAACGGCGTCGATCTGGCCGAGCAGATCACGCAGCGACTGCCCGCGCAAAAGCTCATTCTCATGACAGGCTATGCGGACGAACTGGACCGTGCGAGGCATCTCAATGTGCCGATTCTCGCGAAACCTTTCGACATGGACGATCTCGTCGATGTGGTCGCACCGGGCGTGCCGCACTGAAGACGCCGGGCTGGCGTCTTAGCCCTTGTCGTGAGTGGAGAACCCGCGCGCGCCGACGAGCGGATTGAAGCCGGCGGACTTGCGTTGGCTTGATTCATCGCTTGCCTTCGATGAACGCGATGCCGTCCCGCTCGAGCTTTTGCTTTTGCCACCGAGCTGATCGAGCAGCGCTTCGTCGTCTTCGGGCGCTTCGTCGGATGACGCCGCGGCCTTGGCGCTCGCGCCAGCGCCCGCCGCGAGATGCTCCACCACCGACATGAAGTCTTTTTGCGCCGATCGCAGCGGGCGGCCCAGCATCATGGTGAGCACCACGACCTCGTGCACCGAGCGATCGTCGACGGTACGCAGGGAAGCGGCTTCGCTCCAGTCGATCGCGCTGTTCGCGTAAGCCGCGATCACCTGATGCAACACGGCAGGCGAAAGCACGCCGGCGTCGTAAAGGCCGACGATCTGCCGTTCGGCGAGCGCGAACAAGCTCGATGTGACGGCCTTCGCCTTGGGCTTGCGCGCGGCCATTTACTTCGCAGCCGGCGCAACGCGCCATACGCTATTGCCGACATCATCCGCGACGAGCAACGCGCCGCTGTGGTCCACCGCGACGCCGACGGGACGGCCGAGCGCGTGGCCATCGGTGGAGAGAAAGCCTGTCAGTATGTCTTCGGGCGGACCGGACGGCTTGCCGTCATCGAACGGAACGAACACGACCTTATAGCCGCTCCTCGGCTTGCGATTCCACGAGCCATGCTGACCGATGAACGCGCCGCTCCAGTAATGCTGCGGGAACGCTTTGGCATCGTAAAACGTGAGTCCGAGCGATGCCGTATGCGCACCGAGTGCATAGTCCGGCGGGATTGCCGATAGCACGAGCTCATCGCGCTGCGGCTTCACGCGGTCATCCACATGCTGGCCGTAATAGCTGTACGGCCAGCCGTAGAAGGCGCCGTCTTTGACCGAGGTCATATAGTCGGGCACGAGGTCGTCGCCGAGTTCGTCGCGCTCGTTGACCACGGTCCATAGCGCGCCGCTTTGCGGTTGCCACGACATGCCGTTCGGGTTGCGCAAGCCCGTGGCGAAGAGGCGTGTCTGCTTCGATTCGATATCGACTTCCATGATCGCCGCGCGGCCGCTTTCGGCATCGATACCGTTTTCAGCGGCGTTGCTGTTCGAGCCGACCGTCACGTAAAGCCGCTTGCCGTCCTGACTCGCGATGATGTTTTTGGTCCAGTGATGGTTGATCGGGCCAGCAGGCAAGTCGATGAACTTCTCTCCCGGTGTCGTGATCTGCGTGGCGCCCGTTTCGTACTTGTAGCGCATGACGGCGTCCGTGTCGGCGACGTAGAGATCGTCACCGACTAGCACCATGCCGAACGGAGAATGCAGCTTGTCGATGAACACCGTGCGCGTTTCCGCTATGCCGTCCCCGTCCGAGTCACGCAAGAGGACGATGCGATCAGGACTCGGCACCGCCGCGCCCGCGCGCTTCATCACCTTCTTCATCACGAGGCCTTTGATGCCCGCGTTTGTATCGTGCTGCGCGGGCGCATTGCTTTCCGCGACGAGCACATCGCCGTTGGGAAGCGTGGCGAGCCAGCGCGGATGATCTAGACCGGTTGCATAAGGCGTAACGTTGAACCCTGCGGCCGCAATAGGCATTTGTCCTTGCTGCCAGGGCTTGGCAGGCGCGATGTTCACGGTTGGCAACATCGACTTATGCGGCGCGGGCAGGGAAGGGTCCGGGCCGAAGCCAGGCGCGTAGTCGTCGGCCATTGCAGCAGTATTCGTGGCCGCAAGCGCCACGAGCAGCGCAGCGGTACGCGTGAGAGGGTGCAGGTTCAAGCTGGTCTCCAGGAGATTGGCAGGGACTGCAACGCTGAGAGTCGTCTCAGCCGCCGCCAATACCTTGCGTCACCTTGCCCGTGCCGCCGCATGTGTCGCACTTCTCGCCGTCGAGCTTGCCCGAGCCGTTGCAGGCCGGACACAGGTCTTCGCCGGTTCCGGGCACGCCGGGTTCGGCTTCGTCGCCGGGGCTGAGCGGTGGGTCTTCAATCATGGTGTCTCCTGTCTGCTGCGGTAGGTAATCCACGAGCGAGCAAGAGTCGTTCCCTCGATAGGACGGTCTCCCGCTCAGGTGCGCCCCGATGCTCAGACGAATACGCAGCACTAGCCGTTGATATAACGGCGGACAACGTCAGCCTTGATCGATCGTGTTGCAGTGGCTCGCATTGCGCGAGCCCGTGTTTCAAGGCTTGCGTCCGAATGCTTCGCGCAGCCGCTTCTTGGCGCGCTCCAGCGTGCTGCGGCGTGACTTCGGCAAATTGCGCCCGGCGCGGTTGATATAAAAATTCAGCATCGCCATGGCCGATTGAAACGGCGAGCCCTTGCGACGCTTGCTTCTGGTGGACGAGCGCTTCAACGAATCCGCGATCTCGTCCGCGTTACCGGTCTTGAAGATACTTCCCTCGATATCCATTGCGTCGCTGGTCTCCATCACATGATGCGACCAGCGTTTGGGCGAGGGTTTCGCTGTCGACTTTTTACCGGTGGTAGCGAGGCCGTGTCGCTGACGCGTGCTGTTCGACTTGCCGCAGGGCTTCGCCTTGCTCGTCCTCGTCTTGGTCTTTCGAGTTGCCATAGCCTATTCCTCTTAAGCCAAATAATTTCTGCGTTGTGTCGAGCAATGGGGCGGCGCGCCATCGACCGTTTAGCTACTCGCAACGCGCCGTGCGGCTTCGAGCGTGATCGGCTCGCGCATGGCTTCGGCAAGCCGGCCTATGGCGGCTTCATGCCCGCATCCGACCACCGCGCGAACCTCGCCGTCTTTCAGCAGGTAAGCGATGAACTGCTGCTGATCGAGATCGCCATCTATTTCGACGTGCTCGGGTTCTCTGACGTGGCCGAGATACTCGAAGTTCTTGTCGTAATGAAAGGTCCAGAAAAAAGGCACGCCGATGTAATCGCGTGCGATGCCCGCCATGTTGTACGCCGCCACGCGCGCATGTTGCTGGGCGACGCGCCAATGTTCGATGCGACCCATTGCACCGGCACGCGGCAACGGAAAGCGCGCGATGTCGCCCGCTGCGTAGAGACTCGGCGCGGCAAGCATCGACGCATCGACTTCCATGCCTTCGTCGTCGCCCATCGTGACGCCAGTGATGAAGTCCGTAGCCGGCGTCACGCCCGTTCCCGCAATCACGACATTGGCCTGTAGCCGTTCGCCGGATTCGAGCAGCACTTCGCGCACGGCGTCGTCGCCTTCGAACGCGCTGACATGCGTATCCATATGGAACGTCACGCCGTTTTGTTCATGCATGCGCTTGAACATCTCGCCGATGCGCGTACCGAACTGCTTCGCGAATGGCACCTTGCCGGGCGCGACGACAGTGACTTCAATTTTGCGCTTACGAAGACACGAAGCCACTTCCAGACCGATGAAACTCGCCCCGACGATCACGACGCGCACAGGTGATTGCACTGCATCGAGCGATGCAAGAATCTCTTTTGCATGTTCGCGATTGCGCAGCAGATGGATATGCTTCAGATTCGAGCCCGGCGCCTTGAGCGGCTTGGGCGTGCCGCCCGTGCAAACGAGCGCGGCGTCGTAATCGACTGTCCGACCGCTGGCGAATTCGGCTTGCTTGTTGCTCGCGTCGAGTCGCACGGCGCGTGTCAATTCGCGTTCGATCTTATGAGCGTCGAAGAAATCGTCGTCAAGAAGGGGCGGAACATCGTCTGGCGGCATGTCGCCGGACAGCACGAACTTGCTTAGCGAAGTGCGATCGTAAGGCTCGCGTGCATCGTCGCCAGCGAGCACGATACGCCCGCTGAAGCCGGCTTCGCGCAGCGCCGCGCATGCCGCGGCGCCTGCGGCGCCCGCGCCGACGATGAGCATGGTTTTATCCGCGCCATGCTCGTCTTGCATCCTCGGCGCTTCGGCATCAAGCGAGACAAATACATCGCCATTCGAAACGGTGACTGGATAACGCGTCAGACCTTTGAGCGCCGGCGGCTCGACGAGACTGCCATCACTGACTTCAAACGTGCCCTTGTGCCACGGGCAAACGATGCGGCCGTTGCAGATCGCGCCTTCTTCGAGCGGCGCGCCTGCATGCGGACAGTCGGGTGAAAAGGCGTGCACGGCCTGACCGTCGCGCACGAGAAGAATCGGTGTTTCGCTCGCATCGTGCTTGATGCACACACGCGTGCCGTGCCCGGTGGGCAAGTCGTCCACGCGAGCGACCTTATGCTGGGAAGGGGACATTGCACTCTCCGGTGTCTATCCCCGGAGCAGGAAGCAATTCCCGGACCGCTTGCCAACTAAATGCTTGGATTAGAGCGCCTCCGTGACCGCGCGCAAAAACTGCTTGGTGCGTTCATGTTGCGGCGCGGTGAAGAACTGCTGCGGCGCGGCCTGCTCGATGATCTTTCCTTCTGAGAAGAAGCAGACGCGATCCGCGAAGTCTTTTGCAAAGCCCATCTGATGTGTGACCATCAACATGGTGAGGTTATGTTCGGAGCCTAAGCGCCGAATGACATTGAGGACCTCACCGCAGAGTTCGGGATCGAGCGCGGAGGTCACTTCGTCGAAGAGCATGATTTTAGGGCGCATGGCAAGCGCCCGCGCGATGGCTACGCGTTGTTGCTGTCCACCCGACAATTGCGAAGGATAGTGACCGCATTTTTCCGACAAGCCGACCATGGATAGCAACTCGCGTCCACGTTCGATTGCTTCCTTCTTCGAAAGACCTAGCACGCTCGTAGGCGCTTCAATGACGTTCGTGAGCGCGGTCATGTGCGGGAACAGGTTGAAGCTCTGAAACACCATGCCGATCTTGCTGCGCACTTGCCGCACATGTCGTTGCGACGCGGGTACGAGCTTGCCGCCGCGCATCTCGTGCGTGAGAGACTCGCCATCGACTTCGATCACGCCGTCGGTCAAGGGATCGAGCGTCATCAACACGCGCAGCAGCGTGGATTTCCCCGAGCCGCTCGGCCCGATGATCGCGACCTTCTCGTTACGCGCGATATCCAGATCGAGTCCATCGAGTACGGTAAGCGCGCCGTAGCGCTTCGTCACGTTGCGAAAGCGCACCATCGGCGTATTGGCTTGCGCGTCGGCGGCTTCGCCTAACGACGGGTCGAGGTCTCGTTTCATCGGTTGCTCCTTGATTTCCATTACCGTGCGCCATCCGCCGGGTTAGCCATCGTGTCTCCGCGCGAAATCATGGCAACCTGACCCGCCGTTCGAGGTGGCGCACGCCCGAAGCGAAAGTCACGCTGATGATCAGAAAGAAGACGCCCGTCATGGTGATCGGTTCGAGATAGCGGAAGGTTTCCGAGCCGATGTTCTTCGCCTGCTGCATCAATTCGACCACGGTAATGGCTGACAACACGGGCGTGTCCTTGAACATGGCGACGAGGTAATTGCCGAGCGCGGGAATCACGGGACGAATGGCCTGTGGCAGAATCACGCCGCCATACGTGCGCCAGGGCGACAACGACAGCGCACAGGCCGCTTCCCATTGTCCACGTGCGACGCCGTTGAGTCCTGCGCGATAAACCTCCGACACGTAACACGCATAGTGCACGGCAATGCCGATGGTGCCCGCCATCAACGCCGACATGGTGAGTCCATAAAGCGGCGCAACGTAAAAGAGCACATACACCTGAATCAAAAGCGGCGTGCTGCGAATAAACTCGATGAAGAAAGCCGTCGCCTTCGAGACGAAAGCGATCTCGCTGCGTCGCAGTATTGCGAGCACGAGGCCCAGCACCAGCGCGATGGCAAACCCCACTAGCGTGATGCCGATGGTGTATATCGCGGCGTGCAGCAGTTCCGGCAGGATATGCAGCGCGTATTTCACATCGAAGAGTTGACCGAATGTCGTCATGATGCGGCCCTCGGCACGACGCGACGAACGGCGACGTGACTGCTTACACGGCGCTCGAAGTGACGCATCACCGTGACGATGACCTGCGCCAGTACGAAGTAGATCAGCAGCGTCAGCCCGAAGATTTCCGCTGTCTTGAAGGTCGCTTCATCGAGTTGTCGCGCGCGGAACGTCAGGTCCGAAAGCGTGATCAGCGACACAAGGGACGTCCCTTTGAGTAATTCGATCATGAGGTTCGTGGCGGGCGGCAGTGCGTTGATCATGGCTTGAGGCAACACGACGCGGCGCAGCCTGACCCATGCCGGCATGTTGAGTGCCAGTGCTGCTTCGTATTGTCCGCCTGCCACCGAGTGCAATGCGCCGCGCAGAATCTCGGAGCCATAAGCGCCGTAATGCAAGCCCAAACCAACGATGGCCACGGTAAAGGGCGTCAACTGAATATTGAAGGGCGGCAAGGGCAGCACGAAGAACAGCCAGAACAATTGCACCAGCAAGGACGTGCCGCGAAAGACTTCGACATAGACATTGCCAAGCCAGCGCAGGGCACGATAAGGCGCTTCGCGCAGCGTCGTTGCGATGCCCGCCATGACGATCGCAAGCATGATGCTGAGCACGGCGATCTGGATCGTGACGAGCGTGCCTTTCCACATCAGCGGCAATAGCTCATTGAGATCACTCATGATGGTTCCTCGCTAAATGAACGACGCGACGCGCGCCTGTACCGAATGTATCTCTGCTCAACCGCCGCAAAGTTCAGGCGCTTTCTTCGTGGTCAGATTCGTCTTGTCAAAGCCGAACGGTCCCACCGTTTTCAGATGATCGTCCGTGCCGAGCCAGGCATGGAGTTCCTTGTTGACCGCATCGCGCAGATCGGTATCTTCGGGGCGAAAGGCGAGTGCGCCATAGCCCGTATGCTTCGGGTCGTCGTTGAACTGGCTCGTTGCTTCGACTAGCGGGCCGCCCTTCGTCGCAAGCCCCTTCATGGTGAGCGAGGTGCCAACGGCTGCATCGGCGCGGCGTGCGCGCACGGCCTGCAATTGCGCGGTGGTATCGGGCACCTGAAGAATCTGATCGTCCTTGATGCCCGCCTCGCGTGCATAACCGAGTTCCGCCGTGCCGGCCATTACTGCGAGTTTCGTGTCGCCTTGCTTGGCGACATCGGCGTAACTGTGAAGGTTTTTGGGGTTGCCCTTGAGCGTCAGCAACGTGTCGGGAATCTGATATTGCGGATCGGCGAAAGCAACCTGCTTGCAGCGCTCGGGCGTAATGTACATGCCCGCTGCAATCACATCGAAACGGCCTGCCTTGAGGCCCGGAATGAGCGCGCCCCATTCGGTCAGCACCGCATCGACTTTCTTGACGCCCAGTTTGGCGAATACTTTCTTGGCGATTTCCGGCGATTCGCCCGTCACGGTGCCGTCGGCCGTCGTATAGGCGAAGGGCGTTTCGTTCGCATAGCCGATGCGCACCTCGCCGGTGCGTTGAATTCGTTGCAAGGTGGTTTCCGCAGCAGCGCCCGCGCTGAAGGCACTCAAGCTCGCTGCGGCGACGCATGCGGCCACCAGCATTCCAGACAGTCGTTTGGTCTTCATAGCGTTTTCCGTTTATAGCGTTGGTAGCGTTCGTATGGTCTATTGCGCGCGTTCCTTGAAGGCTGCGGCTAGATCGGTCATGGAGAAAACCCTTATAGGAAGCGGTCTTCACAGGCTTTACCGCGCAGCCACCGATGCAGAATACAAAGCCATATATTTGTTCCGATTGCTCTAGGACAATTATTTTTCAAGGAGCTTTTGCGCCACTATTGCGCATGAGTCAAGCGCACGAGGAGTGGAAATTGAATCAGCGATGGCGCGAGGCCGTACGCACCGTGCAAGGCGTACAGTCGAAATACAAGCGGCTCGTCAAGGCGATGGCGCTGGATATCGAGAACGGCACACTGGCTTCAGGCGCACGCTTGCCGCCGCAACGCGAGGTCGCGGCGGATCTGGAAATCAGCGTGCAGACGGTCACCAATGCCTATAAAGAACTCGAGCGCCAGGGGCTGATTCGCTGCGAAGTCGGGCGCGGCAGCTTCGTCGCGGCGCGCGTCACGGAAACCATGTCCAACTACATGCTCGATACGGCCGAGCGCTCCGTGGTCGACTTTTCGATTGCGCGTATCGTCCATACGCCCGAACACGATGCAATGTGGCGCAAGGTCTGCGCGACGCTTGCAACCATCGAGGATCAGCCCTGGATACGCGCGTTTCGTCCGATTGCGGGTTTCGAGCATCATCGGCAAGCGGGTGTTGCTTGGCTCGAATCGCTCAACATGCCTGCGACCGCTGAGACGCTCCTAGTCACGAATGGTGCTGCGCACGGCATCTTTCTGGCGCTTGCTTCCATTGTCGGACCGGGCGATACCGTGCTCTGCGAGAGCCTGACCGATCACGGCGTCATAGGCTCCGCGAACGTGCTCGGCTTCACGCTCAAGGGACTGGAAATCGACGAACATGGCATACGTCCCGAACATTTCGAGGAAATGTGCGACAGCGAGCGCGTAAGCGCACTGGTCTGCACACCGACGCTCAATAATCCCACGGTCGCCATCTTGACCGACTCGCGCCGGCGCGCGATTGCGCGCATTGCAGAGCGATACGGCGTGTATGTCATCGAAGACGATGTCTACGGCGCGTTGCCCGCCAAGGCGCAGACGCCGATAGCAAGCCTGATCCCCGAACTGGCGTTCTATTGCACGAGCATGACGAAGTCAGTGTTAAGCGGCTTGCGCACGGGCTTCATGACCGTGCCACGGCGTCTTGCCTTGCGCGCGGAAAGCGTGTTGCGCGTATCGAGTTGGATGGCGACCTCGCCGATAGCCGAAGTCACCGCGCGCTGGATCATGGACGGCACGGCGCAACGTCTCGTGCAGATACAACGCGAGCGGCTTTCGATGCGTCAGAGTGTCGTGCGTGAAGTGCTGGGAGAATATGTGCTCGGCAGCCATCCGAACGCGCTCTCTGCGTGGCTGCGCGTGCCGGATGAATGGGAAGCGGAACGTATCACGCGCGAACTGCGCAACCGCAATATCGCGGTGACATCGCCCGATCCGTTTCTCGTGCGCGGCGCTGAGCGGCCCAATGCGGTGCGTCTGTGCGTGGGCGCCGAAGTGGGCGAGGCGAGCTTTCGCACGGCCATAGAGACCATTCGCGAAGTCTTCGAGCAATTTCCGCACGTGCACGACTTCAACTAATCTCGCATGCGCGGAAATGAACTAGGACAATTCAAAACGATTTTTTAGGACATTAGACTCGGTTGCATCGACACTTGCTCAATGCAATCGCGCCATGTCCGCACTCACGCTCGACGATGTTTATCGCGCACGCCAACGCATCGAAGGGCGTGTGCTCGTCACGCCGCTCGTGCAGTCGGCGACACTCTCGCGCGTTGTAGACGCACCTGTCTACCTCAAACTCGAAACGCTTCAGCCTACCGGCAGCTTCAAGTTGCGCGGCGCGACCAACGCATTGGCGCAACTCGCGGAAGCAGGGTGCAAGCGTGTCGTGACGGCATCGACGGGTAATCATGGCCGTGCGATCGCGCATGCGGCGCGCGCGCTGGGAATCGAGGCCGCAGTGTGCATGTCATCGCTTGTGCCAGCGAACAAGGTGGATGCGGTCGCGGCGCTCGGCGCGCGCGTCGTGATTGCAGGCAAGAGCCAGGACGATGCACAAGTCGAAGCGCAGCGCCTGGTGCGCGAAGAAGGCTATGCGTTCGTACCGCCTTTCGACGATGCGCGCGTCATTGCGGGGCAGAGCACCATTGGTCTGGAGATTATCGAAGCGCTTCCCGACGCATCCGCTATCGTCGTGCCCCTGTCGGGCGGCGGTCTTTTCAGCGGCGTGGCATTCGCGGCAAAAGGCATGAGGCCAGGCATCGAAATGATCGGCGTATCCATGCAACGCGGCGCCGCCATGCATGCGAGCCTCGAGGCGGGCAAACCCGTTCTCGTCGATGAACTCGAGACGCTGGCGGATTCGCTCGGCGGCGGCATTGGTCTCGACAACCAGCATACGTTCGCGATGACACGTGAATTGATCGATCGCATGGTGCTCCTCGATGAGCGTTCGATTGCTCGCGGCATTGCACATGCGTATAGCGAAGAGCGGCTCGTAGTGGAGGGCGCAGCGGCCGTTGGCATCGCAGCTGTGCTGGATGGTGCCATCAGGCCGCGAGAAGGTGGGCCAGTGGTTATCGTCGTGAGCGGTTGCAACATCGATATCGATACGCACCGCCGCCTGATTGGAGCGCTTTGATGACGTCTTCAATCGATCGTTCCACCATTTTGCTAGGCGAAGCGGAGCTGCGCGAACTCGTGCCGCTCGACCTCGATGCGATCGCACAGATTGAAGCTGCCTTCCGTTCGCTTGCGACAGAAGCGGTGGCGATGCCGCCGATTCTTCGCCTCGACATTCCCGAACACGCTGGCGAAGTCGACGTAAAAACCGCTTATTTGCCGGGTCTTCTGAGTTTTGCGATCAAGGTCAGTCCTGGCTTCTTCAACAATCCCTCCCTGGGTTTGCCGAGCTTGAACGGTCTCATGCTCGTGCTTTCGGCGCGCACGGGACTGACGCAGGCCGTGCTGCTCGACAACGGCTATCTCACGGCGGTACGCACGGCGGCAGCGGGTGCTGTCGCCGCACGCTGGCTCGCAAGACATGGCGCCAAACGCGTGGCGATCATCGGTGCGGGCGAACAGGCGCGCCTTCAACTCAAAGCGTTGCGACTGGTACGCGACATCGATCACGTGACCGTGTGGGCACGCGAAGGCGAGCGCGCGTTGCACTACGCGCGCGATTGTGAAGCGGCGGGCCTTGAATGCGCTGTCGCCGATAGCGTGAGCCACGCGCTCAGGCATGCGGATATCGCCATCACCACGACACCCAGCCGCGAGCCGTTGATTCACGCCCGCGATCTTCATGCGGGCTTGCATATCACCGCGATGGGTTCGGATGCCGAGCACAAGAACGAGATTGCGCCAGACGTGTTCAAGGCGGCGCGCTACGTGTGCGACCGCTTGCAGCAAACGCGCGTACTTGGCGAACTGCACCACGCGATAAGCGCAGGGGTTATCGCCGCCGATGCATCGTTCGCCGAATTGGGACAGATCATCGCGCAGCAAGTGCAAGGCCGCATGAGCGATGACGACATCACCGTATGCGATCTCACCGGCACCGGCGCGCAGGACACGGCCATTGCAGCACTTGCGCTTGCAAGAGCACGCGCGACGCGTGCAGGAAGCATCTTTCACAACGACGTGACGCTTTGACAGAGGGGACGATGTCCGAAATCAAGCAAGAGAAGCGAGGCGAAGCGCCGGTCGTGCGCTTGCCGTTCGATCGCGGCGAGTACGACGCGCGCATGGCGAAGACGCGACGCGCAATGGAGAAGGCAGGTATCGACCTGATGATCGTGACGGATCCGACCAACATGGCATGGCTCACCGGTTACGACGGCTGGTCATTCTATGTGCATCAATGCGTGCTGCTTGCCATGGAAGGCGAGCCGGTATGGTTCGGTCGCGGGCAAGATGCGAACGGCGCGAAGCGCACGGTGTTCATGGCGCACGAGAATATCGTCGGATATCCGGATCACTACGTGCAGTCTCAGGTTCGTCATCCGATGGACTATCTCTCGATTGAAGTCATCGTCGCGCGCGGATGGGACAAGAAGCATATCGGTGTGGAGATGGACAATTACTACTTCAGTGCGAAGGCGTATGCGTCGCTCGTTCAGCACTTGCCCAACGCGAAGTTCAAGGATGCGACCGCGCTCGTCAACTGGCAGCGTGCGGTGAAATCGCCGCGCGAGATCGAATACATGCGTGTGGCGGCGCGCATCGTCGAGAAGATGCACGCGCGCATTCTCGACAAGGTCGAGCCTGGCATGAGGAAGTGCGACCTCGTCGCGCAAATCTATGACGCTGGCATCACGGGCGTCGAAGGCTATGGCGGCGACTATCCGGCTATCGTGCCGCTCTTGCCTACTGGCTCGGATGCAGCGGCGCCACATCTCACATGGGACGACTCCGCGTTCACTGCGAATGCCGGGACGTTTTTCGAAATCGCCGGATGTTTCAAGCGCTATCACTGTCCGCAATCGCGCACGGTTTATCTCGGCAAACCGCCGCAGCATTTCATCGATGCCGAGAAGGCGGTAGTCGAAGGCATTGAAGCAGGACTCGCCGCTGCGAAGCCGGGCAACAAGACCGAGGACATCGCCAATGCGTTCTTCGCGGTGCTGCGCAAGTCGGGTATCGAGAAGGATAGCCGCTGCGGTTATCCCATCGGCGCGAGTTATCCACCCGACTGGGGCGAGCGCACCATGAGCTTGCGGCCGGGGGACAAGACGGTCCTCGAACCCGGCATGACGTTTCATTTCATGCCGGGACTGTGGCTCGATGACTGGGGTCTCGAGATCACGGAAAGCATCCTGATTACCGATACCGGCGTCGAGACTTTCTGCAATACGCCTCGCAAATTGTTCGTGAAGGAGTAGTACGATGCGCGCGTCACCGATCAGTCCGACCGTCGACTTCGAAGCCGACGGCGAACAACACGGCTTCCTGAAGCTGCCGTATTCGCGCAACGATTCGGCGTGGGGTGCGGTAATGATTCCGGTCACGGTCATCAAGCGCGGCGACGGACCGACCGTGTTGCTCACGGGCGGCAATCACGGTGACGAGTATGAAGGGCCGATCGCGTTGTCGAAGCTCGCATCGACGTTGAAGGCCGGCGATATCAATGGCCGCGTGATCGTAGTGCCGTTCATGAATTACCCGGCGTTTCGCGCGGGTACGCGCACGTCGCCCATCGACGCGGGTAATCTCAATCGCAGCTTTCCGGGCCATCCCGATGGCACGGTGACGCAGAAGATAGCCGATTACTTTCAGCGTCATTTGCTGCCCTTGGCGGACTACGTTCTCGACATTCATGCAGGCGGGCGTACGCTCGATTTTCTTCCGTTCGCGGCGACTCACGTGTTGGCGGATGCACGGCAACAGGCTCGCTGCGAAGCCGCCATGCGCGCGTTCGGCGCACCTTATTCAATGCGCATGCTCGAACTCGACAGCGTCGGTTTATACGACAGCGCAGCCGAAGAGGCGGGCAAGGTGTTCGTCTCCACCGAACTCGGTGGCGGCGGTTCATCCACTGCTGCTAGCGTCGCCATCGCGGAACGCGGCGTGTATGGCTTCCTCGCCCATGCGGGCATCATCGACAAAGAAAGCGTGATTGGCGAAGCGCGCACGACCACGCTGCTCGATATGCCCGATGGCGCGTGCTATACGACGAGCGAACATGCGGGCTTGCTGGAAATGTGCCGCGATCTTGGCGATATGGTGGCCGAGGGCGACGTGCTCGCGCGTGTTCATGACATCACGCGCTCTGGCGCGACGCCGGTCGAATATCGCGCAAAGCGTGCGGGACTGCTTGCGGCAAGGCACTTTCCTGGCCTCGTACAGACAGGTGACACGGTGGCTGTCGTGGCCGACATCATCGAACGCAACATACCGGTGACGATCTGACTTGACCAAACTCGACCGATACGATCTGGCTATCTTGCGCATCCTCGCGGGCGACGGACGCATTACGAAGTCGCGTCTGGCGGAGAAGGTGAACCTGTCGATCTCACCTGCATGGGAGCGCGTGAAGCGGCTCGAAGAAAGCGGGATAGTAAAGGGATATCGGGCGGATATCGACTGGACGTCGGCGTTCAAGGGAAGCCGTATTGTCGTGGAGGTTACGCTCTCGCGGCATACCGCGTCCGACATGAGACGCTTCGAAGACCGCGTGCAACAAGCGTCCGAGATCGTACAGTGCGTGGCGACAGGTGGTGGTGTCGATTACGTGCTGCATGTAGTCGCGCGGGACATAGACCACTATCAGCGCTTCATCGACTCGTTGCTGGTCGAGGAACTCGGCATCGAAAAGTACTTCACGTATATCGTGACCAAGGTCATCAAGGACGATTGCGGTGGTCCGCCCGAGTGGGCGCAAGTTTGAGTCGCGAACATCGAAACAGAAAAAACACCAGGCGTGGCAAGCGATAACGAAAAATTTCGCGGCGGCATGAGCTTAAAGTGACTCCATCGAATCAGACTCAAGAGCGAATCAATCGATAGGAGCGAACATCATGCTGTTAGGACATCCGGTTCTCTTCAAGTCGCTGTGCTATGTGGACGGCCGTTGGGTACATAGCAACAATGCCGCGTCGATCCCGGTGGTCAATCCCGCCGACCGGCAAGTCATCGGGCATGTGCCGATGCTCGAACGCGAACAGATCGTCAGCGCCGTCGGAGCCGCCGACCGCGCGTTTCAAGCTTGGCGCTGGACACCCCAGCAAAAGCGCAGCGCGTTTCTCATGCGCTGGCATGAACTGATCTTGCGTCATCAGTCCGACCTCGCCGGCATTTTATCGCTGGAGCAAGGCAAGCCGCTCGCCGAAGCGAAGGGCGAGATCGCATATGCCGCGAGCTTTATCGAATGGTTTGCCGACGAAGCAAAACGCCTTGCAGGACGCACCATTCCAACGCATATCGATGGCGCGCATCTCGGCACGGTCATGGAGCCAGTCGGCGTTGCGGCGCTCATCACGCCATGGAATTTTCCCGTGGCGATGATCACGCGCAAAGCCGCGGCCGCTATCGCGTCGGGCTGCACGGTTGTCATCAAGCCTGCGCACGAAACGCCTTTTTCAGCGATGGCGCTTGCACAACTCGCGGAAGAGGCGGGCTTTCCCGCAGGCGTGTTCAACGTCGTGATCGGCGAGCCGCAGATGACCATGGAAGCGCTCGTGAGCGACACTCGCGTGCGTGCGGTGAGCTTCACCGGTTCGACGCGCGTTGGAGGTCTGGTGGCAAAGGCTGTGGCGCAGGCAGGCATCAAGAAGCTTGCGCTCGAGCTTGGCGGCAATGCGCCGTTCATCGTGACCGAGGACGCAGACCTCGAACATTCGGTGCGCGTTGCGATTGGGGCGAAGTTTCAGACATCGGGCCAGGATTGTTGCGCCGCGAATCGCATCTTCGTGGCGCGCCCTTTGTACGAAGCGTTCGTGCAACGTTATACCGAAGCGGTCAAGGCACTGAAGGTAGGCAGCGCGTTCGAAGCGAATGTCGATGTCGGTCCGCTCATGCATCAGGCCGCTTTCGATGCGACCGTTGCGCGTATAGAAGACGCAAAGGCGCAAGGCGCGCGCATCACTGTCGGCGGCAACGCGCATGAGCTCGGTGGATGGTTCTATGAGCCGACCGTTGTCGCGGATGCTAGAGCTGGCATGCGTATCTACGATGAAGAGAACTTCGCGCCCATCTCCGCGATCTCTCCGTTCGATACGCTCGACGAAGCCGTGACACGCGCCAACGATACGGAATACGGCCTTGCCGCCTATATCTGCGCCACGCGCATCGACACGATCTTCCAGTTAGTGCGACGGCTTGACTTCGCAATGGTCTCGGTGAACGGCGTCAAGTTCACGGGCGCGCCCATTCCCTTTGGCGGCATAAAGGCATCGGGTCTCGGCCGCGAAGGTGGCGCGGAGGGCTTCGAACCCTTCGTCGAAACGAAATATTTTTGCTTAGGGAATCTGGGTCTGCCGCTTTCGAGCGCAGCCTGATTCAACCCACGTTAAGTACACGCATAGCGCTTCAAGGAGAAGCACATGAGCCAGCAACAGCAATCGATTGCACACTTGTTCGCGGAAGATCGCGCGCACTTCATGCATCCGTCCACGCACGCGCACGATCATGCAAGCGGCGCGTTGCCGGGCAAGATCGTGACGGGCGCCAAGGGCATTCGTATCGAAGATCATCAGGGCCGGACTTATATCGATGCATTCGCAGGACTGTATTGCGTGAACATCGGCTACGGTCGAACCGAAGTGGCCGAAGCCATTTATGAGCAGGCAAAGAAGCTCGCTTACTATCACACTTATGTCGGCCACTCGACCGATGCGATCATCGAGTTGTCGTCGCGCATCGTCGCGTGGTCACCGGAAGGCATGAAGAAGGTGTACTACGGCATGTCCGGGTCCGATGCCAACGAAACGCAGGTCAAGATCGTCTGGTACTACAACAACGTACTGGGTCGCCCGAACAAGAAGAAGATCATCTCGCGCGAACGGGGCTATCATGGCTCGGGCATCGTCACGGGCAGCCTCACTGGCTTGCCGAGCTTTCATCAGCACTTCGACTTGCCGATCGATCGTGTGAAGCATACGGTTTGTCCGCATTGGTATCGAAAGGCACCGGCTGGTATGAGTGAAGCGCAGTTCACCGCATACTGCGTGGAAGAACTCGAGAAGCTGATCGCGAAGGAAGGCGCGGATACCATCGCTGCGTTCATCGCCGAACCGGTCATGGGCACGGGCGGCATCATCGCGCCGCCGGAAGGTTACTGGGATGCTATCCAGCAAGTGCTCAGGAAGCACGACATCCTCTTGATCTCCGATGAAGTCGTGTGCGGCTTCGGACGTCTCGGCTCGAAGATGGGCGCGCAGCATTACGGCATCAAGCCGGATCTCATCACCGTGGCTAAGGGCCTCACGAGCGCTTATGCGCCGCTGTCGGGCGTGATCGTGGGCGAACGTGTATGGGATGTGATCGACAAGGGCTCGCGAGAGCATGGTCCGATGGGACACGGCTGGACCTATTCGGGTCATCCCATTTGCGCGGCTGCTGCACTGGCCAACCTCGACATTCTCGAACGTGAAAACCTCACGCAGAATGCGGCGGAAACGGGAGCGTATCTGCATGCGCAGCTTCGCGCGGCATTCGATTCGCATCCGTTAGTGGGCGAAGTGCGTGGCGCGGGTATGCTTGCCGCGCTCGAATTCATGGCCGATAAAGACGCGCGCAAACCTTTCGATGCGGCGCTCAAGGTCGGGCCGAAGGTATCGGCAGCGGCTCTGGAGCGCGGTGTGATTGCGCGAGCCATGCCGCACGGCGATATTCTCGGCTTTGCGCCACCGCTCGTCACGACGCGTGCCGAAGTGGATGAGATAGTCGGCATCGTCAAGCAGGCGGTCGACGCGGTGGCTAATGACGTGATCGGATCGACTGTCGCGAGCTGAGGTTCGAAGTGGAATGCGCGTTGCTCGTGTTGTTGGCACCGACAGCCTTTAACGGGAGCAAGCAATGACGATTAACGACAGCGAACAGAAGAGCACGGATAAGCCGCTTGGCGATGCTGGCAGCGGAGCAAGCGGTGGCGGTTCTATCGGCAATCTGCCGGGTCCCGGTTCAGCGACAGGAGGCGATCCAAAGCAAGGAGTGCGTCAGCCTAATGCGGGAGAGATCGAGCCTGAAAACAGGCGGCTTGACGAAGATCCGCATCAAACGGCGGAAGTGCCTTTGGGTTCAGGCAGCCGACCTGAACCGGCAGGAAAGGGTGGACTTGGCCCACAAAAAAGCGAAGGTGACGGTGCAACGTAGCACGAGCCGCTCAAGCCTTGAAAAGAAAGCGGCCGCTTTGTGCGGCCGTTTTCTGCTTGGCGATTAACGCGTGGCGATGTACATCGTAATTTCAAAGCCAAAGCGCATATCGTTAAAGCTAGGGGTTTCCCATTTCATAAAGCCTCCTTTTGCTAAAGCGGCCAAGCGGTTGCAAGACCGATGCGCGGTTCTAAGCTTGATTTAGCGCCGTGCGAATCCGCGCCCAAAATTCGACGCGCTTTAATCCTAACGCGTCTTAGGCGTCTGCATCATTGGAAATTGCCCGCAAGATCATTTAATTTATTTATAGCGGTCTTGGCCGGTTTCCTGAATTGTCAGGGGATGTACCTACTTTGTCAGGGTCCGTGGCGGGATTCTGTTCCAGCGCTTCGCCGGGACGAGGGATCACCCTGTCTGCTTCGGACGGCTCGATTTCGTTCAGACGATTGCCGCCGGGTGTACGCGGCTCTTCATGCAGGTCGTTATTTGCTCGTGCGGATGTCATTACGGTTTCCTTAAGTCGCCTTGTCATTCGATGAACCAGGCCGACGAACCAGCAACCGTTGTACCTAAGGTCAGCGTGCGCCAGGCGCACTTGATGCTAGCCGATTGATATGTCTATCCACTCGAAGGAGCGAGCATGTCAATCGAAGCGGACCGTATTTCCGATCTCGAAGTGAAAGTCGAAGACACGTTGTACATGTTCGACACGAAGGATCGCGCTGACGCGTTCCTGCAGTGCCTTGGCAACGACTCGTTGCAGACGTGCACCACTAATCATGCGCCTGTATCGATGCGCGCTGTGACGACCGACACCGGCGTGCCGGAAGGTGAACCGGGCAGCATCATCTCGCCCTCGCTTGGCGGCATGCCCTGATCCAATGCTCAAGAATCAAAGAATGGCGCTTGAAGTAGTGCGTGGCGCAAGCGCGCTGCGCGTCAGCGACTCTAGTGGCAAAGGCTTGTCGAAGAAGTAGCCTTGCGCCTGCGCTGCACCCATGTCGCGTAGTACTGCAAGCGTGGCCGCGTCCTCGACGCCTTCGGCCACAAGCGTGAGATCGAGCGACTCGGCCATTCGCACGATAGCTCGCACGATCGCGCGACTGCGAGGGCTTTCGGTCAGTTCGAGAATAAACGACTTGTCGATCTTGAGGCCGCTGAACTGATACTGATGCACATAGCTCAGGGACGAAAAGCCCGCGCCGAAGTCATCCAGTACGACGGACATGCCGTTATCCGCGAGTCTTTGCATGGTGCGGCGCGCAAGATCCGGCTCGGCTACGAGCGCGCCTTCCGTCAGTTCGAGACATACACGCGATGGCGACACGCGATAACGCCTGAGCAGCGCAAGGACATCGTCGGCGAACTCGGGGCGCGTCATGCTATAGCTCGAACAATTGACATGCACGGGCGGCCAGTGCGCAAAGCTGGCATTGGAAAGTATCGCGGCGACGCGTTCCAGCATGTATAAGTCGAGCCGACCGATGAGACGCAGCCCTTCCACTGCAGGCAGAAATTCGCCGGGTGCCACGATACGTCCATCGGGTTGGCGCCAGCGAATCAACGCTTCGAGCGCGACCACTTGGCCACTCCCTACATCGACGATAGGCTGAAAATACGGCAGCAACTCGTCGTCGCGCTTGATCGCGTTACGCAATGCGCCCTCGCGTTCGACCTGATCGGAGACCTGTCGGCGAAGCTCCTGATTGAACACGACGAAGCTGTCGCGGCCCGCGTTCTTGACGCGATACATCGCGGTATCGGCATCGCGCAAAAGATCGGCGGGCTCGGTATGAAACTGCGTGTCCGCGCTCACGATGCCAATGCTGCACGAAGAAAACACCACATGTTCTTCGATATGAAACGGCAGATCGAAAGCCGCGAGGATGCGCTTGGCAATCGCCACCGCGTCGCGTACCGGCGCCTTGGGCGACAGCACTGCGAATTCGTCGCCGCCCAAGCGAGCGAGCAGATCGGTGGAGCGCAGACAATCGCGCAGGCGCGCGGCGGCCTGCACCAGCAACATGTCTCCGAAATGATGACCCAGGCTGTCGTTCACCACCTTGAAGCGATCGAGGTCGATGAACATCACCGAGAGCTCATCGCCGCGTGTCTGGTAGTCGTGCCATGCACCACGCAGCCGATGCATCAGATGACTGCGGTTGGGCAGGCCGGTCAATGCATCGTGCGAATTCTCGTACAGCAGACGCGCGTTGACATCGTCGAGTTCACGCGTACGGGCCTGCACACGGGCTTCGAGCTCGAGGTTGGCTGCATGCAATGCTTCGGCATCGCGGCGGCGCGAGAGGGCGGTATCGATATGGCGCGATACGAAGGTCAGCAACTCCTGATCGCGCTGCGAATAGCGCACGAGCGGCGAGTAACTTTGCACCGCGAGCACGCCGCGCACGACATCGCCATCGAATAGCGGAATGCCGAGCCACGAGCGCAGGCGCACGTCGTCGTGATCGGTTTCGAACGCCCCCTCCGCGATGAGACGCAGCGCTTCCTGATGATCGATGAGACGCGCGCGGCGTTCGCGAATCACATACTCGGTGAGCCCACGCTGGCCGCGACGCGGCTCGGGCCGCTCCTGCACGATCTCATCGACGTAATAGGGAAACGAGACTTCGCATGTTTCGGTTTCGAAGAGCGCCACATAGAAATTGCGCGCATAGAGCAGCTCGCCGACGATGCCATGCAGACTGCGAAAGAACTCCATCATGTCGCCGGGCCGGCTCGACAATTCCGCGATTTGATAGAGCGCTGCTTGCAGATGTTCGGAACGCTCGCGCTCGGCAATGCCATGTCGCAAAGCAGCGTTGAGCTTCGACAACTCGGAGGTGCGGCGGGCGACCTGTTCTTCCAGATCCGCGCGATGCAGGATACGGTCGAGCGCCATCGCGACGTGACGCGCCACGACTAAAAACAGCGCGCGGTCCTCGGCGGTGTACATGCGCGAGACGTCATAGACCTGCATGGCCAGCATGCCGAAGACTTCGTCGGACGCATTCTTGAGCGGCGCGCCCATCCAGAACTCGGGGCGATCGCCGATGCAATAGAAACGCTCCGCGCGTTCGGCGGCGCAGATGTCGGCTGCGGTCACGAAGAGCGGCTGCTCGCTCGTGAGCACTTGCCCTGTCATCGAAAGACGCTTGGGATCGAGAATGTCGTAGTTCTCGGCGGCGACCACGTCCGTGTCGATCACATCGACGTAATACGGATAGGTGATCTTGCCGGTCTTGCGGTCGTAGAGCGCGAGGTAGAAGTTCTCGGCGTCGATGAGCGTGCCGAGACGCTCGTGCACGCAACGCAGAAAGTCCGCGCGCTCGGGCACCGAACTGGCGAGATACGCGATCTCATACAACACGCGTTGCGTGAGTTGCGCCCGCGCGAGGACATCGGCTTGCACGCGTTCACCAAGTGCGCGCGCGAGTTCAGCGAGATGTGCATTGTCGCTGTATGCCACCGGCGCGAGCAGCCAGCCGAGCACGCTTTCGCCGCGGCCGGTCGGCCAGGCATGCCAGCCGTGCGCGGCGCAGGCTTTCGCGAGGCGGTCCTCAGCGATGTCGCTTGGCCACGCTGGTATGCAAAATTCATTGCCCTGGCGTTCAAGATGCAATTGCTCCCCCGCGCGATACCAAGCCCATGTGTTGGGGCAAGCGGACGCGGCAGTGTCCCGCAGCAAGGCGTCGATGGACGGTGCGATGTTCGCCGGCGCGGCATCGTCCGCGCCAGCGTCGGTCACGTCTTCCTGTGCGGCCTGAGCCGCCTGCAGTGGCGCGTTATACGCGGAAAACACACTCATCGGCGCTCCAGGCCCTCAGGCCGCCTCGTCGGACGGTTGGTTAAGCAAAGCGGCTCGCGCACGGTTGCCCGAAGCGCCTCATGCAATCGCTCTTACTCTGGTATCGGCAGCGAGCATACAGCCTTGAGCATGGATGACAAAAAAAGCAGCAGGATTGGCTTTTGCATGCACTTTATGCCGATACCGCCGCGCGGGCGAAGCGTTCGCGGTAAGTCTGAGGCGCAACCCCGAGTGCGCGCACGAAGCCGCGTCGCATGGTTTCTTCCGAGCCGAAGCCGCAGCGTGCCGCAATGCGCTTGACCGGCAGGTCCGTGTCGCCCAGCATACGGCGCGCGGCTTCCAGCCGCATTTGTTCGATGGCGCGAGCAGGCGTTGTGCCGGTCTGCGCCCGGTAATGACGCACGAAGCTGCGCTCGCTCATGCCGACGCGCGCCGCCAGCGTTCCAATGGATAGATTGCATGCAAGATTCTCCGCGATCCATGCATGCAATTCGCCGAAGCGTTCGCCCGAGTCCTTCTGCAGCGAAAGCGCGGCGCTGAACTGCGCCTGCCCGCCGGGGCGCTTTAGAAACACGACGAGATGACGCGCGACATCGAGCGCGAGCGCGCGTCCGAGATCATCTTCGACGAGCGCAAGCGCCAGGTCGATTCCCGCTGTCACGCCTGCGGAGGTCCAGAGATCGCCGTCGCGGATGAAGATGGGATCGGATTCGACCCGCACCGCCGGAAAGCGGCTCGCCAGTTCGGCGCAGCGCGTCCAGTGCGTGACGGCGCGGCGTTCGTCCAGCAGGCCGGTCGCCGCAAGCAGAAAGGCGCCGGTACACACCGATGCCGTGCGGCGTGCATGAGCGGACCGCGCGCGCACCCAGTCGACCAGCGTGCGGTCGCGCAGCGCTTCATGCACGCCCCAGCCGCCCGCGATGACGAGCGTGTCGCACGGCTCGCGCGCATCGGGCAGCGCTTCGCCGATCAGCCCAAGTCCCGCCGATGTTGTCACCGTGCCGCCCGGCGCGACGACTCTCGGGCGATAAGGGCGTGGCATGCCGGCCTCGCGCGCCAGTTCGTTCGCGGACGCAAACACCTGCAAGGGACCGGCGACATCGAGCAACTGAACGTCGGGAAAGGCGAGTATGTCGATGATGCGTGGCTTCGGCGATGACATGATAGCTAGGGCGCTTGGCGTAAAAAGTGGGGCGATCGACCATCTCGCCATAGCGTAGCGGCGTAGGATGCATTCGTCCACCGTCATTCTTCAACCTGCCACGAGAGAGAAAGCGATGACCCTTCAAATCGGCCTGCTGCTTTTCCCGCGCGTTCAACAACTCGACCTCACCGGTCCGTACGAAGTCTTTGCGCATCTGTCGGACGCTAAAGTGCATCTTGTATGCAAAACGCTTGCGCCTGTTCCTTCCAGTACAGGGATGCAACTCGCACCCGACACATCGTTCGCGGAATGCCCCACGCTCGACGTGCTCTGTGTTCCCGGAGGCGAAGGCGTCGGCGCTCTGATGGAAGACGAGGAAACGCTTGCGTTCATCCGCCAGCAGGCGAAGGGCGCTCGCTTCATCACTTCGGTATGCACCGGTTCACTCGTTCTCGGCGCGGCCGGTTTGCTGCGCGGCAAGCGTGCGACGACGCATTGGGCTTTTCACGAGCTGCTGGGCGAATTCGATGCGACGCCCGTGCACGCCCGCGTGGTGCGTGACGGCGCCTTGTTCACGGGCGGTGGAATCACGGCGGGCATCGACTTCGCGCTGACGCTCGCGGCTGAACTCGTCGGCGAGCACGAGGCGCAGGCCATTCAACTGCAAATGGAGTACGCGCCCGCGCCGCCGTTCGATGCCGGGGATCCGAATCACGCGCCTGCCGCTGTAGTGGCGGACGTGCGGGAGCGCTCGGCGGCTTCGCTCGCAAAGCGCAGGGAAATCACGAAGCGCGCGGTGCATCGGCTCGGATTGAATGCTTGATGCAAAATGCCGGCATGCCGCATTTTGAATGCCAAATGCCGGTATTCAGAACCGCTTTTGCATGAAGTATCGCGCACGTCCTGCATGGAAATCCGCCAGTTCGCCGAAGACTTCGAAACCGTGGCGAACATAAAGATCGCGGGCTGCGGGATTGAGCGTATCGAGCCACGCGGCGCGGCAGCCGCGCTTGCGTGCCTCGACTTCGGCGGCGTCGAGCGCGTGAGCGCCAAGTCCGCGACCGCGCGCATCTTCGCGAACCCAGAGCCATTTGACGAAAAGCCATTCCCACGCGGTGAAGCCCGCGAGGCCGCCTACAAAGTCGTCGCCTTGATGAAGCGAAACGGCCAGATCGCGATGATCGCTTGGTCCGAGTTGACCGGCATTGAACGCGGCGAGACCGCCTGCCACATCGGCCTCGAACGATGCGTCGATCCAGTCGGTCACGGATACCGTCACTTGGATACGCTCGCCCTGCATCAAAGCTGCTCCGGCGGCGCAAGCGAGACGCCGGTAATGCCGTGTCGCGCGAACGCATCCCGAATAAAGCCCGACCGTTTGATGTCCTCGATGAAGTCGCGAAGATACTGCGTGGCCGCATCGCCGCGAGTCTTCGGCAAGCCCATTGCCTGCCTGATCACCATGAAGCGCCCGTCGATCAGCCGTACCCCGGGCGTGCGAGCGGCGTCGGCCTCGAGTTGCTGCTTCACGCCCGCGGCGACCTCGATCCCGTCGCGCAGAAAAGTGTCGACCACCGCCTCCGACAGTCCAGTGCGCACGAGTTGAGCATGCTGCAACTCGCGCGTCAGGAAGAGGTCGTATGCGCTCCCTTTGCCCACCATGATGCGATTGCCCTCGCGATCCACATCCTCGATGCGAGAAAGCGGCGAGTCGTTGCGCACCAGATAGCACCCTTCGATCAACACATACGGTGCAGTGAACGCGATGCCCGCGCCACGCAGCGGATCGATCGCGAAGAAGCCGACATCGGCCTGTTCCGCCGTCACCGTCTCCACCGATTGCGCGGCGTTGGGAAAGGAATTGAATGCAATCTCGACGCCGAGCCGCGAGGCCAGTTCGCGGGCAATATCCACGGAGACGCCGCTGGGCTCGCTGCTCGCCGAATCGCGATGCACGAGCACGGGGTTTCCAAGGTTGAGCGCCGCGCGAAGCGTGCCGGTTGGAGCAAGAGCGTTTTTCGTGGTCGCGGTTAGCGTCATGGTCTTCCTTCGATGAGAGACGTTGGCATCTTGCGTTCTGCATGCAAACCGATCCGATGCAGAATACGCGATGCGCCAACCACCTGGCAAAGGAGAACGCATGCAGATACCCCGCATAGACAGTCGCGAGTTGATCGATCGCCTCAAGCTCGAACCGCATCCCGAGGGCGGCTACTTTCGTGAGACCTATCGCGCGAATTCAGGAGTCACGCGCAAGGGCGAGGACGATCTCCGTTCGGCATCGACAGCCATCTATTTCCTCCTTTGCGATGGCGCTTACTCCGCCTGGCACCGTATTCGGTCGGATGAAGTCTGGCATTTCTATGCGGGTGACTCGATCGATGTCCATGTCCTCCATTCGAACGGAGGACTGACGACGCATCGACTCGGCAATGCGCTTGAAGATCCGCAGGCGGCGTTTCAGGCGGTCGTCAACGCGGGTGACTGGTTTGCCGCCGAATGCCATGAACCAGGCGGTGCCGCGCTCGTCGGCTGCACGGTGGCGCCAGGGTTCGAGTTCAGCGAATTCGAATTGGCCGCGCCCGGCGCGCTCGGGGCGCGTTATCCACAACATCGCCAGTTGATCGAGCGGCTAGAGCCTAAGCGTCTGTGAGCCAAATGAAAGTCAGGCGCGCGGTTTGCTGTAAATCGGCTAAGAAATGAAAAGCAACTTAGCAAACGAGCAAACCGAAAAGCGCCATGGACGATTCCCTTATCCGCCTGCGGGCGAAGATTGCAAGGCAAATCGCCGAGCGAGAAGCAACCCTACAACCGATGCGCGACTACGCAGTTCTTGGAGGCAACGCCACCCCCGAACGAACTTACTGCCCTGTTACCCTCGCGGCATTGGAGCAAGACCTTTGCGGCTGGAAGCGCATGGCCGCAAAATTGGAGACGACTGTTTTGTTCGAGCCGCGCGAACATCGCGCGTTACGCATGCCGCGTCTGCGTTAAGCAAGCATCGGCCTTTGCGGTCAAAATGATTAGCGCAATGCTAACCATGGAGACCCGCAATGTCAGCATCGAAGCAAGACACGCCTGTCTGGTTCATCACCGGCTGTTCCACCGGCTTTGGCCGTGAACTCGCATCCGCTGTGCTTGCGCGCGGCTGGCGTGCTGTCGTTGCCGCTCGCGATCCCGCCCGCGTCGCCGACATCGTCGAGCCTGCAGGCGACAGAGCCATTGCGGTTCGGCTCGACGTCACGCGCCCGGACGACATCACCGCTTCGGTAAAAGCGACGCACGATGCGTTCGGTCAGATCGACGTATTGGTCAATAATGCCGGCTTCGGCTATTTGGCCGCAGTCGAGGAAGGCGAGGACGACGAGGTGCGCGCGATGTTCGAAACCAATTTCTTCGGCGCGGCTGCAATGATTCGCGCGGTACTGCCAGGCATGCGGGAGCGTCGCGCGGGGCACGTGGTCAACATCACATCCGTGGGCGGCCTGGTTGGTAATCCGGGCAGCGGGTATTACGCTGCGACCAAGTTTGCGCTCGAAGGCCTCGGCGAAGCGCTCGCGCGCGAGACCGAGGGCCTTGGCATCAAGGTCACGGCCGTCGAACCAGGACCTTTTCGCACGGATTGGGCGGGCCGCTCGCTTAAGCAGACCCAGCGTTCGATTGACGATTACGATGCCGTCGCCGGTCGCCGTCGCGCGGGGATTGCCGAGCTTAGCGGCAGACAAGCGGGCGATCCGGTGCGCGCGGTGCAGGTCATCATCGAAGCCGTGGAAGCGAAAAATCCGCCCGCGCATCTCGTGCTTGGCAACATTGGGCTTCAAGCCGTGCGGGCCAAGCTTGCAGCGCTTAACGCGGATATCGATACCTGGCAAGAACGCAGCGCCTGGAGCGACAACCCGCTCGATTAAAAGCATCAGCTTCGAACCTCAGGCCCGCTTATTGCGCTATTGGTTATTGCGCTCGATCTTCGACGCTTGTGCTATTTACGCTTCGGGAAAAATCCATCATGCGCGTGCTTTTCGTTGAAGATGACGTTGGTCTTTGCGACGCTTTCAGCGCGCTTGCCCGCGCCTCCGGGCATATCGCAGATGTCGCATACGATGGACACCGGGCGCTTCAACTCGCGTCGGAAAATCGCTACGACACGATATTTATCGACATAGGTCTGCCGGATTTCGATGGTCGCGATCTTTGCAGACGGTTGCGCGCTGCCGGGCCGAGCCAGCTTGCTTGCGTCGTCGCGGTAACGGGTGACGACCGGCACCGTGACAGCGAACAGGAACAATTCGACGGCTACTACCTCAAGCCCTTCACTGAAGAAGGCTTTATGGCGGTCTTAGCGGCTTGCTAAAGAAAGCAATTAAAGACGCAATAAAAACGTCCGTTCATTTAGAACGGACGTTCTTTTTTTGTGCTTAAGGGAAATACAGGAAAAAACGTAGCCGCACAGAAAAGTCCGTTTGTACAATGCCCTTAACGGAGATTTGAGGTCTGCCCAAAGAGGCAATAGCAGGAGACAACCCAAAAACGACATGGTCCGCTTTGCTTACAAGCGAGCACCGGAACACGACACCGCCGAGTCCCCGGTCTATCCGGTGGTCGTGACCGGCGCGGGGCCGGTCGGTCTTGCGACTGCAGTCGATCTTGCGCAACACGGCGTTTATACCGTGCTCGTCGATAGCGACGACACCGTATCGGCCGGTTCGCGCGCCATCTGTTTTGCGAAGCGCACGCTTGAAATCTACGAACGTCTCGGCTGCGTCGACAAGATGATCGAAAAAGGTGTGCGCTGGAATGTCGGGAAGGTGTTCCTGCATGACGATCTGATTTATGCATTCGACTTGCTGCCCGAAGCAGGCCATGCGCATCCCGCGTTCATCAATCTCCAGCAATATTACGTCGAGCGCTATCTCGTCGAACGCGCGGCACAACTCGATAACTTGCATATGTGCTGGAAGAGCCGTGTAGTCGGTGTAACGCAGCATCGGGATCATGTCGAACTGCAAGTGGATACGCCCGATGGACGATACGCCTTACGTACACGCTATGTCGTAGCGGCCGACGGCTCACGCAGCTTCATTCGTCAGGCTCTCGATCTCGATAGTCACGGCCGGGTATTCAAGGACCGCTTTCTCATTGCGGACGTCAAGATGAAAGCGCCGTTTCCGGCGGAACGCTGGTTCTGGTTCGATCCACCGTTTCATCGCAACCAGTCTGTGCTGCTGCATCGCCAGCCGGACAACGTATGGCGCATCGACTTTCAGCTCGGCTGGGAAGCTGACCCTGTCACGGAAAAAGCACCCGAACGTGTCATTCCGCGCGTCAAGGCATTGCTTGGCGAAGACGCGGAATTCGAACTCGAATGGGTGAGCATCTATACGTTTGCATGTCAGCGCATGGAGCATTTCAGGCACGGTCGAATTCTGTTCGCAGGCGATGCGGCGCACGGCGTCTCACCTTTCGGCGCGCGCGGCGCGAATAGCGGTGTGCAAGATGCAGACAATCTCGCATGGAAGCTCAGTCTCGTCGTTCATGGCGACGCTCCGCCCGCTTTACTCGACACGTATGCATCCGAACGGGAATACGCCGCGGATGAAAACATTCGTCATTCCACGCGATCGACCGATTTCATCACGCCGAAGAGTACGGCCTCGCGTCTCTTTCGGGACGCGGTGTTGAAGCTATCGAAGGACTGTGCTTTTGCGCGACGCCTCGTCAATAGCGGGCGACTCTCGGTGCCGACCGTGCTGCAAGACTCGCCGCTCAATACGCCCGATCAGCCCGATGACAGCTTCGCATGTTCGATGACGCCAGGGACGGCATGCGTGGATGCGCCCATACGCGTAAATGGCCGCGCTGCATGGCTCTTGCAACAAACGCATGGCAAAGGCTTCATAGGAATCTACTTCTGCGGCAGCGATGACGGGGAGGAAGTGCGCAGGGCTCTTTTACAAAGGCTAACGTCGTTTCGTCTATTGCTGGTTGCGCCGAAGGGCATGGCCGCGTCGTTCGAAGATATCGAAGACGTCGATGGCATCGTGGCGCATCGATTCGATGCTCGCCCCGGCACGTTCTACTTGTTGCGCCCCGACCAGCACGTATGCGCGCGCTGGCGTGCGTTCAACGCCGATGCGATATTTAACGCCGTACAACGCGCTACTTGCAATGGATAAGCCAGCATGAAGCTCAAGCTCGAAGCCAATCTTGCCGATCCGGATGCGTTCTATGAACGGCTCATCGGCACACACGATGGACTAAGCGACGAAGAAAGCCACATGCTCAACGCCAAGCTCGTGCTGCTTCTCGCGAATCATATTGGCGATGACGATGTAATCGGAGAAGCATTGGACATCGCGCGCAACGGCGTCAAAGCAGATTAAACGGCAATGCGCAGTGTCTCGCAGATAAAGGCGCCAATGCGGTCTAGATCGTCTAGCGGCAGCAGAGGCAGCGCGCTGTCGACTGCCGAGGCATCGTCGGTTGCAATGGCAAGAATTGCGACGTCGGTCTTATAAAGCGGCTCCCGGCCAACCGATGGCCGAACCACCTCCAGTCGCGGAATGGCTTCGCGTGCAAATCCTTCGACAATCGTGAGGTCCGCATGTGTCAGCCGCGCAGCGAGTTCCGTAAGCGAAGGCTCGTTCCCCTCGCGCAACTCGCGCACGATTGCATAGCGGTAAGGCGATGCAATCACCACTTCGCCCGCGCCTGCACGCCTGAAGCGCGCGCTGTCTTTGCCCGGCGGTTCGAGTTCGATTGAATGATGACTGTGCTTGATGACGTTGACTACAAGACCGCGTTCCCGAAACCAGGGCAACAACGCCTCGATCAGCGTGGTCTTGCCCTGACCCGAGCGGCCCGAGATACCGAAGAGCGGCGCATTCATGCGATAGATCGTCTCAAGGAAAAGTGCTGGATCGATCGAGGGAGTTTAACGGTTCATTAGCAGCCAGGGAGAATTCGCGCTATCGTCGTGCATTGCGTTTGGCGGCGCCCCACGGTTCGCGTCATGGCCCCGTCAAGCATTAGCGGACAAAGCATTCAACAGGATCAAACATGGCAGAAGACAATCCCAGCACAGGCGTCGCTCCGCAGCAATTTTCCATCGACGTAATGCTTGAAAAATATGCCAAGGGCGACGAGACGCGCGTCGAAGATATTTATCTGCGCGTGGCGCGTGGTGTCGCAATGGCCGAGCCCAAAGCGTTACGCGCGAAGATCGAAGCGGAGTTCGTCGATAACTTCCGGCGCGGTGCATTGGGCGCCGGGCGCATCATGAGCGCGGCGGGCGCGGGTATCGATGCCACGCTCATCAACTGCTTCGTTCAGCCCGTGGGCGATGCCATTCAAGGCGTCGACGATAACGGTTTGCCCGGCATTTACGTTGCGCTGCTGCAAGCGGCCGAGACGATGCGGCGCGGCGGAGGCGTGGGCTATAACTTTTCCGCCATTCGTCCTCGCGGTGCGCGCGTGCATTCCACGGGTTCAGCTGCATCCGGACCATGCAGTTATATGGATGTGTTCGATGCATCATGCCGCACGGTGGAGAGCGCAGGATCACGCCGTGGCGCACAGATGGGCATACTCGACTGCACGCACCCCGATTTGCTCGAATTCATCGCGGCTAAACACACGAAGGGACGCTGGAACAACTTCAACGTGTCCGTCGCGGTAACGGACGAATTCATGCAGGCCGTTGCCGACGACGCCGTCTGGCAACTCGTGCATAAGGCCGAGCCTTCGCCTGCACAGCGGGCATCGGCGGACATCCGGAAGCGTGACGACGGCTTGTGGGTGTATCGGGAAGTGCGTGCGCGTGACGTATGGAACACGATCATGCGATCGACCTACGATGTCGCCGAGCCAGGCGTCGTTTTCATGTCGCGCATGAATGACGATAACAATCTGCGCGCCGTCGAAACGATTCGCGCGACGAACCCTTGCGGTGAACAACCCTTGCCCGCATACGGTTGCTGCAACCTGGGCCCGCTCAATCTGACTCGCTTCGTGCGCGACCCTTTTGCGCAAGCGCGCGGCGGCGTCCCTGGTTTCGATTGGGACGGTCTCATGCGTACCACGCGCACGCAAGTGCGCTTTCTCGATGACGTTCTCGATGTCACGTTATGGCCGCTCGAAGAACAAGCACGTGAAGCGGCTGCCAAGCGACGTATCGGCGTCGGCTTTACGGGGTTAGGCGACACGCTCGTAATGCTTGGTCTTCGTTATAACTCGAACGAAGGGCGCGAATTTGCCATGCGCGTCGCACGCACCATGCGCGATGAAGCGTATCGCGCGTCGGTCGAACTTGCACGCGAACGCGGCGCATTTCCGCTCTTCGATGCAGCGCGTTATCTGGAAGAGGGCACTTTCGCATCGCGCTTGCCTGATGATCTCAAGAGCGAGATTCGCGCGCATGGCATCCGCAATAGCCATCTGCTTTCCATCGCGCCCACGGGCACCGTGAGTCTCGCGTTTGCGGACAATGCATCGAATGGTATCGAGCCCGCGTTCTCGTGGACCTATCAGCGCACCAAGCGCATGGCCGATGGCTCCAGCCAGACCTTCGCTGTCGAAGACCACGCGTACAGGCTTTATCGCGAGATGGGCGGAGACGTCAAGGCGCTACCCGATTACTTCGTGAGTGCGCTCGATATGTCCGCGCAAGATCATCTGGAAATGATGACGGCCGTGCAGCCTTTCGTCGATACATCGATTTCGAAGACCGTCAACGTACCCGCGGATTATCCGTTTGATGCATTCCAGGACCTTTACTTCGAAGCATGGCGACGCGGCTTGAAGGGACTCGCGACCTATCGGCCTAACGACACCTTGGGCGCGGTGTTGTCAGTCACGCCACAGGAAGAGAAGACACCGAGCGACTCGCCCGATCCCGAACTGGATCTCGATCCTTTGCGTATTGCGATCGATCACCGTCCACGTGGAGAGCTGCCCGCGATTATCGAGAAGGTCGAGTATCTGACGCAGGCTGGAAAGAAGTCGCTCTATCTTGCGGTGTCGTTCATCGAAGTGACAGGGCGTATTGCAGGCGATGACGTGACCATCGAGCGGCCCATCGAATTCTTTATCCCGACGGGGCAGAGCGACGAATCGCAGCAATGGATCACGGCGACCATGCGTTCATTGTCGCTTGCGGCGCGTGGAGGCTTTGCCGCGCGTACGCTGCAGGACATGCGCAAGGTATCGTGGGATCGCGGTCAGGTGCGTCTCGGCGATGTCGAGCGTTTAGATGGACACCGCAGTCCACGCTGGCATGACTCGGAAGTCGCCGCGCTTGCCTTTGCGATTCAGCAAATTCTTCATCGACGCGGTTTTCTCGATGCCGAAGGCAGTCAGGTGCCGTCACGCGTACTTGCCCGCAAGCATATCGACGTGACCCATACACGCGCTCTAGTGACTGAAGACGAGACCGTGGCACACGCGGACGTGACGGATTTTTCGTCCGACGATGCCTTGTCGAACGACCCGCATACACTCACGCAGATGCATGGGCGCAAATGCCCGACATGTGGCGCGAATGCGGTGATCCGGAAAGACGGTTGCGACTTCTGCACTGCTTGCGGTGAAATAGGCGCTTGCGGCTGAAGCTCAAACGCGTGTGCCCGGCAGGCACACGCGTTTGATTGATTTGCTACTCGCCGTGCTCGCTCGTGTCCTGCTCGGTCTCTTGCGAGCGAGATTCGACAAACGGGCGCCACACCGGCGTCACAGAGGCTAGCTCTTCAAGAACCGAATATTGTTCAAGCGATGTATTTTCGAACATGATGACCTCTGCAATTCTTTAGCGCGTGACCGAACCGTTCGCATATTCCACGATACGGCGATTGCGCGCTTCCGCTTGAGCGGCATCGCGAGCATGCGCTTCGCTTTGAGCAGCGACCGCATCGCCCCACATGCTGCGATCAGGATACGTATTGCGATTCAACGCTGGCAACGAACCGTTCGAATAGGCAGCGGCAAGTTCAGCGCGCACTTGCGCACGCGTCTTGGGCGTTTCACTCGTAGTCGTTTGCGTCTGATACGTTCCCGCGCGACCAATGCCTTCACCGCCGTCGGCAAATGCCGTGCTCGAAACCACGGCTGAGATAGCCGCGAGCGAGAAACCCGTGATGAGATAGCTTTTCATGCGTGCAACTCCTTTCGATCCGTTTCCTGTGCTTCGGATGCGACGCGGATGCAATCGGCTAAGAAGAGGATTGCATGCGCTTCGCGACAGGTCGAAATGTAGTCGCCACGCTAGGGGCAGATAAATGCCGGATGCGCGAATAGATTTGTCGATTCCGGCGAATAATCGCTAAGAGCCTTAGCCACCGGACATTTGGCGACGCTTGCATGTGCTGGCATTTTTCCCTATCGCATCGATAGGGACGAAAAAAAGCGTGTCGCCCAAGACACGCCTTTGCTTTGCCAGCGAAATAGCTAGCCAATAGTTAGCTATACAACGACATCCTCAGTACCCGAAACTTCCGGTGTACCGTGACGCACGACCGTGGGCGCGGCAGTGCTGGTGGGCAGGCAACGCTCCTCCGCGTCCTTCTGACCTTGCAGCAACGGGCAACGCTCGAACAGCTCCGCGACCCAGTCCACGAACACGCGCACCTTTGGCGAAAGATGGCGATTGTGCGGATAGACGGCGGAAATAGGCATCGGCAAAGGGCTCCATTGCGGCAGCACTTCGACGAGCTCGCCTGAACGCAAGTACGGCAACGCCATGAAGCGCGGCGCTTGAATCAGACCCACGCCCTTGAGACCGCAACTGAGATAGGCCTCGGCGTCGTTCACCGCGATCATGCCGCGCATCTTCACTTCGATGGATTCGTCGTTGACGACGAAGTCCATATCCATCACACGCCCCGTGCGGCTCGAAAAATAATTCACGGCCACATGGTCCTGAAGGTCTTCAAGCGTTTGCGGCTTGCCATGACGTTCGAGATATTGGGGACTTGCGACCGTCACGCCCTGAAACACGCCAATGCGTCGCGCGACCAGACTCGAATCCTGCAGCGTTCCGACGCGAATCACGCAGTCGACGCCTTCCTGGATGAGGTCGACTGGCTTGTCGCCGAAGCCGAGCATGAGTTCGATTTCCGGATAGCGTGTGTGAAAGTCGCAAAGCTGCGGCATCACGATGAGCCTGCCGATGGCCCCCGGCATGTCTACCCGCAATTTGCCGTGCGGACCCTTGCCGTTGTTCGAGAATGTGCCCTCGGCTTCCTCGATGTCGGCAAGGATGCGCACGCAGCGCTCGTAGTAGGCCGCGCCATCAGGCGTCAGATTGAGCCTGCGTGTCGTGCGCTGAAGCAGTCGCACGTTGAGAAACGCTTCCAGGTTTTGAATGATCGTCGTGACCGACGCGCGCGGCAAATTGAGCGTATCCGCTGCGCGCGAAAAACTGTTGGTGTCGACAACCCGTGTGAAGACCTGCATTGCTTGTAGCCGATCCATGTTTCCTCACCTTCGATGCTTAGGGCACCAGCATAGCGGCGCACGGAATTAAGCGCCTGGCTAAGAACAGTCATGTGCGTATTAACGATGATTGTTCGGTGCGTCCGAATTGTGTTGCCGGATTATAGGCATTTATTAAAAAAGGCGTGGCATCCAGAATTCGCAGCATCGCAACTTATGCGTGACGGCCTTATTTCTCAGGCCGCGCACGAAAAATAACCATGGCAACATTGTTGGATCTGGAGGCGCGTCCGAGATTGTGCATCGAAGATGTGCGTATCGCCGGACACGTACAGCCGATCACGCTGCGCAGTTACCGCCCCGCGTCGGATGGCAACGTGTTGCCTATCGTTCTTTATTTCCACGGCGGCGGTTTCGTGCGTGGAAGTCTGGACGGAGCCGATGTGGCTGCAAGCGTCATTGCGCGAGATACGCCCGCTTGGGTCATCTCGGTCGGCTATTCGCTTGCGCCTGAATTTCCATTTCCCGCCGCGCCTGAAGACGGATATCGCGCGGCACAGTGGGCGGTTGCGCATGCTCGTGCGCAACGCGCAGACCCTTTGCGCATCGGCGTGGCGGGGCATGACGCAGGCGGCAACCTCGCGACGTGCGTTGCAGCCATAGCGCGCGATCGCGGCGATTTGCGCCTGTCCGCTCAAGTGCTGCTTGCGCCATTGCTCGATCCGAGCATGACGCGCCTCGCCGATGAACGCAAAGTGCTGTGCCCCGATCTGGAAATGAGCGATTGCGCGCGTTGCTATCGCGCGTATCTGCCCGTGCCTTCGCAACGTTTGCATCCCTATGCGGCGCCGCTCGAATCGCGGCGACTCAATGGGTTGCCGCCGGCGCTGATCGCGAGCGCGGAGCATGACCTCCTGCATATCGAGGCGGAAAAATACGCGGCGGAATTGATCAACGCAGGCGTGCCGACCGAAATGACGCGTCATTGCAAGACCTCGCATCAAGCGCTGGCCGCGCACCCCGACGCGCTTGCCGATGTCGTCGCGTTCTTCAAGAAACGCCTCGCGCGCCCCAAATAAGCGCGCCACGCACCATAAAAAAACAATCTCAACGCAACCGGAGCTTCACCATGTTCTTCACTCGCAAACGTATTTACGCGGCGCTAGGCGCGGTGATCGTCATTGCTGGCGCGGGCGGCTATACCGCCTGGCGCGGTCACGGCGACGCCATCAACCAGGCGCAAGCCGCCGCGCATAGCCCGACCGCCACCGAAGTGGACGTGGCCGCGGTGGTCTCGAAGACCATCACGGACTGGCAGAGCTATTCGGGCCGTCTCGAAGCGGTGGACCATGTCGACATTCGCCCGCTCGTGCCCGGCACGATCGTCGCGGTGCACTTCAAGGACGGCGCGCTCGTGAAGAAGGGTGACGCGCTCTTTACCATCGACCCGCGTCCGTACGAAGCGGAAGTCGCACGCGCCGCGGCGCAAGTTGCATCGGCGCAAGCGCGTAACGGCTATACGTCCACCGACGCTGCGCGTGCAGAGCGCTTGCTTACCGATAACGCCATCGCCAAGCGCGATTACGACGAGAAACAGAACGCCGCGCGCGAGGCCGTCGCCAATCTGAAGGCCGCGCAGGCTGCGCTCGAAACGGCGAAGATCAACCTTGCCTACACGCATATCGTGGCGCCCGTATCGGGGCGCGTATCGCGTGCAGAGCTCACGGTGGGCAACATCGTCTCGACGGGTGCGAATGCGCCGCTTTTGACCACGTTGGTCTCGGTCTCGCCGATCTATGCCTCGTTCGATGTCGACGAACAGACGTACTTGCGCTATCTCGGCCGCGATACGGGCAGCAGCGTGCCTGTTTCGCTGGGTCTTGCAAACGAAGACGGTTACTCGCGCGAAGGCTTGGTCGATTCCGTCGATAACCGCCTCGATACGACCTCGGGCACGATCCGCGTGCGGGCGCGCTTCAACAATCCGGATGGCTCGCTCTTGCCGGGACTTTATGCACGCATCAAGGTCGGCGGTGGCACGCCGCATCCGGCCGTGCTCGTGGATGACGCGGCTGTCGGCACCGATCAGGACAAGAAGTACGTCATGGTGGTGGACAAAGACAACCGCGTGCAGTACCGCGAAGTCACGTTAGGCGCCACGCATGAAGGCCTGCGCGTGATTACGAAGGGATTGCAGCCGGGCGAACGCATCGTCGTCAATGGCTTGCAGCGCGTGCGTCCCAACGATGTGATCAAGGCCAATAACGTCGCAATGGACAGCAACGCCAGTGCGGCGCCCGTGAAAACGGCATCGGCTTCGTAAGCATCTCGAACAGACAGAACTCGTCATGAACATATCCAAATTTTTCATCGACCGTCCGATCTTTGCGGGCGTGCTGTCGGTGATCGTGTTGCTGGCTGGCGTCATCGCCATGTTCAAGCTGCCGATCTCCGAGTACCCGGAAGTCGTACCGCCTTCGGTCGTGGTGCACGCGCAGTATCCGGGCGCGAATCCGAAGGTGATCGCGGAGACCGTAGCCTCGCCGATCGAAGAGCAGATCAACGGCGTCGAGGACATGCTCTACATGCAGTCGCAGGCGAATAGCGACGGCAACCTCACGACCACGGTCACGTTCAAGCTCGGCACCGATCCGGACAAGAACACGCAACTCGTTCAGAACCGCGTGAATCAGGCTTTGCCGCGCTTGCCGCAAGACGTGCAGCGGCTTGGCGTGACCACCATCAAATCCTCGCCGACGCTGACGATGGTGGTTCACCTGAACTCGCCGAACAACCGTTACGACATGACGTATCTGCGCAACTATGCGCTGATCAACGTGAAGGATCGGCTCGAACGCATCTCGGGTGTGGGTGAAGTGCAACTGTGGGGTTCGGGCGATTATTCGATGCGCGTATGGCTCGATCCGCAAAAGGTCGCGCAACGCGGCATGACGGCGACCGACGTGGTCAACGCCATTCGTGAACAGAACGTGCAGGTGGCGGCAGGCGTGATCGGTGGTTCGCCCACGCTGCCGAATACGCCCTTGCAACTGAACGTGAATGCACGCGGCCGCTTGCAGAACGAGTCCGAGTTCCGCGACATCGTGCTGAAGACATCGGCCGATGGTGCGGTCACGCATCTGAGCGATGTGGCGCGCGTCGAACTCGCGGCATCGGAATATGGCTTGCGTTCGTTGCTCGACAACAAGTCGGCGGTTGCAATTGCAATCAATCAGCAGCCGGGTGCAAACTCGCTGCAAATCTCCGATGAAGTGCGCAAGACGATGAAGGAACTGCAGGCGGATATGCCTGCGGGTCTCGAGTATCAGATCGTCTATGACCCGACGCAGTTTGTGCGCTCCAGTATCGAAGCGGTGATTCATACGCTCGCTGAAGCCATCGCCTTGGTCGTGCTCGTGGTGATCGTGTTCCTGCAAACCTGGCGTGCTTCGATCATTCCGTTGCTGGCGGTGCCGGTGTCGATTGTCGGCACGTTCTCGCTGCTGCTTGCGTTCGGCTTCTCGATCAACGCGCTGTCATTGTTCGGGATGGTCCTCGCGATTGGCATCGTGGTGGACGATGCAATCGTCGTCGTGGAGAACGTCGAACGTAATATCGAAGCGGGGTTATCTGCCCGAGAGGCGACGTACCAGGCCATGCGCGAAGTGAGCGGGCCGATCATCGCAATTGCCTTGACGCTCGTGGCCGTGTTCGTGCCGCTCGCGTTCATGTCGGGCCTCACGGGTCAGTTCTACAAGCAGTTCGCGATGACCATCGCTATCTCAACGGTGATCTCCGCATTCAACTCGTTGACCTTGTCGCCCGCGCTGGCTGCGATGTTGCTCAAGGGTCACGATGAACCGAAGGACTGGCTCACGCGTGGCATGGACCGTGTGTTCGGCGGTTTCTTCCGTCAGTTCAACAAGGTCTTTCATCGCGGTTCGGATGCCTACGGCAAGGGCGTGAAGAGCGTCATCAACCGCAAGGCCGTAATGATGGTGCTGTATGCCGTGCTTCTTGCAGGTGCGGTTCTGATGGGCAAGATTGTGCCGGGCGGTTTCGTGCCCGCGCAGGACAAGGAGTATCTGATCAGCTTCGCGCAATTGCCCAATGGCGCATCGCTCGACCGTACCGAAGGCGTGATTCGGCAGATGAGCGACATCGCGCTCAAGCAACCGGGCGTGGAAAGCGCGGTGGAATTTCCGGGCTTGTCGGTGAACGGCTTTACGAACTCATCGAGCGCGGGGATCGTGTTCGTGACGTTAAAGCCCTTCAAGAACCGCGTGCATGACAAGGCACTTTCCGCCAATGCGATCGCGGGTGCGCTGAATCAGAAGTATGCGGGTATCAAGGGGTCGTTCATCGCCGTGTTCCCACCGCCGCCGGTTCTCGGGCTGGGTACGCTCGGTGGTTTCAAGATGCAACTGGAGGACCGTGGTGCGCTCGGTTATGCAGCGCTCGCGGATGCGACGCAGGCGTTCATCAAGCGTGCCTCGCAGACGCCTGAACTCGGACCGACGTTCTCGAGCTATCAGATCAACGTGCCGCAGCTGAACGTCGATCTGGATCGCGTCAAGGCCAAGCAGCTTGGCGTATCCGTGACAGATGTTTTCGACACGATGCAGGTGTATCTTGGCTCGCTCTACGTGAACGACTTCAACCGCTTCGGACGCGTGTATCAAGTGCGCGTGCAGGCCGATGCCCCGTTCCGCGCGAACCCTGAAGATATCGGCTTGCTGAAGACGCGCAACGCGAATGGCGACATGGTGCCGCTCTCGTCGCTCGTCAGGGTGACGCCGACCTATGGTCCGGAAATGGTGGTGCGCTACAACGGCTACACGGCGGCAGACATCAACGGCGGTCCGGCTCCTGGCTATTCATCGGGTCAGGCGCAGGCAGCGGCGGAGCGAATCGCCGCGGAAGTGTTGCCGCGCGGGATCAAGTTCGAATGGACCGATCTCACGTATCAGCAGATTCTCGCGGGCAATGCGGCTTTGTGGGTGTTCCCGATCAGCGTGCTGCTCGTGTTCCTCGTGCTTGCAGCGTTGTATGAAAGTCTGACTCTGCCGCTCGCGGTGATCCTGATCGTACCGATGAGCATTCTGTCGGCGCTGCTCGGTGTTTGGCTTACGGATGGCGACAACAACATCTTCACGCAGATTGGTTTGATGGTGCTGGTGGGCTTGTCGGCGAAGAACGCGATTCTGATCGTGGAGTTCGCCCGCGAACTGGAGATGCAGGGACGCTCGATCGTGCAGGCCGCGATCGAAGCAAGCCGCTTGCGCTTGCGCCCGATTCTCATGACATCTATCGCCTTCATCATGGGCGTGGTGCCGCTCGTACTGTCTTCGGGTGCGGGTTCGGAGATGCGTCATGCAATGGGCGTTGCGGTGTTCTTCGGCATGCTGGGTGTCACGCTCTTCGGTCTGATGCTGACGCCGGTCTTCTACGTGATCCTGCGCAAGCTCTCGCGCACGGAGCATGTGACGGACAAGCACGGCTCGCATCCGCAGATGCGGGGTATCGGCGGCTCTTACGAGGCGCAATGAGGTCAAACATGAACAAGTTGCATATGAAACGATGGCTGGGCCTTCCGGGTTTGATGGCGGCGCTGCTGGTGGTCGCGGGCTGCTCGCTCGCGCCCACTTACGAAAAGCCGGATGTGCATGCGCCTTCCGCTTACAAGGAAACGCCGCAACGAACCAGCGATACGAGCGCGCTTGCTCCTTCGGAAACGGGCACCTGGAAAACGGCTCAACCTTCCGAAGAAATGATGCGCGGCGAGTGGTGGACCTTGTTCGATGATCCCGCGCTCAACGACCTCGAACGTCAGGCGCAGGAAGCGAACCAGAACCTCAAGGCAGCAGCGGCACGCGTGAAGGAAGCGCGCGCAATCAACCAGACTGCGCGTGCGGGTCTGTTCCCGACGCTCGATGCAGGCTTCGGTCCGACGCGTGAGAAGTTCTCGCCGGCATCGCAGTTCCTGCCGGCCGATGCCAACGTGCCTGCACAAACTTTGTGGCGCGCCCAGGCGAGCGCATCGTATGAAGTCGATCTGTTCGGCCGCGTTTCGGATTCCGTCAAAGCCGCCAACGCCGACACGCAACAAGGCGAAGCGCTTTTCCGCTCGGTGCAGTTGGCCTTGCAAGCGGACGTCGCGCAGAACTACTTCAATTTGCGCGAGCTCGATGCGGAGAACGATGTCTTCACGCGCACGGTGACGTTGCGTGAGCAAGCGTTGAAACTCGTGCAGCGCCGTTTCGATGAAGGCGACATCAGTGAGCTCGATGTGGCGCGCGCCAAGTCCGAGCTCGCGACCGCGCGCTCGGATGCGATGACCGTGCAACGTCTGCGCGCATCGTCCGAGCATAGTCTTGCGGTTCTGCTCGGCAAGACGCCGGCTGAATTCAGCGTGGCGGCGAATCCGCTTAAGCCAGTGACGGTTCGCGTGCCGCCAGGCTTGCCTTCAACCTTACTCGAACGTCGTCCTGACATTGCTGCTGCTGAACGTTCGATGGCCGCAGCAAATGCACGCATAGGCGTAGCGAAGGCTGCATTCTTCCCTTCGCTCACGTTGACGGGCGCAGGCGGCTTCGAGTCGGCAACGCTTGGCGATCTCTTCAAATGGTCGAGCAGAACATTCCTGCTGGGTCCTTTCGCGGGAACGGCGCTGAATATTCCAATCTTCGATGGCGGCCGTCGCAAGGGCAATCTCGCGAATGCACGTGCAATCTATGAAGAGGACGCCGCGAATTATCGGCAACAAGTGCTCGTTGCATTTCGTGAGGTAGAAGACAATTTGTCCGACTTGCGCATTCTCGAAGATCAGACGGCTACGCAATCGGATGCAGTCAAGGCTTCGGTGCGCGCGGCACAACTCTCGCGAACGCAGTACACGGAAGGTGCGGTCAATTATCTCGATGTGATCGATGCGGAGCGCACTGTGCTGCAATCGCAGCGTACTTCGGTGCAGCTTGCGGGAACGCAGGCGGTATCCACAGTCAACTTGATACGTGCATTAGGCGGCGGCTGGGGCGATGCGATGCCCGCGCCGGTGCCTGAGCCGAGTCTCGCGCAGAAGTAATGTGCCTTCAAGGCCCTGCAGCATGCAGGGCCTTATTGTTCGTATCGGGGAACATATGTCTTCATCCGCGGGCCATTTATCCCGGGCCTGCAAATCCCTAAAATTCTTATATGGAAATGGGAGCTAAAGATGAAAGCATTAATTGCCCGACAACTGTATCAACCAGCCGTGGTGCTGCCACTGCTGCTACTCATGCGCCTGATGGTCACCCTTGACTTCAACCTCGCGCAAGTCATGTTCGTGATGGTGTTCAAGGGTTCGCAGCAAGCGTATCAGTTTGCCATTCGCCGCACGCTGCACCGTCAGGAACACATCGGGTGCAGTCACTGCTGCTAAAGCGCTTTAGTAAATCTCCGGGACGTACATGGTCTCCGGCACGGGCTGCCGCAAATAATCCGGATTGAATACGCGCTCGGGCAGCGTGATCGCAGAGTGCTCGATCTCGTGATACGGCACCTGACTCAACAGATGATGCATGCAGTTCAGCCGCGCACGCTTCTTGTCGACGGCCTGAACCACCCACCACGGCGCTTCGGGAATGTGCGAACGCTGCAGCATGACTTCCTTAGCGGCTGTATAGGCTTCCCAGCGGCGTCGGCTTTCGAGGTCCATCGGACTCAGCTTCCACTGCTTTAGCGGATCTTCAATACGCGCCTCGAAGCGCACTTCCTGTTCGTCATCGGTAATAGAAAACCAGTACTTGATGATCTGAACGCCGCTACGCACGAGCATCTTTTCGAACTCGGGCACGGAACGGAAGAACTCTTCGTATTCGGCGTCAGTACAGAAGTTCATCACGCGTTCTACTCCCGCGCGGTTATACCAGCTTCGATCGAACAGAACGATTTCGCCGCCTGCCGGAAGATGCGATACGTAACGCTGGAAATACCATTGCGTGCGTTCACGATTATTCGGCGCAGGCAGAGCAGCGACGCGGCACACGCGTGGGTTCAGCCGCTGCGTGATGCGCTTGATCGCACCGCCTTTACCGGCCGCATCGCGGCCTTCAAAAATCACCACGAGTCTATGGCCCGTATGCACGACCCAATCCTGCAACTTCACCAGTTCGCCCTGCAAGCGAAATAGCTCGCGGAAATAGGTCTTACGAAGCTGCCGTTCCTCGTCGGAGAACGCTGCCTCGCCATCCAGGAAGCGGTCGTCGATCTCCATTTCGAACTCTTCGTCGTAGCTGTCGATCAGGTCGGCATGGAAGCGGCGCTGCTTGTCCATCTCGTTCATTGGGGGCTCCGTGGGCGGCTTGCCGCTGCAATTTTTGCGGCGCAGATTGCTTGATTATGACTGTATTCGAAGGCAATCATATGACGGCGTACGCAACGCTTTGCGCGTTTAGCGCATCAAGGGCAAATTGTCGAGGTCGCTTACGCCGTTAGAATGTTGCGATATTTCAGTGGCATTGCGATGGCAACTTTCCCTTCCGAGGTCAAGACACGATGAATCAAACCTCAAGCGCGATTCCAATTTTCGACGCCGAACGCACCGCGCAGCTCGTTCCTTATGACCGCCTGGTCGACACGCTCGCCGCCACCATGCTCGATTACGCGGCGGGCCGTATCGTGAGTCCGGAGCGCATGGTGGTGCCGCTTGCACAAGGAGGGATCATGTTGTCGATGCCTGCAAGCGCGGCGGACTTGGCCATGCACAAGCTCGTCAACGTGTGCGCGGGTAACGGTGCGCTTGGTTTGCCCACGATTCACGGACAGGTCACCGCATTCGATGCCGTCACCGGCGTGCCGCAATTCATGCTCGACGGCCCAACTTTAACGGGGCGCAGAACGGCGGCGGTATCGATGCTCGCTATCCGCGCTCTAAGCGCGCAGCCGCCGAAACAAGTGCTGGTGATCGGTACGGGCAAGCAGGCGGCCTACCATGCGGAGGCGATCGCAAGCGTTTATCCCGATGCATCGATCATCGTCCAGGGGTCGCGAGCCGAGCGTGCGAATGCCTTTTGCAAGGCCTACGCAGCGGCTTTGCCAAAGCTCGCGGCGCTTGAAAGCTCAAACATTCCCGAAGCTGTCGATGTCGTCATCACCGCGACTACCAGCAAGCAGCCTGTCTATACGCTGCCGGCGCGAGCAGATCGGTTGGTCATCGGTGTTGGCGCCTTTACGCCTGATGCGGCAGAAATAGCGTCGGGCATTATCGATTCAAGCGCTTTGTATGTCGATGACCCGGCAGGCGCGCGCCATGAAGCGGGGGATTTCATCCTTGCCGGTGTGAAATGGGAGAACGTCAATTCACTTGCACAAGCAATCACGGCAAGGGTGAAAAACGAACGCCCGGTCGTATTTAAATCCGTCGGATGCGCGGCATGGGATCTCGCTGCATGTCGAGTTGCTAGAGCTTTATTGTTAGACAAAAACAACCGCGCTATTTAAGGCGCTAGCTGGCTTGGAACGTTCCTTGCTGAATGTCTGTTCAATCGAAAGCTGGCGCAAGCGCCTTTGCACCCAAATGAACAGACCCATGAATAGCCGATACGACACCAGATGGACGCCCGGTTTTCCCGCGCGCAACGACGGGAATGATGGATCAGGCGGTGCGTCCGCACAGCCTAACGCGGCGCCGCCGGCTGCTTACTTTATCTCCGTGCTGGAGCTTGCGACTGGCGAGAAGCTGGGCAATGACGAACGCTTACGCGCCGTCGCCATGCTTGAATCGCAGTTTGGCGAGGGACGTCCACGTACGCTTAAGGAGGCCGTGCGCATTTGTGCCGGAGCCATCGATTCATCGACATTGCAGCGAATGGCGCGTGGCGCTAAGGCTTAGGAAGGCCTTAGCGAGCGACGCAATTCGTTCACGGTCTTGTAAGACAGGCGGCTCTTATTTAACCGTCTGAATCACTTCGAAGCCTTCGAATTCCGGGTGGCCTAAGTAAAGCTGCCTGGTTTCTCCGCCCGCATTGCGATGCGCGGCGCGAAATGCATCCGACTGAGTCCACTGTTCGAACGCAGCATGGTTTGTCCAGATCGTGTGACTCGAATAGAGGACATGGTCATCCCGCGTCGGTCCCTTTAGCAGATGGAACTCCACGAAGCCCGGCACTTCCTTGAGATGCGTGTCGCGGCTTGTCCAGAGATGTTCGAAATCGGCTTCCGCGCCTGGAACAATCTTGAAGCGGTTCATGGCAATGTACATGTCGATATGGCTCCTTGGTTTTAGGCATTCGAAAAATAATCAGGCCTTTGACAGTTCGACCAGCGTCCTGAAGCCGCCGAAGAACATGCGTTTGGGATCGAACGGCGGTTCGCCGTTTTCCATCATGCTCTTAAGACGCGAGTCTTCCATTACTTTGGCGTTGACGGCGTCACGCTGTTCGCGCGATTCATAGACGATCCACGAGAACACCACCGTTTCGCCTTCCTTGAGCTGTACGCTTCGAGGGAACGAGGTGAGCTCGCCTGGCTTAACATCGTCGGCAATACATTCGACAAACTGCAGCGCGCCATACTCCAGCCATATTTTGCCCGCTGCATCGGCCATGCTGCGATACGCGTCGACCTTGTCGATCGGCACTGGTACGACGAAACCATCCACATAGTGCGCCATTGCTGTCTCCTTTGAGCGAACCAGTCGCTGCTTGCTTTGAGCACCGGGCGGCCATCTAAGTTCAGGAGGGCACGTACGTCCATTTGCCTTCCGCGAACTTGAGCAAGACGGACGACAGCGGCGCGAGATCCATCTTGAGTATCGACGACAACGGTTCGTCGCGCACGATACAGAGCGCCGCCTTCATGACGATGGCGTGCGTTACGACTATGCAGCATTCGTGCTCCGTATTCGAAGCAAGCCCCTCGAGCGCTTTCTCAACGCGCTTTGACAGCATTGCCACGCTCTCGCCGCCATGCGGCCTTGCATGGGGATCGGAAAGCCACGCCGCAACGTCTTGAGGCTCGCGCTCACTAATCTCGCGAATGGAACGACCGCGCCATTCTCCATAGTCGATATCGTCGAATGCGACATCGATCGAAAAATCTGTCGTGATCCAAGCCGCTGTTTCGCAAGCAACGCGGGCCGGGCTGGATGTGACGCGGCTTGGCTCGCCCGGGACATCGAGCGTGCATTTAGCCTGTTCGACAGGCTCGTCGCCTTGCGGAAAACGCCCGCTTTTCATGGCATGCGTGGCGGCGTGGCACAGCAAAATCAGTGTCGATTGCATAGGCTTTAGCTCATGGTCGTTTTACTTTGCCGGCAATCATCATAGAATGGCAAGCCTGCAGTGCGAGGAAGCCGGTGGAAGCCCGGCACGGTCGCGCCACTGTATGCGGTTCGCGCTAAGAGCGCGATGCCGCGAGTCAGACCCCGCTGCATGCTCTTCGTCTATCGGGACGCGCTTTTCCCTGGAGAAATTTCAATGAATATGTCCAACGCGCCGGCTTTTTCCGCTGGCATTGCAACGCCCGCTAACGATGCGCCGGTCCCCATTCCGGTGCGTGAGGTCCTTCCTTGGGCCGTTTTTATCGGCCTCGTTCTGCTGATCGCGATTTATTTCGTCAGCGCCGAGCAAGGTGCAACGTCCATTATCTCGGGCATGTACGTCCACGAATTCGTTCACGATGGCCGACACTTGCTCGGCTTTCCGTGCCACTGAGGACGAAGCATGATTCGCAACTTGCTTATACGCGGCATGGTCGCGGGACTCGTCGCGGGCCTGATCGGCTTTGGCTTTGCGCGCGGCTTCGGCGAACCTTCAGTTGCTCGGGCTATCGCGTTCGAGGAACAGCACGAGCATGCACAAGCGCCCGCACACGATCATCACGATGAAGCGGCGGCAGCGCAATCGCATAGTCACGGTGATGATGAAGAACTCGTTAGCCGGGACACGCAAGCGGGTTTGGGCTTACTAACGGGCGTGGTGGTATTCGGCACGGCTTTAGGCGGTATTTTCTCGCTGATCTTTGCCTTGGCTTATGGGCGGCTCGGCTCGTTGCATGCGCGCGGAACGTCGGTTTTGCTTGCGCTCATTGGTTTCGTTAGCGTTGCGCTCGTGCCGTTCATCAAATATCCCCCAAACCCGCCCGCCGTGGGCAATGCCGAAACCATCGGTCCGCGTACGGCGCTTTTCTTCGGCATGGTGGCCATATCAATCGTCGGCGCGGTGTTCGCGGTCTATGCGCAGCGACGCTTGCAGGCGCGTCGCGGCAACTGGAACGCGGCGCTTATTGCGGCGGCTGGTTATGTCGTCTTGATGGTTATCGCGCAAGTGGCACTGCCTTCTGTCGACGAAGTACCCGCCGACTTTTCCGCGTCGTTGTTGTGGAATTTCAGGCTGACTGCCGTCGGTATTCAAGCATTGATCTGGGCAACGCTTGGACTGCTCTTCGGCGCGCTTGCGTCACGTGAACTCGAGCGTCCGGCAGCGCGTCGCATGGCCGCTGCCTGAATCGAATGCTCGATGGATGTCAAAAGGCCCGCGTCGCTTGAGCACGAGCGCGAGCCTTCGTTCATTGCGAGGCCGCGCGCCGCTCAAGCAACTGGTCGAACAACGCGAGCTTCGCGTGATCGTCCATCGTTCTAAAGAATTTAATTTCCTCGCGGCTTCTAAAGCATCCCGCGCACAGGCCGCTCGATGCGTCGAGCTTGCAAACGCCGGTGCACGGCGAGCCGATTGGCTCCTGCGCGCTGGCGCGTTCGATCATCTCGGCGAGATCGCGTGGCCCGATTTCGGTCGATGTCGTCATAGCGCTTCGCCGCGAAAGAGCGCAGCCATTGCTGCAGGATTCGAGGGCCAGTAAGCGTGCATGTAAGTGGCCGTTATCGCGCCATGACGATAAAGCGCTTCGCCCTGCGCACCTGTCGTTGCGTGCGTGGCTGTCGTGAAAGGCTGCATCGATGTCTTGAGCGTCGAATAGTGAAAGGTGTGGCCGGTGAGTGGACCGTGGGCGGTGTCGACTCGTTGCATCGCCAGCCGCGAAAGACGGCGTTGCATGGTGGCGTCGCCGGGAAGGGCGCTTAGCATTGAATGACGATTGCCTTCGACATCCGTCAGTGCGTCGAGCAGGTAGAGCATACCGCCGCATTCCGCGACTACCGCGCGATTGCGCGCGATATGTTCTTTTATCGAAGCGCGCGTGCACGCATTGGAAGCAAGCGTCGCGGCATGAAGCTCGGGATAGCCGCCGGGCAAGTAGAGCGCATCGACATGGGCGGGTACGGGCTCATCCGCTAGCGGGGAAAAATAGCTGACGCTTGCGCCCGATGCCTTTAGCAAATCGACATTTGCGGGATAAATAAATGAAAACGCGGCGTCCCGCGCGATCGCAATGTGCAATCCGTCGAGAAGACGCGGCGGTTCACTTAGCGTGATGTCGTCGTCGAAGCGAACGAGCGGCGGCAAATCGGCAAGCGTGGTCGCGGCAATGGCATCGGCGGCGCGGTCGAGACGCGCATCCAGGTCCGCCACTTCCCGCGCTTGAGTAAGGCCGAGGTGACGTTCGGGTAGCGCGATATCGTCCGCGTTCGAAAAATGACCGCAATAGCGCAGCCCTTCGGGGATGGCTTCGGCCAGCATCTGTGCATGGCGCGCAGACGCCACGCGATTTGCAAGCACGCCGTGAAACGGCACATCAGGCCGATAACGCGCAAGTCCGAACGCAAGCGCGCCGAAGGTTTGCGCCATGCCATGCGCGCCGATTACCGCAAGCACGGGCACATTGAACGCAGCGGCGAGATCGGCGCTGCTCGGCGTGCCATCGAAGAGGCCCATTACGCCTTCGATCAAAATAAGGTCGGCTTCCTTGGCGGCCGCGGAAAGCATCGCGCGGCACGCTTCCAGTCCGACCATCCAAAGATGCAGCGAATAAACGGGCGACCCGCATGCCCGCTCGAGAATCATCGGATCGAGAAAATCCGGCCCGGTCTTGAAGACGCGCACGCGCCTGCCTTGCCGCGTGTGATGACGCGCAAGCGCGGCCGTCACCGTGGTCTTGCCTTGATGCGACGCGCTCGCGCCGATGAAGAGTGCGGGACAGTCTGCCATTGCGTCAAAACTCGACGCCGCGTTGCGCCTTGACGCCCTGCTCGCGATAAGGGTGCTTTACGAGGCGCATTTCGGTGACGAGATCGGCTATTTCTATGAGCTCATCGGCCGCGTGTCGTCCCGTCACGACGACATGCAGCATGGCCGGCCGTGCCTTGAGCACGCCGAGTACTTCCTCAAGCGGCAAATATTCGTACTTGAGCACGGCATTGAGCTCGTCCAGCACGACCATCTGATACTCGCCGCTTTGGATCATGCGTCGTGCTTCGTCCCATCCCTTGCGCGCCGTGGCGATGTCCGCCTCGCGATTTTGCGTGTTCCACGTATAGCCATCGCCCATCGTCACGAAATCGCAATGCGCGATTGCGCCAAGGAAATCGCGTTCCGACGTATGCAGCGCGCCTTTGATAAATTGCACCACGCCGAGTTTCATGCCGTGCCCGAGCACGCGCATGGCCATGCCGAATGCAGCGGTGGTCTTGCCTTTGCCGTTGCCGGTATTGACGATCAACAGGCCCTTTTCATGGTCGGCGGCGGCCTGCTTTTTTTCATGGCCTTCCTTGCGCCGCTGGGTCATGCGCAAATGCGATTCGGTATCGGTTTTCATGCTTGTTTCTTCGATGGTGTCTCTGCAATAGCGACCGTCACGCCGCCCGCGATAGTCTTGTGCACGACGAGCCGGCCGCCGCTGGCAATGAGCGCGCAAGGCTCGCATACGCCGTCGACATTCAAATGCCGCCTTGCCTGCGATAAGAATTCCCCAGGCGCGCGCTTGATTTGATCGGCGCTAAAGAAATCCACGCGCAATTGATGACGCTCGCAAAATGCGAGCAATCCTGCTTCGTCTTTCTTAGCGTCGATGCTTGCCACGCTGACGATATCGGCAAATGCGAGCGTGCCAAGCGCACCACGCACAGCGCGTTCTATTGCTTCGGCGCTTACGCCGCGGCGGCAGCCGATGCCGATGACGAGCGCGGCGCTCATGCTAAACGAAGCCAATTCATGGAGGTCGACTTGAAAAGCCTTAAGGCGGAGGAAAGATACCATACCGGACGCTTAGGCAGGCACCATGCTTTCTTGACGCCTAACCCCGCTAGCCCTAGACTTTCAATAGTTCAGGTGCTCGCGCGCCAAGTCTTTAGCGCGCAGTTGAACGGGAAACAGGAAGCGCGCGTTCAGGCGAACGCAAGCCAACCTGTGCTGCCCCCGCAACGGTAAGCGAAAGCCACGCATGACATGCGCGGCAAGCCGGTTTCAAAGCCACTGTGCTAGGCGTTCAAAGCGTCCGGCGCGGGAAGGCGAAGCGGCTATTTTCGTCAGCCCGGATACCGGCCAGAATTACCGAAGGGATTTCCTTAGCCGCGGGGTTGCGGCGTATCCCCAGATCCACCGAGTCGTGCGCTTTTCCATGTCCATGCCGCTGCAAAGGTCGAATAGACCGCATCGCGCACACCATCACGCATAGGGCGCACGCATCAATCAAGCACGGAGCAACGATGCAAACGCGCAAGATCCCCGTCACGGTCGTGACCGGCTTCCTCGGCAGCGGCAAAACCACGCTGATGCGGCACATTCTTTCGAACGCGCAGGGCAAGCGCATCGCGGTCATCGTCAACGAGTTCGGCGAGCTCGGTATCGATGGAGAAATTCTCAAGGGCTGCGGCATCGGTTGCGACGACGAAGCAGGCTCCGCCGAACGCAATCTCTATGAACTCGCGAACGGTTGCTTGTGTTGCACCGTGCAGGAAGAGTTTTATCCGGTGATGGAGCAACTGCTTGAACGGCGCGACAGGATCGATCACGTGTTGATCGAAACGTCCGGGCTTGCCTTGCCCAAGCCGCTCGTGCAGGCCTTCAACTGGCCGTCCATCAAGAACGCCTTCACCGTGGACGCGGTCGTTACCGTGGTCGACGGTCCGGCTGCGGCAAGCGGTCAGTTCGCGGCAAATCCCATCGCCGTCGATGCGCAGCGCAAGGCCGATCCGAATCTCGATCACGAATCGCCGTTGCATGAGTTGTTTGAAGACCAACTGTCGTCGGCGGATCTCGTCATCGTCAACAAGACCGATCTCATGGATGCCGCCGCGTTGAGCAAGGTCGATGCGCTCGTGCGCCCCGAGATTCCGCCCGAAGTGAAGATCGTTCCCGCGCAGATGGGCAAACTCGACGTGCATGCGCTGCTCGGCTTGCAATCCGCATCGGAAGAGACCATTCATCTGCGGCACGACCATCATGGCTCGCCCGACGAAGACGGTCATGCGGATCATCATCACGACGAGTTCGATTCCGTGGTGGTCGCAGCGGATGTCGAGTCGCGCGAACAGCTGCTTGCGGCACTGCACGTGCTGGTGGAAAAGCACACGATTTACCGTGTGAAGGGCTTCGCGGCGTTGCCGGGTGCCGCCATGCGGCTCGTCGTGCAAGGCGTGGGGCGACGCTTCGACAGTTACTTCGACAGGCGCTGGAACGAAGGCGAGGCATCGAGTCGCTTCGTGCTTATCGGCGAGGACCTCGACCGCGAAACGCTGCAACGTGCCTTCGTTTCCGCGTTGCAGAACTTACCCGTGCAGGCCTGAGCGATGCATCTGCTGCGCACGACTCCGGGAGGCTTCGTCGACGACGCAGCAGGCGTGATGCGGATAGAGCAGACGCGCGCGCCCATCGTCGTGCTCAGTTCGGCCGATACCACGCTCGCGCTGCTCGCAAGCGTCTTTCCACGTCTCGGCCCCGGCTTTCCGGAAGTGCGGCTCGCAAATCAATCGTTCCTGCGCCAGAACGCTTCGGTCGACTTTTATGTCGACGACATTCTGCGTCATGCAAAGGTCGTCATCGTCGATCATCTCGGCGGCGAATCGTATTGGCCCTACGGTATCGAGCGTCTCGTCGCTTTGGCAAAGCGCGAAAAGCAAATGCTCGCCATGTTTTCGGGCGATCTTGCGGAAGACCCGAATCTCATCGGCAAGAGTACGGCCGATGCCGCGTTCTGCCGCGACCTGTCGCGCTATTTACGTGAAGGCGGCGCGCGCAATGCCGAAGAGTTTCTACGCGCCATTGCGCATCGCGCGTTCGGTTGGGGACGCGAAGCGCACGCGCCGAGCGCGTTGCCCGCGGTCGCGATCTATCACCCCGAGCGCGAAAGCGCTTCTAGCGACGATTGGCGCGAACGCTGGACCGAAGGCGCGCCGGTGGTTGCCATTCTTTTCTATCGCGCACACCTTCAATCAGGCAACACCGCTGTGTTCGATGCATTCATCGAAGCGCTCGAACGCGAGGGCATGAATCCGCTGCCCATTGCGATTGCATCGCTCAAGGAAAGTCTGAGCCGCGAAGTAGTGGAGCGTTTGTGCGCGCAGCATGGTGCATCGCTCGTGCTCAATACCACGGCGTTCGCTGCGGGCGTGATCGGAGAAAGCGAAGCATTCGAAGTGGCCGGCGATGCGCCCGTGATGCAAGTGATCTTGAGCGGGGGCAATCGCGATGACTGGCAGAAGGACAATCAAGGCCTGAATTCGCGCGATGTCGCCATGCACGTGGCGCTCCCCGAGGTGGATGGCCGTATCATCACGCGAGCGGTGAGCTTCAAGGGGCTTGCTTATCGATGCCCGCATACGCAGGTCGACGTGGTGCGTTATCAAGCCGATACCGAGCGCATGCGCTTCGTCGCCGAACTCAGCGCGCGCTGGTGCAAGCTCAGACATACGCCGAACGAGCGCAAGCGCATCGCGCTTGTCTTGGCGAATTATCCGGCGAGCGAAGGGCGCATTGGCAACGGCGTGGGACTGGACACGCCGGCATCGGCCATCAACATCTTGCAGTTGCTCGAGCGTGAAGGCTATCGCTTAGACCAGATTCCCGAACATGGCGATGCGCTCATCGAAGCGCTTACACGAGGCGTGACGAACGACCCTGTCGTGCGCGATCTTCGCCCGGCCCTGCAAAGTCTTGCGCTCGAAGATTATCTCGATGCCTATCGCGCGTTGCCGCTGGATGCACGGCAAGCACTGGAAAAGACATGGGGCGCGCCTGAAGACGATCCGACGATACGGCGCGGCCGCTTCATGATTGCAGGCTTGCGTTGCGGTGAAGTGTTCATCGGCATTCAGCCTTCGCGCTCGCGCGAGCGCAACGATTATGCGAGCTATCACGATGCCGAGCTCGTGCCGCCGCATGCGTATCTCGCGTTTTATTTTTGGTTGCGCTTGCGTTTCCAGGCCGATGCGCTCGTGCATGTCGGCAAGCATGGCAGCCTCGAATGGCTGCCGGGCAAGAGCGTTGCGTTGTCGGCATCGTGCTGGCCCGATCTCATTCTCGGTCCCATGCCGCATCTCTATCCGTTCATCGTGAACGATCCGGGCGAAGGAAGTCAGGCCAAGCGTCGCGCGCAGGCGGTCATCATCGACCATCTGATGCCGCCGCTCACGCGTGCCGAAAACTATGGGCCGCTGCAGGATCTCGAACGACAAGTGGACGAATACTACGAAGCGCTCATGGTCGATACGCGCCGCGCGAAGCTGCTGCGCAAGTCCATCCTCGCGAACATCGTCGAGAACAGGTTGCATGAGGAACTCGGGCTCGACGCACCGGGCGACTTGCAGGGTGAAGACACACTGCTTACGCGTGCCGATGCCTATCTGTGCGAACTCAAGGAAGCGCAGATACGCGATGGTCTGCATGTGTTCGGCGTATCGCCCGAAGGCGTGCAAAGGCGCGATACGCTGCTCGCATTGGGCCGTTTTCCGACCGGCGACGGACGTGGTGCGAATGCAAGTCTCATCACGGCCATGGCGCGCGATCTCGCGCTCGGTGAAGCGTTCGATCCGCTCGATGCCGACTGGGCGGCGCCATGGAATGGACCTCGCCCCGACGCGCTTCAAAACGCGGTCGACGCGCCTTGGCGGCATCATGGCGATACACGCGAACGCCTCGAATCGTTAGCATTGCAACTATTTCAAGGCGATGCCGAATCGCCGGGGCCGCAAACGACGCTGGTGCTCGAACGCTTGCAAGGCGATGTGCTCGCGCGTCTTGACGCGTGTGGTCCGCAAGAGCTCGAGCAACTGAAGCGCGGGCTTGAGGGCCGCTTCGTGCCGCCTGGTCCGAGCGGTTCTCCATCGCGCGGCAGACCGGACGTGTTGCCTACCGGACGCAATTTTTATTCGGTCGACACACGCGCATTGCCGACGCAGGCCGCATGGTCCATCGGCCTCAAGTCGGCCAATCTGCTGGTGGAAAGACACGTGCAGGATCACGGCGATTTCCCGCGCGCCATCGGCCTTTCCGTGTGGGGCACGGCGACCATGCGCACTGGCGGCGACGATATGGCCCAGGCGTTCGCACTGATCGGCGTACGGCCGAAGTGGGCGGCGGGAAGCAATCGCGTGACGGACTTCGAGATACTGCCAATCTCCATCTTCAACCGGCCGCGTATCGACGTTACCTTGCGCGTATCGGGGTTCTTTCGCGACGCCTTCGCCAATCTCATGCATCTTTTCGATGCGGCGGTGCAAGCCGTCGCCGAACTCGAAGACGAGCCCGAGGATATCAATCCGATTCGCGCGCGCGTCATGCGTGAGCGCGATGAACTGATCGGTCGCGGTATGAATGCGAAAGAAGCGCGGCAACGTGCAGGCTGGCGCGTGTTCAGCACAAAGCCGGGCGCGTATGGCGCGGGCTTGCAGGAACTGATCGATGCGAAGCAATGGCAGAGCGACGCCGATCTCTCGGCCGCGTATCAAAGCACGGGAGGCTATGCGTATTCGCAGGCGCAAGACGGCGTGGATGCGCGAGCGAGCTTCGGCACGCGGCTTTCCGCGCTCGATGTCGTGCTTCAGAATCAAGATAACCGCGAGCACGATCTGCTGGACTCGAACGACTACCATCAGTTTCAGGGCGGCATGGTCGCGGCCGTGCGTTATCTTTCGGGCCTGCAACCGCAGGCGTATAACGCGGATCATAGCAATCCCGCCGCGCCGCGCGTGCGGACCTTGAACGAAGAAATTGCACGCGTGGTGCGCTCGCGCGTGGTCAATCCAAAATGGATCGACGGCGTCAAGCGTCACGGCTACAAAGGCGCATCCGAACTCGCTGCAACGGTGGATTATCTTTACGGATACGACGCCACGGCGCGTGTCGTATCGGATCATCAATACGCGCTCGTTACCGACGCTTACGTGAACGACGCAGACACGCGCGAGTTCATCACGCAGCACAATCCTCACGCGCTCCAATCGATATGCGAGCGTCTGCTCGAAGCCATGGAGCGCGGTTTATGGCAAGAGCCGGGCGGCTATCGCGCTGACGTGACGCGCCATTTGCTCGATGTCGAACTGCAACTCGAAGGCCGACAGACTTGAACCCGAACGACGCTGATTTTCCGGTGTTTCCCTTTACCGCGCTCGTCGGGCAGGAGGCCTTGCAGCAGGCGCTCGTGCTCGCGGCTATCGATCCGGCGCTTGGCGGCGTGCTCGTCAGCGGCCCACGCGGAACGGCGAAGTCCACTGCCGCACGCGCGCTTGCCGAGCTATTGCCCGAAGGCCGGCTCGTCACGCTGCCGCTCGGCGCAAGCGAAGAGCAGTTGATCGGCACGCTCGATATTCAAAGCGCCTTGCGCGACGGCGGCGTGACCTTTTCGCCGGGCTTGCTTGCAAAAGCGCATCTCGGCGTGCTCTATGTCGATGAAGTGAATCTGCTGCCCAACCCGCTCGTCGATCAGTTGCTGGATGTCGCGGCAAGCGGCGTGAACGTCATCGAGCGCGATGGTATTTCGCATCGGCATGAAGCGCGTTTCGTATTGATCGGCACGATGAATCCCGAAGAAGGCGAATTGCGTCCGCAATTGCTCGATCGCTTCGGGCTCGCGGTCGAATTGAACAATTGCTTCGATGCGAGCGTGCGGCAACGGATCGTCAGGGCGCGGCTCGCGTTCGATATGGATGCTGAAGCATTCTGCGCACGCCATGCCGACGCACAGTCCGCGCTAGCAGAACGCATTCATGCAGCACGTGCCGTGCTATTCGCGCTCGATCCGGACGACGCGGTGCATGCGCGCGTGAGCGCGCTTTGCATCGCCGCCCACGTGGATGGCTTGCGCGCCGATCTCGTGATGCTGCGTGCGGCGAGAGCGCTCGCGGCATTCGAAGGCGCGAGCAACGTGCAGACGCTTCATGTCGATCGCGTGGCCGACGCCGTGCTGAAGCATCGACGACGCGAGGCCGATGCATCGCAAGGCGAAGCGCCGCAGCAGCCCGCCCCGCGCGATAACGGCAGCACGAATGAAAGCGATTGGGGCTACATGCCGCCCGAGCCAGCAGGCACGGCGAAGGTCAAGCAAGTCAGACCGCTTGCCGCAAAAAAAGCCTGAGCCATCGGAGACACGAAGCGGATGCTCAAGAGCATCGTCTTCGATGGCGTGAAGCGCGGGCACGCGGTCGCATGACCGGTCGCGAAGGCGATGAAAGCACCACGCTCGACTGGATATCGACGCTACGCGCGAAACGTGCCGAGCGTCTCGATGCACGGCATCTTCGCTATCGACGTGTGCAGGGCGAAGCGGCGTCGTTGCATTGCTTTCTTCTCGATTGCTCGGGATCGATGCTCACGGGTGAACGGCTCGCGCGTGCCAAGGGCTTGTTGATTGCGTTGTTCGATCGGGCTTATCGTGAGCGTGCGGAAATTGCGCTCGTATGTTTCGGTGGCGGGCGTGCGGAAGTGCGTCGTCAGCCGGGCGCCGCGCATTGGTGGAACGAGCGCTGGGTGAGGCCTATCGGTGGCGGTGGTGGCACGCCGCTGGCGTTGGGTCTTTCGAGTGCGCAGACCGTGCTTGCACGAGCCGCGCGTCGAAGACCCGCGCAGCGTCGCTGGCTATGGGTGCTGACCGATGGCCGCACGAACGAGACGCCCGCGCCGCCGCAGTGCGCGGACCGCGTCGTGCTGGTGGACTTCGATGAAGGGCAATTCGGAGTCGGGCAAGCGAGCACGTTGGCGCTACGCTGGGCGGCGGAGTACTTTCATGCGAGCGAACTGAGCGCGGACTTGCGATAGCCTGCGCGTGTCATTCATACCATCGCGGCGTATAAACCCATGCGCCATCGCCGATCACGCGCGTGGTCGATGATCCGACGATCACCATCGTTCGCATGTCCACCATCGTGCTGTCCAACTCGCCAAGCGTCATGATGCGAAGCGTCTCGCCCGCGCGTCCCACATCGCGCCCGAGCACGACGGGCGTTTTGGCATCGCGATGCTGCTTCACGATTTCGATCGCGCGATCGAATTGCCAGGGCCGTGCCTTCGATAGTGGGTTGTAGAACGCCATGACGAAATCGGCCTGACCCGCATGCGCAATGCGTTTCTCGATGACGCCCCACGGCTTCAAATTGTCCGATAGCGACAAAACGCAGAAGTCATGGCCGAGCGGTGCGCCCGCACGCGCCGCCGTGGCAAGCGACGCCGATACGCCCGGCACGATCTCGAGTTTCACGGCATGCCATGACGCGTTCGCTTCCTTGTCGAGTGCTTCGAGCACGGCTGCCGCCATGGCGAACACGCCCGGATCGCCCGACGATACGACCACGACCCTGCGTCCCTCGCTTGCCAGTTCGAACGCATGTCGCGCGCGCTGCAACTCTTCGCGATTGTCCGTCATATGCGCGCGTTGATCGGCGCGAAACGGGCCTGCCATGCGCACGTAGGTTTCGTAACCGAGCACGTCTTCTGCGGCACGAAGCGCGGCTTTCGCGGCGGGCGTCATCATCTCGGAGCTGCCGGGACCGAGACCGATCACGGTCAACCTGCCGCGTGCACGGCCTATCGCCTGCGCATCGACGGGCGCGTTGGCGACGTGCAATGCAACGTCGCCGTTGTGCGAAACATCGAAAGGCGGGGCGTCGCTGAAACGCAATGGCACGTCGAGCGCTTGCGCGGCATCGGCAAGACGTTGCGATGTCATTGCGTGCGTGGGCGTGACCAGCACAGCGAGTGCGAGCGGCGCGAGGCTTCGTGCTTGAAGTGCCTTGCGTACGCATTCCGCTACATCGCCGTTCGTCGCGTCATCTTCGATCCATGCAATCACACAACGTGGATGAATCACGAGACTGTGTTCATCGTGGGCGCTTTCGGGCGTGATGCGGATGGCGCGCAACGCATCGTCGGCGCGAGGAAGGGCTGCCTGATCGAGCCACGGTGCGTGGCCTTCCAAGCGCGTCGTTGCTCCGCCAAGCAAGTCGGACACGAAGCGCTTGCCGCGTTCGATATCCGCCAGTACGTAGCCTTCGGGCGGCGCGAGCAGACATTGACCGAAGCGTAATTCGCCGCTCGTCGTGATGGCCGGTACGATACCGAGCATCTGGCCGATATCACGCGCAAGCATGTTCACGCCGCTCATGCCGCCGAGCAGCGGCACGACCGCGCTGCCGTCCTGCGCGACAGCGAGCACCGGCGGCTCCGCGCCCTTATCCGCAAGCGACGCTGCCAGCGCGCGAATTACGATGCCTGCTGAACACAGTGCGACGATTGGCGAGCCTGCCGCGTAGAGTGCCCGCACGTGCGCGCCGAAGTCGTCGAAGGAGGCGTCCACGTTCACGCGACTAGCGAGTCCATGAACGAGCGATCCCGAACGACACGCCTGAATCTTGCGCGCGATAGTCAGCGCACCGTTGCCGAGCACGACGATGGCAAGCGGCTTCGCTACGTCTATGCGCTCCATTTCGTCCCCGGCACGACCAACAGCGAGAAGTAGGGCGATGCCATTGGATCGACTTCGTTCAGCGGCACGATGCGTTGATTCGCCATCGTCGCGCGTTCCACATACAACGCGCGTTTGTCGAGCCCGAGTTCCGCCAGCACACGACGCACTTTGTCGAAGTTGCGGCCGAGCTTCATAATGACGGCGGCATCGCTCGTCGCCAGCTTTCGTTTTAGTTCGGCTTCCGAAAGAACGCCCGAAAGCACCGCAAGGCTCTGATTACGATAAACCAGTGGCACGCCAAGCACTGCGACGCCGCCCAGCATCGAACAGACGCCGGGCACGACTTCTGCCTCGAAGCGCGCGGCAAGGCGATCATGCAGATACATGTACGAGCCGTAGAAGAACGGATCGCCTTCGCAGATCACCGCCACGTCGCGGCCGGCTTCGAGATGATCCGCAATGGCGAGCGCGCATTCATCGTAGAACGCGCTGATGATCGTCTCGTAGCAAAGCGGCGGTTCGAGCGCTTCCGTCGTCACGGGATAGACGAGCGGCAAGCGCGTCTGCGTGTCTTCGAGATGAGATTCGATGATTCCGAACGCGTTGCCCTTCTTCCCCTTCGCGACGAAATACGCGACCACGGGCGCCGCCTTGAGCAGCTTCAACGCCTTCACCGTGATGAGATCGGGATCGCCCGGACCGACGCCCAGACCATGGAGTCTTCCGCTCATCACTCGGCCTCCGATGCGAGCGCATTCACGGCGGCCGCCGCCATCGCGCTGCCGCCGCGTCGTCCGAGCAACGCGACGAAAGGAATGCCACGGCTGTCGGCGGCAAGCATGGCTTTCGATTCCGCCGCGCCGATAAAGCCCACTGGAAAGCCGAGGATGAGCGCGGGCTTCGGTGCGCCGTCGTCGATCATGTCGAGTAGATGAAAGAGCGCGGTGGGCGCATTGCCGATTGCGACGATCGCACCCGCAAGATCGGGCCGCCAGAGTTCGAGTGCGGCAGCGGAGCGCGTGTTGCGCATCGCACGGGCGCGTTCCGGCACGGAGGCATCGCCGAGCGTGCAGATCACGCGATTATTCGCGGGAAGGCGCGCGCGCGTGATGCCTTCGGCGACCATGCGCGCATCGCAGAGAATGGGCGCGCCGCTCACGAGCGCTTCACGGCCCGCGATACCGGCATCGGACGAGAAGCGCAGGTCATTGACGATATCGATCATGCCGCACGCATGAATCATCCGCACGGCGAGCTTTTCGAGGTTTGCGGGAATGGCGGCGAGGTCGGCTTCGGCGCGAATCGTCGCGAACGATTGCCGGTAAATCTCCGCACCGTCGCGGATATAGTCAGACATCGGCATGACTCCGGGCGAGCCATGCGGCCGCCTCTTCGATGAGGAGGTTATGGGCGATCACGTGTGTGCCTCGATGCACGTCGTAGCGGCCGGGCGCAACGGCAACGAGCGTGTTTTCGACGGGATGCGCCGCCGCACAAAAGCGCTCGCAGCCGCTCAGATGCGCGTGCGCATGCTCGGGCAGCAAGGCGGCTAAACGATGCGCGTCCGCTTTCGTATCGGCACGGCTTTTCGCGCAGCCCGAAGAACCCGCGCATGCGATCAGACGCGCGAACGGATCGCGTGGATCGGTGGCGAGGCCAAGCGCGCGAAGGGCGTCGACGACATGCGTCATGCGATTCGCGTGCACGTCAGGCAGCAACACGCTTTGCCAGGGCGTCATCACGACGCGTTCTTCGGCGAGATCGGTGATTGCGTGAAGCGTATTAGCATCGAGGCGGCCGAGCGGCGCTTGCGCGCCGACATAGTCCGCATGCGCGCCGAGTCGTAACGTTGCATTGGAAGGCGCGCGACGCCATGACTGAAGTGCGGCGTCGTGCTGTGTTTCGAAGTCGAGGGCATGGAGAAAGCCCGCTATTCCAACGCGTGCGAGCACATCGCGCATGCGGTGTTCTTCCACCGATGCCAGCGCCAGAAACGCCTGCAGCACGGCCAGGATGAAGCGCTTCGCGTCGTCACGCGCAATCGCGCCCGAGGCAGGCGCATGTTCCTCACGATGCGGCATCGATCCTGCAAAACCGAATGCGAAGCGCGCGCCATTGTCCAGCGCCGAAAGCCAAAGATCGTGCGGATGATCGAGCATGGCAAGCGTTTCGCCATCGTCGATCTGCAACGCGAACTTCGGCGACAACGCGTGCAACGCGGCATCGGCCTGCATGCTTTCGACGATATCCGCTGCAAGCGCACGCGTTCCCGTGCTCGCAAGCGGGCTCAGCATGACGTTTCGGATATCGTCGGCGCTGGCCGTGGTCGGACCGAGGCCCGCCGCGAGCACGATATCGATGAGTTCCGCGTGGGCATCGTCGCGAATGCCGCGCAGTTGCAGATTGGCGCGATTGGTCACTTCGATCGTGCCGGAACCGCAGCGCTCGGCGGCGTGCGCCACGGCATGCGCGGCTTCGCGACGCAACTCGCCACCGGCAAGACGCACGCGCGCAAGGGCGCCGTCGCGTGCGGGCACGATACGCATGAGGCCGGGACAGGCCGAAGACCAAGGCGGCAAGAACGATTCCAAAAGCTCGACCGTATGCTTAAGCGCTTGAGTAGCGAACCGGTACACCCCGCCCGGCAGGCTTCGCGCAATTGCGTTGAATAGCGTTGAATAGCAGTGAATGCTTACGTCGGCAGGTCTCTTGGCTGGCAGGTCGACATTCGCGCTAGCCTTCCCGGTAAAAACCAGTGGCAGTGGAGCGCGGACTCGCTGCGTACAATTGCGGGGGCAGCCACAGTTTTGCTGTGTTCCCTGTTAGGCCATGAGGCTCAATACCGATCGAACCCTTCAGGCACCGACGAACGCGCTATTATGCCCGCTTTTATCGACCATCAGACCGCTTCCCGCCTTGCGCGGGTGCTTCAAACGCGGGATTCGCCCGTAGGAGGCCGCACATGTCGAACTGGCTGACCGTCGTGGGTATCGGCGAGGACGGCTGGCATGGGCTTGGCCGCGAGGCGCGGCGCGCGCTCTTCGAAGCACGGTCGATCCACGGCGGCGAACGTCACCTCGCGTTTCTGCCGGCGCGTATCGCGGCGCGCCGCGTGCCATGGCCAAGCCCGTTTTCCGTCGATGCCGTGCTCGCCGAGCGCGGCGTCCAAACATGCGTGCTTGCGAGCGGCGACCCCATGTTCTTCGGCGTCGGCGCCACGCTTGCGCGCGAATTATCCACGGAAGAAATGCGCGTCATGCCCGCGCCTTCGTCGCTGTCGCTGGCGGCGGCGCGCTTGGGCTGGCCGTTGCAGGACGCGCAATGCGTGTCGCTCGTCGGGCGGCCGGTGGCGTCCCTGCTCGCGCATGTGTTTCGCGGCGGACGTCTGCTCGTCCTGAGCGCCGATGGCGCGACGCCCGCCGCCGTCACGCAGCTTCTCACGCTGCATGGTTTCGGCGCGAGCCGCGTGACGGTGTTCGAGCATCTGGGCGGCACGAATGAACGCCGGTTCGACGAACGTGCGGACGACTGGCGCGAGCCGCGCGTGGCGGCGCTCAATCTCATGGCGATCGAATGCCGCACGCATGCGGGCCACGCGGGGCCATCGCTCACGCCGGGTCTTGCCGACGACGCGTATCGGCACGACGGCCAGCTCACCAAGCGCGATGTACGCGCCGTGACGCTCGCACGTCTCGCGCCGCAACCGGGCGAATTGCTGTGGGATGTCGGCGCGGGTTGCGGGTCCATCGGTATCGAGTGGATGCGCGCGCATCCCGCTTGCCGCGCGATTGCAATCGAAGCGAACGAGGGGCGGCAGCGTCTCATCGAACATAACCGCGATGCGCTCGGCGTGCCTGCGCTGCAACTCATCAAGGGCGAGGCGCCCGGCGCGCTCGACGGTTTGAGCGCGCCGGATGCCGTGTTCATCGGCGGCGGCGTGACCGTGCCGGGTCTCCTCGATGCGTGCTGGGCGCGCGTGCGGCAGGGCGGTCGGCTGATCGTCAACGCCGTGACCTTGCAGAGTGAAGCGGCGCTCGTTGCATGGCGCGCGGAGCATGGCGGCGAGCTGACGCGGATCGGCATCGCACGGGCCGAGCCGCTCGGCAGTTTCGATACATGGCGGCAAGCGCTGCCGATCACGCTTCTGCACGCGAAGAAGCCATGAGCTCGCCGGCGGATGACCATCCCGATGCGTGACGAGACGCCCGAACAGTCCGCGCCGCTCAGAAGCGGCTACACGACGGGAAGCTGCGCGACCGTGACGAGTCTCGCGGCCGCGCGCCTTCTGTTGCTCGGCGAGCCGAGCGAGCGCGCGGAGATCGTGCTGCCGAAGGGCCAGTCCGTGACCATGCCGCTCGCGTTCTGCCGTCTTGCCGGCGATGCAGCGGAAGCGGGCGTCATCAAGGATGCCGGCGACGATCCCGATGTCACGCATGGCGCGCTCGTCATAGCTCGCGTGCGGCTTGCGGCGCGGCATGGCGTGCGCTTTCACGCGGGACCGGGCGTTGGCACCGTGACGCGCGCGGGCCTTGCGTTGCCGATCGGCGAGCCGGCCATCAACCCCGTTCCCCGCAAAATGATGCGCGAGCATCTCGAAGCACTCGCCACGCGAGCGGGTTATGCGGGCGGTTTCGACGTGAGCATCGGCGTGGAGAATGGCGAGGCGCTTGCGCTCAAGACGATGAATCCGCGGCTCGGCATTATCGGCGGACTGTCGATACTCGGGACCACCGGCATCGTCCGGCCGTTTTCGTGTGCGGCTTATATCGCGTCGATCCATCAGGGGATCGATGTCGCGCGCGCCAATGGCGTGCAACATATCGCGGCGTGCACCGGCAATCAGAGCGAGGACGCCATGCGCGCGCGTTACGGCTTGCCGGATATGGCGCTCATCGAAATGGGCGATTTCGCGGGCGCGGTTTTGAAGCACTTGCGCCGCGCGCCGGTCGAAAAACTCAGTGTTTGCGGCGGCTTCGGCAAACTCAGCAAGCTCGCGGCGGGACATATGGATCTGCACAGCCGCACGTCGAGTATCGACTTGCCGCTTCTCGCCACCTGGGCCGCCGATGCTGGCGCGAGCATCGCGTTGCAGCACGCAATTCGCATGGCCAACACGAGTCAGGAAGCGCTTAAGCTGGCGCGCGGCGAAGGCATCGCGCTCGGCGATATCGTCTGCGCGCGAGCCCGCGAAGTGGCGCTCGACGTCGTGCCGCAAGGCATCGTCGTGGAGACTTTCGCCATCGACAGGCAAGGGCAAATCGTCGGGAGCGCGCAATGAAGCGCGTGCTATTGCTCGGCGGCACCGGCGACGCGCTCGTCATCGCGCGCAAGCTGGGCACGTCGCATGTCTACAGTCTCGCGGGGCTCGGGCGTGTGCCGACGGATCTCGCATGTGAGGTTCGCGTCGGCGGTTTTGGCGGCGTGGCGGGTCTGGCAACGTATCTGCGTGAAGAAGGCATCGCGCTCGTGCTCGATGCCACGCATCCCTACGCCGCGCAGATGAGCCGTCATGCACGCGAAGCATGTACGCTCGTTGGCGTGCCCTTGTGGGCCGTGCGTCGTCCGGCATGGCAGCCGCGAGCAGGCGACATCTGGCGCGAGGCGCGCGATTGGCCAGGCGTCGTCGATGCAATCGCGGCCTATGAAAAGCCGTTATTCACGCTCGGACGCGAGCCGCTTGCGCATCTTGACGAGATACCCGCGTCGCAATTCTGGACTGTCCGTTGTCTCGACCCGCACGAAGGCAACGCGCGTGCGCGGATCGTCGATGCGCGCGGGCCGTTCAGTATCGAAGGCGAGCGCGCGTTGTTCGATGCGGCGCGTATCGATGTCGTCGTCAGCAAAAACAGCGGCGGCCGCGCGACCGAAGCGAAGCTCGCGGTGGCGCGCGAACGCGGCTTGCCCGTCGTGATGCTTGCGCGGCCCGCGCTTCCCGAAGCCGATCGCGCATTCGACGATCCGGCAAGCGCGCTCGATGCACTCACAACCGAACTTCCTCTTCCATGACCGTCTATTTCATCGGCGCCGGACCGGGCGACCCGGAACTCATCACCGTGAAGGGCCAGCGGCTCATCCGCTCGTGTCCGGTGATTCTTTATGCGGGCTCGCTCGTGCCCGACGAAGTGTTGAGCGGGCATCGGGCGACGCGTGTCGTGAACACGGCGGAACTCGATCTCGATGCGATCGTCGCGTTGCTCGAAAACGCGCACGCGCGGGGAGAAGACGTGGCGCGCGTGCATTCCGGCGACCCTTCGCTTTACGGCGCGACAGGCGAGCAGATGCGCCGTCTCGATACGCTCGCGATTCCTTATGAGATCGTGCCGGGCGTGACGGCGACGGCGGCATCGGCGGCGGCGCTCAAACGCGAACTCACCTTGCCGGGCATCTCGCAGACCGTGATTCTCACGCGCTATGCCGCGAAAACGTCGATGCCCGAAGGCGAATCGCTCGCGGATCTGGCGCGTCATCGTGCGACGCTCGCCATTCATCTTGGCGTGCGGCATATCGAGCGTATCGTCGACGATCTGCTGCCGCATTACGGCGCGGATTGTCCTGTCGCCGTGGTGTTTCGCGCGAGTTGGCCGGATGAAACGCGCGTGGAAGGCACGCTTGCGGATATCGCGGTGAAGGTGCGGGCAGTGCGTTTGCAACGCACGGCGCTGATTCTCGTGGGCCGTGTGCTCGACGCCCAGGGTTTCGCCGATTCCACGCTCTACGGCAAGGAATGAAGGTCGATGCGCGATCTCGACGCCGTCTTCGCCTCGCTCGCGAAATCCGCGTTTCGCAGGCGTTTTGCGTTGGGTGTGCGGGAAGGGCGCTATCTGCGCGAACGCGGGGTGGAAGCGGTCGTCGCGCAGGCGCACGAGCTGATCGCGAAGCGCCTTGCGCCGCAAGCGCCGCTCAACGATGGCAAGCAGACGCCGTTTCGCGGGCATCCGGTGTTCATCGCGCAGCACGCGACGGCGACGTGCTGCCGCGGTTGTCTGGCGAAATGGCACGGCATCGCGGCGGGCAAGGTACTCGATGAAACCGAACGTCGGCATGTCGTCGACGCGATCGATCGCTGGCTGCGCGCGCAGCCGTTGCCGGAGACCGCGGTTGTTGAAAAGCGGCAGGGCGAGTTGCCGTTTTGAGGTGCGGCTTATAACACCCCCGCCGTGCAAGCGCGACGCCACCGGACCTGCTGAGCCTCAAGTCTCCATCGCCAATGCCGATAAGCACGGCATGGACAATTTCGACTTCGGCCCGGCGAAGGGGCCGCTCATCGCATCGATCGTGGCGCCCGCGAAAGCTTTGCTGAGCGCGCACAACGTCATCCGCAAGGCGCGCGGCGAACCGCCATTCACCGACGACGTGAAGGCATTCGCCGCATGGGTCGACCGAGGCGAACCCGAGGAGCCCGCGATGGCGCCGGTTCTATGCCGCCTGATCCGCGACGGCTACACGAGCTGATGCATCAGTTCTCGCCGCGTCGGTTCCGAGCCGGATCGGACTTCCGCTTCGCCCGCCGCGCCAGCATGTTGAGCGCTTCGACAAGCGCGGAGAACGCCATCGCCGCATAGATATAGCCTTTCGGCACGTGCGAGCCGAATCCTTCCGCGATCAGCGTCATCCCGATCACGAGCAAGAAGCCGAGCGCCAGCATCACGATAGTCGGATTGCGTTCGATGAACCGCGAAAGCGGCCCCGCCGCGAACAGCATGACCGCGACCGCCGCGATCACGGCAACGAACATGATCGGAATGTGTTCCGTCATGCCGACCGCCGTCACGATGCTGTCGATGGAAAACACCAGATCGAGCAGCAGAATCTGGCCGATCGCCGACAACGGTGTGAGGCGCGCGCCCGCATTCGCGCCAGCGTGATCGTCGGCGTCGTGCGTGACGTGATGGCGGATTTCCGTGGTCGCCTTCCACACGAGAAAGACGCCGCCCGCGATCAGGATCAGGTCGCGCCACGAGAAGCCGTGCCCGAACGCCTCGAAGATCGGCGCGGTGAGGCGCACGATCAGCGCGACCGTGCCGAGCAAACCGAGCCGCATCACGAGCGCGAGCCCGATGCCGACGCGTTGCGTGCGCTCCCGATGCGCCTCGGGCAGCTTGTTGGTCAGGATCGAGATGAAGATCAGGTTGTCGATGGCAAGCACCACTTCCATGACGACGAGCGTCGCGAGAGCGGCCCAGGCGGCGGGATCGGTCAGCAGTGTGGCAAGGTAGTCCATGCGCGTCGGAAGCCTTTGAGTTGTGCGAAAGCCGCATCGAGTGGATTGAGCGCGTGATATTAACGCAGACTTGGATGAATGAAAGGAACTTGAAAACTTTTCGAGACACCAAGCGTGGGAGACACAGAGATGCGTTGCGAAGTGTCAGCGTTTGCGCTCGAAACACAACAAGCGCCGGATTTGAAACGGTTTTTTCCTTACGCGAAGATGCTCACCGCAGACGATTAAGGGTAAACTCTCGGGCTCGTTTGCCGCCGATTGCGGCGCCTGCCCACCCTCCTGCGCGCCGCAGGAAAACTCCTTGAGCAGCATGTCAGGAAAATCTCAACGCCTCGTCGAGCTGGACTTCTTTCGCGGACTCGTGCTGCTCGTCATCGTCGTCGATCACATCGGCGGCAGCATGTTGTCGCGCTTCACGCTGCACGCCTTTGCGCTCAACGATGCCGCCGAAGTCTTCGTGTTCCTCGGCGGCTTCGCCACGGCGACGGCCTATACCGCGATGGCCAGCCGGCGCTCGGAAAGCGCCGCCTGCGTGCGTTTTCTCAAGCGCTCGGTCGAAATCTACCGCGCGTTTCTCGTCACTGCCGCGCTGATGCTCGTCGCGACCTTCCTGCTGCGACCGTTTTTCGGCAGCGCGCCGAATCTGGCGCTGCATGACCTCGACAGTCTCACAGCCGCGCCGGTGTCGTCACTGACGCAGATTCTCACCTTCGAGCGCCAGCCGTATCTTGCCGCCGTCCTGCCGATGTACGCGCTCTTCGCGCTGTCCGTGCCGCTTACGCTGCCGCTCGCGCGCAGCAAGCCGTGGTTGCTGCTCGGTCTGAGCCTCGGCCTGTGGGCGTTTGCGCCGCAAATCGGTGAATACTTGCCATCCGCCAACGATACGCTTTGGGACTTCAATCCCGCCGCCTGGCAACTGATGTTCGTGCTCGGCGTGCTGGCGCGCTGCACGCCGGTGTATCAGCGCGTGAGTTCGCATCGCATGGGATGGGTCGTCAGTCTGGGCGCGCTCGCGCTGATCATCGGCATGGCGTACTACAAGCTGCTCGTACTGCCGCCCGTCTTGGATAGCGCGTTCAAGCGTGACCTCGCCGGCGCGCGCGTCGTCAATTTTCTCGCCATTGCGTGGATCGCCACGAATTTTGCGCGCTACGGTCTGATCAAGGAAATCGCATCGCGCCTGCCGTGGGTCGGGGCAGTCGGGCGTGACGGCATGGTGTGCTTTGTCGTCGGCACGGTGATATCGCTCGTCGTCGATTCCATCCTCTTCACGCTGACCGATGGCCTCATCAACGTGCCCGCCGGTCTGGCCGCGGATGCGATTGCCGTAACCGCGCTGCTTGCCGTGCCTCAAGTGCATCAAGCGGTCTTGCGATGGCTGGGCGGGCGGCCAAGGACGATTCCGGCCGTGGCTCCTGCGGCCGAGAAGGGCGGGGCGCAGTAAGGAAGGGCGGCGAACAGGCCGCCTTTTTAACGCGCCCACGAGCAACTAACGGTCGAGTTCAGCGGCAGCTTAAAAGGGATTGGGCACAAGCTTTGCAGACAAGGCGAAACCTTAACGATAAACCATCGACGTCATGTTAAAACTTGCCATTCTTTTCGCGGTCATTTCGGTCATCGCCGGCTTCTTCGGTTTCGGACGCGTGTCGTCCGGTGCGGCCGGCATCGCGAAGATTTGCTTCTTCATCTTCCTGATTCTGTTCGTCATCTTCCTGATCGTCGCCATTTCGGCGGGCTCGCTCGTCTTGTGACGACTGCGCGCTTCCTCGCATCGACCCGGTCGCCGGGTCGGTGTTACTCTGCGTCAAGAGACATTCACGCGACGGCATGGGCGCCCGACGACCCCGCCGCGCTGAATTCGAAAGGAGGAGGCGATGCAGCATGCCATCGGCGCGGCGCTTCGGCCCGCGCATCACGACGTAATTCATCAATCGCATGAGCGCTCGGCCACTTTTGGTCTTTCCGCGACCATGCGTCCCGAATACGAAGTCTTGTCCGGCGCGCAACTCGCCTTGAAGCGCGACGAGAGCCGCGCGCTCTTCGCTCACGCGTTGCCGGTGATGGAAACGCTCTACGCGCAGATCGCCAACACGCACAGCATGATCGCGCTCACGGATTCGAGCGGGCTGATTCTGCACTCCCTGGGCGATGACGACTTCCTCGCCCGCGCGCAAAAGGTCGCGCTGCAGGCGGGCGCGGTGTGGAGCGAGGCGCATCAGGGTACGAATGCCATCGGCACGACCATCGCCGAACGGCAGGCCGTCACCGTCCACGGCGATCAGCACTATCTGCGCGCCAACCATTTTCTGACGTGTTCGTCGGTGCCGATTCTCGATCCGCGCGGCGGCCTGAGCGGCGTACTCGATGTCACCGGCGACCGCCGCGGCTATCACCAGCACACGATGGCGCTCGTCAAAATGTCCGGCCAGATGATCGAGAACCGCCTGATTGCAAGCGCGTTCGGCGACGGACTGCGAATTCATTTTCATAGCCGCCCGGAATTCATCGGCACGTTGATGGAAGGCATCGCCGTATTCGATCTCGATGGCCGGCTTCTGAGCGCCAATCGCAGCGCGCAGTTTCAACTCGGACTGGAGCTTGGGCATCTGCGCGTGCAGACGCTGGCATCGCTATTCGGTGCGACTCCCGACGAACTGATCGAGCGGGCCGGCAAGCCGCCGCGCCGCCTTCAGCTGCATAGCGGCGTCGGCGTGTTCGCGGGCGTCGAATATCGCGAGCGCACGGTCGCGCCGGTCGCGGTGCCAGTCAGAACAACTGCGCCCGTTGAAAGCAAGACGCCGTCGCGTCTTGCCGATCTCTGCACGGGCGATGCGCGCGTGTACGAACTCATCCAGCAAGTCAGGAAAGTGGTCGGCAAGGAGATTCCTATCCTGATCGGCGGCGAAACCGGCGCGGGCAAGGAGATGCTGGCGCGCGCCATTCATCGCGATTCGCCACGGCGCGATGGACCGTTCGTCGCGGTGAACTGTGCGTCGTTGCCGGAGACGCTGATCGAATCCGAGCTATTCGGCTATGCGCAGGGCGCGTTCACCGGCGCGGCCAAGCGCGGTGCGTCGGGCAAGATCGTGCAGGCGAACGGCGGCACGCTCTTTCTCGATGAAATCGGCGACATGCCGCTCGCGCTTCAAAGCCGGCTCTTGCGCGTGCTGCAAGAGCGCGTGGTCGAGCCGCTCGGCGCGGCGCGCGCCGTGCCGGTCGACTTCACGCTGGTCTGCGCGAGCAACCGCAAGTTGCGCGAGCAGGTTGCGAAGGGCGAGTTTCGCGAGGACCTGTTTTATCGCGTGAACGGCCTGGCTGTGACCTTGCCGCCGCTGCGCGAGCGCACCGATTTGCGAGCGGCCGTCGAGCGCATCTTGCGCCACGAGTGTCTTGCGGATCGCGTGTTGAGCGTCGACGAAGACGTGCTGGCGCTGTTTGCGCGGCATCGCTGGCCAGGTAATTTCCGGCAGTTGAGCAACGTGCTGCGCACGGCATCGGCGATGCTCGATGATGACGAAACGCGCATCGGCGTGACGCATTTACCGCGCGATTTCATCGATGATTTCGAGTCTCCCGTTCGCGACGAACCGAGCGCTGCTCCCGCTGGCGATGCGCGGCTCGCGGATATTGCCGCGAGCGTGGTTGCGGCGGCGCTGGAGTCGCATGGCGGCAATGTGTCGGCGACGGCGCGGGCGCTGGGTGTGTCGCGGACGACGGTTTATCGGAAGTTGCGGCGATAGCGCTCTCGTCACTGATACGACATGGTGAAGAGTGCCTGCCGCTGACTCGGCCCATTTGCAGAGTCGCCGCGGTGCGCATGTACTGTGCGATAAGCGGAACGGTCATCGCGCCGCCACGCGAATTGCGAACGCTCGCGAGGCGATGCAAGTGCGCGCGAAACGAAGGTGGCGATCGTGCCGTTACGCGTGATGATTCAGCGAACTTGCATCGCCCGCGGCAGACGGCAGCGCGCCGCTATGATCCTTGAGGCCCACGCCGGTCAGCTTCAGGCGGCGCGCTTCGTTCAGCAGCCAGTGCAGCTTGAACGCGGCCGCATCGTAGTTCAATCCCTCGGGCCGCACGTTCGAGATGCAGTTGCGCTCGGCGTCGTGACGGCCTTGCCTCGGCGCAAAAGTCACGTAGAGCCCGAGGCTGTCGGGCGAACTGAGGCCCGGCCGCTCGCCGATCATCACCACGACGATGCGCGCTCCCAGCAACTCGCCGATCGGGTCGCCGAGCGCGACACGCGCCTGTGTCGCGATGACGACAGGCGCGACTTTCCAGCCATCGAGCTTCGGACGCAGGCGGGCGAGAAACGCGGCGGCGTGTCGCTGCGCGGCGAAAGCCGAGAGGCCATCGGCGGCGACGAAAACAATGTCGGGCGCCGCTTCTGTTCGTGCGGCATGTTCGGCAAGGCGGGCGCGGCTGGCATCGTCGAGTGCGCGGCCCAGGTCGGGACGCCGCAAATAATGATCGCGATCCGGCGCGGCGCTCGCCGCTTCGAGCGTGTCGAAGCCGGCTGCATGTAGTTCCGCGGCGAGCGCGGCGGTGTCGAGCGGCTGATGCACGGCGTCGCGCGCCTGCGCATGCGCCAGGCCGAAGGCGAGCAGCGGCGCGGTTGGCAAACTGTCGCCGGTGCGTCCCAGAGCAATGCGCGCGTTGGTGAAGCGCTTGAGCGCATCCCAGGGATTGGTTTCGATGCCGTTGGTGGAGCTCGAACCACTGGCAGATGCACTCGCGCGAACGCTGTCGCCCTCGTGCTTCGGCGCGCCAGTGTGCAAGCCCGCCATGTCGCGTCTTTGCACTGACGCGTCCGCGCGCTCATCGACGCGGTCCTCGCGCGCCGATGCATCCACGCTCCGCTTATCGATCTCATCCATCACGCATCGATCCAGTCGAGCAACGGCTGTCCCTGCGCGCTGCCGGATGCCGACAGCAAGCCGCCACGTCCATCCGTCACGCGCATTTTTTGCAGCCACGCTTCGAATTCCGGCGCGCGCTTCAGGTTCAGCACGCGGCGAATATAAAGCGCGTCATGGAACGACGTGCTCTGATAGTTCAGCATGACATCGTCCGCGCCCGGCACGCCCATGATGAAGTTCACGTTGGCCACGCCCAGCAGCGTCAGAAGCGTGTCCATGTCGTCCTGATCGGCTTCGGCGTGGTTCGTGTAGCAGATGTCGCAACCCATCGGCACGCCGAGCAGCTTGCCGCAAAAGTGATCTTCGAGGCCGGCGCGGATGATCTGCCGGCCATCGTATAAATATTCCGGACCGATGAAACCGACCACCGTGTTCGTCAGAAGCGGCTTGAAACGGCGCGCGACCGCATAGGCGCGCGCCTCGCAGGTCTGCTGGTCGACGCCATGATGCGCATTGGCCGACAACGCGCTGCCCTGGCCCGTCTCGAAGTACATCACGTTGTCGCCGACCGTACCGCGACCGAGCGACAGCGCGGCATCGTGCGCTTCCTCCAACAGCTTGAGCGATACACCGAAACTCGCGTTGGCGCGCTCGGTGCCCGCGACCGACTGGAACACGAGATCCACGGGCGCGCCTTGCCCGATTGCCGCGAGCGTGTTGGTGACGTGAGTCAGCACGCACGATTGCATCGGCACGTCGTAGCGCTGGCGGAAATCGTCCATCATCGTGAGCAGCGCCGTGATGGCGGCAGGCGAATCCGACGCCGGATTGATGCCGATCACCGCGTCGCCGCAGCCGTAGAAAAGGCCGTCGAGCATGGACGCGGCAATGCCTTTCGGATCGTCGGTCGGATGGTTCGGCTGCAGCCGCACCGAAAGATGCCCCGGCAAGCCGATGGTCGTGCGAAACCGCGTGATCACCGGACGCTTGCGCGCGGCGAGGATCAGGTCCTGATTGCGCATGAGCTTGGAAACGGCTGCGACCATTTCCGGCGTGAGGCCCGCGGTGACGCCTTCGAGCGCGGCGGTGTCCGTGGTGTCGGCGAGCAGCCATTCGCGGAACTCGCCGACGGTGAGATGCGCGATGGGCGCGAAGGCATGCGCGTCATGGGTATCGACGATCAGGCGCGTGACTTCATCGTGCTCGTAGGGAATGAGCGGTTCGTCGAGAAACGCGCGCAGCGGCACCTGTGCAAGCGCGAGTTTTGCGGCGATGCGCTCTTCTTCCGTCGCCGCCGCGAGGCCCGCGAGTTCGTCGCCCGAACGACGCGGACTCGCGCGCGCGAGCAACGTTTTCAGATCGTCGAAACGGTAGCGCCGTGCGCCGATCGTCTCCTGATATGTCATCGCGTCTCCTTCGTTCAAGGGAAAGCCGCCACGTCTTCCGTACGTGCCGCCACTCACTTTAACCGCTTCGCGCAGCGCCCGCGCCTCGTCAAAAAAGCCCGCCGCGCCGAAATCCGCGCCCGTGCGATAATTTCGCGCTTGTCCCGCCTCTTGCGTTGCGCCCGTGCAGCGTCATCGCCCGTGAAAAATCTCCTCGTGAACCTCGACCGTATCGGCGCTTTCGACGAAATCGTCGATGTCCGCACGCCGCTCGAATACGCCGACGATCACATCCCCGGCGCCCTCAACGCGCCGGTGCTGACGAACGAGGAGCGCGTGATCGTCGGGACCATGTACAAGCAGGTTTCGCCTTTCGAAGCCACGCGCGTCGGCGCCGCCATGGTCGCGCGCAATATCGCGCGACATCTGGATACGCTCTTTTCCGACCGGCCGCGCAACTGGCGCCCGCTCATTTATTGCTGGCGCGGCGGCAAGCGCTCCGGCTCGATGACGACCTGGTTCAACATGATCGGCTGGCAGGCGCGTCAACTGGAAGGCGGCTACAAGACTTATCGGCGCGAAGTGCTCGATTCCCTCGTCACGCTGCCGTGCCGTTTTCGCTACGTCGCGCTGACGGGCCATACCGGCAGCGGCAAGACGCGTCTGTTGCACGCGCTCGATCAGGCCGGCGCGCAAACGCTGGATCTGGAAGGGCTCGCGGCACATCGCGGTTCGTTGCTCGGCGCGTTGCCGGGACAGACGCAGCCTTCGCAGAAGGCGTTCGAGTCGGCGCTCGTGAGTGCGTTGCGTGGTTTCGATGCGGCCAAGCCCGTGTATATCGAAGCGGAAGGGCGGCGCATCGGCGCGCTTTCGGTGCCGGATGCATTGCTGGACGGTCTGCATGGCGCGGCGTGCGTGGAAGTGGAGGCGCGTCGCGAAGATCGCATCGCGTTTCTGTTGCAGGACTACGCGCATCTTTTCGACAATCCCGCGTTCTTCAAGTCGCAACTGGCGCGACTCATCGGGCTGCATAGCCGCGAGCGCGTGGAGCGCTGGCATCGGCTGATCGATGAAAACGCGCGCGCCGAGCTGTTCGCGGAACTCATCGACCGTCATTACGATCCCGCGTATGGCCGCAGCAGCCGCGCGCTTTATACGCATCTGGCAAAGGCGTCCCACATGACCTTCCGGCCCAACGATGCCGACAGCGTCGCGCAGGCCGAGGCGCTTCTCGCGCAATTGGCGCAGACATCGCCCGCGGCGAACTGAGATTAATCTTCATCATTCGAGTCAAACATGAATACTCACGCGCCCCGACCCCATCGCATCGCGCCCGGCTGGATCGTTTTTCTGCTGATCGCGGTCGTCGGTCTCTTCTATGTCAAATGGTTTCCGTACTACAACCGCGCGTTCGTGGCGGCGAGTCAGCATTCCATCGGCAAGTCCATTTTGATGGGCGCGTCCGCGAGTGCGCCGGCACCGTCGTGGCAAGCGGCGCTCGACTACGCCATGGCTTACGGCAAGGCCATCTGGCAGGCGATGGTGCTCGGCCTGTTGCTCGGTTCGGCGGTGCAGGCGTTGATTCCGCCGCGCTGGGTCGCGCGTGCGCTCGGCGAACGAAACTTCGGCAGCGTGTTGAATGGCGGCTTGATGTCCTTGCCCGGCATGATGTGCACGTGCTGCGCGGCGCCGGTCGTGGCGGGGTTGCGCGCGCGGGAAGCGGCGCCGGGCGCGGCGGTCGCATTCTGGCTCGGCAACACGGTGCTCAATCCGGCGGCGCTGGTGTTCATGGGCTTCGTGCTCGGCTGGCAATGGACCGGGCTGCGCCTCGTGCTCGGTGTGCTGATGGTGTTCGGGTTGGGTTACGCGGTCAATCGCATGGTGACGCCCGCGCAGGCGGCGCAATCACGCGAGGCGCTTGCAAACCTCGTCAAGGAAGATGAGCCGGGCACGGCGTTTTCGCGCTGGTTGCGCATTCTCGGGCGTATGACGTTGCGGCTCGTGCCGGAGTACATCGTGCTGGTGTTGTTGCTAGGCGCGGCGCGCGCGTGGCTGTTTCCGCATATCGGACCGAATATCGACGACAGCATGCTGTGGATCGTCGCATTCGCGATTGCGGGCACGCTGTTCGTCATTCCGACGGCGGGCGAAGTGCCGATCATTCAGGCGATGCTTTCACTCGGCATGGCAGCCGGCCCAGCAGGCGCGTTGCTGATGACTTTGCCGCCCGTCAGCGTGCCCTCGCTCGCCATGCTCGCGCGCTCGTTTCCGCCGAAGGTGCTCGCGTTCGTCACGGCGGCGGTGGTCGTGTTCGGGGTAGTGAGTGGGGCGGTGGCGGCCTGGTGGTTTTGAGCAGACGGGCTCGGGTGCTCAACGACGATCGCCGTCGTGAGCGCCTTGCCCACCCGCATCAATGCAAAGCCGCTCCAGCCTTGATCAACAACTTGAACGGCAAAGCCAGCAGCATCGCGCCGCCCACACCTGTGACCCAAAGCGCGACGAACCAGAAGACCTTCTTCGCGCGCATCATCGCAATAGAGCCGCCGCGTTCAGTGATAGTGATGTTCGCCATGACGCACCTTTCCTCTGAATACCCAATAACTCAGCATGGTGTAACCCAGGATCACCGGCAAAATCACCGCCGCGCCGACAATCGTGAATAGCTGCGAGGAACGCGGCGAAGCGGCATCCCAAAGCGACACGCCCGGAAAAATCTCCTGCGGCGAAATGCTCGCAACCAATCCCGCGTAACCCAGCAACATGAAGCCGAGCGCCACCGCGAACGGCCGCGTTTCGTGCCGCGAACGGATCGAGCGATGCATCGCCCAAGCACAGGCCACGACTAGCGCCGGCACCGGCAGCATCCGATAAAACCACGGCGAGTCGAACCAGCGCGATGCAATGCCCGCGTCCTGCAGCGGCGTCCACACGCTCACCACGACAATCGTTGCAAGCTGCAGCAGCGTCAACGGCCATACGACGCGATACAGCCGTCGCTGCAAATCGCCTTCGGTCTTCGCGATCAGCCAGCATGCGCCGAGCAGGGCGTAAGTCACGACGAGCGCGCCGCCCGTGAACAGCGAAAACGGCGTGAACCAGCCGAAGGCGTCGCCGGCGAAGCGGCCATCGGCAACGGGGATGCCATCGAGAAACGCGCCGAGCGCCACGCCTTGAAAGAACGTCGCGCCCGCCGATCCACCGATGAACGCAAGATCCCACATGGACTTCGTGCGCGACGCCTTGGCGCGAATCTCGAACGACACGCCGCGAAAGATCAGGCACACGAGCATCAACACGAGCGGCAGATAGAGCGCGGAAAGCACGGTGGAGTAGACCATCGGGAACGCGGCGAAGAGGCCCGCGCCGCCCAGCACGAGCCACGTTTCGTTGCCGTCCCACACGGGCGCGACGGTGTTCATCATCACGTCGCGGTCGTGCTGGTCGGGAAAGAAGGGAAACAGGATGCCGATGCCCAGATCGAAGCCATCGAGCACGACGTAGAGAAAAAGGCCCAGTGCGATGATCGCGGCCCACGCGACGGTGAGGTCCATATGTTCAAGCTCCTTCGATGGACTGATGCGGAAGACTCATCGGACGGCGCGCGGTGCCATCGGACGAATCGGGCGTATGAGACGGCGCGCCTGGCAACGCCGGCCCATGACGCAACAATTTCAGCAAGTAGTAGATGCCGGTGCCGAAGACGATCGTGTAGACGATCACGAACGCGAGCAGCGAAACGCCGACCTGCTGCGCGGTGACGGGCGAGACGGCGTCGGCCGTGCGCATCACGCCGTAGACCACCCACGGTTGACGGCCCGCTTCGGTCGTGACCCAGCCCGCGAGCAACGTGATGAAACCGCTCGGACCCATGATCAGCACGAAGCGATGGAACCAGCGCGCATCGAATAATTTGCGCTTGCGATGCAGCAGCCAACCGGCGATGGACATGAGGATCATCAAGACGCCGAGTCCCGCCATCACGCGAAAACTCCAGAACACGATGGTCGAATTCGGCCGCTCGTCTTTCGGGAACGTCTTGAGGCCGCGAATCTCGCCGTTCCAGCTATGCGTGAGGATCACGCTGCCGAGATGCGGAATCTGCACGGCGTACTTCGTCGTTTCCGCTTCCATGTCCGGGATGCCGAAGAGATTGAGCGCGGTGCCGCCTTTCTCCGTTTCCCAGATACCTTCGATAGCCGCGATCTTCGCCGGCTGATACTTGCGCGTGTTGAGACCGTGCGCGTCGCCGACGAAAGCCTGGATCGGCGTCAGGACCAGCAGCAGCCAGAGCGCCATCGAAAAAGTCTTTCTGATGGCCGGATCGCGTCGGCCCTTCAGCAGATGCCACGCGCCCGTCGCGGCCACGACCAGCGCCGCGACGATGAACGCCGCAATCGCCATATGCGCGAGCCGGTACGGAAACGACGGGTTGAAGATGATCGCGAACCAGTCCACCGGCACGACGTGATCGCCTTCGATGCGAAAACCTTGCGGGGTCTGCATCCAGCTATTGGACGCGAGAATCCAGAAAGTCGAGATGAGCGTGCCGATGGCCACCATCAAAGTGGCGCCGAAGTGCGCTTTCGGGCCGACTTTGTTCCAGCCGAACAGCATGATGCCGAGGAAGCCCGCTTCGAGGAAGAACGCGGTCATCACCTCGTAGGTGAGCAAGGGACCCGTGATCGGACCGGCGAAGCTCGAAAAGCCGCCCCAGTTGGTGCCGAATTCGTAAGCCATCACGACGCCCGACACCACGCCCATACCGAACGCAACGGCAAATACCTTCGACCAGAAAAGGCACAGTTCTTTGTAGACGGTTTTGCCGGTCTTGAGCCACGCGCCTTCTAGCACGGCGATGAAGCTTGCAAGTCCGATGGAAAGTGCGGGAAAGATGATATGAAACGAGACAGTGAACGCGAACTGGATACGCGCCAGGTCGATTGCTTCGGGAGTCGCATGCATGATGACTTTTGCTTTGAAATTCACGCGTGCCGTATTGCAACGTGCGGCATGCGCGGGTTGAAACGTCGGTAATTCTGGAGCGGACTGTAGCGCCATTTATGCGTCTCTGTTGCGCTGCGTCAGAAAACGCGCGTTGCGCGCAAATGCCGCGGTTTCAAGGGTTTAGCGAGGCTAATGGCTTGAATGCGCATTGTTTTTGGTATGGAGGATGACTCGTCGAGAGCAGGAATGCGGGCTGCTTTACGCGACAATCGACCGCACTGCATCAAGACTCGTCCGATTCACATTGACGCAGGCTTGTTCGACGAACTTTCACGTCCTCGCGAGACTTCATTTGCGAGACGCGCGAGTACCATAATGGCTTTTGAGCACGCGCCACGCGCGGCTATGCAAGGAGACCCAAATGCGCCTCGATGACGAAGCAGAAAGCAGCAATGTCGAAGACCGGCGAGGCAGCGGCGGAGGCGGCGGATTCAGAGTCGGCGGCGGATCCATCGGCATAGGGACGATCGTCGTCGCGCTCGCGGCATCGTACTTCTTCGGCATCAATCCGATGACCATCATCAACGGCGCGCAAATGCTTCATGGCAACGCGCCCGTGCAGCAGCAAGCCGCGCCGTCGAATACGGCGCCAGCGCAAGACGCCGGCGCCGTATTCGTGCGTCGCGTGCTCGGCAATACCGAGCGAACCTGGCAACACATCTTCAGGACGCAGTTCAATCAGGACTATCCGGCGCCCAAGCTCGTGCTGTTCTCGGGCGGCACGCAAACAGGCTGCGGCACGGGACAAGCGGCGATGGGGCCGTTCTATTGTCCGAACGACCGGCGCGTTTATATCGACTTGTCGTTCTATCGCGAGTTGAAGGATCGCTTCGGCGCGGGCGGCGACTTCGCACAGGCCTACGTGATCGCGCACGAAGTCGGGCATCACGTGCAAAACGTGCTCGGCATCATGGACAAAGTCGATAGCGCACGCGCGCGCATGTCGCCCGCGCAGGCGAATGCGCTTTCGGTGCGCGTCGAGTTGCAGGCGGATTGTTTTGCGGGCGTGTGGGCGGCGGTTGCGCAGCAGGACAATGCAAAGCTCATTCAACCGGGCGATTTCGAGCAGGGCTTGAATGCGGCGGGCGCAATTGGCGACGACCGGTTGCAGCAGCAATCGCAAGGACGCGTGGTGCCGGAAGCGTTCACGCACGGATCGAGCGAGCAACGGCAGCGATGGTTGCGCAAGGGCTTGTCGTCCGGCGATATCCGTCAATGCGATACGTTTTCGGCCAAGACCCTGTAACGCCGTCTAGGCGCCGAAGACGTGACGCGACGGCGGACTTACAAACGCTGACAGCCGTGGCGCGACAAATTCTTTAGAATCGCTGTTTTTCCGGCGCGGCATCGAGCCGCATACACCGGTGCATCCAGGTCTGTCGATGAAGCGAATTCTGATCGTCAAAGTCACGTCTCTCGGCGATATCGTCGAAACGCTGCCGGTTGTCTCCGACTTGCGGCGGGCGTTTCCATCCGCGAAGGTCGACTGGGCCGCCGACGCCGCGTTCGCTGACATCATCCGTTGGAGTCAGGGTGTCGACCGCGTGCTGAGCGCGCCTTTGCGCAAGTTCAAGAAGGCGCGCAACTGGAACGATCTCAAGGAGATCACGGGGTCCATCAGCGAGTTGCGCGCCGAGAAATACGACGTCATCGTCGATATTCATGGCGTGTACAAGAGCGCGATCATCGCGTTCATAGCGCGTGGGCGGCGGCGCTACGGCTATCTGAATCAGGACCTTGGCGAGCGTGGCGCGGCGTTCGCGTACAACGCGCGCTTCGGTCCGCGTCCGCACACCGACGCCTGGCGCGGCATGCGCGTGAGCGTCGCCGATGCGCTGGGCTACGAGATTCAGGAAACGCCCGACTACGATCTTCGACTCCCCGAGCCTACGCATGACCTCGGCATTCCACGCGGCGGCGCGCCCATCGCCATGTTGTTCCACGCGACCTCCGCCGATGTGAAGAAGTGGCCAAAGGATCGCTGGGCCGAAGTCGGGCGCTGGCTCGTCGAGCGCGGCTATCAGATTGCGTTGCCGTGGGGCACGGAGCGCGAGCGCGGCGAAGCGCAGGCTATTGCCGCACTCGTGCCGCAGGCGCTCGTGCTGCCGAAGCTGAGTGTCGAGGAATGCGCGCACTGGATTCAGGCGTCTGAACTGGTCGTCGGAACCGATACCGGGCTCGTCCATCTCGCACATGCTTTGCAGCGGCGCACCGTTATGCTGTTCGCGGCGACATCGCGCGAGCATTTCGGTATCCACGAACCCGGCCGTTCGGTCTCTGTCGGTGATGGCGGAGCGCCGCCTGACGTACCGCAAGTGCTCGGGGCAATACAAAGCGTTTTGGCTCCCACTGAAGCGAATCGCCACGCGCATGCTGGCGTAATAGCGCGTTAAAAAGATTTATGCGCATAAACTTTTGCAGAATGATCGCAAAAGAGGGCGCACGGAAGTCATTTATTAGTGCGCGAACGTAAATTTTGCTTAATAGCCCTTGACGGCGATTCCGCGACCGGAGACGATTGCGAAAACACTTAAGAATCGTCCGATAAATGATCGAAGACTCCGCCATTGATGCACGACAGGCCATCGTGCGTCTTCAATCTGCCGACATCGTGCCGGGCACGCCGCTCGAATGGGCGATCGTTTCCGCCGATGGGACGCCGCTTTTCGCAGCCGGCACTCTCATTCCCGACGAAGCGACGCGCGATTTCATTTTCAGGCAGTTCGATCCGCACCGGACTGCCGGCGACGCGGCGCCTCGACGAAAACCGGAAGAGCCGAGCGAGGAAACGCTCGTTCTCGACGACTTGGGTTTGTCGATCGGCGGCCGGATTGGCGTGCGTGTCACAGGCGGTTCGGGTTCGGCGATGTATGCGAGTCGCGTAATCGGCTTTTCGAATGCACGTCGCAATGGCGAGCGTTCGCTATTTGTCACTCAGCCGCTCATGACGGGATTCGATCCGCTGGACCTCACGCGTGGCGAACTGGTCGATCTCGTCGCGCTGACGGGAAAGGGCGTCTTCCGCTTCGCGTGTACGGTGGATGCGCTTTGCCGCGAGCCGTTCAGTTATGTGGTGTTATCGGCGCCAGGTACGATCCGCCGCCTGCGCACGCGCAAGTTCGTCCGCATGCCAACGCGCATGGCGGCATGCTATGCCATCGAAGGCGACGAGGGCGCGCTCAAACAGCCGGGTCGCGTGAGCGATATCAGTCCCTACGGCATGTCTTTGACTGTCGCGACGCCGAACGCGCGCGTGGGCGATCGTCTCGCACTCTCGTTTCGATTCGCGACCGACGGCGTCGATGTTCAGGTCGATACCATCGCCATCGTGCGTCACGTCGGCGACTTCGATGCATCGACGCAAAGCGCCGCTTATGGGCTTGAATTCGAATCGCTCGAACCAGCGCAGCGTATTGCGCTGAAGTCGTTCATGGCGGAGCACGGTTAGACGGGGCGTCGGCCGGTGCGCTTTGCCGAGCTTACATTCGCGAGCCTGCGCGTCGTCGGCGTCGTGGCCGAGCGCATGCCAGCCCCGCATCGCCCGCTTACCTCGAAGATCAACTCGGAAAGCCATCCGGAAACAATCGCTCGACCGCATTCTCGAAGTGCTGAATCGGCGCGGCGCCACGCAACGCGATGGGCGGCGGCGGTTCCTTGCCCGGCGCGGCTTCGCGCGATAGCACGGCAAACGGCACGCCGCTCACGCCCAGTTGCTTGGCAAACTCTTCGTCTTCGATCACGAGGTCCGTGTAGGTGCCTTCGTCGAGCGCTTCTTCGAGCAACTCGGGATCGATGCCGCATGTCGCGGCAATATCGATGAGCGCGTCCGGATCGCCGATATCGATACCTTCCTCGAAGTAAGCCTTGAAGATCGCGCGATGCACGATATCGAAGCGCCCCGATTCCTGCGCAAAAAGCGCGGTCTCGAACGCCTTGCGGCTGCGTGGCGCGACGGGCGGCGGACGCATCAACACGTTGCGCTCCTCGGCAAGCGGGACCACCGAGTTTTCCCAGGCGTCCTGGGCTTGTTCGCTATTCGGATCAGGCAGCGGGGTGGGTTCGGGACGCAGTTCGAACGCGTGCCAGCGAAGCTCTACTGCGTTGCCATACGCCTTGGCGAACTGATCGAGCACCGGTGTTTCCAGGTAGCAGAAAGGACATGTGAAGTCCGACCAGACATCGACATACAAAACAGGCGTGGTTGCCATGAAAAAACCTCGAATGCAGGGCGATGCATGCGCGCGCCCGGAAAGGACAAAACCGCAAAACCGGTATGTTAGCGCGTGCTGCGAGTCGATGTAGGCATGGCGCGGCGCGTTCAAAATTCGCCGGCTCAGAACCCGCCGTCGAGCTCGATCTTGCTGCCGTCGAAGAAGCGCGACAGACGGAAGGCGCGCGGGTCGACGAGCGGGGTGTCGTTCGCGACGATATCCGCCATCAACCGACCCGCACCCGGACCGATGCCGAAGCCGTGCCCCGAAAATCCCGTGGCGATGAACACCCCGGGCGTTCCGTCGATGCCCGAGATGACCGGCACCGCATCGGGCGTTACATCGATATAGCCGGCCCACGACTGCTCGACCTTCACCGCGCCAAGCGCCGGAAAAACCGCGCGAAATTCGTCGAGCGCGCGCTGGTTGAAGGCCTCGACAGGCGCGGGGTCGAGCGTGCGCACGGACTCGAATACCGTCGGCCGATTCAGCGGCCAGTGGCGCGGACGGCGTAGTTCCTCGAAGAAGCGCGCGTTGAAGCCGAGCTTGAGCGCGCCGAGTTGGCTTTTTAGCGCGGGCAAAAACTTGAAGAGCAGCCGGAAACTGTCGGGCGTGATGTCGCTGTAGTTGCGGAATGCGTTGGCGATGGTATAGCCGCCGTCGAGCCGCTTGCGATAACCCATCGCGTGATTGCACGCGCTCACGTCGGGACCGCCTTCGAGCGGCGCCGTGCGCATGACCGACGAACGCACCATGAGCTGTGGCACATCGACATCGAGGTTGCCCGCGAAGAGCCGCGTCCACGCGCCGCCCGCGACCACCACGCTCGTGCACGCGATCCGTCCGTATTCCGTCGCCACGCCGCTGACCTTGCCGCCGCTCGTTTCCACGCCGCGCACGGCGCAGGGCGTGAGGATCTTGACGCCTCGCTTGCGCAGCGCGGCGGCCATCGCCGGGACGGCGCGTTGCGGTTCGGCGCGGCCATCGCCGGGCGTGTAGATGCCGCCCGCGAAGCGGCGTGACGCGCCGGTCATCAGCGCGGCGGTTTCATCGGCGGAGATGATGCGCGAGTCGAGCGCGTCGCGGCCGACTTTTGCGACCGCGCGCGCGAGCCACGCTTCGTGATCGGCGAGCGCTTTGGCGTCGTCGGCGGCGTAGAGGATGCCGCACTCGCGAAAGCCGGTGTCGATGCCGAGTTCTTCATCGATGCGACGCCACAGCTTCAGACTCTCGAGACTGAGTTCGAGCTCGCGCAGGTCGCGATGTGTCGCGCGGCACCAGCCCCAGTTGCGGCTCGACTGCTCGCCCGCGATGTGCCCTTTCTCGCACACCGCCACCGACAAGCCCTTGGCCGCCAGCGAGCGCGCGGTGCTGATGCCGATCACGCCGCCGCCCACGACGACCACGTCGACACGTTCGGGCAGCGTTCTGTCTTCGTCGATACGTTCTGTCAGCGGTCCCATGTCAGGACGCGCGCTCGTCAAGTCGTGCCGTTACGTTCATGTGTCGGTCAGGTTGAGCCGGGAGGCAATCATGCTAAGGGATGCGCCTCTTTTTGACCATATGAATGAAATTGCCGCGATGTTGCATCGGGGCATCCAGCGCATGTTGCACGCCGTCTGCGCATGCGCCGGCGATCCGCTACGATAGGGCAGGCGCGGCCTCCAGGAGCAAACACAAGCGGATGCGCCGCGTCCGACAGCACCCGTCATCGAGCGTCAGGCACGGCGCGTGCGAACTCAGCGCCGCATGCGTCACGCGCCATTGGCGCCAGTCAACGCAATTTCACCCCATCTCTGGAGAACTTTCATGCAAAAGACAGCATCGGCGAAGTGGAGCGGCGGCATCAAGGACGGCAAGGGTTTCATCTCGACGCAAACCGGCGTGCTCAACGAAGCGCCGTATGGCTTCAAGTCGCGTTTCGAGGAAGGTCCGGGCACGAACCCGGAAGAGTTGATCGGCGCGGCGCACGCTGGCTGCTTCACGATGGCGCTTTCGCTGCAACTCGAACTCGCGGGTCTGAAGGCCGAAAGCCTGGAAACGAAATCGACCGTCACGCTCGATAAAGACGGCGAAGGCTTCACCATCACCGCGTGTCAACTCGATCTGAAGGCGAAGATTCCCGGCGCCGACAAGGCTGCATTCGACAAGGCCGCGCAAGCCGCGAAGGAAGGCTGTCCGGTGTCGAAGCTATTTGCGGGCAACGCGAAGATTACGCTGAACGCCGAACTGGTTTCCTGAGCGTTCGAGGCGTGGTTTGAGTGAAAAGACGCGGACCGGTTATCTCGACCGTCCGCGTTTTTTAATGCCGCGCCGCGTTCTTCCTCTCGGCCTTATGCGCGTACATTTTGCTGTCGCTTTCAATCAGAAGGTCGAAGAAACTCGCATGCTGCGCGGGATCGAACTGCGTCTGTCCAACGCTGAAGCGAATCTCGTAACCGCGTGTGGCCGACGCATTGTGGGCAGCCAGCCTTGCGCGCAGACGTTCGAGCGCGTGGGCGGCTTCCTCGTCGCTCGCGTCGGTCAGGAGCGCGACGAATTCGTCGCCGCCAAGCCTGCCGATGACATCGCTTGCACGCAGCGAAGCGCGCAAGGCATCGGCGAAAGTGACGAGCGCGCGGTCGCCTTCCGCGTGACCGAAGGTGTCGTTGATGCGCTTGAAATCGTCGAGATCGAAGAACAGCAGCGACGCGCGCCGATCGAGCCGTTTGCAGATGTTGAGCGCATGCCGCGCTAGCGCTTCGAAACCGCGACGGTTGGCAATGAGCGTCAGGTCATCGACGGTTGCAAGTTCGATCGCCGCGATCTCCTGTTCCGCGATATGCGCGAGATCGCGCAAGAGGCTGCGCTCTTCGCCGTCGAATTCGCGGGGACGGGTATCGATGAGACAAAGCGTGCCCAACTTGCTGCCATTGGGCACCCTCAGCGGATGCCCCGCGTAAAACCGAATGCCGGGCGCGCCAGTCACGAGCGGATTGTCGTGGAAGCGCGTATCGATGCGCGCATCGGGAATCATCAACACGTCGTCATGCAGAATGGCGTGCGCGCAGAACGACACATCGCGCGAAGTCTCCGGCACATCGAGACCGATGCACGACTTGAACCACTGCCGGTTCTCATCGATCAGGCTCACGAGCGCGATCGGCACGCCGAACAGACGCCGCGCCAGGCGCGTGAGACGGTCGAAGCGCTCTTCCGGCGGGGTATCGAGGATATTCAGCGAGCGCAGCGTGGCGAGCCGGGCGGCTTCGGTCGGGGGTTTGGGCGCGGCGAGCATGGATCTCCGTTTCCTGAGACGGTTTGGCGGCAGGGCCGCTGACGACGGGACAATCGGCAACAGCGCTTATTCTCCGACAAATACGCCAATTCTTCAGCACGAAGCCGAGCGCAGCGCTCGCTTCGACAGTCTCGCGCCGCGCGGCGTTTTCGCTATCATGCCGATGGACCGCGGCCCTTTGTCACGGCGCTTTCATCGCCCTTGCAGCGCACCTTCGTCGCGCAGGCGGGTCGGACATGGTGGCACTTCGCCATGAACCGACGACCCCTTTACCTGATTCGCATGGAGCGCCCATTGAAACTCAAGTTCGACTGGACCGTCATCACCCCGATTCTCGCGCTCGTCGTGCTCGTGGCCACCGCGCTCATTCACAACACCGCGCTCATGGCGCTGGCGGCCATCGCGCTGGCGTTCGCGGTGTTCGCGGCCGTGCATCATGCCGAAGTAGTCGCGCATCGCGTCGGCGAGCCGTTCGGCACGCTGGTGCTGGCCATTGCGGTGACGGTGATCGAAGTCGCGCTGATCGTCTCCGTCATGCTGTCCGGCGGCCCCGAAAAAGCCGGCTTGCCGCGCGACACCGTGTTCGCCGCGATCATGATCTGCAGCAACGCGATCATGGGGCTGTGTCTGCTGATCGGCGGCATGCGGCATCACGTGCAGGATTTTCAGTTGCAGGGCGCAAGCGCCGCGCTCGCCATTCTCTGCGCCATGTCCGTGCTCACGCTCGTCCTGCCGAACTTCACGAGCACCGTGCCGGGACCGGGTTTGTCCACTTCGCAACTCGTGTTCGTCGGGGTGATCTCGCTCGTGCTGTATGTGGTGTTCGTGTTCGTGCAGACCATCCGGCATCGCGACTACTTTTTGCAAGCCGTGCCGGATGTCGTCAAGCTAACCGCCACGGAAGACGACGTGCCCCATGCGCCGCCGCCGACCAACGCCGCCGCATGGACCGCGCTCGGCCTGCTCGTGCTTTCGCTTTTGTCCGTGGTCGGGCTGGCGAAGCTCTTGTCGCCTGCGGTCGAGGCGGGCGTCGCGGCAGCCGGTGCACCCGAGGCGGTCGTCGGCGTGGTGATCGCCGCGCTCGTTTTGTTGCCCGAAGGTCTCGCGGCATTGCGCGCGGCGCGTCTGAACCGGCTGCAAACGAGTTTGAACCTTGCGCTAGGCTCGGCGCTCGCGAGCATCGGTTTGACCATTCCCACGGTTGCGATCGTGTCGATCCTCATCGGCCAGCCTATCTCCCTCGGGCTCGCGCCGAAGGAGATCACCATGCTCGCGGTGACGTTGCTCGTCTCCGTGATCACGCTCGGCACCGGGCGCTCGACCGTGCTGCAAGGCGTCGTGCATCTGGTGATCTTCGCGGCCTTCCTGTTCCTGACCGTCGTGCCATGAGCATCGACGCATGCGGTTTTGCTACCATTCACGGTTTTCCGGCGCGCGCTGCGGGTTTCGTCGACCCGTCACGCGCTTGGCAGTAATCGCTCCGGCGTCAATTTTCACCGCAAGTCTCGAAGGATTGGAATGTCGTTCAAGAAGTCAGTCAGCAAGTCCGCATCGTTCGCTTTCTCCGCGATGCTCGCAGCACTCGCCGTCACCTCGGTTTCCGTTCACGCCAAGGAACTCACGCAGATCCGCTTCGCCGTCGATCCCAGCTACCCGCCGTTCGAATCCAAGCAGGCGGATGGCAAGCTGGCCGGTTTCGACATCGACCTCGGCAATGCGCTTTGCGCGCAGATGAAGGTCAAATGCGTGTGGGTCGAAAACAGTTTCGACGGCATGATTCCCGGCCTCAAGGCGCGCAAGTTCGACGCCGTGTTGTCCGACATGGGCATTACCGAAGAACGCCTGAAGCAGATCGATTTCACCCAGCCGCTCTACGATACCCACGCGCAACTCGTCGCGCGCGCGGGCTCGGGCATTCTGCCGACGCCGCAGGCGCTCAAGGGCAAACGCGTCGGCGTCGAACAGGGCACGGTGCAGGAACACTACGCGCGCGTGAAGTGGGAACCGCAGGGTGTGACCGTCGTGCCTTACGGCGATGAGGATCAGGTCGAGAACGATCTGGTCGCGGGCCGTATCGACGCCATGTTCACCGATGCCGCGCAAGCCGCCATCGGCTTTCTGAAGAAGCCGCAAGGCAAGGCGTTCGCGCTCGTTGGGCCGATTGTCGAAGACCGGGCGATCATCGGTCCGGGCACGGCAATCGGCTTGCGCAAGGGCGACGCCGATCTGAAGAACGGCCTGGACCAGGCGTTCGACGCGATCAAGAAGGACGGCACGTTCAAGCGCATCATGGCGAAGTATTTCGCCACCGATATCTCGATTCAGTAAGCGCCCTGGCGTTTAGCGTTCCGAGTATCGACCGAAAAGGCATCGCTTGCGGTGCCTTTCTTTTTTTACGAGGCAATTCATTCCATGCAGGTCACGCACCATCCGCTCGTCGCCGCTTCGCCTGGAACGGGGCGCGCGATCACGAGCTACGCCTTCGGCGCGGAACATGGGCCGAAGGTCTATATCCAGGCGTCGCTGCACGCCGACGAACTGCCGGGCATGGTGGTCGCGTGGTATCTCAAGCGGCATTTCGCTGAGCTGGAAGCGGCGGGGCGACTGAACGCGCGGATCGTGCTCGTGCCCGTGGCGAATCCGGCCGGGCTCAATCAGAACTGGTTCGGCACGCAAATGGGCCGCTTCGACATGCAGTCCGGACAGGATTTCAACCGGCGCTTTCCCGCGCTTGGGCCGGGGCTCGTCGATGGACTCAAGCAACACTTGACTGGCGATGAAGCGCACAACGCCCGCGCCATCCGCGCCGCTTTGCGCAATGCGTTCGCGGCGCTCGAGCCCGCGACCGAACTCGAATCGCAGCGCATCGCGCTGATGACGCTGGCTTGCGATGCCGATCTCATCATCGACATGCATTGCGACTGGGAAGCCGTCGCGCATCTCTACACGACGCCCGAGGCCTGGGTTCGGATCGAATCGCTTGCGCGCTATCTCGGCAGCGAGGCGCAATTGCTCGCGGACGTTTCGGGCGGCGAGCCGTTCGACGAAGCGTGCGTATCGGCGTGGCGTTATCTGCGTGACGCGTTCGCCGGACGCTTCCCCATTCCTCGGGGCGCGGCAACCGTCACTCTCGAACTGCGCGGCGTGCGCGACGTATCGCGCGAAACCGCTGCGCGCGATGCACAGGCAATCGTCGATTATCTGACGCACGCGGGTTTTATTTCGGGCGATGCCCCCGCGCTGCCCGCGCTCACCAATCCGCCGACGCCGCTTGCCGGATGCGAATACCTTCACGCGCCGATCTCCGGCGTGATTCTGCATGCGCGCGAAGTTGGAGAGAGAGTGCGCGCGGGCGATGTCGTCGCTGAAGTGCTCGATCCGCTCCATGACGAACTCGTGCCGCTCATCGCGCAGAGCGACGGCGTGTTGTACGCGCGGCACTGGACGCGGTTCGCGACGGCGGGAATGCTGGTCGCGCGCATCGCGGGCGCGGAAGTCCGGCGCGAAGGCGACCTGCTCGTGCCTTGAGTTGCCGACGAGTCGTCCCACGCGGTTACCATACGTCGGCAAACCCGGTTTCAATGTCCACGGAGAACGACAGGAACATGCTGAAGAATCTCGATCCCTTGCTCAACGCCGACATCCTCCACGCACTCTGCGCGATGGGCCACGGCGATGAAGTCGTCATCTGCGACGCCAACTTTCCCGGCGATTCCGTCGCGCGTCAGACCGTGCGCGGACAGTTGCTGCGTCTCGACGGCATCAACGCGCCGCGTGCGGTGCGGGCCGTGTTGTCTGTGCTGCCGCTGGATACGTTCGTCGATCATCCCGCCGAACGCATGGAAGTGGTCGGCGACCCGGATGCGCTGCCTGCCGTACAGCGTGAAGTACAACGCGAAGTCGACGACGCCGAAGGCCGCGCCGTTCCGCTCGCGCCCGTCGAGCGCTTCGCTTTTTACGAGCGCGCCAAACAGGCTTATTGCGTGATTCAGACGAGCGAAGCGCGCGGCTACGGCTGCTTCATCTTCAAGAAAGGCGTGCAACTCGCGCCCGACACGCCGGCGCAATGACGCGTTGATTTCTCGAAACTAGCGTACGGCGCCTGACCGCGATCATGAAAACAGAATAGCCGGCCGGGCAACCCAGCGCGGCTTTCTGTCGGGCGCCTGCGCAAGCAGGGTCGGCCCGGCGGGAAGCGAGACATCCACGAGCGTATTACGGCGCGAGCACACCTTGCAGATGAAATAGCAGCCGAAGCTGTCGACGCTAGCTTCGGCCTTGGCGCGCGAGATCCTGCCGTTGCATCGTATGCAGGTCCACATAGATTCACCTTCGTTGTCGGAAAACTGGCTTTGGCTGGTTTCGCGCCGCCAGCGAAGTTCTTCCGATACCGGCTCTTTCGAGACCGGCAACTCGTCGAAGGTCTGCTCGCCATGAAACGCGAACACGTTGTCAAATGCACGCGGCTTGGTGCGACGTGTCTCGTGAAATGACAGTCAGAAAACTTGCTCGATAAGCGATGCCGCCAGTACTGGACAAATGCGGATCAGGGCAGTTTCAACGTGTAGTGATGCTGCCTCACCATGCGCTCAAAGCGAGCGAAAAGCAAACGGTATCGGGGAGGAGCAAGCAGAATGAGGCAGTTTCGGCTTGATATTAAGGCATGCTATAAAAGCTTCGAAAAGGCTTCGAGCCATGCTTTCATTCCCTCAAAACTGCCGGTAAAAAAATAAATCGCGACAGTTCCTCCGAAAGCGCCCACACTATGTGGCGCAGCAGTCGCCTTCGCGTCTGTGCAAGTCGGGGAGCAGGATCATGGCAAAAGGTCAGGTACGCGGAAATAAAGAGGCTAAAAAGCCCAAACAGCCGAAGAAAGTAGAGTCGCCGGCAGCGGCTGTATCGTGGGCCACGCCCAAGAAAAGCGCGGAAGCCAGCGCATCCGTGAAGAAGAAATAGCCTTAGCGCGACATTCGTTCAAGCTGTCCTCGGTGCATGGCGCGACGACGCTTTATTTTGACTTCGCCATCGAAGTGGAAGTCAGACGCCCACCATCGAGTCCCGATGTTTTCTCTTTCCGGACTGGAACCAGCATGACAACGAGACCCAAAGTCAATCCCGCCGTGGCCGTCAAACAAAGCGAATATACGATCGCGCAGAAGTCGCGTGCATCGGCGCTGAGCAACGCGGACAGCGAGCGCGCTCAAAAGCGCCGCGATAATGACGCGCTTATCGACGTCAACGCGAGCAAGTGGCGTTACGTGGGCCCGGGTGTCTAGATGGGAAAGCCCGCGGAAGTCCTCAACTTCCCGAACCCCAGCCGCAGCTACGACGCCGCAAGACACGGCGTGTGCTTCTGGGGTTACGACAGCAAGCGCGAGATCAGCTTTCTGGTCGAGGACAAGATGCTTGCCGCGCTGAATCCCGGCATGGGCACGGGTGAGATGGCGCTACTCGCCACGTTCGACCGTAATCGCGAACGCATTCTCGAACTGGCGAAGGGTCTCTACACGGGCGGCCCGCAGAACCGTTATACGATCCACGAGTAGCGTTCAACGCCGTTCAATCGTCACGTTGTCGCGGCGGCTTCAGTTGTCCAGCGCAATACGCACCGTGCGCGCGAGTTCATCGAGCTGAAACGGCTTGCGCAGCGCAGCGAAGCGCTTTTCCTTGATCTTCGATACATCGACGTCCGCATAGCCCGTTGCCAGGATCACCGGCAGATCGGCACGCAGTTCACGCGCTTTCGCGATCACCTCCATGCCGTTCATGCCGGGCATCGCGAAGTCGACCATCATCAGATCGGGATGGTCCAGTGGCAGGCGCTTGAGGCCGTTGGGGCCGTCGCAGGCGTGCGTCACCGAATAGCCGAGCGTCTGCAGACATTCGACGAGCATCTCGCGCACGTCTTCGTCGTCTTCGACCACGAGGATGCGCTTCGCGCCCGATGCGCTGTCCTCGGGTTTGAGCGCAACGTCGGCTTCCTGCAAATCCTTCGCGCCCAGCGGCAACCAGATTTCGACGCTCGTCCCTTTGCCCGGTTCGCTTTCGATACGCGCCACGCCGCCCGCCTGCCGCGCGATGCCGTAGACCTGGCTCAAGCCGAGCCCCGTCCCTTTGCCGACTGGTTTGGTCGTGAAGAACGGGTCGAACACGCGCGACAGCACGCCTGGCTCGATGCCCGAGCCCGAATCGCTCACACGGATGACCACGTAGCGTCCAGCCGTGAAGGTTTCGTCGGGCGCGGGGCGCTCGCCCGCGTGGATCGTTAGGCGCCCGCCGCCGGGCATGGCGTCGCGCGCATTGATCGTGAGATTGAGGACGGCCAGTTCCAGCTGATTGGCATCCGCCTGGGTCCAGAGATCTTCGGAATCGGAGGTCGTGGTGAACGCGATCGACGAGCCGAGCGAGATCGAGATGATGTCGCGCATGCCTTGCAAAAGCGACGCGACGTTGACCGCTTTCAGATCGAGATTGCTGGTGCGCGAAAACGTCAGCAACTGCGCGGTGAGCTTGGCGCCGCGTTCGGTGGCGCGCTTGGTCGTCGCGGCCATTTTGCGCACGCGCTCGTCGCTGCTGATTCGCGCGATCAATTCCGCGTTCGCCATGATGACATTCAGCAGATTGTTGAAGTCATGCGCGATGCCGCCTGTCAATTGCCCGAGCGCCTCCATCTTTTGCGACTGCACGAGCACGGCCTGCACCTTGGCGCGCTCGTGAATCTCGCGCATCAGGCGATTATTTGCCGATGCCAGTTCCTGGGTGCGCTCGGCGATACGGCTTTCCAGCGAGTCGTTGAGCCGTTCGAGCGCTTCCTGCGCCTTCGAGCGCGCGATCAGATGCTGCTCCGACTCCGCGAGATGCCGGCGCGCATCGTACTGGCGCGCACGCGCCCGCAGCGACGACATCACCGCGCGGCGCAAGGTCTCCGAGTTCAGCGGACGTTCGAGGACGAGCACGTTGCCAAGCCGCTCCAGCATGTCGATACTCGCGGCCGAGCGCCGTTCGGTTGCGCGTCCTGAAAGCAGAATGATGGGAAAGTCGGACCACGCCGGTTGCCGGTCGATCCAGGCGGCGAGCACTTCGCCGTTGTCGCTCTTGAGCGATTCCTCGGTGACGATGGCAGTGCCCGCGCCGCGGTCGAGTTCGGCGGTGAGGCAAACCGAATCGGCGCACGCGAAGCAATCGCGGTCATCGAATGCGAGGACATCGGCGATTACGTCGGCATCGCGGCCGAATGGCGCCACTATCAGAACGCGAAACTCCATGGCGCTAGTTCCCCGAGGAGCCCGCGTGACTGGTGTCGGGAACCAGCATGGCCGTGCCGCCCTTGTACGAAGGCAGGCCGCTCAGAATGCCTTCGAAGTCGCGCAATGCCTCGCCGACGTTCAGCCCGCCCGCGCCCAACTGAAATTGACGAATCGAGCGCTCATGGCCGCTCGCGCGGCTTTTCACGGCGGTCAGCGCCGTCAGCACTTCGCCTTGACGCTCGAAGTAGCGAAACAGCAGAACCACGTCGCTGAGATAACTGATATCCACGTCGCTCTGTATTTCGCCGATGATTCCATGCTGCCCCAGCACCAGCATCGTGATGACGCCGCGCTGGTTCAGATAGGTGAGCAGTTCGTGCATTTGCAGGAGCAGGTAGCGCTCGCCGGGCATCGCTTGCAGATACGCGTTCAGGCTGTCGATGGCAACGTAGCGCGCGTTGCCCTGTTCGACGCTCTGTCGCACGCTGCTCGTGAACTCCCCGGGCGATATTTCGGCGGGATCGACCTGGCGCAAGTTCAGCAAGCCGCTATCGAGATGCGGCCGCAGATCGATGCCGAGGCTCGTCGAGCGCCGCAAAAGCGTGGTGCGCGTTTCATCGAAAAGATAGTAGACACACGGCTCGCCGCGTTCGAGCGCGGCGAGCAGACACGAGGTGACGGTGGTCGTCTTGCCCACGCCCGACGGCCCGACGATGAGCGTATTGGTGCCTGGCACGAGGCCGCCGCCGAGAAGCGCATCCAGCCCGGCCGTGCCGGTGCTGAGCGGCTTTGCCGAGAAATCGGCGTGATGTTCAGACGCGATCAGACGCGGATAGACTTCAATGCCGCCGGTGTTCAGCGTCATGTCGTGAAAACCTTCGCGAAACTTGATGCCGCGCATCTTCGCAATCCGCAGGCGCCGGCGCTCGCCGCCGTAGTCGTGCACGAGATTGTCGAGGCACAGCACGCCGTGCGCGATGCTGTGCAACTGCAGATCGCCCGGCTCGGACGTGTTGTCGTCGAGCAGCATGACGGTGCAGGCGCGCGTCGCGAAGTAACGCTTCAACGCGAGAATCTGTCTGCGATAACGCAGCGGGTTTTGCGAGAGCATGCGCAACTCGGACAAGCTGTCGAAGACGAGTCGCGCGGGCTTCACTTCATCCACTTGCGCGATGACATCGCGCACGGTTTCGCCCAGTTCCACTTCAGCGGGATGCAGAACGGTCTGCTCGTAACGCGGGTCGAGCCCTTCGTCCGACAGAAGTTCGATGATGGTGAAGCGATTCGTGTCCCAGCCATGGCTTTCGGCCACGGCGACGAGTTCTTCCTTCGTCTCCGAAAGCGTCACATAAAGACCTGGCTCGCCGACTTCCGCGCCCTTGAGTAAGAACTGCAAGGCGAGAGTCGTTTTGCCCGCACCCGGCGCACCTTCGATCAGATACATGCGATGCGGCGTCAATCCGCCGCCGAGAATGTCGTCGACTCCCTCGATGCCCGTCGGAATGCGGGCGGGCAGGGCTTGCGTGGTTTTTTCTGGCATGTGCTCGCGCTTTCTGTTGTCTGGCCTTTTAATCTGGCCTTTCGCGCGAGCAATCGGAAAACATTGGAGAACGCCCGCGCCTCGCGGGGCGGTTGCAAGAAGCGAGCCAGTACATGCCGGCGCTGCGACGTTCGTTAAATTTACCGACTATCCAGCAAATTCCTGTTGCAAAAATCCAAACCAGAGCGACGCTTTTTAAGATTTGGTTGCAATGCAGCATGAAAAGCGTATAGTTAGGGTTATCCCCTAGATAGTTACCCTGATTCTTTACCTGAGAGACGCCATGAAAACCACCGCTCAACAATCTTTGTTCGTTTCGTTCGGTTCGTTCCTGCGCTCGGCGAAGGCAACGGTGCGCCGTGAGTGGAATCGCGCGCTGCAATTGCATCTGCAAAACTGCGAGATGCTCGTCGAATCGTATCGCCGCACCAAGTAAGTCGGACAGTACCCGGTCAGAGTTTCAAAGCAACGCCCCGGAAGCGAATGGCTCCCGGGGCGTTTGTCTTTTACGAGCGCGTAGCGCATCGCCAGAGTGACAACGGCGCGCCTCCCCACGGCGAGCGCGCCGTTGTCGCATCGGATGGCGACGTCTAGATCGCCCAGCCGCCGAGATAGAACACCGCGAGCACGATCGCGATCGCGACCGTCCCCACGTTCAGCTTGCGATACTCGCCCGCCACGATCCGCCCGATCACCAGCGTGCAGAAGCCAAGCATGATGCCGGTGACGATATTCGCCGACAGCACGATGAACACGGCGCATACGAGCCCGGACATGGAGTCGACGGTATCGTCCATGTGCAGCTTGCTCACGTTGCCGAGCATGAGCAGGCCGACGTACATCAAGGCAGGCGCCGTCGCGTAGGAGGGCACGAGACCGGCGAGCGGCGAAAGGAACATCACCGCGAGAAAGAGCAGGCCGACAACCGTTGCCGCAAGCCCCGTCTTTGCGCCCGCCGCCACGCCCACCGACGATTCGATATACGCCGCCGCCGGTGCACCACCGAAGCATGCGGAGAAGATCGAGCTGAGCGAATCGGCCGTCAGCGCGCGTCCGCCGTTGACGATGCGCCCGTTGGCGTCGATCTGACCCGCCTGGCCCGCGACGGCGCGGATCGTTCCGGTGGCGTCGAACACGGCGGTCATCACGAGTGCGAGCACGCTCGGCAGCACGGCCATCGAGAGCGCGCCCTTGATGTCCATCGCGCCGATGAGCGACGCGTGTCCCGGCGTCGCGAGCGAAGGCAGCGCAAACACGCCGTGAAAGCGCACGGACGGATCGAAGATCAGGCCGATAGCCGACAGGCCGACCACCACGAGCAGAATGCCGCCCGGCACGCGCCGGCGTTCCAGCCCGAAAATCGCCGCCAGGCCGAGCACCGACATCAGCACGGGAAATGCGCGGATCGCGCCCAGCGAAACCGGCATGCCCGGCGCGGGATTTTTAACGATCAGGCCGACGTCGTTGGACGCGATCAGCAGCAGAAACAAGCCGATGCCGATGCCCGTGCCATGCGCGACGCCCGTCGGCAGATTGCGCAAGATCCACGAGCGCACGCCAGTCACGGAGATCGCGGTGAAAACGACGCCCATCAGGAACACGGCGCCCAGTGCGATGGCAGGCGAGAGGCCTTTGCCGAGCACGAGACCGAACGCGGTGAATGCGGTCAGCGAGATGGCGCAACCAATCGCGATAGGCAGACGCGCCCATACGCCCATCAGCAGCGAGCCGAACGCGGTCGTGAGGCACACGGCGACGAACACCGCGCTGGTATCGAAACCGGCCTTGCCGAGCATGCCCGGCACGACGAACACGGAGTAGACCATCGCGAGAAAGGTCGTGATGCCCGCGACCACTTCGGTCTTTTCCGTGCTGCCAGCGAGCGATATGCCGAAGTAGCGGTCAAGAAAGCCGCCGCTCGCGGTCGGTGCCGTGTCCTCTCGTTCGATAGGGGAAATGTCGATGTCGCCAAGCTGCTGGGCGGGGGATTCCAACATGAGCTGCTCCTTTATCAGCACGCTGAAACGGTCGACCGTGCGCGCAATCAAGCGCACTGCGGTCCGTCGTCAGGGTCGTCTCGTATTTAGTTCTGGATGTAGCCTCGTGCTCGCCGCTGATGGCTGCACTCGGTCAGGACAAAGACTATGGGAACGCAACGCGAGGTCCAATCCCGTGGAAAACATGCCGCTCATGCCAACATTCTTATATTTCTGAGAGTCCTAAGCTGGCTGGGGCTTCCCGCCAGAACGATAAACGCCGGACTAGGGCAAATGCCTAGGCCGGCGTTGGGGGTGAATGCTTCGTCACGTACGCCCTGACAAACCCATTACTGCATGATTCGCGATACACCGCGTCCGCGCGGGTCGGACATGGGCTCGGGCGTGTCGCCGTTGATGCGGATAGCCTGAATGTCGCCATTGAAGCCTTGCATCGTGAACTTGTAGCCCTTGTCTTCGAGCTGCTTCACGACTTCCGGATCGAGCTGATGGAACGGCTCCTGGTAGATCGTGTCCGGCGGCAGCAACTGATGATGAAAACGCGTCGCGCCCACGGCTTCAGGTAGCGGCAAGTTGAAGTCGTAGACGTTCGAGAGCACCTGGAAGATCGACGTGAAAATGCGCGAGCCGCCCGGCGTGCCGATCACCATCGCGACCTTGTCGTCACGCGTGAGGATGGTCGGCGTCATGGAAGACAGCGGCCGCTTCTTCGGCTCGATGGCGTTGGCGTCGCTGCCGACCACGCCGAACATGTTCGGCACGCCCGGCTTGGAAGCGAAGTCGTCCATCTCGTCGTTGAGCACGACGCCCGTGCCTTCGGCGATCACGCCCGAGCCGAAGTAGCCGTTGATGGTGTAGGTGTTCGACACCGCGTTGCCCCATTTGTCGACGACAGAAAAGTGCGTCGTCTCCGCTTTCTCGGGCATCGATGTACCGAGGCCCGGCAGCACGCTCTTCGTCTCCGAGGGCTTGTCGGGATTCACTTCCTGTGCGCGTTTCAGGATGTAGTCGTCGTCGGTGAGTTGTGCGACCGGCACCTTGTAGAAGTCGGGATCGCCGAGATATTGCGCACGATCGGCGAAGACGCGTTTCTCGATTTCCGCGACGAGGTGAATGTACTGCGCCGAATCCAGCGGCACGCCTTCGAACTTGTCCTTCAGGTCCGCCTTCATCTTGAGCAACTGCACGAGGCCGACGCCGCCCGAACTCGGCGGCGGCGCGGTGATCACGCGATAGCCGTTCCAGCTCGCGACGATGGGTTGCCTCCAGACCGCCTTGTAGTCTTTCAGATCGCGCGACGTGATGAGGCCGTGGCCCGCCATGGAAGTGGCGATCAGCTCGGCCGTTCTGCCTTCGTAGAAGCCCTTGGCGCCCTTGTCGGAGATGCGCTGCAAGGTATCCGCGAGATCGGGCTGCTTGAATACCTGACCCGCCTTCATGCCGCCGAAGTAGAGATCGAAATTCGTCTTGCCGGCGAAATCCTTCGATGCGGCGTCACGCCGGGAAATCAGTTGATCGTCGACGAGAAAGCCGTTTTCCGCATACTTGATGGCGGGCGCGAGCACCTGCTTCCACTTCAGCTTGCCGAAGCGCTTTTGCGCCTGCCACATGCCTTCCACCGTGCCCGGCACGCCGACCGCGCGATGTCCGTAAAGGCTCATGCCCTTGATGACCTCGCCCTTGTCGTCGAGATACATGTTGCGCGTGGCGGTGAGCGGCGCGCGTTCGCGATAGTCGAGGAAGTACGGACGATGATCCACGTACAGCGTCATGAATCCGCCGCCGCCGATATTGCCCGCTTCCGGATAAGTCACCGCGAGCGTGAAGGCGATGGCGACGGCTGCATCGACCGCGTTACCGCCTTGCTTCAGGATTTGCTCGGCGGTGTCGGCGGCGAACTTGTCGGCAACCGCGACGGCCGAGGCGGTGAGGACTTGCGGCTGAGTGTCCGCGGTCTTGGCAACGGCGGGCGTGGTTTCGACGAAACCGGCCGCCAGAAGCGCCGAGGCAACGATGGCGCTCAATGCGAGCGTGCGAAAGCGCGGTTCTCTTTTCGACTGCATCTCCTGCGTTCTCCTTAGGCTTTTCGGGGTTGTAAGCGCTTATACCATGTTCGTGGCGCGCCAAGAAATGGCACGCGCCGCATCATGCGCTCAAGGCATCAACTGACCGCCGTTCACGTCGATGATCTGGCCAGTCACATAGCGCGACATCGCCTCGGAGGCGAGATAGAGGAACGCGCCGCTGCAGTCGTCCGGCTCGCCTATGAAGCCCATCGGAATCGACTTGCGGAAGGATTCGAGCTGTTCCGGCGAGGTGAAGCGCTCCTGAAACGGCGTCTGGATCACGCCGGGCGCGACGGCGTTCACGCGGATGCGATCGCCCATCAGTTCCTTGGCCATGCCCTTGGTGATCGTGCTGACAAAGCCTTTCGACGCCGCATAAAGCAGCGCGCCTGGACCGCCGCCGTTGCGCGCCGCGACTGACGTCACGTTGATGATCGAACCGCCGCCGCCCGAACGCAGCGAGGGCAGCGCCGCGCGCGTGAATGCAACCACCGAGCGCGCATTGATATGCATGACTTCGTCGAAGAGTTCGTCGGTAACGTCGCCGATCGGCTCGCGCTTGACGAGGCTTCCCGCGTTGTTGATGAGCACGTCGATCTTGCCGAACGCTTCGACTGTCGCGGCGACGGCGGCATCGATGGCCTTCGAATCGCGCACGTCCGCACCCACGGTAACGGCCGAGACCCCCAGCGCGCGCACGTCGCTCGCGACTTGCTCGGCTTGGTCCTTCGAGCTGTTGTAGTGCACCGCGACATTCGCGCCGTATTGGCCGAACGCACGCGCCGCCGCCGCGCCGATACCCGTGCTCGCGCCGGTGATGAGGATCGATTTGCCTTTCAGATCGTGCATGAGTGCTCCAGTGTGGTTGTTTTATGAACGGGACAGGTTGCGCCAGCCAAGAGTATACGGAGCATTCGCGGGCGGCGTCGGGCGGCGCGCAAGCCGCGCCCAAACCGGCCGCAAACAGTGGCAACATGTTCATCTGCTCACGTCGAAGTGAAACCAGGAGACGCACATGAACGCACAAGTCGATCCCATCCCCGCCGACCGTCAGGGCGTGATCCCGTACATCGCGGTGGCGGGCGGCGTGACGGCCATCGAGTTCTATACGAAGGTGTTCGGCGCTACCGAGATCTACCGGCTCGAACAGCCGGGCGGGCGCATCGGGCATGCGGAGTTGTCTATCGGCGGCAAGGTCGTCTATCTGTGCGACGAATTTCCGGAGATGGATGTGAAAGGCCCGCTCTCCATAGGGGGCAGCCCGGTGATGCTGCATCTCTATGTCGATGACGTCGATGCCGTCGCCCAGCGCGCGGTGGACCAGGGCGCGACCATTCTGCGCGCGGTCGAAGACCAGTTCTATGGCGATCGCGGCGGCAAGATCCGCGATCCGTATGGGCATGTGTGGTGGGTGGCAACGCACCGCGAAGATGTGTCGCCGGAGGAGATGCAGCGGAGGGCGGAGGCGTTGTTTGGCGGGGCGTGATTCTTTAACGCCCATCCGACGCGCTTACGATATGCGCGACGAGTCGGCTCGCGTGGAGCACGCGTCCGTCGGAACGACGCGCCACGATGAATTCGCCAGCTACGAAGCGCGCTTGTCAGCGCGAGCGCCGCGAAGAATTCACTACGCATCGAAACGCGGGTGAACCGCGCGCCACGCTCGAACGAAGCCGCTACGCATCGAACGAATACGTCTCGACCACGCGCCGCACCGATTCCCTGAACGACGCGACGAGATCCGAACGAATGCCGCTGCCCGGATACGACAGCGCGTATTCATATTCGATATCGGTTTCGAACGGCCGCACGACCACGCCGTGCGAGCGCCAGACCTTGGCCGCGAACGGCTCGACGATCGACACGCCCAGACCGCCCGCGACCATCGCGTAGCGCGTGTGGGCAGTGTCGGTGAGCACGGTGTAGCGCGGCCTTTCTTCGGTCGCCGAAATAAGCGATTGCTCCGCCTCGTAAGGCTGCCGCGCATTGGGCAGCCAGCCGATCAGCTTCTCGCCGCGCAAGTCGTCCGGACGGATGATCTTCTTCGCAGCGAGCCTGTGCGACGCGGGCATGGCGCAAAGCGCACGCGCTTTCAGCAAGGTCTCGACTTCAATGCCTGCCACCGCGGGCAATGCCTGACTCAAGGCAACATCGGCGGTGTGATTTTGCAGGCTGACGAGCACCTCGGGCACCTTCACCGAATCCACCTTGATCGGCACGCCCGGATGACGCTCCGTGAAGTCGGCAAGCACGGGCGGCAACAACGTGGTGGCCAACACCGGCATGCAGGCGACGGTCAGGCCGTCCGAGGCTTCGTCGCGGATCATCTGCGCGACTTGTTTCAGGCGCTCCAGGCCGAGGAAGTTTTCCTCGACGGACTTATAGAAGCGCAAGCCCGCGTTGGTCGGATTCAGACGGCCGCCGATACGGCTGAAGAGGCTGAAGCCGAGATCGGCTTCGAGATCGGCAATCAGGCGGCTGATGGCCGGTTGCGTCACATGGAGTTTGCGGGCGGCGCCGACGCTGGTGCCCGTCATGATGAGGCTACGGAATGCCTCGATCTGGCGAAAACGAATCATTTTGGGACGGCTTTGTCAAGCGGCTCTGGTAGTGCAGTTTCGGTACTGCGAGGACGCAGATCTTATAGGAAACAATGCTTTACTGCCTTTTCGCTGCGCTTTGACGCATGCCGACCGTGTGTGTTTTGCCAACAATTCGCACGAGTATTCGAAAAATTTAGTCACTATAACCACATGTGAGTGGCATCCGTCTTATTGATACGAAATACTCGCCGCCAACCTAGAAGCGCGATGAAAGGCCCGGCGTAAGCCAAAGGCTGGCCGCGGCGCGCGGGGGCAGTGCTTCGGGCTCTACGAATCTAGCCATGATGATTCGTAGAGCCAATTGTTTAGTGCAGCCAAACTAAACGACCGGCGCAACAGCAACGATAACCAAGACAACGAGACAAGAAGGAAAACGCAATGCGCACGACCTCACTTACGCCCAAATACACTCTCGCGATGCTCGCGGCGCTGGCCTTCACGATGTCGGCGCACGCTGCCATCGTGCCGTCGGGCGTTACGCTTGCCGCCAAGCAGGAACTGGTGCGCAATAACGGCTCCGAAGTCGAAACGCTCGACCCCGCGCTGGTCGAAACGGTCGTGGCGGCGAACGTCACGCGCGACCTGTTCGAGAGCCTCACCGCCGCCAACGCGGACGGCACCGTGGTGCCGGGCGTGGCGGAAAAGTGGGAGCAGAAGGACGCAACAACCTGGCTCTTCCATCTGCGCAAGAACGCCCGTTGGTCCAATGGCGAGGCTGTCAGCGCAAACGATTTCGTGTACGGCTGGCAGCGTTTCATCGACCCGAAGACGGCATCTTCTTATGCGAGCGTGTTCGGGCCGTTTCTCCTGAATGGCGCCGAGATCGTCGCGGGCAAGAAGCCGGCTAGCGCGCTCGGCGTGCGCGCCATCGACGCCTATACGATCGAAGTCAAGACCGCCGGCCTCGTGCCGTTCCTCCCGGAACTGATGTCGAATCAGAACTTTGCGCCGGTGTATCGCGCGGGCGTCGAGAAATATGGGAAAGACTGGACCAAGCCGGGCAAGCTCGTGAGCAACGGCGCGTTTCAGTTGAAGGACTGGCAGGTCAACAGCAAGCTCGTGCTGACGAAGAACGCGAGTTACTGGGACAAGGAACATGTGCAGCTGACGCAAGTGACCTATCTGCCCGTCGAGGACGAAAACACGGACGTGAAGCTCTTCCAGTCGGGCGATAACGACATGACTTATCAGATTCCGACTGGCACGTTTGCCAAGTATCGCCAGCAGTTTCCGAACGACATTCGCAATTCGCTGATCCTCGGCACGCGCTATTACAGCTTCAACAATCGCGATCCGCTCCTGAAGGACGTGCGCGTGCGCAAGGCCTTGTCAATGGTGATCGACCGCGATCTGCTCGCGCAGCGCGTGACCGCCGACGGCCAGACGCCCATGTACGGGCTGATGCCCAAGGGCGTGCAGGGCGCGGATGTATCGGCATATGACTGGTCTGCCTGGCCGATGTCCAAGCGCGTCGAGGAAGCGAAGAAGCTGCTCGAACAAGCCGGCGTGAAACCCGGCACGAAGCTGCGTTTCGCCATGAACACGAGCGACTACAACAAGAAAATGGCGATTTTCGCGGCGTCGGAATGGAAGACCAAGCTCGGCCTCGACACGCAGATCGAATCGATGGAATTCAAGGTTCTGGTCAAGAAGCGTCACGAGGGCGACTATCAGATCGCGCGCAATGGCTGGGTCGCCGACTACAACGACGCCACCACGTTCCTCACGCTCGTGCAGTGCAAGTCCGAGCAGAACGACAACTTCAATTGCAATCCGAAGGCCGACGCCCTCGCGCAGCAAGCCAGCGAGACGACCGATCAGGCGAAGCGCACGCAGTTGCAGACGCAGGCGGCGAAACTCGTGATGGAGGATTATCCGTTCCTGCCGCTCCTGCAATACGGCCTGCCGCGACTGGTGAAGAGCTACGTAGGCGGCTATTCGCTCAAGAATCCGATGGATCACTACGGCAGCAAGGACCTCTACATCGTCAAGCACTGAGATACCTATGTGGTCTTATACATTGCGGCGCGTGCTGCTCACGCTGCCTACGCTTCTCATCGCGATCACGGTGTGCTATTTGCTGCTGCACGCCACGCCCGGTGGTCCGTTCGACGGCGAGCGCAAGGTTTCCGCCGAAGTGCTCGCGAATCTGCAGGCGAAGTATCACCTCGGCGAGCCGTTGTGGAAGCAGTACCTGCTGTATCTCGACAGCTTGTTGCACGGCGACCTGGGCGCCTCGTTCCGCTATGCCGACTGGAGCGTGAACGAACTCGTGCTGCGCGCCTTGCCGGTGTCGCTCTCCATCGGCGGCGTGTCGATGCTGCTCGCCATCATTATCGGCGTCGCCTTCGACGTGGCGGCGGCGCTTCGGCGCAACAGCATGATCGATTACGCGCTCATGTTCGTGAGCAACGCGGGCAACGCGTTTCCCTCGTTCGTGATCGGGCCGGTACTGATCCTCGTGTTCGCCATTGCGCTGAAATGGCTTCCCGCGGGCGGCTGGAACGACTTTCAGATGCGCTACATGGTGCTGCCCATCGCGCTGCTCGTGATGATCAACGTCGCCACCGTGGGCCGCGTGACGCGTGCGAGTCTCATCGAAGTGATGAACACGCAGTACATCCGCACCGCGCGCGCGAAGGGCTTGCCCATGCGCACCATCGTGCTTCGCCATGCGATGAAGCCCACGCTCATTCCAGTCGTCTCGGTGCTCGGTCCGCTCGCGATTTCCTCGATCACGGCGGCGGTCGTGACGGAGTCCGTGTTCTCGTTGCCGGGCATCGGCAAGCTGATCGTGAATGGCGCGGCCAACCGCGATTACACACTGGTGCTGGGACTCGTCGTGCTCGTCACGGTGGTGGCCGTGCTGCTCAACCTTTTGGTCGACCTCGCCTATGCGTGGCTCGATCCGAAGATCCGTTACTAAAGGGCGCCCAATGAAATCCGTATCTTTAGCGCCGCTCATGGAACAGGCCGTCGCGGGCCGAAGCCCCTGGCAGGACGCCCGCGCGCGCTTCGTGCGCAACAAGGCGGCAGTGGTCAGTCTCGCGTTGCTCGCGGTGATCACGCTTATCTGCATAGTCGGACCGTGGCTCTTGCCGAATCAGTTCGATTCCGCCGATTGGAACGCCATGAGCGCCGCGCCCACGTTCGAAAACTGGCACCTCTTCGGCACCGATGAAACCGGGCGCGATCTGCTCGTGCGCTGTCTCATCGGCGGACGCGTGTCGCTCGTGATCGGCGCGCTCGCCACGTTGACATCGGTCACGCTCGGCATCGTGTGGGGCGCGCTGGCGGGATTCATCGGCGGGAAGATCGATAACGCGATGATGCGTTTCGTCGACATGATGTACGCCATTCCGTACCTGCTGATCGCCATTCTCATGGTCACGCTGCTCGGCCGCGAGTTCTATCTCGTCGTGCTCACCATCACCGTGTTCTCGTGGATGGACATGGCGCGCGTGGTACGCGGCCAGACGCTCGCCATTCGCTCGAAGGAATACGTGGAAGCGGCGCGCGCCATCGGCGTGCCGACCTCGCGCATCATCGTGCGGCATGTGGTGCCGAATCTGCTCGGCATCGTCGCGATCTATACCACCGTCACGGTGCCCGGCGTCATTCTCACCGAATCCGTGCTGTCGTTTCTCGGGCTCGGCGTGCAGGAACCGATGACGAGCTGGGGCGTGCTGATTCAGGACGGCGTAGGCGTGATGGAAACCTCGCCGTGGATCTTGCTGTGTCCGGCGGCGCTGCTTTCGATCACGCTTTATTGCATCAACTTCGTCGGCGACGGTTTGCGCGACGCACTCGATCCGAAGGACAGGTGAGTCATGCCGCTACTTCATGTCAGCGATCTTCAGGTCGAGTTCAAGACCAACGACGCCACCGTGCGCGCGGTCAACGGCGTGAACTTCACGCTGGAAGCGGGGGAAACGCTCGGTATCGTCGGCGAATCGGGTTCGGGCAAGAGCCAGAGCGTGCTCGCCATGCTTGGGCTGCTTGCATCGAACGGACGCGCGAGCGGGCAGGCGCTGTATCGCGGGGAAAATTTGCTCGGGCTGTCGGGCAAGGCGCTGAACCGCATTCGCGGCAACCGTCTCTCGATGATCTTTCAGGACCCGATGAGTTCGCTCAATCCGTACCTGAGCATCGAACGGCAGATGACCGAAGTGCTCGAACTGCACAAGAACATGACGCGCCGCGCGGCGAAAAAGCGCGCCATCGGCATGCTCGAAGCGGTACGCATCCCGGAAGCGGCGCATCGTATCGGACAATATCCGCATGAGTTGTCGGGCGGCATGCGTCAGCGCGTGATGATCGCCATGGCGCTGCTCTGCGAGCCCGAAGTGCTTTTCGCCGATGAACCGACCACCGCGCTCGACGTCACCGTGCAGGCGCAAGTGCTGCAATTGCTGCGCGATCTGCAGCGCGACTTCGGCACGTCGATCGTGTTGATCACGCACGACCTCGGCGTGGTGGCCGGTCTCTGCGAAAAAGTCATGGTGATGTACGGCGGCCGCGTGATGGAGCAGTGCGATGCGAGCAGCCTGTTCGCAAAGCCGTCGCATCCGTACACCATCGGGCTCTTGCGCGCGTTGCCGCGTCTCGACAAGAGCGGCGGCGAACTGACCGGCATTCCGGGCAACCCGCCGAACATGGCGCATCCGCCCGCGGGCTGCCCGTTTCACGAACGATGCGCGCATGCCGCCGAAGACTGCGTGCAGCACGTGCCCGCGTTGCGGCCGGTCGATGGCGTGCACTGGCTGCGCGCCTGCCATCGTCCCGCCGAAGACATGATCACCCGCTATCAGGAGGCGAGCCATGTCTGATGCATCGGCCCCGACGATACTTTCCGTGCGCGATGTCCGCGTGCATTTTCAGATGAAGTCGAAGATGCGCTTGCCGTGGGCGCCTTCGCGCACGCTCAAGGCCGTCGACGGCGTGAGCTTCGATCTGAAGGCGGGCGAAACGCTCGGCGTGGTCGGCGAATCGGGCTGCGGCAAGTCCACGCTCTCGCGCGCCATTCTCAACCTCATCCCAGCGACCGCCGGCGATATCGTGTGGATGGGCGCGCCGTTGCGCGAAGCATCGACGCGCGAATGGCATCGCGTACGCGGCGACGTGCAGATGATCTTTCAGGACCCACTGGCATCGCTCGATCCGCGCATGACGGTCGGGCAGATCATCGCGGAGCCTTTGCTCGAACATCGGCCGGGCATGAACCGGCACGAGATCGACGTTAAGGTGCGCGCGTTGATGGCGAAGGTGGGTCTGCGCGAGCAGATGATCAACCGCTATCCGCACGAGTTTTCGGGCGGGCAGTGTCAGCGCATCGGCATTGCGCGCGCGTTGATCGTCGAGCCGAAACTCGTGATCTGCGACGAGCCGGTGTCCGCGCTCGATGTCTCCATCCAGGCGCAAATCGTCAATTTGCTGAAGTCGCTTCAGAAGGAGATGAAGCTCTCGCTGATCTTCATCGCGCACGATCTCGCCGTGGTGCGCCATATCTCCGACCGCGTGATGGTGATGTACCTCGGCCGCGTGATGGAGCTTGCCGACAAACACGCGCTCTATGAAACGCCGCGCCATCCGTACACGCGCGCGCTGCTTTCGGCCGTGCCGGTGCCGGACCCGTCGGTCGAGCGCGCCAAGGTCGTGCAGATTCTTTCCGGCGATATTCCGAGCCCGATCGACCCGCCATCGGGCTGCGTGTTTCATACGCGCTGTCCCATGGCCGAGTCGCGTTGTTCGCTGGAGACGCCCACGTTGCGCGCGTTGGCGGAGGAATCCTCCGCCGCCTGCTTCTTTGCTTGATTACATCTAAACACGTCGAATAGAGGAACCCGGAAACTCGCCATAAAGCACTATCAATTTCGCTCGCGCGCAGCATGGCGCGTCTTCTGTTCGCCCTAGCCGTTTGCCACGTTCGTCCCGACCGTTTGTATCGCCGGACGTGGCTTTTCGCATCCGTTCGTTTCGGAATCCTTCATGGATTTCGATGGAGCAATCAACAGGTTGAGTCAGTAGTTGGAGATACTTTTCATGAAAAAACAAAAACGTTCCCTCGCGCTTTCCATTTTGCTTTTCAGCGGCTTCATGGCCGCTTCGGTCGCGTCCTACGGGCAACAAGCCCCGGCACAGACCGACGATACCGACCCGCCGTCGCGGCACACCGAGGCGCCGCCTTCATCGCCGCCCAATACCGAGGCGGATGCGCCCGTGAGCAATCAGGCGAAATCGAACGGGCTGATCGAAGACTCGCATCTGAACTTGCTCACGCGCTCTTACACCGAGCATTTCGAAGCGAAGGGCGCGGAGAAGAAGGACGCGTGGGTGCTCGGCGAGCAAGCGGTATTCGAATCGGGTTACACGCGCGGTCTCGTCGGTCTTGGTTTCGATCTGACGATGTTCGGCGCGCTCAAGCTCAACGGCGGCAGCGGCGCGGGCAACCGCGTGCGAATTGGCGCGCCGGGCGAAGCGGGGCGCACGCAACTCGCGTGGGCGTATCCCGGCGTGTGGGACGTGAAGGCGCGTGTTTCGAACACCGTGTTCAAGTACGGCCAGCAACTCTTCGATAACCCGTTCCTCGTGCCGCACGACAATCGCGCGCTGCCGCCGACATATCGCGGCTTCTCGCTTGCCAGCGACGAGATCAAGAACCTGACCTTGAAGGCCGGTACCGTGGATGGCGTGATCGCGCGCGGCATGGCGAGCGTTACGGGCCTGACCACCGAGTACGGCGGCACGCACATGTCGCAGTTCACGTATTTCGGCGGCGACTGGACCCATGGCGACGATACCGCCGTCACGCTCTACGGCAGCGTCGCGAACAACGTGTGGCAGCAGTACTACCTCTCGGCGACGCAAAGTATCGGCGACCCGAAAACCATGCGCTGGACCGGCGCGCTGAACTACTACTACACGGGCGCGATCGGCGACAAGCGCCAAGGCTCGATCAACAACAACGCGTACAGCCTGGCGCTTGCCGGCACGCACGGCGCGCATACGCTTCAATTCGCATTTCAGCAGATTGCAAGCGATCAGTTCTTCGACTACGTGGGCCAATCCGCGGGCGACTATCTCTCGAATTCGCTGGATGTCGACTACAACGCGCCGCACGAAAAGTCCGTGAGTCTGTCGTATTCGCTCAACATGAAGGAGTACGGCGTGCCCGGCCTGAAGTTCACGCTGTGGGGCGCATATGGCTGGGACGCGGATGCGACAGCCATGGCCAACCAATATGCCAATCCGGATAGCAGCCAGCACGGGCTCTACTGGAAGGACGGGCAGCCGGTGCATGGCACGCACTATGAAATTGGCGTGATACCGAGCTATACGGTGCCGGACGGCAAGTTCAAAAACACGTCGGTCAAGTTTTACTACATGCACCATCACGGCAGCCAATACTATTCGGACGGAACGAGCGACGTGTATCGACTCATGGTCAACGTCCCGGTGAACGTGTTCTGACGCGAAGCGAGAATCCTACAAAATCTCCTCTTTACATTACGTATAGCTTTCATATATAAAGAGAGTGCGTGTTGCGGATTGCCATGTCTCGCCCACGCCCATCGCCCGGCAGCCTCGTGACTGCCGGGCTTTTTTTCGTCCGTTCAACGCGCGGCGGTTAGCTTTCATGCGCTTACGGTATGCATCGTTCTAAGTGAAAACCCCGCCGTTTCTTTCGCTTGACTTACTTGATATATCAAATACTGTGTATATGCGATGGCGGTCGAAGCGTCATCGCAGGAGGCGCCGCTCGGCGTCCGATTACACAAGGCAAGGAGACATGCATGGGAACCGACCGGATGGATCGCGAGACGGAGACGTCGCGCCTGGCGTCGCCGTGGGTGCAGTTGGTGTTCGGCGTGATTTGCATGGCGATGATCGCCAACATGCAGTACGGGTGGACGCTCTTCGTCAATCCGATCGACGAGAAGTATCACTGGGGCCGTGCATCGATTCAGGTCGCGTTCACTATCTTCGTGGTTACCGAGACGTGGCTCGTGCCCGTGGAGGGGTATCTCGTCGACAAATACGGTCCGCGTCCTGTCGTCGTGTGCGGCGGCTTGCTGTGCGCGATTGCCTGGGCGATCAACTCGGTGGCGTCGTCACTGCCGCTCTTGTACTTCGCGGCGGCGGTGGGCGGCATCGGCGCGGGCGCGGTGTATGGAACATGCGTCGGTAACGCGCTCAAGTGGTTCCCCGAGCGACGCGGCCTCGCGGCGGGCATCACGGCGGCGGGCTTCGGCATGGGGTCGGCCGCGACTGTCGTGCCGATTGCGCACATGATCAAGTCAAGCGGATACGAAGCCACGTTCCTATGGTTCGGACTCGGTCAGGGACTCGTGGTGTTCCTGCTCGGCATGGCGCTTTACGCGCCGCCCGCGCAGATGCTCGCCGCGGTCAAGAGCAAGTTGAAGCGCGCCGTCTACAACGCGAGCCCGAAGCAGGTGTTGAGTTCGCCGATCTTCTGGGTGATGTACATCATGTTCGTGATGATGGCCGCCGGCGGATTGATGGCGACCGCGCAACTCGGGCCAATCGCGAAGGATTTCGGGTTGCACGATTCGCCCGTGTCGCTGCTTGGCCTGACGTTGCCGGCGCTGACTTTTGCGCTGACCATCGACCGCGTGCTCAATGGCTTGACTCGACCGTTTTTCGGTTGGGTATCGGACCGTATCGGACGCGAGAACACCATGTTCATCGCCTTTGCGATCGAAGCGGTGGGCATCGTCGCGTTATCGCGATACGGGCAGAGTCCGGTGGCGTTCGTGGTGCTGACGGGTATCGTGTTCTTCGCGTGGGGGGAAATCTACAGCCTCTTTCCCGCGACATGTGGCGATACCTTCGGCCCGAAGTTCGCGGCCACCAATGCCGGATTGCTGTACACGGCGAAGGGAACGGCTGCGTTGCTGGTGCCGTTCTCGAGCGTGATCACATCGATGACGGGAAGCTGGCACGCGGTCTTCATGCTGGCGGCGGGCATGGCGGCAATATCCGCGCTGCTCGCGCTCTTCGTACTCAAGCCGATGCGCAATGCCCATTCGCAGAAGCATGCGCGCGCGGCGGGGTTGGAGATGGCGTATTCACCGGTGAAGGAGTAGAGCGCAAGGCGCGGGCGGGTGGCGTTAGGCGTCGCCCGTCTCGTCTCGTTGGCGCTTTATCGCATGGTGCATCAGCATGGCGGCGACGGCTTCGGGCGCCTCTCGAAGAAGCGAATGAAGCGCCAAGTCGGCGCACCTGCGCCGACGCTAGAACCGCATGCCCATGTTGCACATGCCGAAGCCAATGCCATTGGTGGCGAAGCCGGCGCATCCCAGAATGCCGCATCCGCCAAGCGCGGATAAGACTGCGAAAACCGCGGCGGCGGCAAGAAAAGTACGAACCTGCTTCATGATGTCGAAACGGAATAAACGTGGCGCCGCGATTGTCGCTCAATGGCTAGGCACGTTTGTCACAAAGCGTGAATGCCGAATGAATCACGCTTAACCGCCAGGGCATCGCTCAATGCGGAATCGGCAGCTTGACCGGATCGCCGTCGCCTGCCACCGCAAAGACCAGCAGCTTCGCCGGCTTGGTCGCGCTCGCATTCTTCGATACGAGGTGATGCGCGCCGGGCGGCTCGTACCACGATTCGCCCGGCCCGTAGGTCTTCGCGGAGGACCCTTCGAGTTGTGACGTGACATGACCTTCCAGCACATACGCGAAGATCGAGCCGGGGTGCATATGCGCCTCGGATGCCTGCCCCGGCTTATACGAGACAGTCGCCATCAGCACGTTCTTGCCCGCGATCTCGGGAATCGCCTGCTTCATCACGGGCGTGACGACTTCCGCGGCTGCATCGTGCGCGAACACTCTGGACGCGCTCAACGCCAGCGCCGCCGTCAACATCATGATCTTGCGAAGGTTCATGGCTCTCACCTCACGCGGGCATCTTGCGGAACGCGATCGAAAAGCGGTTCCAGCTATTGATCGCGGCGATGAGCAGCGTCAGGTCGACGATTTCCTCGTCGCTGAAATGCGGCTTCACGGCGGTCCAGACGGCATCGGGTACGTGCTCCTCGGACACGAGCGTGAGCGCCTCGGTCCATTCCAGCGCGGCACGTTCGCGGTCGGTGAAGAACGGCGTTTCGCGCCAGACGACGACCGTCGCCAGCCGGCGATCCGTTTCGCCGCCCTTGCGCGCGTCGGTGGTGTGCATGTCGACGCAAAACGCGCAGCCGTTGATCTGCGATGCGCGCAGGCGGACCAGCTCGGTCAGCGATTTCTCGAGTCCGCATTTGGCGATGCGCTCTTCGACACCAACGAGCGCCTTGATCGCGGCGGGGCTGGCTTTGTAGAAGTCGAGACGTGATTCCATGATGATTTCCTCTTCGCTTGGGGTTTGAAAGAGCGTCCTGAGTGACGCGACAGATGTAGATTAGTCGCTGGATTGGTTTTATGAAATGGCCGATTTTTGGTAAGTTCAGGTAACCAGTGCCGGGTAAAAAAGAGCCCGAGACGATCAGTCGCGAGCTCGATGACAGCGTTCATTCCAGCGCGGAAGCCGGTCCGAAAAACTCGTAGCGGCTCTGCGCATCCGGCACGCCGAGCGTCTTCAGATGCTTTTTCACCGCCTTCATGAAAGGCTTCGGCCCGAGAAAATAGGCATCGACGTCGCGAGTCACGGGCAGCCATCGCGCGAGCAGGGTTTCATCAACGAAACCCGTGCCGTGCGCTTCCTGGTCGCCATCGCGCTGCTGTTCATAGCAGTAGAAACGCTTCAGTTGCGGATGCTGCGCCGCCAGCTCATCCACCACCTCGCGAAACGCATGCACGCCGCCGTGGCGCGCCGAATGAATGAAGTGCACCGGTCGATTCGGATTGGCGACGAGCGCGGCATGCAGCATGGCAAGCGTCGGCGTGATCCCGACGCCACCGCTGATCAGCACGAGCGGCTTCTCGTTATGTTCGAGCCTGAAGTCGCCAGCGGGCGGATAAAGCTCGATGACATCGTTTTCACGTACGTTCGCATGCAGAAAACCGGACACGCGGCCGTTCGCTTTGCGCTTTACGCTGATGCGGTACTCGCGACCATTCGGCGCGGCGGACAGCGAGTAGTTGCGGCGCATTTCTTCGCCATCGATATAAACGCGCAGCCCGATGTATTGACCCGGATGAAAGTCGAGCAGGGCGCCGCCATCTTCGGGCACGAGATAGAACGACACGATCTCCTCGCTCTCCGCGACCTTGCGCGTAACCACGAATCGCCGCGTGCCGCGCCAGCCCCCCGGCGCCTTCTCGCGTTCGCTGTACATGCCTTCTTCCAAGTCGATCAAAAGATCCGCGAGTTGCCGATACGCGGCGGACCATGCCTCGATCACGGCATCGGTGGCGATTTCCTCGCCGAGCACTTCACGGATCGACCTGAGCAGGCAGCGTCCCACGATCGGATAATGTTCCGGGCGGATATCGAGCGCGACGTGCTTATTGATGATCTGCCCGACGAGTCCGCCGAGCTGTTCCAGTTGGTCGATGTGCCGCGCGTACATCAAGACGCCGTTGGCAAGGGCACGCTGCTGCGCGCCGCTCGCCTGATGCGCCTGGTTGAACATCGGACGCACTTCGGGATTCTCGTCGATGAGCATTTTGTAGAAGTGCGTGGTGAGCGCCTCGCCGCCGCTTTCCAGAAGCGGCACGGTGGCTTTGACGATGGCGCGGTGTTCGGGTGACAGCATGGTCGGAGTCCTCGTTCGAGGGCGAAGCAGGGAGCGCTTCGTCTCGCAATTTGCAATACAGGTTCCGTGCCAGAGTAGAATGGTTGTTAAATCAATTGCTTACCTTCGTATATGGTCGATTCGACTCTAGTCAGAAAGACTGCTGAAGTAGTCGCAATGACTTCGCGTGTGTTGCTCGACGCGCTCGTTCCGCTGATCGAAGACCTGTCGCACGAGATGCCGGACACCGAGCGCTACCGTCGCCTTTTGCGTACGCTGCGCGCGCTTTTTCCGGGCGACGCCGCCGCGCTCCTGCGACTCGATGGCGACATGCTCGTGCCGCTCGCGATCGACGGGTTATCTGGCGATACGCTCGGCAGGCGCTTCCGCGTCGGCGATCATCCGCGTTTTGCCCGCATCCTCGCGCGCAGCGAACCGACGCGCTTCGCCGCCAACTCCGATCTGCCCGATCCTTACGACGGCCTCGTCAAGGGCGTGGACGGTCATCTCGAAGTACACGATTGCCTCGGCTGCACGCTTTTCATCGACGAACGGCCTTGGGGTTTGCTCACACTCGACGCACTCGATCCAGCGCGCTTCGACGACATCGACATGGCTTCGCTTCAGGCGTTTCTCAGTCTCGCGGCGGCGACCGTGAGTGTGGCCGAACGCATCGATACGCTCGCGCGCACCGGCGAAGCCGAACGGCAGCGCGCGGAGTCGTATCGGCAGGCGAACGGGACGCGTCGCCGCGAGATGATCGGCAATAGCGAGCCGCACAAGCGCTTGCTGGAAGACATCGCGATCGTCGCTACAAGCGAGCTGACCGTGCTCATTACCGGTGAAACGGGCGTCGGCAAGGAACTCGTCGCGAGCGAGATTCATGCGCTCTCGTCGCGGGCCGACAAGCCGCTCGTGAGCCTCAATTGCGCGGCGCTGCCGGATACGCTCGTCGAAAGCGAACTCTTCGGGCACGTGCGCGGTGCGTTCTCGGGCGCGTCGTCGGACCGGCGCGGCAAATTCGAACTGGCCGACGGCGGCACGCTTTTTCTCGATGAAGTCGGCGAACTGCCGCTCGCCGTGCAGGCCAAGCTCTTGCGCGTGCTGCAGAACGGGCAGTTGCAGCGCATTGGGTCGGACAGCGAGCATAAGGTCGATGTGCGGCTCATCGCCGCGACCAATCGCGATCTCGTCGAGGAAGTCCGGGCGGGACGGTTTCGCGCGGATTTTTATCATCGGTTGTCGGTTTATCCGCTCGTCGTGCCGCCGTTGCGTGAGCGCGGACGCGACGTCCTGTTGCTCGCGGGCTTCTTTCTGGAGGAGAACCGCGCGCGCCTCGGCCTTCTGAGCCTGCGCCTTTCCGCCGATGCGCAAGCCGCGCTGCTTGCTTACGACTGGCCGGGAAATGTCCGCGAACTTGAGCATCTGATCGCGCGCAGCGCATTGAAGGCGCTCGCGGGCGTGCGCGAACGTCCGCGCATCCTGACGCTTACCGCCGCCGACTTCGGTCTCGCCGACACCACGCGCACCGCGTCACCGGGCGCGCCGCCGACACCTGCCGCCGGCGTCGATTTCCGCGAAGCCGTCACCGCCTACGAACGCACGATCGTCCTCGATGCGCTCGCGCGTAACGGGCAGAACTGGGCATCGACGGCGCGTGAGCTTGGCGTCGACCGGGCAAATCTCAATCGTCTCGCGCGCCGCCTCGGGCTCAAGTAAGCGCGCAAATATTTTTCTCGAAAATCTTCACGCGGACGCGCAAAGCGTTTATTGGTGAGGCTAGGCAAGACGGCATGGCGTGGTTACGCATCTCAAAATAATGCGGTTCATTGATCTGGCGCAAACAACGATCACTCGATCCGCACGCAGCAAACGCGCGGATTGAGACAATCTGCAGGCTGGGAAAAACGGTTGGGCTCTTCTAAGATCAGAAGTGCAAAAACGACGATCCGTCGATCCAACCACCCGACAATCATCAGCAGTACGAGCATTGCATTGCACTGAACAACAAGCGCCGGCGACCGCATTGACGTGCACGTCCGGCTGATCGAACACGGCAACTCGAAACGGGGGATACGTGGGAAACGTGGGATACGTGACTAAGCGCACCGCACTCCTGTTGTCCACGCTATTGGCATTCGCGAGCATGGGCGCATTCGCGGCGGAGCCGGCGCTCGAGCGCGCCCCGGACACCATGCAGGCCCGCGTCATGGGCTGCGCCGCCTGTCACGGCGCGCAGGGCGAAGGCACCGGCAACGACTACTTCCCGCGTCTTTCGGGCAAGCCCGCAGGCTATCTGTACAACCAGTTACTCGCGTTTCGGGACGGGCGCCGCAAGTATCCGCCGATGAACTATCTGCTCGCGTATCTACCGGATGCGTATCTCAGGCAGATCGCCGATTACTTCGCGGGCGAGCGTCCGCCATTCCCGCCGCCGAGCGCCGTCACGGCCGATACGAAGACGCTCGATTACGGCAAGGCGCTCGTCACGAAGGGCGATCCCGCGCGCAACGTGCCCGCATGCGTGAGTTGCCACGGCGGCGCGATGACCGGCATGGAGCCCGCCATTCCCGGCTTGCTCGGCTTGCACGCCGACTACATCAGCGCGCAACTCGGGGCATGGCGCTACGGCACGCGCACGACCATCGCGCCCGACTGCATGCGCCACGTCGCGCAGCAGTTGAGCGAGCGCGATATCACCGCCATCGCCGCGTTCCTCGCGTCGTTGCCCGCGCCGCCCGATGTGTCGCCGGTCGCGGCCGGAAGCCTCAAGATGCCGCTCGCTTGCGGCAGCGTCCACAACTAACCGAGGAACCGACGTGCTTCGATTCCGACAACTTGGGACGCTTGCCTTGGCGGTGTTCTTTGCGGCCTGCGCCGTATCGGCGGGCAACGCGTCTGCACAGACGAAGAGTGCCGATGCCGCCACGGTCCAGCGCGGCGAATACCTCGCGCGCGCGGGCGATTGCATCGCGTGCCATACGTTGCCCGCTGGCAAGACCTTCGGCGGCGGCCGTCCCATGGATACGCCGTTCGGCACGCTCTTCACGCCGAACATTTCGTCGGACAAGGAGACCGGACTCGGCAACTGGACCGCCGACGAGTTCTACCGAATGATGCACACCGGCCGCTCGAAGGACGGCTCGCTGCTCTATCCGGCCATGCCGTTCACGTCCTACACCAAGGTCACGCGCGCCGACTCCGACGCCATTTATGCGTTTCTCATGTCCACGCCGCCCGTGCATCAGCCGAACCGGCCGCATGAACTGCGCTTTCCGTTCAACCGGCGCGAACTGCTGATCGGCTGGCGCTCGCTCTTTTTCAGGGAGGCCGAATATCGGCCGGACCCGAAGCAATCGGTGGAATGGAATCGCGGCGCGTATCTCGTCGAAGGACTCGGGCATTGCTCGATGTGCCATACCGCGATCAACGCGCTCGGCGGCAATGTCGCGTCGAAGGCATTCGAAGGCGGCCTGATCCCGATTCAGAACTGGTACGCGCCCTCGCTTACGTCGAACAAGGAAGCGGGCTTGGGCGACTGGAGTATCGACGAAATCGTGGACTTGCTGCACGCGGGCGTCTCGCATCGCGGCGCGGTGTATGGACCGATGGCCGAAGTGGTCTACGACAGCCTGCAATATCTTTCCGAAGACGACGTGCGCGCGATGGCCGTCTATCTCAAGGCGTTGCCCGCGCGCTCCGGCGACAAGTCCGAGCCGCCGACCCAGGCCGTGGTCGAACAGCGCACGAATCTCTCGCCGCTCGGCAAGAAGATTTATGACGCCCAATGCGCCGAATGTCACGCGGCCCAGGGCCAGGGCAAGCCGCCCGATTTTCCGCCGCTCGCGAACAATCAGTCCATCGTCATGAACTCGGCCGTGAACCCTATCCGCATGGTGCTGAACGGCGGCTATCCACCCGGCACGTTCAAGAATCCGCGTCCATACGGCATGCCGCCGTTCGCGCAGTCGCTGTCCGACGTGGAGGTCGCGGCGGTCGTCACGTATATCCGCACCGCGTGGGGCAATCGCGGCGCGCCGGTGACGGTGAAGGAAGTCAACGAGCTGCGCTCCGCGCCGCTTTATTGAGGATCGACGACACATGAACGAAGACCCGAACGAAGACGCGCGGCTTGATGAAATAGTCAAGAGCGGCCCCGCCGGCGCGCTCGCGCTCGCGGGTATTTCCACCGCGATCGTCATCGGACTGTGGTTCGTCTTTTACTTCGCCGTGTTCTTGCCGCGCGGGGTGATTCAGTGATCGTGATTCGTCGAGGCGGCAGATAAATGGCCATTTCCCCCGGTTCGCATGAAGTCGCCGAGCGCGTCGAAAAACGCTGGGCAATGCTTGTCATGGCGATCGTCGTCGTGCTCGTCGCGATGGTGGTCTACACCGGCATCCACTGGGCAATGATGCCGCCTTCGCGCGTCGAGACCGTGCGCCCAGAATCGCTGCATGTATCGGGCGAATTCATCGAAAGCAATCTCGGCAGCGCGCCCGAGGCGGATGGCTCGGTGACGGTGCGGATCGTCGCGCAGCAGTATTCGTTCACGCCGCAATGTCTCGTGGTGCCCGCAGGCGTGCCGGTTACGTTCCGCGCGACGAGTTCGGACGTGGTGCACGGCTTTCTGATCGAGAACACCAACATCAATTCGATGCTCGAACCCGGTTACGTCTCGACCTTCAAGACGACCTTCAACCAACCTGGCGAGCACCTGATGCCATGCCACGAATACTGCGGCACCGGGCATCAGAACATGTGGGCGCATGTGAAAGTGGTGGATCGCGCCGAGTTCATGCAGATGGCCGCGCAATTGCCGGCCAATTCGCGGAGAGTGTCCTGTGTTAAATAGCAAGCGCCTCGTCCTCGCGCATTTCTGGCTGGCGTTCATCGCCTTCGGTGTCGCGCTTTTGCTCGGCGCGTGGCAGATGCTGGTGCGCAGTCCGCTGCATCCGTGGCTACAGAATCCGGAGCTGTACTACCGCTCGGTGACGGCGCACGGCTCGGCCATGGGCTACGTGTTTCCGACCCTGATCGCCATGGGCTTCGGTTATGCGGTAAGCGAACTGGCGCTGAAGCGCCCGCTCGTCGGAAAGCGTTGGGCGTGGCTCGGCTTCTGGCTCGTCGCCATAGGCTCCGTCACCGCGATGGCGCCTGTCGCCATGGGTCTTGCGTCGGTGCTCTACACCTTCTATCCGCCGATGATCGGCAACGCGTTCTATTACATCGGCGTGGTGCTGGTGGTCGTGGGCTCGTGGATCTGGGTCGCGCTGATGTCGGTGAACCTCGCGGCGTGGAAGCGCGACAATCGCGGCAAGCCGGTGCCGCTCGCCATGTTCGCGACCGTCGCGGGCGCTTATTTGTGGGGCTGGACGGCGGTGGGCGCGGCCATCGAAGTGCTGTTCATGATTCTGCCGGTGGCGCTCGGCCTCAAGCACACCATCGACGCGGGACTTGCGCGCGTGTTCTTCTCGTGGACGCTGCACGCTATCGTCTATTTCTGGCTGATGCCCGCGTATATCGCGTATTACACGATCATTCCGCGCGCCATTGGTGGGCGTCTTTACAGCGATGCGATGGCGCGCATCTCCTTCATTCTGTTTCTCGTGGTGTCGATGCCCATCGGCATTCACCATCTGTTCGCCGATCCGCAAGTCGGCTCGGGCTTCAAGTTCATGCATTCGGTGTTCACGGCGCTGGTCGCGGTGCCGACGCTCTTGACCGTGTTCACCATCTGCGCGTCGGTGGAGATCGCGGCGCGGTTGCGCGGCGGCAAGGGCGCGCTCGGGTGGATCAAGGCGCTGCCCTGGTCCAATCCCATGATGCTCGCCGTCGCCTTCTCCTTCGTGATGCTCGGCTTCGGCGGCGCGGGCGGGCTCATCAACATGAGTTATCAGCTCGACTCGACCGTGCACAACACGCAATGGGTGACGGGGCATTTTCATCTGATCTTCGCGGGCGCCATCGTCATCATGTACTTCGCGATCGCCTACGATCTGTGGCCGCATCTCACCGGCCGCGCGCTGCAAAACCTGAAGCTGATGCGCTGGCAGTTGTGGCTGTGGTTCGTCGGCATGATCGTGCTGACGTTCCCGTGGCATTACGTCGGCGTGCTCGGCATGCCGCGACGCATGGCCTTCTACGACTATACGGACCCTGCTGTCGCGGCGCAGGCCGTGTCCGTGATCGTCTCGGTGATCGGCGGGTTCATTCTCGTGGTCTCGGCGGTGCTGTTCTTCATCGTGCTCATACAGGCGCATCGCGCGCCGCGCGTGACGGTCGAGGAATTCCGCTTCAGCCGCGCGTTGCATGAGCCGCGCAGCATACCGGTGGCGTTGAACAGCTTCGCGCTGTGGCTCGTGCTGATGATCGGCCTCACGCTCGTCAACTACGGTTATCCCATCGCGCAGCTTCTCTCGCGGCCGGATACCGCCGTGCCCGCGGTTCCCATCGGAGCGCAGCGATGAGCGACGAACGCCTCTTCACCTTCAGGAACCGCTGGTTCGCGACGAGCGTGCTGGGGATGATCGGCATCGCGGTGGTGTCGGCGCTGATCGGCTTCGTGTGGCTGCCTTCGGTGCATCGCGACGAGCCGTTCACGGGCGTCTGGAACGCCATCTGCAGCGCGGCGGGCGTGCCGCGCAGCTGGTACGCGGGCGAGGGCGGAAAGACCGTCGAGCCGACCGTCACGCTCACGGGTGTCGAAGTCACGCCGCAGTTGCTCGTGAACGTCAACGCGAGCGCGGTTGGACGCGGCGCGACGCTGGCTCTGCGCTGCACGATGTGTCACGGCGAGCGCGGCATGAGCGAGGCCAATTCGCCGAATCTCGCGGGCCAGTATGCATCGGTGATCTACAAACAGTTGATCGATTTTCAGAAGGGCGCGCGCAATAACGCGGTGATGTCCCCGATGGCCGTGAATCTCTCCGATCAAGACATGCGCGATCTTGCCGCTTACTACGCGAGCTTGCCGAGGCCGCCCGCGCAGCGCAAAGTGAGCGCGTCGCTCGCGCCTTCGATCGTTTCCCACGGTGCGCCGATGCGCAACATCGCGCCCTGCGCGACGTGTCACGGCGGTATCGACAGCAAGGCGGGCAGCCCGTGGCTCGACGGCTTGCCGGCCGCTTATACGAAGGCGCAGTTGACCGCTTTTGCCAATGGCACGCGCACCAACGATATCAACGAAGTCATGCGCAACGTGGCGCGCAACATGACGCCGGACGAGATCGAAGCCGCGGCGGCTTACTATGCGCGGGAGCTGGACGCGCATTGAGCGGCAATGACAGTGTTTCAAGGCTCGCGCGTTCGTCGCTTCGAGGGATGAACACGTGTGGCTAGTACTGAGAGTCGGATCGACGAGCCGTACTGCACGATGGGCGCTGACTATCGCGGTGTTGCTTTCTCTTGGCCTGGTTTCCGCGCGAGCCAACGCTGCTTGCTCGTTTTATAACAGTAGCTTTGGAACGGCTTTGGTCGCGTTTGGCAATGTCGACGTGCCGGTAAATTCTCCGGTCGGCGCAAAGATTGCCACGAAAACGGCATCGTACGACAGTCTGGCCGGTCATCAAGGCATCGATTGCGGCGGAGTGTCGACCACGTCAACGTGGAATATGTCGGGGGCGGGAGCGTCCGGAGTCTATCCGACGAACATTCCTGGAATCGGCATACGCGTCTACATGTGGGCTTCATCGAGCTACTACACCACACCGACGTCGCCGACGCTCTTGGCGCTTTCGTATTCATACAGCTACAACGCATGTGCTGGTTGCAACTACGGAACGGGCTATCTGCAGGTTCAGGTCGATCTCGTCGTGACGGGTCCGATCTCCAACTTCGGCGTCAACGCACTTTCCTATAACGTCGCGCCGTGGGTCGTCTTTTCGGGCGGTGGAAGCTCGATCAATGCTGCCAATCTAACCGTGAGCGCGTCGCTCAACATCCCGGCATGCAGCGTCACCACGAGCTCGATTGGAGTGACCCTGCCGATGATCTCTTTCGGCAACGCCGCCAGCGGAGCCGCGAGAGGCGCAACTTCCATCGACCTTAAACTCAACTGCGCGCCGGGCGCCAAGGTGGCCATCACCCTGACGGACGCATCCAATACCGCCAATCGATCCAACGTGTTGAGTCTTCAGACCGGGTCGACTGCATCCGGCGTCGGGGTGCAGATTCTCTACGGTGGAACGGTGGTGTCCTACGGTTCCGATACCTCTTCATGGGGGAACAACAACCAGTTCTTCATTGGCACTTCGACGGGTGGCTCGATGGATGTGCCGCTATCTGTTCAGTATGTTCGTACGGCCGGAGCGCTCGTTCCCGGGACGGTGAAGGCGCTGGCCACGTTCACGATGTCTTATCAGTAGGCCATACTTGGCGAAAGGGTATTCGTTGTCGCCTGTAATGCCTTTCTGTATCGTAATTCGACGCAACGATCGGACCATGAACAACCGGACCCTGCAATGAACGATCACGCCATCCACACCACCGACGTCCTCATCGTCGGCGCAGGCCCCGTCGGGCTTTTCGCTGCCTTCGAAGCCGGCGTGCTCGGCCTTTCGTGCCAGATTGTCGACACGCTCGGGCGCATCGGCGGGCAATGCATCGAACTTTATCCCGACAAGCCGATCTACGACATTCCCGCCGTTCCGTCGTGCACCGCGCGCGAACTCGTGGATCGTCTGCTCGAACAGATTCGTCCGTTCGACGTGCCGATCCACCTCGATCAGCGCGTGATATCGGTGGCGCAACGCGAGGATCATCGCTGGACTGTCGAGACCGAGCAGGGCATGCGTTTCGATGCCGCCGCCATTCTGATCGCCGCGGGCAATGGCGCGTTCGTGCCGCAGCGCCTGCAAGTGCCGCAAGCGGACGCGCTCGAAGACAACGGCGTGCACTACAGCGTCGCGCGTCTGGCAGATTTCGCGGACCGCGAGGTCATCGTCGCGGGCGGCGGCGATTCCGCGCTCGACTGGGCGCTGGCTTTGCGCGGCGTCGCGAAGAAGCTCACGCTGGTGCATCGGCGTAACGGATTTTCGGCGGCGGCGGCATCCGTGGCGGCAATGAAGCGCGCCGTGGAGGCGGGCGAGATGGCGTTCGTCGTCGGCATGATCGATTCGCTCGACGCGCCCGGCAACACCTTGCGCGGCGTGCGTATCAAGCACGTTGACGGCACCACCGATCTCGCCGCCGACAAGCTCGTCGCGCTGTATGGCCTCGTGGCGGATCTCGGGCCTATCGCCCAATGGAACCTGGATGTGCGCGGCGGACGCATCGAAGTCGATACCTCGTATTACGAGTCGTCGCGGCCGGGCATTTTCGCGGTCGGAGATATCGCCAACTATCCGAACAAGCAGAAGCTCATCTTGTCGGGCTTTCACGAGGCATCGCTCGCATTGCGCAAGGCTTACTCGTACGCTTACCCCGACAAGAAGCGCGTGCACATTCATTCGAGTTACGACGCGAAGCTCGCACAGCGCGTGCAGTCAGGCGGCACGCACGCGGCGGAAGGGAGCTGACAGTTGCGCGTCGATCCGCTTCGACCAGGGCGCGCGTCTTGATCGGTCGATTCGTCGCGTGGCTGCTGCTGGTGGCGTGCGTCGCGGCGCTCGGCCTGGGCTATGCGGTCTATGCGCGCCGCATTAGCGTACCCGCGCAATACGATCCTTTCACGCCGCTCGATGTTCGCGCGCCACCCGACTTCTTCACCACGTTCCGACGTTGGCGCACGCTGCACGACGCCGACATGTGCCGGGCCGCGCTCGAACAATCCGGGCTCGACTATCGGCCGATGGCGGATTCATCGGCCCCCGGCGGCTGCGGACTCAAGGACGTGGTGCGCGTGACGCAATCCGCCGAAGTTCGCTACAGCTCGCCGTATCTCGCCACGTGTCCGCTCGCGCTCTCGATGGCGTTCTTCGAGCATCGATACCTGCAGAGCGCCGCCGTCGAACTCTTCGGCGAACGCGTGACGCGCATCGAGCATGTTGGCAGCTACGCGTGCCGCAACGTGAATCATCGGCAAGACGGCGCGCTGAGTCAGCATGCAAGCGCCAATGCCATCGACCTCACGGGTTTCGTGCTCGCCGACGGCAAGCGCATCACGCTCGCGCGCTGGGACGATTCTGCATCGCCCGAAGCGAGCTTCCTGCGACGCGTCCACGAAGGCGCATGCCAGTCGTTCGACACGACCCTCGGCCCCGATTACAACGCGCTCCACAAGACACACTTTCACGTCGACATGGGCCCGTATCGCATCTGCCGCTGATGCGTTCACGTCACGCGTGCTGATGCGCCGGATTACGGCAGGTCGAATGATCGTGAGGACCATCGCTCCATGCCGAGCCGAGGATGATGCTGCAGAAGTTCAGCCGCTTGTAGTTCGGGTCCTTCAGCGCGAGCACGTCTGCTTTCACGTTGCCAAACGTCGTTTCGGGCTTTTTGATGGTGCCTTGCGCGAACGCATCGATGATGCCTTCCTTGAAATTCGCTTCCCGCGGATGTGCCGCCACCACGAGCCGGCGCTGATCCGCCGTGAATTCGTCGTAAGCAAGCCCGAGCACGTCCATCTCAACGCCTGCCGTCACGAGCGCGACGACCGGCTTCTTGTACTGCGGAATGCCCGGCGTCGTGTGCAGCGCGATGGCATCCCATACTTGTTCGATCTCACCTTCGCCGATGCCGTAGCCGAGCAGGAAGTCGCGCGCCGCATTCGCGCCATCCACTTCGAAGCGGTCGTGCGCGCTGCTGTAGGCATCGACGAGTCCCATGTCATGGAACATCGCGCCGATATACAAGAGTTCCGCGTCATACTTCAGCTGCTTGCGTTCGCCCGCGAGCGCACCGAACAGGAACACGCGGCGCGAGTGGTGATAGAGCAAGTCGGGTTCCGTATCGCGCACGAGTTGCGTGGCTTCGCGCGCCATCTTGCTGTCGGGAATGCGGATGCCAGCGATGATTTCGTTCATTTCAATTACTCCTTGAAGGTTGTTTAACTGATATGGCTCGGCGAGATGGGATCGCTTGCCGGAAAAGTTTCGGCCAGCGCTTCATCGAGCAGATACTCCTGCAAGTCGGCATGCGCGCCGCGTTCGATATCGACGCGGGTGTTTGCTGATGTGTCCATTGCACTCGCCTCCGTGGCGTGAGACATTGCGTTTCGATGAGTATCAGTGTCGGCAAAACGCGCGGTCGCGACAATGAAAACGACGCGTCGAACTCTGCCAGTCGCACGCTGTCTTCTGCCATGTGTTTTCAACGAGCTAAAAACCGCCTTCGCCGATGCCCACCGTTGCCCTCGCGATCTTTCCCGGCGTGCAGGCGCTGGACGTAGCCGGCCCCGTCGATGTCTTCGCGGAAGCCAATATGTTCGTGCCCGCCGCCGATGCCTACGCAATCACGCTCGTCGGCCCCGAAGCGCTTGCGGTGCGCGCATCGAACGGCACGCGGCTGTTGGCGGACGTCTCATGGCATGAAGCGCGCGGGCGCTACGACACGGCGCTCGTCGCGGGCGGTCCGGGTCTGCCTTTCGACGAACCCGATCCCGATCTCACCGCCTGGCTCGCCGATGTCGCCGCAAAATGCGAGCGTTACGGCTCGATCTGCACGGGCGCGTTTGCGCTGGGTCATGCCGGTCTGCTCGACGGGCGCGGAGTGACCACGCACTGGCAGAATGCGCCGCGTCTGGCCGAGCGCTTTCCACAGGCGCGCGTGGAGCTGGATCGCATCTATATGCGCGATGGGCGGCTCGTGACGTCGGCCGGAGTGACGGCGGGTATCGATGTGGCGCTCGCGCTCGTCGCGGAAGATCACGGGGCGCGCGTGGCGCTTGCGGTGGCGAAGCGCCTCGTCGTGTTCGCGCAGCGGCGCGGCGGACAGTCGCAGTTCAGCCCTTATCTGAGCGCGCCTGCCGACGAGACATCGCCGGTGGCGAAAGTGCAGGGTTACGTGATGGAGCACATCGGCGAAAGGCTCGCAGTGTCGCAACTCGCAAAGGTCGCGGGCATGAGCGAGCGCAATTTCGCGCGGGCCTTCGTGCAGCTCGCGCAGATGACGCCGCACGAGTTCGTCGAGCGCGCGCGGGTCGATGCTGCGCGCAACGCGCTCGAAAGCACGGATACGCCGCTCAAGACCATGGCCTACGAATGCGGCTTCGGCACCGCGGACCGCATGCGCCTCGTGTTCATGCGGCGGCTCGGGGTATCGCCGAACGACTATCGGCTGAGCTTCAGGACACGCTTTTCAAAGTGATGGAACAGGCGTCGCCGTGCGTTCGTTAAAATTGGGATGACGAGGCGTGCCGCTGTTGCGGCTTTTCTTGCTGCGGGCACGCTGCATCGCAAACTAAATCGACAGACGGAAGATCGAATGACGACACAAGCGTCCCCCGTGCAGGACCCCTTCGAGCGGCGCGCATTGCTGCTGCATCTCGGCGATGTGCTGGAAACCGTGTTCTGCCTGAGTCAATGCGTCGATGACTATCCGAGCATCGCCGATGCGGTGCGTGGTAACGATGCGCTCGCGGACTTCACGCTGCTTGGCTTCGTCGCGGGCGACATGACGCCGCGCGAGTTCATCCGGCGCGCGTCGGGCGCGTTTTTCGTGTGGCCCAAGGCGCTGCTCGACGAGACGCTCAATCGGCCGATGCTCGCGAATACCGTGAGTCACGATCTATTCGAAGACAACGCGAAAGGCTGGGATGCGTATGTCGAGGAACGACGCCGCGAGGTGGTTTGGTTTGCCGAGGACTTGCCGGAGGTCGAGCAGAACACAGCGTCATTGGATGCAGCCGAGTCCGGCGATTCAGCGAAGACGTCGCGGTATGCGACTTGGCCGTGGCCGGATAAGGCGAAGGATGCGTCATAGCGTGCCAAGCAATGGTCGAGCGGGGCGAGGACATTGGCAGCCTGTTCGTAACGCATCGAGGCGCGCGGACCTACGAACACGCCCGCGTTCTGCGATCGTCCCAACCCCGCACGAAGCTCAGGGCTTCTTGCTCATACTGCCCGCGCCCGCATCCATCCCCAAGCCATTCGGCCGATCCGGCGCCGGTCCCTTTCCCGCCGAGGTCTTGCCCGGCGTCGTCTTGAGCGCATCGCTCGCCGATGCCGCCGCCGCGGCAGGTGGCGTCGAGCTGTGTTCCTGATAAGCCGGAGTACTGTCGTAGTGCAGCTTGTTTGGTTGCTGGGCGCTTGCCACGACTGCGATCGTGCCGCCGAGCAGTATCCCCGCCGTGCGGCTGAGTGCGCCGATTATCGGTTTCATGTATCGCCTCCCGTTGTTGTGCGCCTGATTGTAGCCAGCAAACAACGGACCCGCGAACATAGCTTGTTCTCGCGCAAAGTCCCCCGCAGGAGAGCAGACGACGGCGTCTTGCCTTGACGCGCATCAACGCCGGGCGGTGCTGCGCTCGGGACAATTCCTGTGCAGGACATCGATCCAGAACAGGGAAAACCAGCAATGAAAACAGTGAAAGCAGGCATTAGCGCCATCGTCATGGCATGCGCGGCATTGTGCGCGGGCATGGCACACGCGGCGGAAGATTCGTCGTCGAACGTTTCGATGAGCGGCATCCATGCAGGCGATGTGCTCGTGCGGTTGCGCGCCATCAGCATCGAGCCGCAAGTGAGCGCGGGCGGGGCGCTCGGCACGCTCAACACCAACGTGAACAACTCCATCGTTCCCGAACTCGACTTCACCTACATGATTCGCGACGACATCGGCGTCGAGCTGATTCTCGCGACCTCGCGGCATCAGGTGACATCGAGCATAGGCGGGCTCGGCGGCGTGGGCGTGTTGCCGCCGACCTTGCTGTTGCAATACCACTTCAATCATGCGGGACGCGTGCGGCCCTATGTCGGCGCGGGTATCAACTACACGCTCTTCTACAACGACAAACTGAAAGCGGGCGACGCCGATGTCTCCATCAAGCACAGCAGCTTTGGCCCCGCGCTTCAGGCGGGCGTCGATGTGCAGGTCGCGAAGAATCTGTTCGTCAACGCGGACGTCAAGAAGATCTGGATGCGCACGAGCGCGTCGGCGGGCGGCGTCGATCTTGGCTCGCTCAAGATCGACCCGTGGGTGTTCGGCGTTGGCGTGGGCATGAAGTTCTGAGGGAGAAACAGGCGGCGACCGACCCGTTTTATCGAAAATTGGCGGATGAAGCCGGTGCTTCTGGCGTGGAACACTTTGCCGGCACGGTATTCTTGCAGCAGGCCCGGCGCAGACGCGCGCGGTCACCTGCCGCCTGAGGCCGGCGTGACCCCGTGCGCGCTGCAACGACTAATAACACCGCATCGGGGAAACGCAAGCCAATGAGACCTTCCACTTACGCGGGATTCGCTTTGCTCGTCAGTTGTGGCGCGGCCTTCGCGCAACAACCGCTCGCCTTGCCCGGCCGCAGTCAGAGCACGGGGCAGCAGAGCGTCGACAACGCGGCCTGCTACGCCTATGCCAATCAGACGACCAAGGTCGTGATGGCGCGCGAGCCGCAGACCGCACCCAAGAACAACGCCATCGAGACGCGCACGCTCGGGGCTCCGCGCCCGGTCGAGCCGCCGTTGCCGCCGGTTGCATCGGGCGCGCTGGCCGCGTCGGCGGCGCCGGCATCGGGCGCATCCGCGACGATGGCGGGCCGGCCCGCAGGCGCTTCGGCGACGGTTGCCGCGGGCGCATCGGCGCCGATGGGCGCATCCGGAGCCGCGGTCGCTGCAGGTGCTTCGGGCGCATCGGGCGCCGTGGCGGCTTCGGGCGCATCGGATGCAAATTACGCCGAGATGAAAATGCCGCCGATGCCGCCGCCCGAGCCGCCAATGGTGCGCTACTGGCGCGCGTACGGCGAGTGCATGCAAAATCGCGGTTACTACGTTCGCTGAAGCCAAGGGCCGTCGATGAGCGCATTCGATCGAGTGCGCTCGTTGCATCGGCTAATGCAGGGCGCTTGTCGCGCTCGTGGCTATACGGCTGAAGCAGACGGTGAAAGAGTATTCAACTCTTGCGGACGCGGCCAGACAACACGGCCCAGGCAGTCTGCATCTTGCGACCTACGCTCATAACGAACGCGCCCGAGGGCCAAGCGAATAGAAGCTCCTTGCAGCGCGAAACGGAGACTTCAGATGAACGCCATGACGTCCCTTCACGAAGGCCAATGCGCGTGCGGCGCGGTGCGCCTTGCGGTTTTCGCGCGGCCGCTGCAAGTCAATCTCTGCCACTGCATGACATGCCGCCGCATTCACGGCGCGCCGTTCGGCGTCTATGCCATCTTCGAGCGCGACGCCGTGCAGATCACGGGCGATACCGTCGCGTGGCAAAGCTCGGAGACCGGGCATCGGCATCATTGCCTGACATGCGGCTCGCCTATCTATCTCGCCTTCGACGGCGTGCCGGAAATCGAAGTGCCAACCGGCATCTTCGACGAAACCGGCCTCTTTCCGCCCACTTACGAAATCTGGTGCAAAAACGCCGAGCCGTGGCACGACGCGCAGGGCAGGCCGCGCTTCGCGCGCGGCCGACAGAACTAGTTCATCAGCACTCGACGATTGCCTTCACCACGCCCGCCTTCGGGTCGAGTAGCGACGAGAAGCGCTCGGGCACGTCGGCGAGCGTGAGCCGGTGGGTGTTGAGCGCATCGGTCGGCACTTCGCCGCGACGCATGGCATCGAGCACGGTCTCGAAGTCCTCGGGCGTTGCGTTGCGGCTCGCGAGCAAGGTTGCTTCGCGCTTGTGAAACTCGGGATCGGCGAACGAGATGCGGTCCGGCACGATGGACACCAGCACGTACTTGCCGCCATGCGCGATGAATTCGAAGCCGCGTTCCATTGCGCGCGAGTTGCCCGTGGCATCGAAGACGACATCGAAGAATTCGCCGTTGGTGAGGCTCGACAACTCTTCCTTGTCGCGCTCGCCGATTTGCACGGTCGCGTCCGCCTTCAACTCGCGGCGGCAGAAGTTCAGGCGATCTTCACGCGTGTCGAGCGCGGTCACGTTTGCGCCGCGCAGACGCGCAAAGGTGATCGCCGCCATGCCGATCGGCCCCGTGCCGACGACCAGCACGCGTTGTCCCGGTTGCACATCCGCGCGGCGCACCGCATGCGCGCCGATCGCGAGGAATTCCACCATCGCGGCCTGATCGAGCGTGACGCCTTCGGCCTTGTGGACGAATTGCGCGGGGAGGTTCAGATACTCCGTGAACGCGCCGTCGCGATGCACGCCGAGCACCTGAATGTTCACGCAGCAATTGGTTTTGCCCTGGCGGCATGCAATGCACTTGCCGCACGACAGATAGGGCATGACATAGACGGTGTCGCCCGCCTTGAGTCCGCTCGATGCATCCGCCTCTTCGATCACGCCGGAGAGTTCATGCCCCATCACGCGCGGATACGACAAGAACGGCTGATTGCCGGTGAAGATATGCAGGTCGGTCCCGCACACGCCGACGCGCTTCACGCGCAGCAGCACCTCGTTGTCGCCGCGCGCGGGCTTCTCGCGCTGTTCGGCCTTGAGGGTTCCGGGGGTTTCGCAGATGACGGTCAGCATGGCGTGTCTCTTTATGTGGTTCGTGTGGGGGCGGCAGCGCATTAATTTAGCGATACGCGGCGATCTGGTCAAGCCAATTTTGATATTCGATAAAGTGGTAAGGCCGGATTGTGCGTCAGCGCGGCGGCGCGTTTCGCCTTATATTCTGAGCATCTCAATAAGGTTTCAGGACGGCACGTGCTTGCACTTCAGGATTTTGTCGAGCGGCATCCGCGGCTATTCGTGCTGTCGGGCGCGGGTATCAGCACCGAGTCGGGTATTCCCTGTTATCGCGATCGCGAGGGCCAGCGCACGGGCCGTCAGCCGATTCTGCTGAAAGAGTTTCTAGGCAACGACTACGCGCGCCGCCGTTACTGGGCGCGCAGCCTGATTGGCTGGCCGGTGGTGGCGGATGCGCAACCGAACGCGGCGCATCACGCCGTGCGGGCGCTGGCGGCGCGTTCGCGGGTGCATCGGCTGGTGACGCAGAATGTCGATGGCTTGCATACGCGTGCTGGAAATCCCGATGTCATCGAGCTGCACGGCAATCTCGGCCGCGTGCGCTGCATGGCTTGCGGCGCGGCGCTTACGCGCGTGGCGGTGCAGCGGATGCTGGAAGAAGCGAACCCGGATTTTACGAATTACACGGCGCCGTCGGTGCCGGATGGCGATGCGCAAATCGAGAATATCGACTTCGCTTCGTTCAATGTGCCGGGCTGCACGCGTTGTGGCGGCGTGCTCAAGCCGGACGTGGTGTTCTTCGGCGAGAGCGTGCCGCGCGCGCTGGTGCAGGACGCGGCAAGCTCGCTCGAAGCCGCCGACGCGATGCTCGTGCTCGGGTCATCGTTGATGGTGTATTCGGGCTATCGATTCTGCGAATGGGCGGCGAAGAGCGGCAAGCCGATTGCGGCGGTCAATATTGGCAAGACGCGCGCGGATGCATTGCTTGCGTTAAAGGTCGAGGCGCCTTGTTCGGAGACGCTCGAGGCGTTGATCGAGGGGTTGGATGGGGGGTGAGCGGGGACGCTCGATGCGTTGAACGAGCGTTCCCACGTGTCCACTCAGCCCGCTTCACCCGTCATCGAATCGATCCCCTCCAGCAACCTCTCCGCCTGCTCCATCCGCGTAAAAACCCCCGGCGTCACACGCACGACATCGCTTGCATCCGGAATCGGCCGCGCGACCGTGAACACGCCAAACCTGTCCTTCAACGTCTTCACGATGACATCGCTCGCCAGTCCTTCTATGCGAAACGCAGTGATACCCGCCGTCATCGATGCATCCGCTGGCGTCATGACCCGCACGCCCGGCAGCGCGCGCGCCGGTTCGGCCCAGGCGTCGCGCAAGGCCCGCAGACGCGCTTCCTTCGAGCGCGCGCCAATGCGCTGATGCAACTCCAGCGCCGCCGGCAACGTGAGCCAAGCCGCGAAGTTCGGCGAACCCGTGTGCACGCGCGAACGGATATCGTCGGCGGGCCAGGTCGTATCGCCGAGATAGCAACTAATTGAACCGAGACGCTCTTTCTTGATGTAGATCGCCCCGCAACCGAGCGGCGCGCCAATCCACTTGTGCAGATTCAACGCGACAAACGGCGCGTCGAGCGTCGGCACGTCGAAGTCGAGCATGCCCCAGGAATGCGCGGCATCGACGATCACGTCTGCGCCCGCAGCTTTCGCGAGCGCCGCGATCTCGCGAACCGGCGGCACCAGCCCCGTCGCAAAACAGACATGCGACAGCAGCACGAGCTTCGTGCGCGGATGCGCTTTCAACGCCGACGTGTAAGCGTCGAGCACGGCCTCGCGCGTGGCAGGCTCGGGCATCGTCATGCGCACCGGCTCGACGCCGCGCCGTTCGCGCAGCCATTCCATCGCATCGCGTCCGCACGGGTAGTCGAGGTTGCTGTAGAGCACGGTATCGCCCGGTTCGAGGCCGTTATAGCCGCTGATGAGCGCAAGCAGCGCCTCGGTCGCGTTGCGCGTGAGCTCGATTTCATCGGCGGAACAGCCCATGGCGCCAGCAAGACGCTGACGCAGGCCATCGTGGATCGTCATCCAGTGCGGACGCACGAGCAGCGTGGTTTCGCGGTTCAGGCGATCGATCCAGTAATGGAACATCGACTTCACCGGCTCGGCCATGGCGCCCCAGTAGCCGTTTTCCAGATTGATCAGGTCGTCGGACTGTCTATACAGCCCGCGCACCGCGTCCCACCAGTTTTTGGCATGAGCGATGTTCGTGGCAGGCGCGAGGGGTAACGCGGCCAGGGCGGCGTTGAATTCAGGCGTGCGGAAGTCGAGATGTTCGGTCATCGGTCTTTTGATCGCGTGAGGAGCATCAAGTATCGCCGATGAAGTATCGATTGGACAAAGTTACCGCCGTTGCGACGAAGGTATGGACAAAATGCCGACTAATCGTATTTCCGCCCCTTCAGACTTCGCAACCGCCCGCCGTAATAGTTCCTAGAGCGCCAAGCCCCGGATGAGGGCAAACGTTCGCTTGTACGCCGCGCAAGGCGCACGAGTCGAACATACGACGCCGAAACAGTTCCACGAACTGACTGAGAGAACCTTCAAATGAACTTTAGAAACATCACGATCAAGAACAAACTGGTCGCCGGCTTCGGCATTCTTGCCGTCCTCGTGGTGCTCGTCGCAGGCATGTCGCTGCGCTCGCTTTCCCAGGCGACCGACGGCTTCGCGAACTACGTCAACGGCATCAACGCGCGCGCCGATGTGGCCAGTCAGTTGCGCACCGCGGTCGATCGCCGCGCCATTGCCGCACGCAATCTCGTGCTCGTCAGCAAGCCCGCCGATCTCGAATTGGAAAAAGCCCAGGTCACGCGCGCTCACGAAGACGTGCAGGCGCGCCTGAAACAACTCAAGGACATGATCGCCTCGGCGAGCGACACGAGCGAGAAGGCCCGTGGCCTTGTCGCCGAAATGGCGCGCGTGGAAGGCTTGTACGGCCCGGTGGCGACGGATATCGTCGGCCTCGCGCTCGCCGGCAAGCACGACCAGGCGATCTCCAAGATGGACGACGAATGCCGTCCGCTGCTCGCCCAACTGGTCAAGGCCACCGACGACTACGCGAGCTACACGGCCACGCGTCGCGAAGAGATCGTGCGTGATTTCGAAGCTCAGTACGAGATGCAGCGCAACGTGCTGATCGCGCTGTGCTCGTTCGCCACGCTGTTCGCGGTGGCCGCGGGCTTTGCGATCACGCGTTCGATCACCCGGCCTATCGAGGACGCAGTCGAGATCGCGCAAACCGTGGCGCGTGGCGACTTGCGCAGCACGATCATCGCCGATTCGAAGGACGAGACTGGCGACTTGCTGCGTGCGCTTGCCGAGATGAACGAACGCCTGACCGAAACCGTGAGCCGTGTGCGCGACAGCAGCGGCGCGGTGGGCGGCGCCGCCAAGGAGCTGGCCACAGGCAATACGGACCTGAGCCAGCGCACCGAAGAGCAGGCGGCGTCGTTGCAGGAAACGGCGGCGAGCATGGAGCAATTGACGTCCACGGTGCGCCAGAATGCCGACAACGCGCATCAGGCGAGTTCGCTCGCGTCGAATGCCTCGAATGTCGCGCGAAAGGGCAGCGATGTGGTCGGTCGCGTGGTCGACACCATGCACGGCATCAGCAACAGCTCGTCGAAGATCGCGGAGATCACGGGCATCATCGAAGGCATCGCTTTCCAGACCAACATTCTGGCGCTCAACGCGGCCGTTGAAGCGGCGCGCGCGGGTGAACAGGGACGCGGCTTTGCGGTCGTGGCAAGCGAAGTGCGCAGCCTCGCGCAGCGCTCGTCGTCGGCGGCGAAGGAGATCAAGGAACTGATCGCCGATTCCGTCGAAAAGGTGAAGGACGGCTCGGCACTCGCGAGCGAAGCCGGTACGACCATGACCGAAGTGACACAGGCCGTGGCTCAGGTGACCGACATCATGTCGGAGATCGCGGCGGCATCGGCGGAGCAGGGACGCGGCATCGAGCAGGTGAATCAGGCCATCACGCAGATGGACGAGGTCACGCAACAGAACGCGGCGCTCGTCGAGGAAGCCGCGGCCGCATCGCAGGCGCTGGAAGAGCAGGGCCGTCGTCTGAACGAAGTCATGGCGTTCTTCGTGGTCGAAGGCGGTGGTGTTGCGCCCCGGTCGTATGCGCCTGCCGCGCCCGTGGCGCGTACTGCCGCGCGCGTTGCCGCACCCGCGCGTACGCGGCGTGCCGCGCCCGTGGCGACCGCTGCGGCGACGCATGGCGACGAGTGGAGTTCGTTCTGACCGATCGCGCGCAGTAGCGCGTTGAAGCTGCGTCGGACCGATGCCGTGCGTAGCGGCGTCGAACGAACGCCGCCACGGCTTTGAAGCGTGCTTACTTCGATACGACGAACTCGCAAGCGGCCTGCAGCGGCGCAAACCTCACGCCGCTGCCTGCCAAGCATCAATGATGTTCGAACTCCGCACGCGGCTTCGGCGTTGCCTTGACCTTGGTGTACTGGAATTCGGGCAGGGCCTTGATCGCGTCCTTCGTCGCGCCGGGCAGCACGAGCTTGCCGCCCTGGAAATCGAGTTGTTCGACCGGAATGGCGACGTCGTGATGCGAGACGCCGAGGAACTGGTTTGCCGCGATGATCGCGAACGAAACCGAACGGTCCGGCGCCACGATGATGTCGTGGATCACGCCGACCTTCGCGCCCTGTTCATTGAAGACGGGCTTGTTGAGAATCGACTTCCTGACGCTCCAGCCGTCGATGATGGCGGTCGATACCTCGACCGATACGCCGAGCGTCTGTGCGCCCGCAACTTGCGCGTAGGACGCGGTGGAAGTCAGGCCAATGGCCGATGCGGCGAAGAGCAATGCCACGAGTTTCGAGTTCATCTTCCAATCCTCAAAAGATTTGGCAAATCAGTTCTTGGGAATTGCGCGAATCTAGCGCGGTAGAAGTGTGAACGTTTATTGCGAATTTTGCAGGGAACGTGCTCATACGCACGGCGTGCACCCGCTTGGGGCGCACGCCGTGACGCGGAAATCGAAGAAAATTCAGTGTGAAATGCGTTTCAGCGCTTCCGCTTTGTGCACGGCATGCTTGCCGCTCTTGTCGCTTTCCACCTCGTAGTGCGGATCGGACTTCGATGCATTGACCGTATGGCCATCGACTGTCGTGCGTTCGTGGATCGCTTTCACGACATGGCCCGTGGTCTCGCCCTGCGGCGTATTCCAGCTAACGTGATCGTGCAGCTTGAGGGATTGAGTCATCGCGTCTCTCCATCGTTGAAGTGCCAACGAAAGCGCAACGGCCATGCCCACGCGCGGCTACTTCAAGCGGGCGAGCGTCCCTTCATTCTCGTGGCCATCGAAAAAGCGTTGCAGCGCGTCGTTAAAGATCGCGGGATCGGGCGCGGTGCGCGCGAAGAGCGTCATCGACGAATGAAACTTCACGTCGTCCGGATACCCAAAAATTTGCTCGACGCTCGAATTCTTCACGCCGTTGACGATGCGCGTCAATTCGACGAGCCGCGCGCCGAGCACAGGATGCGCGATATAGGCTTCGGCTTCCGCGCGGGACTGGATGGCGTAATGCCGCGCCATGTGGCTATGGCCGAGACCTGCGATTTGCGGGAACACGAACCACATCCAGTGCGTGCGCTTGCGGCCGGCGGACAACTCGGCGCGCACGTCGTCGATGACGGCTTCTTGTGCATCGACGAAGCGTTGAAGATCGAAGGTATCGCTCATGGCATGTCCTGGCTCTCTAGTCACGCGACGGCATCCGCGATGCGCTTTCGCAGCGCCGCATCCGGATAATCGCCAATGCCCGCGCGCACGTTGTCGATCATGTACTCGCGCCGTCCGGTGCCCGGAATCACGCAAGTGACGGCAGGGTTTCCCAACACGAATTTGAGCAGAAGCTGTGCCCAACTCGTGCAGCCCAAATCGGCCGCGAACGCGGGCAGCGGTTTTGCGCGAAGCGAGGCGAGCAGCGAGCCGCCGCCGAACGGCTGATTGACGAGCACAGCGACGCCGCGCTCGGCGGCAAGCGGCAGCAGCCGTTCCTCGGCGTCGCGGTCGTTGGCCGCGTAGTTGATTTGCACGAAGTCCACACGCTCGGATCGCAGCACCGCTTCGACCTGCCCGAACGCGCTCGACGTGTAATGCGTGACGCCGATATAGCGCACGCGCCCGGCCGCTTTCCAATCGCGCAGCGTGGCGAGTTGCGTGCGCCAGTCGAGCAGATTGTGGATCTGCATGAGGTCGATGCGCGGCGTTTTGAAAAGGCGCATCGACTGTTCCATTTGCGCGATGCCCGCCTCGCGTCCATCGGTCCACACCTTGGTGGCGATGAACGCCTTGTCGCGTGCGTGCAATTCGGCGAGCAGGTCGCCCGCGACGGCTTCGGACGAGCCATACATGGGCGATGAATCGATCACCGAGCCGCCCGCCGCGAACAGCACGCGCAGCACTTCGGCGAGTTCGCGACGGCGGGCGGCGTCGTCGCCGACGTCGAATGTGCGCCACGTGCCGCAGCCGATTACAGGCAGCGCTTCGTTGCTCGATGGAATCGGGCGCTTGTGCATGGGCGTCGACTGCGAGGGCGCGATCTGCGCGACGAGCGGGTTTGTCGCTCCGGCGAGCGCCGCCGTGGCCGCGACACGCAGGAACCGTCGGCGATCCGGTGAACGGCCGTTCATGGCAGAGAAGAACCATGACGCCGTGCATGGTTCGAGTTAGGCAAAGGCATCATCGATCAGGCTCCTGGCGAAGACATGCAAGAACAGACGCAATGTCTGGTGCAACCCGCGTCTCGCAGCAGGATAACCCGATACCGAAACGAACGATGCCGGCGCTACTTCTTCTTAAGCCCGTCGAGACAGACTCGGAAACGGTTACCATAACCGGCGCGTTTGTTTCACGTACGTGCTCGCCTGATCGATACGCTTGCGTCTATGCTCGGAAGTCGTACCCGGCAACGAAAGCTCGATCCGACATTTTTTTGCAGCTAAGGCGAACCGTGCAATTAGCATGTGCGCCCGAGCGCCGGCATTCGCGGCTTCGCTCTTCGCACCTTGCAAAACAAAAATGAGTCTCCCAGACGCCCAGAACTTACCGCTCAACATAGACAGCGTGCGCGCCTTGCGCGTGGCCGGGCGCGCCGTCGAAGCGCAGGCCATGATCACTCGACTCGCCGCCTTGCCCGATCCGGGCATATGGATCGGACAACTCGGCATCGACTTGAACTATCTCGGCATGCGCGAGCTTGCGGAACGTTGTCTCAGGATAGCGCTTACGCATGACATGTCTCCCTTAGTGCGCTACCAGCTCACCGAAGAACTCGCGATGGTGCTTTACTCGAGCGGCAAGTATCACGAAGCGCATGCACTGCATCGCATCAACCGCGATGTCGGACGCGGAGAGTCGCTTCTCCACGTGCTCTTTAGCGGTGACATGCCGTGGATCGACCTGGCGCGTCCCAAGCTGCTCGGCATAGACGAACCCGTTGCCGGCAAGTCGATTTTGATCTCCATCGAAGGCGGCTTCGGCGATTTCGTGCTCTATTCGCGCTACGTCGATGCCTTGCTGCGGGAAGGCGCACGAGAGTTGGTCATCGAAGTCTTCGACGAGTGGCGCGATGTCGTCCGCCCGCGCGAAGGCGTGCGTCTTGTCATCCCGACGGCCGAGCAACGTGCGCACGAGATGCAGCATTGCGACCGCATTACGTACGTGTTCAATCTCTTCGCGCGCTATCAGCATTCGCCATATTTTCCGATGGAGAATCCCGGCGGCATGATCGCATGCAATCCCAATCGCGGCTTGCCACATGAAGCGCTTGCATCGATGCAACGCGAACCGAAGCGGATGAAGGTCGGTATCGGCTGGCGCAGCGCCAGCAACGTGCGCCATGAGCCGTACCGGTCGATGCAACTCCAACAACTGGCCGCGTTGTTCGCCAATCCCGATTGCCGCTTCTACTCGCTTCAGGTCGGCGCGCTGACCGATGACGAACGTGCGTTGATGCAGGCGCACGATGTCATCGACATGGCGCCGTATCTCGCGGCTTTCGGCGATACGGCATACGTGCTCGACGAACTCGATTTGTTCATCACCATCGACTCGGGGCCCGCGCATCTTGCAGGCGCGTTGAATCGTCCCGTATGGGTGCTGCTTGCAAACGCGTGCGATTGCCGCTGGTATGACTGTCAGCGCTTCACGCCCTGGTATCCGTCTATGCGGCTTTATCGTCAGACGCAACTCGGCGACTGGTCGCATCCGCTCGACGAATTGCAGGCCGATCTGGCGCAGCTCGCTGCACGCTGACGCCGCTCGACCCCGGCGCGCTTCATGTACGATTGACGCAGCTCCCACATGCGCCCGCGACATGACTCGTCTATCGATCCGTTTGGTTCTCGTCCTGGCGCTCGTCTTGGCGATCGCGCTGACTGGCATTGCGCATGCCGCATCCGGCGACGACGATCCATCGACCGTTATCAGCGACAGCCACGAGTTCGTCGTGGCCGAAGACGGTTCGGTGACGGAGGACGATACCACCGTGTTGCGCGCGAACACGTCGGCCGGCATCGACGAAATTGCGCAGCGTTACGTCTGGTACGACCGCAGCGTGTCGAACGTGGAAATCGTCGAAGCCTATTCCGTCGATGCCAACGGCGCGCGTCACGATGTTTCGCCCGAGCAGATCCGTGACATCCAGGAGCCGCGTTCGGCAGGCGCGCCCACGTTTCAGGACGCCAAGCTGCGCGCGGTGATTTTTCCGGCGGTGGGCATCGGCTCGACGGTGCATCTGCGGTTTCGCAAGAGCCAGGCGAGTCCTGTCATCGCGGGGCAGTTCAACTATTACGTCGATCCAGGTTCGCGGCCGGTGCTTGCACAGCGGCTCATCTTCGATCTGCCCGCGACCAAGCCGCTCTTCGCCGATGCGCGCGGCTATGAAGCCGAGCCGCCCGTCACCGCGAATGGCCGCACGCGCTATGCGTTCGATTACCGTCGCGAACACATTGCGCGCATCGAAACCGGCTCGGTCGCTTACGCGCAATACGGCGACCGTCTGATGGTGTCGACGTTTCCCGATTACGCGAGCTTCGCCGCGAGCTATCGCGAACCTTCCGTGGACCCGAGCACGAAAGATCCCGCCGTGATCGCGTTCGCGCAATCGCTCACACGCAACGACGCCGACGCGCGCGCCAAAGCAAAGACGCTCTACGACTGGGTACGCCGCAATATCCGCTATGTCGCGATGTTCATCGGTCAAAGTCCCGCCGTGCCGCATCGCGTGACGGAGGTACTTGCGAATCGTTATGGCGATTGCAAGGACCATGTCGCGCTGTTCGGCGCGTTGCTCGATGCCGTGGGCATTCGCAACGAGCCCGCGCTGATTGGCCTGGGCGCGGTGTATTCGCTGCCTTCGGTGCCAGGCTACGGCGCGGGCGCGATCAATCACGTCATCACATGGATGCCCGATCTGAATCTATATGCGGATAGCACGGCGGCGAGCGTCGAGTTTGGCTATCTGCCACTCGCGGACATGGATCGCCCGACCGTGCTCGTGAATGCCGGCAAGCTTTCGCACACGCCATCCACGCAGCCCTTGTCGCGCGCGGCGCGATTGCAGATCGACGTGGCGCCCGGAGGCGTCGCCAACTTTGCGTACTGGGTCGAGGATGCAGGATGGAGTGCCGAGATCGAGCGTATGAATTTGCGTTCGGCGAATACGGAGCGGCGCGAGCAGATCGCAACGGACCGTCTGCGTTATACGAATCTGCGTGGCGCGGGCGCGCTCACGACCAGCGATGTCGATGCCACGAGCGGCCCCTTCGCCACGACCGTGAACGGCACGCTTGACGACGTGGTCTGGCCCACTGGCACGACCGCGTTGCCCGCGTTGACGAGTCTCTCGGGCGGCATCGCGACGCAGGCGCGCAACTGGCTTGCGGAGCGCGTGCGTACGCAACCTTATCTGTGCGTAGGCGGCGTGTTCGACGAGGTATCGCAGATCGTGCTTCCTCGTACGATGCACGTGGTCGAAGTGCCCGACAACCTCGACCTCGATAGCGGCTTCTTCCGCTTTTCATCGCGCTATCTGTTCGATGCAGCGACCAACACGATTCAGATCTCGCGCACTTTCACCGCGAATTTCGGCAAGCAGGTCTGCACGCCCGAGGACTTTCAGGCGGCGCAGCCGGTGCTTAAGAAGATCGAGCGCGATACGCAAGGGCAGATCATCGTGAAGGCGCGTCATTGATAAGACATGGTGAAGGTGACGAGCCCGGACAGGCTGCCAGGCGACACGGTCGATGCCACCCGGATGTATTGCACGACGAGCGGAATGCTCATTGGGCCGCCTGTCGACGTGGCGACCATCCATTGGCCCGGGTTGCCAGCCACGGATGTATCGGCGCCAAAATTCACCGCTGTATCGCCGTTGAGGATTTGCAATGCAACACCTTGCGCGGTCGAATCGCTAGTCGGCGTCAGTGTGTTGGAGCGGTTGCCTGGCGCCACGCTGTCAGTTAGGGTCACGAATACGCGTATGTTCGACGCGCAGTCGAGGTTGATCGAAAGCGGTGTTGGCTCGGCGGATGCACCGACCGCCTTCAATGCAGATGTATTCACCGTTTTCATCGTGACATAAATTACCGACGACTTGACCGAACAAGTCGCGCCGACTACCGCGAATGGCGAGGTGCTCAGAATGGCGTCGACGAGCGTTCCTCCAAGCATCATCTGCGCGGTCAAGGCGCCATTCACTGTACCGTTCCCTACCGATCCGGTTGCGACGACCTCCACGCCGAGCGTCGTTCCGTTCCAGGCCCACTGACCATTGAAGGTCTCCCCGTCGCCAGCGCCCCAGTATCGCCGCACGCCGCCGTAGCTGTCGTAAAAGCGCATACCGATGCCCGGCACGTTGGTGGCGAAAGTGTAAGGACTCGCGGAGACCTGGGCGCCGCCGGTGACGCTCCGGTTGACGATCCCGTTACTTGCGCACGTGGCGAAATTACCTGAAGCCGGGATGGCGGTTTGCTGCGGAGCGTTATACAGCAACGTACCGACCGCGGTATCGCGTCCAACGCTGACGCTAGGAATTGCGAAGACGTAAGTCTGCGTGCTCTGACCATTTATCCAGGTGCAGACTGCGTGCGCCACGTTCGAACCTAGCAGCGCTGCAACGGCAATGGCCACTCTTGCCGAGGAAAAGCGCGCTGTGGCGTACGGTGACGAAGTGAAAAAACGCATGGCTTTCACGATGATCGGAAGGGTCAATGAGTATGCCGATCGTTGCGGATGAATCCTGCCCTGGACGATTAAGCGATAGCACAAAATTCATTCGTCATCACGCTTGCGTTGCGTGCCTTCACTGCGCGTCACGCGCTACACGAAAACCGTTCTGCGATTGCCTCACGCTCGAGCTGTATTTGAATCGCGTGGCCGATTGCATATAGCTCGCGCCTTCGCGCCACGAGCCGCCGCGAATCACGCGCACTGAACATGATGGATCGTCCCACGCGTGGCCATCGGCCGGTGCGCCTTTGTAGTTGCCGTGCCAGCAGTCGGCGACCCATTCCCAGACGCTGCCGTTCATGTCGTGGAGACCATACGGATTCGCGGCAAATGAGCCTACGGGCGTCGGCGCTTCGGGACGATAAGGCTCGCCGCAATCCTTGCAGTCGGCGTTGCCTTTCTTCATTTGATCGCCCCACCAGTAAGTGCTCTGCGTGCCGCCGCGCGCCGCATATTCCCATTCGGCCTCGGTCGGCAGGCGATATGCCTTGCCGCCCACCTTGCTCAACCATTTGACGTAGACCTGCGCGTCGTCCCAACTGACGTTGCGCATCGGCGCATTGGCGGGCGGCGCGTTGCCGGCGTCGCCATCGGGTGAGATACGTGTGCATGCGCCGGCATCGGCGCATGCATTCCATTGTTCGATTGTCACTTCATATTTGCCGATGAGATACGGCTGCGCAATGGCCACGCGATGCGGCGGCTTTTCTGCGGGATCGTCGTTGTTGCTGCCCATGTTGAAGCTGCCAGCCGAGAGCGGGACCAGCGCGGGACAAGACGGGCAGTCTTTTACTTCGGCCCCTGCGGAAGTCTTCGCTGCGGGTTTGGATGCAACTGCGACAGTGGCGGTCGTGGTTGCCGGTGCAGGCGTGGGCGTGGGCGTGGGCGCGGTTTGACGCGGCTTTTCAACGACGACAGGCGGCGCGGGCTTGGGCGTCGGCGCCGGAGTAGGCGAAGCTGGCAACTGCGGCGATGCCGCGGGCTTCGCACTTGCGGCCGCCGCACGCAAGCGATCGATACGCGCCTTGGCAAGCGTGGCGAATCGTCCGTTCGGATACGCCTTCAAATAGGCTTCGTAATCGCTTGGGTACGTGCTGTCCTTGATCGATTCCCAGAAGGTCAGTTCGTATTGCTCGCTGCTGTCCTTGGGAAGAATGCCTCGCGTATGCGTACCCGTGGCGGATTGCGTCGCATCGATGGCGTCCGTGGAAGCAAACGACATCGGTGCGAGTGTGAATGCGGCATCGAGTGTCGATGCGATCCACGGCCGTTGGCTATCGTGCGTCAGCCGCGCGACATTTGCGGCGGCTATTTCGAATACCCGGGATGTGGTGCGTGCTTCGCCGGACATCGCTCGTAACAGCGCGGCGGTGTAAAGGCCGTTGCGTTCCGTCTCGGCGGCTTCGGTCGCAAAAGTAGTTGCGTACGCAACCAGTGTGTTCGCGGGCAACGACACGCTCTCGGTGGGCGCGGCACCGAAGGGATCGTTCAGACACATGTCGAGCACGACGATGTTCGCGGCATCCGGACGGCGCTGCACCATGCGCGCCACGACATCCTTCACCGGAATACCTTTCTCGACCAGCGTGACGGGCGCATCGGCGCGGGCATCGAGCGGGGCGAGCAGGGCATCGCCGCCTGCCTGCAGACCGTGGCCCGCAAAGTAGACGAGCGCGGTATCGTGTGGACCCAGTTGCATGACGAACGTGTCGAGCGCGTCGCGCATGGCGGTTTCGTTGAGATCGATACGGCGCGTCACGTTGAATCCGAGCGACGTGAGCGCAACGCTCATATCGTATGCGTCGTGCTCCGCGGCCGGCAGCGGGGCGTCGCCGTAGTGCGTATTGCCGATAACGAGCGCCATGCGATTCACATGAGTGTCGGCGGCCGCGACCGGAGGTCTCTCAAGCGGTGGATCGGAAGGCGCTGCGAACGCGCCGCCCATCGTCACGAACATGCCTGCGATGAAGAGAGTCCGCCACATATTCACACCCTTTCGGTCCGGCTTGATTAGGGGCGCGCCGTTCGCGCGTCTGTCGTTGTCGCCTGGATGCTCATGCAAAGTCGGCGCATGCGAGGACCATGCATTTGCCGTCGCGCTCGTGCATCTGCAGCACAAACAAAGATAGCACGCGGTCAGTCGGCACTTAAATCCCCATTAAGCAGGTATGCGTGATGAGGAGTGCGCTTCCGTTCTCTGGTAAGTATCTTTTTTAAACGTTACGTTCTAATCTAAAAACCTGACGACGGCTTGATCGCTCCACGCACGAGCGTACGACAGTATCTTCAGCTCGCACATTCGTCAGTCCTTCATGTGACTGTTCATCAAGAGGCATGCACAACATGTTGAGAAGAACCGTGCTTGGCGCACTGGCTTCACTCGCCGCCGTCGCCGCCGATACGTCTTTTTCCGCCGCGCGTCAGCGCACTCCCGCTCCGCCGAACGCCGAGGCATACATCATCTGGCCGCCCGACGGCGCCGTGATCTCGGGCGGCAAACTTTGGGTACGCATGGGACTGCGCAACATGGGCGTCTGTCCGAAGGGCGTGGACATGCCCAACGTCGGACATCACCACTTGCTGATCGATACGGACCTGCCACCGCTCGATCAGGAGATTCCCTCCGACCGCAATCACTTTCACTATGGCGCGGGCGAGACCGATGCGCGCCTGGAGCTTCCGCCGGGCAAGCACACGCTACAGCTGCTGATGGGCGACTACAACCACGTACCGCACGATCCTCCTGTTTATTCCAAGAAGATCACCATCACGATGAGATGAAGCATGCACGGCAACCGCGCAGCCGAGGGGAATGACATGAAGAACCGAACCGTCAGCGCAATCGCGCTATCACGTTTTGCATTGCTTGCCGCTGTGTTTGCAGTGCAATTCGCCGTAGCGGGGCCGACGCCGGCGCCCGCCAACGCTTACGCCTATATCGGCTATCCAAACGATGGCCAGACCTTCGCGGCGGGCAAACCTATCAAGGTGTGGTTCGGTCTACGGTACATGGGCGTAGCGCCGCGCGGCGTCAAATTCCCTAACACGGGGCATCATCACCTGTTGATCGATACGGACTTGCCGCCGATGGATCAGGAGATTCCGTCAGACCGCAATCACTTGCACTACGGCGCGGGCGAAACGGAAACGACTATCGAACTTCCACCGGGCAAGCACACACTTCAGCTCTTGATGGGCGATGACCGGCACATCCCGACCGACCCGCCTGTGTACTCGAAGAAGATCACGATCTACGTCAAGTAAGCGGCGCGCATGCCTTAAGCGCCGCCTTTCCCTGTTGATACGCCGTATCCGCAGACGTTTCGCGGATGAGAGCGTTCGTCTCGGGCCCAAGAAAAGCGATGTCGTTCGATAACGGACAGTTGGAGTCCGAAGTGTTGGTAGAAGACCATCATCAGTGGGTTGAGTTTTAAGCGCATTACGTCGACCGTGCTTATGTGCGACAAGGCTTTGCTAGATATTTTTCCGCATCGAACGACGACTGGCACACCCTATGCATTTAACAGCTCACGCAAACAAGTTGTCGCCAACCACCACCCGATGCGCAAAGCGCGAAGTCCCAAGGAGAACCGCCATGACCACGCTGACCATTCAAGACCTGCCTGTTACCGAAGAGCTCGATCGCCAGACGATGTCGGCCGTGCGCGGCGGCATGTCGTTCCTGTTTCCCGGCATCGACATCACGAAGTTCGAATCTTCGTTCAGCACGCAGCAACTGATCGGCCAGACCCAGAACACGGTGAATCAAAACGGCGTGGGCGTGGCCTTCGGCGGCAACATGATGTCGAACGTCATGCCAAAGCAGGAAGCGCAGAACATCAGCACCGTCAACCTTGGCGCCAGTCCCGTACTGAGCTAAATCAACCTTATCCAGGAGCCTTCGATCATGTCCACTCTGACCATCCGCGATCTTTCCCATCAAGCCGAAATGGACCGTGACGCAATGTCGGCCGTGCGCGGCGGCATGAATTTCCTCATGCCGTTCTATAGCAGCAGCGCGTTCGATCTGAGCGGTACGACGGAACAACTCGCAAACCAGACGCAAAACACGTTCAACCAGAACGGCCTCAACGCTGCATTCGCAAGCGACATGACCTCGAACGTCAAGCCGAAGCAGGACGCACACAACGTCAGCAACATCAACGTGTTCACGCCGTTTGTTTCGTGAAGCCGGGAATAAAAGCGGCAGTGACGCGGTAAAGCATCAATGTGGTTACGCGGTAAAGGCGAGGCACGGGGAGTCTCGCTTGCAATACCCGCCCGCCGTTCGCAAGACGGCGGGCGGCCTCCGATTCGATCCGTATGGCATCCCGTTCCGCCTTGTGATTTACTCGATGAATCGACGAGCCGGGCCGCGACGCCTCCACACTCAACCTGACCGTCGGTGCGCGTTCACCGGGAGCGAGATCGTGCAAGCCTTGTTGCCATCGTTGCGCTTTGGCTCTTTGCGCTTAGGCTCTTTGCGCTTTGGGCTGCTACGCGTCGGCCTTGCAAGCGGGCTTGCTCTGCTCGCCGGTTGCATCGACGTGAAGGTGCCGACTTATCAACGCCCGGACACGCCTGAGAAGACCGCCTTCACCAAGATCGACGCGCCCAAGGTCGCAGCGGCTGCCACCATTCAGCCCGACTGGTGGAAGCAGTTCCACGATCCCGCGCTGGATACGCTCGTCGGCCAGGCTATCGACAACAACTTCGATATCAAGGTGCTGGCCGCGCGCATCAACGTGGCGGGCGCGCAGATCGGCGAGGCCCGTGCGGGCGCGTTGCCTTCCATGGATGCGGGTGCGGGCGCGAGCTTCGAAAAGACCACTGGCCAGATGTTTTCGAAGCAATACAACCTGGGCACGCAAGTGAACTGGGACATCGACATCTGGGGCGCGGTGGAAAAAGGCGTGCAAGCCCAGAAGGCCGAATTTCGCGCGACGGAGGCCGACTGGCGCGCGGGTTATCTCGAACTCGTCGCCAACGTTTCGACCACTTACTTCCAGATTCTTCAGTTCGACGATCAGATTGAGCAGCAGAAGAAGACCATCGCGACCAACCGGCAAATCCTGACGATCTTCGAGGGCATGGAAAAGAACGGTCTCGTGCCCCATACGCAGGTTTTGACGCAGCGCGCGGAATTGAACCGCCTCACGCGCGATCTGCTGGAATTGCGCCGTTCGCGCGATCTTGCCAATAACGCGCTCGCTACATTGACAGGCGTTCCCGCAGGCGAATTCAAGCTGCCGGAAGGGCATCTGCAAACGCGTGTGCAGGCGCCGCCGGTGCCGTCGGGGCTGCCATCGCAGTTGCTCGCACGGCGTCCCGATCTCGTCGCGGCGGAGTATCGCGTGCTCGAATCGTATGACCTCGTCGGTCAGGCGAAGCTCGCGCAATTGCCGACCATCAGTCTCACCGGGCGCGGCGGCAGCGCCAGTTTCGCGCTGACGGACCTGCTCAAAACTTTCACCTTCAGCTTTCTGCCAAGCATCAACATCCCGGTTCTCGATCCGAGCGTTCGTGCTCACGTGAAGACCACCGAAGCGCAAACCACGGTCGCGGAACAGCAATATCGCAGCACCGTCATGAGCGCGTTCGAGGAAGTAGAGAATGCGCTCGTGAATCTCGATTCGCATACGAAGCAGCGCGTCGAGTTGCAACAGGAAGTAGAGCATCTGACCATCGTCGCGGCGCAGATCGACGCGCAGCTCAAGGAAGGCGTGATTTCTCAGCTGGAAGTGTTTGAAACCGAGCGCACCTTGCTCGCCGCACAGCTTGCGCTGCTCGCCAATCATCAGCAGATCCTGTCGGATACGGTGACGCTCTATAAGGCGCTCGGCGGCGGATGGCCAACGGTGAATGTTCAGAACGCATCCACGGATACACCTCAGTGAGCAATCCTCAAGCTTTGCTAACGATCGTTCCATATCGCCTCAAGCGGCTCGCGTATGGCGTTTTAAGCCAGTGCTGCACGATTGACTACGATAATGCGTGACTTAAACTTTCAACACCCGCCGTCGCATAGCTCGGCTGGCGGGACGACCCATCCGCTCCATGCGCCGCTCAAGGCTCGTGGACTCACTTCGTGACATGGACATGGCTCCAGGCGATCCGATAGCGGAACAGCAGCCGAACGTGGGCGAAGCGTTCGATGTCGTCCTGAAGCCGCTCGCTCGTAACGGAATCGGCGAGAATTTGGCGGAGATTCGTATCGACGAAAATCTCTTCGCCATTGGCCGCGCGGAAGCACCGTTCGATACCAGCCCGCCCGAAGCCGTCGCCCAACTCTCGCGTCGTCATGCGCGCATCTTCATCGAGCATGGCCTCGTCTATATCGCCGATCTCGGCAGCAAGAACGGCACCGCCGTGAATGGCACACCCGTGCGCGAAATGCCCGTGCGCGTTCGTGCGGGCGATGAGATCGGGTTCGGCAACCGTCTCGCATACCGCGTGCAATTTGCACCGCGCAAGCGCCGCAACGTGGCCGTCAAGCCCTTGAGCATCACGCTCGTTCCGCAGCGCAACGACCTGAACTTGCAGCCAGTCGAATTGCTGCAATTCCCGTTTCTCGTGAGCAAGAGCGACGCTACGTTTGCGCGTCATCGAGAGCAGTATCCACATCAGGTGAATTACGTATCGCGGCGGCATGCGCACGTGTTCGTCAAGGGCGCGGCGCCGTTCGTCGAAGACCTTGGCAGCACCAACGGCACCTTCGTGAATGGCGCGCGCCTGGGCGAGTCAGCGGTCGAACTGAAGAATGGCGACACGCTTGCCTTCGGAGGCACGCATTTCGTCTATGTCGTGCATCTGCATGGCGAAGAGAGCGAATCGACGCTCACGGAAATGGCTGCCTCGCATGCCGACAATAACTTCGACAGCGACAAGACGACCTTCGTCGGATCGGCGCACTCGTTCCTCGATATCTTTTGCGTCGATCAGGCTGCGGCGATCGAAGACGAAATCAATCTGGATTCGCAGCCTGTCCCCGCAAAAGAAGCCGCCCCTGAAAAGAAGCGGCGTGGCAAGACGGCGCTTTTCGTTTCCGAATTGCATACGGCCTTCGCAGGCGATGACCGTCGTACAACGCGCCGCACGCGCATGATTGGAGCGGGTGTGCTGATCGCGATGCTCGCCGGTGGTGCGGCGCTCTTTTACAGCGGATCGAACGAACGTCAGGCGAAATCGCTGCTGGCGCAGGGCGACTATGCACAAGCTGCGAGCGTCACGAGCGACTATCTGCTTACGCATCCGCAAGACACGCAATTCGCCGCGATGAACACGGAAGCCGTGCTCAAGGGAAATGTTCCGCGCTGGCTGGCCGCGTTGCAACATGGCGACTTCGCCAACGCCGACGCCATCATCGCGCAGATGAAAGCCCTCGGTCAGAACAATCCCGATGTGCGCTCCATGATCGACGAGCTCGACTGGATAGGCAAACTGGAGAGCTTCGTGATGAGCCGCGGAGGTCCTGATGCGCCCATTCGCATGTATGACGATGAAGGACGGATCGGCGCAATTCTGAAGCACTGGGAAGCGGATGCGTCGGGGCATCAACGCGATCTCGACCGGCTTGCGGGCTATGTGCCCGAGTTTCGCGAGCCGTATGCGCTTGCACTTAGTCATCTGCGCAAGTTGCAGAGCGACGACTCTGTCTACCTCGCGGCTATCGAGCGATTGAATGCGACCATCGTTAAGGGTCTTGCGCAAGACGATCTCGATTCCATCGACGGCGCGCTCAAGGATTATGCGGACAAATATCCGCGACTGGGCGGCCTCGATCGCGTGCGCGCCGATCTCAAGCGCTATGCGGATCTGCGCAGCGCGGCGAGCGGCACGAGCCTCGCACCGCTTGCCGCAACCATAAATACGGCGAATTTTTCGACGCCGCCTTTTCAGGAGCGGTATCAACAGATCAGTGCGGATCAACTGCCGCCACCTGAGGTGCTCAGACAATACGCTGCAATCGCCGATGCCTGGCGCGACGGCAAGACGCCGGATGCGTTGGACGGGTTGCAGAAATTGCCGCAAGGCTCATGGTCCGCGACTGCGCAAAAGGAACTCGCGCACAAGAAAGCCGTGGCCGCGCAATACGCAGATTTGCAGAAGGCGCGCGGCACGAAAGCTTATGACGAAGCGCTGCTGTCGTTCTACGAAACGCTCGATCTCGATAGCGACACGTGGTTCGCAAACAAGGTCGTGCCTGATGTCGCTTCGCTCCGGGACAAGGCTGCTGCGCGCGCGCAAAGCCTCATGTCGCAAGCACAGACGCTATGGAATCAGTATCGGACGAACGGTGGCATCGGCGGATCGCAACGGCTCGAATCGGGTGTGTCGGACACGTTCCGCAGTCAGGCGCGACTTCTCACCGATGCCGAGGATGCGGCCACACGCGGCATGCGCATCTTCCGGCAAGTGAAGGCCGACAACGGTAAGTGGGCGGCGCTTGCAAGCGAGATAGACAACGAGGCGAGCCTGCAGCGCCGCTCGCTGCAGGATCTACGCATGGTGCTCGAACCGCAGTTGCTCAAGACCAAGCTCGGCTTGATCGGTGCCAACACCATCACGACGGCAACCACGGGAGGCACGAGCGGTGAAGAAAGACGCGCACCTTAAACCTTTATCGGAAGCGCTGGTCGATCATGGCGCGGAAGGTATCGCCATACTCACGGCCGAGCCGCTGCGCCTGACGCAAGCCCTCATCTACACGATGGTCGCGCTGGTCGCGTCCGCGCTCGTCTGGTCGTTCGTGGGACATGCGGATGTCACCGTGGCCGCGCAAGGCACGCTCGCGCCGGAGTCCGAAGTGCGGCGCTTCTACGCGCCGATCGACGGCGAGCTTGCCGAGCTTTTCATCGCGGAAGGCCAGCCCGTACGCAAAGATGACGTCGTCGCGCGCCTCAATGCACGTGGTGCAATCGAAGCGGCGACCAATGCGCTCGAAGCGCAACTCAAGCTCGACGATGCGGAACGCGAATGGAAGCAGTTCCCCGAGAAGAAGCTGCTCATGCAGCGCAAGATCGTCGCGCTGAAGAATCAGATGGAAGTGGAAGAGCATCAGCATCAACAGCGCGTGAACGAAGGCACGAGCAAGCTCGCGGAAGGACAGAAGGCGCAATTGCAGGAACAACGCAGCGTGCTCGAAAACGCCCGCCGCGCACGCGATGCCGCGAAGACCGAACTCGACCGCTTCACACGGCTCTTTGCCTTGCCGGGCGGCGGCGGGGTGTCGGAATCGCAAGTGGAAGTCAAACGCAACGCGTATCTCGAAGCCGATGGCGGCTATCGCGTGGAACAGTCGAAACTTGCAGAACTGGATTTTCGTCTGAGCCACGAATTCACGCAGGCGAAGGCGCAACTCGAAACGAGCGGACAGGAATCGACCAATCTGCGCTTGCAATATGAATCCGCCATGCGCGAAGTGGCGAGCACGGAAGACAAGTTGCGTCTGCAACTACAGACCGCGCGGCTCGTGGCGGATGCTGCCGCGCGCATCAAGTTCGAAAATATCGACAAGGATAATTTTCTGCTGATACTCGCGCCGGTATCGGGCGTCGTCACCGATGTCACATCCACGCAGACCGGTGACAAGATTCAGGCAAACACGCCGTTGGGCGGCATTGCCCCCGCCAACGCCAGGCCCGTGTTAAAGATCGAAATTGCGGAACACGATCGTGCTTTTCTTCGCGAGGGACAGCACGTCAAGCTCAAATTTAACGCGTTTCCTTACCAACGCTATGGCGTGATCGACGGCACGCTCGCGTTCATCTCGCCCGCGACCAAGCCGAGCCCTGGCACGAAGCAGCCTGTCTACGAAGGACGCGTGACACTCGATCGCGACTTCTATCAGGTGGCCGACACGAAATATCCGCTGCGTTACGGCATGACCGCCACTGCCGAGATCGTCGTGCGCGAGCGCCGGCTCATCGACCTCGGGCTCGACCCCTTCCGCAATGTGGCGGGATAGGGAAGGAGGGTTACGCACGCGGAACCGGTCGGACATGCTGCGAGATGCATCCTCAAATCAACGGAGAACGACATGACGGCGATAGTGCGAATCGACGACGAAGTGGTCGATGTCGGCGAACTGATTAGACTGTTGAAGCTCAACGGCCAGTTCGACGGCCTGCTGGAGCAACTGGTGCGCGACAAGCTGACCGTGCGCGCGGCGAAGAAGGCGGGCGTCAAGCTAAGCGACGATGAGATCCAGACGCGCGCCGACCAGTTCCGTCGCATTCGCGGACTGCATCGCGCGGCCGACATGAACAACTATCTCGATGCGCTTTCCGTGAGTCTCGACGAGTTCGAAGTGTTCATCACCGACACGCTGTATCAGGAAAAAATGCTTGAAAACATCGGTACGGAGCGCGAGGTCGAAGAATATTTTCAGCTCAATTCGCCGAAGTTCGACAGTATCGAAGTGAGCCACATTCTGCTCGATACCGAAGGCAGCGCGCGCGAAATGATCTCGTATCTCAACGACGACCCAGACAGCTTTGCGGACATGGCCCGCGAACATTCGCTCGCCGATACGCGCGAAGAAGGCGGCGTGATAGGCCGCGTGATGCGCGGGCAACTCAAGCCGGAGATCGAAGCGAAGGTCTTCAATGCAGAAGCCGGTGATCTGCTCGGCCCGTTCATATCCGCCGATGGCTCTTCCTATGAGATTTTCTCGGTTACGTCGAAGTATCCCGCGAAGCTCGATCAGGACGTTGCAGCCGAGATTCGCCGGCTATTGCGCGAGGAATGGCTGGTGGCGCGCGCGCAGGAACATGTGATCGAAGCACGTTAAGCCAGAACCAAGCCGAAACTACGACAGAGCGAACGATATGGACGCCCCTTCGAGCCTGGATGCGCCCGCCGACTTTCTCGCGACCGTGGAGATTCTTTCGCCGTTCACGCGCGAGGAGATCGCGCAACTCGCGGAACATGCTCAGTCGCGCCGCTTTGGCTTCGGTGAAACCGTGTGCAATGCGCGGGATTCCGCCGACGGGCTCTACGTCGTGAAGGCCGGCTCTGTGCGCATCTTTACCGAGGAGCACGGCAAGGAAATCAGCATGGGAGTGAAGAAGGCGAGCGAGACGTTCGCGGATATCGCCATGCTGCGCGAGTATCGCCATGAATCGTCGGTGCGTTCTTCAGGCAAGACAGAACTGCTGTTCATCCCGCGCAATGCGATCGAGCCGATTATCGCAAGAAACCCGGCTGCGCTCGCGTTCGTCACGAGCTTCGTCGCGATCAGTTCGGCGGGCGGCTTCGTCGCGAAACTGTTCGATCTGCGCGGCAAATTGAACAAGGCCGAACTCGAGGAATGCGTGCGCAGCGTGGGCGTCAAGCGCGTCGGCGAAGGCAAGGAGATCTTCAAGCAAGACTCGCGCGACGACCGGCGCCTCTATGTCGTGCGGCAGGGCGAAGTGCGGATCGTGCGCGAAGACGGCAACGAAAAGCATGTGCTCGCCACGCTCGGGCCTGGTGAAATCTTCGGCGAGAAGGCGTGCGTGATGCGTCAGGAGCAGATGGCGTCGGCCATTGCGCTCACGGACACGCGCCTGCTCGTGATCCCTGAAAAGACGGTGCATTTCATCATCGAGCGCAATGTGAAGCTGCGCGAAGTGCTGGAAGAACGCATTCGTTTCAGCGAGCGCGAACTGCAGCGTCAGAAGAAACTCGCTGAGCGTCGCAGACTGCCGTCGATGCTCGATCTCCACACCAAGCCCGAGATGGGCGAGCGCGTCATCAAGCGCTTTGCGTGGGTCGAGCAGGCCGAGGAAATGGATTGCGGCGCCGCGTGTCTTGCGATGATCTGCAAGCACTACGGCATCAACATGACGCTCGGCAAACTGCGCGAACTGGCGAACGTCACGACGCAAGGCGCAACGCTCGACAGTCTTGCGCGCGCCGGCGATGCGCTCGGCTTCACCACGCGCGGCGTGCAGTGCACGTTCGAGTCGCTACGCGGCTTCGAGATGCCGTTCATCGCGCATTGGGAGGGATATCACTACATCATCGTCTACGGCATTTCGAAAGACAACGTGTGGGTCGCGGACCCGGCCATCGGCTTCAAGAAGATGACCGTGGGCGAGTTCGAGCGCGGCTGGAGCGGCACATGTCTGCTCTTTTCTCCGGTGCAGGACATGGCGCGGCAAGCGGTATCGCGTTCGCCGTGGATTCGCTTCGTGGGGTATCTAAAGCCGTACAAGAAGGTCCTGCTGCATCTGTTTCTAGCGACCTTCGTGATTCAAGTGCTGGGCGTAATTCCGCCGCTCATCATCCAGAACATTCTCGATGGCGTGATCGTGCATCAGAACGTCAGCTTGCTGCATGTGCTGATAGGCGGGTTGATCATCTCGAACCTGTTCACTCAGCTCATGTCGACCATTCGTGCCTATCTTGCGAACTTCATGGTGCGCAACATGGACTTCGCGATGATGTCGCAGTTCTTCAGGCACACGTTCTCGCTGCCCTTCAGCTTTTTCGCCAAGCGCAAGACCGGCGACGTTTTCGCGCGCTTCCAGGAAAACCACACCATTCGCGCTTTTCTCACCGAATCCACGGTGACGACGGTACTCAATCTGCTGATGATCTTCATCTACTTCACGATCATGTTTCTCTACAACGTGAAGCTGACCTTGTTGCTGATTGCCTTCGTCATCCCGATGACGGCGCTTACCATCCTCGCCACGCCGCGCATCAAGCAGAATGCGCGCGAAGCGTTTTCTTCGGCTACAGACGCACGTTCGTTTCTCATGGAAGCCTTGGGCGGCGTCGAAACGGTGAAGGGGATGGGCATCGAGCGTGCGGTGCGGCTCAAGTGGGAAAAGAAGTACGCAAAGTCGCTCGAAGTGCAATACAAGTCGCAACGCTTCAATATCGGCGTAGGCTTGTGCAGCCAGTTGCTGAATGCAGGTACGACTATCGCCGTATTGTGGGTCGGAGCAAACCTCGTGCTTTCGCGCGAACTGAGCATTGGCCAGTTGATTGCGTTCAATGCTTTCATGGGTAGCGTGCTGTCGCCGCTCATGGGCCTCATCAACTTATGGAGTCTCGTGAACGATGCCGGCGTGGCAATGGAGCGTCTCGGCGATGTGCTCGACATAGACCCGGAGCAGAAACCTTCGGAGATGGAGCAGCGCGTGATGTTGCCCGACTTGCAGGGCGAAATCAGCTTTAACGGTGTGTATTTTCGCTATGGCGAAGGCGACACGCCTTACGTGCTGGAAAATATCAGCTTCGATATCAAGCCCGGCGAACTCATCGCGGTAGTCGGAAGAAGCGGTTCAGGCAAGACGACGCTTGCCAAGCTGCTCGTTGGTTTCTATGCGCCGAGCGAAGGCAAGATGACAGTGGACGGCTACGACCTGAGCGTCATCGACAAGGGATTTTATCGCGCGCAGATTGGTTATGTCATGCAGAGCAACTTGCTGTTCTCGGGCACGATAGCGGAGAACATCGCGAGCGGCGAGGAGTCGCCGGATAGAAGGCGTATCGAGGAAGTGGCCAAGATGGCGGATGCGCATGCGTTCATCGTCAAGCTGCCGCTAGGGTATGAGCAGGTGGTGGGCGAACGTGGCGTGGGTTTGTCGGGTGGACAGATTCAGCGGCTCTGTATCGCGCGCGCGCTGTATCACGACCCACGTCTGCTGGTTTTCGACGAAGCCACGTCCGCGCTCGATACGCAATCCGAGAGCAATATCCTCGGCAACATGCAGGAGATTCTCAAGGGACGCACCGCGGTCATCATCGCGCACAGGCTTTCCACCATCATGCGTGCCGACAAGATTCTGGTGCTGTATGAAGGCGGTATCGTGGAGCAGGGCAGGCATGATGAGCTGGTCGCAAGAAAGGGCATGTATTACCAACTCGTGCAGAAGCAACTGAGCGCAGCATGAAAATACTAGACCAACCGGAAAGCGACAGCGGCGTGCCCGCATCGGCCATATCGTATGCGGGCATCATCGAGAAGATCGAGATTTTGCGTTCCACCTTGCGATGGACATCGCGGCTGGAGCGGCCGGAGATCGAAAAGCTTCTGCGTCAGGCGAGTTCCTTGCGCGATGAGGTCATGCAGCTTTCGCACAAGGAGCGCTTCATTCAGGCCGCTGCTGCCGAACCTCGACGCGATATGTCACCGGGCTCGCGGCGTCAGGCCTTGATCGAACGCAGCTTCGTATTCGAAGGCACGTTCGGCGATAACCCGAAGCTGCTCGAAGCCCTGGAAATAGCGGAAAAAGCCGCGCCTACGGATCTTCCCGTGCTGATCGACGGCGAGAGCGGCACGGGCAAGGAACTGATGGCCAAGGTCATTCATGCGAATGGCTCGCGCGCTGACAAGCCTTATATCTCCGTGAATTGCGGGGCCATTCCAGATAATCTGCTGGAATCCGAACTATTCGGGCATCGCAAGGGCGCGTTCACGGGCGCGACCAACGACCGCAAGGGCAAGTTCGAGAGCGCGCATACGGGCACCATATTTCTCGATGAAATTGGCGAGCTGCCGTTGGTTGGGCAGGTGAAGCTGTTGCGCGTGCTCGAAGCGCACGAGATTCAGCGCGTGGGTTCGGATGAAGCCATTTCGGTGGATGCGCGCATCGTCGCGGCGACGAATCGCAATCTGCGGCGCTTCTGCGATGAAGGTCGCTTTCGCGAAGACCTGTTTTATCGCTTGAGCGTGATTCATCTGACCTTGCCCGCGCTGCGTGAACGCCGCGACGAGATACCGCTCTTGCTGTCTTACTTCGGCGATGAAGCGGCGGCCACGCTCAAGCGCCGGCCCATCAAGATGTCCCCACGTTTAAGGGACTTTATGCGCAATTACGATTATCCCGGCAACATCCGCGAGTTGCGCAACATCATCTATCGCATCGCTTGTCTTGCAGGCGAGATGGCGGATATCGAGCATCTTCCGCTGGACATCCGGCCGAAGACATCGCTCTCATTGGCGATGGGCGGTCCTGCCGCGAATGGCAACGGCATTGCGACGGCGAGTTCGCTGAGCGAAGCCAAGCGCGTTGCGAGTGACGAAGCGGAGCGCGCATTTCTCGAACGTGGGTTGCATGAAGTGGGCGGCACGGTGGCCGAACTTGCGCGGCGGTATGAGATGAACCGGTCGCATCTGCAGATGCTTTTAAAGAAACACGGGCTGCATTCGAAGGACTTCAGGCTTGCGGCGCAAAAGAGCAGGGAAGGACAGTAGCTTCAATGTAGTGATCGTCCGTGTTAGACTGTACATACAATTGTCAATACGGGTGATGCGTGCATTTCGAGTGGGACGAAGCCAAGAACCAGACCAACATTCGGAAGCACGGCATTGATTTTCGAGACGCAGTAGACGTATTCAACCATCCGGTTCTGACCTGGTTGGATTCGCGGGAGGACTACGGCGAGGAGCACTGGATTGCGCTGGGCTGGATGAGCGCCACGGTGGGCGTCGTAGTGTATGTCGAGCGGTGCGCAGACGCGGTGCGAATCATCTCGGCGCGCAAGGCAACCAGACATGAGGCAAAGCGCTATGAGCAAAAAATCGGCAACTGACTGGAAGCGGCTCGAGCAGGCACGAGACGCTGATATCGACCTGACTGAAATCCCGGAGCTTGACGACACCTTCTTCGAACAGGCTCAACTGCATGTGCCGCCGAAGCAGGCCGTCACCATGCGGCTGGATGCAGACGTGCTCAAATGGTTTCGTGAGCAAGGGAAGGGGTATCAAACACGCATCAATCGGCTTCTGCGCGCGTATATGCAGATGCATCAGCAGCGCCATTCGTAAGCGCTTACAGGCCAGGATTAACCTGCGTCCTATCCAAAGCCATCAAATCCTCCGCACGCGCGACGACAACCGAAATGTTGTCGCGCCCGCCGCGTTCCAGCGCAATCTCCAGCAGCCTCTGCGCCGCGAGCTCGCAACTGCTCAACGCAAGCTGCGCCACCATCTCGTCCTCGCTCACTTCGTTCGAAAGACCATCGCTGCAAAGCAGGAACGTATCGCCATCGTGCAGCGTGATGGAATCTTCGTCGAGATCGAGGAAGTCGAGCGCGCCAACCGCACGCGTGATGAGATGCTGCGCCGGATGATGCAGCGCCTCTTCCGCCGTCAATTGTCCGCGCGCCTTCAATTCTTCCACGTGACTGTGATCGCGCGTGAGTTGCCGCAGCCGCCCGCGCCGCAGTAGATAGATACGGCTGTCGCCCGCCCACAGATAACCGCATACGCCGTCTCGCGCAGCCAGCAACACCACCGTGCTGCCGATTCGCGATACCTGCCGTCGCGCCGCTTCCGCACGCAAGCGCGCGTTGATATCGAGCAAATGCGCCCGTGCATCCGCCAGTGCGCTTTGTGCCGTCATGCTCGCCAAGCTCTCGATCACCATGCGGCTCGCCAGATCGCCGACCGCGTGACCGCCCATGCCGTCTGCGACGGCCCACAGGCCATGTTCGGGCGCATCGAGCAGCGCGTCTTCGTTGATCTGGCGCACGAGGCCCGCGTCGGTGCGCGCAGCGGATGTCCATCGAAACTCGTTGCTGAAGGTCACGGCAACCTCCCAAGGTCCTGACTGGCGCGTCATGCGGTCGGCCGAGGCGCGCGGCCCCAGTCATTGTGCACTCAACCGCCGAGCTTATCCCGCGCGATTGCTGGACAGCGCGTTGGGACTGACGGTGAGCGTCGCGCCCGCGCCGGTGTTGTTCACATCGACGCTCTGATACTGGTTGACCATCTGACCGACGCTGATGTTGTTCGTGATGTCGTAGATGTTCACCACGCTGCTGCCGCCACCGCCTTGCTGACGGTCCGCGACATATGGCGTGATCCAGCCGAAGAGCCAAGGCGCGCCACCGCCGCCACTGATGGCCAACATCGCCGCGCGATCGAGTTCGCGGTCGTGATCCAGATCGGTGATGGTGATTGCGCTCATTGCGGCTCTCCTTGTTTGCTCGAATTCGATGCGGGCACTTATGCAAGGGCTATGCCGATTTGCATGCGCCTCCGCCATCGGCTTATTCGATGCGGCCTTCGCCCTATGTCGATGCCCGCGCCTTTGCGTCATCAGTTGGACCGTCGCCAACAACCGCTGTTGGCAGACAACCGAACGACCAACACTACCAACCGAACGCGCACGGGCGCTCTATTGATGCTCTGGCGCCAACACATCGCCCTCCTAGACTGTTGGTTAATAATCAACAACCGCTATCTGGAATCTAACGTAAAACGGTGATTTTCTACATAAATCAAACATTTAAGAACACTGGCAAGAAACCTGCAAACGACTCCGCAACAAGCCGCCGAACAGACACTTCGGCGCGACGAGACCAAAATTGGAGCGAGCCATGTCGAACACCCAACCGTCCGGACCGAACGATACCCAAGCTGCCGCGTGCAGCCTGTCGTTCGATGACGAACCGGCCATCGGCGCCGAACTCGTCACGCGCCGCTCGGGTTACGAACATCACGGACTCTATGCGGGCAACGGCCGGGTTATCCATTACGCGGGATTCGCCAAGTCGCTGCATCGCGGTCCGGTGGAAGAAGTCAGTCTCGCGCAATTCGCGGGCGGCCATGACGTAACCATCCGCCAAAACCCGACCGCGTGCTTCGTCGGCCTGGAAGCAGTGCGCCGCGCCCGCAGCCGGCTCGGTGAAGACCGGTATCGCTTGTTGACCAACAACTGCGAGCACTTCGTGACGTGGTGCCTGTTCGGCCAAAGCCAAAGCCGCCAGGTTCGCGCCTGCTTCGCCCATCCGCGCGTGGCGTGGCGCGCGGTGACGGGATTGTTTCGCGCCTATGTCGCTGCCGATCGGCAACGCCGCCTGAACGCCGCTCTCGTCGCCTGAACGGCATGACCAGAAAGGAGACCATCATGCACACCATTCAAAACTCGCTGCACTGGGCCGTCGACAAATGGCTCGCCCCGAGCGCGGCGCATCCGGCACGCGTCGTGCGGCTGTGTCGCTCGCAGGTCACGGGCTCGCGCTACGTCTGCATCGAGGCGTGGCACGCGAACGGACCGCTTGCGATCATCTTCTTCCGGCACGACGACGGCACCTGGAACGTGTTTCCCCCGCAAGCAAGACGCCCGTCGATGAGCCCGCAACGGCTTGCCGCCTGATACAGCGAAAGCGCCCGAGCCGCGCGAAGTCCCGGCTTTGACACGATGATCGCGCTGCCGCTACTCTAGCGGCAGGTTTATCGGCCGTGAGCACAGGCAGCCATCGCTGTGGTAGTTTCACGTCCGAGAACCCGCCCGACCATTGAGGACTTTGCCGATGACCCAGCCCGACTCCACTTCCCCCGCCCGCGCGATGCCCGATTCCGAAGTCGGCGACAATCCGCTCGGCATCGCGGGGCTGGAGTTCGTCGAGTTTTCCAGCCCGGACCCGCAGGGCCTCGCCGCTTTATTCGAGCGGCTGGGCTTCGTGCCGGTCGCGCAGCATGTCAGCAAGGCGGTCACGCTGTTTCGTCAGGGCAGCATGAATTTCCTCCTGAACGCAGAGCCGGATTCCTTCGCGTCGCGCTTCGCCGAATCGCATGGCGTGGGCATTGCCGCCATCGGCATTCGCGTGGTGGACGCGGCGCTCGCTCACGAGCGCGCGGTCGAATTCGGCGCCTGGGATTTCGAAGGCGAGAAGATCGGCCCGAACGAGCTGGCCATTCCGGCCATTCAGGGTATTGGCGACTCGCACATTTATTTCGTCGATCACTGGCCAGGCAAGGATAGCGGCGTGTCCACGATCTACGACATCGATTTCCGGCCCATTGCCGGCGCGAAGGCCGAGCCAGGCGGCACCGGTCTCTTCGAAGTGGATCACTTCACGCAGACGGTCGGCGCGGGCCGCATCCGCGAATGGCTCGATTTCTACCGCGAAGTGCTGCACTTCTCGGAGATTCATCAGGTGCATCCGGACTGGCATGTTTCGCAGGACTCCGCGGTCACGGTTTCGCCCTGCGGCAACATCCGCATTCCGGTGTACGAGGAAGGCACGTATCGCACGGATCTCATGCAGCAGTATCTGCCCGATCACGAAGGTGAAGGCGTGCAGCATATTGCGTTGGCATCGCAAGACATCTTCGCTTCCGTCGATGCCCTCATGGCGCGCGGCATGCGCTTTCTGAATCCGCCGCCGCGTTACTACGATCAGATCGACGAACGCCTGCCCGGACACGGACTCGATATCGACAAGCTGCGTGCGCGCGGCATTCTCGTGGACGGCGAGATTCTGCCGGACGGCACGCCGCAACTCTTCCTGCAAACCTTCGCCGAGCGCGAACCGGGCGACATGTTCTTCGAGATCGTCGAGCGTCGCGGGCATCACGGCTTCGGCGAAGGCAATCTGAGCGCCATCGCGAAGGCACGCGGTTGAGCGTCAGGCGAACGTGCCCGCGCGCTCACTGCACGACGATCGTCCCCGTCATATGCGGATGCAGCGAGCAGAAGTACTTGTAAGTGCCGGGCTTGTCGAACACATGCGAGTAGCTTTGGCCGCTGTCGAGCGGGTCTGACTTGAATGACTTCGCTTCGTCCGCGACCGTATGCAGCATGTCGTCATGATTCACCCACGTCACCTTGGTGCCGACCGGCACGGTGACGCTCGGCTGGCTGAAAGCGAAATTGTCGATGCTGATGGTCGGCGTATTCATCGCCACCATCTGCTGCGCGGGTTCCTCCGCGCACGCCGAGGGAATGATGCCGACGAGTCCCTTGACGACGAGCGCAAGCGCGGCCTGACGCGCGACGCGTCCGGCAAGAGGACGCAATCTGGAGGGCGAGACATAGCTCGCGAGCGTGGCGACGTTCATGCCTTATCTCCTGCAAGCGGGGTATCGACGACGGCGAGATATTCGCGGCCCTGCACATGCGTGACTTCGCGCAGACCGAGCATGGAGCGCAGCTTGTCCGCGCCGACTTTCATCGGTCCGGGCCCCGATGCGGCGCCGGGCGCAGGCTGCGGAAACGCGGTGGACATGGCCGAATAGAAGCGCATGTCGCCTTCCACTTTTTGCGCTACCTGATGCACATGGCCGTTGAGCACCGTGACGGACCCGAAGCGTTTGAAGAGCGCGAGCGCTTGTGCGCTGTCGTCGGTGCCCCAGCCCCATTGCGGATAAAGCGCCCACAGCGGGATATGCGCGAACACGACGATCGGCGTGCTGCTCGAGCGTCCTTGCAGATCGGCCTTGAGCCAGGCGAGTTGCGCATCGCCGAGAAAGCCGAGACCGCCGCCCTTGAGGTCGATGACATTGGTCAGGCCGATGAAATGCACGCCGCTTTCGTCGAAGCTGTACCAGTGCCGGTCGCCGCTCCTGCCGTATTGCGCGGGAAGACGCGAGAAGAACGGGTTGCCGTCCTCGACCAGCACGTCATGCTCGCCCGGCACGTAGTGCACCTGCATGCCCGCCTTGCGGATGATCTGGTCGGCGGTATCGAATTCGGCGGGCTTCGACAGATGCGTGACGTCGCCGGTATGAATCATGAACGCGGGCTGCTTCGGCATGGCGCTTACGCGATTGATCGCTTCTTCCAGCGTGCTCGTCGGTTCCGTGTTCGGGTCCTTGCTGAAGCCAATGTGACTGTCGCTGATCTGCACGAAGCTGAACGAACTCGTCTTCTTCTCAGCCGCCTGCGCCGATGAAATGATGCTCGACACCGGCACGCCGCCGCTCACCGTCCACAGCACGCCCGCGCTGGCCCAGGCCATGCAGGACAATGCAGTGCGCCGGCGCTTGCCGTGGTCGTCGAGTTCCTGCGCGTCGGGCAGGTCTTTCGGGTCGTGTGTCATGCGCACTCCTTGAATACGAACAATGCGGCCGCGTTTCATGGTTTGCTGAAGCTCACGCGCATGGCGGCACGATGCATGGGCGTGAAGCCGGCGCGTTCATGTTCGAGTGCTGAAGCTGCGCGGCATCCGTCCATCGAACCGGCGAGAGCGTCGCGATATTCCCGATTCGTCTCGTCGATTTTATTTTTTCGATTACGCCGCTTCGGCGGGAATAAATCGCGCCCAGGGCGAGTACATGTGACGAGGGCGTTGCAAGGTAATGAAAACGTCGAACCCTGTTCCCAAGGAGACCCGCGCGATGTGGCCCAGGTCCAAAGCAGATAAGTCCGCGGAAAGCCGAACACAGGCGGCGGGCGTGGACGCGCGTTTCGAGGCGACATTCATGCCGCATCTCGATGCCGCGTACAACCTCGCGCGCTGGCTGTCCGGCAGTCCGAGCGACGCCGACGATGTCGTGCAGGAAGCCTATCTGCGCGCCTTTCGTTTCTTCAGCGGCTTCGAGGAGGGCGAGGAAGCGAACGCGCGTGCATGGCTCTTTGCCATCGTGCGAAATACGTGGTTCACGGAATGGCGCCGCCGCGTGCAACTCGCCGACGCGACGCCCTACGACGAAGAAATCGCCGGGGAGCAAGCGCTGCCCGGCTGGTCCGAGGAAGCGGGCATAGACCCGGAAACGCTTGCGGTACGCAAGGACGAGGTGCATATCGTGCATCGCGCACTCGAAACCTTGCCCATTCCGTTTCGTGAAGTGCTGGTCCTGAGAGAGCTGGAAGACATGAGTTACAAGGAAGTGGCCGCCGTGACGGGCGTGCCGATAGGAACGGTGATGTCACGGCTCGCGCGCGGCCGCAAGTTGCTGGCGCTCGCCGTGCACGCCGCGCAGGACAAACCGGGCATGCGGCTCGTGCGTCGCACGGGGCCGGGTCTTGAGGAGTCGGGCAATGGACAATAACGACACCGCCTCGCTCGCAACGAGGCTCATCGACGGCTCGCTGACTCATCGCGCGCCCGCGCATTTGCGTGCTCAGGTGCTCTCGCGCATCCGGGCCGAAGCGGAAGACGTCAAGGTGCGGGAACGCGCGCGCGAACGAAACCAGCAGGACGAGCAGAGCGAACGCTCGGCCCGTTCATGGCTATGGTTCGCCACGCCCGTGCCGTTCTTCGGCGGCGCGTTCGCGGGCGGCACGCTGGCCGCGCTCGTGCTCGGCGCGATGCTGTGGTTTCAGGCCGTGCCGCATGGCGTGAGTGGTGCGGGCGATCCGCTTGCACAGGAGATCGTCGCGAGTCACGTGCGTTCACTGATGTCGGACCGGCCTATCGACGTGCTGTCGAGCGACAAGCATACGGTGAAGCCGTGGTTCAACGGACGTATCGACTATGCGCCGCCCGTCATCGATCCGGCCGGGCCGGGCTTCGCGCTGGTCGGCGGCAGGCTCGATTACGTCAATCATCGGCCGGTGGCGGTGGTGGTGTATCGCTATCTGAAGCATCCGATCGACGTGTACGTGTTTCCCTCGGGCAAGGGCGGCGCATCGCTCGACACGAAGGAAGGGGCGGCCGCCGTCACGCAATCCGACGACGGTTATGCGCTCGCACGCTGGAATCGCGACGGCATGACCTTCTGGGCCGTCACCGATGCCTCCGGCTCGGTCATGCGTCAGTTCGTGCAGGCTATCGAGGCAGGCTCGCCGCGTTAAGCCGGGCCGCGATCAAAAGAGCAATCGTGCGCAAGTTGCGCGCGGCGTTCCTTAAGGAAGCCGCGCGTTTCTTTTGCCGCACGCGCTGATGCGCTTACGCATCTGCAATCTACCTGACTAAGGGTTTATTCCATCTCGTCGCACATTACGTCGCGTCGGGAGTGCGCTAACGCTCGTGCTGTTCGGGTATGTCCGAATATGGTCTGATCCTTACAATTTTCTAATATCGATCACCGCATTCGTAAATTGCCGTTCGAGCGATGCACCGAAACGAACGAGCGGCGAGGGCATGCGCAAAGCCGACCTCATCACATAACGATTCAAGCGACGGAGACAGATATGGGCATGCAGATGAAGCGCATCGCAGGTGCGCTCGCGTTCGGCGTCTTTGCATTGAGCGCGAGCCTCGCGCAGGCCGCGGATCCGATCAAGATCGGCGTCGACGGTCCCTTTACCGGCGGTTCGTCCTCGATGGGCGTCTCCATGCGCGACGGCGTGCGTCTCGCCACTGCCGAGATTAACAAGTCGGGCGGCGTGCTGGGACGGCAGATCGTGCTCGTGGAACGCGACGACGAAGCGAAGAATGAACGCGGCGTGCAGATCGCGCAGGAACTCATCAACAAGGAGAAAGTGGTCGCGGTCGTGGGCTATATCAACACGGGCGTGGCGCTCGCCTCGCAACGCTTCTTCCAGGAAGCGAAGATTCCGGTCTTCAACAACGTGGCGACGGGCACGGTCGTGACGAAGCAATTCGACGATCAGCCCGACAACTACGTATTCCGCAACGCCGCCGCCGACCGCATCCAGGCGCCGATGATCGTCGAGGAAGCCATCACCAAGCGCGGCTTCAAGAAGGTCGCCATTCTCGCGGATTCGACCAACTACGGTCAGCTCGGCCGCGAGGATCTGGAAAAGGCGCTGTCGGCCAAGGGCGTGAAGCCTGTCGCGGTCGAGAAGTTCAACATCAAGGACGTCGATATGACGGCCCAGTTGCTCAAGGCGAAGGAAGCGGGCGCGGAAGCGGTGCTGACTTACGGTATCGGGCCGGAACTCGCGCAGATCGCGAACGGCATGGCCAAGCTCGGCTGGAAGGTGCCGCTCATCGGCAGCTGGACGCTTTCGATGGCCAATTACATCGACAACGCGGGTAACAACGGCGAAGGCGCGCGCATGCCGCAGACCTTCATCCAGGAAGCCAACACGCCCAAGCGCAAAACCTTCATCGACGCTTACGTGAAGGAGTTCAAGCCGAAGAGCGATCGTATCGATTCGCCGGTGTCGGCGGCGCAAGGCTACGACTCGATCTATCTGCTCGCGGCGGCCATCAAGCAAGCCGGCTCGACCGATGGTCCGAAGGTGAAGGAAGCGCTGGAAAACCTCACGACGAAGGTCGAAGGCGTGGTCATGGTCTACGACAAGCCCTTCACCAAGACCGACCACGAAGCGATCAGTTCGAACGTTCCGGTGATCGGCGAAGTGAAGGCCGGCCGCGTGATCTACGCCTACGACGCGGACAAGAAAGGTGGCAGCACGCTTCGCACGAAGCAGACGACGGCGTCGAACTAACGCCGTGCCGCCGCTGTTGTCTCTCCAGGGCCCGGTCGCAGATCGGGCTCTTTTTCAATCGAGCATCCCCCGCCGCCCTGACGCCCGACGATGATCCTTCTCCAGCTCATATATAGCGGCATCGCGCTCGGCATGATCTACGCCGTCATCGCCTTCGGCTATCAACTGACGTTCGCCACTTCCGGCACGCTGAACTTCGGCCAGGGCGATGCTCTCATGCTCGGCGCGCTCGTCGGCCTCACGCTCGTTTCGGCGGGCGTGAACTACTGGCTCATGATCCCGCTCGTGTGTCTTTTCGGGCTCGTGCAGGGCGCGTTCGTGGAGCGCATCGGCGTGCGGCCCGCCATCAAGATCAAGTCGGAGTTCGGCTGGATCATGTCGACCATCGCGCTCGGCATCATCTTCAAGAATGTCGCGGAAAACGTCTGGGGCCGCGACGACCTGCGCTTTCCGTCGCCCTTGCCCGAAGCGCCGCTCAAGGTGTTTGGCGCAAACGTGTTGCCGATGGAACTGCTCGTGGTCGGCGGCGCGCTCGTGATGATGCTCGCGGTGGAGTTCTTCAACCGCAAGACGATCTTCGGCAAGGCCGTGGTCGCCACCGCGAACGATCGCGATGCGGCCGCGCTGATGGGCATCAACACGGGGCTCGTCATCACGTTCTCGTATGCGTTGTCGTCGCTGACGGCGGCGTTCGCGGGCGTGCTGATCGCGCCGCTCACACTTACCGGCGCGACCATGGGCGCGGTGCTCGGCCTCAAGGCGTTCGCTGTCGCGATCATCGGCGGCTTGTCGAGCGGCATGGGCATCATCGTCGGCGGAATGATCCTGGGTATAGCGGAGACGACGACGGGCTTCTATATCTCGACCGGCTACAAGGACGTGCCGGGACTCGTGCTGTTGCTGATCGTGCTTGCGGTGAAGCCTGCGGGCCTCTTCGGCAAGACCGCGATCAAGAAAGTCTGAGGCCGCCTACATGAAAGCAAAGAACATAGTCGCGGCGCTCGCAGGACTCGCCGCAGTCGCGATCTTTCCGGTGGTATCGGGCAATCCGTATTACATCCACCTCGTCGAAACCATCATGATCTACGCGATCCTTCTGTTCGGGCTCGATATCGTGGTGGGTTACACGGGGCAAGTGTCGCTTGGCCATGCGGGGCTCTTCGGCGTGGGCGCTTATACGGCAGGCGTGCTTTTCATCAAGCTCGGCTTGCCGTTCTATCTGACCGCGCCGCTTGCCATCGTGGTGACGGCGGCTTTCGGCGCAATATTGGCGTTGCCCGCGTTGCGCGTGTCGGGTCCGTACCTCGCCATGGTGACGCTCGCGTTCGGCACCATCATCCAGATTCTTATCAACGAGATGGACTTCCTCACCAATGGTCCGATGGGTCTCAAGATTCCCAAGCCGACCATTGCCGGTCACAAGCTCGAGGAAATCCAGTACTACTGGCTCGTGGCGGCACTGTTGGTGGTGTCGCTGATCGTGGTGCATCGCGTGCTCAAGTCGCATCTCGGGCGCGCCTTCGAAGCCTTGCGCGATAGCCCCATTGCGTCGGATTGCATGGGCGTGTCGGTGTATCGGCACAAGGTCTATGCGTTCGTCATCAGCGCGGGATTCGCGGGGCTCGCGGGCTGTCTCTACTCGTACTCCGAGCAGTACATCTCGCCAAACACGTATAACTTCGAGCTGACCATTCTGTTCCTGCTCGCCATCATCATGGGCGGGCGCAAGACACGCACGGGCGCGATCATCGGTTCGACGGTGATCGTGCTGTTGCCGAAGTTGCTCGACGACATCTCCAACTTCCGCGTCGTGGCAACCGCGCTTGCGGTGCTCGTCGTTGCGGGCGCGGCGCTCGCCCTGGCTCGCAAAACCACGACGCTGCAACGCGTGGCGATTCCCGTCATCGGTACAGCCGGTCTTGCGGCGTTTTCCTTCTGGATAGAAGCGCTCACCGACTGGCGTCTCACCATCTTCGGCCTGATGATTCTGCTCGTCGTGTATTACCTGCAAGATGGCATTGTCGGCTTCGTGCGCAAGACGCTCAATTTGGGCCGCGTGCGCGTGACGAAGGTCGACACGCAGGAACTGGCGATGCAGACCCAGCAGGACGACGCCGTCGCCGCCGTCACGACCGAAGGAGCAAGCACCATTCTCGACGTGCGCGGCGTGCTCATGCAATTCAGCGGTCTAAAGGCGCTCAACGATGTGAACATGACCGTCAGGCGCGGCACCATCCATGGCCTAATCGGTCCGAACGGTTCGGGCAAGAGCACGATGATGAACGTGCTCACGGGCATCTACGTGCCGACCGCGGGTGCAATCGAGTATCGAGGCGAGTCGCTCGCGGGACGCACGTCGTCGAAGATCGCGCTGTCGGGCATCGCGCGGACCTTTCAGAACGTGCAGCTCTTCGGCGAGATGACGGCGCTGGAGAATGTGCTCGTCGGCCTGCATCACACCTTCCGTTCGAACTTCGCGGATGTGGGTTTGATGAGTGCGCGCTACAAGCGTGAAGAACGCGCGGCGCGCGAACGGGCGTTCAATATGCTGCGCTTCGTCGGACTCGAACATGCAGCGGCCGAGGAAGCGCGCAATCTTCCTTACGGCAAGCAGCGTCTGCTTGAAATAGCCCGCGCGCTCGCGCTCGATCCACAACTGCTGCTGCTCGACGAACCCGCTGCGGGCCTGACCGCGCCGGATATCCGCGAACTGGTCGCGATCATTCGCAAGGTGCGGCATCACGGCATTACCGTGGTGCTCATCGAGCATCATATGGATGTGGTCATGAGTGTTTGCGACACGGTTTCGGTGCTGGATTTCGGGCAGAAGATCGCGGAGGGCAAGCCCGCCGAAATACAGGCCAACGAGAAGGTGATCGAGGCTTACCTCGGCGGACAAGCGGCGGAAGCCGTATGAACGCAACGCGCCAATCACGCCAACCCGATCATCCGACGAAGCGACACGCGATGCTGACAATCAAGAATCTCCACGCAGGCTACGGCAAGGTCAAAGTGCTGCACGGCATCAGCCTGGATGTCCCGAAGGCGAAAGTCGTCACGCTGATAGGCTCGAACGGCGCGGGCAAGACGACGACCATGCGCGCCATCTCCGGCATGATCCGGCCGACGGAAGGCGAGATCACCATGGGCATCGGCAGCGACGCGAAGCGCATCGACGCCATGGATTCGCACAAGATCGCGCGCCTCGGCCTCGCTCATTCGCCGGAGGGAAGACGCGTTTTCGCGACCATGTCGGTCACGGACAATCTGCTGCTCGGCGCGTTTCCGCGCTTGACTTGGGCGCGTCCGAAAGGCGACGTGGCCGCCGATCTCGAACGCGCCATCGAACTGTTTCCGCGCCTGAAGGAGCGCCGCAATCAGCTGGCGGGCACGCTTTCGGGCGGGGAACAGCAAATGCTCGCGATGGCCCGCGCCATCATGCTGAACCCCGACCTCGTGTTGCTCGATGAACCTTCGATGGGCCTTGCGCCCATTCTCGTCGATGAAGTCTTCCGCATCATCGCGCGACTGAAAGACGAGGGCGTGACCATGCTGCTCGTCGAACAGTTCGCCGCCGCCGCGCTCAACGTGGCGGACTACGGCTACGTGCTCGAGAACGGCCGCGTCGCCACGCACGGCCCCGCCGAGCAATTGAAGAACGATCCTTCGGTCAAGGCGGCCTATCTCGGCGCGAGCCATTAAAGAACCGCGGGCGGGCAAGTCGCACTATCATGGAGGCGTCGCGCGCACCGTTGCGCGCTCATCTTCGAAGGAGCGTCGCCATGATCAGCGGCAAGACCACCGTAATTGCCCATCTCGGCTTTCCGACCGAAGCGTTCAAGGCGCCGATGATCTACAACCCCTGGTTCGACAAACAGGGCATCGATGCCGTGGTCGTCCCCATGGGCGTGAAACCGGAAGATTACGTCGCTTTCGTGCCGCAGTTGTTCAAGCTGACCAACCTGCGCGGCGCGCTCGTCACCATGCCGCACAAGATCACGACCGTCGGCTTGATGGACGAAGTGAGCCCCACCGCGCGCATTGCGGGCGCATGCAACGCCATCCTCAAACGCGAAGACGGCACGCTGCTCGGCGACCAGTTCGATGGCGCCGGCTTCGTGCGCGGCGTCGAGCGCAAGGGCCGCGCGTTGAAGGGCGCGCGCGTTCTGGTGCTGGGCAGCGGCGGCGTGGGCTCGCCGATTGCGGCTTCTCTCGCGGCGGCGGGCGTGGCGGAACTCGCCATCTTCGACACCAACACCGCTTCGGTCGAAGGGCTCGCCGGGCGTTTGCGCGATCACTATCCGGAACTCATCGTGCGTACGGACACGAGAGATCCCGCAGGCTTCGATGTCATCGTCAATGCAACGCCGCTCGGCATGAAAGAGAGCGATCCCTTGCCGTTCGATATCGATCGCATCGCGCCCACGACCTTTGTCGGCGAAGTGGTGATGAAGTCGGAGTACACGCCGCTCTTGCGCGCGGCCAAGGACAAGGGCTGCTCGGTGCAGGTCGGCACCGACATGCTGTTCGAGATGATCCCGGCGTACCTGGAATTCTTCGGCTATGGCACGGCGACCGCCGACGAATTGCGTGCCGTCGCCCAGATCAAGTACGCTTAGACGCAGAAGACGAGCGAGCGCGCGAACACTGACGCGCGCCGGGAAGGACTCAAGCGAGGAGACGCCATGACCGCCAGCAGCGCACCGACACGCCATCCGTTTCCCTCGTCCACGCGGCTTGTCGAGCGCGGCAAGATCGTCACCGCGCGCGAGGCCGTGCGCCTGATTCATGCGGGCGACACCATCGCGACGAGCGGCTTTGTCGGTATCGGCTTCGCGGAGGAAGTGGCGATTGCGCTCGAAGCGCGCTTTCTCGAAGATCACGCCGAGGGCAGCGAACCGGTTGCCGATCTCACGCTCGTGTATGCGGCAGGTCAGGGCGATGGCCGTGGCAAGGGCCTCAATCATCTCGCGCACGAAGGGCTCGTCAAGCGCGTGATCGGCGGTCACTGGGGACTCGTGCCGGGGTTGCAGAAGCTCGCCATCGATAACCGCATCGAAGCTTACAATCTGCCGCAGGGCGTGATTTCACAGCTCTTTCGCGATATTGCCGCGCATCGGCCGGGGCAACTCTCCACGGTCGGCCTCGGCACTTTCGTCGATCCGCGCAATGGCGGCGGCAAGCTCAACGCGCGCACCACGGAAGATATCGTGCGCGTCATGTCGATCGACGGCGCGGAGTATCTGTATTACAAGACCTTCCCGATCGATGTCGCCATCGTGCGCGGCACCACCGCCGATCTCAACGGCAACGTCACGATGGAAAAGGAAGCGCTCACGCTCGAAGCGCTCAGCATTGCGATGGCCGCGCGCAACTCTGGCGGTATCGTGATCGCACAGGTCGAGCGGCTCGCGGAGTCCAATACCCTCAACTCGCGGCAGGTGAAGATTCCCGGCGTCATGGTCGATTGCGTGGTGGTGGCGAGTTCCGACAATCACTGGCAGACCTTCGGCGAGCCTTATAGCGCGGCTTATTCGAGCGAACTGCGGGTTGCGGCAAGTTCGGTTGCACCCATGGCGCTGACCGAGCGCAAGATCATCGCGCGGCGCGCCGCGTTCGAATTGATGGCCAATAGCGTGGTGAATCTCGGCATCGGCATGCCGGAGGGCATTGCAAGCGTGGCGAACGAAGAGCAGGTCATCGACCTCTTCACGATGACGACCGAACCCGGCGTGATCGGCGGCATTCCCGCGGGCGGACTCAATTTCGGCGCGGCGACCAATACGCAGGCAATCATCGATCAGCCGTATCAATTCGACTTCTACGATGGCGGCGGACTCGATATCGCCTTCCTCGGCCTTGCGCAGGCGGACCGCGACGGCAATCTGAACGTGAGCAAGTTTGGGCCGAAACTCGCGGGCGCGGGCGGCTTCATCAATATCAGCCAAGCGGCGAAGAAAGTCGTGTTCGTCGGCACGTTCAACGCAGGCAAGCTCGATGTCGGCTTGGAAGACGGCAAGCTCGTGATTCGCCGCGAAGGCGATTGCCGCAAGTTCGTCGATGCCGTGGAGCATCGCACGTTCAGCGGCCGGTATGCGTTCGAGCGCGGGCAGACGGTGCTGTATATCACCGAGCGCTGCGTGTTCGAATTGACGCAAGACGGGCTCGCGCTGATCGAAGTGGCGCCCGGTGTAGATATCGAGCGGGACATCGTCGCGCAGATGGGTTTTACGCCGGTGATCGACGCGCCGCCGCGCCTCATGGACGAACGCATTTTTCGCGATACGCCCATGGGATTGCGCGACACGCTGCTCGGTTTGAACCTCGCGGAGCGCTTCAGCTACGACGCGCGCAAGAACCTGTTCTTCATCAATTTCGAAGGGCACGAAGTGAAGAATCTTGGCGATGTCGAAGCCATTCGCCGCGAAGTTGCCAAGCAACTAGCGAACGCAAAGGTGCGCCCACATGCCATCGTCAACTACGACAATTTCTCGATTCGCCCCGATATGCTCGATGCCTATTCGGAGATGGTGACGAAACTCGTGGGCGACCACTACGACGGCGTCACGCGCTATACCACGAGCAGTTTCCTGCGCATGAAACTCGGCGATGCGCTCAAGCGTCGCGGCGTCGCGCCTTATATCTACGAAAGCGCCGAGGAGGCGCGCGATCACGAAAGCCGCCAGGCTTGAAGCGGTTATTAGCTTATATCGTCTCGTGATAAACACTTAAGGAACGCACGTTCGCGGTTCGATTGGGACGCCTTTGCTTGCGCACAGATAACCAAAGCTTGAAAACGTCGATGAGCGACCATCGACCGCCGCGCGAGGAGAATCGCAAGCACACTATAATCATCGAGTGAATTGCGCATTCGTATCGAAAGCCGTTTCGTCACGGTCATCACGACGAGCGAGGCGCGCTTCGAATTACTTCAACACGGAGATCAAACATGTCCATCCGCATTGGCGACGAAGCCCCCGATTTCACCGCGGAAACCACCCAAGGCACGATTCATTTCCATGAATGGATTGGTGACAAGTGGGCCATTCTGTTCTCGCATCCGAAGGACTTCACGCCTGTCTGCACTACCGAGCTCGGCTACATGGCAAAGCTCAAGCCCGAGTTCGACAAGCGCAACACCAAGGTCATCGGCCTTTCCATCGACCCGGTAACGAACCACTCGCAATGGGCGAAGGACATCGAGGAAACGCAGGGCACGGCCGTCAACTATCCGATGATCGGCGACGCGGACCTAAATGTCGCGAAGCTTTACGACATGATTCATCCAAACGCGAGCGGCGGTGGCCCGCGCACCGCGGTCGATAACGCGACCATTCGCGCGGTGTTTCTGATCGGTCCGGACAAGAAGATCAAGGCAACCTTTACGTACCCGATGAGCGCGGGACGCAACTTCGACGAAGTGCTGCGCCTGCTCGACGCACTGCAGCTCAACGCCAAGCACACGGTCGCCACGCCGGTGAACTGGAAACCGGGCGAAGACGTGATCATCCCGACTTCCGTTTCGGACGATGACGCCAAGAAAAAGTATCCGGAAGGCTTCAAGACGCTCAAGCCGTATCTGCGAACGGTCGCGCAGCCGAAATAAGCACACGAGCCGACACCGCGCTGGCCGCATGCATGTAGATGCGGCCAGCGCGTTTTCTTTTATGCGTGTCCCGTTCGCCGTTCGGGCGCGGTATCCACTTCACCGGGACGGCGCAACATCTTGTCCACTTCCCCAGCGTGCAGTTCCTCGGTTTGAATCATCTGTCGCGCATATTCTTCGAGCGCGACCGACCGACCTTCCACGATCTTCAGCAGATCGCGATACAGATCCAACGCGAGTTTTTCCGATTGCAGCGATTCGCGCAAAATGGTCGCGATATCGAACGTATGGTTGTCGAGCAACGGACCGATTTCAAGCGACGGATAGGCCCCGAGCGTGGTGATCCATTCGCCCGCCTGATGCGCATGCAGTAACGATTCGTCCGCCTGTTCGCGCAGCCACGAGACGATCGGTATCCGGCCGAAGCCGAAGACCAGGAAGGAGTAGTGGGTGTATCGCACGACGCCCGCCAGTTCGGATTCGAGAATCCGGTTGAGCACGCCGACGACTGCTTCCTTATCGAGTTCCGCCATGTTTGCCTCCGTGTTTCCAGTATGGAACGCTCAGCGTGAAAAGGGCATCACCCATTGTAGTCACGCCGACGCCGTATGTAAGCCGCACGAATCGCGCGCAAGATACGGTCCACGGGAAGGCAACGGCTTTCGAACTTCCTGCTATGCCTCAGACGGTCTCTTCCAGCCAGACCGACGCCGCACGCGAAAGCACCTGCGACATGGCGGAGCGCGCGCCTTCGCCATCGACGGTCTCGATGGCACGCACGACCTTGCCATAATCGCCGAGTTGCGCATCGGTGGAGACAGTCTGCGTGCGAACGGTTGCCTTCATCGCACGGATGCCGACGCGCACCACGCAACCCATCTGCTGCAGCAGTTCGTCGCCACTCGCTTCGATGATGGCGGCTTGCAACGCTTCTTCAGCGGAAGATTGCAGGCTTTCCGAAGGGCCTGCATGGACGAGCCGCTGAAAGGCCGCGTTGATGCCAATACGCTGATGCCGGTTCGCGCGTATGGCGGCGAGCGCGGCAGCGGGCGGATCGACGAGTGCGCGAAACTCGATGAGACGGCGCATGCATTCCTGATCGGGCATGGCGCGCAAACGCCAGTCGGCGACTTCTTCATCGAACACGAGCCATTCTTTCGCGGGCTTGATACGCGTGCCGGTCTTGGGCCGCACATCGAGCATGCGTCGCGAGATCAGAATGCTGAGCGCCTCGCGCATGATGGTCCGGCTTACCCCGTGCTTCTTCGAAAGAATCACTTGCGGAGGCAATACGTTGTCCTTGTATTCCCCGCTGACGATGCTCGCGACAAGCTGATTCACCACGCGCTTGACGAGCGATGTTTCATATCCATGATTCATGTTTTTGTTCTCGTGAAAACGCCCAAGCCTCTGCCGCGCCTCGCCCGTCGCCGAGCGGCTTGCCGCTTTGCTTTTTGTTTCTGCTCTCGGTACCACTCTTCGTTGGGTGATCACGGCTTCTTCGCCGCAACCTGGTCTCCCCGTTATCAGCCATCCCGTAGCGGTCGTCCTTTTATGAACAGCATCGTCGATCCGCTTGACGGAGCGTATCTCCCGCACATACGTTTTAACAATATGGTTCATCACGAAAACGACTGACTATAGTGCGTCCGCACACAGTGTTTTTCGCGCAAGCGTTTGCGAGGAACAGCGTGTCGGCAAGCTCGATGCGGTCTGCGAAGCATTCGAGTGGCTTGCCGCCATGTATCGACATGGAACGCCAACGCTTGCCGATGTGTTATTTTCCGAACCGATAGACGCTGCATTTGCTCGGCGTCACCGGTCAACGACAACGCAACAGAGCGAGGAAAGGACATGAAAGTAGCCGTCATGGGCGCAGGCGCGGTGGGCTGCTATTACGGCGGCATGCTCGCGCGCGCGGGTCATGAGGTCGTGCTGATCGCGCGGCCGCAGCACGTCGAGGCCATAACGCGCGATGGTCTTCGTCTCGAAACACAAACCTTCGATGAACGTGTGCAGCTTGCGGCAAGCACCGAAGCGAGCGCAGTGCAAGGAGCGAAGCTCGTGCTGTTCTGCGTGAAGTCCACCGATACCGAAAGCGCCGCCGCGTTACTCAAACCGCATCTCGAACGCGATACGCTGGTTTTGTCGCTGCAAAACGGCGTCGAGAACGCCGAGCGCTTGCGTGAGTATGTGCCGCAAGAAGTGGCGGCGGCCGTGGTCTATGTCGCGTCCGAAATGGCAGGGCCAGGACATATGAAGCACCACGGGCGTGGTGAACTGGTGATCGAGCCATCAAGTACGAGCGAAGAAGTCGCGCACGCCTTCGTGGCCGCTGGCGTGCCCACCGATATCTCCGACAACGTGCGCGGCGCGCTGTGGGTCAAACTCGTCTTGAACTGCACCTACAATGCGCTTTCAGCGCTTTCGCAGTTGCCTTATGGACGCATTGTGAAGGGCGAGGGCGTGACGCGCGTCATGCGCGATATCGTCGATGAATGCACGGCCGTCGCTCGTGCCGAAGGCGTGACCTTACCTGGCGATGTGGATGCGGCCGTGCGCCGTATCGCGGAGACCATGCCGAACCAATTTTCGTCGACGGCTCAGGACGTGATGCGTGGCAAGCGCAGCGAGATCGACCATCTGAACGGATTGATCGTGCGACGTGGCGATGCGCTCGGTGTAGCGACGCCAGCTAATCGCATGCTGCATGTTTTGGTGAAGCTCGTGGAGAGCAAGGCAGATTGAATGCCGAAGGGAGCCAGGCACGCCTGATGCTCAAATGTAGCAGGCGCAGAACTGTCAGCGCTACAACTCCCGGAGGTTCACCATGAAGTCGATCATCAAAGTCGTGGCCGTTGCTGCCGTTGTGGTGGCGCCGGTTCTTTCTTTCGCTCAGTCGGACACCAATTCGGCCGTGACGCGCTCGCAAGTCAAGCAAGACCTGCAACAGGTCGAAGCGGCAGGCTATAACCCCGCAGCAGGCGACCGCACGACGTATCCGGCCGATGTACAGGCCGCCGAAGGCCGCGCCGCGCGCCAGAATGGTGCAGCGTCGGCCAACGATAGCGCTTATGGCGGCTCGGATTATTACCGCGCATCCACCGGCTCGCGCGCCATGCCGCCCGTAAATAACGACGGCTCCAAGCCGACCTATTTCGGCCACTAAGCGATGCTCGCGGTAGCGCTCTAACGGCGCTACCGCCGTCCGTTTCTGCGCGGTTCATACAACCGCGCTACCATGGCTTTCTCCTCGAAAACGGCAGGAAGAAGCCATGGAACGTACCGTCAAGATTCCCGGTCCCGATCATCCGATTACTGTCCAGCCCAGTCCCGCGCATGTCGTTGTGAAGGCGGGCGGCCGCGTAATCGCCGATACCAGCAAAGCGCTATCCTTGCGCGAAGCCTCGTATGGTGAAGTGCTTTATCTGCCACGCGATGACGCCGACATGTCGCAACTCACGCGCACTTCACACGAGACGTACTGTCCTTACAAAGGCGCTTGCAGCTACTACAGCATCACGAGCCTGGGCGAAAAAGGCGTCAACGCCGTTTGGACCTACGAGCAACCCTACGATGCCGTCGCCGGTATCAAGGACCATCTCGCGTTCTATCCCGACCGTGTCGATTCCATCGAAAAGCAGGGCACTTAAGACTCAACTCAGCGACGACTTCGCCCGGGCGCGTAGCTCGGCGGTGAAGTCGTCGAGCCAGCCTAAGGCCAAGCGCCAGCTTTGCCAGTAAAGATCGATATCGAGTCGCGTCGCCGGCACTAGCTCGACCAGTTCGCCACTTTCGAGCCGCGACTCGACCAGCTGCTGCGGGCACATGCCCCATGCAAGTCCGGACGTGCACGCGCGCAGGAAACCTTCGCCGTGCGGAACGAAATGCGCGGGCGGTGCAATATCGGCACGAACAACGCGGCGAACAAAGCGCTTTTGCAATTCGTCCTTCTCGTTGAAATTCACACACGGCGCGCGACGCAATGCCTCGCGTGTCAGTCCTTCCGCGAAATAGCGCTTGAAATAACCGGGCGAACACACAGCCCGATAACGCATGCGACCAAGCTTGACCGACCGCCAGCCCGGTGCGGCATCGGCTTGCGTGGTGACGGCGCCTTGTACATCGCCCGCACGGATACGCTCTGCGGTGTGATCCTGATCGTCCACGACCACATCGAGCAACAGCGCACGTTCGATGCAGAAGTCAGCGGTGGCGTCGATGAACCATGTGCTCATGCTGTCGTCGTTCACCGCGATGCGCAGCCTGGCGCGGCTCCCGCTCGTCGTGCCGGGTAGTGTGGGCATGCGACCGCCCAGTTCGGCTTCGAGCAATTGCACGCGTTCGGTATGGCGGCACAATAGCGCGCCTGAGGAGGTTGCCTCGCACGGCTGTCCGCGTCGCACGAGCAGGCTGCCCACGCGTTCTTCCAGCAACTTCACGCGCTGCGAGACAGCCGAAGGCGTGACGCTCAATAACGCTGCCGCGCGCTCGAACGAACCGGTGCGAACGACCGCGAGCAAGGCATCGAGCGAGGCGTAGTCGAGCATTAGCGTTCCTTAATCGAACTTAGAAAGATTAGCTGGCTTCATGGGCTTTTACTGCGAGAGACTACGGCTTTCGTCGACCATGATCAAGCCCACGCCATGAATCCCACACCTTTCAAGCTGGAACGTTACTTCGCACAGCACGAATTCACCGCACGGCATTTGCTGTGCAGTTCCGATCCCGAATCGATGTCGGTGCGTGACCTGCTCGCGCTCGAACCGCAAGCAAGCGACGGCTTGTTCGATACCTGGCTCGGCTACACGGAATATCTGGGCGCACCGGACTTGCGAACCGAGCTGGCGGCCATGTATGAGTGCATGGATGCAAGCGGGATCATCGTGCATACGGGCGCTCAGGAAGCGATCTTTTCGTTCATGAACACGATGCTTGAGGCGGGCGATCATGTCATCGTGCACATGCCCGGCTATCAATCGCATTACTCGGTGGCTGAAGCGCTGGGCGTAAGTGTATCGCCGTGGCGAGCAAACGAAGCGGGCGGCTGGGCGCTCGATCCGGCCGATCTCGAAGCGCTGCTGAAGCCGCAAACGCGCGCCATCGTCCTTTGCTCGCCGCACAACCCGACCGGGTATCTGCCATCGCGCGAGGTGTTCGACGCTACCGTTTCGTTTGCGCGCAAGCACGGACTGTGGCTCTTCAGCGATGAGGTCTATCGCGGCCTCGAACACGACTGTACCGACCGCCTTCCCGCCGCATGCGATGTCTACGAGCGTGCAATCACGCTCGGTGCGTTATCGAAGACGCATGGACTGGCGGGCTTGCGCATCGGCTGGATTGCAACGCAAAGCGCCCAAGTGCTGCAACGCATGAGCGTCTTCAAGGACTATCTGACGATCAGTAACAGCGCGCCGAGCGAGTATCTTGCAACCATCGCCGCGCGTCATTCGGGCACGCTCATTGAGCGGAATGTTTCTATCGTCCGTGAAAATCTACGGGTGCTTGATAAATTCATGGCACGCCACGCCATGAATTTCGAATGGCATCGGCCGCGTGCGGGCACGAGCGGCTTCGTGCGGCTCAAGCAGGAGCGCGCCAGCAGCTTTTGCGCCGAGTTGCTGCAGGACACGGGCGTGCTGCTGCTTCCTTCGACCTTGCTCGATTACGGCGACGCACATTTTCGCATTGGCTTCGGCAGGCGGAATATGCCTGCCGTTCTCGATTACGTCGACGCCTGGCTCGAAACGCGCGCACCGCGCTAAAACGTTTATTTCGACGCGACCGCTACGAGCACCGCGTCGTTTCTATAAGCCTGCGGGAATAATTGCTTGAGATTTCCCACCTTAGGCAGATCGTTAATCGCTATATACGTGCTTTCCGGATGTTCGGTCAAGTAATTCTGGTGGTAAGCCTCGGCCGGATAAAAGCCTTTGTAATTCTCGACATGAGTCACGATCTTGCCGGAATAAACATGCGCCGCATCGAGTTGCGCGATATATGCGGTAGCGACATCGCGCTGAGTCGTATTTTGCGGAAAGACTGCCGAGCGATATTGCGTGCCGTGATCCGGTCCCTGGTAATTCAACTCGGTCGGGTTATGCGCGACCGAAAAGAAAATCTGCAAGAGCCGGCCATAAGTCACTTCGGCAGGATCGAAGGTTATGCGCACCGACTCCGCATGGCCCGTATCGCCTTCGCTTACGCGCTCGTATTGAGCGGTATCGGCATTGCCGCCCGTATAGCCCGAGACGACTTCCTTAACGCCACGCACGTGCTGAAACACGCCTTGCACGCCCCAGAAGCAACCGCCGGCAAATACCGCCGTCTCCGTGTGGGTGGCGCCTACGCTCTCGTCATGCGCGGGTACAGGAATGACCTTGGCGTCTTCACTCGAATGCGCGGTTTGCTGCAACGCGAAAGCACCTGCAACCAGCGCAGCCACGCTAAGGGCCTTGCCCGTCTTGCTGAATTTATTCGCCATGATGGCTCCTCGATGAATCAACCGAAGGTGAAGGCATAAGCCTCGACACCCGAATCCAGAAATTCGATGCTAAAGGTGCGGTCCTTGACAGGGCCCGCTTGCCGCACGAGTTGATAAAGGCGCTCTTGCGTCACGGTACCACTTCCATCGGCTGCGACATCGCTACCATGCGAAGCACCGGGTGGCGCGCCGTCAATACTCACGCGAAAGCGCACGGGCTTGCCATCCAGCGAAGGTCCGAGCACGAGATGCAGATCGCGCGCATGGAAGCGATAAACGATTCGTCCCGACTTGCCCGCGAGCGTCGCGTGCTCGGAGCCGATCTTCCACGGGCCGGCAACACCCCAGTCGTTCACATCGAGCGCCTTGGGCGGGGCATAGTCATGCACACGATCCTGCGTCTGGCCGCCAGGCGACATGAACTGCTCGGCGCGCGCATAGCCAATATAAGTTTCGGGTGAGCGCACGTCCGCGTTATCGGCTTGCATCATCGCGCCTTGTGCCGCGATATCTTCGTTGGTGTCGGGCTGCTTCGCCACGGGCGCATTACCGTGACCCGCTTCCGCCAGCAACTGGCGGATCACCTCTTCCGAATGCGCATAGTCGCCCTCGCCGAAGTGGTGATAGCGGATCTTGCCCTCGGTATCCACGAAATAATGCGCCGGCCAATATTCATTGTTGAGCGCGCGCCAGATCGCAAAGTTATTGTCAATGGCTACCGGATAGTCCACACCCAGGTCATGCACGGCTTTCTTCACGTTGTCGACGTTTCGTTCGAATGCGAACTCAGGCGCATGCACACCGATCACCACGAGCCCTTGGTCACGATACTTTTTTGCCCACTCCTTCACATAAGGCAAGGTACGCAGGCAATTGATGCATGAATACGTCCACACGTCGACGAGCACGACCTTGCCGCGCAACGCGTCCTTCGTGAGCGGCGGCGTGTTGAGCCATTGCACCGCGCCATCGAGCGAGGGCAGCGTGCCTTCCACGGGCAACGAAGCCGTCGGCGCAGTCGAAGGCGCCGCGCTCGCGCGCATCATGCGCGGTGCATCGGCATCGGCAGTGGTATTAGCGGCTTTCATGGCGTTATTGCGAGGCGAAAACCGGTCGACCAGCTTTTGTTCTATGCCCGCCGTCGTTACTGTCGATACCCTTGCAAGCACGCCCGTATCGAGGCCCAATGCGATAGCGGCGACGCCTGCAAGCATCGCGACGCCGATGCCGCGCCGTATCCATTCGCCCGCGCCGAGCGAGCGCTTCATCGCGGCGAATACGCGGCCACCGATGACCAGCGCCACGGCAAGCGAAGTCGCGGCGCCCGCGGCATAAGCGAGCAGGAGCAGCGTGGTGCCTACGCTTGCGCCGTTCAATGCGGCACCCGTCAACACGAGTCCGAGAATCGGACCTGCGCACGGTGCCCACAGAAGACCCGTTGCGATGCCGAGCAGGAACGATCCGCCGAAGCTCGCCTTGCCATCGCCGCGCTGGGCGAAAGCCGTCAGTCGGTTACCGGCGCTGACGAGCGGATGCATGATGCGATCGGCCAGGCGCGACAACAGTAAAGCAAGTCCGAACACGGCGAGAAGTGCGATGGCGGCCCAGCGTCCATATTGATTTGCTTGCGTGGCCCAGCCGCCGCCAAGCGCGGCGAGTGTCGCCACCAACGCGAATGTGATGCCCATGCCGAGCAGCAACGGCAAGCCGCTTTTAGCAAACGGCTGATCCGCGCGAGAAAACACGAAGGGAAGGACAGGCAGGATGCACGGACTGAGTATCGTCAGCGCGCCGCCGAGATAGGCGAGAACGATGAGCAGCATGGTCGTGACTTTTTAAAAAGTTAATAAGCGTTGAGGTTGCCAATCAAGCAGCGCCAGCGGTGAACTTCATCGCGACGCCGTTCATGCAATAGCGCAGACCGGTCGGCTTAGGTCCATCGTCGAACACGTGGCCCAGATGTCCACCGCAGCGGCGGCAATGCACTTCGGTGCGCAAGACGCCGAACGAGCCGTCCTGCCGCGTGGCAATAGCGTGATCGAGCGGCGCCCAGAAGCTCGGCCATCCGGTGTGACTTTCGAATTTGGTGCTTGAAGAGAACACCGCAAGGGCACAACCCGCGCACGAGAAAGTGCCGGCCCGATGCTCGCCATTCAACGGACTCGTGTAGGGCCGCTCGGTGCCTTCGCGACGCAGGACGTCGTATTGCATGGAATCGAGCATGCGACGCCATTCGTCGTCGCTATGCGTGATTTCGAACTTCTCTTGCGGCGAGGGCGCGGCCAGCGCACGCAGACGGCCCGTCAAGGCAAACGCGGCTGCGGCAGCGGTGCCCGTCAGCAGAAAGCGGCGGCGGTCTAGCATGATGTCTTTTCCTTCGCTCGATCAGATGAGCCCCATCTTAGGCGTGCGCGGCTTACCGAGTCCTCACCGAAAGTTAAATTAAATGTGATACTTGGCCGCGCCGCTTTTCTGCACAATATCCGGGCTAGCGCTTTAATTCTTTTGAATTTCCTCATGGACCAGCCTAAACGCATTCTGATCGTGGAAGACGACATGCATATCGCCGATGTGCTGAGCCTGCATCTGCGCGACGAGCGCTATGAGGTCGTGCATTCCGCGGATGGCGCCGAGGGCTTGCGCTTGCTCGAACAAGGCGGGTGGGATGCGTTGATTCTCGATCTGATGCTGCCCGGCGTGGATGGCCTCGAAATTTGCCGGCGTGCGCGCGCCATGACGCGCTATACCCCGATCATCATTACTAGCGCGCGTTCCAGCGAGGTGCATCGCATTCTCGGTCTCGAACTCGGTGCGGACGATTATCTTGCCAAGCCTTTTTCGGTGCTTGAACTGGTGGCGCGAGTGAAGGCGCTTTTGCGTCGAGTGGATGCAGTCGCCAAGAATTCGCGCCTGGATACAGGCCGTCTCGAAGTCGCGGGTATCGCTATCGATCCGCTTGCGCGCGAAGCGTGGGTAGATGAGGTGCGCATAGAACTGACACCACGCGAATTCGATTTGCTTTATTACTTCGCCCAGCATCCCGGTAAAGTATTTTCCCGCATGGATCTGCTCAATGCGGTTTGGGGTTATGCGCATGAAGGCTATGAGCACACGGTCAATACGCATATCAACCGCTTGCGCGCCAAGGTCGAAAAAGATGCCACCGAGCCTGCCCGGATCGTGACCGTCTGGGGACGCGGATACAAACTCGCGACGGACAGCGCATCGTGAAGTTCATGAAGCTCACCCTATCGCAACGGCTTTTCGCTGTGTTCTGCGTGCTGCTGCTTGCATGCTGCGGCGCATCGGCATGGTTGCAGATTCGCGCAAGCGATTTGCGCGAGAAGGAAGTCATTCAGAGCCTGTCGCGCGGGCTCGCTGCGCATATCGCCCACGATGGCGCGCTCATGGACGCAGGCGATATCGACGCGCCCGCCGTGCGCCGTCTCTTCAGCCAGTTGATGGTGGTGAACCCGAGCGTCGAAGTCTACCTGCTCGACAACGAAGGCCGCGTTCGTGCCGACGATGCGCCTCCCGGTCATCTGAAGCGCGATCGTGTCGATCTTGCGCCCGTGCATCGTCTGATCAATGGCGCGCCGCTCCCTATTCTGGGCGACGATCCACGCAGCATCGACAAGCGCAAAGTCTTTAGCGCCGCGCCGCTTGCCACGCCCGACAAGCCGCCTTTCGGTTATGTCTATGTGGTTTTGCTTGGCGAAGAGCACGACGAGCTTGCGGCGAAAGCCTCGGCGAGCGCGGTCTTGCGCACCACGCTTCTGTCCATGGGACTCGTGACCTTGCTCGGACTCGTTGCGGGCGTGATCGCTTTCGGGCTCATTACGCGTCCGTTGCGCCGCTTAACCGATGCCATGCGCAGGTTCGATGCAAGCGGGGCATCGGCCGAGCCATCGCCTGTACTGTCGCACGTGGCGGCACGCGAGAACGAGCGGGACGAAATCGTGGTGCTCGAAAGCGCCTTTGCCCAAATGGCCGCGCGCATTGGCGAACAATGGCGCGAATTGCAGCGGCAGGATCGTGAAAGACGCGAACTCGTCGTCAATATTTCACATGACTTGCGCACGCCGCTTTCTTCCTTGCATGGCTACTTGGAAACGCTTTCGCTCAAGGCCGATGTTCTTGCCGACACGGACCGCCGCCGTTATCTGTCGATCGCACTTGCGCAAAGCGCGAAGGTCGGGCATCTCGCGCAATCGCTTTTTGAACTAGCGCGGCTTGAACACGGCATGGTGCATCCCGAAGCGGAGTCGTTCTCGCTCGCCGATCTGCTGCAAGATGTGTTCGAGAAATTCGAACTGCCCGCCGATGCGCGCAAAGTGCGACTCGATGCGCATATCGAGCCGCGCCTGCCCAATGTATCGGCTGATCTTGGCATGATCGAGCGAATCTTCACGAATTTGCTCGACAACGCGATTCATCACACGCCGGAAGGCGGTACGGTCACGGTTAGGCTTGCACATTCAAACGGCCACGTGGAAGTCACGGTAAGCGATACAGGTCCCGGCATTCCAGCCGACGTGCGCGGCGTGCTCTTTCAGCGCGCTTTCGCTTCGGGAGGCAGGCATCGCGGCGGATTTGGCTTGCTGATCGTGCAGCGCATGCTTCAGTTGCATGGCAGCCAGATTCGACTCATCGATTTGGATCAAGCGGGCGCGGCGTTTAGCTTCGAGCTTCCCGCAAGCAGTGCCAGGAGCGGCGAGCATGCTCCGCAGTTGCCCGACCCATCGAATAAAAACGCTTAAAAAAGAGCCCGGCATCGCTGCCGGGCCAAATGGGACGGTCATCACCTACGCTCTTAAGCCTGAAGCAAAGCGCTTTGAGCGTTGCCCGGTTTGACCATCCGCGTGGACCTTGCTTGACTGAACGTGTTTCGTGATGGTTTTAGCCCGGAACCCTTAAACCATCCTTAAGATCGCCTGCGGCGGTTGACATTGGTTACGTTTTTAGTCAGGTGATTTTCTAAAGCAGACCCCCGGCCTTCGTCTTATTCCCCGCATAATCATGAACCTTGGCGCACGCGTCTAAGATGCAGCAAGCAAAACATTCCGGATGACATTTTCGTGTAAGCCATTGGTACTTTCCTCGGCAAAAGTTTTCTTGGTATTCGACAATATGTTTGCTAGCATGTACTGCATCTGCATGTTTAAACTAGCGCTCCGAGTCTCAAAGCGGTCACCCGTTACCTTATTAAGTCTTTTTTGCGCCTGATTTTCTTTAGGCGCATTGGCAATCGACAACGTTGTGCTTTCCATCTAGATCTTTGGCAACGGGCACGCACACTATGGGATATTGCGTGTCAAGCTTATTTCCGTAAGCCAGTGCAAATGCCTGCATGGTATTTTTTCGCCGTTCTAATCGCGAAAAAATGCGGCCCGAAGTGAATGCCGCGCGTTTTCTTGGCTTAAAGAATGATTTTCAGGCAAAGGTTCGCCATTCTCGATAGCTCGAATAATGGCGGCGAAATCTTGCGCTTGCGATCCGCGCAACAGACAGGGAGGGCATGTGGAAACCGAACTGAGTCTACGGCTTGCGAGAGCTTTGCGGCGCTGCGCGTCGCATGGCTGTGTATTTCCCTATCAACGCTTTCACGCGTTATGCGGTAAAGGCTTACCGCTCGCAGAACGCTACGCCGCGCTTGAAACGGCCATAAGCGCCCTGGCCGATCTAAGGGATATGGACTACGGCGTGCTTATGGCGCTTGATTGCGGCCTGCCCGGCGCTGAGTTTTTCCAGCGTTATCTCAGGCATCGATACAGCGAGTACGTCACCTTGATGGGCGACCCGAAGTATCAGCGACAAACGCTCGCGCGCAAACGGGCGCTGGTTGCGCGTGAACGCGAGCGCGTTTTCGAACATGCGCGAGCAATCGAGGAAAAAGGCGAGAAGCAGGCTATCGCAGCCTGAAACAAGCGGCTCGATTTACTCAGGCTTCGACAGTTTCGTCGAGGCCTGCTTTCATCAGCACCCAGTCGCGAAAGCATTTCACCTTTTCGACATTGCGCTCGGTTACGCGATAGGAAAGGAAGTGCGTTTCTCTCGCAAGCGGCGCGAAGATGCCTGCCCCGAGTTCAATCAAATCGCCACGCGCAAGCTCGCGTTCGGCGAGCCGTGTCGTTTCCAGCGCGACACCCATGCCATCCGCCGCCGCCGATATCGCGAGTGCGGCACGGTCGAACGATGGTCTCGGCCCGCGCGGCATTTCCAGTTCGTTCAATGCAAACCATCCCGGCCAGGTCACGCGGCTAAGTTGCGAGTCGATGAGCGTCAGCTTGCGGATCTGCTCGGCAACGGGCACGTCGTCGCGCACGAGCGCAGGCGAACAAAGCGGCACGATGCGCTCCGCTCCGAGCGCGCGCGTGATCACACCGGGACGCTCATGCGCGAAGCCATAGGAGATCGCGACATCGACTTCACGCACGCGCGCGAGATCGGCCGGCTCCGCATCCGATGACAGGCGAATGGTCACCATCGGATGCTCGCTCATGAACTCGGGCAGACGGGGCGCGAGCCACTTCGCCGCGAAGCTCGGCGCGCAGTGCACGGCTAGCACTTGCGCCTGGGGTTCGAGCGCGACCTCACCACACGCGGCCTCGATCACATCGAACACGCGTCCAAGGCTCTCATGAAGCCGGCGTCCTTCGGAGGTCGTCTCGACCCGCCGGTTGCGTCGATGAAAAAGCGGCCTGCCGAAGTACTGCTCCAGCTCCTTCACCTGATGGCTGATGGCCGATTGCGTGAGGTGCAGTTCGCTTGCGGCAAGCGTGAAGCTCTCCAGCCGCGCGGCCGCCTCGAATGCGCGCAAGAGAACGAAGTTGGGGATGCGCCTCATGGCAATTCCTTATGCATGAATGCGTGTCATGGTTCTATGAACAGGCATCGTTTGTCTTTCGTTGTGCGCGCCACGAACATGGAAGCCGTCGAGACATATCCATAACGGTCGTTCAAGGCCACGACACCGGCAAGAGGCACGCGATGCATGCGACGCCGCACCTGCCCCACATCGGAGACACAACAATGAGTTCCCATAGTCCGGTTGCGTACCTGGCGGGCGACGAATCGTCCACCTATGCAAAGGTGACATGGCGCCTGCTGCCATTTCTTTTCGTGTGTTATCTCTGCGCTTATCTCGATCGCATCAACGTGAGCTTTGCCAAGCTGCAGATGCTCAATGATCTGCATTTCAGCGAAGCGGTCTATGGAGCCGGGGCGGGCGTATTCTTTATCGGCTATCTTCTGTTCGAAGTACCAAGTAATCTGATCCTCTTGCGCGTAGGCGCTCGACGCTGGATTGCGCGCATCATGGTGACGTGGGGCGTCATCTCCGCCGGCATGATGTTCGTGACCAGCCCGACGAGCTTCTACATCATGCGCTTTTTGCTCGGTGTGGCCGAAGCTGGCTTCATTCCAGCCATCCTGCTCTACCTCACGTACTGGTTTCCGGCCTCGCGGCGCAGCAAGGTGACCGCGCTCTTCATGACTGGCATTCCGATGTCGGGCGTCGTTGGCGGACCGCTGTCGGGCTGGATCATGAGTCATATGGGCGGCATGCACGGTATCGCGGGATGGCAATGGCTCTTTCTGCTCGAAGGCATTCCGACCGCGCTCTTTGGCATCATCGCGTTCTTTTATCTCGACGATAAAGTCGCCGATGCAAAGTGGCTCAGTGACTCGCAAAAGGCCATGCTCGAAGCGAATCTTCGCGATGAGAAGCCCGCACATGCACTGCATTCCGTGAAGGATGGCCTCTTGCATCCCAAGGTGCTGCTGCTGAGCGTGACTTACTTTTTCTTCACGATGGGCCTCTACGGCGTGAGCTTCTGGCTGCCGACGCTCGTCAAGGCAAGCGGCGTTTCCGATCCGCTCAACATCGGTCTTCTGACGGCAATTCCATATGCGGCCGGCGCCATCGCCATGCTGGCAGTCGGTCATAGCTCGGACAAGCTCGGCGAGCGTCGCTGGCATCTGGCGGGCGCGGGCATTGTCGGCGCAATCGGTCTGTATTTCAGCGTGGTGTATGCGCACTCGACCTTCTTCGGCATGATCGCGCTCACGATTGCGACCATGGGCGTGGTCACGACCATCTCGCAGTTCTGGGTCTTGCCGCCCGCGATTCTCAGCGGCGGTGCGGCAGCCGCAGGGCTCGCGCTTGCCAACTCGGTGGGCAGCATCTCGGGTGTCGTGAGCCCGTGGCTGATCGGCATCATCCAGACGCATTCGGGTTCGACCGGCAATGGTGTGCTCGGTCTTGCGGTAAGTTGCGTGATAGGCGCCCTTATGGTCTTTACGATACCGGCTGCGTTGGTGAATAGCCGCCGTCGCACGGACCGATGAAAGCAGTTCAACACGAAAATTCCTGCAAATGCAGGGCTTTCTCGCGCGATGCCGATTCATGTTCACGTTGCTTCCGCCTGCCTCTGTTCATTCAGTACAAGACCCAGACGCTCGACCAGATTCTTGCGCGCGTTCGCGGTATGAAGATCCGTGAGTTCGGATGCGCGTTGCGCGTCGCCTTCCGCGATTGCCGCCGCAATGGCAGCGTGCTCATCCCAGATCGACTTGCGCTGTCCCGATGCCTGCAAGACCGCGCCCATCACGCGACGCAGATGTACCCAATGCATCTGCGCAGTATCGGCGATCAGCGGATTGCCCGAGGCTTCGTAGATGGCGCCATGAAACGCCATGTCCGCATCGATCATCGCCTTGACATCGTCGCTTTTCGACGCGCGCCGGCCGTTCGCGATCAGCGACTTGTCGAGCTTCGCTCCACGTTCCGCCGCGAGGCGTGCGGCAAGCGAATCCAGTGCACCGCGAATCTCGTAGAGATGGCTGATCCACGCGGGATCGAGTGGGGTGACGAGCAGACCGCGACCGGGTGCGTCCTGCACGAGCCCATCTTTTTTTAGGAGCCGCAGCGCCTGCAGCACGGGTGAACGCGATACGGCGAGTTGCTCGGCGATCTCTTCCTGCGTGATGCGCGTACCAGGCGCGAGCGAGCCGGAACTGATGGCATCGAGCAAGACCTTATAAACCTCGTCCACGTAGTCCGTGCGGGCCTGAAGCTTGAGAAGTTTGGCGGGCATGATGTCGAGCTCAATCTCTGGATACAGAATACGACAAGGTTACAGCCCGCCAGTGCGGCGGTCAACGAACGAAGCCACGCATGCTAGTCCACATTCGCGTTTACCCATAGAGACAACGCAGCAGTCCGTCGTTAATCTTTGTATACAGAGTACGGAGTTCGGTAACCGAAGTCCGGACTTCAACCATCAAAAGCAGCGGACCATATCCATCCCCACATCAGGACGAGACTCTCCATGACGATCAAATCAGACAAGCTGGAAGGGCAGAAGAGCAGTGGCGGCGCCACGCCCGCCGTCAAGAAGCTGATTCCCTTCGGCGGGTACTACACAAGCAAGGTGCCGGGCCACGATCCGGAGTTGACCGAGACCGGTCCCGGCACGCCGATGGGCGAGTACATGCGCGCGTTTTGGCATCCCATCTGCATGTCGATCGAACTGACCGATACTCCGCGTTACCTGAAAATACTCAACGAAGAACTCGTGGCGTTCCGTGACGGCAGCGGAAGGATTGGTGTGCTGCACGCGCATTGCGTGCATCGCGGCGCATCGCTCGAGTACGGTGCCATTCAAGAACACGGCATCATGTGCTGCTATCACGGCATGGTGTTCGATGTGGATGGCGCGTGTCTTCACGTACCGTTCCCTAAGGGCGAAGAAAAAGAGGCCGAGAAGTATGCCTGTTCGATTCGTCAAGGCGCTTATAAAGCCGTCGAACGTAACGGCCTGGTGTTCGCTTATATGGGGCCACCCGAGAACGTGCCGCCGTTCCCTGAATGGGAAGGCGACTACACGGTGCTGCCCGGCGATGAACTCGTCCCCTACAGCAACTTCCAGCATTGCAACTGGCTGCAAGTGCAGGACAACGCCGCCGACAACTATCACCCGACCGCGCTGCATGCGGCCAAGAACGTCGTCAATGGCAACTTCCAGGGCACGACGTTCGATGAAGTCGGCGCGGCCTCGATGGAAGTCGCTCCCGATATGCATTTTCAACCGGTGCAGCAAGGCCGAAGCCTCGCTTGTGCGGGCGCGCGCCGCGTGAACAAGGATCGGCTCTTCGTGCGTGTGCAGCATCAGGTGCTGCCGAACTTGAGTCTGCACGCATATACGTCGGAGGACGGTTCGAAGAAGAAGCTCTTTAGCCGCTTTCATATCGTGCGCTGGACCGTGCCTGTCGACGATCAAAACAGCAAGATGATCGGCTGGCGCGTGATGGGTCCGGGCATCGACACACGCGGTGTGGGCAAGAAGGAAATGGTCGGCTACGAGTCGATCGACTTTCTCGAAGGGCAAGTCGCCATGCGTCGTCCAGAGCGCTTTGGCAAGTACAAGATCGAAGATATCGTACCGATTCCGCCGAACCATCGCGAGCGCGAGACTTATAAGGAAGCGCAATACGCACCGGGCGATTACGAAGCGATCATTTCGCAGCGGCCCATTGCCGTGCACGCGCTCGAGAATCCGACGAAGTTCGATGCGGGCCTCTTCCTCTTCCGCAAGATGTTGCGCGATGCGGTGCGCGGTTCGAACCCGGCGGCATCTGCGCAGAATTTCGCCGATTGGTTTCGCGAGAACGCCGGCTCGCCCAACAGCTTCTGCTCGGGCAACGTGTTCGAAATTCCCGAGGGCAAGACCGTTGAAGAAGAAGTCACGCGTCGTCGCGCCGTCACCAAGAAGATCGTCGCCATTCTCGCGCAGAGCGAGACGATGAAGGGTGATGAGCGCGCTAACTTCGTGCGGCAAAGCTTCGAGGAACTCGAGCAATCGATGAAGCAATAGCGGCATATGGCGAAGGCGCTTTGACCAATGCCGAGCGCTTTCGCAAGCCCGCCGCTCATCGATCGAGGAGACGCAACCATGTCGACACAACCCATATCAACCGACCGCCAGGCACAGACGCTGCAATTGATGGTGCGACAAGTCCGCTTCGAAGGACGCGGCATCAACTCCTATGAGTTCGTCGACCCTGAGGGACATGCATTGCCGCCGTTCACGGCTGGCGCGCATCTGGACATCCATCTTGCAGGCGGCGTGATCCGTCAGTATTCCATCTGCAATGCGCCGCGCGAACGGCATCGCTATGTGATTGCCGTTCTGCGCGATGAGCGCGGACGCGGTGGCTCGAAAGCACTGCACGAGCAACTGCGCGTACAGGACATCGTGAAGGTGAGTCTTCCGCGCAATAACTTTAGTCTCGTCGATGGCGCGCGTCGCGTGTTACTGATCGCAGGCGGTATCGGCGTCACGCCGCTCAAGGCGATGGCGCATGAACTGGACGACGCCGGCATCGACTACGAGATGCATTACTGCACCAGGGACGCAAGCTGCGCCGCGTTTGCCGACGAGTTCGAATCGATGCGCGCAAGCGGAAAGCTGCACCTGCATTTCGATGGCGGCGACCCGGCCACGGGCCTCGATCTGCGCCGGTTGCTCGACGCGCCGCGCGAAGGCGAGCATGTGTATTACTGCGGCCCAGGCGGCTTCATGAAGGCATGCGCCGATGCCGCCGGACACTGGCCCACCGGCACGGTGCACTTCGAGCATTTCAAGGCGCCGGAGCGCAATCTCGACGATGAAGCCGCCAACGATGCACTTGACAGTTTCACCGTGCGCATTGCGAGTACGGGACAAGAGATCGAGGTATCTAAGGAAGAAAGCATTGCAGACGCGTTGGCACTGGCAGGCGTACCGATTGAAACCTCTTGTTGCGCAGGTCTATGCGGCACCTGCAAAGTGCGCTATCTCGAAGGCGAAGTCGAACACAACGACTGCATTCTCGGCGACGACGAAAAGACCGAATTTCTCACGGCGTGTGTATCGCGTGCGACGAGCAGGGTGCTGGTGCTGGATCTTTAGCAAGCGCTTGAACCACCACGAAGGGCAGACAAAGAAATTTGTCTGCCCTTTTTCTTTGCGAGCGTCTAATCCATCCACGCGTAAACCCGCTTGCCTCAAGTTTTTTTTAGTGGAAGACTTGCCTCCCATCTGCCGCGTCGGATACGTGTCCGATATATCGGACAAGCCTCAAACGGATTTTCCTCTTGCGAGATGCACACATGAAACTTGTTAGAGAAAGCGCGCGCTTTGCTCGTTGGGTTGCAATTGCCGGCCTTGTCGCGTTGGCGGCCTGTTCGAAAGTCGAAGCACCAGCGCAGGATGGGGCGGCAAGCTCAACGCTTAAGACCGTTTTGCAACGCGGCACCTTGCGCGTAGGCGATTGCTTGAGCTTTGCGCCCTTCGGTTTCTATAACAAGGACGGCCAGCCGGACGGCTACGACGTCGATCTCGCTAAGGAACTCGCTAAACAAATGGGCGTAAAGCTCGAAGTGGTCAACACCACCAGCGCCAACCGCATTCCAAATCTGCAGACGAGTAAGGTGGATGTCGTGTTCTGCAATTTCACTCGCAATCTCGAACGGGCCAAGGAAATTGCCTTTACCAATCCGTACGTGGTGGCGAGTGAAGCGCTGCTGGTCAAGAAATCGAGCGGGATCAAATCCATCAAGGACATGAGCAACCGCACGATTGCCACCGTCAAAGGCTCGACCAACGGCGACGAAGTGCGCTCACTCAACATGCAGGTGAAGATTCAGGAATTCGACAGCTCGCAAGCCGCCATTCTCGCCGTCAAGCAAGGCCAGGCTGACGCGATGATCGAAGACAACAACTTTCTCGCATACCAGGCATCGCTCGATCAGGAACTTACCGTCACTGACGAAGCCCTCGTGCCGCTTGAATACAACGCGTTCGGCGTCAAGGCCGGCGATCAGGTCTGGCTCAACTATCTGAACCTGTTCCTGTTCCAGATCAACGCGTCCAAGCAGAACGCGCAGCTCTATAAAAAATGGTTTGGGCAAGAGCCGCGTTTCCCGCTCCACCCGCAATATTAATTTAACCGTGACGCCGGTTGCGTGACGTCCAACGTGAGGAAAAATCATGGGCTATGAATGGTTGACGCTTGCTGGCTATTTCAGCGACTTCCTGCATGCCGCATGGCTCACGCTGCAAATCACGCTGCTGGCGTTCATTCTTGCGATGGCGCTCGGTCTTTTGACGGCGCTTGCAAGCGGGTCCAAGAGCCGCGTGCTGCGCGGAATCGCAAGCGTTTATATCGAAGTCATCCGCAACACGCCGGTCCTGCTGCAGATATTCATCGTGTTCTTCGGCTTGCCGTCCCTTGGCATTACGCTCGATGCTTATACAGCAGGCGTGATCGCACTAGGGGTGAACGTAGGCGCTTATCTGGCGGAAGTGTTTCGGGCGGGCATCCAGTCGGTGCCCAAGGGTCAGCTCGAAGCGGCATCGATTCTCGGACTAGAGCGCTCGCAGATCTTCACGCAAGTGGTCTTGCCGCAAGCGGCACGCGCTGTTTATCCGGCTATCGTCAACAACCTAATCCAGCTTTTGCTCGGCACGTCGCTGCTTTCCGCGATTGCACTGCCCGAGTTGAGCGGTACGGCGACCGTCATCAATTCGCGCACGCTGCTTTACGTACAGACTTTCACGGTCACGCTTCTTGCCTATCTCGTGCTCAGCAACCTGCTTTCCTGGGCTGCAGGGCAGATTGGCTTGAGGCTCTTTCATCCGCCGCTCGTCATCAGGAAGCCTTCGCGCCGATCGTTCATGCTGCGCCGTCCTGCCGCGCGCACTTAATCGGAGAGCGAGACATGTCGAGCGATTTATTGACGACGAGCCTGTCGATCCTTTTGCAAGGGCTCTTGATGACGCTGGCCTTGTCGGCCGCGTCGATCGTGGGCGGTACGGTAATCGGTCTTCTGGCCGCCGTGCTTCGTTCTTTCGGGCCTTGGGGCACCGACAAGATTGCAAGGCTCTACACCGAACTCTTCCGCGGCACGCCAGTGCTCATCACACTGATGTTCATCTATTTCGGCGTGTCCTACTTCGGCTATGCCATCGATGTCTTTGCCGCCGGAGTCGTCGGCTTGAGCGTTTATCAAGGCGCGTATATCGCCGAAGTATTTCGCTCAGGCATCGAGGCGGTCCCTAAAGGACAGTGGGAAGTCTCGCAGATTCTCGGTCTCTCCAAAGCGCAAGCGTTCTTCTCCGTAGTCTTGCCGCAGACCGGCCGGATCGTTTTGCCACCGCTGGTCGGGCAATATCTCTCGCTTATCAAGGACACGTCGATCGTTAGCATGATCGGCATGTCGGAGTTGATGCACGGCGGCCAGGCGATCGTCGATCGCGTGGGCAAGCCAGTCGAGATTTATGGCCTCGTCGCCATACTGTATTTCATCGTGTGCTTTCCGCTGTCGCAGTGGGTGCGCCGTCACGACCGTAGAAGGAGCGTGCTGTCATGAGTGAAGCGTCGATCATCAACCTCGCGGGCGTGAGCAAGTCGTTCGGTGCCACGCAAGTGCTGCGGGAAATCAATCTCGATGTGAGGCTCGGAGAAGTGCTTGTCTTGATCGGCGCATCGGGCTCGGGCAAGAGCACCGTGTTGCGTATCATGAGCGGCCTTGAAACCGCGGATGCGGGCGAAGTGTGGGTCAACCAGGTGCCGCTGCACGATGCACGTCGCGCTAAAGAAATTCGCGGACATGTGGGCATGGTGTTTCAGCAGTTCAATCTGTTCCCGCACAAGACCGCGCTCGGCAATGTCACGCTTGCACTCATCAAGGCGCGCAAAATGAGTCCCGCCGATGCCAAGAAGCGCGCCATGGATGCGCTCGACCGTGTTGGCCTCGCCGATCGTGCGACGCATTATCCGAGTCAATTGTCGGGCGGCCAGCAACAACGCGTTGCCATTGCACGCGCACTCGCCGTTGAGCCAGGCATCATGTTCTTCGACGAGGCGACTTCCGCGCTCGATCCGGAACTCGTCGGCGAAGTGACCGAAGTCATGCGCGGACTGGCGCGCGATGGCATGACGATGGTCGTGGTCACGCACGAAATGGGTTTTGCGCGCAAGACGGCGGATCGTGTGGTGTTCATGGACAAGGGCGTGATTACAGAGCAGGGCGCACCCGAGCAAATCTTCGTGAATCCGCAGAACGAACGCACGCGGCAGTTTCTGCATCGCGTGCTGGATCATTGAGCGGAGCCCGGCCGATGTCGACAGTGGAAACGTCGCGTGCGCGCGGGGTGGATCGGGTCGTGGCGATCATGAAGCAATTGCATCTAGCTCGCAGGCCGCTCGCGATGCGCGAATTGATCGAAGCGACTGGCGCGCCGCGTTCGAGCATCTACGAACTGGTCGCAATTTTAAGCGAGGCGGGTCTACTGGAAGCGGGCCCCGACGGCAGCATCTTCTTTGGCCGGGAGATGCATTACTACGGCTCCGATTACGCGGTGCACAACGATCTGATCAGCCGCGCGCATCAGTCCATTCTCGCGCTCGTGCGCAGCCACGACGAGACCGCGCAACTGTGCATGCTCGAAGGCGACAAATACACGGTCGTGCTTTCAGAAAACAGTTCTCGACCTTTCAATATCAGTTCGGATATTGGCGTCAAGGTCCCCATTCCCTGGACGGCATCGGGCAGGCTGCTGCTGGGTCATTTGAGCGGCGACGCAATTCGCGCGCTCATTCCTGATGAAGACTTCGTTCTGGACAACGGCAAGCGAGTAGATTTCACAGACTTCCTCACCGATGTGGAACGCGCAAGGGAGCAGGGCTTCTGCTGCACGACAGGCTTGTCGCATACGTTTCGCTATTGCATGGCCGCGCCCGTTCGCGATCGTTCCGGTTTGGCCGTCGCGGCGCTCTGCTTCATGACGAGTCGCGACACCGATCCAGAGAAACGCGATCTCATGCTTGACGACCTCATTCGCTCTGCACGCGCCTTATCGCAACCTCATAGGCGGGGATGATTCGCCGCTTTGCGAAAAGCCAAAAGCCAAAAGCCAAAAGCCAAAAGCCAAAAGCCAAAAAAATATAAGCAAACCCTAAAAAGCTCTGTGCGATGCCGCGCGGATTGTTTGCAGTTAAGCGCATTTGCCAGACAAGACATCATGCACCCCATGCAATGATCGCCAATAGATAGTCCGTTTGAACAAAATTCGCGTCGGCACATCGCAAGTGCTAAGCGGGCTTAATATAATTGGTGACAAGTAACCCTCGCTGCATGGCGGCGCAAAGCCCGGAGAGAAGCTTTGCGCAACGCCCGACTAGGACTAGCTGGAGTCCCGTGTCGATGGGAATAGCACTTGCTGCCCGTTCCCTTTGTGCCTGCAGTTGTCCAAGCATAATAATGACGCATGCAGGCTGGCGGTTTCGAAGGCACTCCTTGCTTACGTCTGAACACCGCCAAAGACGAGGAAAATACAAATGAGACCGGTGGTTTTCGGCAAAAGATTCGGATGGCTGCACGCAGGCGCCGGCACGCGCGGCGTCGTTCTCTGCAACACCTATGGCCACGAATATGTATGGACTTATAGCGGCCTGCGTCACCTGGCAGACGCTCTTGCGGCCCGCGGCTTGTGGGTCTTGCGCTTCGACTATCTCGGCACGGGGGATTCAGCCGATCTAGAAGCAGGACAAGATCTGTTCGATTCGGCGGTGGATGACATCGGTTCAGCCGTCGATTTCCTCAAGGAACAGACGGGTATCGAACACGTCACGCTAGCGGGCTTTCGGGTCGGTGCCGCGTTCGCTTTGGCTGCGGCGCTCAAGCGTCCCGTCGACGATCTCGCCTTGCTTGCGCCAGTCGTGAGCGGACGCACCTATATCCGCGAACTCGGCGCGGTGCGCAAGACCTGGCTCGACCAGCTCGCACCGCCCCTTCGCGAAGCGCAACCCAAGACTGGTCCGCTCAACGTGCTGGGTCAGGTTTATGACAATGCCTTCAGAGCCCGGCTGGAAAAGATCGATCTCGCGTCGCAAGTGAAAAGTGCGGCTGATGCGCCCGCCAATCGCGTATTGCTGATGCACGCACGAACGAGCTCGAAAGACCCGCTGCTGGATGCGCTCAGTGGGCTTGGCGTCGATACGCAGACACAACCCTTTGAAGATTTGCTTGGCTTCATTCAAGAGTCGGCATTCACGGTATTGCCCAAGGCTGCTTTGGCAACGGCCACTGAGTGGATTGCAAACGGCGCGCTCGAAGCAGGCCCCGTTAATACATCGGCTGCGGCACATGACGTGTGGCCAGATCTCGTCATCGAAACGCCGGAGGCTGTCGAGCGTCCCGTGCGAATGGACGAACAAGGACTCGTAGGCGTGCTGTGCGAGCCGCGTCATGGTGCAGCGCGTGGCCCTGTGTTTGTCATGACGAATACGGCGGCGAGTTCACGCGTAGGCGATAGCCGGCTTTCCGTGCGGATTGCACGCGAGCTAGCATCACGTGGTATTGCTTCATTGCGGTTCGATGCACGCGGCCGTGGCGACAGTCCGCTTCCTTCGGGCGATGTGCAGTCAGACACGCCCTTCGGCAGAATCTATAACGTGGTCGCAACCGAAGACACTGGCGTCGCCGCGCGTTGGTTGTCCCGGCAAGGCTACAAGACGATTTATGCGTTCGGCATTTGTTCAGGTGCGTATCACGCTTTGAAGGCAGCGGTCAGCGAGAGCGTTATTACCGGCGTGATTTCGGTGAATATCCCTACGTTCAAGCGTCCCGAGGACAAAACGCCCGAAGCGTTGCGCGAATCCACACGCAACTCCATGGCGGGTTATGCGTTCTCCATGCTCGATCCGCAGAAGTGGAAAGCCATTTTGCGCGGCGATAAGAATCTGCTTCGCGTAATGGGCTTTATCGGCGGCTACATGCTCACGCGTGCGCGTTCACGTGTCGTCGATGTATTGAGGCTCGACAGCCTGAGCAAAACGCCGCCCGAGCAGGCCACTACACCCATGCCGATCATTCGCGCGCTCGACGCTAGAGGCGTGAACACGGTGCTGGTCTACGGCGCCTACGATGCGGGCCTGGACTTGCTCGCCGCGCATTGCGGCAAGCTGGGCGCCCGACTCAAGCGGCTTCGTTCAGTGCGTGTCGCAACTTACGCCGATGTCGATCATTCGTTGTTCAATGCCGCGAGTCTTCCGCAAGTGATCGCGTTGTGCGAGTCGGTTATCACGCAGACGAACGTGCAGACCGAAGTTCCAGGCGTGTCGCAACAGCGAAACCATAGCAGCGCACTGACCGATCAACGCGTTTGATGCTTCTGCCTATAAGCGACAAGTAGTGCACGCACGCGTTCTGCAAGGTCGTCGACGGGGCCATCCACGATTGCTCCGTCGATCACCTCTTCAATGGGCAGCGCGCGGACAGGGCCGGGCCCAGCACCGAGTTCCTCACGCCAGCGCGTGAACTGCGCAGTCGAACTCGCATAGACGATTCGCCCAAGCCCCACCCATGCATGCGCCGCCGAACACATCGGACAATGCTCGCCCGATGTGTAGACCACGGCATTCTTGCGCGCGGGCTCGCTCATATTTTCCGCAGCCCACTTTGCAATAGCGAACTCAGGATGCAAGGTCTTGTCGCCCGTGCTGATGCGGTTACGATCCTCAAAGAGCACGTGACCGTCGCTCGCCACCAGTAGAGAACCAAAGGGTTCATCGCCTTGGTCGAGCGCTTCTTTAGCCAGTTCGATGCATCGTTCGAGATGTTTCCTGTCCACGCTATCTATCATTCGACCTCTCCGTTGTTTGCTCGCCTTCTTGCACATTGAACACGCCTCAATAAACCGGATTCAAGCATTCGTACCGACCGCCGTTAAGAAGAAAACAGGCCTTTTCTTCATATCATTAGGGTCGTAACTCGATTTCGCTTTGCGGCGGTTTGCCGGGGTGCAGGTGATGAACGTTTCATGTTTCCTAGCGGTATGGCTAATGGTGTTCAGCCTTGCCAGTGGCGCGCGCGCGGCTACGTCGCCGCTCAATTACACCACGTCCTGGATAGGCAACACTTTCGGCTTCGGCGATGGCAAGTGGATGCAGCAGGACATACAAGCCATCCGCGTTGCACCGGAAGGAACCGTCTATACCAATAGTCCGTGGGATGAAAGCGGCGCCGAGATCGCGGCGTATCGCAATGGCGACCGCATCGCGGTGGCGGGCGCGACGCATGGTTGGGGCGCGGCGGGCGGCGACGCCATTGCATCGAACAGCACATACCTCTATGCGGCGATGTCCATCGGCAATCAAGGCGGTGGCCTCGTCGGCGCGGATTATCCGCCCAACGGTTATACGTGGTTCGGCATTACGCGACGCACGATCGCCAACATCGCCAAGGGCGCGTCTTTTACGGGCGGCGCCGGCAACAGCGCGAATGCTACCAAGAACAGTTTCCTGATCGTGGCGACTGTGCCGGCCGGAACGGACGCGGGCATTCGCGGCCTGGCCGCTAACGATAGCGAGCTTTTTGTTTCCGACGCGTCGAGCAATCAGATCGTCGTGTTCGATGCCAACACGATGAGGCGTAATCGCGCGTTCAACGTGACATCACCGGGACGCATGGCACTCGATATAGACGGCACGCTTTGGGTCATTACAGGCACGTTCAACGGACACCCCGCCATTGCACATTATTCGACGACGGGCGCGCTACTTGGCGGCGTGCCGATACTCCCGATAGGAACGGTACCCGCGGATATCGCGGTCACTCCATCGGGTGATCTTTATATCGCAGATAACGGCGTGGGCCAGCAGATCTTGCCTTTCCGAAAAAACGCAGCGCTAGCTGCGATCGGCACGCTCAAGGGCGTGAATCATGCGACCGCTGGCACGATCGAAGCAGGGCGCTTCAACTCGGTCACGGGTATCGGTTTCGATCAGGCCGGCAATCTGTACGTTGGACAAAATGGCGAAGGTCCGCGAGCTCTGAACTCTGCCTCGGTGGGAACGGGCGCGGTGCTGCAGGCTTTCAAAGGCGTCACACGTTCTGTTACATGGGAACTGGACGGTCTCGTGTTCGTCGATGGCGCGAGCTTCGATCCCGGCGCGCCGAACACCATCTATACCGGCTCGAAAGTCTTTACGATGGACTGGAGCAAGGCGCCCGGCAAGCAATGGACGTACACGGCGCATACCGTGGACCGCTTCACTTTTCCTGATGACCCTTCGATTCACATCGGACGCGCGGTGCGTGGCCAGCCGATGGTACGGCGCCTGAACGGCAACCGGCCGTATCTATTCACGCTCGATCCATATTCGCATCAGCTCTATGTGCATCGCTTCGACGCCGCGCACGGTTATACGGCAATACCATCGGTCATGTTCGCCGAGTCCTATATTTCAGGCGGTTTTCCAGCGAATCAACCGGCCTATGGCGAATGGATGTGGCGCGACATCAATGGCGATGGCCATCTCGACACGAGCGAATTCATAGGCAATCCATCGACGGGGAGTCTGATAGGCAACAGCTTCATCTGGGTCGATTCCCTTGGCAACGTATGGTTCGGTACCCCGACGAGCGGCATACGAGAAATGCCGCTGCAGGGCTTCGATGCCTTGGGCAATCCGCTTTACACCTATACATCGGCGAAGACTTATACGATGCCAGCGCCTTTCACGCGCATTGGCCGAGTGCTTTACGTGCCTGAGACCGACACGATGTATATCTCGGGCTTCACGCAAACCATTCCCTATGATGCCGCGCGCTGGAAAGAGGCCGGCCCATATCTCGCGCGTTACGACAACTGGACTCGCGGGCCGCGCGTCATGACCTATCTCATCGCGCTGCCTTGGGACACGACGGCCAACCCCGTAATCACGCCCGTTGGACTTGCGACAGCGGGCAATTACCTCTTTGTTGCGGGCCTCTTCACGCAGAAGGTTTATGTGTACGACGCGCGCACCGGCGCACACGTTGGCTGCATGTCACCGGGCGCGAACGTAGGCTGGGCTAGCGGCTATGTCGATGTGGAACTGGGTATCAGCGCCACGCTAAGGGCCAATGGTGAATACGACATTCTCGTGGAAGACGATGCCCGCGCCAAGATTCTGATGTACCAGTGGAAGCCATGAATTCTTGGCGCAGTGCAACGCGCCAACAAGTTAGACGCGGCAAGCAAATGAATGTGGCCTTGCTGCAACCGCATAGCCGTTCATCGCTATCGCCAGCTATTGAGCCTACAAAATATCCAAGGGAAAGTCCTAAGAAAAACATCTGATGTCTGATGTATATTTGACTGCATGCTACCTAAGAGAGCAACATGCGTCTAAGCGTAGAGCGCTCAATGAGCGACAAGATTCAAGAGTCGCTTTTGACTATGATCCGTGAGCGCAAGCTCAAGCCAGGTGATCAGATTCCTACGGAACTGGAACTCTGCGAATTGCTCGGGGTAGGCCGTTCGAGTTTGCGTGAAGCCGTTGCTCAGATGATCTCGCACGGTCTGCTGTCTCGGGTACAAGGTCGCGGCACCTTCATCAGACAAATTTCGCTGAAGTTGCAGGGCGGTCTGGATGATCTGATGTCCGTAACCGACATGATCAAGAGCGTCGGCGCCGTGCCTTCAACGAGTCGCATACAGATGGATACCATTGCGGCATCGGAGAGTTTGTCAGAAAGACTCGGCATCGAGCTTGGGGCGCCGTGCGTACGTATCGAACGCGTTCGCCGCGCGGACGACGCCGTAGCCGCCTATTGCATCGACACCATTCCGAAGACGCTCTTCGATGCAGCGGACGGTGAAGTCGGCGAATCGCTTTTCGGCATGTTTGCGCGCACGGGCCGGCGTCTGTCGCATACGCATACGTCGATACAGCCGACCATCCTCACGCCGCGCGATCTGCCGGAACTCGGAGACGGCTTCGGTTTGTTTCTCCTGCTGGACGAAGTGGATTTCGATCAGAGCGGGGAACCGCTCTGCTATAGCAACGACTACTACAACACGAGCATTTTCAAATTCGATCTGGTGCGCAAGCGTCGCTAAGACAATCTTGCGTTTAGACGCGCACCAGAAGCAACATCGGAGGAGACACCGATGGAGTTCGAGGCTTTTACCGCAAGCGAGCTTGCCGCGTATCTCGGCGCAATTCCCGAGATACGTGCGCTGCTTGGCGAGCCGCACGATCTGGAAGTGGCCGAAGTCGGCGACGGCAACCTGAACTATGTGTACTTCGTGACGAACACGAAGGCGCTGGAACGCAGCGTCGTCGTCAAGCAGGCGCCGCCTTTTTTAAGACTAGTCGGCAAGACGTGGCCGTTGTCGTGTCAGCGCATGGAGCATGAGGTAGCGGCGTTACGCCGCTTCGGCGCGCTATGTCCGCGGCATGTGCCGAAGGTGTATCACGCTGACAGCAAGCGCTTTCTGATGGTGATGCAAAGGCTCGCCTCGCATCGCATTTTGCGGCAAGGACTGATGGATGGCGTCGTCTATCCGAAGCTCGCCGCGCATCTGTCGACGTATCTTGCGCAAACGCTTTTCCACGGGTCCGATCTGTTTCTCGCGCCGGACATCAAGAAAGAGGCCATGAGCGCGGCGGTCAATTCCGAGCTGTGCAAAATCACCGAGGACCTCGTCTTTACGTTTCCTTTCGAAGATCATCCGTCGAACGTGTACAGCGCTGCATTGCCTGCGTCATCGCTTGAACGACTGAGGACCAGCGAAGCGTTGCGCATTGCCGCGGGCGACATGAAATGGGCGTTCATGAATCACGCCGAGACCTTGCTGCATGGCGATTTGCACACCGGCTCGATCATGGTCAACGAAGACGAAACCTTCGTGATCGATCCGGAATTCTCGTTCTACGGACCGATGGGCTTCGATATCGGCGCGGTGCTCGCAAACCTGCTGCTCGCGTATTTTTCGCGCGACTGGCATGGCCGTATAGACGATCGAGATCCTTCCGCCTATCAGGAATGGTTGCTCGTTCAAATGGCCGAGGTCTGGAATGGCTTTAACGCGCAATTTCTAAAGCTGTGGCGCGAGCACGAAAGCCGTAGCGAACGCGGCTTTATAGGCGGTCACGCAGAAGCGCGATCTGTCGAAGGTTATCGCGCGCACTTCATGCGTCGGCTGTTAGCGGATACGCTCGGCTTCGCTGGCTGCAAGATGATTCGGCGCATCGTCGGCATGGCGAAGGTCGCGGACATCACGCGCATTCCAGATGCTCAGGCGAGGGCGCGTATCGAAGTGCGCTGTCTGCGGTGCGCGGAAGACCTGCTGGTCAAGCGCGCGACGCTTGGCAGTATCGAACAGGTCGTCATGCTTGCGCGCGAGGTTCAGCGCGAAACAATCACACATGCATAGTCCACTCGGAGCTTCCATGGTTGCGCAGTCCTTGTTCCCCACGCTTGCCCCGACGATCGAATGGTGCGATGGCGATCTCCTGCTGCTCGATCAGACGCGCCTGCCGCATGAAATCGTGGTGGAGCATGTCGCCGATGCAGCCGCCGTCTGGCGAGCCATTCACGAATTACGCGTGCGGGGTGCGCCCGCCATCGGCGTCGCGGCAGCATACGGATTGTGCGTCGCCATGCAGGACGCGCGCGACTTGCCCTTGACGCAATTTCGTGCCGAGCTTGAACGGCGCGCGGGCTGGCTCGATACCGCGCGCCCCACGGCGGTGAATCTGAGTTGGGGATTGAGACGCATGCTGCAATGCGCGCGCGCATGCAACGCAAGCGACTCGAAGGCGCTTTACGAAGCTTTGGTGGATGAGGCCAAACAGATTCATGCGGAAGATCAGGCGCTATGCGAAGGTATCGGCATGCATGGTCTGCCGCTTATCGAACCGGGCAGCGGCGTGCTCACGCATTGCAATGCAGGTGCGCTTGCCACCACAGGCTTAGGCACGGCCACCGCGCCGATCTATGCCGCACATCGCGAAGGCATTGCGTTCAAGGTGTTCGCGGACGAGACGCGGCCGCTTTTGCAAGGCGCGCGCCTGACCGTGTTCGAACTGCAGCAGGCGGGCGTGGATGTAACGCTGATCGTGGATAGCGCGGCCGCGTCGATCATGTCGCATGGACTGGTGGACCTCGTGATCGTCGGCACGGACCGGGTTGCGGCAAATGGCGACTTCGCCAACAAGATCGGCACACTGAGCGTGGCCATCGCAGCGAATTACTACGGCATACCGTTCTACGTGGCTTGTCCTTCGTCCACACTGGACTTCCGCACACCGACCGGCGCGCAGATCGAGATAGAAGAACGTCGCGAAGAAGAGGTGACATCGCTTGCAGGGCAACCTATTGCGCCGCGTGCCATCAACGCGCGCAATCCCGCATTCGATGTCACGCCGCATGAACTCGTCACGGGCTTCATCACGGAGCGCGGTATCGTGAAAGCGCCTTTCGAACGTTCGTTGCGTGGTTTCTTCGCAGCCGAAGGTAATGCCGCATGAGCGCGGTGGATGAAGGCGCGCTGCGCCGGAGTATTGTCGAGACCTCGCTCGAAATGGAGCGGCTCGGCATCAATCAGGGAACCTCGGGTAACGTCAGCGCGCGCTTCAACGACGGCTTTCTCATCACGCCCAGCGGCGTTCCTGCGCGTGAAATGCACGAAGACATGATGGTGTGGCTGCCGTTAGATGTCAGTGACGACGCGAGCGTGCTGCGCACGGCTCGCCCGTCTTCGGAATGGCGCATTCATCGCGACATTCTTCGAGCACGGCAAGACATGCACGCGGTCGTGCATACGCATTCCATAGCGGCCACGGCGCTTGCCATTCATGGACGCGATATTCCCGCTGTGCACTACATGGTCGCGGCCGCCGGCGGACATTCCATTCGCTGCGCGCCTTATGCGCTCTTTGGCACGCAAACTCTTTCCGATCACGCTTTAGCCGCGCTTCTGAACCGGCGTGCGTGTCTGCTCGCGCATCATGGTGTGATCGCGCTCGGCACCGATCTTGCGCGCGCCGTGTGGCTCGCGCATGAAGTGGAAGTGCTTGCCAAGCAATATCTTCTCGCCTGTCAGTTGGGTGCTCCGCCGCTTCTTTCGGAGGAGCAGATGGATGAAGTGTTGGAGAAGTTCAAGACTTATGGCCGACGCGACAAGAAGGATTCTTAGCGCGCTTGCCTTGAGGAAATAGTCGTTTGCATCGTAATGAATAAATCCTACAACGGAGACAGCTATGGCCTGGAATTCAGCAAGATTCGACGGATGGGGCACGTTCGGCAAATCGACCGGCGCGGTTTTTTTATGCGCGGCGGCCGCGCTTAGCGGTTGTTCCAAGAGCGACAACAGTTCGGCCGCCAGCAGTTCGGGCGCGAGTTCGAGCGAAGCCGCGAGCGCTCCCGCAAGCGCACCGGCGCCGGCCGCTGCCGCGGGCGGCAAGGCGAAAATAGGCTTTTCGATTGCAACGCTTAACAATGCGTTCTTTGTCGGGCTCAAGGCCGGCGTGGAGAAGGGCGCCAAGGAGCAAGGCTTCGATCTCGTCCAGACCAATGCCAATGGCGACGCGCAACAGCAGGTCAACGACGCCATCAACTTGCTGAGTCAAGGCGTGACTGCCCTCGTGCTGAATCCTATCGACTCCAAGGCCATCATTCCGGCTGTCGAGAAAGCCAACTCGATGAACATTCCGGTCTTCACGCTCGATCGTGGGTCGGATGGCGGCAAGGTGACTTCGTTCGTTGCGTCGGATAACGTCGCGCTCGGTCAAACCGGCGCCAAGTGGATTGCCGATCAACTGACCAAACGCTACGGTTCGGCTAAAGGGAACGTGGTGGATTTGATCGGCCTTGTCGGCACGACCGCCGCCACCGACCGTGAGAAAGGCTTTAGCGACGAAATGGCGAAGTATCCCGACATCAAGGTGGTTGCGCGTCAGGAAGGCGCATTCGATCAGGAGAAGTCGCTTAACGCGATGACCAATATCCTGCAGAAATATCCGCAAATCGACGCTGTATTCGGCGCCAACGACGACAACACCGTGGGTGCGGAAAAGGCTATCGACAATGCGGGCCGCTATAAGCCGCTCGGCGATAAAGCGCACATTCTCGTGATCGGCGCGGATGGCACGGCGCAGGCGCTTTCCGCCATTCGCTCGGGCAAGCAGGACGCGACCATCTCGCAGAACCCCATTCAGATGGCCGCCAAGTCGCTGCAGTTCATCGCGGACTACAACGCCAAGAAGGACGTTCCGGCGAATTATGCCTGGCCGACTTTACTCATCGACAAATCGAATATCGATTCGGATGAGACCAAGAAGTACGGGCTGTGGTCAGAGGAAGTCAAACAGTAAGGCAAGCCGCGGGCACACGCTTAAGACTTCAAGCGTTCAAGCGTTTGAGCTCTAGCGCGTTGCCCGCTAACGGAATGCACGACATGACAGTCGAAACGGAAGCGCAAGCGCAGGCGCCGCTCAAAGCGTCCGCGCCGCTATTGCGCATGCAAGGCATCGTCAAGAGCTTTCCTGGCGTCAAGGCGCTGCGCGGCGTCAGCCTCGAACTGCGAACGGGCCATGTGCTCGCTATTGTCGGCGAGAATGGCGCGGGCAAATCGTCGCTCGTGAAGACCTTGTCTGGCGCGTATGAGCCGGACGAAGGCACGATCGAGATCGACGGCGTACCGCTTGCGCGCGGCACCAACGCGGCGATCGATGCAGGCGTGGCCGTGATTTATCAGGAGCTCTCGTTGATCAACGACATGACGGTCGCGGAAAATTTATTCCTTGGCCGCATGCCTGCAAAGAACGGCTTCGTCAAGCAACGCGAGGCCAACCAGCTTGCGCGCGAAGCGCTGGATCGCGTGGGACTCGACAACGTGCCGCCGTGGATGCGCCTCGGCGACCTGCCGCTCAACAAGAGGCAGCTCGTGGAAGTAGCAAAAGCCGTGGCGCGCGATGCCCGAATTCTCGTCATGGACGAACCCACGGCCGCGCTGCAGAGCCAGGACATCGCCAATCTTTATGCCGTGGTGCGGCGGCTGCGTGCCTCGGGCATGGGCATCATCTTCATTTCGCATCATCTGGAAGAGGTGTTCGAACTCGCCGATTCCGCCGTCGTCATGCGCGATGGCGCGACGGTTGGCGCGCGTCCGATGTCGCAATGGACCGAAGCCGAACTCGTGCAGGCAATGGTCGCGCGCAATCTCGAATCGTTCTATCCGTGGGAGCCGCGTCCTTATGGCGATGTCGTGCTCGAAGTGCGCAATCTCGCTAGCGCGCCGTTGCTTCGCAATGCGAGCTTTACGGTACGCTCGGGCGAAATCCTGGGCATAGCGGGCATTGCCGGGGCAGGACGCACCGAATTGCTCAAGACGATCTTTGGCGCGCTGCCCGCAACCGGTGGCGAGATTTTCGTGAAGGGCAAGAAGGTCACGAATCATTCGCCCACTCAAGGCGTGCGTCACGGCCTCGTTTATACCTCGGAGGACCGCAAGCTCGAAGGGCTCGTGCTCGATGCCAACATCGAAGAGAACATCGCACTGTCGAGCCTTAAAGCGCTTGCGAGCGGCGGCTTCGTGAGCCGCGCCAAGAAACGCAAGCTGGCGCAGGAAGCAAGCACGCGCTTCGGCGTTCGCTCGTCTTCGGTGTTGCAGATCACCGGCACGCTTTCCGGCGGCAATCAGCAGAAAGTCATTCTTGGCCGCGCAACGGCGACCGCACCCGTGGTCATCATGCTCGATGAACCCACACGCGGCATCGACGTGGGTGCGAAGACCGAAATCTACGCACACATGGTGTCGATGGCGCGTGCGGGCGCAGCGGTCGTCATGGTGAGTTCCGAGTTGCCGGAGTTGCTCGGCATGTCGGATCGCGTGCTCGTGATGTATCGCGGCAGCATCGTGACGGAGCTACCGCGCGACAAAGCGGACTCTGAAACTGTCATTCAATGGGCTACAACAGGAGCAGGCGCATGACCTCCACGGCAGCCAACCGCGAGGACTCGGAGGCGCTCTCGCGCCGCGTGATTCGCCAACTGAGGAGCGGCATCGGGCCATTGTTTGCCGCACTCGTCATCATCTGCATCGCCTTGTCGATTGCATCGCCCGAGTTTCTGACGACCAGCACGCTCACCAACATCATGGTGCAGGTCTCGGTGGTGGGCATTGCGGCGGTAGGCGGCACGTTCGTCATCATCACGTCGGGGATCGATCTGTCGGTCGGATCGCTCGTTGCGTTGAGCGGCATGGTCGCGGCCACGGTCATGGCAGGATCGAGCCCAGGCGCCGTCGGTCTCGGCGTTGGAGGGTTATGCGTCGCAATTGCGGTCGGGGCCACGGCAGGCGCGCTCAACGGCCTTGCCGTGTCGTGGTTGCGCCTCGTGCCCTTCATCGTCACGCTCGCGATGATGGCCATGGCGCGCGGCCTCACGCTCGCCATTTCCGATGGTCGCACGAAGTTCGATTTCCCCACCGCCTTCACGGCCTTCGGCGCGAAGACCGTCGCGGGCTTGCCCATGCCGATGATCGTCATGCTCGTGATCTTCGCCATAGGCCATGTGCTCTTGCGCAAGACCACGTTCGGGCATCAGGTCTTTGCAGTCGGCGGCAATCAGGAAGCCGCGCGTCTTGCCGGTATTCCCGTGCGCCGCGTGGTTTTCTTCACCTACATGCTGGCCGGCGTAACTGCTGCCATCGCTGGGATCGTGCTTGCCGGACGGCTCAATTCCGCCTTGCCGTCCGCGGCCAACGGACTCGAATTGCAGGTGATCGCCGCTATCGTGATTGGCGGGACATCGCTTGCGGGTGGACGTGGCTCGATCGTGGGCACCTTTATCGGCGTCGTGCTGATCGGCGTGATCAACGTGGGTTTGTCGCTACTCGGCGTGAATCCCTTCTGGACGCAATTCATTCAAGGTGGGGTCATTTTCGCGGCTGTCTTGCTCGACGCGCTTAGTCAGCGGCGCAAGCGTTAGACGTGTTCTTGCAACGCACCCTAAAACCGGAGGAGCACAACATGAAGAAAATCATTAACCAGCCCGATGTCTTCGTCGATGAAATCATCGAGGCTTTGCTTATCGCTCATCCCGCGTGGATCAAGAGCGCGACGGACGACAAACGCGCGCTCGTGCGCAAGGACGCGCCCAAGGAAGGCAGAGTGGGAATCGTGACAGGCGGCGGCTCGGGGCATTTGCCCGGCTTTCTCGGGTACGTCGGCGTGGGGCTTTGCAGTGGCGTGGCCGTGGGCAACGTGTTTTCATCGCCCTCGGCGGAACAGATATTCGAAGCGACCAAGGCAGTGGATGGCGGCGCGGGCGTGCTTTACGTATACGGCAACTATGGCGGCGACGTCCTGAATTTCGACCTTGCCGCCGACTTGGCCGAACCCGAAGGCATCGACATCAAGACAGTGGTGTTGACCGACGATGTAGCATCCGCGCCGAAGGAACGTGCGGCCGACAGGCGCGGCGTCGCGGGCATGTTGTTCGCGTTCAAATGCGCGGGCGCCGCCGCTGAACGCGGCGATTCGCTCGATGAGGTCACGCGCATTTGCGCCAAGGCGAATGCCCATTGCCGGACCATGGGTGTGGGCCTCTCGCCGACGATACTGCCTGCGGCAGGCAAGCCGACCTTCACATTGCCCGATGGCGAGATGGAAATCGGTATCGGCATTCATGGCGAACCGGGAACGCATCGCGGCAAGCTCGAAACGGCCGATGCCATCGCCGAGCGGCTTATCGGTCAGATTCTCGGCGATCTGAACGCGCCTAAGGGATCGAAGCTCGCGATACTCGTGAACGGCCTCGGCGCGACGCCGCTCGAAGAACTGTATTTGCTGTATCGCCGTTCCTCGCAACTCATCGCCGATCAGGGCCTGAAAATAGCGCGCTCGTATGTCGGCGAATACGTAACGAGTCTGGAAATGGCGGGGGCATCGATCACGGTGATGCTGCTCGACGACGAACTCGAAGCGCTGCTCGAAGCGCCCGCGAGTTCGCCATTTTTCCGCGATGGCACCGCATCGTAAGAGGAGTGCGCGATGAGCGTATCGAACCAGGAACTGCGCGCTATCTTGACGCGTGCGCTAAGCGCGCTGCCGGCGCATGCCGACGAGTTACGCGACCTCGACGCCGCTTTGGGCGACGGCGATCTCGGCATCACGGTGCAATCAGGGTCCATTGCCATCGTGAAGGCGCTTGCCGCTTTGAACGATGACGCCTCGCTTACCGACGTATTGTTCGCTGCGGGCAAGGCGTTCTCGACAGCGAATCCATCTACGTTTGCAGCGCTCGTCGGCGGCGGCTTGCTCGCGGCAGGCAAGGCGATGAACGGCAAGGACACGGTGAGCCGCGACGAGGCGCTTGGCATCGGACGCGCGGTGGCTGCGCGCATCATCGAACGTGGCAAGAGTCAGGTCGGCGACAAGACCGTGCTCGATGCACTCGTGCCGAGTCTCGATACGCTCGAAGCATTGCAAGGCAGCGCGACTGAGTTGCTCGATGCCATGATCGCGACTGCGCAAGCGCAGGTAACGGCTACGGCCTCGAAGCAATCGCAAAAGGGTCGCGCGGCGTGGGTGCAAGAACGCAGCATCGGCCACGCTGACCCTGGTGCGACCGCTTATGTGCGCTTTTTGCAGGCCTTGCGCGAAGCGGTCGCCAGTTGAATCAATCCAGCGTGATGCCGTCGAAACGATGGCCTCCAAGCGGACTGATCAGATAGCCGTGCACGCGTTTCGAGATCGGCTGAAACGTATTGGCGTGCGCAAGCGGTGTGTACGGCACCTGATCCTTGAAGACGACTTGCGCTTCTTCATAAAGCTTCGTGCGCGCGCTTTGATCTGTTATGAGGCGCGCCTTAGCCAAGAGATCGTCGAACTGCTTGTTGCACCATTTCGCCATGTTGCTGCCATGCACTGCATCGCAGCCCAACGTGGTGCCGAGCCAGTTGTCGGGGTCGCCGTTATCGCCTAGCCAGCCGTAGAGAATGGCGTCGTGCTCGCCATTGGTCTTTGCGCGCTTGTTATATTCGGCCCATTCGTAGCTGACGATATTCGCCTTTACGCCGATCTTCGCCCAATCCGATTGGATCAGTTGCGCCATCAGTCGCGCGTTCGGGTTATAGCCGCGCTGCACGGGCATGGCCCATAGCGTAATGGTGAAGCCATCGGGAAAGCCCGCTTGCTTCAACAACTCGCGCGCCTTCGCGGGATCGTGCGGTGCGTCTTTCAGCGCCTTGTTATACGACCATTGCGAAGGCGGCATCGGGTTCGTGGCCAGCGTGGCCGCGCCTTCGTAGACGGTCTTGATGATCGCCTGCTTGTCGATCGCCATGTCCAGCGCGCGGCGCACCGTCACGTTGTCGAGCGGCTTGTGAGTCGTGTTGTAGCCCACATAGGCAACGTTGAAGCCCACGCCCGACAACACCGTGAGCTTCGGATTTTTTTTCGCCTCGACGATATCGGCAGGGCGCGCAAACGAGGTGAGTTGGCACTCGCCGCTCGCGAGCTTTTGTTCGCGCACGGCGGCATCGGGCGTGATCGAGAAGACGAGCTTGTCGATATGCACGTCCTTGCGATTCCAATAGCTTGGGTTCGCGTCGTAACGAATGGTCGCGTCCTTTTGATAATCGCGGAACACGAAAGCGCCGGTGCCGACAGGCTTCTGATTCATGTCCTCCGGCCGGCCTTCCTTGAGCAATTGCGCGGCATATTCGGCGGAAAAGAATGGACGCGAACTCCATGGCGATGTTGCGCACGAAAACGACATCGGCCGTCTTTAGTGTGAAGCGCACGGTGTTGTCGTCGAGCTTCTCGACCGATGCGATGTTCTTGTCGTAGCCGAGATCGGTCAAATACGGAAAGCTCACCGGGTGCGCCTTCTGGAACGGGTCGTTCGGGTCGATCATGCGTTTGAACGTGAAGACTACATCGTCGGCGTTGAAATCACGCGTGGGCTTGAACCACGATGTCGACTGGAATTTCACGCCGCGTCGTAGATGGAAGGTGAAGGTCTTGGCATCGGGCGACTCGTCCCACTTTTCGGCGAGGCCTGGCGTCAGGTCGAGCGTGCCGCGTTTGAATTCGACCAACGTGTCGTAGACGGCATGCGCGCTGGCGTCGAAGTCGGTGCTGGTGGTGAACTGGGCGGCATCGAATCCGGCGGGGCTGCCTTCGGAACAGAAGACGAGGGTCTTGCTTTGAGCCGATGCGGTCTGCGGCGTGGCGATGAACGCGGCGAGAAGGGAGACGGCAAAACCGCACAGAGCGCGTGCGCTTCTTCGAGTCGGAGCTTTAACCATTGTGCCTCGCTGGGATGGAGATGAGTGGATGAGGCGTACTTTAGCAAGGGATTGGCTTCTAAGTCGTCGAGCGTAATTGCGTGACGCGCTGATCGGGAAGTGGTGTCGCTGCTCGGATTTATAGCCGAGCGTCCAACATAATAAAACTAATGTCTAATATCGACCGACGAGAGATAATTTTTTTATCGGTTTACGTTGTAGAACGTGAGTGAATTATCTGTGTCACCATCAAAGCTTCATCTATTGAAGCAGATGCGGCCTTTGGCGAAGAAACCGTCGCGTCGAACGCAAGCAAGTAGAGCCGACGATGCGCGCCAAGTTAGGCTTACGCATCGGGTGCCGTAAAAAATCAGCGCTTTCTAGAAAACAGGCCTCACGTTTCACGCGAGCCTGCCGTAATCGTGAACATGAACTCAAAAACCTCTCTCCCATTCGCTCCCGGCAGCGCCTTGCACGGGAATACTCAATCCGTCGCTTTAGCTGTCGCCGCGCTGCGAAAGGCGCGAGGCAAGCTCAATCCCGACGACGTCGCAGCAGGCACGCGCGAGTTCGAAGCGCTTGAACTGGATTTCCTGAGGGATATGATCGATTTTCTGAGCGTCGATCCGAACGAGCACTGCTGGTTCGACGATTAAACGCAACGGCCGCTTCCATCTGCGGCCGTTGATTCGTTTCACCGACTGGCGGGCGTTGGAATCCGTGGCGAATCTCAAGCCAATGACCGCCGCCTGAGCGCCTCACGCCTCCAACTGCTCCAGCACCTGGCCCTTGGTTTCGATTCCGAGGAAATGCACCGCCAGCGCAGCCAGCAACGGCACCGCGCCGAGCGCATAGAAGGCGAGGTCCATTTGGCCGCCGAGCAGCGTCTTGCCGACGAGCGCCGGCGCGAAGATCGCAGCCACCTTGAGCCATGCGCCGCCAAGTCCGCAGCCGAATGCGCGGATGCTGGTCGGATACAGTTCCGGCGTATAGACATAAGCGGTGATGAAGCCGCACGCCATGAATCCAAGCCCAAGCGCGCAGAACGTCGCGACCACGTAGACGGATTCATGCTGGAACACGCCCGCAAGCACCAGTGAAATCGAGCACAGAACGAACGACCAGTTGATGACCGGCTTGCGCCCAACCTTGTCGACGATCAACGCGCAGGTGAGCGAGCCGATCACGCCGAGCACGGAAGCCGCGACGGCCAGGTTCAACGCGAGTTGCAGCGGTGCGTGATAAACCGTCTTGTAGATGGTAGGCAGCCACGTCGAGAGACCGTACTGAATCACCCCGCACGTCATCCATAACATCGCGACCGCGATGGTGCGTTTTAGATACGCCGGGCCGATCAGATCGAGACGGCGGCGCTTCGGATGGCGCAGCGCCATGGCATCGAATTCGGCGACGTTGCCAAGCGGCGGCAACGGGCCTTTCACCGAGGCCTCGAAGGCGCCGAGCGCATCGCTCGCTTCGCGCATGCGGCCGCGTTCCGAGAGCCAGCGCGGCGATTCCGGCACCAGCGTGCGCAACAGGAAGAACAGCACGAGCGGCACGCCGCCGATGATATACATCGCTTCCCAGCCGAAGCGCGGCACGATCCACGCGCCAAGCCCGTTCGATGCCAATAGTCCGATGGGAAACACGATCTCGTACAACAGCACGAAACGTCCGCGTCCATGCGCACGCGTGATCTCGTTGATGTAGGTCGCCGCCACCGGCAATTCGCCGCCCAATCCCAGCCCCTGCACGATACGCAACGCCACGAACACCGCGAACGAAGGCGCGAAGCCGCACGCGATACTGGTCAGCCCGATGATGCCCGAGCTCCACGCAATGGAACGCACACGCCCGTAACGTTCCGCGAGCGATGGAAACAGGAACGCGCCTACGAGTTGCCCGATCGATCCCGACGCAATCAGAAAGCCCACTTGCCCCGGCGTCAGCCCCCACTTCTGTATCAGAAGCGGCAACGTGGCCGCAATGACGATGACATCGAAGCCATCGAAAAAAGTCGCCGCGCCGATCAGAATCCGGGCGCGCACCTGCATCGCATTGGCGGGCAGCCTCTCGATGCGCGCGATAATCGATCCTTTCGTCACCGGGGAAGCGGCGGCTGCGGCCGCGCCCTCGGCAGTGGTGGCGGTGCCGCCGTGCTCGGCGACCGTATTGCCCATGGTCCTCATGCCTGCTCCTGGGTGATTCGGTAAAGGGGTGATGGTTGTCTCAGGCGAGCGCTTTCGCGGTGTCGGCGAGGGCGGCGAGGTCCACCGCGCGTCCCTGGCTCATCCATTTCTTCGCGACCTTGAGATCGCGCGCCGCGTTGATCGCAATCACGCCGCGCAGCGCGTCGCCATCGAAGAAGAAGAGCGAAGCTCGGCGCGCTTCGAGATCGCCACGTACGACATGTGTGTAGCCGGGCGCGATATCGCCGAGAATCTGCAGATTGACGTCGAATTGATCCGACCAGAACCACGGAATTTCCGCATACGGCGCGCGCACCCCGAGTACGGCGCGTGCCGTGGCAATAGCCTGATTTTGCGCATTGGCCCACGATTCGAGCCGCACGCGACGCTTGAGCCACGCATTTGGATGATTGGCGACATCTCCGCAAGCGAACACGCAAGCGTCCGACGTGGCGCCGAATTCGTCGACGACGATGCCATCGTTCACGTCCAAACCCGCATGTTCGGCAAGCGCCGTGTGCGGATTCAGGCCGATGCCCGCTACCGCAAAATTGGCGTCTAGCGTGCTGCCATCGGCGAGATGCGCGCGCACGCCGCCTGCATGATCGTCCAGCGATACGAGCGATGCATTCAAACGCACGTCGACACCGTTATCGCGATGCAGACGCAACAGAAACGCCGATACCGCTTCGGGCACCGAGCGCGCGCATAGACGCGACGCACCTTCGATCACCGTCACATCGACGCCGAGCTTGCGCGCGGTCGCCGCCACTTCGAGACCGATCCAGCCGCCGCCGATCACGAGCAGGCGCTTGCCATGCGACTCGCGCATACGCGTGCCGAGCGCGACGGCGTCGTCGAGTGTGCGCAAGTAGGCAAGATGCGAGGTCTTCACCAGCGCGTCCGGCAGACGGCGTGCCGCGCCGCCGGTCGCGATCACCAGGCGGTCGTAATGCACTTCGCGGCCGCTCGCCGTCCGCACGACGCGCGCTTCGCGATCGATCGATGCCGCGCATTCCGGCTGCCACGCTTCGACATCGAGCGAAGCGAAGGCATCGTGATCGACGAGACGCACGGTGCTTATGTCCGCATCGCCCGAGAGCACGGCCTTCGAAAGCGGCGGACGCTCGTACGGCAGATGGATTTCATCGGCGATCATCACGAGCCGGCCATCGAAGCCTTCCTTGCGCAAGGTCCTGACGATCCAGCCGGCCGCCTGTCCGCCACCGATGACGACCACGGTGCGTGGCGCGTCGAGCACGTTCGAATCAGCCATTTTTACGCTCCGTCATGAACTTGCCTTCCGGCGCCTTCGCGTCCTTCTGACGGCGCGTGTGGCCGTCCAGCCCGCCATCCACGGCCCATTCGGCGAAGACCGTCGGACCTGGCTCGAAATCGCGCGGCTGCCATTCGGGCGTGAGCATGTCTTCATCGGCGTAATACTCGATGAGACCGCCCGCCGGATTTTTGAAGTACCAAAAGTACGCCGATGAAACCGGATGCCGCCCCGGTCCAAGCTGCGTGGCCCAGCCGCAGCGGCTGATATGCAGGCCGCCGCCGAAGACTTCGTGGATGTCGCGAACGGTGAAGGCGACGTGATTCAGGCCGCGTTTGCCATCGGGCAATTGCAGAAGAAAGATGTCGTGGTGCCCGCCGTGCGGCGCGCAACGCATGAACGCGCCGCGACCCGGGTAACGATCGGAGGTCTCGAAGCCGAGCAGCTCGTGATAGAACTTCTCCTGCTCGGCCACGCAGTTCGTGAAGAACACGACGTGTCCCACTTCCACGGGTTCGGCGCGATCGTAGACGGGGCTCGGTGTATCGACACGCAGCGTCTGTCCCCACACGTTCGAAGGCGAACCCTTCACGTCGAGCGCGCGTTTGGTCGTGACGACCACGCGTATCGACATGCCGTTCGGGTCGATACAGCCGACCGCGTCATCGGTCTCGAAGTGACCCGGCTGACCCGCGAAGCGTGTGCGCAATGCGTCGAACTCCTCGCGCGTGGCGACGCCCCAGGTCACTTCGCGCAGCGTTGGACCGGCTTCGAAGGCGGGCGGCAACGCGGGGTCGTCGGCGAGCGCGAGTTGCACGGCGCAACCGTTGAGCGTTTCGAAGCGCGCGCGCGTCTCGTCGTGGGCGACTTCGCGCAGACCCCAATCCGCGAAAAAGCGCCGGCAGGTGTCGAGATCGTTCACGCCGTAAGTGATGCTTTCAATGCCAAGGATGGTCATAGCCGCCTCTTCAGTTCTCTTCAGTTCGCCCACGGCAGCGGGGCGTCGTTCAAGCCCCAGTAAAGGCTCTTTTGCTGCATGTATTCGCGCAGGCCCAAATGGCCTTTTTCGCGTCCCATGCCGCTGTCCTTCCAGCCGCCGAATGGCGTCGAAATCGAGAATTGCTTGTAGGTGTTGATCCACACGGTGCCGGTTGCAAGCGTGCGGGCCGTGCGCCACGCGCGCTTGTAGTCGCGCGTCCAGATGCCTGCGGCAAGACCGAATACGCTGTCATTCGCAGCGCAGATGAGCGCGTCTTCGTCGTCGAAGGGCAGGGCGGCGAGCACCGGGCCGAAGATCTCTTCCTGGCACATGCGCGCGTCGTTGCTCAAACCCTCGATGATCGTCGGTAGATAGAAGAAGCCTTTTTCGCGGCCTTCGCCCGTGGGACGTTCGCCGCCGCACAACACACGGCCGCCTTCGGACTGACCGAGCGCGACGAAGCGTTCCACGGTCTCGCGATGCTGCGCCGTGATGAGCGGACCCATCTGCGTGTTCTCGCGCGTCGGGTCGCCGACACGCAGCTTGCGCGCGCCTTCCACGAGCCGCGCCATGAATTCGCCATATACCTTGCGTTCGACGAACAAGCGCGAACCCGCGATGCACGATTCACCCGACGAACTGAAAATGCCGTATAGCACGCCGTTGACCGCGTGATCGAGGTCCGCATCGGCATAGACAATGGTCGGAGACTTGCCGCCGAGTTCGAGCGATACCGGCATCAACTTCTCCGCCGCGAGTCGCGCGATGCCACGGCCCACTTCGGTGCCGCCCGTGAACGCGACTTTTCTGACGAGCGGATGGCGCACCAGCGCGTCGCCGATCACCGATCCCTTGCCCGGCAACACGCTCACCACGCCTCGCGGCACGCCCGCCTCCTCGCAGATGCGCGCCAGCGCCAGCGAAGCAAGCGGCGTCACTTCGGCGGGTTTGAGCACGACCGCGTTGCCGGCGGCGAGCGCGGGTGCGAGCTTCTGCGCATCGGAGGCGATGGGCGAATTCCACGGCGTGATCGCGGCGATAACGCCGAGCGGTTCGTGCACGCTCATCGTCAGATAGTCGCCGCGTGGGGGCGTCAGCGCTTCTTCGAGTGTTTCGAGACACGATGCGAAATAGCGGAACGTGCTGGCGGCGCTCGCGACGAGCGCGCGCGTTTCGCTGATCGGCTTGCCGTTGTCGCGGCGCTGCAATTGCGCGAGCGCTTCGTGGCGCGCTTCGATCAGGGCAGCGATGCGATGCAGCACCGCCGCGCGCTGATGCGGCTTGAGGCCGGCCCAGTCGTCGCGGCGCCACGCGCGATCTGCAATCTCCACGGCTTCGAGCGCATCGTCGGCGCTCGCCGTGGTGATCTCCGCGTTGACGGATTGATCGGCCGGATAGATGCTCGCGTAACCGTTGCCGCGGCCTTTGCGCCACTCGCCGCCGAGAAAAATCTCGCCAGACGAAACGAGCGAAGTGTCGGGATGATTCATGGTTCTACATGCTCCTCAAATGACGCAGCGTGCAGCGCGATTGCGCAACGCACGAATCGCGCTGAACGCGGTGAGCGCGGACGTCTTGGGATTCGACGGCAGCGGTTTGCCGCACATTTCGAGCGACATCTCGCCGAACGCGCCGCGCGCCACGATGCGATGCACGTTGCGTTCGACTGTCGGATCGGCGATCAGCGTGACGCGCGTGCCATCCAGCCCGAGGCCCGCGAGCGCGATGGTTGCCGCGACGTTCGCGTTCTTCGGATAGAGCCGCGCCGCATCGCGCGCCGTGCCTTCGAAGATCACGGTCTCGACCGTCAGCGCGTGCAGGTCGCAGACGCCTTCGGCGGGCGTGCCGAGCCAGCCGAGCGGCGGCTTGCGGCCGGTGTATTGCACTTCGTCGAGGCCGCCTTCTTTCGCCGATGCCAGCGCGTCCACACCGCCTATCGCGCCGGAAAGCAGCGTGAGCGTGGCCGCGCCTTCGTCGGCGGCGTGCGAGAGCGCGGCGAGCAGGTTCACGTCGGACAGCGCACCGATGGACGCCACCGCGCAGTCCGTACCCGACCTGAGCAGCGGCACCACGTGATCGACGAGCGCCGCATGGCCCGCGCATTCGAGTGCGAACTCGGGATGATGCGAAAGCGCATCGACATGCGATACGACATCGACGCCGTCGCCGAGCAAGGCGCGCACATCGTGGCGATCGCGCTCCGGCACGATCACATGCGAGATGCGCACATGCGGATCGTGATCGAGCGCGCGATACACCGCGCGGCCGATCGCGCCGAAGCCGATCATCGCGACATCGATCGCTTGATGGACATGTCGGGGATCACGCATATTCCGGCTCCTTCGGCTCTTCCTTTTTCACGGGCGGCCCGGCAAACGCGGTCGCGAACGAGCCGACCGAAAGCATGTCCACTTCCACGAGCACGGGACCGTCGATGGCAAGCCCTTCGCGCACGATCTCATCGGCCTGATCGAGCGACGTGATGCGGCGATGCGCGAGGCCGAGACTCGCGCAAAACTGCGCGAAATCCGGTTGATGCAGATCGACGAACATGCGCCTACCGCCGTACTGCGCGTCCTGAATGTTGCGGATGACGCCGTAGCACTGGTCGTTCATCAGTACGATCATGACGTTGGCTTTTTCCTGCACGGCGGTGGCGAGTTCGCCTACGTTCACCATCAAACCGCCATCGCCGACGAGCGCGACGGTTTTCTTCGCCGCGCACGAAAGCGCCGCGCCGATGGCCATCTGCATGCCCTGACCGATGCCGCCGCCTAGCGCATGCACGCCCGCGCGCGGGTTGAAAATCTTCAGCAGCCGATTGCCCCACGTGCTGTTCGAGATGGTGACGTCGCGCACCCAGTTGTAGTCGCGGCCTACCGCGCGTTGCAGTGAATCGACCAGACGCTTGTACGGCCCGAGTCCCTTCGATACTTCCGCCACCGCGACTTCCCGCGCGGCGGCAAGATCGCCCGCGAACGTCTGATCGACGCGCAAGCGGCCCTCGAGCAACGTGGCGAGTTCGTCGAGCACGGTGGCGGCATCGCCATGCACGAAGAGTTCGTTGCGGTAACCCCGGTTGTCGGCGAGTGCGTCGGCATCAATACGATAGAGCGGCCATGGCAGCGCGAGCTTGTACTTGAGCGTTTCGTTGCCGCGCAGACGCGAGCCGACGACCACGAGCGCGTCGCACGTCTTGTAAAACGCTTCGACGGAAGGATGCACGTTGAACGCGCCGAGCGTGGCCGGATGATCCTCGGGCAACACGCCACGCCCCTGCACGCTCGTGACCACGCCGAAGCCCAGCTTCACCAGACGCTCGACCGCCGCGCGCGCGTGACGCGTGCCGCCGCCAAGCCACAGGAGCGGGCGTTTCGCTTGCGTCAACGCTTCGGCGAGTTGCTGCACGCGCAGAGTGTCGTGCGTGAGCATGCCGACGTGCGGTGCGGCGAGGTCCGCCGGCCATTCGATCTGCGCCGCCTGAATGTCGATGGGAATCTCGACGCTCACCGGACCCGCAGGCGCGGTCAGCGCGACGCGCACGGCTTCGCGGATGGTCGGCAGCGCGGTCTCAACGGTGCGTACACGAAACGCCGCCTTGGAGATGGAATGCAGCATCGCCAATTGGTCCGGCGCTTCGTGGATATACGCGAGGTCCTGGTCGAGATACTCGGTTTCGATCTGACCGGTGATATGCAGCAGCGCGGTGCCCGCCGTCAGCGCTTCGACCATCGCGCCTGCTGCATTGCCCGCCGCCGTGCCGGTCGAGGTGAACGCCACGCCCAGTTCGCCCGACACGCGCGCAAGACCGTCGGCCATGTTGAGCGCGCCGGCTTCCCCGCGTGCGCCGACGTAGCGGATGTTGCCGCGCCGGCCGATGGCGTCGAGGATCGGCATGTTGTGGATCGAGATGACGCCGAACGCCGTGCGCACGCCGCATTGTTCGAGAAACGCGGCGATCAGTTCGCCGACCGTGGTGGTTTTAGACATGTCGGGCAAAGCCTCCGGAAACATCGATATGACTGCCGGTCGTGTAGGACGACAACGGCGAAGCAAGATAAAAGAGCGCTTGCGCGGCTTCTTCGGGAAGACCGAAGCGGCCGAGCGGAATGTTTTTCTTCCGCGCGAGCTCGGCGGTCCATTGCTCCCAGCTCTGACGCGGTTCGGGCTGCGCATCGAGATAGTGTCGATAGCGGCGCTTCCACTGTCCCGATTCCACGATGCCGATGAGGATCGAATTCACGCGGATGCGCTCGGGCGCAAGCTCGGTCGCTAGCGACTTGACGAGACTCAACACGCCCGCACGCGCCGATGACGTCGCGACCATGTGCGCCTCGGGCTGCAGCGCGAGCAGCGAATTCACGCAGACGATCGCGGGCGAGGGCGCATCCTTCAACATCGGCAGGAAAGCGCGCGTCGGACGGATGATGCTGAAGTACTTGAGGTCGAGCTCGTCGCGCCAGGCGTCGTCGGTGGTATCGGCGAAGGTGGACACGCGGCCCTGTCCCGCGTTGTTCACCAGCATGTCGACGCGGCCGAAGCGCTCCATGACGCGCGCCGCGAAAGCGTTCACCTGTTCGGCATCAAGCACGTCGCAGCGGGCCGCGAGCAACGGCGTATCGGGGAACTGGCGCTCGAGTTCGGCCTGCGCGGCGTCGAGGCGTTCGCCGTTGCGGCCGCAGATGGCGACTGCCGCGCCCGCGCGCAGGAAGAGTTGCGCCGTCGCGAAGCCGATACCAGACGATCCGCCCGTGATTACCGCAACCTTATCCGTGAGATCGATCTGAATCATTGCAACCCCAGAGACTTCATATAGCGGCTCGACGCGGCGGTCCGCGCGGCCGGACGATAATTCAGACGCATGGAGAGCGCATCGGCGGCTTCGCGGACCCGGTCGATGAGACCGCTTTCGAGCAGCGCGGCATCGATCTCCGGACGCGGGATCGTCGTCGTGATGACGGCAACGATGCGCCCCGTGTCGTTACGCACCGGCGCGGTCACCACCGAAATGCCGCGCTCGAACGATGACTGGCTGGTGGCGAAACCGCGTTCGGCGTCTTCCTTCACGCGTTCGAAGAGTTCCTCGACCGTTTCTGGCGTCGCCTTCGTAAAGCGTTCCAGATGCGGCTCGGGATAAAGCGCGCGTAGCTCGTCGAGCGAAAGATCACCCATCAGCACATGACCGTGCGTGGTCGCATGAGCGGGCAGACGCGTGCCGACATTCACCTTCACCGAGCTGAAGATCGGCGCGTGACTTTGCGCTTTCGCCACGAACACGACATCGCGCCCATCGCGAATCAGGATGTGGCTCGTGAGGCCGGTTGCATCGCGCAAGGCTTCGATCACGGGCAAGCCGAGATCGGTCAATTCGAGCGAGCTGAGGTATTCGAAGCCGAGGCGTAATACGGCCACGCCCAGCCGGTAATTGCGATCCTTGTCCGCGCGCTCCAGAAAACCCAGCGATTCGAGCGTCTGCAAGAGGCGAAACACCGTCGTGCGCGGAATGCCTAGACGCCGCGACAGCTCGGGCGCGCCGAGCACCGGCTCGCGCGGCGAAAACTCCGCGAGAATCTTGAGGCCGCGTTCGAGTCCCGGCACGATGTAAGTCGGTTCGGCCTTGTCGGCGTCGTCTGCGCCGAACGTCTCCGGTTTCATTGTTTGTCCTTCCTCTTTCATGGTCGATCCGCGCTAGTGCAAAACGATTCGATCAGCGCCGTATAAGCGCCGGGCGTTTCGACATAACCTGCGTGGCCCGCGTGCGGCATCACCTGCAAGCTCACGCGTGCCGCTTGCGCGATGCGCTCGCACGCAACGGGCGGCGTGATCGCGTCATGCGCGCCGACGGCCACGGCCACGCGTCCTTCATAACGTGCAACGTCCGCTGCAAGATCCGCGTTGGCGAGCAGATGCGTCGCTTGCGCATAGCCGGCAGGAACGATGCGCGCCATGTTCCAGCGCACCCAGTCGCGCGCGGCATCGTCCGCATCGGGCGACAGCATGTTGGCGCTGCGTTCGCGTGCAAGGCCTTGCGCACCCAGTTCGGCGAGCATCGCCAGACGCGCGTCGCGTTTCTTTTCACGCTCTTCCTTCGATGCCGCGCCATATCCCGCCGCCGGCGATATCAGCAGCAAGCCCGCGACGCGCCCTTGCATGCGCGCTGCAAACGAACCCGCGATGATCGCGCCGAGCGAATGACCGACAAGCACGCAACGCGGGATATCGAGCGCATCGAGCCATGCCGCAAGCGCTTGCGCATAATCCGCCGCATGCGGCTGCGCGCTTGCCACGGGCGTCGATACGCCATAACCCGGCGTGTCCCATGCGAACACACGGCGATGCGCGCCGAGTGCGTCGAGTTGCCTGAGCCACGACGCCGCGCCCGAACCGATACCATGCAGAAGCACCACGGGCAGGGTGCGCAGGTGCGCGGCACCTGCCTTGCGATAACCCGTGACACCATGTGCGGTATGGATACGCGCTTCGGGAAACTGCGCGAGCGCGTCGAGGTGGGTGAGCGTGCGAGCGGTCATGGCGGGTCTCAACGCTTGAGCTTGGCGAGCGGCGAGTCCGGCGGATACGTCGGCGTAATGGGCTTGGCCGCGCCGAGCATCACGCACATGAGCGCGTCTTCCTCGCCGATATTGATCTCCGTGCGATAAACGCCCGGCGGCACCGAAATGAGATCGCGCTCGCCGATCACCGTTTCCCAGGTTTCGCCGTCCTTCTCGCAAACCACTTTCATCTTGCCGCGCAATACGAAGAAGATTTCCTCGACGTCCATGTGGATATGGCTCGGTCCGATGTTGCCGGCGGGAATGACCATCGTCGAGAAGGTGAAGCCGCCTGCGGGAACCGTGTTCATGTCCTTGGCGACACCGGTGCCGCCCGTGCCGACATAGCGCATCTGCGCACGGCGATACTTCGGGTCGTAGTCAGCCTGAAACTTAAGCGCGTCCCAGTCGTAGCGCCGCGTGTCGAGGCGCGCGACGCGCGTGGTCATCCATTGATCGAAGCTCGCGCCAGCGGGCTGCTCCCACGATTTGCGTTCGATATCTGCATCGGCCATCGTCAATCTCCAGGTGTTCGAATGAGGTAGAAGTCAATTCATCGCGAAGCCGCCGTTGACCGGCAGCAACTGGCCCGTCACGAAACGCGCGGCGTCCGAGAGCAGGAACAGCACAGGGCCGTTCACGTCGTCGGGTACTTGCGCACGCATGAGCGCGCGGCCCTTCAGGTAATACTCGTGACGCTCGGCGGGAACGTAGGCGGTCGCCTCGACTTCGGTGAGGCCGGGCGCAATGGCGTTGACCGTCACGTTGCGGCCGCCGAATTCGCGGGCGAGGGAACGCGTCATCGCAATCACCGCGCCCTTGCTCGCAACGTAGGCAAGAAGCTTCGGTGCGCCCCACAACGCTGTATCCGAAGCGATATTGACGATGCTTCCGCGCCCCGACTTCGCGAGATGCGGCAGGCATGCCACGCTCATCAGCCATGCGCCGCGCACGTTGACGTTCATGACGGCATCCCAGGTCGCGGGCGTCAGCTCTTCCGCGGACTTGCCGCCCGAGTTGGTGATCGCGGCGTTGTTGATGAGGCCGTCGATACCGCCGAGCGTCTGCACGCTCGCCGCCACGCACGCTTCGATGCTTGACGGGTCTGCCAGATCGAGCGCGATGAAATGCGCGTCGTGGCCCGCTTCTCTGAGCGATCGCGCGAGCGCTTCGCCTTCGGCATGCAGGACATCGCCGAAAGCGACCCGCGCGCCTTGTTTGGCGAGCGCCGTGACGAACGCTGCGCCGAGTCCGCGAGCGCCGCCGGTCACGAGTACGCGGCGGCCTTTGAGCGCGTCACGCATGAACGTGCTCCGCGTCCTTTGCACTTGTTTCCAGCGCGGCCAAATGCTGCTGCGCGCGTTGCTTCAGAAGACGCCGAACGCGCGTCATGCCGACATCGTGCTGATAGAGAAATTCGTGATCGCGCGCGTTGGGCGCAAGGCTTTCGAGCACGTAGCGGTCTTGTTCCAGCACGGCCCAGTGCAGCCCTTCCAGACGATTGCGATACAGGAAACGCCATGCGTCGCGCTGCCAGCCGGACACCTTGCGTGTGCGCCAGAAGTAGACCTGGCAGTTGTCTTCGTCCACGGGCGTCGCAAAACCGATGATGCCGAAGTTGCCGCCCGGGCCGAACTTCTTCTTGTAGGGAATAGCCAGGCGCATCCACAGACAGCCGGTTTCGCCGAGTTCCACCCAGTCGAAATTCACGTCGCGCTGATTCACCTTTTCGAACATGAGACCGGTGTCGGTCTTGCGCACGCGCATGTCGGCCTGCTTGTCGCCTTCGGCCATCGAATGCGAGGTCGCGTGAAGATATGCGCCGTGCATCGGGTCCATGACGTTATCGATGGCGTACTGGTAATTGCACTTCCAGTGCGACATGCAAAGAAAGCTCGCGTATTCCTCGCCGACGAGTTCTTCCGGCAGCGCGAGCGGCGCGGGTTCCTGATTGGCGTCGTCGCCGAACCAGAGGAAGATCGCGCCGGCGCGCTCTTCCACCGGATACGACTTCACGCACTTCTGTCCTTCGAGCGGGCACGCGGAAACGGCCGGCACTTTCTGCACGGTGCCGCTGCCATCCACTTCGATACCGTGATACCAGCACGCCACGCTGCCGCCGAGATTCCACCCGAGCGACAGCCGCGCGCCGCGATGCGGGCAGCGATCTTCGAGCGCATGTACATGGCCTTCGTTATCGCGCCACAGGACGATCTGATCGCCGAGACGCGTGAGCCCGATAGGCGCATTCGCCACTTGCCAGCTCGGCGCCACGGGATACCAGTAATTACGCAGACCGCGATCCAGATAGCGCTGGACGGGATCGGCGGTCGAGATTTGCTTGAGGGACGTCATGGGGATCTGCTCCGGATTCGATGTCGTTTTGTCAGTGCCGCCGCGTCATTCCGCGAGCGTGCGCAACTCGGCGGCGAGACGCTCGGTGGTCCAGGCCACGCCTTCCGGCGTGCGAAAGCCATCCTTGTTCAAGCCTGCGGCCACCTGATCGAGTTCCAGCGCACCGGCTTCGAACACGCGTTCGAGGGCATCGCCGAAATCGTTCTCGTACTGGGTCGGTTCCGCCTTGCGCGTCTGCCAGACGAAGTTTTCGGTTTGTCCGGGCTGCTCGATCACGCCCTTGCCCGCGACGTTATTCGGTTGCGGCGCGAGCCACGGCTTGAGATGCGGATTGAAGCTCACGATTTTTTCCATGTCACGCCACCTTGATCTGGATTTCTTCACCGGCCAGACGCACCGAATACATCTTCAGGTCGCGTCCGCCGGGCTCTTTCATGCATTTGCCCGTGGGGATGTGAAACACCGCTTCGTGCAGCGGACATTCGACGGTGTCGCCATCGATAAAACCCTGCGTCAGCAGCGCATACGCGTGCGGGCAGACGTTTTCGAGCGCATACACCTCATCGCCGACTTTGTAGATGCCGATTTCCGCGCCGTCGTCGAGCTTGAACTCGATCGGCGCGTCTTCCGACAGGTCGCCGGCATGACCGGCGCAACGCCACTGTTCTGCCATCTCTCACCTTCCTTGGGATCGTATTGCGTTCCACATAAGGAACATCAGTTTATGTATGGGCATTATAGGAGTGCTTTTGCCGTGACAAAATAAAAATCCGCCGCTCTAGGTGAAAACACTGAAGCTGCGTCTTAAAAATGTGCATCCCCTCTCACTAGCAACGCGCCTAGAGTGCGCTTTGACCTTGATTCAGAAGCATTTTTCCTGCCGGAGTTACGGTTCTTCAGTCCCGTTTGACGTTGCCGACCGCGTCGCAAAATTATTATTTCCGCGCTAAAAACCTCACTATACTTTCCATAGGCAGGACGTTGATCCATATATGGAACATAACCATTGATCAGCGCGATGCCTTCCGAAGCACGGTCATCGAAGGCCGTCCGGGTTGCGGTCAAGCGCTATGAAACGGCAAAGGAAAGAAGCGGAACGGGTCCGCTCTTGAACCACACGGTTAGGAGGACGAAGGGTGAAGCACATCATCGCAGCGGGGCTGCTCGGAGCCGGGATCGCAACCGGCGCGGCGGCGCAAAGTACAGTGACGCTTTACGGCAGCCTCGATGCCGGCATCGCGTACGTGAACAACGTGGGCGGACATCCAAAGTGGATGGAAGAGCAGGGCAACATGCAGCCGGATCGTTGGGGCTTTCGGATCGTCGAGGATCTGGGCGGCGGGCTTAAGGCGGTGGCGCAACTCGAAAACGGCTTTTATACGAATACCGGAACCTTCGCGAAGGCCAACACGCTGTGGAATCGGCAAGCCTACCTCGGTCTCGATCAGAACAACGTGGGCACGCTGACGTTCGGGCATCAGACGCCATTCAGCTTCGACATGCTCGGACCGCTTTCGACGGCCTATCTCGCGGCAAGCTGGTACGCGTTCCATCCGGGCAATCTCGACGAACTCGCCGATACGGGCGTGGTGCCGTACGACAACTCGGTCAAATTCCGCTCGGCGAACTTCTATGGCTTTTCCGCCGGCGCGATGATGGGCCTAGGCAACACGACGAACTTTTCCACGGGCAGGAACCTCGGTTTTGGCGTCTCGTATGCAAACGGTCCGTTCAAGGCGGCCGCGACTTACGCGAACGAGCATAACCGCACCCCGTCCATCGTCACGACGGGCATCAACACCTTCCAGGGCGTTGCATCCGCGAGTTACGTGGCGGACAAGCAGGAAGTGATGGGCGCGGGCGCGTCATACGAGATCGGCAAGTTTCTCGTGCATGGGCTTTATACGCGTGTGAAGCTGGAATCGAATGGCTTCTCGAACACCTTCCAGTCCTACGATGCCGGTCTCACCTACAAGATCATGCCCGACAACTGGATCGCGGGCGGCGCGGCCACCACGACTTTCGCGGGCGGACGCTGGACGCAACTCGAAATCGGCGAGATATATTTGCTGTCGAAGTCCACGCAGCTATACGTCAATGCGCTCTACGAGCACGCCACGTCGGGCGCCAAGGCGGCGTTCTTCACGGCGGGCGTGTCGAGCACGGCCAATCAGGTGATCGTGCTCGCGGGCATTCATCACTCGTTCTAGCGGGAGAGGAGCCGCGCGGTCGGATCGTCGGGCGATGGGCGGTAGTTCAGCCGCGCGGACAGATCGATGGCCGCGCCGCACACCGCTTCGATAAGCGGGCGCTTCTCCTCGTCCCGCCCGATGTCTGAGCGCGGCACGGTCGCCGTGACGGCCGCAACGATGGCGCCCGCGCGGTCGCGCACCGGCGCCGTGACCACCGAAATGCCGCGCTCGAACGACGCCTCGCTCAGACCATAGCCAAGCGTCGCGCACTCGCGGACGCGCTCGTACAGTTCATCGACGGTAACGGGCGTGCGGTCCGTGTACTGCTCGAGCCGCTCTTCCGGATAAAGCGTGCGAAGCGCCTCGCGCGTCAGGTCGCCCATGAGTACGTGACCGTGCACGGTCGCATGGGCGGGCAGGCGCGTGCCGACCTGCACCTTCACCGAACTGAACATGCGCTCGTGACTCTGTGCCTTGGCGATAAAGACCACGTCACGCTGATCGCGGATCAGCAGATGCGTGGAAAGGCCGGTGGCATCGCGCAGGCGTTCAAGCAACGGTGTGCCAAAGTCGGTCAGTTCGAGCGAGTTCACATATTCGAAGCCGAGTCGCAAGACCGCGACGCCCAGCCGGAAATTGCGGTCGCCATTCACGCGTTCGAGAAAGCCGAGCGATTCGAGCGTCTGCAAGAGGCGAAACGTGGTCGTGCGTGGAATGCCGATGCGGCGCGACAATTCCGGCGCGCCGAGCACCGGCTCACGCGCCGAAAATTCAGCAAGAATGCGCAGGCCTCGTTCGAGCCCTGGCACGAGATAGTTGGCGCCTGCCGTGGACGCGTCCGCTTCTCCGTCGGGGCGGAAGTCCGCGTCGGTTTCATCTTGTCTGCCTGAAGCCATGATCGGCGGTCGTCTTCATTGTTATTCGAGAGATGGCAATGATAACGCGCGGGCCGACTAGGCAGGCCGATCGTCGAAAGTGCGCGTTTGCGATTCGACCTGCGCGCCCCCCCCCCGATATCGAGAGCACCGAAAAGGTGCTTTCCACGCTTTTCACAAGCGAATGTCGGTACTTCTTTCATAGAAAAATCATTTTCAAACCGAAACCGCTCTTTCCCAGGAAACGTTTGCTCAGGATTTCTTGCGACCTGCCGTTAAGTGAATCAGGCGCCTTGTTCTCCTTGGTTCTTCTCCGTGTGGGCGGAACGCGCCGATGCCAATGGGGCAACGCACGGTCTTAAGGACCCGTGCCTTGAATCGAATCAACGCGGGCGAGATTAATGAGTGTAACGACCAGGTTGAATTTCACGCCGCGTGCATTGCGGCCGCCCGCGCGCGAGATGCCGAGCGTCGGTGTCGAACACGCGCCGCCGCCTCGACGGCCCGGCGGCTTGCCGACCTGGGTCATCGTCGTGGCATGCGTCGCGGCGTTCGCGGTCGTCGCCGTGCTGGCGATGGTTCGCATCGACCTCGAAGCGCAGTTTTGCCTGGCGTTCGCCACGCTCGCCGTGATGGTCGTGCTGCGCCGCTCGCGTTTCATCGAACATACGCGGCTCTTCTTCCTCTTGTGTTCCGCTTTCCTTTCGATGCGCTACGTCTGCTGGCGCACCACCTCGACACTTGGCTATAACGGTTTCGCCGACTTCATCCTGATGATGATGATGTACGGCGCGGAGCTCTACGGCATCGTGCTGACGTTGGGCGGTCTGTTCGTCAATAGCCGGGCGCTGGAGCGCCCGGGCGTGCCGTTGAACCGCTCAGCCGGCCCGCTGCCGACCGTCGACGTCTACGTGCCTTCGTACAACGAGCCGCCGGAGATGCTCGAGATAACACTGCGCGCCGCACTCGACATGCGCTATGACCGCGAGCGCGTGAACGTCTACTTACTCGACGATGGGGGCACCGAACAAAAGCGCACGCAGACCGATCCGGTCAAGGCTGCAGCCGCGCAGGAACGCGCCTTGACGCTCTCCCTGCTCGCCGCGCGGCATGGCGCACAGTACTTGAGCCGCGAGCGCAACGAGCACGCTAAGGCGGGCAACATCAACGCGGCGCTCGCCAAAACCAGCGGCGAACTCATCGTGATCTTCGACGCCGATCACGTGCCGACCGCCGATTTCCTCGAAAAGACCGTCGGTCATTTTCAGCGCGACAGTGAGCTGTTCCTGTTGCAGACGCCGCACTTTTTCAGCAATCCCGATCCGCTCGAAAAGAACCTCGGCATGTTCGGCAAGATGCCGCCCGAGAACGAGATGTTCTACTCGGTGATTCAACGCGGTCTCGACTTCTGGAACGCATCGTTCTTCTGCGGTTCGGCGGCGGTGCTGCGCCGCAAGTGTCTGATGGAGATTGGCGGCATTACGGGCACGTCGATTACCGAGGATGCGGAAACGGCGCTGGTGCTGCACGCGCGCGGCTATCGGAGCGCCTATCTGAACGAACCGCTGATCGCCGGATTGCAGCCGGAAACCTTCGCGAGCTTCGTCGTGCAGCGCGTGCGCTGGGCGCAGGGCATGATCCAGCTTCTTCTCTTTCGCAATCCGTTGCGCATGAAAGGGCTCAAGCTCGCGCAGCGCATCTGCTACTTTTCGAACGCGTTCTTCTGGTTCTTCTGCTATGCGCGCGTCGTGTTTCTGCTCGCGCCCGCACTGTATCTGCTGTTCGGTTTGCAGTTCTACAACGCGACGCTGCCCGAGTTCTTTGCATACGGTCTGCCACAGATGGCAGGCGTGATCCTCACGACGGATTATCTCTTCGGCAAGTATCGCTGGACGCTCATCTCCGAAGTCTACGAGATGCTGCTGTCGTTGTTCTCGCTGCGCGGCGTGATCGCCGTGCTGCTCAATCCGCGCGCGCCCACCTTCAACGTGACGCCCAAGGGCGAGCAAAGCGACGCGGATCAGATCTCCGAACTCGCCGGGCCGTTCTACGCGATGTATCTCGGCGTGCTGATCTCCGCCATCGTCGGCGTATGGCGTCTGATCGACGGCGACACGCAGCGCGGCGTGATCGCTTCGTCGGTTGCGTGGAGCGTGCTGAATCTCGTGCTGCTCAATGCGTGTATCGGCGTGCTGTACGAACGCCGTCAGCGCCGCGTCGCGCCGCGCGTCCCTGCCGACATTGCCGGCACGCTTCTGCTGCCGAAGTCCGCCAACGCGGATGCGGCAACACCCGTCCGCTCGTTTTCTCCGGCGTTCGGCTGCCATATCGTCGATCTGTCGGCAGGCGGCGCGAAGCTCATCGTGCCATTCGACGCCGAGTCTTCCATTCCGCGCGGTTCGCCCGCGACGCTCGATGCCTTCGATGCCGCGCGTGGTTGCCACAGCCAGTTGCCGGTAATCGTGCGCGGCGTGTTCGAGCGCGGCGACGGCACGTGCGCGGTCGGCGTCGAGTTCGCCGATCGCAGCGTCGAAGGCTTGAGCGACCGCGTGTCGCTCGTCTATGGCGACAGCGGCCGCTGGCGCAGCTTCCGCGACGGCCGCAACAAACGCATCGGCATCCGGCGAGGTCTCGGCCTCGTCGTGCGGCTCGGCACCGTGCACGCGCTCGCGCACTACCGGACCTTTTTCACCGCGCTCCTGCGCTATGTCGCGAAACGGTTGTCGCAGCGACGGCGTGATCTGCGTGGCGTCGTCACGCAAGCGAAGTCTTGACTGGATCTTCACCATGTTTGCCATTCGAAAAACCATGATTGCCGGCTGGGCGGCGTGCGCGATTTTCGGCGCGACGGCAGAGGCGGCATCGCATGCGCCGAAAGCCGCATCCGCGCCGCTCGCGGCCAATGCCGACGCCACCGCCAACGCAAACGCGACGGCGGCATCGTCGCCCGTGTCGCTTGCGACCTACGCGAATCTGTCGGGCCCGATGCGTATCGTTGGCGCGTCCGCTTCACGTTCGGTCAGCGTGCCCGTGTCTGCGCGTGAAGCGGTGCGCGGCGCGACGCTGCATCTGGTCGCGTCCAACTCGGTGTCCTTGCTCGGGGAACGCTCGCAGCTCGTCGTGCGCGTCAACGATCGCGCAATCGCACAGTTTCCTCTTTCGCCGCGTCAGCCGGAACTGACTGCCGACATCCGCGTGCCCGCCGAACTGCTCCGCGCCGGTTATAACAATTTGACCTTCCAGGTCGCGCAGCATTCGACCGAGAACTGCGAAGAACCGAATGCGCCGGAACTATGGACCGAAGTCGATACCAGCGCGTCGACCTTTGCCGTCGATACGGAATTGCGCCCGCTCACAAGCACGCCGCCGCAGCTTGCCACGCTCGACGATCTGATCGATCCGAAGCAGAACGCGCAGCGCTCCATCGCGATCGTCAACGCGGCCCATCCGGTGACGGACTCGCAGCTTTCGAGCGGCGGTCTGCTTGCTCAGGGCGTCGCGTTGCGGCTGCGTTACAGGAATGCCGATCTGCGCGTGCTCGATGCGCAAGCGGGCGAGGGCGCGGGCATGTTGCGTGGCCTCGATCTCGCGTCGCTCGCCAACGCCGACGTACTCCTGATCGGCAAGCGCGACACGCTTGCGCCGTATCTCGATGCAGCCATGCTGGAGCGTATCGGCGGCGCGTTTCTCGGCGTCTATCCGAAGCCCGACGATCCGCGACATTTCGTGCTGCTCGTCGCGGGACGTACCGATGAAGAAGTGAATCTGGCCGCGCTCGTGTTCTCGCACGCGGAACTGCCGCTGCCGCGCCGCGCCGAAATGACGGCCGACGGTTTGACGGAAGCGCGCATGGACGGCGCGAAGGGTGGTGACGCGCTGTCCGGCACGAAGCCGTACTCGCTGCGCGATCTGGGCTTCCGCAGCACGACGCTCGGTGTGGGCTCGAGCGCCGATGTGACACTGACCTTACCCGCCGATGCCTACGCGCCGGAGAACGCGCAGGCCGTGCTGACGCTCAACTTTGCCGAAGGCGCGCGCATGCGTTCGGACTCGGTGCTGAACCTGTACCTGAACGACCGCTTCGTGCAGGCCGTCGCGCTGGATCAGCAGCAGGGCGCGGTGGTCAACCGCTATCGCGTGTCCGTGCCGTTGCAGCGCTTCCAGCCGGGTGCCAACGTGCTCTCGCTGCGCCCGGTGCTCGTGCCGCTCGTAACCGATCGCTGCACGCTGCGTCAGTCGGCCAATCTGCAACTGTCCTTGTTCGACGATTCCACCATCGAGCTGCCGCCCATGCTGCACTTCACGAATCTGCCGGACCTTCGGCGTTTCGCGGAAAGCGGCTTTCCATACACGCGCCGCGCCAATGGCGCCGATCTCGCGATTCAGCTCAACGCGCGCGACGACGACACGCTGAACGCCGCGTGGTCGCTCCTCGGCAAGCTCGCGCAGAAACAGGGCAGGCCGCTGACCGCCGCGCAGATCACGGCGGGCGTGCCGGGCGTGGGCCGGCAGACCATCGTCGTCGGCGCGGGCGCCGAGTTGCCGCGCGCGGCGCTCAACGGCGCGCCGTGGGCGCCGGGCAAGTCCATGCGCTTTGCGAGCAACGAGCCCGCACCGGCCGAGCCCACGCTCGCCGACAGCATCTGGGCACGCGTGGCGGGCGTGTTCGGCAAGCCGGCCTACGCGGCGGACGTCGCGCCCGACATGGTGCTCGACGGCGATATGAAGTTGTCGCGTCAATTGCTCGTGATGCAGTATCGCAGCGCCGCGAGCAAAACCACCGCGACGACCACGCTTTTAACGGCCGCGACGCCTGCCGAGTTGCTGCATGGCGTGCAGCAGCTGATCGCGCCGCAGCACTGGGGATCGCTCGATGGCGACGTGAGCGTCGTCAGCTTCGACAGCGACGCGCTCTGGACGACGCGCGTGAGCCGTCGCTACGAAGTCGGCGAGATCGGCGCGTTCGATCATATCGGCTACGAAGTGTCGGCGCATCCGTGGATGGCTTACGGCGTGCTGGCCGGGGCGCTTGCGATGCTCGCGGCGCTCACGGCGTTGCTGTTGCGTCGTTATCACCGCAAGCATCATGTCGATTCGAGAAGCTGATCGGCGCAATGCGCTCGCCGAATTGCTCGTGCGGGAAACGGCCATGTCGATGAGCGTCATCGGTCCGCGCAATCCATACAGGATGGGTCGCGACATGCCGCGCCACCGTGCGCGCTTTACACCGGCCGTAGGTGCGCGACTCGCGACGGCATTGCTTTGCGTTGCCGCGTTGCCGTCCGCCGCGGTCGCGGCAGGCGGGCAGGGGAACGTGGTTTCGGCGGAGCGTGGCGTCATGCCGGGAGTGGCCGCGAGTGCGGCTAACGCGGCCAGTTCAACGCGTGCGCCAGGCGTGAAGGGCGCAGCGAGTGCGGCAAACGCGAGGAACAGCGCGAACTCGACGAGCACCATCGAGGAAGTCCAGCAACAAGCTCAAACGAACGTTCTCGTGCACGCAATGCCGCGCACGCCGTCCGGCGATCCGACGGCGGCTCACGCTTCAAGCATGCGCACGCCCGCCACCAAAGCGCCCGGCGCGCCCGACGAGCGTCCGCTCTGGAACCTCTTGCACGCAAGGCGCCTCGCCGATTTCGACGCGATGCTCACACGCGTCGAGCGGCGTTTTCCTGCGTGGTCACCGCCCGCGAGCCTCGTCGCAGAACGCACCCGTCAGCAGCGTGACGCGCAAATCCAGCGCTCGCTCGCGGGCGATGTCGCCTTGCTGCGCGCGCAGATTGCCAGCGACCCCGATGCGTTCGGCTGCGCGCACATCGACCGTGCATGGCGAGCGGGCGAACTGCTTGCCGCCGCGGGCGATGACGGAGCGGTCTACGCTCTCTATCGGCCGATAGTCGCCGCTTGCACGTCCGATGTGAATCGCGTGGTCACGCTGCAGCGCGCGACGCAGCAGTTGCCCGCCGCACAGGCCGACGCATTGATCGACATCGAATGGAAGCAAGGGACTCGCGGCGAGCCCGCCGCACGCGATTTCGCGCGCCTGCGCAATGCGCGCGTGCTCGATGCATCATCGACATGGGCGACGGACGCGGCAAGCACGAAGCGCACGCTCGCCGAACTCGCGCCGTCGATCCGCGACTCGCGCGATGGGCCGTCCGCCATGCGCGCGGGTTGGCTCGAACTCGCACAGAACGACTACGTCGCAGCCGCGCAATGGTTCGAATTCGCGAGCGACTGCGACAAAGCGACCTTGAACGACGCGATGCTGGGCCTCGTGCAAGTACGCATGGCGCAAGGCGATCTCGATGATGCCGAGCGCCTGATCGAGTCACCCTCGCTCGCAACCGATTCGCGTACGCGTGCGCTGCGCGCGGAAGTTGCCATGGCGCGTGCGAGCGATGCGTACCGGCAAGCGCGCTATCGCGATAGTCTGACGGCGCTCGACGCCGCGCAAGACGCGGGCGCGGCCGATGAACGCGTCGAGCCGTTGCGCGGCTGGAATTTCTTTGCGCTGGGCGACTATGCGCAAGCGGAGCGCGTGTTCGAGGCGAACTATCAGCAACATCATGACGACGACAGCGCCGAGGGCATTGCGCTGAGTGCGAAAGCGCAAGGGCGTGGTCATCGCGCGACGCGTACCGAAAGCGCCGATACGGGGCCGTTGCCCGCTTACACCGCGGCGCTCGACGCGCAGCATCTCTATTACCAGAAGCAGTTCGTCGAAGCAGAGCGCATGTGGCGCAATGCGATTGCGGGCAACGCCGACGCGCAGCGCATCGCGCACTATCTGCCCGCCGATCTCACCGGCATCGACGCGCCGTCGATCACCGCCGGTTTGGGCTGGGCGAATCACGCGGGCACGCGCGGCGAGAACCGCTTGACGGTGTTTTCGCCGACGCTCGATGCCGAATGGTCCGACGCATCGCGCTCATACGAACTGCGCTATCGCCAGTTGTTCCTGAACAGCGGCACGGGCAACGTCAACGCCGAAGAATTGCAGGGTAAGCTCACACAGACCGTGCGTCTGGGCGATGATCGCCTCGACGTCCATGCGATGGCGGGCGCCACGCAGGGCGGACCGTTCGGCGCATCGTTGCAGGGCGAGGCGGGCGTCGGCCAGACGACGTCGTGGGGCGCGTGGTCGGCCTATGCCGCGGCGCTGCCGGTGCGCGATTCGCTGCTTTCCTGGCGCGGCGAGACCGTGCGTCTTGATGGCACGAATCCCAACGCGAACGTCTTCGAATGGGGCCGCGTCACGCGTGCGACGACGGGCGGCAGCGCTCGCTGGCAGATCGGCGAGCGCTGGAACGTCAGCGCGGGCGGTCATCTGGACTGGCTGACGGGCCATGAGGTCCAAGGTAACGAAGGCTTAGGCGTCGATGTCGCGGCGAGCTACGATTTGCGTGCGCCGGGCTTCGACTATTTGAGCATCGGGCCTGCGCTGCATTACCTGGGCTATCGGCGTAACGAGAACTTCTTCGTGCCGACGCAGGGCGGCTATTACAGTCCGCAGAGATCGACCAGCGTGGGCGCGGCGCTTCAGTTTCTATCGAAGGAAGGCCGGTCTTGGCAGGTCTCGGGAAACATCGAAAGCGGCTGGAATTATTCGAAGCAATCGATGGGGTCGTGCTCGACGACCGAGGCCGCGAAACTGGGCGTGGTGATCGATTGCAGCGGCAGCAACGATCGCGGGCCTTACGCGCACGTTCAACTTGCGGGCGCGCTGCAGGTGACTTCGCGCTGGCAAGTGGGTGCGCTTGCCGATGTCAACGTAACGCCTGGACGGGACCGGCAAATTGCCGCCATTGCATACGTGCGGTACTTTTTGTCGCCGCGCAGTGCGGTGTTCAGTCGTGATTTGCCGCAAAGTGCGCGGGATTTGAGGCTGGCGTTTGATGAATCGCGGTGATGCGGTTGGGGCTTCGGCACGTCGGTCACGGTTTGTGGGCGATCGGCGTGTCGATGACGTTTCGCGCGATCGCTTTGATGATGGATTTGTCCGCTTCGGCGCGACGAGGTTGATTTGCGCTGGCGGTTGTCGTGGTGCTTTGGCTGAAGACAGACGAGCTGGATACGGCGGGCAACTCGTTACTTTACATAACACAAATTAGCAAACTTTTTGTTTGTAGCGGCAATATCCTGATGTCGTGCTCCGGGGCTGCGGCGATCATTTGAATCTGGTCTCGACATTGGTTGCTGGCCACACGCTCAGATGTCGCGCCGCGGCCAGGCTAGCATCAAGTCCACGCCACATGCACCCGGTCCAGATCCCGATCCAACTGATAAGCCGCGCTGATCAAAGCCAGATGCGTCAGCGCTTGTGGAAAATTACCCAGCGCCTCGCCATTGGTCGCTACTTCCTCAGAAAATAACCCCACATGGTTTGCATATGCGAGCATCTTCTCGAACACGAGCCGGCCTTCATCCACACGGCCGGAGCGCGCCAACGCTTCCGCATACCAGAACGAACATGCGCTGAAGCCGCCTTCCAGGCCCGGTAATCCATCGAGCGTCGAGCCGCGTGTATAGCGAAAAATCAGCGGATCGACACGTAATTCGCGGCCGATTGCATCGAGCGTACCGACCCAGCGCGGATCTTTCGGACCGATGAAACGCACGAGCGGCATCATCAACGTGGAGGCATCGAGCGTCGCTGAACCCGGCGTCTGCACGAACGATTTCAACTCCTCGTTCCAGAACTCCTCGTGAATGTCGCGATGAATCTCATCGCGCGTCTTGAACCACTTTGCAAGCGGCGCAGGCAGCGAACGCTTCTCCGCGAGCCGCAACGCGCGATCCACCGCGACCCAGCACATGAGCCGCGAATGCAGCAACGGACGCGTGCCGTTGCGAAACTCCCAGATACCGTGATCGGCTTCGCGCCAGTGCTCGACCACATAGTCGACGGTACGCGTCACATGCTTCCAGCCTTCATACGAGATAGCCGCACCGTACTTGTTGTAGAGATATAACGAATCGAGCAACGCACCGTAGACATCGAGCTGCATCTGCTCGCGCGCCTCGTTGCCGACCACGACCTTCGCCTGCGTGGCCTCGGCGAAGTTCCTGAGCTCCGCCTCTTCGAGCGCGGTTTCACCATCGACGGCATACATCACGCGCAAGGAGCCGTCCGAACTGCAATCGCGATTGCGCTCGCCAATCCATTTCATGAAGCGTTCCGCTTCGCCCGTGTAGCCGAGTCTGAGCAGCGCATAGACCGAGAACGCGGCATCGCGAATCCATGTAAAACGATAGTCCCAGCGACGCGATCCATCTTGCGACTCCGGCAAGCCGAAGGTCGGTGCGGCAACGATAGCGCCGAACTCGTCCGAGCTGAGCAGCTTCAACGTGAGGGCCGAACGCAACACGACTTCACGGTAACGTCCGCGATACGTCGATCGCGACGACCACTCCTTCCAATAATCGATGGTCTCGGCAAGGATGCTCTCGAAGTTCGATTCGAGCTTTTGCAAGTCGTCGCCTGCGCCGAGCGCGAAGCATGCGGAGTCGCCAGCCTTCAATTCGAGCGTGGCGTAAGCGTCGTTATTCTGGATGTCCAGCGGGACACTTGCCAGCAACTGGACGGACGCGGTCTTGTCGTCCGGAATGAATTCGATGCCCTTCTTCACTGCGCGCGCGCCATGGCGAATGCGCGCGTAATCGAAGCGCGGCGCGCAACGCACATCGAGCGTCATGGTTCCATGAATGAGCCGCACGATACGCATGACGCAGTTGGGCACGGCATCGACCCTCGCCTCGCCCGATGGCACCGGCATGAGATCGAGCAATTCGCATACGCCATCGTGCGTCATGAAACGCGTGAGCAGCACGTTCGTTTCGGGCAGATACATCTGCTTGACGTTCGCCTGCTCCTCTCTTGGCGTGATCGCGAATGCGCCGCCGTGCTCGCCATCGAGAAGCTCGGCAAAGAGCGTCGGCGAATCGATGCGCGGAAAGCACATGAAGTCGATGGCGCCGCGCAACGACACGAGAGCGGACGTCTTCATGTTGCCGATCATGCCGCGTGCATCGATGGGAATCTTTTTAGGCGGAACTTCTTGGGATGGATGGCCCATGAGAATGCCTTTGGCCTGACTTCAGCCTGTGTGTAATGCGAGTCGGTCGGTCTGCCTGATCACGCCGAACACGCAAGACACGTTCCCGTTTTTGTCGTCCTTCTGTCGTATGTCGGTCGACATCTAACGCGCCGCAGTGCGCGCGTCGGCCTCCGACGCACCGCTGGCCATCGGCGCGGACGCTTCGATGGCGAGAGCTTGCGCCGGCTCGGCATTTAGTTCGGCATGCCGCGACGACTTGCCGAAGCTCGCGATATAAACCGTTGCCGCCACGACGACGGCCACGAGCACCGCCACCACTGCCACTCCAGACGTGTTTCGCTTCATCCAGGCTCCCAATCGGATACGATGTTGCCGGCACGCGAAAACGCCCGGTCGCCAAGACTCGAAGATAGCCGATTAACGGATTTCCGTCCGTGCAAGGCACAACATAGCCACCATCCGCCAGGAATCTACTCATGCATGCTGTGTCGGCATTCAATCTGGTGCTTGTCTCGCTCATCGCCATCATCGCGCTGGAAGTGCTGGCGCGGCGCCTGAATCTGCCGCCCGCAGCCGCGCTGTTGGTGGGCGGCGCGGCCATGGCATTCATTCCCGGCACGCCGCATTTCGAGCTCGACCCGGAACTCGTGCTCGTCGTGTTTCTGCCGCCGCTCTTGATGTATGGCGCGTATTTCTTCGTATGGGACGACTTCAAGCGTAATCTCAGCGGCATCATGCTGCTCGCCATAGGCGCGGTCGCCTTTACGACCTTCGCGGTCGGCTATGCCGTGCATCTGGTCGTGCCCGCCCTGCCCTGGGCCGCGTGCTTCGCGCTCGGTGCCGTGGTATCCCCGCCGGATGCCGTCGCCGCGAAGGCCGTGCTGGAACGCGTCGCGTTGCCTCGACGGCTCATGGTGCTGCTCGAAGGCGAAAGTCTGCTCAACGACGCCGCGGGTCTCGTGCTGTTTCGCTTTGCGGTGGCCGCCGCATTGAGCGGCATGTTCAGCGCGCCGCGTGCGCTCGGCAGCTTTGCCGTGCTCGCGGTCGGCGGCGTGATCGTGGGCGTGGTGGCGGGATTCATCGCGGTGCGGCTGTTGCGCGCGCTCGAGGACGATTACCTCGTCATCACGACATCGATGCTCACCGCGTGGGTCAGCTACATCGCGGCGGAAGAGCTGGGCGTTTCGAGCGTGATCGCGACCGTCACGTGCGGGATGGTGGTCGGCTGGCATCAGCATGACGTCTTCTCGGCGGCGCAGCGCATGCGCGGCACGGCGTTCTGGCAAGTGGTCGTGTTCGTGCTGGAATCGCTCGTGTTCGTGCTGATCGGACTGTCGCTGCGCGGTATCGTGACGCGTCTGGGCGGCGCAGGCAACGCCTTCGAATTGCTCGCGCCAGCGACGGGCGCGGTGATCGCCGTCGTGGTCCTGTCGCGTTTCGTGTGGGTCTATGCCGTGGAAGCTGTCAAAAGCGCGATATGGCACGCCACCGGGCGAAAGGACCGCAACGAGGACGGTGAGCCGAACGCTATCGTTCCGAACTGGCGCGCGGCCACGGTCATCGGCTGGGCAGGCATGCGCGGGGTGGTAACGCTGGCTGTCTCGTTGTCCTTGCCCGATTCGATGCCCGGACGCGACCTCATTCTCTTCGCGGGCTTTGCCGTCATTCTGGTCACGGTGCTGCTGCAGGGCACGACTATCGGCCCGTTGATCGCCCTCCTCGCCATTCAAGGCGGCCCCGAGCGCTCGAAGCGTCATCTGAGCGAGCCGCAAGCGTGGTCGCGCCTGGAAGCGGCGCAACTCGAAGCAATCCGCCCGCTTGTTCACGATGCGCAGGGCAACGTCATCCATCCGCGTCTCTTCGAGCAATACTCGTATCGGGCGAGCCTCTCGCAACGCTTCCAGTCGCTGGATGATTTTCCGGTCGATGCCCGCCGTGCTCATTACGATGTCGTGCTCGCGGGCCTGGCGGCCGGTCGCGCGGAGCTACTCAAGATGCATCGCAGCGGCCTGATCCACGATTCGCTGCTGCATTCGCTCGAACGCGAATTCGATCTGCAGGAAGTCTCGGCGTTGCTCGCAAGAGGATAAACCGCCGCGAAGCCTCGTACCGTGTTGCTTAGCCCGACACGCCATCGAGCCGCGCCGCGTCTTCGCGCGGCTTCTTCTTGCCGCGCCTCGACAGCAGATTCAAGCCTTCGACGAAGCCCGCAAAACCCATCGCCGCATAGATATAACCCTTCGGTACGTGCGTGCCGAAGCCTTCGGCGATCAACGTCATCGCAATCACGAGCAGGAAGCTCAAGGCCAGCGTGACCACGGTCGGATTGCGCTCGATGAAGCGTGACAGCGGTTGTGCGGCAAACAGCATGGTGGCGACCGCGAAAATCACTGCGATAAACATGATCGGCAGATGCTCCGTCATGCCGACCGCCGTGATGATGCTGTCGACTGAGAACACGAGATCGAGCAACAGAATCTGACCGATGGCCGCCCATGCCGTCAGGCTTGCTACGCCCGATACCGCGCCCGGCGCATGCGCGTCCTTGTTCACGTGATGACGCATCTCGGTGGTGGCCTTCCATACCAGGAACAGACCGCCCGCGAGTAAGATCAGATCGCGCCATGAAAACGCGTGCTCGAACACGGTGAACACCGGTTGAGTCAGTTGCGCAATCCACGCCACCGTGCCGAGCAAGACGAGCCGCATGACGAGCGCAAGCATGATGCCGAGACGCTGCGTGCGTGCGCGTTGCGCTTCGGGCAGCTTGTTGCTGAGTATCGAAATGAAGACCAGATTGTCGATGCCGAGCACCACTTCCATCACGATGAGCGTGACGAGTGCAGCCCAGACGGCGGGGTCGGTAGCGAGCGCGAGAAGGTATTCCATGAGCAGTGGGATATTGTTGTCGATAGGTGACCGAGCCCTGATGATGGCGAAATTACGTGATCGGAAAAATCAGTGATAATCGAATCCATACTTCGGTTTTTTCGAATACATGGATGGAGGCATCAATCGCATGCTCAACTATCGACATCTGCATTACTTCTGGGTCGTGGTCAAGGAAGGCGGTTTTGCACGCGCGGCGGAACGGCTCGACATGGCCGTGCAGACCATCAGCGCACAGGTGCGCGAACTCGAGAAATCGCTCGGTCATCAATTACTGAAGCCATCGGGACGCGGCGTGACGATGACCGAAGCCGGCAACGCGGCCTATGCCCGCGCCGAGGAAATTTTTCAGATTGGTCAGCATATTGCGGACGAAGTGCGCGAGGCCGCAAGCGGAAAGCTTGCGCGGCTTGCCGTGGGTTTGTCGGATGGCATATCCAAGCTGGCGGCGCATGCGCTACTCGAACCCGTACTCGGCAATCCGGCGCTGCGTCTCTTGTGTCACGAAGGCGAGACCGACGAACTGCTCGGCGAGCTTGCGCTGCATCGGCTGGATCTCGTGCTTGCAAGCCAGCCTGCACCGCACAATCACAATCTGCGTTTGACGAGCGAGCGGTTGATCGCCTCGCCCGTTGACTGGTATGGGCCGGCGTCTGTCGTGCGCAAGAGCGCGGTCGATCAATTTCCCGACAGCCTCGCCGCATTGCCCATGCTTTTGCCAACCGGACACTCGTCGTTGCGCGCGCGTCTGGACAGATGGCTGGAGACGGAGCGTATCGTGCCGCGCATTGTCGGCGAATTCGAGGATAGCGCCTTGATGGCCGTGTTCGGTGCGCGTGGGCTCGGCGTGTTTCCGCTGGCCGAATTCGGTGCGGGCGAGACGCCGTTGTTACGCGGTCTTCGCTGGCTAGGCCGTTCCGAGGAAGTGAAAGAAGAGATTTACGCGATCGTGTCGCGACGTGGAAGGCATCATCCTTTGACTCAGGAAGTGCTGGCTCGGGCAGCTTCCTAGACTAATGCAACTTCGGTTTTTCCGAAGTTCGAGTTCTGCTCACCCTGCTTTTTCTTACGCTTGCCAAACCTTACGCTGGTTCACATCCAACGAGGAGGCATACATGAAGGTCCTTTTCAAATCGCGTGAACCTGAAGCTATCGCCATGCACGAACTCGCCAAGACGCGCAGTGAGTTCGTGTTTCGCCGGCTTGCATGGCTGATTTCGAAGGCCACCGTCAGTCTCTCCGATATCAACGGCCCGCGTGGCGGCGTCGACAAGCGCTGTCAGGTGGAAGTGCAGATAGACCGGAGCAATACGGTGGTGGCAACATCGATAGCGCGTGACTGGCGAGGCGCAATCGATCTTGCCTTGGCACGCGCGGCGCGCACGCTGGTGCGTAAGCGCCAAAGCGCGAAGCTCGCGCGGCGGGTGCGTGCGCGAAGTGTTGCCTACAAGCTTGCGCCGGACGAAACAGCGGATCAAGCACTCACGCCTGCTGGCGCATGATCAGCGCGTCGAGTCGGGCGGCACAGGATTTTTGTCCTGTGACGAGGGCAGTGCGTTCTCGCTGTCCTCGTGCTTTTGCTTCTCTGCTGTGTCGACGTCCGTCTGTGTGGTGTTGGGAGTCGCGGGCTTACCCTGCGGTTCGTCCATGTCGTCGGCAGTTGCGCGGGGAACGGATGTCATGTCGAGCTCCTTTGAAAAAGGTCGGCACGAAAATGCAGCAAACGCCAGGCCCGCGATACCAGTAGGCGCTTGGGCGGCCGTCTTCAGCACGACCTCCGTCATTGGCCGTTCCCGTGAGATCGAATGGCTTCTTGAGGTACTTCAGTTCACGAAGGGCAGCTTTCGGTCACGCGCCTCGGATAGCATCGACACAGTGATCTTGCGCACTTCGAGCTTGCTCTGCGTGATGTGCGCGCGCAGCAGCATAGCGGCTTCGCCATGTCTGCCGCGATCGATGTAATTCAGCATGGTCGAGTGTTCTTCGTAAGTCGCGCTGGTGCGGTGTGCCTTCAGAAAGTCCAGCCGCCGCATGATCCTGATCCGCTCCGTCACTTCGTCGTGCACGCGCAGGATTTCCGCGTTGCCCGTCGCGCTTACAATGCCGCGATGAAAATTCTCGTCCATGTTGAACATGGCGACGGGATCGCTTTCGCGCGCTTCGGGCGAGACGCACCACACTTCCTTCAGTGCATCGATATGAGGATAAGGCGGCGGCGTATTACCGAGCTTGTCGAGCGAGGCGACTTCGAGAACGATACGCAAGTCATACAACTGGTCTAGCTGGTCGAAGTTGATGTCCGACACTTTCCAGCCGCGCCGGAAACCAACTTCGAGATAACCTTCGCGCAGCAGGCGGAACAGCGCGTCGCGCATGGGTGTGCGCGACACGCCGTAATGTTGCGCGATGTCGGTCTCCGAAAAGCGATCGCCCGGGAATAGCCGGAAATTGAAGATGTCCTGCTTGAGAAGCTGGTACACCTGTTCCGCTAGCGGGTTGGCGCTCTGGACAGTCCGCGTGAGCGTCGCGTCCGGTGCCTCGAATGCGAGCGCTGCGGTTCCGCGAGATTTAAGCGAGCCGATGCCGTGTCTCCATCATGATGCAACGATTATCGCCCTTTTACGGCGCGTCGATGAGGCTGACATGCGCCGCCACGATGATCCATCCGTTGAACGCGGACGATGCGTCGCCCAGCCGCGCCCACGTTTGCATCTGGCGACCGAGCAAGGGCGTGACGTCGCTCGTGAATTCGGTGCTCACGGTCGCGAGATCGTCCCCGAAAGCCGTCACCACCGTGCCATGCAGCCGTCGCGATGGCGGCACCGGCGCGGCCGCTTCACGCCACGCGCGAATCGCTTCGCCGCCGTGCTGAACTTCGGCTATACCGTAACGCACCGTCTCGGGCGCATTCCAGAAGAGCATGTTCATGGTCTCGACATCGTTATCGACGAGCGCACGTTCGTATGCGACGAACGCGGCGCTTACTTCCGCAACCACCTCGGCGCGATTCACCGCAAGCGTCATGCTCGGTTCTCCGTTAAGTCGGCGAGCGTCGCGGTCCAGCCCACGATGCCGCCTTGCGAACGAATCATGTCGATGGTCGCGTCCTTGAACGCGGGAATGTAGCTCGCGGTCGCGTCTTCGATAAGAAGACATTCATAGCCGCGGTCATTGGCCTCGCGCATGCTGGTCTGTACGCAGACTTCGGTCGTCACGCCCGCGAACACGAGATGCGTGACCGAACGCTCTGCGAGTTCTTCGGCGAGGCGCGTCGCGTAGAAGGCGCCCTTGCCCGGCTTGTCGATGACGAGCTCGCCTTCGACGGGCGCGAGTGCATCGATGATCGCGTTGCCCGGCTCGCCGCGCACGAGGATGCGTCCCATCGGTCCTTCATCGCCGATACGTGCCTGCGGCGCTCCGCGCAAGCGCTTCGCGGGCGGGCAATCCGACAGATCGGCGGCATGCGATTCGCGCGTATGCACCACAGACCAGCCTTGTTCGCGCGCATGTTCAATAAGACGCTGCACCGTCGGCACGATGGACGACAGCAGCGACACGTCGTTGCCCAACGCTTCCCCGAAGCCACCGGGCTCGATGAAATCGCGTTGCATGTCGATGACGACGAGCGCGGTCGTGTTCGCTTCGAACGTGTAAGGGGACGGCTTTGCGCCGTTCAAGGTCGGCATGTGGTCAGCCCTTGTAATGGCGTGCGGGTGCGGGAAAACCGCACGATTGACCGTCCGTGATCTTCACTTCGTCTTCCCACGGCAGATGATATTCGCCGCGCACCATGTCCTGCATGAACGTGTAGGGACAATCGCGCGCACCGCCTTTCACGGCGACATAACCGCGATGCCCGAACTGGTAGATGTTGTTTTCCACGCCCCAATGCACGCGCGCTTCGCGAACGAGGTCCGGGCGCATTTCGCAAGTGATGATCTCATCCGGCCGATGACTGCCCTCGACCATGATGGTGCCGTCGAAGTCGCAGAACATGCCTTCGCCCATGGAATCGAACGAACCATCCGTACCGCAGAGACAAACGCTTGCCGTTTGCGCGAGGTTCTGAAATGCGTTCGATTGATTCGTGATGCGCCATGCGTGGCGAATGGGCGCGGTGTAGCCCGCCGTGCGCAGAATGATTTCAGCGCCCTTATACGCGGCCTCGCGCGCCATCTCTGGAAACATGCCGTCATGGCAGATGATCAGGGAAAGTTTCGCACCGTTCGGTCCGATGCAAACCGGCACGCCTACATTGCCCGGTTCCCACGGTTCGACCGGAACCCACGGATGCAGCTTGCGGTAATAGAGCTTGATCTCGCCTTGTTCGTCGATAACGATACCGCTGTTATAAGGATTGCCTCCGCGATTGCGCTCCATGATCGAAAAGCAGCCCCAAATTCGATGTTCGATGCACGCGTCCTTGAAAGCCCGCACTTCTGGACCATCGAGATCGCACATGATGTCGTCGTCGATACGCATCGAGAGGCCGTGCAGCGCGTATTCGGGGAACACGACGAGGTCCATCGCCGGATTGTTGCGCCGCGCCTTGCCAACCATCTCGACGATACGCCGCGTCTGCGCCGCGAGATCCGCGGGCGTCGCAACGTCGGGATTCTGCAATTGCACGAGACCTATCACCATTCCTTGAGGCGATTTGTTGAGACCGCCCAGTCCGCTCGAACTCATTCGTTACGCTCCTTGTTGTTCACGCATGCGCGGTGACGGGTTCGGCCGCACCGCTATCCATGCTGTCACCGTGACCGGCCATGTGCCGCCCCAGCGTGACGCGATCCGCGGTACTCGCGGCGCTTTCATGCACGAGCCGCCCTTCGGCGATCACCGCGATGCGATCCGCGAGTTCCAGCAGTTCATCGAGGTCTTCGCTCACGAGCAGCACGGCGGCGCCCGTGTCGCGTGCGGCGAGAATGCGCGCATGGATATCCGCGACCGATGCGAAGTCCAGCCCGAACACAGGATTCGCGACGATCAGCACATCCACCGCTTGCCCCAGTTCACGCGCCAGCACCGCGCGTTGCACATTGCCGCCCGACAACGTGCCGATGGCGCGCGCAGGCACGGGCGGGCGCACGTTGAAGTCGGCAATCAAGCGTTCCGCGCGTTCACGCATAGCACGGCGGTCCAGACGCCAGCCGCCTTGCTTCATCGGCGCGCGATCGAAATCGCGCAGCGCAAGATTCTCCGCGATACTCATGCCCGCCACGCATGCATTGCGCAGCGGCTCTTCGGGTAACGCAAAAACCCGCAGACGGGTCATCTCGTCGCGTGTCGCCGTGTAGGGTTCGCCATGCATGCGCATCTCGCCTGCATGCACACGGCGCTGGCCGACGAGCGCTTCGATCAGTTCCTTCTGTCCATTGCCCGACACGCCTGCAATGCCGAGTATCTCGCCCGACTTCACCGCAAGCGACACTTCACGCACGGCCATATGTCCGCGATCATCCACGACGCATAGGCCGGACAACGCGAGACGCACGGGTGCATCGACAGCGAGCGGCTTGCGCGGCGGACGCTCGACATCCGTTGCGGCATGAGGCGCGTCGCCGCCCATCATCATCGCGGCAAGGCTGTCGCGATTCGTGTCCGCCACTCGGCTCGTTCCGACGAGTTTGCCTTTGCGCAGCACGGTGACGTCATCGGCATAAGACATCACCTCGCGGAACTTGTGCGTGATCATGAGGACCGTCAACGCGCCACTCGAAGCAAGATCGCGCATCAACCCCAGCACTTCGTCGGCTTCTTGCGGCGTGAGCACTGAAGTGGGTTCGTCGAGAATCAGGAAGCGTTGCTGCAAATAGAGTTGCTTGAGTATCTCCAGCTTCTGCTTTTCACCAGCGGCAAGACTCGCGACGGGCGTATCGAGCGCAAGACGAAACGGCATGCCGCGCATGAAGGCATCGAGCGCGGCGCGTTCCTTCGGCCAGTCGATCTTCCACGACAACCGGCCCCGCGCGAGCAGTAGATTCTCTTCAACGGAAAGCCCCGCTGCCAGCGTGAAATGCTGATACACCATGCCGATGCCAAGCGCCTGTGCATCGCGGGGCGAAGCGATCTTCACTTGACGGCTATCCGCGACGATCTCGCCTCGATCGAGCACGCCGTATCCCACGAGTCCCTTCACGAGCGTGCTCTTGCCTGCGCCGTTCTCGCCGAGCAGCGCATGTACGGTGCCGGGGCGCACTTTTAGCGTGACATCGTCGAGCGCGGTAAACGCGCCGAAAAGCTTGGTCGCGCCGACCACTTCGACTCCCAGAGCTTGGCGAGCGGGCGTCATGGCGTTAGCGTCCGAGCGTGGCGAGCATCGACGCCGAGTCCGATACCGTGCCGAACACGCCGCCCTGCATGAGCACCATGCTCAGCGCCGCGTCGTGATTGCTTTTGTCGGTGGCGCCGCAGCAATCGGCGAGCAGCGTGCATTCGAAGCCGCGGTCGTTGGCCTCGCGCATCGTCGTATGAACGCATACATCGGTGGTGATGCCCGTGAGCACGAGATTCACGATGCCGCGCGTGCGCAGGATGAGTTCGAGATCGGTGGCGCAGAACGAGCCCTTGCCCGGCTTGTCGATAACGATTTCGCCCGCCACTGGCGCGAGTTCATCGATGATCTCCCAGCCCGGTTCGCCGCGCACGAGGATCTTGCCGCAAGGACCGTCGTCGCCGATACCCACGCCACCCGTGCCTACTTGCCGGCTGCGCCAGCGCTTGTTGGCAGGCAGATCCGACAAATCCGGCCGATGCCCCTCTCGCGTATGAATGATCGTGAAGCCCTGTTCGCGCATGAGCTTGAGCACGTTCCTGATCGGCTCGATAGGCGCGCGCGTGAGCGACAGGTCGTAGCCCATCTTGTCGACATAGCCGCCGATGCCGCAGAAGTCCGTCTGCATGTCGATGATGATGAGCGCGGTGTTATCGGCGCGCAGGTTGCCGTCGTAGGGCCACGGATAGGGACGAGCCTCGATGAAGCGGGTCATGAGCGTTTCTCCGGAAGATGACATCAGCGTGTGAGGCTCAGTTCACCGGGCGCGCCGGCAAGGGTTCGGTCGGGACGGCAGTTGATGACCATGATTGCGAGCGTGAGGACATAGGGCGCTGCGTTGTAGAGGTAATAGCCGCTCGTCACGCCTATGGCCTGCAACGCGGGACCGAGCGCGCCTGCCGCGCCGAAGATGAGCGCGGCCCACAGGCAGCGCAGCGGCTGCCAGCGCGCGAAGATCACGAGCGCGACGGCCATGAGACCCTGGCCGCTCGACAGGCCTTCGTTCCAGCTGCCGGGATAGACGAGCGACAGATACGCGCCGCCCACGCCCGCCAGCAAGCCGCCAACGGCCGTGGCAACGATACGCACACGCGTGATCGGATAGCCCATGGCGCGCGCACTTTCCGCGTTCTCGCCGACGAGCCGCAGGGCCATGCCCCAGCGCGTATGACGCAAGCCCCATTGCAACGCGAACGCGAGCACCACACCGATCACGAAGAGCGGATTGATATGCAGCGCGTTATGCAATTGCGCGGATGCGCTCCAGCCGCCGAGATCGATGGAAGGCAGCATCGGCGCTTGCGGTTCGATGAAGGGCTTGCCGAGATAGAACGCGAGGCCGGTGCCCGCAAGCATCAACGCAATGCCGAACGCGATATCCGACACGCGCGGCAACGAGCAGACGAGACCATGCAGGCAACCGAGCACGAAGCCCGTGGCCGCTGCCGCAAGCACGCCGATCCACGGTGAGCCCGACAGATAAGCCGCCGCGTAGCCCGTCATCGCGCCGGAGACGAGAATGCCTTCGAGCCCGAGATTGACGCGCCCGCCCTTCTCGGTCAGGCATTCACCGATACTCACGAAAAGATAAGGCGTGCTCACGCGAATGGCGCCCGCGAACAGCGAGAGCAACAGCACGACAGCGGGCGATTGAGCATCAGGCATGAGTCCCCTCCAGTCGAACCGTGGAACGCGCGAGCGCCGCTGCCTGCAACTTCACGCGCCACGCGGTAATCCTGCCGCCGAGCGCTTCCCACGCGAGCAGGTTGGCGAACAACAGACCTTGTAGAACGAGCGTGGTGGCATCGGGCAGGCCGAGGCGCCGTTGCAGCAAACTACCGCTTGCTTCGATCCCGCCGACGAGCACCGCGCACAGGATGATCGCGAGCGGATTCTGACGCGCGGCGAAGGCCACGAGAATGCCCGCATAGCCATAACCCGCGAGCAGCGACGCATTCGCGCTGCCCTGCACGGCCGCGACTTCGAACATGCCCGCGAGTCCCGCCGCCGCGCCGCCGAGCATGCAAGCCGTGAGCGCGAGCCTCGTCACCGGCAAGCCGACCAGACGCGCCGCGTGATGATTGCCGCCTGCCACACGCATCGCGAAGCCCTTGGTGCTCTGGCGCACGAAGACCCACGCGGCCACACATGCCAGCGCGCCCCATAGCAAGCCCCAGTGGACGTCGAGGCCGGGCAGCGAGCCGATCATCAAGGCATCGGGAACGGGAGGCGTGGAGGGCTTGTTGAGGCTTGCCGGATCGCGCAACGGGCCTTCGACGAGATGCTTGAAGAGCGCGATGGCGATATACGACATCAAAAGGCTGCTGATGGTCTCGTTGACGCCGCGCCATTGCCGCATCGCGCCGATGGCACCGATCCAAAGCGCGCCCGCGAGCATTCCGGCGACCGCCATCAGCGGCGTGGCGACGAACCACGGCAACGATGCAGGAACGATGGACGGCACGATGGCCGCGCCGAGGCCGCCGAGCGCCAGCGCGCCTTCGCCACCAATCACGATCAAACCGACTTGAGCCGGCAACGCGACACACAACGCGGTCAGCATGAGCGGCGCCGCGCGCAGCAATGTGCTCTGCCATGCAAACGACGAACCGAATGCGCCTTGCACGATGAGCCCGAGCGCATCCAGCGCAGGCTGTCCCTGCACCAGCAGAAAGAGCGAGAACAGCACCAGCGTGCCGACGAGCGCGCACAACGTGGGCAGCGCGGGCAAGACGCCGAGCAGGAGCCGTGGACCGAGCGCGCCTGAATTCGAACCGATCACAGTGGACATCCGCGGCTCCTATCGATTGCAGATAATCAGATTTGCCCCACCACACCCGCCACGAGATAGTTCATGCTCTCGAGCGCGATGTCCGTCTGCGGATGACTCGTGCCCGCCGCGATTGCCGTGCCGCCCTTGTTGTCCTTCATCGGCCCCTTGAAGATGGCGTAGTCGCCCGCGACCATCTTCGTCTTGATGGCGTCTGCGTTGGTCTTCGCATCGGCCGTGACCTTCGCGCCGTATGGCGACATCTTCACGAAGCCTTCCTTGAGGCCGCCGCGCAGAATGTTGGGCTGCGGCTTGCCGCTTTGCGCATCCGTGACGAGTTCCTTGTAGGGCGTCGCCCAGTCCCATTCCGCGCCCGTGAGATAACCCTTCGGCGCGAGCGCGGCCTGGCTCGCGTGATAACCGCAACTCATCGCACCGCGCTTCTCCGCTGTTTCGATGACGACCTTGGGACCATCGACGTGACACGTAAGCACATCGCAGCCTTGATCGATGAGACTGTTGGTCGCTTCGGCTTCCTTGACGGGCATCGACCAGTCGCCGGTGAAGATCACGTTCGTCGTGATGGCCGGATCGACCGATTGCGCGCCCAGCGTGAACGCGTTGATGTTGCGCAGCACCTGCGGAATGGGCTTGGCCGCGACGAAGCCGAGCTTCTTGCTCTTGCTCATATGACCCGCGACGACGCCGTTCAGATACTGACATTCGTCGATATAACCGAAGTAGCTCGCGATATTCGAAGGGTTGCCTTGCTTCCACAATCCGCCGCAATGCGCGAAGCGCACCTTCGGATACTTCGCGGCCATCTTCAGGACGTGAGGATCGAAATAACCGAACGAGGTCGCGAAGATGAGCGTGGCGCCGTCCTGCTCGATCATCGCTTCCATGGTCTTTTGCACGGCCACGGTTTCGGGCACGTTCTCTTCCTCGACCACTTTCACGTTGGGTAGCTTCTTGATGACTGCAGCGGCTTGCGCCTGCGCCTGGTTGTAGCCGTAGTCGCCGCGCGCGCCGACGTAGATCACGCCGACCGTGAGATTGCTCGCGCCGAACGCCAGATCGAACGGCAATGCACTGCCGAGCGCGAGCGCGCCCGCGCCCTTGATGAACTCACGGCGGTTGGTCATGGTCTCAATTCCTGTGTGGTTGGGTCGTTGGAGGTTTGACTGTCGAGCCAGGCGCGCCAGCCGCAAAAACGCGTGATGTCGCGCGCGCCGCTTTCGGCAGTGACGGCAAGCGGTTCGCAGATGAAGCCTTTGACGATGCGGCCATCCGCCGTCTCGATGCTGCCAATGCCAAGCGGCGCCGGAATCGCTTCGACGAACGCGCCAAAGGTGCGCACGGGCATGTCCCATATTTCGATGGCAATGGCTTGCCCGGCTTGCCCCGCAGAATTCGCGCGCACGAGGCCCGGCTTCGGCGGCTGCGTGTTCGCAAGCGCGAATAGCTGATAGTTAGCCGAGGTCGTCGTCGCTTCGACGAAGCGCGCGCCGGCCTTGCGCATCTGCCATTCGAGCGGCATGCCGCGTAGATGCGCGCCAACCACCGCAAGCTGCACGGTCGGCTCGTTGAACGGCAATGGCTTCGCTGCAACGGCATCTTGCTTCTGCATGCCTTCGAACTGCGCACCGAGCATGGCGAGCCGCTGATCGGCGCCAGCGGGCGCGATCAACGTGATGCCGGCGGGCAAGCCATCGGCGCGCGGGATGCCCGGCACCGCGAGCGCGCACAGATCGAGCAGGTTGACGAAGTTCGTGTAAAGCCCGAGACGGCTATTCACTTCGATAGGGTTCGCGCGCACTTCATCGATGGTCGGATGCGTCGGCGTCGTCGGCACGATCAACACGTCCACGCTTTCGAAGAGCGCGTCGGCGTGGCGCTTCAAGCGTGCGAGTTCATACTGGCCGTTGAAGGCATCGGCGGCGCTGAAGTTGTCGGCCTTGCCGATCACCTTTGCAACCACCGGGTCGATATCGTCGTGATTCGTCTTGAAGAAGTCGCCTAACGCGGCGCGCCGTTCGGCGACCCACGGACCGTCGTAAAGCAGCGCAGCGACTTGCTGCATTGGCGCAAAGGCGAACGTCGACGGCTTGAGCGCGAGCTTTTCGAGTGTCGCGGCGAAGGCATCGGCGGCGGCGGCATCGCCGAAGAATTCCAGCGTGTCGGGAATGGCGACGCGCAAGGCTTGCGGCGCAAGCGGCAAAACCGGCAAGGAAGGAATGCGGCGCGAATAGCCATCGGCTGCGTCGAACGCGGCCATCGTCGAGAGGACGTGCCAGGCGTCGGCTACGTCATGCGCGAAGATCGAGATCGTATCGAGGCTCTTGCATGCGGGCACCACGCCGCGCTTGCTGACGAGACCCAGCGTCGGCTTAAGTCCAACGAGACCGTTAAAGCCTGCTGGCACACGGCCGGAGCCCGCTGTATCGGTTCCAAGCGAGAACGCGACGATGCCCGCCGCGACCGCTATCGCCGAACCCGAGCTCGATCCGCCCGAGATGTATGCGTCGTGATCGACCTGACGTACCGCGCCGAAAGGCGAGCGCGTACCGACGAGGCCCGTTGCAAACTGATCGAGATTGGTCTTGCCGATAAGCACCGCGCCCGCATCGAGCAAACGCTGCACGGCGAACGCCGTCTCTTGCGGCGTATAGGCAAATGCGGGGCACGCGGCGGTGGTGGTCAAGCCTGCCACGTCGATGTTGTCCTTCACCGCGAAGGGCACGCCGAGAAGCGGCTTGCGCGCGAAGATCGCGCCGCCCTCTTCGGCGAGTTCATGCGCAAGGCTCGCGGCACGCGCACGAAGGTCGGCATGAGGCACGCGCAGCAGCCAGGCTTCGGGCCGATTGCTTGCATCGAGCCTGCGCAGCACTTCTTCGATCATGCCGATCGGATCAGTGCTGCCTTGCCTATACGATTCGATAAGCTCGTGTACGCCTGAAAGCGGGTCGTGGGACATGAGTTCAATCTTGAATACAAGTTGAACGTCACTTTGCAGCATCTGTGCCAGTCAAGGCCAACACGCTGAAAAGCCTTTATCCGTGGGGCTTCGTGCGTGGTCTGGTGTCTCATGCAAGAGGACTGATCACGTCCCAACATGGTTCGCGCAGCGTTCAAGTTGGTGCGCGGCTCCCGCTTGAAGTGCGCGAAAGACTTCAGTCGAACCCGCCTTCGGGCACGCCCTTCATGGACATGAACAGCATCCGCAACTCGCTGCCGATGCCATGAAAATGGCAGAGAAACGTGTTCTGGTCTGCGTAATACCAAGGCGTATTCAGTTCACGGAAACTGACCAATTCGGTCGATTCCCGCGCTGGCAAGACACCATTCGCTTCAAATTCGAACATGAAGTGCGCCTGATCGCCATGATTGGAAAAGGTCCAGCTTAGATCGTCCAGCCCGCGAATACGGTCGAGCGTGCCCTGCAGCACGCGCGCGTTGACGTCGGTATTGCGAAAGCCCATGACGCCGGAGTTGAAAGGCCAGCCGGCGATATCCGCGCTCAGCACGCGCTCGCGTCCCTCCATGAAGTCTTCGAGCTTGACGGTGCGATTGGTCGCGAGAATATCGGCATCGATCCAGAAGACCCAGTCGTGATGCGGCAAGTACTTGCTGAGCAGAAATGGCTTGGCCCAGTTGCCACACGCTTCGCGAGCAAAGTCGGCCGGCACCTCGCGATGCATGTACAAGGTGTAGCCGTGCTTTTCGCAGTAATCACGCAGGCTCGCTTCGCCAAAACATGCGTAATTCGCTATGTTCGGTGTGTACAGCATGACCACGGCGATACGCTGGCCTGGCTGATAGATCGACAGCGCTTCAGACGACACGCCTTCGGGCGGCGCTATTTCGAAGAACCGCTGTGCGCTAGCGTGACACGCGTTCACATGCCGAGCGAGCGTCGTTCCCCAGCGCGGCCCGTACTTGCTATAAAGGCGCGGGGTGAAGACAAGCGACAACGCCACGATCGGGGAAGCGTTCAGTTCGGGAAACTGAGTCGAACACGCCGAGACGATCGGGAATCTTTCGTTGACGCTATCGGCTTCGCTTTGCACGGGCAGCGCTTCGAGCAATTGATCTTCCGTGACGAACTGGCCATAGTCGTAATACGCCCGAGCCTTCGCGGCCATGCTCCTTGCAATGACGCGATTGCCTTCGGTATTTCTCAGCACCACTATCTCGCTGTTGATGCCGAAATGGCCTGTCGTCACGAGGGCATCGCGTCCGGCCATCATTGATTCGAAATCGTCGAAGCGCAGGAAGAGCGCGTTCTCGGTAGCGAAGATCAAGAGCTCGTTATCGGCTGTGCGGACCATGAGATCGCACAGCAACTGATATTTATAAACGATCCTCAGTTCAAGCGATGCAGCTCCCGCCGCGACCGGCTCGAAGCGGTGACGAGCACCCGCGCGACGGCAATATTCCGCGTGATTGACGAGCGATTCGTGAGCGTTGCGATCGAAGAAACAACTGACCAGCGTGACCATGATTGCTAAACCAGCGTAAATGGAAATGAAGGCATGAGCATAGCCAACCGTCGGGTCGAAATTGCAAATTATTGAGCGAGCCGCGTGCTTCAAATAAAGTGTAGGACGCGTGCGAATACATGCCCTTCTTTCATGCGCCATAAATCCACTAGCCGCGGCGACGCATGCACGGTTATCCTCGCAAAACGACCTCGGCTGAACGCTCAGGAGAACGCTCGCCATGCCCGATACCATCGACGTTCTTATCGCCGGCGCGGGACCTGTCGGTCTCCTCCTTGCAACCGAACTGCGCCGCGACGGCATCGACGCACGAGTGATAGACGCGCGCGCCAACCGCGCGTTTTTCGTGAAGGCGTTGGGCGTGACTGCGCGCACGCTCGAAGTCTTCGACGATCTGGGCATCGCGCGTGAAGCCATCGATGCGGGTGTCTGGCTCACTGGCGCCGATACTTATAAAGACGGCACGCTGGCTTTCAGCGTCGAAGTACCGCGCGAGGGCCTGCCTTATGGCGCACTCTCACTCGCGCAATATGAAACCGAGCGCATTCTGGAAGCGGCATTCGCGCGTATGGGCGAGCACGTCCACTACGGGACAACCCTCATCGATTTCGACGATACCGGCGACAGCGTCCTCGCTCGCATGCAAGACGCCGACGGCACCATGCGTGAAATCCGCTGCCGGTGGCTGGTCGGTTGCGACGGCGCACGCAGCACCGTGCGGCATCATCTGAACGTACCGTTCGAAGGCGGGCAGTATCCGCAGACGTTCATGCTCGCCGATCTCGATGTCGACTGGCACGTTCAGCGCGGACCGATGCTGCGTTTCAACCTGTCCGCAGTGGAAGGCGTTCGTGGTGCGACGACGATTGCCGCGCTGCCGGTGCGCGGTTCGGCCCGCCGTTATCGCCTCTCCATGATCCTTGGCGACGACGATGCCGCGCGCCTCGTCAATGAAACCGCGCCCGCGTTCGCCGACGTAGAACGCATCATGCTGCCGTTACTTCCGCCGGGAACGAGGCTTTCGTCGATGCGGTGGTCGTCCGTGTACCGCGTGAGTCATCGCATTGTGCAAAAGTACACGAGCGGACGCGTGTTCCTTGCGGGCGATGCCGCGCACATTCATCCGCCCGTCGGTGGCCAGGGCATGAATACAGGCTTGCAGGATGCGCACAATCTCGCGTGGAAACTCGCGCTCGTGGCGCGCGGTATCGCGAGCGAAGCACTGTTGTCGAGCTACGAAGCCGAACGTCGGCCGGTCGGACTGGATGTGGTCGAAGCAACGAGCCGCGCCTTGAACACCGTGCTCGTGCATGGCGAAGTGCGGCCCGTGATGCGCGAAACACAGTTGCTCGTCGGATATCGCGGCAGTGCAATCGTGGCGGATGCAAACGACGAGATCAACACGCAGATTGCGCCCGGGCTACCCGCGCCTGGGGATCGCGTACCGGAATGCGGCGGGCTCGCTGAAGCGTTCGTCGGGCATGCCGTGCGACTGCGCGACCATATCGGTCGCGGGCGGCATACGCTCATCGGGTATCTGGATCGCGACATGAACGGCGACTCACGCGAATCGTTCGACGCAGCGTTTCAAGCGTGGCGCGATATGCTGGGTGACGCAGGCAATGCGGTGCTGATTACGGCGGGAAAATCGCCTGAATGCAGCGAGACGTACGCCGTTCTCGCAGATGCGGCGGGTGAATTTGCGGCTTTTTTCGGCGCGCGCAGCGGCATGATCTGGGCCCTGCGTCCGGATGGTCATATCGGTTTCAGAGGCGCTAGCGCGACGACGCTTGAATCATGGCTCATCACAACGCTCGGAAGCCCGCAGCGCGCGTGAATTCGCCTCCGCAAACGTTTTACAGTGCCGAGGACAGCTCCCAAAGGCACCGCGTCGAGCCATCGACTCCATGCATGAACATTCGATAAAGCGTCATCTGGGCAAAAGCCGCTTATAGCCGCTATGCTGCCAATGCAAACAATGCGCATTCAACTCCACCTGATGACTACTACTTCGATCAAAAGACGATCTCGCAAGTTAGCTGCCTGGACGATTGCTGGCGCTGCCCTTGCGGGCACGGTCACAAGCGCACAAGCTCAGGAATTCTCGGTGCTCGCTGGGCCGCTCAAGAGCAGCAGCCAGAACAGCTATTCATGGGAAGCGAACTATCGGGAAGGCCTTGGACGCTATGCGGCCTGGAGTTTTTCGTGGCTCAACGAAGGCCACATTCCCGATCATCATCGCGATGGTCAGGCCGTGCAATTGTGGGGCCGCTTGCCGCTTTGGAATAACCGGCTCGAACTTTCCGCGGGCGCCGGTCCCTACCGTTACTTCGATACGAGCCAAGCGGAAGCCGGCAGCGGCTATTCGAATTCGCACGGTTGGGGCGGCATGTTCACGTTGCGCGCCGCGTACTACTTCGATAACCGGTGGATCGCGGAGATGAAGCTCAACCGCGTGCAGGCGTTCGGCGGTCCGGACACGACCGCGCTTCTGTTCGGTATCGGCTACCAGCTCGACGCACCAGATGGTCGCGGTCCGCGCGCCTACGCGCCGTCGCGCAGCACGAACGTCACCAGCAACGAAGTTACGGTCATGCTCGGGCGCACGATCCTCAACAGTCTAGACTCAGAATCGAATCTCTCGGAGAGCGTCGAGTACAGGCGCGGACTGTGGCATTACGTCGACTTCACCGCGTCGTATCTGCACGAAGGCGGTCACGTGCAGTCGCGTCGCGATGGCATTGCGGCACAGCTTTGGGCCACGCGCGCATTCTTCAACGACAGGCTCACGCTCGGCGTGGGCGCGGGTCCTTATTTGTCGATCACGCAGAACGACGATTTGCCGCAAAACCGCACGGGCGACGGTCGTTTCGCGGGAGTGGTATCGGCATCGGCGAGTTATCGGTTTACCGACCGATGGCTTGCGCGTCTGACATGGAATCGCATGGTCACGCGTTATGACCGCGATTCGGACATCATCGAAGCGGGTATCGGCGTGCGCTTCTGACATGGCGCAAACGCAAGGCGGGCGGGTCCGGCGATTGCGACGCAGCTGCCGTCATTCGCAAGTGGACCTGTCCCCATGCCTGAAATGCGCTCCCGTGTTCTCCTGGTCTCGCCACATCTCGACGACGCCGTCTTCGGTTGCGGCGCCCTGCTCGCTGCATCCGACGAGACTATCGTCTGCAATGTCTTCACCGGTAGCCCGGAAGAAGATTTGACAACGGAATGGGACAAGCATTGCGGTTTCAGTAGCGCTCACGAAGCGATGCGCTCACGCATCGACGAGGACGAGCGGGCGCTCGGATTGCTAAGCGCGCGTTCAGTCAATCTCGGCTTTCTCGATTCGCAATATGTGCCGCATGCGCCGGAGTCGGCAAAACCGACGCGCGCGGCGATTCGCGATGCACTGCTGCATGTGGTGCGCGAATATCGCCCTGATCTTCTGCTGATTCCACTCGGCCTGTTTCATTCGGACCATGCGCTCACGCACTTTGCCGCTTGCGATGCATGGCTCGAATATCCCGCGCTCGCCTGCATCGGCTATGAGGAAGGGTTATATCGGCGAATGCGCGGTCTGGTGCAGCGGCGTCTCGTCGATCTGCACGGCATCGGCATCGATGCAACGCCTTATGAAGCCGCCGCGACGAATCCCGCGGATGCCGAACGCGCGCATGCAGCCAAGAGAAACGCCGTGCAGGCTTATACGAGCCAACTGAAGGCCTTCGGCCCCGGCGGCTATGACGACGTTTTTCTTCCTGAGCGCTACTGGACGCTCGAACGTAGCGAGGATGGCCGATGAGCGCGCACGACGTCTCGTCCGTACGCCTTAGCGTTGTCGTCCTTACCTATAATCGTGCCGATGTCGTACTGCGCACGATCGCAAAACTTGCCGCCCTGCCCGATCCCGTTCGTATCGTGGTGGTCGACAATGCCTCCTCCGATAATACGGCCCGCCGTATTGCAGAAAAATTTCCCTCGGTCGATCTCGTGATTGCGTCCAAAAACATGGGCGCGGCTGGACGCAATCTCGGCGTGGCGCGTGTACAGACCGAATACGTTGCCTTTTGCGATGACGACACCTGGTGGCAAGCTGGCTCGCTCTCACGCGCAGTACAGTTACTAGACGCGTCGCCTCGCGTGGCTGTTTTAAGCGCTCGCGTGGTCGTCGGGGATGCCGAATCGACGGACGAAACCTGCGAGCGCATGCGCGTGAGTCCGCTCGGGTCGCATGGGCTGCCGGGGCCCGCGCTGATCGGCTTCATGGCGGGTGCGAGCGTATTCCGCACAAGCGTCTACCGCGAAATGGGCGGATATGAGCCGAAGCTTTTCATTGGCGGCGAAGAGTCGCTTCTAGCACTCGATATTCTGAGCAGCGGCCATGCGCTCGTCTATGCCGATGAGCTCGTGCTACATCACCATCCATCGGAAATACGCGATAGTGCGCTGCGTAGGCGTCTCCTTGCGCGGAATGAGGCATGGGTCGCATGGTTGCGCCTGCCGCTTGCCGAAGCGCTGCGTTCAAGTCTGAATGCCTTCTTCATCATGCGGCGTGAACGCACGCTCTTACGCGACTCGCTCGCAATGTTGCGCGGTTTGCCGTGGGCGTTGTCGAAACGGCGCGTGGTTGCACGCAGCGTCCTACTGATGCGCGCCGTCGTCCGCGATGACGACCGGCGCCGCTCATCCACTGCCAGCGCGATATAGAAGCGCACCAGCACGGATTCGGCCGTGTGCGAACCCAAAACGAAATTGCTTTCGTCCGACAACGAACAAACGATTCTGCGTATTTCCATTTCAGTGGCACAACGAATGCTCTAACTCCAAGACTCCGAAGGACTCGCACGATCAAGCGCGACGAGCCTACTTTGGACCTTCGTGATGGGGACGGGCACAGTGAAGATCGCACTAATCAGTGAACACGCTTCTCCACTCGCAGTGGCGGGCGGCGTCGATAGCGGCGGACAAAACATCTATGTCGCGCACGTAGCGCGGCAACTTGCACGCAGCGGTCATGAAGTCGATGTGTTCACGCGTCGCGATCGTTCTTTACTTCCGCTTGTCTCGCGCTTCGAAGGAATTCGCGTAATCAATGTTCCGGCAGGGCCGCCCGTGCAATTGCCCAAGGAGCAATTACTTCCGTTCATGAACGAATTCGCGCGCTTCATGATCGGGTTCTTCGAGAAAGAGGAAACGCCCTATCACGTGGTCCATGCAAACTTCTTCATGTCGGGACTCGTCGGCATGCGAATCAAGGCTGCGCTCGGCACGCCGCTCGTCACCACGTTCCACGCGCTCGGTCGCGTGCGACGCATTCATCAAGGCGCAGGCGATGGCTTTCCCGACGAGCGCTTCGACATAGAAGATGCGCTCGTTCGCGAGTCGGATTCCGTTATCGCCGAATGTCCGCAAGATGCTGCCGATCTCATCGCGCTATATCAGGCGGAGCGTCAGCGGATCGACCTCGTGCCATGCGGCTTCGACAGCGCGGAGTTTCATCCGATCAACAAGCATGAAGCGCGCGAGCGGCTCGGCTGGCCGCAGGACAAGTTCATTGCATTGCAACTCGGGCGCATGGTGCCGCGCAAGGGGATCGATAATGTCGTGCGCGGGATTGGCGTGTGCAATCGCGAGTTGAACGAAGACGCGCATCTCTACGTGATCGGCGGCAACTCGGATGAGGCCAACGAAATCGCGACACCGGAAATCGGCAGACTGCGCGGAATAGCCCGCGAATGCGGCGTGGAAGACCGCGTCAATTTTCTCGGACGTCATGGACGCCAGCGTTTGAAGGAGTTTTATAACGCGGCGGATGTCTTCGTCACGACGCCTTGGTACGAGCCCTTCGGCATTACCCCGCTCGAGGCCATGGCCTGTGGCACGCCTGTAATCGGCGCGGATGTGGGCGGCATTCGCTACTCGGTCGCTCATCAAGAGACTGGCCTGCTCGTTCCGCCGAAAGACCCGCATGCACTGGCGGTCGCGCTTGCCATGCTCAAGCGCGATCCCGCGCTCGCCGAAAGCATGGGCGCGGCGGGGTTGGAACGTGCGCGCTCGATGTTCACATGGACCGGCGTCGCGCAAGCGCTCGAACGCGTCTATGCGCGCGTGGCGGAAGTGGAATTTTCGAACACCGTGCTCGATGAGCGCAGTGCTTACGGTGGCGCTTCCGCATGAAGCCGACACTCCTTCGCCCTGCCGTGTTTCTGGATAAGGACGGCACCTTGCTCGACGACGTGCCTTACAACGTCGACCCGCTGAAGATGCGTCTTGCACCTGGCGCCGTTGATGCGCTCGCGCTCTTCGCACGCATGGACATACCGGTCGTCGTTATCAGCAATCAAAGCGGCGTGGCGCTTGGCAAGTTCGATGAAGCGGCGCTCGTCGATGTCGAACGCACGCTGCATGAATTTGCGGCGCGCGCAGGCGCGCGACTCGCTGGCGTGTACTTCTGCCCGCATCATCCACGAGGAACGGTGGCGAAATACCGGAAAATATGTGAATGCCGCAAGCCAGCGCCCGGCATGATCGAACGCGCGGCGCGTGACCTCGGTCTTGATCTTGCACGAAGCTGGTTCGTCGGAGACATACTCGACGATGTCGAAGCGGGTCATCGTGCAGGTTGCCGCGCCGTGCTTATAGACAATGGCAACGAAACGTTATGGCAGCGTGGCCCACTGCGCGAGCCCGACGCCATTGCGAAAGACATGCACGAAGCAGCGCGCATGATCGAAGCGGCATGGCATGGGGAGCTTGCAGCGTGAAGCGCGAGCGAATCCCTGTCGTCGCCATCGCGCCTCACGCGCGCGCACCGGAGTCGCGTCCGCAAGGCGTCTGGGGCGAAAACGTCAAGCGCATCCTCTGCGTACGTACCGACAATCTTGGCGACGTGCTGATGACGACGCCTGCTCTGCACGCTCTCAAACATGCGTATCCCGGACGGCATCTGAGCTTGCTTGCTTCGCGTTCGGGTGCGATGGCCGCGCGCTTCGTCGAAGATATCGATGACGTGATCGAGTATGACGCGCCGTGGGTCAAGCATGACACGCCCATCGACGCGAGTCGCGATCTTGCAATGCTCGAACGCATTCGAACGCTCGGCTTCGATGCCGCCGTGATCTTCACGGTCTATAGCCAGAATCCTTTGCCTGCTGCAATGTTTTGTCATCTTGCGGGTATCCCTCGAAGGTTGGCGCATTGCCGCGAGAATCCCTACGGTTTGCTCACCGACTGGGTCGCCGAAACTGAACCGCAGAACGGCACACGTCACGAGGTCGAGCGTCAGCTTGCGTTGGTCGCTCAGGTAGGCGCACGCGCCGATGACAGACGCATGCGCTTCACGGTTCGCGACGGCGATGAGGCATCGCTTGCGCAGAAGCTCGATGCGCGCGGTATCGATCTTCATGGGCCTTTTTTCATGATGCATCCAGGTGCAACGGCAGCATCGCGTCGTTATCCGCCGGACCGCTTCGCGGAGGTCGCGCAAGCGCTCAACGCGCGCACGGGCTGGCCAGTCGTCGTCACGGGCTCGGCAAGCGAAGCGGAATTGTGTCGCGAGGTAAGCGGCGGTCACGGCGGCATCAGCGACCTGTCGGGCGCACTCGACCTCGGCGAACTGGCCGCTCTCGTGAAGCACGCACGCGTCCTTGTTTCAAACAATAGCGGTCCCGTTCATATTGCCTCTGCGCTCGGCACGCCTGTAGTGGATCTCTATGCACTCACCAATCCGCAACATACGCCATGGCAGACGCCGCATAACGTGCTCAATCACGATGTGCCGTGCCGGTGGTGCTATCGCAGCATCTGTCCCGAAGGACATCATTTGTGCCTCCTCGGCGTGAGCGTCGATGAAGTAATCGACGCTGTCATGTCGCTTTGCGATGCCCGCGCAGACGCTGCCGCCCCTCTCTCGATCCATCCATAAGGTTCGCTTTCCATGTACACCCTCGGAATCAATGCGGTCTATCACGACAGCGCGGCTGCGCTGATCAAGGACGGTGTCGTCGTTGCGGCAGCGGAAGACGAACGCTTCACGCACGTCAAGCATGCGAAGCGTCCGGTGCCGTTTTCGACATGGCAATTGCCCTTCGACGCTATCGACTATTGCCTCAAAGAGGCTGGTATCGAACTGGCGGATGTCGATCATGTCGCCTATTCATACGACCCGCATTTGCTTTCCGCCATGCCACGGCAGCCTAAAGCGAGCATTGCGTTGCCGTTCATGCCGTCCGAGCATTCGAGCGGCAACCCATCCGAATCGCCTTGGGACCCGCTTTTTTTAAGCTATATCGTCAATGCGCGCGGTCAATTGGTGGATGGAGCGCCGCATCATCTGAAGAAGCATTTCACAAGCGGCGGCCGCGCGCCGCGGTTCGACTGGCATTACGTCGATCATCATCTGTCGCATGAAGCGAGCGCGTTTCTCGCTGCGCCCTTCGAAGATACCGCCGTGCTTACCATGGACGGACGCGGTGAAGGCGTAACAACGAGTCTCGGGCAATTCGTCAACGGACAGTACGAGCGCGTCAAACAGGTGGAACTGCCGCATTCGCTCGGGCTGCTGTATGAGACCGTCACCGACTATCTGGGCTTTCTGCATTCCTCGGACGAGTACAAGGTCATGGCGCTGGCTTCGTTCGGCAAGCCGGCTTACGTGGACCAGTTTCGCGAGATCGTGAAATATCGCCATGACGGCACTTATACCGTCGATGCCCCGCGCCTGGAAGAACGCTTCGGTCGGCGTCGTGAGCGCGGCGGTCCGCTCGATCAGCATCATTACGATATCGCGCACTCGTTGCAAATCGTGCTCGAAGACACGGCGCTCGAATTGGCAAAGTGGTTGCGCGAGCGAACTGGTTTATCGAAGCTCGCGATGGCAGGCGGCGTGGCACTCAATTGCGTGATGAACGCGCGTCTGCGCGACCGTGGCCCGTTCGAAGAGATCTGGGTGCAACCTGCGGCCGGCGATGCCGGTACCGCGCTGGGCGCGGCGCTTTGGACGGACTATCGCGAACGAGAGAAGCAAGGCGACCGCAGCCGCAAATGGCGCATGGATCACGCATATCTCGGCCCGCGTTATGACGACAATGAAGTCGAACAGTTTCTCAAGTGGGCCAAGGCGCCGTATCGGAAGCTCGATAACGTCGCGGGCGAAACAGCCGATCTGCTCGCGCGGAATCGCGTGATCGGTTGGTATCAGGGCCGCACGGAATTCGGACCGCGCGCACTCGGCGCACGTTCGATACTTGCATCGCCGATCGATCCGTCCATGCAAGCGAAGCTCAACGAGATCAAGGATCGTGAAGACTTCCGTCCTGTTGCGCCGGTGGTCATGGAAGAACATGCGGTCGACTGGTTCGTCGATGCATGCGTGGCGCCTTTCATGCTCTTCGTCTTCGACGTGCGCGAAGAGATGAAGCCGAAGATTCCGGCCGTGACGCATATCGATGGCACTGCGCGCGTACAGACCGTGAACCGCTCGCAACATCCGCTCTATTACGACCTGCTCGCCGCATTCAAGGCACGCACGGGCGTACCGGTGCTCGTCAACACGTCGTTCAACACGCGTGGCGAACCGATGGTCAACTCGCCGCGCGATGCGCTCGAATCTTTCTGGACGTCGCCGCTGGATGCGCTCGTCATCGGTTCTTTCTTGATCGAAAAACCCGGAGCACATGCATGAGCACGGTTTCCGGCGGCTTTACCTTCGATGGCGCCGACGCTTTCGAGAGGAGCGAGAGCGCGGTAACGCCATCATCATTTGCGTACGACGTGAGCGTGGTCGTGCCGACTTATCGTCGTCCCGACATGCTCGAACGATGCTTGCGCGCGGTGATGGCGCAGGACATGCGCGCATCGCGTTACGAGATCATCGTCTGCGACGACGGTCCCGATGATGCCACGCGCGCCAAGGTCATGGCGCTTGCGCGCGAATGCGAGACAACCGAGCCGCGCGGTCCGCGTATTCGCTATGTTCCCGTCACCGCGACGCAAGGGCCTGCGGGTGCTCGCAACGCGGGATGGCATGCGGCGCAGTCACGTTTCATCGCATTCACCGATGACGACACTATCCCCGATGCGCAGTGGCTAAGTGCGGGCGTCGCCGCGCTCGATGCCGGCGCGGATGCGGTGTCGGGACGCATCGTCGTGCCGCTTCCCGCGCGGCCGACCGACTACGAGCAGGACGCGGCAGGTCTTTCAAGCGCGGAGTTCGCAACGGCCAATACCTTCGTCAAGCGCTCCGCGATGGACCGTATAGGCGGATTCGATGCGCGTTTTACATATGCGTGGCGCGAAGATTCGGATCTGCAATTCCAGCTCCTGCGCAGCGGCGCGCATATCGTCCGTTCGCACGATGCGATGGTGTTGCACCCCGTGCGCCCCGCACGTTGGGGCGTGAGCTTGTCGCAACAGAAGAAGAGTCAGTTCGATGCGTTGCTTTACAAGAAGCATCCTGCGTTGTTCAGATCGCGCATACGCAGCACGCCGCCCGTGTTGTATTACATGATGCTCGCGGTGGTCGTGGCGGCCATCGTCGCTTACGCACTGCGTTTCAACTCGCTCGCCATTGCCTGCGTGATTGCGTGGCTCGCCATGAGCGGTTGGTTCTGTGTAAAGCGCCTGATGAAGACAGCGCTTACGCCATCGCACGTGCTCGAAATGGCGTGGACGTCGCTGTGGATTCCGTTTCTCTCGATCTACTGGCGGCTATACGGCGCCTTCAAATTTCGCGTGGTGTTCGTATGATCGAACGCATCGCTATTTTCAGGGCTTTGCAGCTTGGCGACATGCTCTGCTGCGTCCCCGCGTTGCGCGCGTTACGAGCTGCTCATCCGCGTGCGCATATCGTGCTGATAGGGCTACCGTGGGCAAGCAGTTTCGTGACGCGCTATCGTTCGCTGATCGATGAACTCGTTCCCTTTCCCGGCGCTGTCGGTTTTCCCGAGCAGGAAGAAACCGATGCGGGTTTGCCGTCATTCTGGAGCGCGATGCAGGAGCGCCGCTTCGATCTTGCGATTCAGCTGCATGGCAGCGGCGGTGTGGCGAACGATATCGTCGAACAAATGGGCGCGCGTTTGAACGCCGGCTATCTGAAGCCTGATGAAGCGATGCGCGAAGGCGTCTTCATTCCCTGGCCCGATACGCTACCCGAGATAGCACGCTATAACGCGCTGATGGATGCGCTCGGTATCGATGCAAGCCATACCGATCTCGACATCCCGTTGAGCGACGAAGACATCCAAGAGTGCGCCGGGTTGCTCGATGCTTATGAACTCGATTCCACGCGACTCGTGCTCGTGCATGCGGGTTCGCAACTGCCTTCACGCCGCTGGCCCGCCGAACGCTTTGCGCAAGTGGCTTTATCGCTTGCCCATGCGGGTTGGCAGATCGCATTGACTGGCAGCGCGGGAGAAGCGCCGATCACGTCGCATATAGCGCAGGCATTGGAAGGCTGCGATGCAATCGACCTGACCGGAAAGACATCGCTAGGCGGCCTCGCCGCGCTCGTAGCGAAGGCGCAACTCGTTGTCTGCAACGACACCGGCATATCGCATATCGCGGCGGCAATGCGCACGAAAAGCGCGGTCATCGCGTCAGGTAGCGACACGCGCCGCTGGGCGCCGCTCGACCATGAACGTCATCGCGTGCTGGCGGATTATCCGTCCTGTCGTCCCTGCTCGTTTCGCGACTGCCCGTATGGGCATCCATGCGCGCTGAATATCAGTGTTGCACAGGTACTGGATGTCGCACATGCGCAGCTGCTCGAACCTCGATTCCATATGGCCCCGATCCATGCTCACTGCTGACAACCGACGCCTGCGTGTTCTGACATGGCACGTGCACGGCAACTACATGTACTACTTGAGTCAAGCGAAGCACGACTTCTATCTCGTCACGAAGCCCGGCCATCCTCCGGGCTACGCGGGCAAGGTCGGCGTCTTGCCGTGGGGCGACAATGTCCACGAAGTGCCTTATGACGAAGTGGCTTCGCAAGATTTCGATGTCGTGCTCTTTCAGCATCGCACGCATTGGGACGACGACCGCTTGAACCTCTTGAGCAATGCACAACGCCGCTTGCCGCGCGTCTATATCGAGCATGATCCGCCGCAGGAAAATGCCTTCGAACAACGGCATTGGGTGCAAGATCGCGACACGCTGCTCGTGCATGTGACCCACTTCAACCGCCTCATGTGGGACAGCGGCGAGACGCCGACGCAGGTGATCGAACATGGTGTCGTGGTGCCCGACAGCGTGCGCTATAGCGGCGAGAAAGAACGCGGCATTGTCATCATCAATCATCTGAAGCAGCGTGGACGCAGGCTCGGTCACGATGTATTCACCGAAGCCGCGCGGCGTGTGCCGCTCGACCTAGTCGGCATGGATGCTCACGCAGCGGGAGGACTCGGCGAGATCGGCAATCTCGATCTCGCGTCTTTCAGCGCGCAATACCGCTTCTTTTTCAATCCGATTCGCTGGACGAGCCTCGGTCTCGCAATCGTCGAGGCGATGACGATAGGCATGCCTATTGTCGGCCTCGCGACGACCGAGCTTGCAACCGTCATTCGCAACGGCGAGAGCGGCTTCATCCATACCGATACGGACCAGTTGATCGATGCCATGCAACATCTTCTACGCGATCCCGCCGAGGCGCGCCGGCTCGGTGAAGGTGCACGCAAGGTGGCGTTGGAACGCTTTCATATCGATCGCTTCGCAGCCGAGTGGGAAGCCACGCTGCGTCACGTCTGCAGCTAAACATCATTTTAGAGAACAGCCATGAAGGAAGCCTTTCGCAAGCGCATTCTGGTCACGGGAGGTGCGGGCTTTCTCGGCTCGCATCTATGTGAACGCCTGCTCGCTCAAGGACACGATGTCTTGTGCGTCGACAATTTTTATACCGGCACGAAGGACAACATCGCGCATCTGCTGGACAGCGCGAATTTCGAACTGATGCGCCACGACGTGACGTTTCCGCTCTATGTGGAAGTGGACCAGATCTATAACCTCGCATGCCCCGCTTCACCCATTCATTACCAGTACGATCCCGTTCAAACCACGAAGACGAGCGTGCATGGCGCGATCAACATGTTGGGTCTCGCCAAACGTGTGAAGGCGCGCATCTTTCAAGCATCGACGAGTGAAGTGTACGGTGACGCACGCGTGCATCCGCAACAAGAAGCTTATTGGGGCAATGTAAATCCTATCGGTCCGCGTTCTTGCTATGACGAAGGCAAGCGTTGCGCCGAAACACTCTTCATGGATTATCGGCGGCAGCATGGCCTCAACATCAAGATCGCGAGAATCTTCAATACGTATGGGCCGCGCATGCATCCCGCCGATGGCCGCGTGGTATCCAACTTCATGATGCAGGCGCTCGCCAACGAGCCTATCACCGTTTATGGCGAAGGCACGCAGACGCGCTCCTTCTGTTATGTCGACGATATGGTTGACGCCTTCATCCGCCTCATGAACACGCCCGATGACGTCACGGGTCCAGTCAATCTGGGCAACCCGCACGAACTTTCGATGCTGGACATTGCCAAACGCATCATCGCGTTGACGGGTTCGAGTTCCGAGATCGTGTTTCATCCATTGCCGATGGATGATCCGTGGCATCGTCAACCGGATATCACGCAGGCGCGCACGCTGCTCGACTGGCAACCCGTGACGGAACTCGATGAAGGCTTGCAGCGTACGGCGCGGTACTTCCGCCAAATCACCGAGGCGCAACGCACGATGGCGACGTTGGCCAGTTGAATGCGAGGTAGGACGAAGGCCGCTTTCAGAGAATTGAAGGCGGCCTTCGCTTTGAAGACAAGCGAAACGCAGGTCTTGCCTGCTTTACGGATGGGCTAATGCATCATCCCTTCTGGTTGCCATGTGGAACCGGTGCACTGATTACGATGCTCACGTTCGTCGACGCAGACGAACTACTCGACGCCTTCGCGCTGCCACCGGCCACCGACGCGTAAGCCAAGGCATCACGCTTGATAGATTCCATTTTGAAACTCCTTCGATTAAACGAGTAAATAAACGTGGCCCGCAAGTGAGCCGATCTACCCCTTCCGCGAGGTCGGGGAGCGCACATCTTCACGTCGATCGCATTACTACTGGTAGTACATGGTCATTGTCATTGTCGTGTTGGCCGGACCGGGGGATAACGGACCTGTCCGGTAATAACGTGCGGTCATTGCGACGGTGTAACTCGAAGCGACTGCTCCGTTGAAACCATTCAAGGTAAGGTTCGTTCCAAACGGAATTGCCGCGCCCGCACTGTCGAATAGCTGAATGCCGACGCCTCCTGCCGAAGGCGTGCCGCTTAGTGCCGCAACATTGCTGAAGCCCGACACCGTCCCATTCGCCGGATCGATCCGGTATTGAACACTATGGATCATGCCCGCCGTAGTGCCCTCCACGGGCGTGCCTGCGGGACAGTTGTCAAAGCTCAGATTGAAAGATGCCGACTTGCGCGGTGCGGGTCCCAATGCCGGCAGGTCCGTCAGCGCTAGTGTGCCCATTGGCACCGTTACATCGGGTGTGCGGCATGTCAGAACGGTGATGATCACCGGCGTCATGTTGAAGTCGATCGAACCCGAAGCCGCGTTGTACCCAGGAGGACTTTTCCCGGCGGTCTCCCACGAGAACGCCCTCGCGATCAATCCGGAAACTGTACCCGGGGTAACGTCACCGATCTTCACGAGGGCCGCTATGAGCTGTCCGCCATTGTCCATCGGGCTACCGACATTGTTTCTCTCGTATCCTAGAACCGGAAAGTCCCACGGGCCGTATTGCGTTTTAGCGGCATAGACTGTTCCTCCAAGTGCGATCCCGATGCCAGGCACATTAGTCGCATAGACCGAAAATTCGACGCCATTGTAGGAGGCTTTGTAGCGGGTTGGCGCACCGGCGACGATACCTGCCAGCTCGAAATCGGTTCCGGTGTACCAGCCATCGGACACAGTGCAGGTCCAATAGTTTGGAGTGGCGGCAGACACGGACCATGCACTCAGAAGCGATCCGTCGGGCAGGTCGCGCGCCACGGCTATCGTAGACGGAAAAGAAAGCGTGAACGCGCTGTAGTTGGAATGGCAAGACGCACTGGCCCATGCGGCGGAAGGAATCATTCCGGCCAGCATAAGCCAGGCCGCTGCATGCCGTGCAACGGCACGGACGATTGTGTTGAAGCGGTTCATCGAAGTTATGATCTCACGTGATTTGTCGAGGATCATCGGCAGACTCCATCAGCTATGCTAAGTGAATTAGGCGTGCTGGCCAGCGGCATTTTTGGCAACGCGTAGCGAACCACGCAACGCTGCTCTGGAGCGTCTCCCCATTTGACATTGAGCGTTCCCTCATCGCTCTTGAGTCCGGTGGCAATGATGCGGCTGCCCTGCGCCACGGTGCCCACGGTGTCGTCCTTGCCATCCGAAACTTGCGCGCCGAACGGAAGCGGCTTGCCGCTTGCCTGAAGAACATGCATCAGGGCGGGCTTGCCCATGTTCTCAGTGTCGAACTCGAGTTTCACCACGGCGCCCGCAGTCGGCGTAGCGCGTTGTACGGTCGACTTGAGTTGCACGTTGAGCGGTAGCCCTTTAGGATCGATCTCGACCTCGTTGTCGGAATAAGGCTGCACGCCGGAGACGATGGCGTGTCCCCATGGATCGACACGAAGACCTGCGCCATTCGCGAGCCGTGCACCCGCCGCGTCTTTCGCTTCGATGACGGCGACGGTGTCGCTCATGTTTGGCGCGAATGCCGCGCCGCCTTGCCAGGCCACCACGCCACCGGAAATGCCCGCGCCGTATTGCGAGTAGTCGCGTCCCTTGCTTGCATTGACCGACAGCGAGGAAAATGGCGATACATAGCCTAGATTTCCACCCACGCTGGCTGTATTGCCGCTCGTTCGATCGCCATTGCTGAACGACGCATTCATGCCATATGAAAGCGCGCTGTCCGAGCCAAGCGTGCCCGTCACCGATTCCTGAAGGCTGGAGTTGCCGTTGCCGGTGTCGTGCTGAAAGCTGGTCGACGACTGAGGAGCGTGCGAGCCCCAACCGAGCGGCACCATCGCCGTCAACATGAAGCGGTTATCCCATCGCTTGTTGTCCACCTGGTATTGACGGATGACCGACGCGCCGTAGTTCAGGCGCTTCCAGCTATTGTTGTAGCCGAGCTGAAACTGCGTATCGCGCGATGTCCGGTTCCAGTATGTCGTGAGCGAGCCCACCGCGTAGATGGCGCCAAAGCGTCCGCTATCGCCTAGTCCTTGATTCAGCGTGAATTGCAAGCGCGACTTTTGAGGAGCGGACATCGAACCGAGCTGATGATCGCTGATCAGTTGACGCGTCGTGGCCGCATCTGGCAGGCTCAGAAAACCGCCAGTCGAATATCGATAGGCCGCGATTGCAATGTTGGTGTTGGTCGGCTCGAACATTCGGGCATAGCTTAGGCGAGCGCTCGTCCCATTCCGTGTTCCAAAGCCCTTGAAGCTCGCGCTCGATTCCGTCACGTCGAACCCGAATGCGCCGAATTTTGTATTGAGCGCCACGCCGGCGAGCGCGGAGAAATACATGTCCGCACCGGTGATGCCGCCATACAGCGTCACACGGTTACTCATGCCGCGCTGAACCGTGAACTGAGATACGAACGGATGAATTCTGACGGCCGGGTCGCGATACTCGCCAACTGCCGCGCTATAGCGTGTTACCCCTGGGCGCAGCGCGTTGACAGCAGCGGCATATGGAATCGAGGAAACGTGGGTCGTACCGTCCGCCTCCGTAACGAGTACCTCCAGATTTCCACCATAGCCCGTGGGGTAGAGATCGTCGATTTCGAACGCACCGGGCGCGACCGTCGTCTCGTAGATCACGTTGCCGTTCTGGCGAATCTGCACTTTCGCATTGCTGCTTGCAATGCCCCGAACGACCGGCGCATAGCCGCGCTGAGACTCGGGAACCATCCGGTCATCCGTGCCTAGCGTCACGCCTCGCACGCCGTAGCTGTCGAACAGCGCGCCGTCGGTGAAGGTGTCGCCTGCAATGAATTGGCTCTTGATGTCCTTGAACGCGCGCTGCACGTAAGTCTGCACGCTTTGATAATGCTGCCCGCCGAGATTCCCGCGCGTAAGGTTTCCCTGATAGCGAAAGCGCCACGGTCCGGCGTTGAGACCGGCGTTGACGCCGAGGTATTGCGTGTCGGTTCGGGCGCTTCCCGACTCGCTGTGATAAGCGTTTGCGGAATATTGAAACAACGCGGCTGGCACGCCATCATCCCAATACTTCGGATCGACATAGCCACGCGCACGTTTGAGCATGACGATCTGCGGCACGCTTACATCGAGCCGCTGTTCGCCGCTGTCGAACGTTGCAGTCGCGTTCTGTATCAAGTCGGGAAGTTCAAGGCATTCCCCGCTGTCGTTCTCTAGCCTTGCGGATGCCTCGGACGAGAGCTTCCTCAAGTCCACGCCGGACTTTTCGAGCCATCCGGTCGTGACGCACGGATGCACTGTCCCGGTCCCGGGCGTGGATTCGCGTAGCTCGATATCGAGCTTGCCTTTCCAGACATCGTTCACGTAGAGGTCGGAGCGATAGGTGCCAGGCAATACGCGCTGTCCCTGGTTGAAGCGAGAAATGTCGACTTTCCCGCCGTCGCCCGTGTCGAGAAATTGCTCGTTGAATTCGACCGCTGCAACTTGCGCGGATGCACCCCACGCATGAGCGCTTACACCAATCGCCGCCAATGCCTGTATCGTACAGACACTTATTGGCTTGAGCCTGGGTTGAGGCTCAATGCTTTTATGTTTTCTTGCTTTCATTACGGATCCCGAAATTCCATCTCAAAGGCAAGCCTTACGCATGAGACCTGGCCTGCATCAACGCGTCCTGTCTGTATGATTGGCGTTTGGTTCGCTTCAAAACCGCATTGTCGTTTGTGTGTCAGCAGCTTCAATATCTCCTGCTCACGGCTGCAAGTCGGCCTCACCCTCTTGTGGTCCGCCGTAATCGTTGATTGCTGTGTAGTGCAACTTCGCGCCTGGACCCAAAATGTCGCCGGTTAGCGCGAAGACTCGGGTCTCACCTGGACCAACCATCCCGCCCTCATCGAACACGGCGGTGCGCGCGCCGTCGGTTAGCGTGATTCGATCGAAAGAGACGAAGTACTGGCTGGGATTGAATGCCGCGATCTTGTTGGCGGCGTCGCTAGGATTAATGCTCCACACGATCTGTCCGGACGCGCTTTCAGGTTGCCCCTTCAGTGCGCCTGGCCGATAAAAGAACTTGATACGTGATCGGAACGCGAGCTGTAGCTGATTCGCGTCCGCCTCATCGCCCGTTGGTTTCGGCGGAACCTCCAGCACGTTCAAGTAAAGGATCGATTCCCTATCCGCGGGCAAAGGCTCGCGTGATGACATGATCCGCAAAGTCTGGGACTTGTCCGGATCGATCCGCATGATGGACGGCGTGATGGCGAACGGAACCTCGATGGTGTCAGGCGCGGTGTCCGGATTGCCCTTGTCGATCCACACCTTCACCAGGCCAGGGAGCTTGCCGTTGTTGGTCAACTTGACCGTGACCTCGGAGTCGCTTTGGTTATAGATGACGCGAGTTCCTGCAATAACCACCGATGCTTCGGCATCGTGCGTGCGCGCGAGCATCACCGTGCTCAGGGTTGCAATCGTGAGGATCTTTATCGCGAGTTTCATTGGCGTTGTGTCTCGTCGTCAAGACGTTGCAGTGAACGGCGGGCCGCGATGACATGACGATCTCCGTGGCCCGCACGTCGCTTTACTGATAGTCGATGCTATAAACGACAGAAGAGTTGGCCGCACCGGCGGTGGTTACGCCAGTTGCGTAGTACTGAACGTTGTAGCTAAGCGTTGCCGAACCGGACGAGATGTCGGCAGCCTTCGAGTTTTGCAGATCGGTCGAGTAGCCCGCCTTGATTCGACTGCCATCCAGGTTCAACAACTGCATCTTGACGTTGCTGGCACCGCCAGCCGTGACGGTCAGTCGGCCGTCGGCGGGATCGACCGAGGTGCCGGCTTCGTAGAAGACCGCTGCCTTGCTGGAGCTCGTCACCGGGGTGCATCCCGTCAAAGCGATCTGATAGGACGTCGTTCCGGCCGTCTCGCCTGCGGCTTTCAGCGTACTGGTCGAGATCGTCGGCAGCTTGACCGTGAAGTCCTTGGCCGAAGTCCCATTGCCGTTGATGGCGCAGGTGGAGGCAGTCAGCGCGCCGTTGAACGTGATGGTTCCGTCAGATGCGAAAGCACTGCCGGAAAACACGGCAAAGACACCCGCGAAAAGCGTTGCGACAACAGATTTCTTCATTTGATAAATTCTCCACGTAACCTGAATTTCTTGCGATATTGGTAGTACTACATAAACTGCCAGTTCGATTCCGAATGGATCGTTGGGTCATCTGGCCAACCCCGGCTCCTCCTCGATGTTGTAAAGATTCGCAGTTCCTCTTCGCTCACGCGCCTAGTACGATGCCCATACCGACGCGCACGATGGTGCTATTGCCGCCTGCTGTAGAAACGCCAAGGTTATAGTTCACCGTTCCTTTACGATTCCAGCTTGAAACGCCTATACCGAGCGCCGCCTGACCGCGATAGCTCGCCATGCCTGCATTGAACGTGGTCCGCCCCGGCAAATACGGCGTGGCAATGTTGAGTGCTGAAGCCGCTGCAATACCTCGTCGCGCGGCGCGGTCGACATCGTCGATACGACCGTTCACGCCGCCGATAACGTCGTTGAGTTGTCCAAGGTTGATTGCGTCGGTGCGCGTCGTCGCAGCCCCGACGTTCGTGATCTGGCGCTCGTGGCCCGTGCTGCCGACCGACACCGCGTTATCCCGGTCGGCTAGCGAATTCGCACCTATTGCCACGGCATTTTCGCCGCTTGCCATCGCGGAATCGCCGAAAGCGCTCGCATGTGCGCCAAGGGCGATTGCATCGCTGCCCACCGCTACGGTTGCCGTCTTTTTGGTCGAAGGAGAGCCAATCGATGCCCGCATTGCAACGTGTGGCCCTTCTGGCAGTTCGGGTCGTTGCGCGGCATGGCTTACGTCTACGGCATTCGGAGGCGTTGAGTCGGGCAGCGCGGCCAGACTCGTTGTGAGGCTTGTGGCCTCCTCCAAACGCATTGTTGGCTTTCGATCCGGAAAACGACTCACCACATCACCGACAACGATTTCCGGTTCATCCGCTCTCAACATGGTAGCGACGAGTCGACTCGTGGGATGGGTTGCGGCCGTGGTGACATTGCCGACGTCGGCCATCAAGGCTGGCGTCATCTGTGGCATTTGCGCAGCGCGCTGCTGTCCCAGTGCGTAAAGCGACGTTTCCGGCGCGTCGTGCCGCGTATGGTCCAAGTGCGCGGCGATGTCATCAACCCGCGCGGTGACCATGTCGCTGCCCGAAACCACTGGGTGGTGATGATGCTTCCATGCGCCCGCAGCGTGATGCGCGACTCGCGGTGCAACCCGCCGCGTTCGCTTGGAATGCATCGGTGTCCCAACGCCTTGATGAACTCGCGCGTGGGCGGCGTGCCGTTTAGTGAATCTTTGCACATGGCCCGCAAGCTTGGCCGGTGGCGCGCGGCGTTTTGATGCGTCGTGCGATAAAGGCGTGGACGAACGCACGGTCATGCGTGTGTCGAATACCTTGCCGTAATCAGGGGTTTTATCAAGCCCATTGCTCACGAATGGGGCGGCGAAGAACACGGCATGTTGAGGCCGCGTATGCATCGTATTAGCCAGCAGCTCGTTGCTCGCCGTTGCATCGGATCTAATAGAGAAGCGTTGCGCGAACGATGAATTGTGCGGCCAGCCTCGCAAATGAAGCTTGGGGGAATCGAACGATCGAAGCGGCTCGGATGACTCGACTTGCAACACGCCTGAGCCGATGGCGCCTGCCTTCAACGATTTCGAATCGTCCATGCCCACCGACGAATAATCACCGCGCGTCCTGGCCGCTCTTGCGTTTTCGTGACCTGCGTCTCCACTGGCTTGCGCCGAAGCGTACGAAACCGTGCCGCCAAATCCCACGACGAGCAAAGCCTTCGCGGCACCGGTTAGCGCGCGCGGTTTGAAGAGCTTGACATTGCGCACTCTGCCCGTCTTGACGACACCCGCGGCATGCGCTGGTTCAACGTGGATCGATTCGCGGGATGACGTCACTCGTTTTCCTCATTAGATTTTGGTCGACTTCTCGAATGCACGCGGCATCCAACATGAAGGTGATTCGCATGACTGAAGCGTACGAAGCCCGGACGCGTAGAAGGTAATACTCCTTCATTACTTGTGCGTCTTTTTGGGCAAGACATGCGAGCGATGTCGTTCGACGGGAACCCCCGATGTCGGTTTATTTCGCGCGCGTTGAATATTTAGTGCATGGGCAGATCTGCGAAACCTACACTGCCTCTGCAGGGCAATTTCAAGCCATCACGAAATTGGTCGCCGATGCTCTGTGATAGTCAGTCATGTACATCCGCCTATTTACAAGGATATCTAACCATGCAAGCAAATTTCGACAGCCGTGCCTCGTTCTCGATGAACCTGCCGAGGTTTCCGTCCTCGACTACTGGTTTCGAACAGAACTCGTCTTTTTCGAGCAATCGGCCACTTCAGATGATGTCCATGCCCTACGGTGGCATGTCGCTCAATCAGCCGTTCAACCAGTCTTTCAGTCAGCCCTTCAATCAGCCGGCCATGCCGCGTGCATTCGGTGGCAGCAGCATGTCCAGTTCGAACTTCAGTTATTCGACGCAGCAGATGTCGCGCGGCCCGGACGGATTCAGCCAGTCGGCGACTTCGGCCAGCTACTCGTCGTTCGAGCGTCAGGGTTCTGGCCGGGACATGCAGTACAACAGCATGCAACCGAGCGGCTTTTCGAACCAGATGCGCGGCGACTTTCGTGATTCTTCGCAGCAGATGTCACGCGGCCCGGACGGATTCAGCCAGTCGGCGACTTCGGCCGATTACTCGTACTTTGAGCGTGAGAGTCCGAGACAGGACATGCAATACAGCAGCATGCAATCGAGCAGCTATCTGAACCGGATGCGTGGGGACGCCTGTGACGGCGCGGCGGGTCAACGAAGCCAATGGTCGGACACGGGCGTACACGACGGCAAATCGTCCATTGACCTTGGTGATTACAAGCTGGACTTCGACAAATCCAAGTCCTCGATCAACCTTACCGATGAGAAGACGGGTAATCAAACCAAGGTCTGGGGCGACCCGCATATCGATCTCAATTCGGGTACGCCGAACCAGACGAGCGGGATGTTCAATGGCTCGATCGACTTCAACCTGCCGGATCACACCCGCGTGAGCATCGGCACGACACCGGCGAACGGCAATTCGAACGTATCCTTCGCCGATAACGTGACGGTTACGCAGGGTAATCGGGCATATGTCGTCAATGGGTTGAGCGAGCAAGACAGCGCCCCGCTCAGCGTGCAGCGCAGTCAGGACGGCTTCGCGCTGGCACAGCAGACTCCGCGCGATGGGATGAACCTCTTCGCGAGTTCGAGCGGCACGGGGTGGATCAATGCGCAGACGCATCAGGCGGTGACCGCATCGGACTTCAAGGCTTAAGTAGCCTTCCCGGCGCGCTTGCGCGTCGGCTGCCGGCGTCAGCGGAAGCTGCCGCCGGCGGCGGCGCTGGCATCATGCCAATTGATCGCGCACGGCGCGGCAGTCGCGTCTCACCTTCGCTAACTGGACGGTTCTTTCGATACGGCTCGTCTGCTCGAAAGCCGCCACCTCACCGCTGACAACGCTGTGAGGTGGCGGCACATTAACGCTCGGCTAACTCAGGCATCATCGCCCGAGGAAGTGTCTTCAGCTGCGTCATTGGGAGACGCGGCCGTCGACTGGTCAACGGAAGCTCCCGCATTCGAGCCACTTTCCGGCTGTGCTTGCGGTTGTATTCGCTGCCCGCGCCCATGTCACTCGGAACGCCTGCGAAAGTACCCATGACGCTCGTCGTGAGCCGATGCTGAAGTTGCGAATCCGTGAGCCCAGTGTTGCGATACTTTGCATACAACGCATCGAACTCCGGGCCAGTCCAAGCCGATGCGCTGCCACTGAGCTTGGTCCCAGGATTGCCGGGCGTCGCTGTGTTCTGCTCGACTTCCCGGGCGATTTTCCATTGATTGGCCTCCGCCACCGTTTGGGCTCTTATGAAGAGCGTCGCCGCCTGATTGTGTGCGTCCGGATCACGCGGATTGACTCCATAGTCCTTCGCAAATGCCCTCTCGGCGGGATCGTCGAGGAAATGGCCCAGTTCGTGAGACAAGGTTCCCATCTGCTCAGTGTCTTCCCAATTAAGAAAGTCAGGCGTGAGAACGACGCGCTTATCGACCAGGTCGAATTGCACTCTTGAGTCGCTTTTGATCGCAATGGGCTTATAGGCTCCGCTATCGATCCGATCACTCGCTGTATGTATGTCCGAGATGAAAGTCGGACTCGCGTTGACCAGCTTGAGCTGACTCTGCGAAGGCTGATAGTCGCCCCAAAGCGATTCCTTACCGGTGATGGGTTGTGTGTTCGTATCCATGATGACCTCCATTTTTCGTTGACCAAGGATATGCCGCCTCGCGTTGCAACGCCCTACTTCGCGGCGGTGAATTCGTGGCATGACCGCGTTGGCGCACGGTGACTCCAATATGAATCGCCGGCATCGCCGTGGGAAATGATTGGGTATTGAAAGCGATGGACACGCGCCGAGCACGAAGCGTCTCTTGCTCTAATTGTTAGGATAGCGGAATTTATCCGTGAGAGGGTTGAGCTCTATAGGCTATCAAGGCAATAAATGGAGTTTGGCGCCGCTCGAAATGATCAAGGTCGCGTTTGCATGAAGCAAATGCGATTAACGCGTCGATCTTCGTACAACAGGAGCCTTGCGTACGAGTCGAGCTGTCGGCGAAAGTCGCAACGGTAGGGCTGTGGCAATGTGGTGCTTAAGGCGCACTGCATCGCGATGCAGTGCGCCTACGTCGATTAGTGTTACCAGCCCTTACCTTTAACTGTCGCCTGATGCCGCATCGCCAGCCGCGGCATCGCCACCCGTGTCAGCCGTTGCCAGGGATGCATTCGCGCCGCTGTCGGGGGACGCGGTGAGCGCCCTGCTGCGCAACCTCGATCTCGATGATCCGCATCTTCCTCTGCATTTTTCGGGCGACAGCGTGAAAGTCACCGGCCCGTCCCGATACGTCGATGCCGTGGCCAATGCGATCGTCAAAGCCCAAGAGCAATTGCCGCCGCCGCAGCAGACGCTCGAACAGACACAGATACGCGTGTTTCCGCTGCGTTATACCCAGGCACAGGACATCACCTATACCTCGGGGAATCGTCAGCAGACCATCGCGGGCGTGGCTTCATTGCTCCGGACGCTGATGGGAAACACGAGCGTGGCGAGACCGGCGGCGACGAACACTCGCGGACGCCCGGGTAGCTTGCACGGCATGGCCAAGGGGATTCCGCCTCTACCGAGCGTGCCCGGGTTCACGGAAACCGCACAAGATGCCTCGGTGGATGACAGTCCGGCGGAACTTCCCCAATCCGCCGTGACGCCGGCAAGGCGCAACATCGTCGCGGACCCGCGCACGAACTCGGTCGTGGTGTACGACGTACCGGCGATGATGCCCGCCTACGAGAAGGCCATCTCCATGCTCGACCGGCCGCAGGATCTCGTGGAAATCTCGGCTCTCGTGATGGATGTGTCGAGCGATGCCGCCAGGGAACTCGGCGTCCGCTGGGGCGCTGGGGCTTCGTCCAGCCGCCAGTCAAACACGCGTGGTTCCGTAGCGCCTGCCCTGCCGGGAGCGTCGTCCGTCGCCCTCGGCGTGGATGCGGGACTCACGCTGACGACGTTGATCGGCAATTCCGCGCACTTCCTCTACGAGCAGATCCACGCGCTTGAGAAAACCGGTCGCGCGCGCATCCTGTCTCGTCCTCGCGTGCTGACGCTCAATAACGCCGAGGCAGTCCTGTCGTCGCACAATTCCATCTATTTTCGCGTGGCAGGTAATCAGGATGCCAATCTATTCAATGTCGACACGGGACTCACGCTCAAGGTTACGCCCACTGTCGAGCAAGGCGGCGGCGAGCACAGCAGGATTCTTCTCAGCGTGCAGATCGAGGATGGCTCCTTCGACGGCGACGCGTCGGTTGACGGCATACCGCGCGTCAACAGTAACTCGATCATCACTCAGGCCATAGTGGGCGATGGCGAGAGCCTGCTGATCGGCGGCTACGAATACGAGCATACGCAAACGAGCGGATCGAAAGTCCCTATCCTGGGCGACATTCCGATCATCGGGACGCTTTTCGGCGATGAGCAGACATCTTTCGATCGCACCGAGCGACTCGTCCTCATCACACCGCGATTGAAGCGGCTGAAAGCGGACGCCGCGGCGCCGGCCGAACTCTCCGTCGACGATGTGCCCGCTCTCTCGGCGATCACCGGAAAGGACTATCCGCGCCCGCCCTTGCCCGATGCGGAGTTTCCTCCGTTGCCGCCACTGCCGGCCAGTCAGCTTGCCGCTCCACGCAATGCCGCGCATGCATCGCAAGGGAGCAAGCAATGACCGACGCACGGCTCTTCGTCGCCTCCGGGCTGCATGCGGGCGCGAGCATCGCCCTGACGGCGGATCGCGACTTGCAAATCGGCAGCGCGGCCGACGCCGACCTGATCCTTTTGGATACCGGCATCGCGCCACATCACGCGAGCGTTCGACTGCGCGGCAACAGGCTCGAACTGCGTGCCGCTCACGCCGACATCGCGGTATTCGGGCAAGCCCTCAAAGTGGGCGCCCGAACGCAGTTGCGCCACGGTGCCACATTCCGGCTGGGAGAGACGGCCTTGCAGTTCAGCAACGGCGCCCCGCCGACAGAGCAGGCCATGAAAAGCGCGGAATCTGCATGGCTCCTTGCTCACGCGCCATTTACGTGGCTGCGAAGGAAGTGTGCGCGCATACCTCGCTATCAATGGCTTGCGATAGCGGTCGTGCCGCTCGGATTCGCGTTGCTGTACAGCCTGAATAACCTTGTTCCGAGACCTTCAGAAAAACGGTCGTCGCCTCTGGACGAGCCCGCCTTTCGCAACGTTCGCCAGCGCACGGATCAGACAACGGGCGCACGTGTTTACGAGGGTTACGTACAGACCGCCGCCGACCCTGGCGCCGTTTCCCTCGTCGCGCGCGCACGCGGCGGCGCGGTGCGTGTGCGCGTCGCCGTGATCGACAGCATGCGGGAGCAACTGAGCGATTTTCTCGACAAGTACTACCGCGGCGTCCGTTTGCGTGCAGGCGAACGGCCCGGCGTGTTCGTCGCGACACTTCCCGCAGCGGACGCCTATCTGCAACCCGAGTCATGGGACTACGCGCGGGTCGACCGGCTCGCGCAAGGACAGGTGGATGGATTAGAGGCGTTGCGCTTCGACGGTCACGAGAACAACAGCGGCCCCGTGCGTGTTCCGCTCGAAGCGCTCGGATTGAATCTGCTGAATTCTCCGCACGCCGCGTGGCTCGCCGACCAGCAAGGAGCCCGATATTTCGCGGGAGCGCATCTGTCGATAGGACGGATCGAGCGAATCGACCCATGCGGCGCATCGGTGATTCGCGATGACGGAAGCATCTATGTCCTGATTGCACAACGCACGAGTTTCGGCAAGTCCTGCTAGCGGCTCACGCCGCCGGACCCGCACCCGACAGCCCCTTACCGGTGCGCTGCCCTTCGCGCGTCGGCGCGCCGCACGAAGGTTCATGGAGTCTGCACGATCCTTTTAGCGCGCCATCACTTATATAGGAAAGCAGAATATGTCGATGCAAGCGGCAAATATCGGTTACACCCCTGCCATGTTCGGTTATGGCATGGGCGGCGCCCAAGGCGGCAGCATGATCGCACCCGACGGCACGCTGTCGCTCGGAAGCGTGGCGGACGCCGTCAAGCGAAACCTGCAACAGCAGGCCCAGTCGATCAATCAATCGGAGCAAGACGCTAGCGCGCAGAGCGCGCAAGGCGGCCAAAACGGACAAGGAGGGCAAGGCGGAGCCGGGGGCGTGGGCAGCGCCAGCATGCTCGACATGCAGAAGAAGGTCGGCGAGTACACGTCTTCATTGCAACAAGGGACGTCCATCTTGAGCAGCCTGGCGGAAACACACAAATCCGTCGCGCAGAACACGAAGTAAGCCAACGCACACACCGGCGGGGCCTCCAATGCGGGGGCTCCCGCGCGCCGGATTTTCCTGTCCAACCAAGAATATTCACGATGATGCTTTCGCAAGCAGTAGCCATCCAATCTTTTCAGGTCGACGCGACGCCGCCAGCGATCGCCGCCACACCGGCGCAACTGGATGCCGGCACGGGAGGCGAAGGGATCACGCGCCTTGCCGAGCAAGCTCAGTTCGCCTTGCAAGGAGCGGCCGCGCCCCTCGGCGCGTTGCTCGATCCCACCCGCCGACGGCCGCTTACGACAGGCGAGATGCTCACGCTGCAAGCCGCCGTCAGCGATTACTCGGTCACGCTGATTACGCTGTCGCATCTTGCCCAGAGCGTAGGCAGCGCCATCCAATCCATCACTCAGAGAACGTAATGCGTCGCGCGCTCATTCTTCTGCCGCTCGTCCTGCTCGGCGCATGCAAGACCTCGTTATACGAGGGGCTGGACGAGGACCAGGCCAACCGAATCGTCGCGGTCCTCAGTCAACACGGTGTCGAAGGCTCGAAGGAGCGCAACGCCGACAAGACGTGGACCGTATCCGTCGATGAAGACGAAGCCGTCACCGCGACCGAGCTGACCGGCGCGTATGCCTTGCCCCACGCCAGTCATGCCAATCTCGGCGAACTCTTCAGCCGCCAGGGATTGATCTCGAGCCCCGAAGAAGACCACGTGCGCTACGTCTATGGTCTCACCGAAGAATTGGCCGCCACGCTCGAAACGATCGACGGCGTGCTGGTGGCGCGGGTGCATATCGTCGATCCGCAGCGAGATCCGCTACTCGGCCCCCCGATGCTGCCGAGCGCGTCTGTCATGGTGCGATATCGCAGCGACGCGAATCTCGAGCCCATGCGCGAGAAGATCCGCGCGCTCGTCGCCGGCGCGGTGCAGGGGCTCACGCAAGACAAGGTCTACGTGACGCTCGTTCCCGTCATGCCGGTCGTCACGCAAATCGATCTGTGCGCGCAGACGGGCCACTGTCCGCCACCGCTTGTCGATCAGCGCAAGGTCGAGCGTGTCCTCATCGTTCTGACCGTCATGGCGCTGCTGTTGATCCTGGCCGTCTGGGTGTGGGATTCGGGCATTCGCGCATTGCCGCGGATACGCATACCCGGTGTGACGTTTTTCAGGCGGCGAACCCGCCAGGCCGTGCCGGCGAAGCCGAAGCCGGGCGCAGCCGCCAACGACTCCTCCCATTCTCGCGAAGACCGCACATGAAATCCCTACCCATTCTCGACGTCGCAGGCTGGGCGCATCACAGCTGGTGCGGACGAGCCACGCCTGCACGCAGCGAGCGCGCCCGCGCCGCAGCCGCCTTGCATCTTTTCGCGCGCTTTCCGACGCTCGCCGAGGCCGGCGCCAAGCAATTGCCGTGGTTCGCCGCGCCGCTCGCGCGCCCGGCATGCGGACGACTCTTGCGCCTGTGCGCCGCGCTGGCGTGCGCGCGCTCGCTGCGCCTTCTCGTGAGCGCCGCCGCGCACACGCAATTCTCGGGCGCGGTGGGCTTGCCGCCGCTCGCGCGGCTCCAGTGCCATCGGCGCGGAGAGCAGCCCGACCTGAGGCTCGACTCCCCTGTCGACTTCTTCAACCGGCGCAGCCTGTGCATAGCCGGGATCGCGCTCGCACTGCGCGCGACGAGCGGCCACGCACAACGGCTGTGGATGAAAGTGCGTCTGCCCTGCGAGTACGCCACGGCCGCGGCGCAATGGCGCCTGCCTTTCGTGTCGGCGCGAGCGGCGCTCGAATTGATCGGCGATGCACTGCAACTCCTCGACACAGAGAGGCGGCCATGCTGATCTGGCGAGTTTCCGACTGGCGGGTCGAATCGGACGGCTATATTTGCGCCAACGATCTCGCCTTGCTGCAAGACCTGCCCGCGCTGCAGCGCGTGAATGCCCAACGCGCGAGGCAAGAGGCAGCCGACCTCGCGCAACGCGCCCGGCGTGTCAGACGGCAGGCGCTCGCACGCGGTTTCATCGCGGGCCGCGCAGCGGCGGTGCATGACCTCGCCATGCCGGCCGCCGCGGCCGCCTTTGCGCTTCGTGGCTTGAACGATCGCCTCGTGAAGATCGTCGTCGAGGCCGTACGCGACGTCGTCGGCGACATGCCTGCCGGCGCGATCTTTCCGAATCAACTTCGCCGCAGTCTGCAAGCGGCGCCTGGGCAACGGCCGCTCTCCGTGCGCGTCTCGGCATGTGATTACGAGGAAGCCAGGCAAGCAGTCAGCGCGATGGAAGACGAGCTGGGCCTGACGCTCATCACCGTTCTTGGCGACGCCGATCTGCCGCCGCGTTCGTGCGTGGTCGAAACCGATATCGGCGTAATCGATGGCAGCTTGCGGCAGCAGCTCGCCGCACTCGAACGCGGCATCCGCGATGCGATCGCCACCGTGCTCGACGAATACACGCGCCTGGACGACCGTCTTCTCAGGCAATTCGATGTCATCGAGCAAGGACTGCGCGACACGCTCGACGTCCTCTCCCGCGATGCCACGCCGGCCGGCTGGATCGCGTGCAATGCCACGAACGGGGGCGCCGCGATATGAATCCGTTCGCCGGCCTCGAACGGCTCACACGTGAACAGGCGGAGCGGCAGAACATCGCTGCCTTGCATTTCGGCGCCGACGTGCCAGTGAGCGTCGGCCATCGGCGCTACACGCTCGCGTTCGAGCCATGTCGCTCGCACTATCCGCTGCGTCTTCACGGCATGGCCTGCGGTCAGCCGCTGGTACTCGATCTGGATGCGCGGGCGCTTATCCCCGAACTTTCGCGCCAGAGTCTGGAAAAGACCGGGAAGCTCGCACACAAGCTGATTGCCGACGCGTGCGAGGACTGGCTTTGCGCGCTGGAAGGCGCATTCGGCTTCGCGCTCGATGTAACCGGCGTTTCCTATGACGCGTCGCCCGCGCCGGGCGCCTATGGCCTCGCGCTTACGCACGTCCAAAGCGGACGCACGGCGAGCCTGTCATTTCACTGCGAGGCAGTGGATCGCTGGCTGCGGCGCCAGCCTGATCCGCGGTGCAATTCGAGCGCGCTTGCGCGCCAGATCGTCGTCAGCATTCCGGTCTGCGTCGCCGGGCCAACGCTCACGCTCTTGCGTTTGCGGCGCATTCGCGCCGGTGATGCGCTGGTGCTCGACAAATCGGTTCAATACCTGCGCTTGCCCCTTCGCAACGGCACGCAGCGCATTCTCTTGAAAACTCTTGGAGATCAGATCGTGCTAGATCGCCCCATTCTCAACGAAGACAATCAGCCATCCGAACTGACCAGCGAATTCATTCCGGTCGAAGCCCTCACTTTTCCGTTCGACGCCGTGATCGGCTCGATGCGCCTGTCCTTATACGAACTCAGCCGCTTGCGACAGGGTTCGCTGGTGTCGCTGCAGCTTTCGGTGCGCGAGCGCTCGGTCACGCTGTTGTGCCAGGGATTGCCCTTCGCCAAGGGAGAACTGGTGAACATAGACGATGTGCTGGCCGTGCGGATCACGAGCGTGCTGCAATCCGCCCATCCGGATGTCGCGTCATGATCGGAGCGCAAACCGGGCAACTGCAGCTCGTCGGCGTCTTCTTTCTACTGAGCGTGGCGCCGCTCGTCGTCATCATGTGCACCTCGTTCACGAAGTTCAGCATCGTCCTCACGCTGTTGCGCTCAGCGCTCGGAGTGCAGCAAGCGCCCGGCAATCTGGCGATATCGGGGCTCGCGCTCGCGGCAACGCTGGTCGTGATGGCGCCTACCCTGCACGCTATCGGCGACGCGCTCTCCCTCGACGAGCGCGTCGAAAGCGGGCAATTGCCGCCCCTCCCGCAGATGATCGACGCCGTTCGTGGACCGCTCGGGGAATTCATGCTGGCGCACTCGCGCCCGGCAGAACGTGCGTTCCTGCTCGACGCGGCAAAGCGCACCGATCCCGCTCGCGACGCGCAAGAAAGCGACTTCACGCTGCTCGTTCCGGCGTTTCTGATCAGCGAGATTTCGAGCGGCTTCGAAGCGGGCTTCCTGCTCTATATCGCCTTTCTCGTCATCGATCTGGTGGTCGCGAACGTGCTGACCGCCATGGGCATGATGATGCTCTCGCCGAGCACCGTCTCCATTCCACTCAAGCTCTTCGTGCTGGTGGCCGCCTCCGGCATTCCCAGACTCATGCATGCACTCATTCTCGGTTACGCCAAGTGAATTCGCTTCCTTCCCTTACCTCGCTCGCAACCGACGCGCTGTTGCTCGTGTTCTGGCTTTCGTTGCCAATGCTCGCCGTCGCGACCGCGGTCGGCCTTTTGCTCGGTCTGTTGCAATCGGTCACGCAGATCCAAGATCAGAGTCTGCCGTACGGTGCAAAGATCGTGTGCGTCGGACTCGTGCTGATCGTGACGGCGCCGTGGGCAAACCGGGAAGTCGCGCGTCTTTTGAGCCATATCTTCACGATGATCGCCTCGGGCCGCACGCATTGACCATGAACATCCTCGATCAATTGAGCGGCTTCGCCTTCTGCATGATTCGTCCAGCCGTGGCGCTCGCCTTGATTCCGTTTGGTAACGACGGAGCGCTCGGTGTGACACTGCGTGCTCCGCTCGTGCTGATCTTCGCGGTGCTGCCCGCGCAAGCGGGATTGCCGCACGAACCGCTTGCGGCAAGCGTCATGGAAGCTGGCATCGGTCTTTTGCTAGGACTCGGTTTCGGCGTCGTCTTTCATGCGGCCTCCACGGCGGGCGCCATCCTCGATCAACAAGGCGGCTATAGCGTGGGCGCGGTCTATGACCCGAACTTTCAGCAGGAATCCGCCGCGTTTCAAACGCTTTTTACTCAATTCGCGGCGTTCACGCTCTTTACGGGCCACGGTCTTGTCGCACTGTGCGGAGTCTTCGCCGACGCGTGGTCGATCTGGCCACCGGGCGGTCCGTATCCCGGTGGATTCGCGCGCCTTCTCGCCATGTTCTCGGAAACGCGTCTGCCGCAGTCGTTAGCGCAGGGCTTGCAGCTTTCGGCCCCGTTACTCGCCTTGATGCTGCTCACCGACGTTTCGCTCGGACTCGCGTCGCGGCATGCAAAGCGTCTCAATCCGTTTTCCACTGCGCGTACGTTCAAGGCAATGGTGCTCTCCTTCGCGCTGATGGCGTGCGTTCCAGCGATCCTCGATCGACTCGCGCGCATCTTCGCCGTCTCGCTGAATCTCGAATAGGAGGCACCGGTCGACATGAGCGACAAAACCGAGAAGCCCACGCCTCGCCGGCTGCTGCGCGCCCGAACCGACGGCGACATTGCGAAGAGCGCCCATTTGAGCACCGCGATGAGCGCCGCGCTGTGGTGGCTGCTGCTGGCGTTCGAAGCGCCACACACGTTCTCCGGTTTCGTCCACATGATCGACGCCGTGTCGGGACTGGACGCCAGCCGGTCGTTCGCGTGGCAGTTCAAGGCCGTATTGAATGCGCTGCTCGAACCGGGCAAGGGAGCGCTGATCATGCTCGGTGCCGGCATGCTTGCCAACGTCATACCTGAACTCGTTCAAACGCGTGGACTCGTGTCGTTCAGGCGGATCGCGCTCGATCTCAAGCGTCTGAACCCGGTGGAAGGGCTGAAGAATCTGTTCGGCTTGAAGGTCGCGTTCGAGACCGTACTGATGCTGTTCCAGTTCGCCGTGCTCATCTTCGTGGCCTGGCGTGTGACGGCAGAATGGCTCGTGCAGATCGAGCCGGCGTATTCGCTCGATCCGCTATCCCAGCTTGCGCTCGCGTCTCTCAGCCATTCCCGTCTGCTCGCGCTGGTTGCGCTTTCGCAGGCCGCGCCCGCGGTAGCCGACTATGCCATGCAGCACGTGCTGAGAAAGCGCCGTTTGCGCATGGACAAGGAAGAACTCAAACGCGAATACCGCGACGAACACGGCGACCCCTACGTCAAAGGCCGGCGACGCGCGCTTCATCGCGATCTGAACCGTTAAACCCCGAATCCGGAATCATGAACCGCCCATCCGTTCCTCTCTTTGCCAGCTTGCCCCGACAGATCGCGCGCCACGCACACATCGCGGCAGCCGCGGGTTTCATCAGCGTGCTGGCGTTGCTGATTCTGCCCATCCCGCCGTTCCTGCTCGATCTGTTCATCGGCATGAGCTTTTGCGCGGGTTTCGTTATGCTGTTCTCCACGATCTACGTGTCGCGCGCGGCGGATCTTCCGGGCTTTCCCGCGCTTCTGCTCATGACCACGCTGCTGCGTCTCGCGCTGGCCATCGCATCCACCAAGATGATCCTGCTCCAGGCGCACGCCGGGCGAATCATCCAGGCTTTCGGCGAGCTGGTCGCGGGCGGCAACGTCGCAGTCGGCATCGTCGTCTTCCTGGTGCTCTGTGCGATTCAGTTCATCGTGGTCGCGAAGGGTGCGGACCGCATCGCGGAAGTCGCGGCGCGCTTCACGCTGGATGGCATTCCAGGACGCCAGATGAGTATCGACGCCGATTCGCGAAGTGGGCTCATCACCGCCGAGCAGGCAGCGCTGCTGCGTGCCGGACTCGAACGCGAGACCTATTTCTACGGATCGCTCGACGGCGCCATGAAGTTCGTCAAGGGCGACACCATTGCAAGTTTCGTGATCGCGCTCGTGAATATCGTGGGCGGACTCGCGGTTGGCATCGGGCAGCGCGGCATGCCGTTTGGCGACGCCTTGCAGGTCTATACGATCCTGACTGTCGGGGATGGCCTCGTTTCGCAGATACCATCGCTCGTCGTGTCGATCGCGGCAGGCCTGCTCGTCACGAGAGTATCGCCCGCGAGCGGCGCCACCAATCTCGGCACGGACCTTTACGAGCAGTTGACGCTTCGGCCTCACGCACTCGTCATGGCGGGCGCGTGCTGCGCGGCACTGGCGCTCATTCCCGGCTTTCCGCATGCGCAGTTTGCGCTGCTGGCCGCGCTGCTCGGAGGACTTGGCTTCGTGCTCATGCGCGCGGCGCAACGGGCGCGCGACGAGGCACGCGCTCCCATGCCCGCGCTTGCGCGCGACGGCAGCCGGTACATGCCCCATTTGCTCGACGAGGCCGAGGTTGGAACGAGCACCGTGCTGCGCCTTCGACTTGGCAACGATGCCTTCAAAGCCGTGCCGCGCGATGCGTTCAACCGCGTGCTCGGCACGCTGCGCCATCATCTCAACACGCGCTTCGGCCTGCCCTTTCCCGGCCTTGCCGTCGTGATCGACGAGCGGCTCGCCGCCGAGCGCTACATCATCGATGTCGACGATGTACCGTTCGCGAGCGGCACGCTCATGCCCCAGCACGTCCTGGCGAGCGGACGCCCGGCGGATGTGCCGGCCGAAGGCCCGTCGGGGTATCGACCGGGATTCGAGAAGTCAGTGTGGATCGCGGCCGGCGCCGCCGCGTCGCTCAATGCCTCCGTTCTGAATACCGCCACGCCCGACGACGTCCTTGCTCAACACCTCATCGAAATATTCGAGCGGTGCGCACCGCGCCTGATCGGCACGCAAGAGGTGCGCTTTCTGCTCAATCGTCTGAGCCCCGAGTTTCGCGAACTCGTCGCGCAGATCGAACAACGGATCACGACAGCCCGGCTCGCGGCCGTGCTGCGGCAGTTGCTGCAGCAACGCGTGTCGATCCGCAATCTGCGTGGCATCCTCGAAGCCATTCTGCGCGTGTCCGCAAACGAACAAACCCTCGAACGCATGGTGCGCGAAAGCCGTATCGAACTCGGCCATCAAATCGCGCGTACCCATGCGAACCTCGATACCTGGGAGATTCGCGGCGGCGTGCTCGAAGCCGAGTGGGAGAACGAGCTCGAAGCCAGCATTCGCCACGGCTCGGACGGCGAGCCATATTGCCCGCTCGATTTCATGCAGTTGGATACGTTGCGCCGCGTTTTGAGCGGTGCGGCCACGCCCGTGAGGCTGCTACTCACCTCGGCGATTCTACGGCCGCATTTATCGCAGGTGCTGGGAGCGATCGGCATCCGCATGGATGTGCTCGCCATAGACGAGATTCCACGCGACGTCTACCGCATCAACGCTTCGGTTACCTTCACGAGGCCATAATGCGCAAGACGACTGATGAAGACGCAAAGCCGGTCGGCAGCTTGATGGCCGGACCGACGCTTCACGGCCGCGTGGTGGAGGCGCGTGGCGTGATCGTCCGCGTGGTCGGCGCGTCGCTGCGAATCGGCGAACGTGTGCGACTCGTGCGGCCCGACACACTCGAGGAGCAAACAGGCGAAGTAGTCGGTTTTGCTCCGGACGGCGCACTCGTCATGCCGCTATCCGGACTCGCGGGACTCTCCGACATCACGCGCGTGGAGGGATGCGGGCTCGACTGGAATCGGCTAGATGCAACGCGCTTGCAAGGGCGCATTCTCGATGGCCTCGGCAAGCCGCTCGATGGCGGGCCGCCCGCGCCGCTTGCCCATTCGAGCGCGCGCTTCGACGCAACGACCGCGATCAATCCGCTCGACCGCCCGTTGATCGCGCAACCCTTCGTTACCGGTGTCAGGGCGATAGACGGATTGCTCACTTGCGGGGTTGGACAGCGTGTCGGCATTTTCGCAACCGCGGGCGGCGGAAAGAGCACGCTGCTCGGCATGATCGCGAACGGCGCACAAGCCGATGCCATCGTGATCGCGCTCGTCGGGGAGCGTGGGCGTGAGGTCAATGAGTTCGTGCATGACCATCTGCATGAACGCGAGCGGATTGTCGTCGTCGCGTCGACATCGGATCGTCCAGCGGCCGAACGTATCCGCGCGTCGCGTCTAGCCTGCGAGATCGCGGCCGCGCTGCGTTCCCAAGGTCGCCACGTCCTGCTGCTCTTCGACTCGCTGACGCGCTACGCGCGCGCCCTGCGCGAAGTCGGCCTCGCCGTGGGCGAACCGCCCGTGCGGCGGGGCTATCCGCCACGCGTGTTCGCGGAACTGCCGAGAATCGTCGAAATGGGCGGCCTGCTCGGTCGTGGCAGCGTCACTGCGTTTTTTACCGTGCTTGCCGAGGACGAAGATCTCGCCGATCCCATCGTGGAAGAAGCGCGATCGCTGCTCGACGGTCATATCCAGCTCTCGTCGCGTTTAGGCGCCGCGGGACACTATCCCGCCATCGATATCTTGCAGAGCAAGAGCCGGCTCATGACGCGGGTCGCCGGGGAGTCGCATCGCGCATGCGCCCAGCGCGTGCGTAAGTGGCTCGCGCGGTATCGGGACGTCGAGCTGCTGCTCCAGATAGGCGAATACCGGCGCGGCAGCGATGCCGCGAGCGACCGGGCCATCGACCGTCATCCGGCCATTACGGCCTTCCTTCGGCAGCGTCATGACAGCCACGTCGCTTTCGATAAGACAATCGCGGCATTGCAGGCGCTCGGCGAAGGCGCCGATACATCCACGTGACGGGCCGCGCCGGAGATCTGCGTCGCTGGGCGGTGCTTGCGCGCGTACGCGGGCTGCGGGTGCGGCGCGGCGAGGCAACGCTCGCGCAGGCGCGACAGGCCGCACGCGAGGCACGAGACGAAGTAGCCCGTCGCACGGAACTGCTGCGCAACCATGCCGCACAACTGCCGCGCCTACTCGCCTTGTGCTCGCACGAGCATGGCGGTGCTGCGACATGGCGAGGCGCTTTACACGCGCATCGGCTTCAGGCAGCGGCGCTGAACGCGTCGGTCTTGCAGGCGCAAGCCTTGTTGCTGCGCGCCGAGGCGAACGTCCGTTCCGCCATGTCCGCCTTGCAGCGTGACATAAAGAAGCACGACGACGCACGCGCCCATGAAAGAGCGGCGCTAGCCTGCTTTAAGGACGACGACGACGATCCATGAACCGATCGGCGCGGCCAGCATGGCCGACGACCCTCGTGCAATCGCGTCTCATCGCCCGGGCACCGCGGGCTCAGTCAGAGCGCTCGGGCTCACGACGCGATCGAAGCGTGCCTGACGCGCGCCAACGCGCTCAACGCCCCGCGCGCTCCAGCCGCGCGGCGACTTGCAGAATCGCTTCAATAAGCCTTTCCGCAGGCACGGGCTTCGTCATGTGCAACTGGAAGCCCGCAAGCTGCGCGCGCAAGCGGTCATCCGTCTGCGTATGTCCCGTCAATGCGATTGCCGGCATGCGCCGATCCAGCGACACGCGCCGCGACGCTTCGAGTTCGCGCACCTGACGCAGCACTTGATAACCGTCTTCCTCGCCAAGCACGATGTCGCATAGAAACGCATTCGGCCACGCCTCGGCAGGCGTCGCTTCAAGCCAGTCGAGCGCTTCCGTTCCCGACGCGGCCAACCGCACCTGTGCACCAGCCGTTTCCAGAACGGCTTCGAGCGCTTCGCGCGCATCTTCCTGATCGTCGAGCACCATGACCGAAAGGCCGTTGAGCGCGTCGGCAACGTTCACTTTCGGCTCGGCCAATGTCGATGCCTCGTCGGCCTCGACGACAGGCCGCAACGGCATGACGGCGACATACGCGAGATGGCCATCGACGTAATTCACCGTGAAACTGCCGCCCGTGCTGGTAAGCGCCTCTTCGAGCCGCGCCGCCTGTTCCTCGGTCAGCGGCGCGGGCTTATTGCCCGGGCCGAGCACGCACAAGCGCACCTGATTGTCTTCGCGCTCCACTCGCAGTTCGACACGCGCGCCGCGCGTTGCCGCGCGAACTTCCGTGCGGCACAGATCGGCGATCACGAACTGCAGCACGCCGGGATCGCCCGTCACGCGAAGATCCGGCTCTGTCATCACCGTGAAGAGATGCACGCCGTGCTCGACGATCTCTTCGTGCAGTCCATCCACCACGCCCGCGATCAACGAGCCGAGTCCCACCGGTTGCGACGATACCTTGCGTTGCGCGTGCGCGAGTTCGCCTTGCTGCGATTGCAGCGACCACATGCGTGCATAGACGCCCGCGCGTTCGATCAATTCAGCATGCTGCCCCTGCTCAACGATGCGCCCGTGCTCCATCACGAGAATCCAGTCTGCATTGACCACGGTCGAGAGCCGATGCGCGATCACAATCGAGGTGCGCCCTTGCGCGAGCCGGTCGAGTTCGCTTTGAATCGCGCGTTCCGAACGGGTATCGAGCGCGGAAGTGGCTTCATCGAATACGATGATGCGCGGGTCCTTCAGAATGGCGCGCGCAATTGCAATACGCTGCCGCTCGCCGCCCGACAGCCGTACACCGCGTTCGCCGACACGCGTCTCGTAGTGATCGGGCAAGCGTTCGATGAAGCCGTCGAGTTGCGCCGCGCGCGCCGCACGCACGACATCGGCACGCGTCGCCGAAGGGCGGCCATACGCGATGTTGTAGGCGATCGTATCGTTGAAAAGCACCGTATCCTGCGGCACGATACCAATGGCTTCACGCAGACTCTTCTGCGTGATCTCGCCGAGATTCTGTCCGTCGATGGTGATCACACCGGCCGTCGGTTGATAAAGCCTGAAGAGCAGTTTCATCAACGTGGACTTACCCGACCCGCTGCCGCCCACCACCGCGAGTTTCTTGCCCGGGTGCGCGCGAAAGTCGATATCGCGCAGGATCTGCCGCGCCGGATCGTAGCCGAAATCCACGTGCTGGAACTCGATCTCGCCCGCGCTCACCACGAGCGGCTTCGCGTCCTGTTCGTCGATATCCTCGCCACGCCGTCCGCGCGCAAGCAGAATCTCGAACATGCGTTCGACGTTCACGATTGCATCGTTGGTCTCGCGAAACACGAAACCGAGCGTGTTCAGCGGCGAGCACACCTGCACGATGTACGCGTTCACCAGCACGAGATCGCCGACGCTCATCGTTCCCGAAACCACGTGTTGCGCGGCAAGCAGCATGACCGCCGCAATGCCCACCGCGATGATCGTGCTTTGCCCGACATGCAGAATGGTCAACGCGCGTTGATTCGCGGTGCGTGCATGCACCCATTGTTCGAGCACGCTCGAAAGCCGGCCGCGTTCGACCTCTTCGCTTGCGAAGAGCTTGACCGTTTCGTAGTTGAGCAGGCTATCGACGAGACGGCTGTCGGACTTTGCTTCGAGCCGATTGACCGCGCGCTGAAAGCGCATGCGATAGCGCGTGAAGATGAACGTATAGACCGCATAGCACACGAAGGTCACGCCAATCGCCAGCAAAAAAGTCGATGCATACTGGCTTACCATGATCGCCACGACGGTGCCGATTTCGATCAATGTCGGCACGATCGTGAAGATCGCCACGCCCAGCAAAAAGCCGATACCGTCCGCGCCCTTCTGCACGTCGCGCACCACGCCACCGGTTTCGCGTTGCGCATGAAAACGCGCACCCATGTTATGCAGATGCGCGAATGTACGCTCCGTGAATGACGCCACCGTGCGTTGCGTGACGATACTGAACACCACGTCGCGTGCTTCGTTCAGCACGTCGCCGAGATAACGCATCAGCACGTAAGTGAGGATCACGAACACCGGAAACACGAGGTTCGCCGTGGGCTGGCTGAACTCGTCGATGACGTGCTTCAGCATCAGCGGCACGGACACCACAGCGAGGCGCGACGCGATCATCAACGTCACCGCGACGAGCGTCTGTACGCGAAATTTCCAGATTGCCTGCCAGAGATCGCCAGTAATGCGGTTACGCAATTGCGAGCGGCTGATTTCGCTTGATGCAGTCGACATATGCAACCATCCCGGAAGTTGAGGGAGGAAGGCGCCTTGGGAGCGGTTAAAAGCGGCGCGGTCCGTCGTTCTCTTGCCGGACTTCGGGGAGATGCGGCAGCAAGGAACGCGCCCGCATGAACCGGCTAAAACAGCGCGCCTTGCCCCGACATCAGCGTATCGAAGTCTTCGCGCAGGAAGGGCAGGATGCCGTCGGCAATCGGCTGTAGCTGCTTCGTCACGTAGTGTTCATAGTCGATGGCCGCATGGCGCGCTTCCACCGGCTCGGGACCGGCGAGCGTCATCACATAGCTGATCCAGCCGCCGTTCTGATATTGAAGCGGACGTCCGAGGCGCGTGTTGTGTTCGTCGGCACTGCGCGCGGCGCGTACATGCGGCGGAACGTTACGCTGATAATCGTCGAGGCTGCGGCGCAGGCGCTTGCGATAGACGAGCAGTTCGTCCTGCTCGCCGCGTCGCGTGCGTTCGACGTAATCGCGCACATAGTCCGCATAAGATTCGCCCTTGAAGATACGCATGTAAAGCTCTTGCTGGAAACGTTGCGCGAGCGGCGTCCAGTCCGTGCGCACCGTTTCGAGACCTTTGAACACGATCTCCTCGCTGCCGTCCGCGCGCGTCGTGAGACCAGCGTAACGCTTCTTGCTGCCTTCTTCCGTGCCGCGAATGGTCGGCATCAAAAATCGACGGTAATGCGTTTCGTACTGAAGCTCCAGCGCGCTTTCGAGTCCGAACGTCTCGCGCAAATGACCTTGCCAGTATTCGTTGACATGCTCGACGAGCGCGCGGCCGATACGCGCAGCATCTGCTTCGTCGCGTGCACGGCGCAGCCACACGAAGGTGGAATCGGTGTCGCCGTAAATCACGCCATAGCCGCGCGCTTCGATCAGTTCGCGTGTACGGTGCATGATTTCGTGTCCGCGCATGGTGATGGATGACGCAAGGCGCGGATCGAAGAAGCGGCAACCGCTCGAACCCAGCACGCCGTAGAACGAATTCATGATGATCTTGAGCGCTTGCGAAAGCGGCTTGTTACGTTGACGCTTCGCCGCCTCGCGACCTTCCCACACTTGCTCGACGATAGCGGGCAGACAATGCTTCTCGCGCGCGAAACGCGCACCGCGAAAACCGGGCACGGTAGCGGCTTCATCGGTCTCGTGCATGCCTTCCGCGAGCCCGACCGGATCGATCAGAAACGTGCGGATGATCGACGGATACAGGCTCTTGTAGTCGAGCACAAGAACGGAATCGTAAAGACCGGGCCGCGAGTCCATGACGAATCCGCCGGGACTCGCTTCCTCGGGGACATCGCCGAGATTGGGTGCGACAAAGCCCAGCCGATGCATGCGCGGCATGTATAGATGCGTGAACGCCGCCACCGATCCACCACTGCGATCCGCCGCCAAACCCGTAACGGTTGCGCGTTCGAGCAGAAACGGCAGCAGGTCGGTCTTGTCGAAGACCTTGGTCACGAGTTCGCAATCGACGAGGTTGTAACGCGCGAGCGCCGGCTTGTCTTCCTGAAAGCGCCGCTCGATTTCGTCCATGCGTGCATAGGGAGTGTCGATCGCCTTGCCTTCGCCGAGCAGCGACTGCGCGACATATTCGAGACTGAACGACTGAAAATTCCACGTCGCCGAACGCAAGGACTCGATGCCGTCGATCACGAGCCGCCCCGCAATCGAAACGAAGAAATGATTGCGCTTGATGCCGTGTTCGCGCCATTCCACCGTGCTGCCATCGCGGCCGAGACGTAACGGCACGCCGTAGTCGTCCGCGTGTTTCTGCAGCACACGCAGATCGAACTGCACCACGTTCCAGCCGATGATCGCATCCGGATCGTGCCGCTCCATCCACTCGTTGAAGCGGCGCAGCATGTCGGCGCGGCTTGCGCAGTAGTCGAGGTCGAAGTCGACGGATGCATCGGCGCCATTCGCCGGGCCGAGCATATAGACCTGTCGCTCGCCGCAGCCATCGAGCGCGATCGAATAGAGTTCGCCGCGAACGCTCGTTTCAATATCGAGCGAAACCAGCTTGAAGTTTGGCCGATACGAAGTTGCAGGCTTGAGTTCGCTGAAGATGTAACCGTCGCGCGCTTCGCCTTCGAAGGTCACGGGCGCGGTGATGAAGCGCTCCATGAGATAGCGCTCGGTTGGCCGAATATCCGCCTCATAGACAACGATGCCCGCGTTTTTAAAGGTTTTTTCGAGCGCCAGCAGTTGCCGATACTGTGTGCAGTACAGCCCGATTACCGGTTTTTGGCGAAAGTCCTTGAGCTGCAAGTCGCGCAGTTCGGCATTGCGCACGCTCGCGACGAGCGGCTCCGCTTTCGCGCGATCTTCGGCGCGGATGAATGCAACAGGCGTCTGCGCGCCGATTCGGATTTTGCGTGGGCCGTCATCGGTGGCGAGCCAGAACTCGACCTCCGTGCCGGCCGGCGTATCGCGCCAGTGGCGCGTCAGCAAAAATCCCTGTTGTGCGGATGACAAAGCCCGTCCCTTCGAAAAGCGCATGCGGCAAGGCATGCAATCGAAGTATTTTAATGGCGAGCTAAAAAAACGAACGGCGCGATAACCATGGAGTCAGCGCGCCGGCATCGAGATAAGAATGAATTACGAGACCGGAAAAGTAAAAAGCGGTAGCGGCATGCTGATTGTCCACCGTCCTTCCGGACGGCCCCCGGAGGATCAGTTCAGCGCCGCTACCGCCTAAGCGGCCTGTGCGACCAGGCCAGCCCGTTGCGGCTGCAAAGCCGCTACGTTGTCGAGTACCAGTTCTTCAAGCTCGGCTGGCACTTCGTTCTTGACAGACACAGCCTCCAGCGCGGCTTCTTGAATGGCCTGTTTAGCGGCCGCCGCTTTCTTGGTCTTCCCCGCGCGTGACGGCGGCTGGCAGGCCCCGCACACCACGTTGTTCTGCAAATCATGCTTGTGTGCGACGAACTTCCCGGTGCAGCGGCAGCATTTGGTCATCTGCAGCATGCCCGCGTCGAAGAAGCGCACAAGGGTCCAGGCCCGGGTGAGATCGAGTACCGCTTCGGCGCCGCTATGGTTGCAGTGCTCGAGATACAGGCGATACCCCTTGGTCAGCGCGTCGAGATGCGAGCAGCCGGCCTCGTTCTTGAGGAACGTGTAGGTGTTGTAGAACAGCGATGCGTGGATGTTCGCGAGCCACGTCATATACCAATCGGCCGAGAACGGCAGCATGCCCTTGGGCGGCGACGCGCCCTTCACTTCGCGATACAAACGAATCATGCGATCCCGCGAGAGCGTCAGCTCGCTCTCGAGCACTTGCATGCGTGCACCGAGCTCGATCAGCGCGATGGCGCGGAACACTTCCTGGGCATCTTCAGTGAGGCTCTTCTTCAGCATGGCTCGCTCCGTCTTTACTTAAGCGAACTGTTCAGCCGGCTGGCCAGCCAGCAGGATTGCCGCGTGCGTCGGCGCAATTTCCGCGTTCTTGGCGGGCTGCGTCAAAGCCGACAGCATCGAGTGATCGTTGAAGCGAAATGCGCACAGCAGGTTGTCCGACTGGGCGAGCTTGACGACCTGAGCGAGCGTGAGGCCCGACAACAGATCGGCGAGTTCCGCCGAAAGACCGAGCCGGAACATGCCGATGGCGCGGTCCTCGCGCAACAGACGCTGCGCGAGCATGATGTACGACAAGTTGATTTCCCGGATCGATTCCAACGTTTCGCGACCGTTCATGGTTGCAACTTCCAGTAAATCCCCGATTTCCCGCCGGCTTTGTGCCGATATATTTTTTTGCCTCACCGGACTCAACTCTGCCCGGCTACGTCCATCTGATTTTGTTTCAGTGCGTTACATCTTGTAACAGACACTGTGAAACGGATTCTAAGAAGACTCTGAAGCGAACGCAAGAGCATCTCAATAATATTTTGTTGCAAACAACACTTTGCATCGGTAATTTTTTCGCGCCTAAAAAAGCGGCAATATTGACCGCGCCGTTTTTGTCATTTTTTTGGATTGAGCGCTTAATACGAACGGCTGATTTTTTGTAGGATTAATCGCCGATGCCCGCAAGAACGGGGCTTCCGACGGTTCGGTTGACACCGGTCACGAGTATTTTTGAGACGATGAGAAAGCGGTAAAAATCAGTAAAAATGCCGCGAACCCGGTTTTTACCGAGTTGCGGCATAAGTGGCAATATTTACTTTTATGCAGTTACAGGTTTGCAACGCCGTTTGAGCAGCGCTCGCGACTAGTGTTGCGGCACGCCTTTACGCCAAGCGCCCCAATGTGTAACGACTTCTTGCACGAATGGGTTACCGGTCAGATACAAATTCTGAATTGCAGGTACGAAACCGCCTTGCGCGGAATAGTTCAACAGGTTGTCGGAGGCGGTTTGTCCTTCGTACGGCCGGTCGAAGTCCGAACCGGCGCGCAAAACCGCAATGCGTGACAGATCGACCCGCTTGATGCTGGCCGCGCGCTTGAGCGCCTCGTATGTCGCGTTGTCTTCCTGCTGCGTCGTGCAGTAGATGCCTTTGCCATCGGTCAGCAGGCGCGTCCAGTAGCGTGCCCTTTCGCCGATGTATTTACCCGACCACCAGGTATCGCCCGCGAGCGTGTCGCACTGGATCACGTGCGGCGGACGGTTGGCCGGCGCGTAGTTGAACTTGGCGCGCGCGACCTTGGCGTCGTCGCTGTCGGAGAGCGTGACGTTGCGCGAGATGGCATAGGCGGCATCCGTCAGCGATGCATTGAGGGCAAACACTTCGGTGCGGTAATCGAGCGGCGGCTTTTCGGTGGGCCCCTTCGTGTTGATACCGAGAAAACCGCTCGGCCAGTCGGCGGGTTTCTCGCGCGCGTCGAGTTCCCATTGAATGCCGAAATCGACCAGATATTTCGCCCACGCGGTCGAGCCGAGCGTGCCGCGCGCCGGATCGATCCCGGCAATGCCCGCGACCAGAAAGTACGTGCGGCGCAAATCGAAGCGCTCCGAGAACGCGAGCGCCATCATCGATGCGGCCGCGTTCGTGTGTCCCATGCCGGTTGTCATCACACAGACATCGTCGCGGTTGCAATGGACTTCAGGATAATCCGGCGAGAGTCCCGGCACCTTGATGGCCTGCCATGGCCCGAGCTTGTCGAGCCACACTTGGCCTTCCGGACCGAACATGCTGACGATCATCACCTTGACCTGACGGCCACCGCCGCCACCGCCGCCGTAGCGGTCATCGCTGTCGTGATCGTCGGATTGTTGGGCGAAGGCGCATCCCGTTGCGGCCGTGAGGCTTGCGAGTCCTAAGGCAAACAGGCCCTTGCGGACAGTCTTGCTTAACGCGCGTGAAGAAGAACGTGAGGGGAAGCGTGAAGCGGATTTTGAACGTGACCGGGCGGCAATGTTCATGGGGGGCGTGCTCCTCGATAAGGTTCGAACTTCGAAGAAAGCCGCGCCCTGTTGCCATTCGTTTGAGGGGCGCGGCGGCCCGACCGATTATAAAAGCGTCAATAACAAAACAAGCCCCGCGCCAACCCTTAAAACGCTCAAGCCTGCGATGTCCGCGGCGGCGGCGCACTGGACGCCGTGCCCTGTCCGGCAGCCGCCTCGCCCGTCGGATGCTGCGCCGCCTTCGACGGTTCGCCGCGCTGATCGGCGGGGGCGTCACCATCGACGTCGGCTGGATGCGCCGGATCGTGCGCCGCGTCCTGCGTGCCGTTGACGATTACGAAGTTACGCTGCGGATTGGCGATCTCGATCCCACGCGCCGTGAACTCGTTGAGAATGCGCCGGTTGAACTCGCGTTGCACCGGCCAGCGCGTGCTGTCGCGGCACTGAATCTGACCGGCGAGCGTGACGGTGGAACCATCGACGGCATCGACGCCCCAGAAGCTGAAGTCGGAGAGAATGCCGTCCCTGAAGGCGTCGTCTTCACGTAGCGCGGTGCCGATTTCCTTGAGCGTCGAAATGGCCAGATCCACGTCCTGACCGAGCGCGACCGACACGCGCACCGCCGCGTTGCCAATGCCGCGATTCGTATTGTTGACCGTGGATACCGAACTGAACGGCACCGTGAACAGCGAGCCGTCGCCGCCTCGCAAACGCACCGTGCGAATCGACAGATATTCGACCGTGCCCGAGACGCCCGCGACCGTCACCCAGTCGCCCACTTGCATGGCGTTTTCCATCAAAAGGAAGATGCCGGTGATGAAATCCTGCACGAGCTTTTGCGAGCCGAAGCCGAGCGCCACGCCGAAAATGCTCGCGCTCGCCAGAAGCGGCGCGGTGTTGACGCCGATTTCCGAGAGACCGGTGAGCACGACGACCATGGCGATGACGATGAAAAGCGCGGAGCGCATCATCGGTAAAAGCGTGCGCAGGCGTGCCGCGCGCACGCGGTCGCCACTCGCGTTCCATTGATCGAGACGCTGCTCGACCATTACGTTGGCCGTCTCCCACACGATGACCGCGAACACCGCCGCGACCGCGATGGTCACGAGCGCGGATGCCAGCCGGTTGCCAATGCCGCCCGATGTGAAGAACTGCACGATATGCACGCCCCACACTTCGAGCAGCGCCACGACCGTCACCACGGCGATGATCGTCTGCACGGCGCGGCGCAAGAGCGGGTAATAGCGATAAGCATGACGATGCGCGATGGACTTCGCCGCGAAGTCGTCGTCATCGTTTTCGTGGAACACGCGGCCGAGCGCACCGAACGCGACGATTGCCGCGACGCGCGCACCGACCAGCACGAGAATGGACACGCCGCCGAGATGGAACAGCGTGCGATAGCCGTTCTGCACGTCCAGCGCCCAGACGAACCACAGCGCGAGCACAAAGAAGATGGCGACGGCGGCCCAGATATCGGCGATCCAGCCACCGAACAGCGCGGTCGATTTATGACTGCGCATGCGTTCGCGGATACGCTCCGCCACGGGCTTGCGGCAGTCGAAAATGGTGTAGGCGAGCATCAGATGGATGTCGAGCGTGACGATCTTCAGAATGGCGATGCGCGCCGCTTCCGACAGTCCGAGCGGCTCCGCGCCGTTGGCCAGCGCGATGCCGATACCCGCGATGATCACCATGCTGCGTAGCTTGCGATACGTGTAGAGCGCGTACTGATCGCGCATCTGCAAAAGCCGCAAGCCGGTGGCATGCGGCGCCAGCAGAAAGCCGCTCACGATCATGATGATGCGGCAGACGAGGTAGGCATCGATAAACTCGCTCGCGACGTGCGATTCGATCGAGTTGTCGTCGATAAAGATGGACACCAGAAGCGTCGCCACGCCGATGAACACGCCAAGCGGAATGAACTTGAAGAGCAGATACAAAAGCGCATTGGGCAGACGCTGCAACAGGGTCCAGTGACGTGCCGCGTGCCGCTGGCCGCGCGCCGTTTCCACCTTGCGCTCGGCTGCGTGCTGCGCGGCTTCGTTGCCGGTGCGCTCGGCGAAGTGCTCGGCGCGTTCCGCCGCATGCTCGTTCTGCACGAGTTCGGGATCGGTGACCTCGGCATCGGCGACACCGCGCGCGGCGATCTTCGCACGCGATTTACGCAGCAGACGGCCGCCGACGATTTCAAGCAAAAACGCGGGCACGAGACACACGAGCACGATCCAGAGCACGTGACCGAACTGCGCGCGCGATTCCGGCGTCGCCATGCGTTGGCTCCACCAATGCACCACGGAACGAATGTTCAGCAACTCGGCCAGCGTATGCCGCATCTCGGTTGCGAACTGAACGACCCAGTTGCCCGCCTGATGCGATAGCTGCGAGGCAAGCCCGTTCGCCGTCAGCGATTTCGCAAGCACGCCCGACGCGCCCGAGGCAGGCGCAGCCGTTTCCGCGCCGCTCGCCGCCGTGGCGCTCGCGGCCGTCGGTGCGGCAAGCGCGCCGGCCGCCGCCACTGCGCGCAAGGTATCGGCGACCTGTGCGCGGCGTTGCGGATCGTTGAGCACCGCAAGGGCATCGCGGGCCTGTTGCGGCGTGAGCGCAACCGCGGGTTGCGACGCGCCTTGCGCGGAACCGGCGGCAATGGCGGACGCCGAAAGAAGCGAGCCGAGACTCGTGAAGGCGAGCAGACAGACTAAGAGTATGAGTTTGCGCATGGGTCGAATGAAAATCACGAAATTGCTGGGACTCGATGCGGACGACGCGCACGCCCTATCCTAACGCGATGCCCCGGTCCAACGCAGTAACGGCATGGCCGGGTCTCGACGCGGGGCCGGAATGAAGTCTGCTTATATGCAGACATTGAAACGACGCGAATTGAAATGAACGCGAGACTCAATGATTCTGGAGACAGGCTCCCGCAAGCTCGCCGCGACGATAATCCGGACCGTCGCTCCAACTGGCTCACGCGTCCTGCAATGAAATTGACCGTGCTCTGGGTAGCACTTGCCGCGCCTGCCCTGCCGTTTGCAGCGCAAAGTCCGCTCATGCGGGGTGGACGAGCGGCGTCGGCGGCTTCAGCGGAATTGCCGGACGATGCATCGTCCTTGCCGGAAATGGGCGTGACGCAAGTGCCCGCGCGCGGCAATACGCAAGTTCCGGACACGCCTGTCACACCGAGGCCGCACAACGCGCGACCGCCGGCTCACTTGCCGTGAGCCGGACGACGACGACAGGTTTCAAGCCGCGGCGGCGGGCTTGCTGGCTTCGCGCGGCACGTCCGGTTCGAAGAACACCCAGCGCACCTGCGGAAAGGCTTGCTGCAAATCTTCCTCGACGATGTTGATTGCATCGATCATCGCGCGGCCGCTGGCATAGTCGATCATCTCGGCTTGCACGGCGACAACGACATCCTTGCCCCACTGCAGTGTGATCAAGCTGATGATGCGCGTGATCTCGGGCCGCGCGCGCAAATGCGCGTCGATGGCCTTGCGCACTTCGGGACTGGCCGATTCACCGACGATCATCGACTTCACTTCGCGCGCAACGAGAAACGCAATCAGCATCAGCAACACGCCCACGCCGACCGAGCCCGCCGCGTCCCATGCGGGGTTGCCGGTGATCATCGTCATGAGCACGGCAGCGAACGCGATCGCGAGACCCGCGAGCGCGGCCACATCCTCGCCTGCGACAACCAGCAACTCCGACTCGCGCGTCTCGCGGAACCAGCGCCACATGGTCTTGTTGCCCGCCGTCTTGCGAATCTCGCGCACCGCGCCCGCCAGTGAAAACGCTTCGAGCACGACCGAGATGCCGAGAATGACAAGCGCGACGATCGGGTTCGTTAGCGGCTCATGATGCATCAAACGATGCGTGCCTTCGTACACCGAAAACGCGCCGCCGACGAAGAAGAGCAACAGCGCCACGATCAGCGCATAGAAGTAAATCTCGCGCCCCGAGCCGAGCGGATGTAGCGCGTTGGCGGGCGCCTGCGCGCGCTTGAGTCCGAGGAGCAGCAGCAACTGATTGCCGCAATCGGCCGTGGAGTGGATGGCTTCGGCGAACATGGAGCCTGAGCCAGTGAAAGCAGCCGCGCCGAACTTGCATACGGCGATGCCGAAGTTGGCGGCGAGCGCATAGAGAATCGCTTTCGGAGATTCTTCCTTCATGTGCGAGTGATGTCCCGGTGGATGCTAAGAGCTGGGTTACGCGGATGCGTCTCAGGCCACTTCGATACGGCCCGCGCCGTCCACCATCTCGCCGATCACGGCGGCGTCGGAGAAGCCATCCGCGCGGAAGATCGCGAGCACGTCGTTCACGGCTTCAGGCGCGCACGAAACGAGCAGGCCGCCCGAAGTCTGCGGATCGGTAAGCAAGTTGCGAGCCTCGTCCTGAGGCGCGTCGAGGGATGCGGCAAGCGATACATCGGCGCCATACGCGTTCCAGTTGCGTCCCGACGCGCCGGTGTAAATGCCCGCGCGCACGAACTCGCGCACCTGTGGCAACCACGGCAGCCTTGCATAGTCGATACGTGCGGTAAGTTGCGCGCCGCGTGCGAGTTCGAGCGCGTGGCCGAGCAGGCCGAAGCCCGTTACGTCCGTGAGTGCGTGCACGCCATCAAGCAGAGCGAGTTCCGCGCCGGGGCGATTGAGCTTGGTCGTCGCGGCGATCATCGCGGCGTAGCCCGTGGCATCGAGTTGATCCTTCTTCAATGCGGCCGACAGAATGCCGACGCCGAGCGGCTTGCCGAGCACGAGCACGTCGCCCGCGCGCGCTGCCGCGTTGCGCTTCACGCGCGACGGATGCACGATACCGAGCGCGGCGAGCCCGTAGATAGGCTCGACCGAATCGATAGAATGCCCGCCCGCGACGGGAATGCCCGCCTCGGCGCACACCGACTCGCCGCCCTTGAGCACTTGCGCGATCACGTCATGCGGCAATACGTTGATCGGCATGCCGACGAGTGCGAGCGCAAGAATTGGCTTGCCGCCCATGGCATAGACATCCGAGAGCGCATTGGTCGCGGCGATGCGGCCGAAGTCGAACGGATCGTCGACGATCGGCATGAAGAAGTCGGTCGTCGCAACGATAGCCTGTTCGTCGTTGAGCTTGTAGACGGCGGCATCGTCGGCGGTATCGTTGCCGACGAGGAGATTGGGGAACGCGGGCAGTGGCGTGCTGCGCTTGAGCAGGTCGGCGAGCACGCCGGGCGCGATTTTGCAGCCGCAGCCGCCGCCGTGCGAGAGGCTGGTCAGGCGGGGTGATGCGCTGGAATGGGCGGTCATCTTGGGTTCATCCGGTAAGTGCGATCGATGCGGCATTATCGCCGCTCGGGAACAAACGCGCGCTCAGGCAGTACGTTTGAATAGCCCCGGATACGCTGTGACGAGCCCGTTCTCATCGACATCGATCTCGGCCGTAAAGCCCGTATCGAGCCCTTCGTAGCGATAGCGGCGCCCATCTTCCAGGCACGTATAAGCCTGCTCGACCGCGCTGACAGTCAACGTCGGCACGTTCACATAAGCGACGCGAATCACGCGCCGCTCACCGCGTTGCAGCTTCAACCGGCGAATGGGCAGCGTGTTCGTGAAAGGCGTCGCGCTCAGGTCGACGTCGATACAACCGCGGAGTTCATCGCGTGCGGAGCCGTTGGCGTTGGTCCATGCGTGTTCGTCTCCGTCGTCTCCATCTAACCGATGCAGATCGAGCGTCGCACCGCCCGCCAGCTTCGCGGCAAGCCGCGTGACCTGCCAGCGCGCATCGCACTCTATGCGATAGACGAGGCCGAACGCGCCCGCCTCGCTTTCGCCAGCGACCACGCTCTCGATCACGATCGGCGACGCTTCATCGTCCAGTACGAGATGTTCCAGTCCTGTGCCGTCCACTTGCGACCATCTCACTGTTTTCATCGCGCGCCTCGTTGTGAGTTCGAAAGCGCAGCATACACGCAGCCCAAACGCCATCGATCCACCTTCGACACGCGCCGCACGCTCGACGCGCCGAAACATCACACGGTATACTTCGCGAAATCTCAAAAAGACGCGCCCGATCCGTGCCGACGTTGGCGATGTCGCCCGAGCCCACGTGACAGGCGCCAGCGTATTGCCGTTCATCGCGCAGGCTCGTCTTTGTCCGCCTCTTCGCTCTCGCCGCTCATGACTCATCGCATGAAAACTGCCTTCGTTCCCGCCTTGTTCGCATTGCTCTTGTCCGCTTCGATGTTTCAGATCGCGCAGGCCCAAGAGGCGCCCGATAACGTGACGGAAGACTATTCGTATCTGTCGCGGCTGCATGTGCCGGAGAGCGTCGCGCAATGCGTCGCGGCCTTCGACCGCTGGGTTGCGGACGCGCCGAAGTACGACGCGCTCATCGTGCCCGACCGCCGCGTGTTGTCAGCCAGAATCGACAGCGAAACGCCCGTGTTTAGCGTGGGCAATCCGATTCCAGTGGATCAGGTCATCGTGATGCGCGCGTTCGCCAAGGCGCGCGGCAAGACGAAATGGACGCGCGTGGACAGCCGATGCGGCGTGCGCGACGGGCACGTCGTGGGCGTATCGCTTACGCCGAACATAAAGCCGACCATCGTGCGTTGATTGGCGACGGCGCAGACTAGCCTCGCGCGGCGCGTTTGCCCACGTTCTTTCCGCCCAGCCATTTGACGACCTGCGGCCCGAAACTGCGCGGCGCCTTCGCATTCACCCGGCCTGCGAGATCGGACAGCTTGTCCGCGGCCAGCGCTTCGCGCATGCGCTTCTCCGCGTTCTTCATGACGGCGTGAACGGCGCACACGCCGCTCGTCGACCACGGCGGCGCTTCTTCGCCAAACACCGCGCAACGCGCGCGAATCTCGCGACATTCGAAGAGCGGCTTGTCGCCATCGATGGCATGCACGACATCCAGTACGCTGATCTCTCGCGATGGCCGCGCCAGCGAGAAACCACCGCGCGCGCCTTCGGTCGCGGTGACGAGCCCCGCCTTGTGCAGCTTCGTGAACAGCTTCGCCACGAACTCCGCCGGCACGCCTTGCAGTTCCGCCAAATCGCGCACGCTGGCGCCGCTCACACCGTGCGGCGGCTCCGCGAGATAGAGCATGCAGTGCAGCGCGTACTCCACGCCCGTGCTGATATGCGCCATGTGTCACTCCGATAAGCCTGATCGTAGTTCAGGATAATGCCACGCCCGCGGGCCGACAGCGGCAATCTCAAATTAATAAGCATGCTTCCAAATATTTCAAGCTTCACCTTTGCTTACAAACGAACACGGCTTGTCATTTTACGAACCGCTAAATTGCTCTTCATGGACTCACCAAGGAGAAATCCATGAAGAAGCTGGCGATACTTGTAGCACTGGGCGTGGCGCTCGCGGGCTCACTCTCGGGCTGCATCATCCTGCCGGACGGTGGCGGTTACCATCATCATCACGATTACTACCGCTAGAACACTGGCATGACAAAAATCCATAACTACTACCACCGCGCTCGTAGTTACGAAGCGAGCCAACGGAAGACCACGAATACCGAAGGAGCAAATCATGTTGAACAAGACTAAGAAGAGCCTCTTGATCGCGTCCCTTGCAGCGTCGCTTGGCATGGGCATGATGAACGTTGCATCGGCGGACGATCATCGTCCGCATCATGTGGTGAAGGTCGGCTGGCATGGCGAGCGCTACTGGGACGGTCATCGCTACTGGGCGCGTAACGAGTGGGAACGTCACCATCGTCCGCACCACGAAGAGCCGCATCGTTATTGATCTGCTTTAAAGAAAAAGCCGCAGCGACTCGAAGCGCTGCGGCTTTTTTTGCCTGGCGAGCCTGAGCCTCACCAGTCCTTGGGGTTGCCGCCCAGTTCCTTGCAGGTGTCGTAGGCAATCGCTTGCAGCTTGGCCTCCCCGATCTGCCCCGAGAGCGCATAACCCACGCTGTCCGCGGCCCAGTAATACGTCCTGCGCGGGCCGTCGCGCAGCATCCGGATCTGAGCGTCGTTGCGTCGTACCGTCGCCATGTAAAGCGTGAGACGTTCGCCCGCTGCGTTCTGATACATGAACTGCGCGGCCGGCCCGTCTTCACCGGGCAAGAGCCTGCCCCCCACGAGCTGAAAGCCATACTCGACGAGCGATGGAATCGTCAACGTTCGATTCAACCGCTTCGACAGCCAATTGACGAGATGGTCCTGCTGCGACGCCGCCACTTCCACCGCGTGACGTTGCTCCGGCGCATACACCGCGTAGGCAATGTCCGCGCGTTCCGCGAAGCGCGCACGCGGCTCGCCGAACGCAGGCAGCAGCATGTGAATCATGAATCCACACGCGACGCCCACCACGAGAAAGCACGCGGCCAGTAGAAAGCGCTCGCGCTTTCGCGCACGCATGACGACGATCTGCGGCTCGGCCTGCTCCGCCGCGAAGAGCGCGCGCAACGCATTGTCCTGCGCGCGATAGTCGGTCGCAGTCGCCTGCAGCGCGGGGTCATCGGCCAGGCGCGCTTCGACGGCCTTGCGCTCATCGCCGTGAAGCTCGTCGTCGAGCCAGGCAGAGAGCGCCTGAAGGTCGCGATCCGGCGGTCGTTCGTCGTGGGTCATGTCCGGCTCACCACTTTCAGCGACGACGCACGGCGCCCCGGTTCCTCGCCAAGCAGAACGCGCATGTGTTCGCGCGCCCGCGAGAGGCGCGACATCACGGTTCCGGCTGGCACGTTCAAGACCACGGAGGCCTCCTGATAACTCATTTCCTCGACACACACGAGCAACACGACTTCGCGCTGTTCGACCGGCAGGCAGTAAAGCGCGCGTTGCACGTCGCGCAGCACGAGTCCGTCCACTTCGCCACGCGGCGCGGCCATCTGCCGCCACGGCGCGGTTTCATCGTCGACGGCAATGTCGCGCCGTCCGCGCAACTGGTCGATATACAGGTTGCGCATGATCGTGAACAGCCACGCGCGCAGATTGGTCCCCGCGCGAAACGACCGCATGCGATTCAACGCACGCTCGGTCGCGTCCTGCACGAGATCGTCGGCCCAGGCGCGGTCGCCCGTCAACGCGCGCGCATAGCGGCGCAGTTGCGGAAGATGCGCGAGGAGATCGCTCTCGAAACTCACGGCCGTAGATCCGGACGATTCGGCATCAGTAGCTGCCCTTCATGACCGGATCGGCGGCGCCCGCTCCCGCATTACCCGAAGCACCCGCCGTGCCGCTCGCGCAGCCGCTCGACGCCAGCGCGCAGACGAGCGCAGCCAGGAGCAACGCTGCTCCGGACAGTCGTTTCATGTTCGTGTCCCGTCAGAAAGAAGACTCGCAGGCTCGCCGGTTTATTCCCGCGAGCCCGCTCGCAGAAACGCTTACGGCTTCACGACGTGCCAGACATCCTTGAAGTTGTCGCCGTTTTTATCGCCGGGCTTGGTGTCCTTGGCAAAGCGGTATACGCGCTTGCCGTCGTACGCCCATTGCTTGCCGCCGTCGGCGGTTTCGGTGGTCCACTTGCCGCTCGGCTGATCCGAGGCGCCCGCCATCGCGGCGGGCCACGCCTGCGCGCAGCCGCCGGAGCAGGCGCTCGCGCCGCCCTTGGTGTCTTTGTCGAAGGTGTAGAGCGTCATGCCGTTGTCATCGACGAACATGCCGTTCGATTCTTTCGGCGCCGCGGCGAACGCGGGCGATGCCAGACACGCCGCCGCAACCGCGGCCGTGACGATCGTGAGGATGCGCTTCTTCATTTCATCTTCCTTATTGGAGAAGTATCCGTAGAACGTTCGGCAGCGCTGCGCTATTCCGCGGACGATGAAATAAACCGATGCGGCAGCGCCGTCGCATCGCCATGCGGCAAGCTTTGTTCGACCGTGCGGCGCGCTTGGCTTCGTTCAGGCGCCGGTTGCGGCGGCATCGCGCCAGCGCCGCGTGTCGCGCAGCGGCGGCGCGCCGAAAAGGCGGCTGTACTCGCGGCTGAACTGCGACGCGCTTTCGTAACCGACGCGATGCGCGGCCGTCGCGGCATCGGCGATATCGAGCAGCATCAGACGCCGCGCTTCCTGCAGGCGCAACTGCTTCTGATACTGCAGCGGACTCATCGCCGTCACGGCCTTGAAATGATGATGCAGCGAGGACACGCTCATATGCACGTCCCGCGCGATATCTTCGACGCGCAAAGGTTGATCGAAGTTCTGACGCAGCAGAAGAATGGCCTTCGCGATGCGCTGCGTCTGACTGTCCTGCAAGGCGATCTGGCGCAGCCGCGCGCCGGAACCGTTTATCAGCAGCCGATACAGAATCTCGCGCTTCACCAGCGGCGCGAGAATGGGCACGTCGTCCGGCGTGTCGATGAGGCGCAAGAGGCGCAGCACCGCGTCGAGCATGGAATTGCCGAGTCGATTCACATACACGCCGCGCGTGGCGTCCGACTGCGTGACGGGCGGCAGATGCTGGTCCTGAATCAGCGACGTGATCTCTTCGACATCGAGATCGAGCCGCATGCCGAGATAGGGCTCCGTTTCGCTTGCCACCGTCACTTGCCCGATCACCGGCAGATCCACCGACGAAACGAGGTAATGCATGGGGTCGTAGACGTAGACGTCGTCGCCAACCATGATGCGCTTCGTGCCTTGCGCGATCAGCGCGAGCGCGGGCGTTTGAATACCCGGCTTCGGCCCGCCCGGATTCATAATGCGGTGCACGAAGACGCCTGGCACGCAGGTTTCGATGGAACCCTCGCAGCCCGCCGTCAAGCGGTCGAGTAGCGAGACGAGTTCGAGACGCGCCTGATCCAGCGCGGGATCGAGCATCTGATTGTCATTGCGCATCTCTCTGGGATGCTCGTGCGGATCTTTGTCGGCGAGGCCGGGTGTGTCGTTCAGCGCCATGATTTTCCGAGGAATTTAGCGTTCGAAGGAGTCTCGTTAGCTTACTCGCGCGGGCGCGGTTGTGCTTAGGGTCGCGCGCCCGCTTTGCAGGAATTGGCAAGGATTCGACAGGATCAGGCTATGACACGCAAGAGGCGCGGGAAGATACTGCATTGCCGGCGCGACGCGTCGACCGGTCGAAACATCGACACTTCGCGCCTTCCGATCACCGCATCGTTACTCTGGAGCCTTCCATGCGCTACAGGAAATTCGGCAATACCGGCCTATTCGTCTCCGAGCTGTGCCTCGGCACCATGACCTTCGGCGGAGGCGGCGGCGGCATCTGGGACAACATCGGTCAGCTTCAGCAGGCGGACGCCGACAAGCTCGTCGGCCGCTCGCTCGACGCGGGCATCAATTTCATCGATACCGCCGATGTCTATGCCGACGGCCAGTCCGAGATCATCACGGGCCAGGCGTTGAAGAACCTCAAGGTGCCGCGCGAGAACGTGGTCGTCGCGACCAAGATTCTGGGCGAGGCGGGAACCAAGAGCGTGAATTCGCGCGGCGCGTCGCGCTTTCATATCATCGATGGCGTGAAGGCGAGTCTCAAGCGCCTGCAACTCGATCACGTCGATCTGTATCAGATTCACGGATTCGATCCCGCCACGCCAATCGAGGAAACACTGCGCGCGCTCGACAATCTGGTGCAGCACGGCCACGTGCGCTACATCGGCGTGTCGAACTGGGCCGCGTGGCAGATCGCCAAGGCGCTTGGCATTTCGGAGCGTCTGGGCCTGGCGCGTTTCGAGTCGTTGCAGGCGTATTACACGATCGCCGGGCGCGACCTGGAGCGCGAACTCGTCCCGTTGCTACAAAGCGAGAACGTCGGCTTGATGGTGTGGAGTCCGCTCGCGGGTGGCCTCTTGTCGGGCAAGTACACGCGCGAAGGCGGCAAGGAAGAAGGCGGCCGCCGCACGAAGTTCGATTTTCCGCCCGTGAACGTGGACCGCGCGTATGACTGTATCGACGTAATGCGTCGTGTCGCCGAAGCCAAGGGCGTTTCGGTGGCGCAGATCGCGCTTGCCTGGTTGTTGCACCAGAAGGTGGTGACGAGCGTGATCGTCGGGGCGAAACGTATCGAGCAACTCGATGACAACATCGCGGCGACCAAGGTAACGCTCAACGCCGACGAGCTCGCCGCGCTCGACGAAGTGAGCCAGCTTCCCGCCGAATATCCCGGCTGGATGCTGACGCGGCAGGGCGAGTATCGTCGCAAGCAGTTGAGCGAGTGACGCGCGGCTTCAAATGATCGGCTTGCCGCCCGTCACCGCGACAGTGGCGCCCGAGATGTAGCTCGCCTCGTCCGAGGCGAGCAGCACGTAAGCGGCGGCCAGTTCGGCAGGCTGGCCGGCGCGTTTCAAGGGCACTTGCGAGCCGAAATTCTTGACCTTCTCGACGGGCATCGTCGAAGGGATCAATGGCGTCCAGATCGGTCCCGGCGCCACGCAATTTGCACGAATACCGCGCTCGGCCAGCAATTGCGCGAGGCCGCCCGTGAAGTTCTGAATCGCCCCTTTCGTACTCGCATACGCGATCAAACCGGGATTCGGCGCGTCCGCATTCACCGACGTCGTGTTGATGATCGCCGCGCCCTCCTTCAGATGCGGTAGCGCCGCCTTGGTGATGCGAAACATCGCGCCGATGTTGGTCGAGTAGGTCTTGTCCCACTCGTCGTCGCTAATGTCTTCGAGGCCGTCGTAGGTCATCTGGTAAGCGGCGTTGTTGACCAGCACTTCGAGATGGCCGAACGCCTCCACCGTCTTCGCGACGAGTTCGCGGCAATGCGCGCGGTCGGTGATGTCGCCGGGCAATAGCAGCGCCTTTTGTCCCGCTTCTTCCACCCAGCGGGCCGTCTCCTTGGCGTCGTCGTGTTCGTCGAGATAAGAGATCGCCACGTCCGCGCCTTCGCGCGCGAATGCAATCGCCACCGCCCGCCCGATGCCGCTATCGCCGCCTGTGATGAGCGCAGTCTTGCCGGCAAGTTTGCCGCTACCTTTGTAACTCTCCTCGCCGTGGTCGGGCTGCGGATCGAGCGGCTTGGTCAATCCGGGACGGCGTTCTTGCTGCTGTTCAGGAAACGGCGGCTTGGGGTAATTCTTCGCGCTCATTTGTTCTCTCCATTCGATTGCGTGCTCGGGATTTACCCTGAGTCAGCAAGGGATGGACCCGTGATCGCGGCATTTTCGGGCCTTTATCTCGAAATGGGATAGGCGCTATGTTCCGTATCGCGTTGCGACATACCGAGGCTGCAACGAGACTGTACGCACAACATTTCGACGCAATCAAGGAGACATCATGCGTACTCAAGTCGGCATCGTCGGTGCGGGCCCGGCCGGGCTTCTGCTTTCCCATCTTCTGCATTTGCGCGGCATCGAGTCGGTCGTACTCGAAGCGCGCGGTCAGCAGGACATCGAATCGACCATTCGTGCGGGCGTCCTCGAACAAGGCACGATGGATTTGCTCAATCAGGCGGGAGTCGGCGCGCGCATGCAGGCCGAAGGCGCATTGCATCACGGTTTCGAACTGGCTTTCGAGGGACAACGGCGCCGTATCGCCCTGACAGAACTGACGGGCCATTCGATCACGGTCTACGCGCAGCATGAAGTCATCAAGGATTTGGTCGCGGCGCGCGTTGCGGCGAACGGCGCGCTCAAGTTCAACGTGTCGAACGTGAGCTTGCACGATTTCGCGGAGAACAGCGACGGCAAGCCGCGCATCGAGTACACGCATGAAGGGCGCGCCGAAACGCTGGAGTGCGATTTCATCGTCGGCTGCGATGGCTCGCAGGGCGTCTCGCGCCCGTGCATTCCAGAAGCGGTGCGGCAGGACTATCAGCGGGTGTATCCGTTCGGCTGGTTCGGCATTCTGGTCGAAGCGCCGCCCTCGTCCGACGAACTCATCTACGCGCGCCACGACCGCGGCTTCGCGCTCATCAGCACGCGCTCGCCCGGCGTGCAGCGCATGTATTTCCAGTGCGATCCGAAAGAGTCCGTCGATGCCTGGTCCGACGACCGCATCTGGGCCGAACTGCACGCACGCGTCGATACCCACGATGGCTGGCAGATCACGGAAGGGAAGATTTTTCAGAAGAACATTGTCGGTATGCGCAGCTTCGTATCCACGCCGATGCAGTCAGGCAAGCTCTTCCTCGCCGGCGACGCGGCGCATATCGTGCCGCCGACGGGCGCGAAGGGCTTGAATCTCGCGGTGTCGGACGTGCGGGTGCTCAATGCCGCCCTCGTCGATTTCTATAAGGAAGGCAAAAGCGACAAGCTCGCGCAATATACCGAGACCGCGCTCAAGCGCGTGTGGCGCGCGGAGCATTTCTCGTGGTGGATGACGCGCATGCTGCACAAGCTCGACGATACGTCGCCCTTCGAGCAACGCCTGCAGGTCGCGGAACTGGAGCATGTGACGACTTCGCATGCGGCGGCGACGGCGCTGGCCGAGAACTACGTGGGCAGCGTGGCGGTTTGATTTCCGCGCGTTAAGTTCGAGCGGATGGACGGCGCAGCTTGCGAGGTCATTTCCCGAAACCTCGCAAGCAACGCTTCCCACGCGTTGCGCGTTTCTTCACTCAAAGCACCGCGACGACCCGCGCATCCCCTTCCACCGACGGCACCACTTGGCCGCCCACGCGCCGGAACGTGATCGTCACGTTCTTGTCGCCGAGACGCAGATCGCCGATCTCCAGCCAGTCGATGCCCTCCGGCAACTGCGGCCGGTCGATGCGTATCTCGTCGTTGACCGCGTCCATCGTCACGCCGAGACACGCTTCGAGGACCATGAACGGCGCGCCCGCTGCCCACGCCTGCGGCAGACACGCCACCGGATAAGCGATCGGCCGTTCGCCGCGCTGACGCGTGAAGCCGCAAAACAGCTCGGGCAAACGCATGTCGAACGTGACGGCCGCCTCGAACAAAGCCTGCAGCAGACCAACCGCCGCGCCACGCTCGCCGTAACGCGCAAGGCCACGCGCGCATAACGCCGTATCGTGCGGCCAGACCGAGCCGTTGTGGTACGACATCGGATTGAAACGCGGCTGCCCGGCGGCGAGCGTACGCACGCCCCAGCCGGTGTGGAACAAGGTGGATTCGAGCTGACGCGCGACCTTCTCGCCGCGCTCGCGCTCGACCAGATCGAACGCGAGCAGATGCCCCGCATTCGATGACAACACCCTGCACAAGTCGCCACGCCCGTCGAGCGCTATGCCGTAGAAGTCCATCTCCGGCATCCAGTACATTGCTTCCACGCGCTCGCGGATATGGCGCGCGCGCCGCTCGAACTCGTCCGCACGTTCGTGTTCGCCGCGTTCGCGACCAAGCCGCGCCATCGTCGAGAATGCCGTCGATGCGTATGCCTGCACTTCCACCAGCGCAATCGGTCCGATGGGAAATTTACCGTCCGCATGGAACACGGAGTCCTGACTATCTTTCCAGCCCTGGTTGGCGAGTCCATGCTCGGACGCGCGCTGATAGTCGAGCAAGCCGTGCGGGTTCTTGTCGCAATGACGCGCGACCCAGTCCGCCGCGAGTTGCAACGCGGGCCAGATTTCGTCGATGAGCGCCTGATCGCCGGTGCGCTCCGCATACGCGCCCGCGAGCACGATGAAAAGCGGCGTGCTGTCGACGCCACCGTAATAAAGCGCGAATGGCACCTCGCCGGTCGCGGCCATCTCGCTCTTGCGCGTCTCGTGCATGATCTTGCCGATTTCCGCGTCGCGGAACGCCGAGTCCTCGCGCGCCTGATGAGCCGCGAGAAAGCGCAGCACGCCGCGCGCGAGCGTGGGATGCAGCCACAGCATTTGCAACGACGTGATGATCGCGTCACGCCCGAACGCGGTGGAGAACCACGGGATGCCCGCATACGGATACGGGCCGGTTTCGAGATCGGTGGTGAGAAGCCCGAGGTCGGCCAGCGACCGGTCGATCCATTCGCTGAAGAGTGGATTGCTCGAACGCACGCGCGCACTGGCGCGACGCCGGTCCCGCATACGCCGATGCGCCTCGACGAGCGCCTCGCGGATAGCCGGACGGCCCGATTCGGGCGCACACTCGGCGGCTTCGGCGGCGTTGCGCTTGCTCTCTTCGCTGGCGTCGCTGAGCGCGTGTGTCACGGCCGTGACGGAGAGATAGACCGAAATCGCCGTCTCCGATTCGATACGCAGCGCGTAATCGGCGCGCGTTGGCGAGAGCACGTCCGGCGCGGGCGTGAACTGGATGCGCGCGGTGCGTTCTACTTCGTCCAGGCCGATATAGCGCAACACCACCTCGCCATTTTCGACAATGGGCGGCCGCAAAGTGCCGCGCTTCTGGCGCTTCGAGCCACGCACCTCGAACATATCGAGAAAGTCCGCGGCGAACGAAATGGAGATCGGCACCGTGGATGGCTCGGTGCCGTAGTTCGTCAGCACGATGCTTTCGTGCAATACGTGCCCGGAAAGCACACGTTTGCGCTCGACGTGGATAACGCCTTCCGGTGTCTGGGCTCCGCCGATGGGCGGCAGCGGCCGGTTGGTCAAGTGCGCGGTGAAGACAGCGTTATCGCTCGATACACTGCCTGAAAGCAGTGACGGCGCGCGTCCACCGAACGTGAGCACCAATTGCGAGAGCACACGCGTATCGTTGACGAACAGGCCGTCGTCGCCGCCGCGGATATCGCCGTTGGCGTCGTAGACGGCGAACGTGTTGCCCGATTTCAGGACGAACTGGCGCTCGCTCGGAATGTTGACGTTCTCGGTCGGAATGAAGGCATCGTCCGCGCCGGGCATAGTCGCTTGCGCCTGTTGCTGCTGCTGTTGCGTCTGGTCCTGCGTCTGATCCTTTGTGTCCATTGCGCCTTCCTGAACTGAAAGTAGTGTGTAATCACGACGGCCGGCCAGCTTGACCAGACCGATGTTTTTGCAGGGTGCCCGCCGCTCAAGCGCAGCAATCGGGCCGCTCACCGGATATCATCGACGGTTTTTCGACCGGACCGGGCCTGACGGGTCTCCGCATCCATGGCATTTCCGCATATCGACTTACTTTATTCTGCTTCGGGCCTCGGCGTCGGCTTTCTGGTCGGCCTCACGGGCGTGGGCGGCGGTTCACTATTGACGCCGCTGCTCGTGCTGCTCTTCGGGATTCATCCGGCAACGGCAGTCGGCACCGACCTGCTGTACGCCGCCGCGACCAAGACCGCCGGCACGCTCGTACACGGCCTCAAGGGCTCGGTGGACTGGCGCATCACTGGTCGCCTCGCCGCAGGCAGCGTGCCGGCCGCCGCTATCACGCTGAATTTCCTGCACCGGCACGGTGTGACGTCACCCGACACGGGCCGCCTGATCCAGTTGATTCTCGGCGTCGCGCTGCTCATCACGGCCGTGTCGCTCGTGTTTCGGCCGCAGCTCGCGCGACTGGCCTACCGCAAAGGCCAGGGACGAGCGGAACGCCCTGCCCGCACAACCGCTCTGACCGTGCTGACGGGCGCCATCCTCGGCGTGCTCGTTTCGATCACGTCGGTCGGCGCGGGCGCGATCGGCGTGACGGTTCTGCTGCTGCTTTATCCGCGTCTCGCGACGGTACGCATCGTCGGTTCCGATGTGGCGCATGCGGTGCCGCTCACGCTCATTGCCGGCGCCGGGCACTGGATGCTCGGCTCGGTGGACTGGGCGCTTCTGCTCTCGCTCCTGGTCGGCTCGATTCCCGGCATTGCCATTGGCAGCATGCTTTCCTCGAAAGCGCCCGAAACCGTGCTGCGTTACCTGCTTGCCGCGACGCTGATTCTGGTCGGAGCCAAACTCGTGTTCAGTTGATGTTAGTCACGCGGCCCGGCGGTTTCCAGTCGGCCAAGTGACATAGGCGGATACGCAGCCGTTCGCAATCCGCCTTATGCCGTTTGGCCGGGTTTCGCCAAGCGCGCCGATACGGCATCATGCGCTCTCAGTTGGGCCCGCGTCACCGCATTCTTCAGCGGAGAGCGGAAAAGCGTGCGCGCCCTTGGTGCGTGCGGCGTGAAAAGGCGTCGATGCACGGCGCGCGGTGCGTGCGACAAGACCACGAGGAGTCAGGCGATGAACGAGAACGACCATCCGCATCACGAGTTGTCTTCCCTTCCTGAAGCATCGGCGAACGACGCGCCTGTCGATCCGGCGCGGCGCCGCTTGCTCGCGGCCGGCGTCGGACTCGCCGGTTTATCGCTGGGCGGCTGCAATCTTTTCGAACAGAAGCCTGCCACACCAAAAACAGCGGCTGATGTCGCGCTCGACCGCACGCTCACGGCGAACGTGCGGCAGATCGTCGTGATCTACGCGGAAAACCGCAGTTTCACGAATCTGTACGGGAATTTTCCGGGCGTGCAGTATCCGCTGTCGGCGGTGTCGGCGTCGCGCTTCACGCAGCTCGACCGTGATGGCGTCACGCCCATGCCCACACTGCCGAAAATCTGGGGCGGGCTCGTGCCGCAGGCGCAGGAAGTGGATGGCACGCGCTACGCCATCACCGAGCAGCAGATTGCTGGCCTCAAGAACTCGCCTTTCCGGATCATGGACGCGAACGGCGCGCCGCTTCCCAATTCGGTCATTACACGCGACCTCGTGCATCGTTTCTATCAGAACCAGATGCAGATCAACGCGGGCCGCAATAACCAGTTCGCCGCGTGGGGCGACTCGGGTGGCCTCGTCATGGGCCATTACCAGAATTCGCCCGATACGCTCAGGCTCTGGGGCCTCGCGCAGCAATACACGCTATGCGACAACTTCTTCATGTCGGCATTCGGCGGCTCGTGGCTGAACCACATTTTCCTGATCTCGGCGCAAGCACCCTTTTATCCCGATGTGCGCAACACCCCGGCGGCGCGATTGCTCGCCGTCGTGGATGGCGACGATCCGACCACGCCGCGCCTGAAACTGGCGCCGGATTCGCCGAAATCCGCGCTCGAAGGGCCGCCCAAATTCGTTCGCGATGGCGCCCTCACCGCGGACGGCTACGCGGTCAACACGATGTTCCCGCCGTACCAGCCGAGCAACGTGCGTCCCGCGCCCGGCGGCGATAGCTTCACCGCCGATCCTTCGAATCCGCTCGTGCTGCCGCCGCAGACTTACGCGACCATCGGCGACCGGCTTTCGGCCAAGGGCGTCAACTGGGCGTGGTACAGCGGCGCGTGGCAGTACGCGCTCGATCATCGGGACACGGGTTCGGTGCCGGACTTCCAGTATCACCATCAGCCGTTCAACTACTTTCGCAATTTCGCGCCGGGCACGGTTGCACGCGCCCGGCATTTGCGCGATGCGGGTCTCGGCGACGATCCATCCACGAACAAGCTGCTCGCGGACATCGATGCCGGACGCCTGCCTTCCGTCACGTTCTACAAGCCGCAGGGCAATCTCAACATGCACGCGGGCTATGCGGATGTCGCTTCGGGCGACCGGCATATCGCCAATGTCATCGAGCATATTCAGCGCGGACCGCAATGGGCGAACACGGTGATCGTCGTCACGGTCGATGAAAACGGCGGGTGGTGGGATCACGTCTCGCCGCCCAAGGGCGATCGCTGGGGGCCGGGTTCGCGCATTCCGGCACTGGTGATTTCGCCGTACGCGAAAAAGGGATATGTCGATCACACGGTCTACGACACCAACTCGATTCTTCGCTTCATCTCGCGCGTGCACGATCTCGAACCGCTCGATGGCGTGGCGTCGCGGGATCGGGCGTTTGCGGCGAACGGGGAGAAGCCGCTCGGCGATTTAACGGGGGCGCTGGATTTGGCCTGACAACACTCGCGTGCCGACGGCCGGACGGAACTTCGCATCACGCGAGGGATTACGCGTCCGGTCGAAGTCCTCCGGTATCCGACAAAATATCGGACTCGGCGTAAAGCGCGCGAGGCAGCGAGCCGCCGGGAACTGCGTTGCGCGACGCAAGCCGTCACGCCCGGAGCCGTTCCGGATTCAACAAATGCCGTAACTCGCGCGGCGACGGCCGACTCGCATTTCAAAGATCACGCGCGAAACTCAACACCCGTGGAAAGCCGCGATGATCCCAAGCCAAAATCATCGTCCGTCTTCCACCCACGCCCGCGCCGATATCTCGACCAGATATCCATAATGCAACGCGCCAACCGGCACGACGGCGCGCGCCGGCTTCCAGTCGCCGAAGAAGCGCGTGTAAATTTCGTTGAACGTTTTCCAGTGATCGACGCCAACGAGATACACCGTCACCTCGATGCAATCCTCGATGCGCGCGCCCGCCGCTTCCAGCACGGTCCGCAGATTGGCAAGCGTCTGCTCTGCCTGCTCCTCGAACGGCCGGTCCCCGGTATGCGTGCCGTCGGGGCGCATTGGCAACTGGCCCGAAACGCAGACGAGATTGCCCACGCGCGTTGCGTGGCTGTAGTGGCCGGCGGGAACCGGAAGTTCGGGTGCGTTGATGGTCTTGATCGTAGGCATGGTCATGGTCGAGTGATTATCAAAGCTTGATTTCAAAGCGTGAGCCTCGTCGCCAGGAAGTCGAGGAACGCACGCGAGCGCGCGGCCATCGATTCGGTCTGATAGAACACCGCGCTGATCGGTTGACGCACGTCTTCGAGCGCGTCGTCAAGTATCGGACGCAAACGGCCCGCGCGGATATCGGCGGCGGTCATGAATTCGGCGAGGCACGCAATGCCGCCGCCATCGAGCGCCAATTGCCGGATAGTCTCGCCGCTGGACGCCGATACCGCAGGCCGGATCGTCACGAACGGCGCGCCCGGAATATTGCCCGATGCACGCAACGGCCAGTCATTGAGGCTTTCGGGCGCGGTGAAGCCGATCAGCCGCGCGCGCATGAGTTCATCGACATCACGCGGCTCGCCGTGTTCGGCAAGATAATCCGGACTCGCCAGTACGCGCAGCCGGCTGCTGCCGAGCGAGCGCGCGTGCAAGGTCGAATCCTGCAGGACGCCAATGCGAATCGCGATATCGACGCGCTGCTCCATCAGATCGACGATGCGCTCGTTGCTCGTCAGTTCCAGCGTGATGTCCGGATAAAGCGCGGCGAACGCCTTCACATTCGGCACGATGCAGTGAAGCACGAACGGCGACGCCGCATCCACACGCAGCCGCCCGGCCGGACGCTCGTGCCGGCGCGAGATCGCTTCCTCGGCGTCATCCATCGCGGCGAGGATGGCGCGAGCGCGCGTCAGAAACAGCTCGCCTTCCTCGGTGAGTTGAAGACGGCGCGTCGTGCGGCGCACGAGGGTCGTGTCGAGCTTCTTTTCGAGGCGCGTCAGCGTGCGGCTCACGCCGGATACGGTTTGCTGAAGCGTTTCGGCGGCGGCGGTCATCGAACCACTATCAATGACGGTCACGAAAACCTGCAGTTCGTCGGTATTGGTCTTCATGCGGGCGCGATGCGGATCGATTGTTGATTTCAAGTCAAGTTTGATTTGAGACTAGCATCGTTTTTGCGAAAGTCGAAACGGGACATACTCTCTGCATCGGTTCAAACGAATTCCCGCAAATCGCATTGCATGGGACCACAGGAGCAAAACATGAAGATTTTCATCACAGGCGCAGGCGGCTTTATCGGCGGTTCGATCGCGGCGGGACTCGCGCGCGACGGTCACACGGTGCGCGGCCTGATCCGCAGAGCCGAGCAGAGCGACGCCTTGAAGCAGGCGGGTATCGAGCCCGTCGTCGGCAGTCTCGACGACGCCGCGCTTCTCACCGCCGAAGCCCGTTCTGCCGATGCAGTCATCAACGCGGCCAGCAGCGATCATCGCGGCGCGGTCGAAACCTTGATCGCCGCGCTCGAAGGCTCCGACAAACCGTTCCTGCACACGAGCGGATCGAGCATTGTCGGCGATGCGTCGGGCGGCGAAGCATCGGACAACATCTACACCGAAGAGAATCTGCCGGAACCGACCGCCGACAAGGCGCCGCGCGTGGCCATCGACAAGCTCGTGCTGGGCGCCGCCAAGCGTGGCGTGCGCTCTGCCGTGCTGTGCAACACGCTGATCTACGGTCACGGCGCCATTCCGAACACCGCAAGCGTGCAACTGCCGCGACTCGAACGTCAGGCGCAGAAGAGCGGCATCGTGCGTCATGTCGGACGCGGGCTGAACATCTGGTCGAACGTGCATATCGACGATGTCGTCGACGCTTATCGACGCGCACTCGACAAGACGCCGGCCGGCACGTTCTATTTCATCGAAAGCGGCGAGGCGCAATATCGCGACATGACCACCGCCATGGCGCGCGCGATGCAATTGCGCGGCCCCGAAGACTGGCCGCTTGAAGATGCCGTCAAGGAATGGGGTTATGAGATGGCCAACTACGGGCTTGGCTCCAACAGCCGCGTCAGAGGCAAGCGCGTGCGCTTCCTGCTGGGCTGGGAGCCGAAGCGGACCTCGGTCATTGACTGGATCGAGAAAGAAATGGTGCGGTGAATGGTGTCGCTTCGGCTCTGAAAGTCGCGCCGTTATTCCGCGACTGAGGCCAGAGGCAATCTGCCATCAAGCAAAACAAAGCGCGAAGGGCAAACTGGCTTGACCAATTTGCCCTTCGGTTTCACGTTACTTCAACGCGCCCGCGAACTTCTCGATTTCCGTCTCCGCCATCCCCGACTTTACAGCCGATTCGCGAATCTGCCGCCACGTAGTCGGGTCGACCGGCACGCCGTTCGAATTGCGCTCGGCGCGGCGCGCTTCCTCCGGTTCGCCGGGCGCGTGAATCGCATCGGTGCCAGCGGCTTTCGGCGAAGCCTTCATCCATTCGAGGAACGCTTCCGCTTCGGCCTCTGCGGCCGGGGCATCGAACGCGTTCGGGTCGAGAATCACCGAAGTCATGCAATTGATGATCGCGCTCGACTTCTCCAGCGTGCTCTCATGCGTGGTATATCCGCCCGAAAGCGCGCCGCCGAAAATCTCGCAGAGCGCGGCAAGCCCCGAGCCCTTGTGCAGACCGAATGCGGTCAGCGAGCCGAACGGCTCTTCATGCATCACTTTCGGTTCGAGCGTCGGCACGCCTGCGTGGTCGAGCAACATGCCCGGCGCGACCTGCACGCCCTTGTTGTAGGCCACGCGCGTCTTGCCGTAAGCAATGCCCGCTGTCGCGAAATCCAGCACCAGCGGCTTCTTGCCTTTACGCGGATACGCCGCGCAAAAAGGGTTCGTGCCGAAGCGCCGGTCGATACCGCCGAACGGCGCCACCAGCGGATCGCCCGCTACATTTACGAAGTGAAACGACACGAGCCCTGCCTTCGCGCATTGCTCCGCCCAGTGTCCGATCCGGCCGATGTGATGCGCGTTGCGCAAGCCGACCGCGCACACGCCGAACTTCTTCGCGCGCTCGATGCCGAATTCCATCGCCTCGTAGGCAACCACTTGACCGAAGCCCTTGCGACCATCGACGGTGATGACGGCGCCCGCATCGCGAACGATTTCAGCATGCGTGTTGAGCTTGAGTTGGCCATCCGCGAGCGAGGACGTATAGCGCGGAATCATGCCGACACCATGCGAATCATGCCCCGAGAGATTCGACATCACGAGATGGTCCGCCACCAGTTCGGCCTCGCGCGGCGCGCTGCCGGCGCTTTCCCAGATGGCGCGCACATAGGCGTGAAGGGTATCGGCGGCGATGCGCAGTTCGGGGGATTTTTGGGTATCGTTCATCGCGATGTCTGTCTCCTGTATGTGAAGTGCATGGCCCGGCCGCAATGCCGCACGGCGGGCGAGGGCCTATTACTTTACCCATGATCAACTGGCCTTACCAGTTCGTTTTGAAGAATTCGCTGAAAAGGCCCGAAAAAAAGCCCGCGCGAAGCGGGCGATTTCTGATTCCGGAAGACGCGTTGAATCAGGGCGCAGCAGCAATTACTTCCGCCACCGCCGCCGTCAGTTTCCTTGCGTAGGGCACGTGCAGGAATTCGTTCGGCCCGTGCGCGTTGGACTTCGGGCCGAGCACGCCGCACACCATGAACTGCGAGCGCGGAAAGCCTTCCTTCAACGTGTTCATGAGCGGAATGGTGCCGCCCTGCCCCATGTATGCGACATCCGCGCCAAAGTAGCGACGCGATGCATCGTTCAACGACGTCCCCAGCCAGGGCGCAAGCTCGGGCGCGCTCCAGCCAGTGGCCGCGCCGGCTTCAGCCTTGAACGTGACCTTGGCGTTGTAAGGCGGATCGAGTTCCAGCAGCGACTTCAACTGACCGACCGCTTCGGCGGCTTCGACAAGCGGCGGCAGACGCAGCGACAGCTTGAACGCGGTGCGCGGTGCGAGCACGTTGCCGGCGTCGGCGAGTGACGGCAGGCCGGCCGCTCCCGTGACCGTCAGCGACGGACGCCACGTCGAATTGATGAGCGCTTCTTGCGGGTCGGTAGTGGTCGGCAACACACTGCCGCCGTCCTGGCCACAACTCCACGGCAGTTTCTTCCAGACATCGTCGCCGAGAATGCGGGCGGTCGCTTCAGCCTCGCGCAGACGTTGCGCGGGAATCGAGCAATGAAAGTCCTTCGGGAGCAGGTTGCCGGTGGCCGCGTCTTCGAGCCGCTCGAACAGTTGCCGCATGATGCGAAAGGTCGATGGCGCGATGCCGCCGTAGCCGCCCGAATGCAGGCCTTCTTCGAGCACCTGGATTTCGAGGTCGCCCGAGACCAGACCGCGCAGCGAAGTCGTGAGCCACAACTGGTCGTAGTTGCCCGCGCCGGAGTCCAGGCAGATCACGAGGCCGACATCGCCCAGGCGTTCGCGGAGCGCGTCGATATACGGCAGCAAGTCGTAGCTGCCCGATTCCTCGCACGTCTCGATGATGCCGACGCAGCGCGGCCGCTCCACGCCTTGGGCGTCGAGCGCGGCGAGCGCCGTGATGCTGGCGTAGGTCGCGTAGCCGTCGTCCGCACCGCCCCGGCCGTAGAGCCGGCCGTCCTCGAACTTCGGCGTCCACGGGCCGAGATCATTGCGCCAGCCTTCGAATTCAGGCTGCTTGTCCAGGTGGCCATACAGCACGACGGTTTCGGTGCTGCCCGAACGCGTTGCGGGCGCTTCGAAGAAGATCACGGGCGTGCGTTCAGGCAGACGCACGATCTCGACTTTCAGGCCCGTGACGCGCTGCGCCTTCACCCAGTCCACCGCGTCCGTCACTACCCGTTCGATGAAACCGTTCCGCGCCCAGTCCGCGTCGAACATCGGGCTTTTCGCGGGCACCGCGATGTAGTCGGTCAGCGCGGGCACGATCTCATCGTTCCATTTCTGGTCGACGAAACGCTGCAGTTCCGTCGAATCGAGCCGTACCGCTTCTTCGTGTTGCGTATTGTCGCCGTTAGTCATGAGCGTGTGTCCAGGCGGGCAAAACCTTCATCATAGACGGGTTTCGCGGCCCTTTTGCGCCCATGCCTTTGATCGTGCGGCAAACATGCAATTTTTTTCAATATGTATGATCAATAGCGCGTTCCCGTGATCACGGTGCGCGAAACGGCTGGATCGGCTTCGATCGCCTGATCGGTGAACGGAAAGCGCGCCCACTGTTTTGCCGAGAAAAGACGCGTGGCATCGGCCGAGTGCGGCGAAGCGGGATCGTCGGACTCGGAATGCGACAGCAGCGTGTCTGCCTCCACGCCGCCCGGGCCATCGGCCGCGAACGAGACGACTTGTACGTAGCTGTCGCCCTGACCGTTCGCGTCCATCGGATACCCCTTCGCGTCCAGCGGACGCCGCGCGCATACCACCGTAAAGTAGCCCGCTTCGTCGCAACCGCCGTAGAGCGGCACGCGTTCGCCCGCGCGCGTGGTATACAAAATGTCGCCGCGCCGCGAATCGAGCGCGAAACCGTTCAGCCGGAGCGCGAGCGCCGCGCCGCCGAGCGCCTGTCGCAGATCCTGTACGACGGCTGGATTGTCGATGTTGAAGCCGCTCGGCGTATCGAGCGGCTTGTCGGGGCTGAAGGGCGTCGCGTAGAGGCGCTCGGGCGCGAGGCGCGTCACGCGTTGCCAGAACTCGTCCCAGAGGTTCGCGCCGCGTGCATCGATATCCGATGAACCGTTCCAGCTGCGCAGCACTTCGCATGCATCATGCAAAGCGTATTGCGCGTCGTTGCCGTTGCACACGGCATCGAGCAGCGGTTGGCGATACAGTCTCTCCGACATCGAGCCGGTAGCCAGCACCGCGGTTTCCAGCGCGTCTCGCGTGATGCCGCCCGGCTCGCGCTGCAGCCGCGCCGCGAGCAGATGGCCGTAACGCGTGCGCAGCGACTGCTCGTAACGCGTCGCTCCGGCCACGCGCGCAAGGCCCGTGAGCGGCGCGTTCGCGTTGGTGAGCCAGTAGCTGTCGTTGAAGTTGCCGACGTAATCGCCGCGCACGACGCTCGCCATTTGCGCGACCGGCAGCGCGCCCTGCTGCACGCTCGATCCATCCGCGCGCCACGCGCAGGCGCTCTTCGAACCGTCGAGGAACGGCACGCCCGGCATACGGCTCGCGAGCGCGCGGCCGGCGGGCGGCGTGCATGCATCGGCGAGCGCGTCGGGCACGTCGGGGATCGCGCCGATGTCGGCGAACCAGACGCGCGCGTCGTTGCGGCCGATCGCGAGTGTGTTGGCCCACGGCATCGCCGCATAGCGCTTCTGGATCGCCATGAAATCCTCGAGCGAGCGCGCCTGGTTCCACGCGAAAAAGTTCTGGAAGGCGCGTGCGTTGTCGGCGTTGACATCGGCGAGCGCATAGGCCCGCTGTATGTTCCATCCAAGTGCCGGCGAGAGCGCGGACAGGTCCATCACCGGACCGAAGCGCGTTCGATACAGCGTGCGCGTGACGGATTCGATCGTGCCATCGGCGCGAAGCGCGCGGACGGTGAGCGGCACGGGCGTCATCGGCTGGCTTCGACCATCGAACATGTAATGCGTGGAATCGGCGGGATCGAGCGTCAACTGGAAGATGCCGAAGCGGCGCGCGCTCGATACGGTATGCGTCCACGCGATGTTCTCGTTGAAGCCGAGCACGATGAGCGGCACGCCGAGAAACGACACGCCGGCCACATTCACGCGTCCGGGGATGGTCAGTTGCGCCTGATAGAAGCGGTCCGGGCCGCGCCAGAACCAGTGCGGATTGCCGAAGAGGATGCTGCGTTGGTCGCGCGTTACCGGCGCGCCGAATGCGAGTGCGTTGCTGCCGATGCCGGGGTTTTCGCCGATGGGATAGCGCAGGGCATCGAGCGGGTTGTTGGCGTGGAGCGGAGTGCCGAATGCGGGTGCTTGATTGCTGAGGCCAGGATTGTCACCGGCGGAATAGCCCGAAAAATCGTGCGATTTCATGGCATGAAGCGGAGCGCCGGATGCTGCGTCATTGCTCATGCCTGGACCTTCGCCGCTGAGATAGCGCGGCAACATTCGCGAACTGGCGGCAGCAAGCAGAGCGCCCTTGTTCACCGGAGATGGCGTTGGCGCGATTCGCCCGCCGCTTTCATCCAGCGGACCAGCCGATGTACTGCTTGTCGCCGGCGCCGCGTCCGGCGTTGTCTCCCCGCGCGGCGTCGCTCCCGCTTTCGGGGGTTGCGCCGCCGCAATCGCCTGCACGAAGCGCGTCGATCCGCCCGCGAGATTCGCCGCGATCAGCCGACGGTAAATATCGTCCGATGTGATTTTGTCGACCCACGGCTTGCCTTTGCATGCAGCATGCAACTTCGGAAAATTGCCCGCGTTTAAATCTGCGAGATAGCGGTTGTAACCGGAGGCGAAGCCATCGATCAGATCGCGCAGGTCGACGGCTTGCGCCGCGCGATAGCGTTCGACGGCGGCCTGATCGATAACCATGCGGAAGAAGAAGTCGGCATCGAGGTTGCGCGGCTGACCGAACGTCGACATCGCTGGCGGACGCGCCTCCGCGCCGAACGAGGCCGAGCGCTCGCCGCGATAGGTGACGAAGGCATCGGCGAGCGTGCACAGGTTGTCTTCGGCTTGCGCGTAGCCGAAACCGAAGCCGAGACTGCCCCAATCCGCCGCGCGTACGTGCGGGATGCCCGACTCCGTGCGGCGGATCTCCGCGCTATACGCTGTGTTTCCGGCTTGCGTCGATTGCGCGGTTTGCGCTCGCCCCGCATCGGACTGAGGCGCGCTGCACGCGGCCAGCAACACGCTTAGGAGCGCACCAGAAATCGCATGCCTGACGGTCTGGTTCATCGGGAGAATCCTGTGTCCGATCGACGCGGTTTGTAGAATGCCTCGCGCGAAAGTATCGCATTCGGCGTTCGCAGGCCGCCGCCAAAATTTAGACGACCGTGCGCTCCTGGGTGACGAAGCATTTTGCATGCGGCATGTTGCATGCAACATGCAATGCACAATGACCCGATGAGATTCCCCACAGCGAGAGATGCCCCCTACCGACGACCCGCGCCCTGCGCCCCCCGAACGTCCATTGCCGGAAGACTGCTGCCAAAGCGGCTGCCATCCTTGCGTGTTCGATCTTTATGAAGAAGCGCTGGAGCGTTACGAAGAACGACTTCGGGAGTGGAACGCGAGACATGGTGAGGCGTCTGGGTGAGAATGCGGTTCTCGCGGCGTGGCACGCCGAATCGCCGTTCATGGAAAGCGTCGCAGCCAGCCGTTCGAGCTTTCATGTCCGCAACGCGACGCACCAAGCCGGCTCGCCGATTCACTTCAGCAGCCCGCACCTCACAGCGCTATGCTTATGCCCCGCCGACATACTCGGCGCGGCGGCCATGATTGAGGCAACTCAAAAACGCCTACCCTAGCCCTACCCGCATCACAAACCAAAAAAGGAGCGCTCTCCCATGTCACTCTCGATGTATCGCGCGTCGATTCCCGTGTTCATTCGCGGACTCGAAGTCTGCGCCAGCCTGCTGGAAAAAGGCGCCGCCTTCGCCGATGAAAAAGGCCTCACCCACGCCGATGTAATCAACGCGCGTCTCGCCCCCGACATGCTGCCGCTCGCCGCGCAGATTCAGCGTGCAAGCGATACGGCCAAGCTTTCCGCCGCGCGTCTTTCAGGCGCGGAAGCTCCGCGTTTCGAAGACAACGAAGACAGCTTTGCCGCTTTACAAGAGCGCATCGCGAAGACCATCGTGTTTCTGAAGAGCATCCAGCAAGAGACACTGGCCGACAGCGAAACGCGCACCGTCACGATGAAGTTTCCCAACTTCGAACCATCGTTTTCGGGCGTCGATTATCTCTTCGGCTTCGGCCTGCCGAATTTCTACTTCCATGTCGTGACGACGCACGACATCCTGCGTCACCTCGGCGCGCCTATCGGCAAGCTGGACTATCTCGGTCCGCTCAAATGAGTTCGGATATCTCGATCAGGTTGTAGTCCGGATCGCGCACATAGACCGAGCGCAATTTTTGCGTCGCGCCGGTTCGTTCGACCGGACCTTCGATGATCGGCACGTTCATCTGCGCGAGCCGTTCGATCACCCGGTCGAGCGGCACGGCGGCGATGAAGCACAGATCGAGCGCGCCCGGCACCGGCAGATGCGCCTTCGGTTCGAATTCGGAACCGCGCACGTGCAGATTGATTTTCTGATTGCCGAAGTGAAACGCGAGACGGTCCGCGCCGAAGCTTTCGAACTTCATCTGCAGCACATCGACGTAAAAGCGTTTGGTCGCCTCCACGTCGACGCAGGTGAGGACGAGATGGTCGAGATGATCGATGAGAGACATGCCGGACTCCGCGTGTAGGGTCCGGTCATGGTAGACGATGACGCTGAATCGTGAACGACGACGCTCGGGAAACTGGCGCTCGCCTTGCGCCCTGACTCTCGAACCGCACCAACGAGCGAACTCGAACGAAGCGCCCGCATTAATCAAGAGCGCAGTCCGCAAACGCAAAAAAGCCGAAACGCGACCCATCGCGCTTCGGCTTTTCAAACCAAACTCGAACGACCCGCCTACCGCGAAGCCGTCTGCGCCTGTTCTCCTCGCGCCGCGATCTGCTTACGCCATCCCGCGAGAATGCGCCGCGCCAAGGCATCGTAGTCGCCACCGAAATGATGATCGCCTGGCAGCTTCACCACCTCGATCCCCGTCTTCGTCAGCGACGGACACAGCGTATCTTCCTCCTTCTCGCCGTAGATACACTGCACGAGCGCCGGCGGCAGCTTGTTGAGTTCGGGCCGTACTTTGAGCGCCTTGTCGCTTGCCGGCATGCCGAGCCAACCCGTCACGCGAATCTGAAAATCCGCCGACGGCGAAAAACCCATCAGCGAGACATACGAAACCTGATCGCGTACGTCGTCCGGCAAACGGTTGTAGGCAAACGGCATGACGTCCGCGCCGAACGAATAGCCAACCAGCGCCACATGGCTCGTATGCCAGCGCGCGTTGTAAGTGCGAACCACGCGCGCGATATCCGCCGCCGTTTGCTGCGGCGACTTCTCGCTCCAGAAATAGCGCAGCGAATCGATGCCGATCACCGACACGCCATCGCGCTGTAGCGCAAGCGCCATCGTCTTGTCGAGATCGCGCCAGCCGCCATCGCCGGAAATGACGATGGCAAGCAAATCCGTCGGCTGCGCGGCGCGCAACTCGATGAGCGGCAGATCGGACACGTCATGCTCGCCCGCGACTTCCGCCTTCTTCAGATGCGGCGCCGCCATCGCGACGATCGCATCGGATTTGCCGCGGCCCGGCTGCACCGCATCGCGCGCCATGAAGCCCGGCAAACCCTTCGCGTGGATGATGGTCGGGTCGGGCGGACACGGATTAAAGCGCGCGTCGAGTTGAGTATCCGGCGCAAGCGATATCGCGCCCGCAACCGTATTGTCCGGCGCCTGCTTGAGCGCCTGCTCGGCGAGAATCGCGCCTTGGCCCGTGCCCGCGAAAATAGGCGAGTAATAGTGGCTCGCCTGCACCGTGCGTTCGAGCTGATGGCTCATGCTCTCGGCGTCGCCGACGAGGTTGTGGCACTTCTCTTTTTCCGCGGTCAGGCGGGCGGCGTAGCGCGGCGTATCGACGCCGACGACCATCGCGCCTTTCGCGGCGAGCGCATCGGCGGCTTGCTGATCGCTCGCATTCCAGCCGCTTTTCTCGGAGAACAAGACGACGAAGCCGGTCATGTCGCCCGAAGGCTTGGTGAGCGTGACCTGGCCATAAGTGCCACCCGAAATCGTGGATGCCGCGTGAGCCGCGCCCAGCATCGACATGCCGGCAAGCGCCGCCGCAATCAGTTTCTTGCTATTCAAAATCATGAACGCCAGCCTCCCGCCAGAAGCGATAGGTCCGCCAAAGTGAAAAATACGCCAACCGAACCGGACGCCGCGAGGTAACGCGGTTCCCAGCGCGGCTGGAACTTGCTTTTGAATCCGCGCAGACCGCGGAAGTTGTAGAAGCGCCCGCCGAAACGCCACACGAGGCCCGCCAGCCGATGCCAGTGCGATGCCAGCGGCGTCGGCTCCATCCCCGACAGCGGCGCGATACCGAGCGACAGCGACTTGAAGCCCGCTTCCTTCAGATGCAGCGCGAGCTTGGTAAAGAGATATTCCATCGCGTACGGCGAAGCCTCGGCGACATGGCGCATCACGCCGACGGTCGCTTCGGTGTTCATGTCCGTCGTCATGAAGGTGACGAAGGCGACCGGCGCGCCCTGCTGACGCACGAGCAACACGGACTGCGCCGCCAGATAATCCTCGTTGAACGCCGCCACCGAGAAGCTTTTTTCGCGCGCGGAACGGCTGTCGAGCCAGTCGTCGGAGATGGTGCGCAGCATCGGCATGCATTCGGCGACACGCGACGGATCGATCACTTCGGTATCGAAGCCATCACGTTCGCCGCGCTTCAACGCATAGCGCAGATGCGACCGATGCGAGCCCTTCAGATCGAATTCCGACAACGCGACGTGCGCTTCCTCGCCGAGCTTCATCAGCGTGAGGCCGGCGTCGAGATAGAGCGGCAAGGCATCGGCGCGCACCTGGTAGAACGCCGCGCGGCCGTTGTGCGAATGCGCGAGCGCGACGAATTGACGGATCAACGCGGCCCACTCGTGGCGCGGCCCGACCGGATCGTGCAGCGCGGCCCACGTGCGGCCGTGTTTCGCGTACATCAGGAAAGCCTGGCGCGACTCGGAGAAGAGAAAGCTCTTGTCGCCCATCATCGCGAGACCGGCGTCGCTGCGCTCCTGCGCGCGGAAGATGCGCGCGGCATCGGCGAGATCTTGCGGCGCGGGTTTCTCGAAACGGCCTGCCGCCGGACGCAGCAGTTGCCACACCGCGAACGCCGACGCGAACACACCCGCCGCGAGCGTTGCACGCAAGGCGCGAGGCGCGCGGTCGTCGAAAGCGAACTGCCACCAGAGATCGGTGTTGTAGGCGACGTCGCGGAAAGCGAAGAACATGATCCACACGGCAACCGCGATCACCATGCCGATAGAAAACAGCCACGTCGCCGTAAAGCGCTCGGCGAACAGCGACGAGCGGCGGTTGAACCGCTCGCGCGTCGCGACGAGCAGGAGGATCAGGACCGCAAGCACGCCTGCCTCGACGAACGCGAGACCCTTCGCGAGGGACAGCGCCAGATTCGCCACCGCGAGCATGAGCGCGAGCCACCACGCCGCATCGAGACGGCGCATCAGGCCGCGCGCGACGAACAACAGGAGCACGCCGAGCACGCTGCCGAGCAGCTGCGAGCTCTCCAGCACCCACAGCGGCAGCACGGTCTGCAAGAACGCAATGCGGATCTTGAAAGCGGGCGTGGCGCCGGAGATGACGAGCATGGAGCCAGCCGCGAAGGTCACGATCGACAGAAACAGCGGCGCGAGTTGCGAAACGCGGCTCGGACGCAGGAAGCCGAAGCTGCCCTTGAGCGCGCGGCCTTCGAACGCGGTCATCACACCGGCGGAGAGGATCAGCGGCAGGCCGAAGTAGATCGCACGATACGCGAGCAACGCGGCGAGCACGTCCGGCGTCCGGGCGCTGCTGCCGAGCGCGAAAACCATCGCGGCTTCGAATACGCCCACGCCGCCCGGCGTATGACCGATCATGCCGAGCAACATGGCCGCCGAAAACACCGTCATAAATTCGCCGAAGCCGACCTGCGCGCCCGGCAACAGCGCCCACAGTGCGAGACCGGCGCCGAACACATCGACGACGGCAAGCGCCGTTTGTGCCAAGAAATCGCGGCGCGACGGCACCGTGAACGCGAGCCACTTCCAGCGCGACTGCAAGGTGCGCGGCGCGCGGCCGCAAAAGACAAGCATCGCGACGAACACGGCGAGCAGCGCGGCGCCGATGATCTGCAAGATCGTCGGCGAAAGATGCATCATGCCGGCGAGCGTGCCCGCCGAGAACAGCATGCCGGCCGCAGCCATGAAGGCGAGCGACAAAGCGAGCGTGACGCCCGTGAAGACCGAAAGGCGGCCAACCTGAGCCGGCGTGACATCGGCCGCGCCATACACGCGGCAGCGCACGGCGCCACCCGTCAGCGCGCCGAAGCCGGTCACGTTGCCGAGCGCCGATCCCACCGTCGCGCCGACCCACAGAAGCGAACGCGGCACGCTCACGCCAATGTGCCGCAAACCGACGGCGTCGCGTCCCACGAGCGCGGCGAAACTGAGCGCGGTCGCGCAAAGCGCCGCGAGCCACGCCTGCGGCGTCGTCGCTCGCAGCGCGTGCATCACCGACTGATAATTGACCGCGCGCGAAAGATGCTCGAAGACCACGAGCAGCAACACGCCGACGATTACCGTGAGCGCAGGCGCGGCGAGCCGCTGAGGATCGGAAACGATGCCGCTGAAACGAGCGGGCATCGACGTGGCGCGAAGCCGGGAGAACAACTTTCTGCGAGACATGCGTTCTTTGGAACTTGCCCGCGCTCGCGTGGGCAGGGATACTGCCCGGCGCGAGCGCTGATCATCGTTATCGGGAACCGCGCAACCTTGCGCGGTCGCAGCGCTCGTTCGGCTCGTCTACACTTGCCGCCCGTGCTCGCGCCATACAAAAGGCTTCAGAGCGAGAAACGCCTGTATAACGGCGACGGTTGACCCAACTTGACTAATATTGGGACAACCACGGGTAAGAACGTGGAAATCGTGAGCTGGAGCGGTTTTGCAAGCGGCCGACCGTGCTCGAATAGCAAGAACTGGCGGGTTTACGGTTCGTCAGCCTTGCGGTTACGATCGACCGCCACCGCATCGGCACGCCAGTTTCGGCGCACGGGGCGCAGATTAAGCGGATACTGCAGAGAAAGTCATAGGAATTATGAGAAAAATTGTCACAACCTGTGCAGCAACGTGTTTTGCTCTCGTCCTCGCATCCTGCGCAAGCACGGACGACGCCCTCATCAAGACCGTGCCGATCGGTTCCGGCACCTCACAGCGCGCGCCCTACGACTTCGTGGAATGCGCCAAGGCCAGGTGGACGCCGATTGGCGGGCGCGTACGCGAATACTCGCTGAGCGCGGATACCGAAGCGGTTTCGGTGGCGGGAAAAGGCGGTGCATCGACGGTGCTGGCCGTCGCGCAACAATCCGCGGGCGGCACCGGCTACACGATTTACGGGGATATCGCGGTCGCGAGCCGCTATGTCACTGCGGCCCACCTTTGCGACTAAGCAACTAGAAGGCGTTCAAGACGGCTTGCCGTCGCGCAGATTCAAGCCTGCGAGGTGCGTGCCGACGATGCGTCCAATCAGATAGCCATCCGACGCGCACGCGTTAGTGCGCTCCCTGCCGTCCCACTGGATCTTGTACTGGTCGTCCTGCGAGTGCACGGCGGATGCATCGAATTTGCGCTTGTCGACGCGGCCACCGCTGCGCGCCGCCTCAGCGATGAGCCGATTCCAGGTGAGCGCGTAGCCGTAGCGCACGCCGTCGGCGAAAGCGTCGGTATCGCAGACTTGCGAGGGCGGCGTTGTCTTCACGGTCGTGTGGAACCCGCTAGTGCCGCCGATCACGATACGCTGCTCGCCCGGCGGGGACGGTGCCACGGGCTTGGCGGCAGCACGCGCCGCCTGTGCTGCCTGAGCCGCGGACGCGGCAGATGCCGCGGCGGCCGCATCGGCATCGGCCTGTTGCGGAAGGGGCGCGCAAGCGCCAAGTGCCAAGGCCAGCGCCATCGCTACCGCATAAGCTGCGCCGCCGCGCCGGAGTGTGCTGAATCTCGAACCGCTATTCACCTGCAGATTCCCGTCTTGAAATAAACGGGCTCTACCTTAACACCGTCGTCGGATTCGTCCGAATTTTTGAGAAATGGGGACGCGGCGCTTTTGCGACGGATTTCCTGAACCCAAACGACGACGCGGACGCCCTCTCGGTGCGCCCGCGCATTATTGGCAGAGAACCGTCTCAGGAAGCCGACGACGTATTGCTCATCGGCATCTCGATTCCTCGCCGCGCCATTTCCACGATGAGGAACGTGCGCCGCGTGACGTGAAAGCGCGCCAGCAAGTCGCTGGAATACTCCTTCGCCGTGTTTTCGCTGATATTCATCTTCCGCGCAATCGCCTTATTCGATAAGCCCTGCAGAAGATACCGCAAGGTTTCGGTAAGCCGTGGCGGCAAGTCCAGCGATTCGACGGTAATCCCAGCGTGAGGCGTGACCGGACGCGGACTATGACCGCCCTTGCCGAGTACCGTGTTCGGCAGATAGACGCGGCCGTTCAGGATAGTCTTGAGCGCCTCGCGGAACACGCCCGCGCCCTGTTCGCTACCCTTGGAAATGAATCCGCACGCGCCGTTCTTGATGCACTCGAGCACCGTATCGCGGTCGTCCTGGGCTGAAAGCATGACCGTCTGAATTTCGCGATCTTCCTCGCGGATCCAGTTGAGCAAATCCATACCCGTGGTCTGACCGCGCAAGTGGTAGTCGAGAAACATCAGGTCATACGAGTTGGCCGACAACTTGGCCTTAGCCTGCTCGAAACCGTCCGCTTCGTCGATTTCAAGCAAAGGCTCGTTCGCCAGGATGAGACTTTTCATCGCGCTCCTGGTCAGCCCTTCGTCCTCTACCAGCAATACATTTTTGAAATAACCGTTTTCCATTGCAAAGCTCCGAGAACGGTTCCGATATTACGCGTTCGCTGATTGACTTCCACCCTCCCTTCGCAGGGATACATTCGGCAGTCTCCCAAAATCCCCTGAACCCCCTACCCGTGCCGGGTGTTGGACAAAGCACGGCCGGTCAAAAATGCTCGGCATCGAATCAACCAAGAGATCAACCAAGACCGGGAGGATGAGATGTCAAGCAGTCAAGCCAACAACGAACGGGAGTTCGCGTTGTGGCGAATGAAGCGGGCTCACACGGGCGATGCGCCTCGGCGCGTGCTGGTGGCTCATAAGGATAAATCGATCGGTGAATCGCTCGCCGTACAGCTTCGCCTGAAGGGCCTGCAGGTCATTCTGTCGCAGGATCTCAAGTCGGTGCGCGCGCTCGTGAATAGCTGGAAGCCGCAGGCGCTTATCGTCGATACGAGTCTGGACAGTGAGTCCGGCTACGTCTTTATCCGCACGCTGCGCATGGATGTCGATGTCACCGGGCGGCTGCTCGTCGCCCTCAGCAACGTTTTACCCGCCGATCCGGTGCAGACGCTGAAGGAAGCCGGCTTCGACGCGCATTGCCGCAGACCATGTTCGACGTGGCGCATCGTCGAAATGGTCGAGGCATTTTTCTCCGCGCCGGCCACGCGCTGACGCTCGAAACGGGAGGTGCCGCATGAACAGGGATGCTTGCCTTTTAGCCGGGGGCGTGTTGCCGGCCAATGCATCGCGCATGCGGCACGCCCCGGCGGCGCGCGTCAGGCGCCGGCGCCGGCCGGGCGTTCGTCCCGGCTCACGCCGGCTGCCATCACGAGCGACACCGCTTTTTCACTACCTGGCGCAATGACGGCGACGCCCGTCCCGCGCAAGCCCCGTGCGTCGAGATTGAAACCATCGCTCACGTGCGACACGGGCTCGACGCACAGATAGCCCGCACCGGCCGGGCAGTGCACGACGACGTGATCGAGCGTGTCGCCGGCGTCGAGCGAAAGCGTGCGGCCGTCGGCGAAATTTAGCGTCGCGCGGCCGCTCCATCCGCTCAGATAGCGCGTGTACCCTTGCTCTTCTCGTCGATGCCGGCGCGCTGGCGCATCCCCCGATGGCTCGACCGCAATCTCGCCTTCATGCCGCCAGTCGATACTCGCATCCAGTTCGGCTTCCTGCGCCGCGAAATACGGATGAAAACCCATGCCGACCGGCATCGGCCGCGCGGAACGGTTCAACACGCGCATCGACAGCCGCGCACCCTCGGCGTTCGCCTGGATGACCTGCTCCGCTTCGAACGGCCACGGCCAGCCATGCTCGTCCTCGCGATGCACATAACGCATCACGATGCAATCCGCGTCATGGCGCTCGACCTGCCACGCCGCGTATTGCCCGAAGCCATGCAGCGCGTGCGCCATGCCCGGAAACGTCGACAACTCGACACGCTCGCCATCCGGTGCCGGAAAGCGCGCATCGCGCACGCGATTCGAAAACGGCACGAGCGGATAGCTGCCGCCTTTCGGCCAGGTATCGGCGGGCCAGCCTGAAAGCGTGATCGGCACGAGCCAGTCTTGCAGACCGCCGGCGAATCCGGTGGCGAAGCGCGTGATGCGCCCGCCCGCCGACGGCGCCACTTCGATGACATGCGGCCCACTCGCAATCGTCAGACGCGGCTCGGCCGCGAGCGCCACGACATCACGCGGTCCCATCACTGCCGCTGCTCCTTCACGCGCGAAACCAGTTGCGTCGGACTCACGAACTGCAGCGCGATTAGCACCCAGATCAGCGTGATCGCCATGTAGATCATCGCCATGGCGTCGATGGATTGCGGCGCTCGCACGCCTGTCGAAAACACCGCGTAATAGAGCGCGACGACGAGCGTCTGCGTGGTCGGTCCCGCCGTGAAGAACGTCAGCTCGAACATGCCGATGGTGCGCACGAGCACGAGCAAACCGGCCGCGAGCATGCCCGGCACCAGCAGCGGCAGCAAAACATAGCGAAAGTAACGCGTCGTGTTCGCCCCGAAGATGCGCGCCGCCGATTCCAGATTCGGATCGATCTGCTCGATGAACGGCGTCATCACCAGAATCACGAACGGCAGCGCGGGCACCAGATTCGCGAGGATCACGCCCGTGAGCGTGCCAGCGAGATGGAACTTGTACATCACGGTGGCCATCGGAATGCCGTAGGTGACGGGCGGGACCATCAGCGGCAGCAGAAACACGAGCATGGCAAAGCGCTTGCCGGGAAACTGCACGCGCGCAAGCGCATACGCAGCGGGCACACCCAGCACGATGGACAGCAGCACGACCGCGCCCACCACTTCCATCGTGACGAGCAGCACACTCGACAATTGAAAGTCGCTCCACGCCTGCGCGTACCAGTGCAGCGTGAAACCTTGCGGCAAGAGCGTGCCGAACCAGCGCGTCGCGACCGAATTCACCGCGACGGTCGCAATCAGCAGCAGCACGTTCAAGAGGAAGAAACCCATCGTCGCCCAGACGAGGGCTTTCCACAACCGGTCGGGCAAGCTAGCGCGTTGTTTCATGTTCTTGCCTGGCTTCGATCCTTCGCCGAGGGTGGCGGCCGGCCAGTTCTGGGCCGCGCGATTGTCGGTAGCCATTATCCCTTCCCTCCGGTGACAGGACCGGTATAGAAGAAGCGCCGCGCGCCGAGCATGCCGCCCACCACGAGCAACTGCACGAAGCCCATGACGAGGGCGATGGTCGATGCCAGCGAGTAATCGTAAGTCTCGAACGCAGCTTCGGATGCGGCGATCGAGATCACGCGCGTGGGACCCGCGGGCGCGCCGAGCAGCACCGCCGACGGAAACACCGAGAACGCCTGCACGAACGAGAGGCACGCGGTCATCGTGAGACCGGGAAGCAACAGCGGAAAGTAGATCTGCCGGAACTGTTGCCACGGACTTGCGCCGAGCGTGGCGGCCGCGCGCGCAAGCGTCGGGTCGATGCCCGTCACATACGAAAGCGTCAGCAAAAACGCAAACGGAAAGCCCGACACGATGAGCGAAATCAGCACGCCCCAGTAGTTATGCGTGAGCCGGACTTCATCGCCATAGAGATGCAACGCCTGCACGGCTTGCGGGAACCAGCCGTTCGGGCTGAAATACGTCAGCATGCCATCCGCGATCAGCACGGTGCCGAGCGTCACCGGAATGACGAGCAGCGTGGTCGCGAATTTCTGATACGGCGACGAGCGCCGCAACGCAAATGCGACCGGCACCGAGACGCCGACGTTGATGAGCGTCGCCGGCACCGCGAGCTTGAGCGTAACGATGATCGTCGGCCACATCGACGTATCGGTGAAAAACGTGATGTAGTTGGCCCACGCGCTGCCGCCGTTCATCGGATTGAACGACAGCATGAGACCGTAGGCGAACGGATAGATGAAGAGCGCGACGATGAAAATCAGCGCCGGCGCGACGAGCCAGCCCTTCGGATCGCGCTGAGCGGGAAGCGTGGCGATCATTTGTCTTCTCCGTACACGAGCGTCTTCGAAGGCGCAACGCGCAACGTGATGCGCTCGCCTTCGCTGTACTCGCCCGCAATGCGCGCCCACAGCTTGCCGAACGCCGTGTTCACGATGACGAGCGAATCGCGGCCGCCGTATTCGACGATCTCGACGAGCGCGTCGAACGCGTTCGGCTCGCCGGGTGCGGCGCGTTCCATGTCTTCGGGCCGCAGCGCGACGCTGACGTTCTTGCTGTCGAAGCCTTCCATCGGCATGCCGAGCAAACGCACGCCGTTCGCGGTGACCGCGACGGATTCGCCCTGCGTGCCTTCGAGCGTGAACGGCACGACATTGCGAAAGCCCATGAAGCGCGCGACATGCAGGTTCTTCGGCCGCGAATACACTTCCTTCGGCGCGGCCACTTGCTGCACCGACCCCTCTTTCATCACGACGATGCGGTCGGCCATCGACAGCGCTTCGTCCTGATCGTGCGTCACGTAGATGGTGGCACGTTCGAGCTTGCCGTGAATGCGGCGGATTTCCGCGCGCATCTCGATCCGCAACTTGGTGTCGAGATTGGACAAGGGCTCGTCCATCAGGACGAGCGGCGGCTCGATCACGATTGCGCGCGCAATCGCCACGCGCTGCTGCTGGCCGCCTGACAACTGGCCGGGCAACTTTGCGTCGTGCCCGATCAATTGCACGAGATTCAATGCGGCCTTGGCGCGCTTGGTGGCTTCCGCCTTCGCGACGCCGCGCATCTTCAGGCCGAAGCCGACGTTGTCCAGCACCGACATATGCGGAAACAGCGCGTAGTTCTGAAACACCATGCCGAAGCCGCGCTTCTCGGGCGGCAACACGTCGATACGCTTGTCGTCCAGCCAGATGCCGCCGCCCGTCAGAGGCTGCAAACCGGCGATGCAGTTCAGCGCCGTCGACTTGCCGCAACCCGAAGGCCCGAGCAGCGCGATGAACTCGCCGCGCTGGATGTTCAGGTCGAGTCCTTTCAGCGCGGCGAGCTGCTGCCCTTCCGCATTGGTGAAACTGCGCGAGACCGAGTCGAGACGCAACTGCTCAAAATCATGCTTCATGGCGAAACCCTTGTGCGAAGCGGCGGCGTCCGATGAGGAGCGCCGCCGCTTTATCAATGACGCGGTATCGATGCCTGGCGTCGATGCTTACTTCGTCTTCGCCGCGCCGATTTCACGATCCCATTTCTGGAACGCGGCGACCATCGCCTGCGCGTTGAGCGGCACGACATGCGGACGGTCGGCAAGCAACTTCGCGTATTCCGGCCGGCCAAACTTCTGAATCACTTCCTGACTCTTGGCGGGCGCGGCCGACAGCGGCACGTCCTTCACGGCGGGGCCGGGATAGAAATAGCCGTCGTCGTAAGTCAGCGCCTGCTGCGCGGGCTCGAGCATGAAGTTCATCAGCTTGTAGAGCACGTCGAGCTTTTCCTTCGGCACGCCCTTCGGGATCACCATGTAGTGGGCGTCGTTCACCCAGGTCATGTTGTCGAAGGCTTGCACCTTGAATTCCGCCGGCACGATGCCGAGCGCGCGCGGGTTGATGTCCCAGCCCGTCACGGTCACGGTCATGTCACGCGTGCCCTCGCCCAGTTCCTTCATCACCGCCGACGTGCCGCCCGGATAATAGGGAATGCAGTCGTTCAGTTGCTTGAGGAAGGCCCAGGTCTTGTCCCAGCCGTTGACCGGATCGGTCGGGTCCTTGTCGCCGAGCACATACGGCAGACCCATGAGGAAGGTGCGGCCGGGACCGGAATTGGCCGGGCGCGCGTAGATCAGCTTGTTCGGATGCGCCTTGCACCACGCGAGCAGTTGATCCGGCGTTTTCGGCACGTCCGTGACCTTTGCGGGGTTGTATTCGAGCAGCGGACCTGCAGGCATGTAGGTGACTTCCAGGCCGTAACCTTGCGCGATGTCCTGCATCTTGCGCGGACCCGGTGCGTACTTGTCGAGCACACCGGGGAACGCCTTGGCGTTATCGGGCAGCAGCTTTTCCCACAGACCTTGCTGGATGCCGGCCGCGAGCGCATCTGTGCCCGTCACGACGAGGTCGATGTCCGAGCGGCCCGCGCCCTGCATCGCCTTGATCTTGCCCGGCAACTGCGGCGCGGGCGCGTTCGTGAAGGTGATGCTGGAAACGAGATCGGGATACTTCGCCTTGAAGGCTTCGAACCCCTTTTGTGTCAGTTGAAGATTGCCCGCAACGTCGACGATGTTGATGGATACCGGATCGGCCGCATTCGCCCCGCCCGCCGCAAATGTCGCGCTGACGGCGACGCATACCGCCGCCAGTTTCACTGACAGTCTTGCCTTGAAAGCCATTTCGTCTCCTCACGTCTTTCGCAAGGCCGGTTGTTTTATTGGTGCCCGGCCTGGGTTTGCTTGCTCTGATTTTTCGATACTTCGCGATTTCGCACGCTGCAGCGCAGCCGCGCAATGCTTCCTTTTACTTCGGAAGTTGAAAAATAGCTAACGCGATCATCGTATGTCAAGCAAATCGACGGGAGCAGATCTTGTTTCCCAACCGGGTCAAACAGGCGTTGACGCTTTGTCTGCCGATGTTTGCTGCGCGCTCTCGGGATATACCCCGAGCGACTTGTTTAACCGCTTTTAACTGGCGTTTCCCGTGAAGGCGCCGCATTACGCACTCAAGCGATGGCGCGGTCCATTCCAACGAGGTCGCGCGCTTCCTTCGCGATGTCAGGCAACTCCGCTTCGGGCGAGCCGCTCAGGAGCGGCAGAAGCGGCCCCATATCCGCGATGCCCGAGAGCGTCACGGCGTCATGCAGGACGCGGATGAGCGAGATTTCGTCGCGTAGGGTTTCGAGCGGGAGGAAGCGGTTATAAAGCTGGCGAGCCTCGTCCATGCGACCGGTTTTCACGGCGTGCAGCAACGCCGTCACCGCGTTAGGCGCGATGCAGCCCGAGCCCGTTGTCCACGCAGCGAGTCCGAATTCACGCACGTGGGTGATCGCCGGGCGCTCGCCCATACCGGACACGACTTTCGCGGCCGGAACGCTTTGCAGCAGGCGGAGCAGATACGGATCGACGGCGGGATCGGCACGCACAATCGCGTACTTGACGGCCAGCAACGTACCGTCATCGATGAGTGCGGCGAGTGTATCGACATCGACATAATCTTCGCTCTTGATATAGAGCGTGAACGGCATGCCGGCTGCATCGACCAGACGCTTGAGGCCCGTCGCCACGCCCAGTGGCGTCGTGAAACCGGCAAGCGGGAGCACCATCGCGGTACGGAAGTCTGTCTGCGAAAGAATGTGCGCCTGGTCGAGCATTTTTCCGTAGTCCGGACCGATGGCGGGAATTACGCGCGTCTCTTGCCTCGCAATCTCGGCAAGCATGTCAAGCAACTCGCGGTACTCGCTCACGGCAACGTGATAAAGATTCGCATTGCCGCCGTATAGGAGCGTACGCACGCCGCCCGCTTCTATATGCTCGACCAGCTTGCGGTTTGCATGAGGATTCAACGAGTAATCGACATTTCGTGCGAGCGGCGGCACGGCCATGACGGACTCGGAAAACTCACTTACGGTAATCGGTTGGATGTTCACGGCGCCTCGCGGTTGTCGTCTGGAACGATCCAAAGTAGCAAGGCACCCCAAAGTTGTCAAACAACTTTTCTGTTAACTAGGGTTTCCCCTCGAATCTATCGATACGGTCGTATGACATCTACGCCTAACTGCCAAACATCCGATTCAGCGCATTTTCGAGATGAGACTTCATAGCTTCGCCGGCTCGTGACGAATCGCGAGCACGAATGGCATCGAGCACATCCAGATGCTCGCGCTGGACGAGACGCTGCCGCTCGACTGTTTTCACGAGCGACAGGTTTCGCGACAGGTTCATGCTGAAAACAATCTGCTCCTCGATAAACGAGAGCACCGTAATGAAGAACTGATTCTTCGATGCCTTTGCGACCGCAAAATGGAACGCGAAGTCGTCTTTCGCGCCAATGCCTTCTTGCGCTTCCACCACGCGTTCGAGTTGTTCCCAGGCGGCTTCGATGGCACGGATGTCGTCGTCATCCGCCTTAAGCGCGGCAAGCTCGGCTGCGCCTGCTTCCGTGACTACGCGAAATTCGTAGCATCGGCGAATGTCTGACAGCGTTTCTAACGGAGCGAAGCGCCGCACATCCGGGTCTGGACGACGACCGACAGTAGTGCCCGATCCGCGCCGCGTGACGATGATGCCGTCCGCGCGTAGTCGCGCCAACGCCTCGCGCACGGTCGGGCGCGAGGTCGCAAAGCGTTCGGCAAGGGCGTGTTCTGTCAGAAGACGATCGCCTTCCTTGAACTCGCCTTCCATGATGCTGTTGAGGATATCGCTGTAGATTCGGTCGGCGAGACCATGCGATTTACGCTCGTTCATGTGTACGCTGGACGTGCTTGTCAGAGTAGGGAACGATTGTAAGGCAAATTTTTGCGTTGTCGCGATAACGCGTGAAGGCCGACGCACGCCATGCTGCGTCGGCCTTCTTCATTTCACTTCACTTCACTTTACGCACTGGGCATTACCACTGATGCCCCGCTCCGATGGTGAAGCCGACATTTCCGGAACTGCTTGTATTGCCGGAAGCCTTGATTACCCAACTCTCGTCTTGCGTAACATGAGAGATGCCGAGTGCCGCGCCGGAGGCCCCGGCGTAACGTGCGCCGGCCAACGCGACCATGGTCTTGCCCGGAGCGGTAGGCTGCGGCAGTCCGGCGGAAGCCATCGCGGCCGCGATACCGCCATAAGCCGCTTTCGCCATGTTGTTGATCTGGCCTTGCACGCCCGCGATACGCGAGTCGGTATAGTTCTGCGCCTGCGTGGAAGCGAGATTCAACTGACTCACATTGACCGCATCGGTACTCTGCGTGCCCGCCGCGACGTTCGTGATCTGACGTTCGTTACCCGCAGACCCGACCGAAACCGTATTGACTCGATCCGCCACCGAGTTAGCCCCGAGCGCGACGGAATTGTCCGCAGTGGCGCTGGCGTTCGCACCCATGGCAACGGAATGCACGCCTGTTGCGCTAGCAACTTCAGTGTTGACATCGCCTTGCGCGGCGAACATTGGGTTGCCCCCGCTCATGGCGATGTTCGTCACGCGATCGATTGCGGCATTCATCTGGTCGACGTTGACCGCGTCGTCGCTCGCAACGCCCGCAGCAACGTTGTGGATTGTCGTGCCGCCTGCGACGTTATTGCCAAGCGTGATGCTCGAGTAGTTGGTCGACCCGTCCGCGTTGTGGTCATAGGTCACGGAAGTATTGGTCGTGCCATCTCCATTAATGAGACCGGCGCCCTTCAACTGCGAGACGTTGACGGCATCGGTATCCTGCGTACCGGCTGCCACGTTGGTGATCTGACGTTCCGCGCCCTTCGATCCGACCGACACGGTGTTTGCACGATCCGCCAGCGAGTTCGAGCCGAGCGCCACCGAGTTGTTCGCGATAGCCTGAGCATTGCCGCCGATCGCCACCGACTCCGCACCCGTGGCCTGGGAGTCCTCCAGCACCGAATTGGCGTGGAAGTACTTGATGCCGCCGCCCGTGTTGATGTTGTTGAGCGTCTCGTTGATCGTCGAGATGTCGGTCGTGTTCTGCGAGACGCGGCCGTCGAGATTGGTAAGGGCGTCGCCGACGTTGTTGAAGGTATTACCGTCCTGGAACGTGTACGTCGGCTTAGTGATGGTGCCGTCCTGATTTACGGTCGAACCGCCGCCGAGGGCGTCGGCCGTGCTCGATGCAGTTTTGTAGAGTTGGCTGCCATTCACCGCTTCAAGGCTGTCCGCGCTCACTTCACCTGCGTCCACGTTCTTGATTTTGACCGGCGTACCCACATTGCCCAGCGTGACCGTCTTGTGGTCGCCGTCGTCATATTGGACCGCGTTGGCAATGCCGGTCGAAAGCGACGTCATGCTCGTCGACACCGATGTCGAGAGCGTAAACAACTGCCCGCCGTTCACCGCTTCATTGCTGCCCGCAGCCACTTCGCCATCGGCAACGTTCGTCAGCTTGACCGGGGCGGCGCCGGTGTTGCCCAAGCGAACCGATGTGTGGTTAGCGTCGTCGTATTGAACCGAGTTGGCGACGCCGGTCGAGAGCGAGGTCATGCCCGTCGAGATTGAATCGACGCTCGTCGACAGCGACGTGACGCTGGTCGAAATGCCGTCGATGTTGGTCGAAAGCGAGGTCATGCCCGTCGACACGGATGACGACAAGTTGTACAGCTGACCACCGTTGACCGCGTCCTTGCTGTCTGCTGCTACAACGCCGTCCTCTACGTTGTGAAGCTTCACGGGCGTGCCGGCGTTGCCGAACGTGACCGAGTCGTGGGCCGCGTTGTCATACTGGACGGCGTTCGCGAGACCGGTGGAAAGCGACGCCACCGATGTCGACGTCGATCCCGACAGTGTGTCGATACCTGTTGAAAGCGACCCGACCGTCGTGGACATCGAAGTGGAAAGCGTATCGACGCCGGTCGAAAGCGAGGCGACTGCCGTAGAGGTGGAGGTCGAGAGCGTGTCCACGCCCGTCGAAAGCGAGGCAACGCTCGTCGATGTCGACGTCGAAAGCGAATCCACGGACGTGGACAGCGTGCTGACACTCGTCGACACTGAATCGACAGCTGTGGACAGTGTGCTTACGCTTGTCGAAATCGAATCCACCGAGGTCGAAAGCGAGCCGACGCTCGTGGACACTGAAGCAATGCTCGTCGAGGCCGACGTCGAAAGCGAATTGACGCTCGTGGACAGGGAACTAACGCTGGTCGCGGTTGCCGTTGAAAGCGAGTTGACTGCGGTCGAAGTGGATGTCGACAGCGTATCGACGCTGGTAGACAGCGAATTGACAGAGGTCGAAGTGGAAGCCGAAAGCGATTCGACGCTGGTCGAGATGGAGCCCGTGGTGGTCGATACCGAAGCCGACAGCGTGTCGAAGCTCGTGGAGAGCGAATTGACGCCAGTCGACACGGAATCGACAGTTGTGGACAATGATCCAACACTTGTCGACACGGAATCGATGCTCGTCGAAAGCGAAGCGACGCTCGTCGAAGCGGAGGTCGAAAGCGAGTTAAGGCCGGTCGAAGCCGACGTCGAAAGCGAATACAGTTGGCTGCCGTTGATGGCGTCCGTGCTCGAGTCTGTTACATCGCCCTTGGCTACGTTGGTCAGCTTCACTTCAGAGGCGCCGACACCACCCAGCGTGACCGAGTCATGGCTTGCGTTGTCGTACTGAACCGAGTTCGCGAGACCCGTCGACAGCGATCCGACAGCGGTCGAGGTCGAGATGGACAGCGTGTCCACACTCGTGGACAGTGAACCGACGTTAGTCGACAGCGAGTTGACCGTGCTCGACACTGAAGTCAACCCGGTTGACAGCGAGGTCACGCCCGTGGAAACCGAAGTCGAAAGAGAGTCGACGCCCGTAGACAGGGAGTTCACGCTCGTCGACACTGAATCGACAGTTGTAGACAGTGAGGTTACCGCGGTCGACGCCGAGGTGGACAGCGAGCCTACAGTGGTCGAAGCAGACGTCGACAAGGAATCGATACTTGTCGATAACGAGGTAGTCGTGGTCGAAACGGAGGTCGACAAGGAGGCTACGCTCGACGAAGCCGAGGTCGAGAGCGAGTCGAGGCCCGTTGAAGCAGACGTCGAAAGCGAATACAACTGACTACCGTTGATGGCGTCCGTGCTTGAGTTTGTTACATCGCCTTTGGCGACGTTGATCAGCTTTACTTCGGAAGGCGCGGCGACACCGCCCAGCGTGACGGAGTCATGGCTTGCGTTGTCGTACTGAACCGAGTTCGCGAGACCCGTCGACAGAGATCCTACGGCAGTCGATGTCGAACTTGACAACGTGTTGAGACCGGTGGACAGCGAACCGACGTTTGTCGACAGTGAGTCGACGGTAGTCGACACCGAGGTCAACCCGGTCGACAGCGAGTTCATCCCCGTGGAAACCGAGGTCGAGAGCGAGTCGACACCCGTGGATAGGGAAGTCACGCTCGTCGATACCGAATCGACGGTCGTGGACAGTGAAGTCACCGCCGTCGATGAAGAGGTAGACAGCGAGTTCAAAGTACTTGAAGTCGACGTCGATAACGAGTCCACGCTCGTCGACAAGGAAGTGGCCGTCGTTGAAACGGTTGTGGATAACGAATTGAGACCAGTGGAAACCGAATCTACCGTGGTGGACAGGGAAGCAACCGTTGTCGACACCGAACTAACTGTCGTCGATAAAGAGCTGGCCTGCGTGTCCAGTCCGTTGATCGCCCCGCCTACGTCATGATAGGTCGTTCCGGCTACTGAATAAGACGGGGGAGAGATACTTGCGCCGCTCACGGACGCGCCGCCGCCCAAACTAGACGCGGTCGTCGAAAGAGCCAGATATAACTGAGCACCGGTCACGCCATCATGACTTCCTGCTGTCAGTCCCCCCGGCGCCATGTTCTGAATTTTGTTGTTGCCCATGTCGAACGTGGTACCGGTACTGATCGAGAAGGTCGATGCAGTGACCGAGATATTGCCGGGAGTCATCGTCATGAGGGTCCCGCCCCCGGCTCCCATTACAAGGGTATTGGAATCGACAGCGACGGCGTAAGCGCCCATTCCCCCGCTTGCTGAATAGGCAACCAGACCCGCTCCAGGATGATTGGTGCCATCACAAGCCACAGAAGACGTTTGCACGACGTTCCCTGCGCCCTGGTCACTCAGGCAACTGGCCGGAGTATATCCGTCCGATAACACACCGACGGAATATCCACTTCCCGCCTGCGCGCTGCCCGCAGCGAGTGCGAACACCGCCAACACTGCTGCGTTTGTTCGGCCACGCTTGCATTTGGTCCGCGCATTTTCCGCTGCGGCAACCCAGCTTTCCGATGCCTGACTCCAAACCACGCGATACGTCTTATTCATCAAAACCTTCTTCGAGTTCAAGTTGAAATTCTTTTTCTTCGTGATTTCCGACACGGACTGATGTGCTCGTAATGAGCAACACGGCGCTTGACCAAACGCGACATAGACCGCTTGGCTCGGGGCCATCGGATAAACATGAAGAAGCAATAATCGTCAGAGCTTCGATTATTTAGGTTTCCGAAACCTAATCACGCATGTCAGAGTGTCACCAGGACATGGAGCCTCTGACATTCCTCAATCGCGCGGCAAGAAGTCTCTATCCACGCTTGGATTTTTGTCTTATCGAAGCGTTTTTTCCATTCAGAAAGTCTTAAAAATGCATCGAATATCTGAATGTATTGAACGATGTATTTGCCGAAAATCAGCAATGTATAAATACGAAGAACATGTAGCAGGCGATGTGACTATTCAATTGCCATAAGGCAATATAAAAACCGGCGGACAGGAAGATAAAACAGAACTTGTGTGTATTGGAAAGCGTTACCAGTACGCAGGCCTCGCGGTGAGCGACGCTACAAGCGGGGGACCGTGCAATCGTCAAACATATGCGACGACATCGCATATAAATTTGCGATGAGCGAGCGAGACAGCAAAAAAAGCGCGTCGCGATTTCTCGTCGACGCGCCTTTTAAAGCAATTGAAACTTCAAAGAGACAACAACTGCCGCGCCTCCTTTGCGCTCGCCACCGGCCGGCCATACTCCGCGCACAGCGACGCCACGCGGCTCACCAGTTGCGCATTGCTCTTGGCGAGCGTTTCTTTGTCCCAACGCACGTTGTCCTCCAGACCCGTGCGGCAGTGGCCGCCGAGTTCCAGCGTCCAGTGATTCACTTCGAGTTGATGCCGGCCGATTCCCGCAGCCGTCCATGTCGCCTCGGGCAAGAGTTTGCCCAACTGCTCCACTTCGAACTCGAGGATTTCGCGACGCGCCGGTAATGCATTCTTTACACCAAGTACGAACTGCACGTGAACCGGCGACTTGAGCAAACCTTGGTTGACGAGGTCATAAGTGCTGTAGAGCATCGCCAGATCGAAGATCTCGATCTCGGGCTTTACATCGTGGTCGAGCATGGTTTGCGCGAGCGAACGCACGAAGTCTGGCGGATTTTCGTACACGATGGTCGGGAAATTCACCGAACCCGTCGCCAACGAAGCCATGTCGGGTTTCAGATCGAGCATCGCCCCACGCTGCTCGAAAGATCGGCCGCGTCCACCTGTCGAAAACTGAATGATGATGTCCGGACAGTGTTTGCGGATGCCGTCCTGCAGTTCTTCGAAGCGGTGACGATCCGAGCTCGATTTCTCGTCTTCATCGCGTACGTGCAGATGAACCAGCGTTGCCCCGGCTTCATAGGCTTCGTGCGTGCTTTCGATCTGCTCGGGAATCGTGGTTGGCACAGCGGGATTATCTTTTTTCTTCGGTACCGAGCCCGTGATGGCGACCGAGATGATGCAAGGATCAGTTGTAGGCGATTGCGTCACGTTCGTGCTCCTGTGAGGCGCCGATCTAGTCGCCGGCGGTTCGGTTAATTTTAACTAACTAGTACGTTTAATATGTTGATGGATCGTACGAACCGTTGCAAGCCGCGCAAACCCTTATTCTTATGGACCCAATCGATCTCACGTTCGTGCTTTTTCTGACTCCGATAGTGGAGCGATTGTCGCTTCTGGGCCTGCGAGCGGCTTGCCGAAACACCAGTCGGTAATCGCCGGCCATCAATCGCGCGAAACAGGTGGGCCCGGTCTTGCTTTTTTTGCCTGATCGATTGGTAACTGTCGCATTCGCAGATGGCGACACCCCTTACCGAGCCAACTGCGTGCCAGCGCCCCGGCAATCGCACGCCTTGCGGCGGCGAACCGCGTGTTCATAGTAAGCGCTCCTTCGAGGTCATTTGTTTCCGGCAAAATGCCGTCAGTTCACGATAGCTCGCGTATTCGCCCCGACCTCGAGAACGCCAAGACAACGGCAAGCAAACCCCGCATAGCGGCGTCCGCCAGTAGACGCCCTGACGCTTACATACAGTATAGAAGGCGGCATTTGCTAGCTGTCGATGTGACGTTGCCTTTTGTATGCCGCGACGCCGCATATGGCATGCAAAATCGCATTTGGCGCTCTCGTTTGGAATTTGCGAATTGTGTGTCACACAGTGCGAGACTGCAAAAAAACGTCTAGTGCGGCTAATCGTGCCGGTGCATAACCGCGCGCAGTGAATTTGCCCGTGACCTTCAAACGGTCGGTTCAATGCGTATGCTGCATTCAATCGACCAAATGCAGAATGCAAATTGACGCGGCGCACGAGCGGCTCAAGGGAACCAAACGCCACCAAAGCACTTGGCACAGACGAAGTGCAACGGCCCATTGGCATTCAAAATCCAATGCGCCTATCGAACGATGACGACAGGCGGGCGATAAACCGGCGGCGCATAAATCACGCGCGCGGCCGGCGCCACGACATAGGTCGGCGCGGGCGCCGCCACTACGACCGTACGCGGCGGCGGCACCGCGACGGGCGTCACAACCACCGCATGCCCTGGCACGTAATAAGTCGGAGCAGGCGGAGGCGCGTAGTAATAAACCGGGCGCGGCGGTGGCGCGTAAATCACCGCGGGCGCAGCATACGAAACGACGACTGAAGTTCCTGCCCATGCGCTCCCTGCGCAAGTGAGGGCAAGGGCGGCAAGAGCGGAGATACTGAGCAGACGAACTTTCATGGCGATGTCCTTGAGTCTTGAGAGGAAGGCGGCGACCAGCAATGCCGGCCAGCAGAACGATATCGAACGACCGCGAAAAACGTGAGCGCAAACATGTTTCACTGGATGTCGAGAAAGACTTGCCGGGCGATGCATGACACATGGCGACATGATTCGTCGTTTCCCCGAGATTGCCTTCGCTACGCGGCTCAATAAAATGTCGTCACTGTCTGGCTGCATCGAATTTACGGAGAACCGACATGCAAAAGATTCCACGAGCGTGCGTGGCCGGCATTCTCGGCTTCACAATCGCCACGGCGGTCTTCGCACAAACCGCCACGCAGCCAATGGGCGCAAGTCCGCATATCGAGCAGGTCATGCACGGTCTGCAGACGCGCTTCGCAAGCGCCAACACCACGCACGACGGCAAGCTCACGCGCGCGCAAGCATCGTCCAGCATGCCGATGGTGGCTCGACATTTCGACGAAATCGACACGCAAAAAGCCGGCTACGTGACGCTTCCGCAGATCGAAGCCTTCATGCATCAGCATGCCGCGCAACGCTAACGGAGATCGCCGATGGAAGCACTTCCGAAAATCATCGTGCTCGACGACGAAGCCGAACTGCGCAACATGCTGCAGCGCTTCCTCACATCGCAAGGCTTCGAGGTGCGGGTCGTGGAAAATGGCAAGCGGCTCGACCGCTATCTGCAACGCGAACCATACGACCTGCTCGTGCTCGACTGGATGATGGAGCCGGAAGACGGCCTGTCGGTATGCCGGCGTCTGCGCACCGAAGGACACACGCTGCCCATTCTCATGCTGACGGCCAAGGGCGATCCGGTGGACAAGGTCGTCGGCCTGGAGACAGGCGCCGACGACTATCTCGCCAAGCCCTTCCTGCCGCAGGAACTGGTGGCGCGCGTGCGAGCGCTGCTGCGCCGTCAGAAGATTGCAGCGGGCGATCCCACGCTCACCTCGCAAGTGCTGCGTTTCGGCGAGTTTCGGCTCGATCTCGGCAAGCAGCAGATTACGCGCAGCGGTAATGCATTCGAAATGCATTCCGCGCAGATGCAGTTATTGCATGCACTTGGATCGTCACCGAACCGTGCCGTGAGTCGTGACAACCTCATCGCCCGCACGCGCGGACGCGATCACGATGCACTCGATCGCAGCATCGATGTCCAGGTGCTGCGTTTGCGCCAGCTCATCGAGGAAGATCCGGGCAAGCCGCGTTTCATCAAGACGGTATGGGGCGTCGGCTATATGTTGCTTGCGGACGTGGAAACGTGAGCCTCGCGCCGCGGTCCCTTTTTGCACGCAATATTCTTTTGCTCGTGGCGCTGGTGGCGGTGAGTCAGGTATGCGCGCTCGCCGTGCTGCTCCATTTCATTCAGACGCCGCGCATCGAACGGGCGGCGACCACATTCGCGGCCTACATCGAGACGCTCGATACCCTTCTGAAAGCAAGCCCGCCGCAAGCATCGAATTCCATCGCCGCTCATCTCGAAGTGCGCGCCGCCCTGCCCGAGGACGCGCGCGAGACGCCCGAAGAGTCGCGCTTGCGCTTCTATCGCACGTATCAGCGTCAGACTTTCATCGATAGTTTGCGAGCGCATCTGCCGCCAGACATGCTAGTGCGCTGGGAAAGCGGCGCGACGGCGGCGGATGGCCAGCAGCGCCTCTGGATACGTGTGCATCTGTCCGGTGAGCCACGCTGGATCGCCCTGCCCGTGCCGGAAGCCGCGCACGACGATGGCCTCGCCACGGCCCTGCTGCTTTCGCTCGGCCTAGGGGCGCTCGCAATCGCGACCGCGTATTTGATCCAGCGGCATTTGAACCGCCCGCTCGAACACCTCGCCGATGCCGCGCGGCGCCTCTCTGCCGGCGATGAACCCGGCGTCTTGCCGATAGACGGCCCCACCGAGATTGCCCAGGTTAGTCGCGCGTTCAACCAAATGAGCGCTGCCCTGAGCGAAGCGGACGCCACGCGAGCACTGATGCTCGCTGGTATTTCGCATGACATTCGCACCCCGATGACGAAGCTGCGCCTTGCGATGGCAATGTCCTCGGCGAGTGCGGGGGACGCTCACTTCACGGCATCGGCGGAAGGTTATCTGGATCGGATCGACAGCATCCTCCAGCAGTTCATGGACTATGCAGGGAGCGGTGCCAAGGAAGCGCCGGTCGTGGGAGACATAAACGCATTGATCTCGAATCTGGCAGCGGATTTTGCGGGCCTTGGCCACGAGTTCGCGCTTACGCTCGGGCCCATAGAGCCGTTCGCTTTCCGTCCCATCGGCATGATGCGCGTACTGATGAATCTGATGCAGAACGCCATACTCTATGGCGTCGTCGGACTCGAAGTGCGTAGCTGGACCGATACGCGATTGCATGCTGCATGCATTGTGATCGCGGATCGCGGCAAGGGGCTTGGCGGTCAGGACCCGGAAGCGCTTAAACAGCCGTTCAAGCGCGGCGGCGGCGAGGCGCAGCCAAAAGGCACGGGATTGGGTCTGGCGATCGTAGAGCGCATCGCTCGGCAGCACGGCGGAACGCTAGTTTTGCGGGCACGCGATGGTGGTGGCGCTGAGGCGTGCATTGTCTTGCCGCTTGGTATTTAAAATTCATGCGCGGCTTAATAGTATTTTGCATTCGTTCTCCGGTGAGCCCATACTGTTCTCGTAAGATGAAACGGTCGCGCAGCAGGACGAAATATCAAACTGCCTGCGGGTGCCTATGGCTCGCGCCTACATCCCTTGAATCAAAAATCGTCAGCCGGTTGCCATCGACGCTCCAACTTGAAGACGCTATCAATCTGAATGGATGGACCGCGCATATCGTCGACCGAATACCCATAGCGAATCTGAGTTGCTGCAGTGCAATGAGCGTGTTCGGCGTGTAGGTCCGGTGTGGGGCACGCAGGCATGCTGTTGGGGCGCGGGCTGACGAGGTAGTGCATTCATCGACAATGCAAAAGTACCGCCATGCCTCCGAAGCGTCAGATTGGCGTACTAAGCTTCACCATCGTGCAGGAGCTGAGGTCGGCATCGCACTTGCTTTAAGTTGATCGCGTTGTTGTGCGCCGCAGCACTCATGGCTTGGAGCCATCACAGCACCGACCGATTTGGATTTCTTTCGGCTTATCGAACCGATCGCCAGTATCGCGCTCGAACCAGACATTGCGCCTAAACCCGCGAGTGTTTAAGTGCATACCGAATACAAAAATAACTAAAGACACGTATTACAGCGTGGCGCGCGACGCCACCGTTCAAATCGAAGACGCTCATGGCCAGCGCGAATAAGCGCTCGAGCGTCCCGTCCGCCAAATCGATGTAATGGAGGAAGTCATGCGTATCACCGTCAAGCTGGATGGATTCGAAGGCGCGCAATCGGCCGCCTACGCCATTTTGTGGCTCGACAGAGAATCCAGCCGCTGGTCACGCGAAGGTCACCAATCGATGGACGTGCCTGATTGGGGCGGTCTGACCAAAGGCGCGGGCGACACCGTGATCTGCGGGCAGGATGCGCCGCAACCGATCTGCGTGCTCGAACAACTCGATTTCGACGTACCGGGCGGTCCGCCCGAAGGGCTCGCCGGACGCGCGCTCTGGTACACCGATCAATCCGGCGCACAGAGCGAGGGACGCTGGCATGTGCAATGTATCGACCGCGCGCAGATCAAGGCGGAGCACGGCGTATTCGCTGGCGAGGAGGTCAACTGGACCGCGCTCTGAAGCGGGCAGGCACGACATCTCGAAGATAATGGGTCGCCGTTCGATAGCGGCATGAGCGGCCTGACGAAGTTTGTCGTGCAAAAGCGCAATCGCAATCGCTATCGCGCGGTAATTGGAAACTGCGTGGCGGTCGAACACCATGCCCGTGCCGCGCTGGCCAACTAAACGAAGACCACGCGGACCGTCGTAACGACCCTTCCTCGCCTCCGATCCCGGCCGCCAGTCGCGCGGCCTGTCAACCGTTGCTCTATTGCGTGCTCGCTGCGGCGCGACGCGCCTTGATTTGCATTAAGCATCCCGACAGTTGGTCGTTTGAATGCAATCGCTCTGGTGTTTTCCCTTGCCCCATTTAGCACGGTTAAATTGGTAGTATCAGGGGCCGGTCCGCGCGTCGAGAAGACGTGGCACACGGCGCACGTTGCCGCGCGATCGAATGGCTCCATGCATGAGAACGCGCTCCACCGAACGACCTGGGAGGCAAGATGAATCAGAAATTCAGCGATCCGTTCAGCCAGTTTGCCGCCATGTTTCAGCAGTATCAGCTTCCCGGTTTCGATGTCACCGCGATCATGGAATCGCGACGCAAAGACGTCGAGGCGCTCGCGGCCACCAATCGCGTTGCGTTCGGCGGCATCGAGGCCTTGCGCGACAAGCAACTTGAAATCTTGCGGCGCACGCTGGGCGATCTGGAGGATATCGCCAAGCAAATGGCATCGTCGGCCGCGAAACCGCCGTTCAACGCCAACGAAGTCGTGCAACGGGCATTGCACAATGCGCTCGCCGATATGCAGGACATCGCCCGCACCACGCAGCAGACGCAGGCCGAAGCGTATGCGCTCGTCACGAAGCGCATGGAGGATGCGTTGCAGGAACTGAAGGCGTCGGTCAACAAACCACAAGCTTGATCGCGCGAGATCAGCCAACGGTCCGGTGAGCCGTCGCTTACGTGGCGACGCTCACTTCTTCGCCTGCGTCGTGATCTGGAACATGTCCACGACGACTTTATCGCGTCCGTATTTGCCGGTGAGCGCCGTAAGACGCTTGTCGAGTGCGCGCAGATATTCGCTCTTCGCTTCGCTGTCCGGGCGGATGTCATCGAAGAGCGGCGCGGGCGTCACGGTCAATACGATCATCTCCGAGCCGAACGGCTTGCCGACGACCCAATCGCCCATCGAGCCGAGTGTGGCCGCGTAGTTTGCAGGCGCCTGGTTGTCGCGGGATCTTTCGGTCGGCAGCAAATGCACCACGCTGCCGTCGAGCATGAAGTAATCGACTGTGACGTAGGACTCGAACGCGGGCGTCATCAGATCGACGATCAGCGGATCGCCTTCGGTCAGGCGCAACTGGTTCGACCGCGTATGGACCGATGCCGGATGTCCCAACTGCCGGTTCGCCGTCCAGTAAGGCGCGAAGACTTTGAGCAGATCGCATTTGTCGTCGACGACTTGCTGCACGCCGAAGTTGGTGGTCTTCACGCCGGGCACGCGTCCAAGCGTGTCCTTCAAACGCGCGAGCCCGTATTTCTCCGATATGAAACCCTGCACATCGACAGTCTGATCGTGAACCGATGCCACGAGCGCCGAACACGGCGCGCTCGCCAGCACCGGCGTGACCGCGGCCATCGTAAGCTGCGGCGCGGCGGCGACGGGAACGGCAGGCGTGATCGCGACCACCGACGCGCTCGCTTGGGGTTCGGCGCTCGACGGTCTTACTGGTTCGACCGGACTTGCGCTCGCGTTCGAGGGTGGCGCTTGTTCGCTGTTTTTTGACTGCTCGAAGAAGTAATAGCCCGCGCCGGCAGCAATCATCGCCGCAACTGCTACGGCTCCGATCGCAATCCTGGGGCCGCCTTCGCGCTTCGGTTTATTGCTTGCGGGCGCAGCGGCAGGCGGTTCGCTAAGCTCATCCAGGAACTGCGTGACGCTCGGCGTTCGCGCCTCGCGTTCGAACGCCAGCGCGCCCTTGAGCGCCTTCCACTGCTTGTTGCCCAGATTCTCGGGCCGCTGCGGCTTCATGTTGGCGCTCTTTGCCTGCAGCGCGGGAACGCGCTCGAACGGATGCTTCCCCGCCAGCAATTCGTACGCTATACAGCCAAGCGCGTAGATATCGTCACGCGGATCGGGCTCGCGATGCTCGAGCATCTCCGGACTTGCATAGGCAGGCGTGAGCGCGCCCAGGCTGCCGGGATCGAAGACCGTGGCCTCGCTTTCGTCCTCGGGGCGCGTGATTACACGCGAAATGCCAAAGTCGATCACCTTCACTTCCGCCGTATCGGTGAGAAAAACGTTCGGCGGCTTGAAATCGCAATGGACGAAGCCTCGCTCGTGCGCGTATGCGAGCGCGTTCGCCATGCCCTTGAAGATCGGAAACATTTCGGCAAACGGCAGACCCTTGAAGTTCGGGTTCCGAAGCATTCTTGAAAGCGGCTGGCCGGAAAGATATTCCATCGTCAGATAGACGATCGAGCCATCGCGATCGAAATCGTACACGGTCACGATGTTGCGATGCGCGAGTTGCTGCGCCTTGCGCGCCTCGCGCTGCAGTGCGATCAGCGATTTCGGGTTGCCGCGAAATTGAAGATTGAGAACCTTGATCGCCACGTACGGCCGTCGATCCGACGCTTCCAGCTTGCGCAGATCGAGCGCTTTGTAGACCGTTCCCATCCCGCCGATGCCGAGACATTCTTCCAGCACGAAGCGATTGTTCAGCGTGTCGCCGACACCCTTGACCTGAACGACTTCCGTGAGCACCTGCGTGGCGTGGCCGGACGTCGATGCGCTCGCGTCGCCCGATGCGCGCGGCGGCAAAGGCGCCGGGAAACCCGGCGTGGTCTGCATGCGCGTCTCGTCGCGGCCGGGCGCGAAGCCGGTGCCGAACTCTGTTTCGGGATGAGCGAGCGCCACATGTTCGATGCGGCGTCGAATGGCAACGTAGATATCGGGTGGCAGAGGCCGAGCCGCGTGCTCCTCGTCGAGGATCTCCATGAGCCGCTTGGCCGGAGTTCGTTCGATGGCGAGTGCGCCATCGACCCCGGCAAAGAACTCGTCGCGCGACCCGCCGTCGCCCCGATATGTACGAATCGCCTGCGCAAAGCTTGTCATCTGTGCGACGCGACGCGGCTCCAAATCGACCGACAATTCACTTGTCGTAACAAATACCCAGTAATCGCTTGATACTAGCCTTCGCATGCGCCTTACGCAAATGGCGTTTTCGATGATGCGCGGCATCGCGCACATGTCGTTCGGATACCGACATGTTTGGTTCGGGTGTTGGTTCGGTTAAGTCAGGTACGGGCTTTTGCGTCTTATTGCGCGCGGTTGGCCAAGCGCCTCGTCGCCGCGTAAAGCACGTCACACTTGGGTCCGTCGATTCGTTCATGCCAAGGCGTTCGACTGGCATACCTGATGCATGACGTGACCGGAAAGGCTACGACGTTGCACTCTCGATCAGGCATGGTGCATTCAGTGAATCACGCATGCATCATACAAACGGCCAAGGGTGACACCCCTCCGCCGTCTTGCCGCTTGGCACATCCGGTCAGAATGAAACGGTTGCGGCGGCACGAGTAGCCTTGCATGGCAGCGTCAGACGAAATGCATATACTTAATGCGTTCTGCGTTGGTCGAATGTGCATGCTGCATGCAAGGTAAGTTCGACGCGCCGCATCTGACCGGGATCGGCGCGGCTTCAGGCTTCTCACTTTTTTGGAGGACACAGTCATGGCCATCGTCAAAATCAAGGATCTCGCGGACAGCATCGAGTTGGACCGTCAGGCAATGACCGCGATCACGGGCGGTGCACGCAACGGTGCCCGTCCGCTCTTTCGTATCAGGCCGAAAGCGAAAGCGAATCGCGTGGTCGATTATCCAGGCGTGCCGGTGAACGATGTGCCCGCTGAAAAGCCTGGGCCATTCACCACCAAGATCGTGTCGAAGAAGTAGCGTTTGAGGACATAGCGCTTACGTCCGTCGATGTTCGCGGGGTGAACGATTAGCGTGCTGCTTATGCATTGAAGCAAGCAGCAACGCGAGGCACGGTGGTCGTAATACAAAATGCCACCGCGCTGCATCTTGCATGCAAAACGCCAACGAGCGGTGCGTCAACTACGCACCGTCATCCCGATCGTGCCCATTCCGCCCGTCAATGGCGTACCGATCGATCGCCCGCTCCGCTTCACAAGCGCAAGCCTGATACGTTCGCGTGTATCGCCATCGAAATCGCCGAGATATCGCGTCTTACCGGCCACGACCGCCCCAACCGGCAAGCCATCCAGAAACAACACGCGATTGCCCGCAATCGCCGGCACTTTCTCGCCTGGCAGCAACGTGCCCACGAGGTTCAGCGGATCGACCGCGCCAAGCGCGACGAGCGCGCCCTCTTTCGCCCGCCTGCGGACGTCACGCAACAGCGGCACCGCATCCGGCAATGCAAACTGCTCACCCGCGAGTCCCGCAACAAAGCGCCCGCCGCGAATCTCGCCACGCGCTTCGAGCCGATGATAGACACGCAGCAAATCGCGCCACGGCGGCAGCCACTGCGCTTCGCGTTCGAGCAGTCGCCAGAACACGACACCATACCGGCGCAACAGCGCAAGCGCGACGTGCTCGATGTCCGCATCATCGTTGGAATTGGCTCGACGCAAGAGCGCCCAGCGGCCCGCATCGTCCATCCCGCCGATGAAAAGCCCGCCGCGACGCTGCCGCCGCGCGAACACATTGCGCTTGGCGGCCGGCGCCAGAAGCGCGCGCAAGCCCGCGAAACTGTCCGCGTTGACGAGGCCCAGCGCGACTAGTTCGCCGAGCCCGTCTTCGAGTTCCGTGCGCAGGAGCCGTACATCGGCGAGAAGTTCGTCGAAGAACATCGCGCCGTGCGTGCTCAGGGCCTCGAACACGCGTTGCGCGCGCGACGACAGCTGCGGCGCTTCGTCGGGGCGCATCAGCGTATTCCATGCCCTCAGATGGCGACGCGGCAGCAGTACGATCGGCGTGCCGCGCACCGGGCCACCCGTCGCGCGCGCACGGCCGGCCGGACGCGTCCACACGATCTTGCCCGCACGGCAAGCCTCGTCGAGCCACATGCCCGAGTAATCGGCGATGCGCGCCGGCAGGATGTCATCCTCCCACGCCACGGCGGGCGCCTCGAAACCTTCGAGCTGTTCGAGCACGCCGAGAAGCGCATCGCGGCCTTCGCCGTGAGAATCCGGCGCGACGCGTTGCCATTCGAACAGGAAACGCATGAAATCCTGCCGCTCCACGGGTTCGATTTCGCGACGCAAACGCCGCACCGTGTAGCGATGAATCCGCGCCAGCAGATGCCGCTCGCACCATTCCTCGTCTTTAGCCGTGGGCGTGAAGCGGCCACGCATCACATAGCCTTCGGCTTCCAGACGCGTCAACGCCGAAGCCACGCTCGACGCAGGCAACGCAAGCGGACGCGCAATTTCCGGCACCGTCAGCGGACCGAATCCCGAAAGCCGCGCGCGGACGATCTCGACGAGCGCGTCGTCTTCAGTCCAGGCATGGTCGAAACCGGGCGGCGGCTGCAGTGCGGGATGCATCGGCGCATGCGTATAGACCGCGCGCAGGCAGGCAAGCCGCTCCACGGCGATCCACAGCGCGTCGTGCTCCGCAATCTGCAAGCGCGTCGCACGCCCGGCGCGTGCGAGCGCGTCGAGCCACGCTGGCCAGCCGTCGCAACGCGCCGCCTCGCCATGCGCGATGCACGCGAGACCGGTCAGCGCTTCGTGCATCTCATCGGCGCTCGTCACCGCGGGCCAGGCTTCCGCGCGCACGCTTTCGATAGCGTCGGCATCGAGCGCGCCGAGATCATCGGTCGATTGCGGATCGGTCCAGCGGCGCGCCAAGACAGCCTGCGTGCGGCGCTCTTCGAGCGGGGCGTCGTCGAGAAAAGCATACGGCCGCGCCGACAAGATCTCGGCGGCAAGCGGCGACGGCGCGGGCAACTCGCGTGTGACGAGCCGCACATCGCCCGTTTCGATACGACGCAAAAGTGCAAGCCAAGCCTCGCTGTCCATCGCTTCGTGCAGACAGTCGTCGAGAGTCTGCTCGACCAGCGGATGCCGCGGAACCTCACGCTCGCCCGCGATGTTTTCCGCGCACGCGACCTGATCCGGGAAAACGGCGGCGAGCAAGTCCTCGCTTCGCATGCGCTGCAACTGCGGTGCGACTTTGCGGCCGCCCGAATAGCGCGGCAAGGCGAGCGCGTTGGTCGCGTTCCAGCGCCAGCGCACGCCGAAAAGCGGTGCGTCCAGCAGCGCCTGGATCAGCACATGTTCCGCGCTTGCCGATTTCAGATAACGCCAGACTTCATCGAGCGCGAAGCTGTGGCTGCCCGTGAGCGACAGGACGATGGCATCCTCCGTCGCCGCCGCCTGCAGTTCGAAATTGAAGGTGCGGCAGAAACGCTTGCGCAACGCGAGACCCCACGCTCGATTGACGCGGCTGCCGAACGGCGCGTGAATCACGAGTTGCATGCCGCCGGATTCGTCGAAGAAACGCTCCATGACGAGCGTGTCCTGGGTCGGGAGCACGGTCAGCGCGGCGCGTGCGCGTGCGAGATATTCGACGATCTGACGCGCGGCATCGGCGCCGATGCCTTCGGTTTCATCGGCGAGCCATGCGATGGTGGGAGCTAGCGAGTCGCTAAGTGCGTCTTTCGCGCTGTCGGCGTTGCGCGCGTCCTTCGCCGCGTTCGCCGCGTACGCGTCATTGGCGCCATGCGCGAGGCTTATATCCTTCGCGCTCTTGGCCCCGACACTCGCCAACCGCGCATCCACCCCCGCCCGCAACCGCGCGATCGCGAAGGAAAGCTCACTGCTGCGCCCCGGCGCCTCTCCAAGCCAGAACGGAATGTTCGGCGGCTGACCATTCGCGTTCTCCACTCGCACCCGGCCACCTTCGATCCGCATGATCCTGTACGACGTATTACCTAACTGAAAGATGTCTCCAGCCAGACTCTCGACCGCGAAGTCCTCGTTCACCGTGCCGATCTGCAAGCCCTGCGGCTCCAGCAGCACGGCGAAGTCGGCGTTGTCGGGAATCGCGCCGCCGGAAGTCACGGCCGTCAGCTTGCCGCCGCGCCGTCCGCGCAACGTGCGGCTCACCGCATCGCGATGAACATACGACGCGCGCACGCCCTGCCGCCCCGTATAGCCTTCGGCGAGCGTGCGCACCACTTCGTCGAAGCGGGCGCGCTCGAGCGTCGCGTACGGATACGCACGCCCGATCAGCTCGAACAATTCATCCTCGCCCCATTCGCGACAGGCGACCTCCGCCGTGATTTGCTGTGCGAGCACGTCGAGCGGCGCGCGCGGAATGGAAAGCGCGTCGAGTTCGCCACGCCTCACGCAATCGAGCAAGGCCGCGCACTCGATCAGGTCGTCGCGCGAAGTCGGAAAGAGCCGCCCTTTCGGCACGCCGCCGACGTGATGCCCCGAGCGCCCGACGCGCTGCAAGAATGCGCCGATCGATCCTGGCGAGCCGAGTTGGCAGACGAGATCGACATCGCCGATATCGATACCCAATTCCAGCGATGCCGTCGCGATCAACACACGCAATTCGCCGCGCTTCAGGCGCTGTTCGGCGGAAAGCCGCTGCTCGCGCGCAAGGCTGCCGTGATGCGCCGCGACCGCGTCCCGGCCAAGGCGCTCGGTCAGATGCCGCGCCGCGCGCTCGGCCATGCGCCGCGTATTGACGAAGACGAGCGTCGTGCGATGCATGCCGGAAAGCTCGGCCAGCCGGTCATAGACGCGCTCCCACATGTCGTTCGACATGATCGCTTCGAGCGGCATCGGCGGCATTTCGAGGGCGAGATCGCGGGCGCGGACGTGACCGACGTCCACGATCTCGCACGGCTTTCCGACGCCCGCGAGAAACTTCGCGACGAGCTCGATCGGCTTTTGCGTCGCCGACAAACCGACGCGCACCGGCCGCGCCGCGCCGCGCGCCTCGCACAACGCATCCAGCCGTTCGAGGCTCAGACTCAGGTGCGAGCCGCGCTTGCTGCCCGCCACGGCATGGATTTCATCGACGATCACCGTGCGCGTGGTCGAAAGCATCGCCCGGCCGGAATCGGACGACAGCAGCACGTAAAGCGATTCAGGCGTCGTCACGAGAATATGCGGCGCGCGCTTTCGCATGGCGCTGCGTTCCTGCTGGGTCGTGTCGCCCGTGCGCACGGCGGCGCGTATCAGCGGCGCGTCGGGGCCAAGCTCGCGCGCAATGCCCGCAAGCGGCTCTTCCAGATTTACGCGAATGTCGTTGGACAAGGCCTTGAGCGGCGACATATACACCACGCGCGTCTCGTCGGGCAACACTTTGCCGCTTGCCGCGCTTTCCACGCCTTCGCGCACGAGTTCGTCGAGCGCGGCGAGAAAGGCCGTCAGCGTCTTGCCCGAGCCAGTTGGCGCAGCCACGAGCGTGGAACGGCGCGCGTGGATGAGCGGCCACGCGCGCGCCTGCGCGGCGGTCGGCGTTTCGAAATGCGCGCGAAACCAGTTGACGACGGCGGGATGAAAGCCCTTCAGGGCGTCGGTGCGGGTCATGCGGTCATTGTATGAGGGGTTTTGAAACTGCGTTTATCAGGCTTTTTCGGACGAATCCCATGCGAGAAAGGTAGGCTGTCACTGATCCTTAAGGCTCCGCGCTTCTGGCCATTTCTACGTCTTATGATCGTCATCAGTCTGCTTTTCGACCATGCGCCTGCCGCGCTTGCGAATCATCGGCGTTATGCGCGCGGGCATGGTTATCGGCACATCGAAATCGATATGTCCGAAATCAGCGGCTGCAGCGACGAAACACGCTGGATCATCAAATACGAAACGCTGCTGCATCAGCTCGGCTTGGCGAATGAGGACGAACTCGTCTTGCTGTTGAACGAGAATGCCGCGATTCTCAGGCCGCTCGCTCTGCCGGAACTCATGCAGGGCCGCGACTGGCTTCTAACCTGCATCGAGTCCGATCTGCCGCAACTCGACATGCAAATTTGGCGCAAGACCGAGCACGTCATGCGTGAGTTGTTCGAGATAGTCACGCGATGCCGCAATGGCGTCGTGCTTCCGAAGGAAGAAGCGCTCCTCTTGCAGGCATTTGCGTATTGTCCGTCGCGGTACCGCGTGGGTGATGTCATGGCTGTCGTGCCCGCCTCCACCAACGTCGAGAGCGTCTGGGCGCACTGGTCTGCTTTCTCGGTCAAGATTTGTGACCAGAAGCATCATCGGCGATTCCGCAATGCGCTCCTCGAACATATCAACGACTGCCAGACGCGCGGCCTGCCACTGCTTTCGCTAAACGACACCGGCATTACCGATACATCCGCCGTCAGTATTCGACAGCCGAATCGGTCGGTCGCGATAGTGACGCTATACACGCCGAACATCGCGATTTACGGCCGTATTGCCGAAGCCAATTTCACGCGATACTGCGAGCGCCACGGCTATACACTTTACGTGCACCGCGAAATTCCCGCGCATCTGAACGACGGTAAAACTTCGGGCAATTGGCTCAAGGCGGCCTTACTGCGCGAAACCCTCCCGAATCACGAATGGATTTTCTGGGTCGACGCCGACGTGCTCATCAAGGACATGAACCGGCCGCTCGAATCCATCATGCACGACAAGGAAGCGGTGTTTGCACGCGATATCGGCTATTGGCGCTTCAATTCCGGCATCATGGGACTCAAGCGCACGCAACGTAATTACGATTCGCTTCATCGCATACTCGAAGCGTGCAATTGCATCGACGACAAATCCACTGTCTACGCAAATAAAGGCGATCAATATTATTTCAACGCCGAATTTTCCACGCGCCCCGACTTCGACGCAACGCAGGTAGCTAGCCTTATCGACTTCAACACACCCTGGATTTATCAGCGGCCGACGAGCTTCATGGTGCATTACATCGGCATATGGGAAACCCATAAAGCGCTGCTGATGGACTACGATCTCAGGCAATCCGCCCGCGATTAACCTGCCTCTGCATGCTTGCGGACATCATCTGGCGAACCCAAGTATGATGTTCGCGGCATCGCGTCACACTCCCGCACGGCGCTGCAACTAAAGCGCAACAATAAAGCTCGAACATGGCAAGCACACGCGCCAGGCCGTATCCCGACGCTCGATTTCTCACTTCACCGCAAGGAGATGCAATTGAACGACGACGTCCAAGGCAGGACAGCAACCGAGACGCCTCTTTCCACCGACCTCCTGCGTAAGCTCGACGCATATTGGCGAGCCTGCAATTATCTTTCGGTCGGCATGATTTATTTGCGCGCGAATCCCTTGCTGCGCGAACCGCTCAAGCCCGAACACATCAAACGGCGTTTGCTCGGCCACTGGGGCTCGGACCCGGGGCAATCGTTCGTATGGGTGCATTTAAACCGTCTCATCAAGCGCGACGATCTCAACGTCATGTTCGTCTCGGGCCCTGGACACGGCGCGCCCGCCACGCTTTCCAACTCTTACCTCGAAGGCCATTACTCGGAAATCTATCCCGATCGCAGCGCCGATGAACACGGCATGCAGCGGCTTTTTCGCGCCTTCTCTTCGCCGGGTGGCATCGGCTCGCATTGCACGCCGGAAACACCGGGATCGATTCACGAAGGCGGCGAGCTCGGCTATAGCTTGTCGCATTCGTTCGGCGCAGCCTTCGACAATCCCGAACTGATCGTCGCCACGATGGTCGGCGACGGCGAAGCCGAAACCGGACCGCTCGCCACGTCCTGGCATTCGAACAAGTTCCTCAATCCGATAACCGACGGCGCCGTGCTGCCGGTCTTGCATCTGAACGGCTACAAGATCGCCAATCCGACCATCCTTGCGCGCATTCCCCACGAGGAGCTCGAAGCGCTCTTCAAGGGCTACGGCTACACGCCCTATTTCGTCGAGGGCGACGACCCCGACACCATGCATCAGAAGATGGCGGCGACGCTGGAACATTGCATCGGCGAGATTCGCGCAATTCAAGAGCGTGCGCGCGCGAGCAAGGAAAAGGTGGAGCGTCCGCGCTGGCCGATGATCGTGCTGCGTTCGCCGAAAGGCTGGACCGGTCCGAAAGAAGTGGATGGTCACAAGGTCGAAAATTTCTGGCGCTCGCATCAGGTGCCAGTGGCCGATCCGGCGACCAATCGCAAAAATCTGCAGGTACTCGAAACCTGGATGCGCAGTTACAAGCCCGAGGAGTTGTTCGACGAGAACGGCCGGCTGATCGAGCCGCTGCGCGAACTCGCGCCGGAAGGCGCGCGCCGCATCAGCGCGAATCCGCATGCAAACGGCGGCGTGTTGCGGCAATCGCTCGATCTACCCGACATTCGTGATTTTGCATTCGAATTCAAAAGCGCGGCCGGGACGTATCAGTCGCCAACGGCCGTGCTCGCCATTTATCTGCGCGAAGTGATCCGTCGCAACATGACGCGCTTCCGTCTATTCGGTCCGGACGAAACCGCGAGCAATAAACTCGACGGCGTATATGAAGTTTCGGGCAAGCGCTGGCTTGCGGAAACGCTGCCCGAAGATGCAGACGGCGGCTTCCTTTCCGTCGATGGCCGCGTAATGGAGATGCTCTCCGAACACACGCTCGAAGGCTGGTTCGAAGGCTATGTGTTGACCGGTCGCCACGGTCTTTTCGCGACCTACGAAGCCTTCGTGCACGTGATCGACTCCATGTTCAATCAGCACGCAAAGTGGCTCGAAAAAGCAAAGAATGAGATTGCGTGGCGCGCGCCGGTGCCATCGATCAATTTGTTGATCACGTCACTGGTATGGCGGCAGGACCATAACGGCTTCACGCATCAGGATCCTGGCTTTCTCGATGTCGTCACGAACAAAAGCCCGGGTGTCGTGCGAATTTATCTGCCGCCCGACGCGAATTGCCTGTTGAGCGTCGCGAATCATTGCTTGCGCTCGCACGATTACGTGAACGTGATCGTCGCGGACAAGCAGCCGCATCTGCAGTATCTGAACATGGAAGATGCCATCGTGCATTGCGCGAAGGGCATTGGCATCTGGGATTGGGCATCGACGGATAAGGGCCACGAGCCCGACGTGGTGATTGCCAGCGCGGGCGATATCGCGACCATGGAAGCGCTCGCCGCCGTCGAGATTTTGAAGGCGCAATGCCCCGATCTGAAGATACGCTTCGTCAATGTCGTCGATCTTTTCAGGCTGATGCCGGATACGGACCATCCGCATGGTCTTTCCGATCGCGACTTCGACTCCATTTTCACGCGTGATAAACCGGTCATCTTCAACTTCCATTCCTATGCGTCGCTCGTGCACAAACTCACGTACAACCGCACGAATCACGACAATCTGCACGTGCATGGTTACTGCGAGCGCGGCAACATCAACACGCCGTTCGAGCTTGCGATCATCAATGGCGTCGATCGCTTCTCGCTTGCCATCGACGTGATCGACCGCGTGGAACGTATCTCCGATACCGCCGCGCATACGAAGGAATGGCTCAAGAATCAGATCATCGAGAGCGTGCAGTATGCCCATACGGAAGGTATCGACCGCGACGAGATCCGCGAGTGGACATGGAAGGACTGACACCATGACACAGGGCATTCTCGTGTTGAACAGCGGCTCGTCTTCGCTCAAGTTCGGCGTGTTCATGGCGAACGACGGCGACGATGAGGCGTGGCTCACGGGCAGCGCGAAGGGCATCGGCCGCGACAACGGTTCCTTGACGATGCGTTCTTCCGACAAGCAGATCGATGTCGCGCAGGACCATCTGATGGAGTCGCAGCACGACGCGTTGCAACGTGTCGCCGATGCTCTGCGCGAACATATGCGCGAACCGCTTGCAGCGGTCGGGCATCGAGTGGTGCATGGTGGGCCGGATGTGCGAGAGCATCGCGAGATTACTTCCGCGCTCAAGGACACGTTGCGCGACGCCGTGCCGTTTGCGCCGCTGCATCTGCCGCAATCGCTTGCCCTCATCGACGAAGCGCAGGGCATCTTCACTGGCATACCGCATTTTGCATGCTTCGATACGGTATTCCATCGCACGATGCCGGAGCGCGCGACGCGTTATGCGTTACCGCGAGAGTTTGCCGAGCGTGGTGTCATGCGTTATGGATTCCACGGGCTGTCGTATGAATCTATCGTCAACGCGCTTGGCGCGAAGCTGAAGCCGCGCACGGTCATCGCGCATCTTGGCAGCGGCGCAAGCCTGTGCGCGCTGCAGAATGGCCATTCAATCGATACGTCGATGGGGATGACGCCCACCGGCGGCATTCCGATGGCGACGCGCAGCGGCGACCTCGATCCCGGTGTGCTGATTCATCTCTTGCGCCAGGAGTCGCTCGACGCGGATGCGCTGGAGACGCTCGTGAATCGGCAAAGCGGTCTCAAAGCGTTATCGGAATCGGACGACGATATGCAAACGCTAATCGAACGCCGCGATCACGGCGATGCGAACGCAACGCTTGCCATCGACGTATTTTGCACGGCGATACGAAAGACTATCGGCGGGTATGCGGCTTTGCTCGGCGGGCTGGATGAAATCGTGTTCAGCGGAGGAATTGGCGAGCATAGCGAGGCGGTTCGTGCGCAGGTTCTCGATGGGCTTTCGTTTCTTGGGGCTTCGCATCGGGTTGTGGAGACCGAGGAGGAACGGCAGATTGCACGGCATTGTCGGCGGTTGCTTGATGCGTGACTGGTTGCATTTTGCATGCAGTGTGCCGTCGGATGGTCGGCGGCATTTTGCATGCAGAGTGCAACGGACAAGACGTAGATCTTTACGTTGCGTGCACTCGTACAAGCAACGCAACGCGCTAACCACGATCCTATTGCACGCCGAGTTTCTTTGACTTTTGCATGCAAAAGGCTGCACAACGTGAAAGCACCAAGCGTGAAGAACGGCCACGTGTCGACAAATCCCATTCTGCATTCAACGTACCGAATGCAGCATGCAATAGGCAAAGCGCCCGGTGAACAACCATCGCCGGGCGCTTCTTCAACCTTCCTCGGACCACCTTGGTCCTATTTCTCCGAATGATCCCTTTGCCGCAACGACTGCGGCAGCCCATACAAGAGCAGCAGCGCGCAAATCAGGCTCATCGCACCGATGGCATACAGCGCAGGCGTCGTGCTGCCGGTGACATCACGAATACGTCCGACCATCACCGGACTCACGATGCCTCCAAGCTGTCCAAGCGTATTGATAAGCGCGATCCCGCCCGCCGCGCCTGCTCCCGTCAATAGCTTGGGCGGCAACGCCCAGAACGCCGGAATCGATGCAATCACGCCCGCACCCATCACACCGAGCGCGGCGATCAACAACGCCGTCTGCTTGTCGAACACGCCGGCCGCGAAGAAGCCTGCAGCCGCCATCAGAAGCAATACACAGACGAACTTGCGCCGCTCGCCGGAGCGATCCGACATGCGCCCTACCACGACCATGCAGATCGCCCCGCAGATATAAGGCACCGCCGTCAACAGACCGATGATCGTCGGATTCTCCGTCCCGGCGGCGCGAATCAAATGCGGCGCCCAGAAGTTGAGACCATACGATCCGACTTGAATCAGAAAGTAGATCAGTCCGAGCATCAGAAAACCGGGTGTCTTGATCGCGCCGAAGAGCGAGTGCCCGGAGTCCGTGTGCTGGCTCTGCGTCGCGATTTGGCTTTTCAGGTAAGTCTTCTCGGCGCCCGTGAGCCACGCGGCATCGTCGATACGATCTTTCAGCACCTTCAAAACGAGAATGCCAAGCAGCACGCAAGGCAGGCCGCCAAGCAGAAAGAGCCAATGCCATCCGGCGATACCGAACACGCCGTTCATATGCCCCAGCACGAGCCCGGACAACGGGGCGCCAAACAAACCCGAGAACGCCGATGCAAGAAACAGCAGCGACGTGATACGTCCGCGATAGCTCGCCGGAAACCACAGCGTCAGGTAGTAAAGCACGCCTGGCGCAAAGCCCGCTTCCATCGCGCCGATGATGAAGCGCAAGCCATAGAACTGCCACTCGGTCTGCACGAAAACCATCAGCGCCGTTGCGATACCCCATGAAATCATGATGCGCGCTATCCATCGACGCGCACCGACTTTGTAGAGCAGCAAGTTGCTCGGCACTTCGAAAAGCACATAGCCGATCACGAAGAGACTCGCGCCGAGACCGTAGGCGGTATCGGAGAAACCCAACGTGCTTTGCAGTTGAAACTTCGCGAAGCTGATATTGATGCGGTCGAAGAACGCGAACAGATAACACAGCATGATGAGTGGCATGAGCCGCCATGCCACCTTGCGGATGATGTCCGCGGTATTGCCTAGCGCCTGCTCACGCGGCGCACCTACGCTCAAGTCACTCATGTTTGTCTCCTTGCTCGAAGCAAAGTGGCCGGATTGTTTTGTGATATCCGGTCGTATGGTTTGTCGTCGATGATTTCAGATTGCGCGCACGTAATCGGGAACGGGATGCAGGTCGCAGTTGCGTCCTGCCTTCGCGACTTGTCCCGGCACGTCATGGCCGACGAGCGCAGGCAAAGTGCGTGACAACGTGATGAGCTTCTGCAAATCGACGCCTGTGGGTATGCCCATCTCGTAGCACATGTTCACAAGGTCCTCGCTACAGATGTTTCCCGATGCACCCGGCGCAAATGGACAGCCACCCAGGCCGCCGAGCGCGGCATCGAACCGGCGTGCGCCTGCGTTATATGCGGCGAGTACGTTTGCAAGACCTAGTCCTCGCGTATTATGAAAATGCAACGTCAACGCACTGGCCGGCACTTGCTCCAGCACGCGCGTAGCGAGCCGCGCGACCTGTCGCGGATTCGCCATGCCCGTCGTATCGGCAAGCGTGATGCCATCGATACCCAACTCGCGATATGCCCGCACGATCGACACCACGCGGTCTTCATCGATATGCCCTTCGAACGGACAGCCGAACGCGGTGGCAACCGTTGCATTGAGCATGGCCTTCGTACCTTGCGCGAGCGCGACGATATCCCCGAAGCCCTCGAGCGATGCCTCGCAACTCATGCGCATGTTGGCGCGATTGTGCGTCTGGCTTGCAGACATCACGAGGTTCAGTTCGTCGGCGTTCGCATCGAGCGCACGCTGCGCGCCCTTCACGTTCGGCACCAGCGCGACATAGATCACGCCTTCTTGACGCTCGATGCCCTTGAACACGGCCTCGCCATCACGCAACGCAGGAATGGCTTTCGGCGATACAAACGAGCCCGCTTCGACGCGCGTGAAGCCGCACGCCGAGAGACCATCGATCAATGCAATCTTGTCGGCAGTCTCGACCCATTTCGATTCGATCTGCAAGCCGTCGCGCGGCGCGACTTCCTGAACGAGCAAACGATCATCGTTCATTGAACCGCTCCTTCGGCACGAAGCCTTTGCACTTCGCTTGCATCGAAGCCGAGCGATTCCAGCACCGATTGCGTATGTTCGCCAAGCGTCGGGCCTTGCCAGCGCACTTCGCCTGGCGTATCCGACAGTTTCGGCACGATTCCCGGCATCTTCACCGATGCACCGCCCGGCAAGTCGGCCTGCAGCAACATATCGCGCGCCTGGTAATGCGCATCGTCGATGATGTCCGCAACGGAATAGATGCGTCCCGCAGGGACTTCCGCAACGGCGAGTGTGTCGAGCACATCCTCCATTGCATGATGCGTGGTCCACGCCGCGATGGCTTCGTCGAGCATCGCACTCTGCCGCACACGACCATCGTTGTGCGCGAGCGCGGGATCGTCGGCGAGATCGGGGCGGTCTATCACGTTCATCAGACGCTTGTAGATCGGGTCGCTGTTGCCTGCGATCACGACGAAGCCGCCGTCCTCGGTCCGATAGGTGTTCGATGGCGCGATTCCCGGCAGCGCGCCGCCGCTGCGCTCGCGTACATGCCCGAGCAAATCGTATTCGGGTACGAGGCTCTCCATCAGGTTGAAAACACTTTCCACGAGCGAGACATCGACCACCTGACCGTCGCCTTGTCCGGTCTTGACGCGCAACAGGGACATCAACGCGCCGATCACGCCATGCAGCGACGCCAGTGAGTCGCCAAGACTGACACCGACGCGCGCGGGCAGGCCATCGGCATCGCCGGTTGTATACCGAATGCCACCCATCGCTTCGCCGATTGCACCGAAGCCCGGCCGGTCACGATACGGGCCCGTCTGACCGTAGCCGGAAATGCGTACCATCGTGAGCTTCGGGTTGATTGCATGCAAAACGTCCCAGCCAAGGCCAAGCTTTTCGAGCGCGCCCGGCCGCATATTTTCGATGACGACGTCCGCATCCGCCGCAAGACGCTTGATGACGTCCGCGCCTTCCGGCGACTTGAGATTCACGCACACGGATTTCTTGTTGCGCGACTGTAGATACCACCAGAGTGACGTGCCTTCATGAAGCTTGCGCCATTTGCGCAACGGATCGCCGCCGTTGGGGGTTTCGATCTTGATGACTTCGGCGCCGAATTCGGCCAGCATGCGCGCCGCGAAAGGCGCCGCGATGAGGGTGCCGATCTCGATGACGCGAATGCCCTTGAGGGGTCCGCTCATGGTGCTTGTCTCCATTTATGATTTGCTTGAGACAAGCTTATTGGCGAACGCTCGAGCGCGTCCAACCGCATTTTGGCAAGCATCGTTCGCGGATGACGAACGCTCGCTTATGTGCCCGCTTCCACCGATCGCAAATGATCGAACAAAAGACGGCTCACTGGCGACAACGCGCCCGTATCGCGCACGACGATCACGAGGCTGCGCGCGGCCCACTCCTCGTCGAGCGCGACGGCAGCGAGTCCAAGCTGTCGCCCCATCGCCTCGAATACGCGATGCGGCAACACGCCCACGCCCATGCCCGCCTGAACCATGCGGCAAACGGCATCGAAGCCCGGCACATGAATGCGCAGCCGCAACGCCTTGCCAGCTTGCCGCGCGGCCAGATGCGTGCGCATATTGATGGAACTGGCCGAATGCAGGCCAATATGGTCGAAGTCGAGCGTATCGGCGAAAGTGACGTGCTCGCGTTGGCTCAGCGGATGATCGCCCGGCGTCACGATCACGAGACGGTCATGGCGGTAATGCGTGGATTGAAGTCCGCGCGTGTCGGCATCGCCCGAACAAATGCCGAGATCGACGAGACTATCCAGCACGCCTTCCACGATGCCGCCGCTCGGCCGCTCCTCCAGATCGATCTTGATCTGATCGTGCACGGTGATGAACGCGCGTAAATCTTCCGGAAGGAATTCGACGATGGCGGAAAGATTCGCCATCATCCGCACATAACCGCGCACGCCGCTCGCATGTTCCGCCAGTTCGATGCCGATATTCTCGACATCGCGCAACACGCGGCGCGCATGGTGCAGAAGCGTTTCGCCCGCAGGCGTGAGCTCCATTCCACGCGCCTTGCGCTCGAACAACACGGCGCCGACCGCTTGCTCGAGTTCCAGCAACCGCTTGCTCGCCGCCGATACCGCGATCGCTTCACGTTCTGCCGCGCGTGTGAGCGTGCCTTCCTCGAAAACCGCGAGAAAGAGTTGCAGCGTGGTGAGGTCAAGGCGCCGGAGCAGGTTGCGAGAGGTCATGGCATGGTGCTTCAGCGCGCGTACTTGAACGTGCCTTGCGCGCTCGCGATCATCACGCGCTCGTCTATCCACGCTTCGCCGCGCGCAAAGTAAACCGAGCGGCCTTGTCGCTCAAGGAATCCTTTGGCGACCACCTTGTCGCCAATACCTCGATCCAGATAGTTGACCGTGAGCGAAAGCGTGAACCCGTGGATGGGCGTGGAACCGCTCGTGAAAAGACCCGCGTAACCGCAGGCGGCGTCGAGCAAGGTAGCGATCGCGCCGCCCTGAAGAATACGTTGACGGTTCAAATGCCCCGCGTGAATTGGCATATTGAATTCTGCATACCCGGCGCGCCATGCCGTAAGGGTCGCGCCAAGCGCTTCGAGAAACGGATTGTCCAGATCCAGGTTCGCCACGTTTGCGGATCTCCTTGCATCGTCGATGCTTGCGGGTGCTGCGCGGGTTTGGAATATTGCATTCGATTGTGCCATCGAGGCGCGCAACGTGCCGCCACGTTGGGTTTCTCGCGCACATCAAAAAACCCGCGCGAGGCGGGTTTTGAAGAGGTCGTTCTAGTCTTAGGCCTTCATTTGGTCGGCGCAACTGCGCGCAAAGCGTCGATTCGGCTGACGAGCTTGAGATACCACGCGAGCATGGCAAAAGTCGCGAGCTTTGCCAATGACTCGACGCTCGATAAGAACGCCAGCCATGGCGCGTGAATGAATTCGGCAGGCAAGTCAGGCACGATGGCCAGCACGCTCGTCAAGCATACAAAGAGCAGCAGATAGCGCGCCGACTTGCGTCCGGCAAGCGCAAAGGCTGCGATAGCGCCGAGCATCGCCTTCGAAAAGATGACGCCGGCAATCTCCTCCGTGCTGCTGTTGGCGTCGATTTCCCAAGGCGCCTCGAATATCGACCATGCAACGACCACGCACGCCGACGCCGCAACCGCACGGCGCAGACGATCCGCGTCCGCCACGAGATCTTGAAGCGAGCGCTTGCCTGACGGCGGTTCGAACGGTGGCGTGACAGGCAGCTCGAACGCGACCGGCGGCAAGTCGGCTGGTCTGTCGCGCATGCGCGGGGCGGGCGGCGACATCAGTTCCAGTGGCCCGGGATCGTCACCGCCGCTCATGACACGCTCGCAAAACATGCGGTTGCCGAGCGGTCAAATCTTGCCGCTCCCCGATATCTTTCATTGGAATTCTCCATTCACAAGCGTCAGCGTAGGCGATCAAAAAAACTCGCTCCACGTTCTCACGCGACGCCACATTGCCAAAATGCGTCGACCGCGATTTTTTAGCTTGCAATGGAAATAATTTTCCAGCGCCGATTGATGCGCGTTAATCGTGGAAGCTTAATGACCTGAAGCGATCATAAGCAAAATCCTTTTCTCGCGTGAATGGCTTTTTCTATCGGGCAGAGTTGCGCTACGCGTGCCGTAAAGCGTGTCGCACGCGCAACGAATCGGAAAAGAAAATGATCAGTTATATCCGCGAATCACGCAGGATTTTTGTTCCTCTTCGGTTTTCTCGCCTGCAAAACGACCGCAGATTTCCGCAACATACTGTGGTGCGCCGCTGACCTGGCTGGACTTGTGACACACCGGGGCAGTTGTTGCCGACGCGGTGTCGGCTTCGTCTTCCAGCCATTGTGCGAGCCGGGCGCTCATATAGGCTTCCATGTCTTGTCTCCGTACTAAAAACGCAAGTTGCGTCTGACGGTTTAAGCATGCGCTTATCGGCGTCTATTGGCCCTAGTGGATTTCATTAATGGACGAACGGCATTTTTGTGACTTGCTCGAAAAAATTGCTATTTATCGCGTGCCCATGTCGTTGACAGCAATCTGCTAATTTCTCTTACGGCCATATTAGCGCCTGCTTTTGCAGACGGTAATGCAGCCATACTGGTTTATGCAACTGGACTGCATATAGCTTTTTCAAACCACGTTTTTTTCAATGATCGGCCGGCCGGTCAACACGCGCGCCCAATCGAGCGAAGATAAATCCAGCGTGATGTATTTTCCATGCAAGATAAGTTCGCTCAAGCCCCGTCCCGTTGCGGGTCCTTGTTGCAAGCCGTGTCCGCTAAACCCATTGGCAAAAAGGCAATTCTCGATGTGCGGGTGGGCCCCGATGATCGCATTACGGTCAAACACGTTGTATTCATAATACCCAGACCAGCATCGTTCCACGCGCAGCGCTTCGAATCCCGGAACGCGGTGCGCAAGCGTCGGCCAAATGACATCGTCGAAAAGCGCGTGATCGACTTCATCGAGCGGCAGGTCGTCCGGATCGTTGTCCGCCGAAGGCGATGTGCCGCAGATAAACGTGCGTCCCTCAGGGCGAAAGTAGACGCCACTTGGATCAATCAACAATGGACAGCCTTCGAGCACCGCAGGCGACGATACGTTGAAAATGCTGCGCCGCCGCGCGTGCACCGGAATATCGATGTCGAGCATTGCCGCAATCCGGCGCGACCAAGCGCCCGCCGCGTTGACGACGACATCGCATGCGAACGCTTCGCCGTTCGAGGCAAGCACGCGCTTCGCCTGGCCGCCTTGGCATTCAATATCCGTCACTTCGGCCGCCACGTAACGCGCGCCCAGGGCCTGAGCCTTGCGTCGTAGCGCCTGGACGAGACCATAGCCGTCGAACCAGCCTTCGCCGGTCTCGCCGAACGCACCCGCCGCAAGGTCTTTTGTATTCAACCAGGGGAAGCGCGCGCGCAGGGAAGCGGGATCGAGCAAGGTGATATCCGCGCCGAGTTCGCGTTGCAGCGCATGGTTCTCTTGCAGCGTGGACAGGCCCGGCGGCGTCGCTAGAAAGAGATAGCCGCCTTCGTGCAGATCGACCGAAGGCCGTTCGCCGTTCACTTCGAGCCGCTCGCCAATCGACCGTAAGAACTCGATACCGAACAACGACATACGCACGGAAAGCGGCGTCGAGAATTGCTGTCTGATCGACGCCGCCGACAACGCCGACGACGAGCGCGCGTAAGTCGGATCGCGCTCGATCACCGTGACTTGCACGTCTGGATCCATCAAGCGAAGAAAGTACGCGGTCGAACTGCCGATCACGCCGCCGCCAACGATCACAACCTTGGACACCACGCCGCCTCCGTTTAAGGACTAGCCGAGATTGAAGTCGATGCCCTGTGCAAGCGGCAATTCCGACGAATAGTTGATCGTGTTGGTCGCGCGCCGCATGTAGGCCTTCCAAGCGTCCGAGCCGGATTCGCGTCCGCCGCCGGTTTCCTTTTCGCCGCCGAACGCGCCGCCGATCTCCGCGCCACTCGGCCCGATGTTGATATTGGCGATGCCGCAATCGCTGCCCGATGCCGACAGAAAGCGCTCCGCCTCGCGCAGATCCGTCGTGAAGGCGCATGAGGACAAGCCGTGCGCGGCGGCGTTGTTCGCGGCGATGGCGTCATCGAAATCGGTGTAGCGCATCACATAGAGAATGGGCGCGAAGGTTTCCTTCAGCACGACTTCGCTTTGTGCGGGCATTTCGACGAGCGCGGGACGCACGTAATAGCCATTCTCGTTACCCGTCACGCTCACGCGTTCGCCGCCGAACACCTTGCCGCCCTCGCCCTTCGCCTGCTCCAGCGCGTCCTGCATGCGCGCGAAAGCCTGCACGTCGATGAGCGGTCCCATCAACACGCCGTCGTTCAACGGATTGCCGACCGGGACTTTTGCATACAAATCCTTGAGGCGAGCGACGGTTTCGTCATAGATGCTCTCATGGACGAAAAGACGCCGCAGCGACGTGCAGCGCTGCCCCGCCGTGCCGACCGCCGAAAACAGAATGCCGCGCAGCGCGAGGTCACGATTGGCCGTCTGCGAAACGATGCCCGCGTTGTTGCCGCCAAGTTCGAGGATGGAGCGCCCGAAACGGCGCGCCACTTCCACGCCCACCGCGCGGCCCATTTCCGTGCTGCCGGTCGCGCTGACGATATCGGAGCGTTTGTCCGCGACGAGCTTCGCGCCCACTTCACGGTCGCCGATCAGAACCGATGCCAGGCCGGCCGGCGCGGTGCCGAACTCGTCGAGTACATCGCGCATGATGCGATCGACGGCGAGCGCGGTAAGCGGCGTCTTTTCCGACGGCTTCCACACGACCGCATTGCCGCACACGAGCGCAAGCGCCGCGTTCCACGACCACACCGCGACCGGAAAATTGAATGCAGAAATGATCGTGCAGACGCCGAACGGATGCCACGTTTCCGCCATTCGATGACCGGGCCGCTCGGAGGCGATCGTCAGGCCATACAGTTGCCGCGAAAGGCCGACGGCGAAGTCGCAAATGTCGATCATTTCCTGCACTTCGCCCAGGCCCTCTTGCAGGATCTTGCCCGCTTCGAGCGCGACGAGCCGGCCGAGCGCAGCCTTCTTTTCGCGCAGGCGATTGCCGAGCAAACGCACCAGCTCGCCACGTCGCGGCGCCGGAACGTTGCGCCACACGGCAAATGCGCTGCGGGCTTGCGCAAGCGCGGTATCGACATCGGCGGAAGTATGGCGTTTCACGCGTCCGATGATTTCGCCGCTGATGGGCGAAGTGACAGTCATGTCGCCCTCGTTCGCGATGCCTGCGATACCGAGGTCGGAGAGAATGGTCTTGGCGTCCACAGTGAACTCCTTTTGCATACAAAATTAGCTTCGCCGTTTCCGATGCGAAACAACGGTCAAGTTCGGAAACTATACGCGCAGCCTCCGATGCTCACAACGCTGTCAATATTGGGGTTCTCACCAGTCTCGGTTTGCATACCGAATGCGAACGCCCGAAAAGTCGATGGTATTATCGGAAACAAACCACCTTTGACCCTCCATGTCCACTTTGCCCGCCAAAAATTCGACTGAGCAATCCGCAGCCGATCTCGGACGACGGGTAAAGCACGCTCGCACCGCTCAGAATCTCACGCTGGAAACCGCGAGCCGGCTATGCGGCGTGTCGCGCTCGGCGTTGTCGAAGATCGAGAACGGCTTGATGTCGCCGACTTTCGATGTCTTGCAGAAGATAGTACGCGGCCTGCAGATCGATCTCGCGGAACTGTTCGGCAGCGCGCCCGCTGCCAGCGCAAGCGGCCGGCGCGCACTCACGCGACGCGACGAAGGGCAAAGGCACGCGTATCGCGGTTATCAGATGGAATTGCTGGCGACTGAACTCGCGCACAAGGCGATGCTGCCGTTTCGCATCCGCATCTCGGCGCATACACTGGATGCCTTCGACGACTGGGGCCGTCACGAAGGCGAAGAGTTTTTGTACGTGATCAGCGGTAGCGTATGCCTCTACTCGGAACTCTATGCGCCGACGCATCTGAATGCGGGCGACAGCATCTATTTCGACAGCCGCACGGGCCACGCGGCGATATCGACCAGCGCGGAAGATGCCGAAGTTCTGTGGATGGCAACCGGTGCCGCCGACGTTCAATGAACGATGACGCGGTTCAGGCGGGCCGCAAAGCGAGCCGCATCGGCATGCGATTCGGCACCACCGTGAAGTTGCAGACCTCGTGAATATCGGCGGCATCCTGAGCCAGGCGCGCCGTGAAATTCGCCGTGAGCATCGAAATGACGAGCCGCATTTCGACCGCTGCCAGATGCCGTCCCGGACACACGCGCGGCCCCGCGCCGAATTGCAGATAAGCGCGTGGATCATGCGTCCCCTGATTTGCGTGCTCGCCCGCCTGCAGCCGATGCTCGCGCAGCCAGCGATCCGGATCGTAGCGCGCGGGATCGCTGAAGTGGGTTTCGTCAAGCATCGCGGGACGATTTAGAAAAAAGAGCTTGGTGCCCGCGGGTAGCCGCACGCCCTGCAACTCCACTTCCTCCAGCGGTTCCAGCGACAAATACGGCGCCACCGGATGCAGTCGGCTCGCCTCCGTGCAGACGGCCTCGCATAGATCGAGTTCGCGCATTGCCTGATAATTCGGACAAACGCGCGCGTCGCCGAACGTGCATTTTGCATGCGTCGCGATGCGCGTCTGCAAGGCTTCATCGCCGCCGAGGAACAGGAGTCCCCATGCGAGCGATGCCACCGTCGTGTCTTCGCCCGCGACGAGCATCGTCATGACGTTGGCGGCGACTTCGTCATCGGTGAGGCCGGACTCGGGCGCGTCACGCAGCGCGAGCATCGCTTCGAGCAAATTGCGCGGCTCGAGTGCAGATGCCTCGTCACGCATGCGCTCGCGCGATCTCGACATCAAGCCACGCACATAGCGATGCACTTCGGCCATCGCACGATCGAATCGGCGGTCGCTCGGCAGCCGCATATAGCGCCAGTAGGGAAACGGCGTGGAGAGGCGCGTCATGATCATCGGCAGAAGCTGCGAGAGATGTTCCTGGATGACGCCGCGTTCTTTTTCCAGCGTGTTCGGGTCTTCGCCGAATGCGAGCGCGCTCGTGACATCGACGGTATAGCGCTTCAAATCGTCGTTCATCTCGACGATACGTCCCTCGCGCGCGGCTGACTCCCAGCGCCGCCGCAAACGCTCGGTGATCGCGGCCAGCGTCGGATAAAACGCCTTGATATGCGGCACGGACAGCGCCTGCATCACGAGCCGACGCTGCGGCCCCCACGCTTCGCCTTCGATGGAAAAGAGACCGTTGCAGCCGACTTCATCGAACAAGGTTTCGAGCGGACCGTAACGCCGATAACGATGCGGACGTTCACGCAAAACCGCTTGCGACAGCTCGAAATCCGACCACACGACAATAGGCACGCGGCCGAGCTTGAAGCGATACGGCGTGCCCAGTTCCTTCGCCCATCGCTCGAGCGTCAAATGATGAGTCGACGGCGGCAATTGAAAGAGATTACCCGCGAGCGGCAAGCCGCGCGGCGAAGGCAAGTCGTCGATTTCGCGCAAAGAAGCTGTGACGGACGCGGCATTCATGATCGGCCTCGCAAGCGCTGATGTGCACAGCATAGTGCAAGCGCGACGCGCGCGACGGCCGTTGCGCTTATTGAACGAGAGCGCTTTTTGCCCGCTTCCTGCCAGCAGGCGCCGGCGCTTCGGTAACGACCGGAGCTTGAGTCAACGGCCGCTTGAAATAAGGCGAGCTCAAGGTTGCCGCGCTCATATCGGATGCCGCTTCGAGCAGCGCGGGCGCAAGCTCTTTCAGACGCGTTTCCGGCAAACGGCTCGTCGGACCCGCGAGACTGACGACACCCACGACCACGCCCGTCATCGGATGATGAATCGGCGCGGCCATCGACGTCATGCCGGCTTCGTAGGTTTCGCTCGCGATGCCGTAACCGCGTTCGCGCGCCGCGCGCAAGTCGGTCAGGAACTGCTGAATCGTCTTCGGCGCCTTCGGACCGCCTTGTCCGGGCTTGCCGAGTCCGCCTTGCTTCGACACGAGTTCGAGCGCTTCCTCATCGGTCAGCGACGACAACCACGCCTGTCCGCTTGCCGTGCAATGCAAGGGCGGCTGGCTGCCCATGTCCGGATCGTAGCGCAGCCCGGACTTCGCGCCCTGCGCCTTGCCGACGAAGGTGATGTGATCGTCCTCCACCACGCCAAGCCGCGCCAGTTCGCCCGACGCCGCCGCGAGGCGGTCGAGCACCGGTTGCGACACATCGAGCACGCCGCCCGTCGAAAGATAGATCAGCGCAAGCGACACGAGCTTCAGCGCGAGCATGTACTCGCCGTGATCCTCGTCCTGGCGCACGTAGCCTTCGTCGATCAACATCGCGAGCAGACGATGCGTGCCGCTGCGGGGAATGCTCAAGGTATCCGCGATGGCGGCAAGCGGCATGCGTCCGCCGTTCTTCGCCAGCAGTTCGATGATGGACAACGCGCGCTCAAGATTTCCTGCCATGTTTCGTTACCTCGAAGTTCCGATTCGGAATTTGAACATGATTCCACCTCGGAATTCAACCGCCATCGTTCAATGCCCGGCATAAACCTCGTCAAGCAAGGCAAGCGTCGCTTCGCGCATGCGCTTCGCGCGCTCGAGCGCGTTGGCGGTCTTGGCCCACTGTTGCGTCGGTATTTCGAGTGAAAGCGGCAAGTCTTCCGGCAGTGCATGCAAAATGCCAGCCAAGTCGATACCGCCTTCACCCGGAATCATCCGCTCGCAGCGCGCCTGGAAAAGTAGTGTTTCGAGGTCGGTCGGGCGCTCGGCGGGCGCGTCGCAGAACTGCACATGGCCGAAATACTCGCGCGGCAACTCACTCAGCGTCCGGGTCGACGACCCCGCGCGGTCGAAGTGAAGCGGATCGATGATCAGCCCAGTGTTGTTGCGTTCCGCCGCCTTCACGATGCGCGCGGCTTGCACGATGTCCTTCGCGTCGGTCCACGGCATCGGTTCAAGCGATGGCGAGAGGCCATAGGGACGCGCCAGATCGCACAACTGCGCGAGACGCTCGGCGGTGCGCGACTCGTCGGGATCGTTGCCCGCGACGAGCACATAGCGCGCGCCAAGTTCGGCGGCGGTCGCAAGCATCGGCTCGTATGCGGTTACATCGGTGTCGGGTTTGAGACGGAGAATTTCCGTGTCGAGCACGCCAATGCCGGTGTCCTTCAACGCCGCGAGCGTCTCGCGCACGAGCGGTGTATCGCCGATGATGTCGTGCCGCACTTCGGTATCGGTCGCCGGAAGAAGGCGCAGGCCGACATAGTCATAGCCGGCGTTCGCCGCGCATTCGACCATCTGCGGCGGCGTCAATTCGAGCACGGTCAAAGCTGAGAGCGAAAGTTTTCGTGTGGACATATGGTTTTCCTTAGCGCAGTGGCGAGAACGGTGCGGGCACATAGATGGTCGATTCCATCGTCGTCAGATGCGCGGGTCCGCCCTTCGGCGGCCATACGCCATCCTTCACCGATTCCGCGCGAATACGCGAGCGTTCATCCACGCTCTTGTACGGCCAGATGTTCAGAAAACGCGGCACGGTGCCATCGAGCGCGTACATTGCACCGATCAACGGCGAACGCTTCGTGCGTTCGGGCAAGGCGTTCTGCCACGCGTCGATGGTGTGCTGCAGGCTCGCGAGCTTCGTGCCGTAGACGCGCATTTCATAGATGCCATTGTGTTCGGCAGGCTCGATCGGCGGCAGGAATGGAAAGAGCGCATAGCTATTTATTTCGACATCCGTAATGAATTCGCCGCAACCGAACGGATTGCCTTCGAGCAGAAGGCGCCTGCGTTCATCGATCAGTGCCGCTTCGGAAGCGTAGCCGCGCAAGACCATCACCTTGCCCAAGGCACCGATATCGGAATACCAGCATCCGAGCAAGCGCGCGCCTGCTTGCTCGCCGCTCGACTTGATGTTTTCGAAGACCTGCGCATTCGTGCCGATCTTCACGGTGAGTGTGACTGTGTCGTACAGGGTCATTGAAATGTCCTTGCCTGATTGAACTGAGAGAGAGTGGTCATGGTTTCGATGCGATGCGCTTCGCGTTCACTGCTGTCATCGCTTTGATCTGCAAGTGCGTGGCCCGCGAGATAACCGAAGGTCATCGCCGGACCGAGCGTGATGCCGCCTGCGGGATAGTGGCCGCCCATCATGCTCGCGGCATCGTTGCCAACTGCGTAGAGGCCGGCAATCGGCATGTGCGCTTCGTCCAGCACGCGGGCGGTCGAATCGGTAGCGAGGCCGGCGAATGTACCGAGGCTGCCGGGCAGCACTTTCACTGCGTGATACGGGCCATCGGCAATAGGTGCAACGCATGGATTCGGCTTATGCGATGCATCGCCCTGCATGCGGTTGTAGGGTGTCGAGCCTCGATGAAATTGCGGATCTAAGCCGTCGCGAGCGTAGTGGTTATACGCCGCGATGGTTTCGATGAAGCCAGTTGGCTCGATGCCGCAAACTCGCGCGAGCGCTTCGAGCGTGGGAGCGCTTCTCAGATAGCCCGAGCGTTCGTGCGCGCGCAACGGGAACGGAAACGGCTTCGCGGCACCAAGGCCATAGCGTCGCAGAAAACGATGATCGCAGACGAGCCACGCGCACACTTCATCGCCTGCGGGTGTGATGTCCATCAACGCGGACATGAAGTCGTAGTACGACGACGCCTCGTTCACAAAGCGCTTTCCCGCACGCGTCACCGCGATCAGACCAGGCTTGCCGCGTTCGATCAGATGCGCGAACGCGACATGCGGACCATCGCGCTTCGGAACGAGCGAAACGGGCGCCCAAGCCGCGGGGTTTTCGAGCGCTGCGTTGAAGTGTGCGCCTGCGGCCTCGCCCATGCGAATGCCGTCGCCGGTGTTGGAACGCGGCGCCGCGGACCAATGTTCGCGGCCCGTCGGCGTATAAGCGAACGTAGCCGCGCGACGTGCTTCATCGTGCGGATAACCACCGCACGCGAGCACCACGCCGCGTCGCGCATGGACCTCATGCTTTACGCCTTCGATCTCGACATGAGCGCCGATCACACGATAGCCATCGCGCAAGAGACCGACCGCTTTAGCGCGCGTGCGCAGATCGACGCCACGATCCGCCGCCGACTTCAAGAGTCTTGCAATGAGCGCATTGCCGTTCAATAGATGCATCGATCTGCCATAGCGAAGCTTGTCGTGCGCGAACTTGGCGAAGCGTTTGGTGACATGCCACGCGGAGCGCATCGAGCGCGTGGCGTTCAGAAAGTGCGTGAGCTCTTGTCCTGGAGAGATCGCCATGCCGTTGATCGTCGTATCGAGAAGCGGTGGCCGCAGCTTGTCGATGAGCGCCCCGAGTTCGCGACCATCGAAAGGCATGGCGCACACGGAGCGGCCACCCGTTCCCGCGCCTTGCGAGGTATGAAAGTCCGGAATGCGGTTGCCATCGATGAAACGCATCGACGTATTTGTCTCGAAGAACTCGACCATGCGCGGACCGTGTTCGATGAGCGCGTCGACTTTAGCCGCGTCGTATTGCGCGCCAAGTTCGGCCTTCAGATATGTTCGCGGCGCGTCTGCTTCCTCGATCATTCCTGCGCGCGTCGCAAGCGGACTGCGCGGAACCCACATCCAGCCGCCCGACCACGCGGTCGTGCCGCCGAAGACGTCTTCCTTCTCGCAGACCAAAACGGAGAGTCCGCGCGTGGCCGCTGTCACGGCCGTCGATAGTCCGCCCGCACCGGAACCGAGCACGAGGACGTCGCATTCCAGTACCGGGTCAGGCTTCATCGCTAGGCCTGGGTTGATGCCTATTGCTTGCCGGCGCACGCGGCGACGAGTCCTCGTGCAGCAAACGCATGCTGTCTGGTGACGTTTGATGCCGCGTAGACAGCCGACAAACAAGCTCGCGCATGCGACCGCTTGTATTCGATCTAACCAGCGTCTCCATCATTTTTGTCTCGCTCCTTCCGATTCGGATCGCAGTTATACGCGACTCGAAGCTGCCTTTAGCTGTAGAACAGTCTTTGATATTGGAATCCTATTCCATTTTCCGATCGTGCGCAAAGACCTTTTTAGATTGCTCGGCGTGAGTGATCAAGCCGCTTGGCATTGCGGCCGTCATGGGGCACGATGCGCTCTTCCCGCGACCGGTATAACGCATGCAAGATTCAACTCCGCGACCTCCCGTGCCGCCGCGTTTCCTGAAAGGCATCTTGCCGATCGACCGGCTCGCTGCGGGACGCGACATCCTTGCGGGGCTCTCGCTCGCATCGATGGATATCCCGCAAGTCTTGGGCTATGCGCGCATTGCCGGCATGCCTGCGGTTACCGGTTTGTATACCGCATTCATTCCGCTCGCCGCGTTCGCGTTGTTTGGGGCATCGCGCCATCTCGTGGTGGCCGCGGATTCCGCCACCGCCACGATTTTCGCGAGCCGCGTATCGACCATCGCGCCGATGGCGAGCGCCGAATATGTCGAAATGGCAAGCATGGTCGCGCTGCTGACTGCCGCGTTGTTGCTGCTCGCACGGCTCTTCAGGCTCGGCTTTCTCGCCGATTTCCTTTCGCGCACGGTGCTGGCCGGTTTCCTGGCGGGCGTCGGCATACAGGTGTCGATCGCCATGCTCGGCGATATCCTCGGCATGACCGTGCCGGTGCCGTCGTCGCGCAGCCTTGCGCAGCTTTGGTATGTTGTCGACCATATCGTCGAAGCGAACTTGCCGACGCTCGCTCTCTCGTTACTCGTGATCGTCGCGATACTCGGCTTCAGACGTATCTGGCCGCGCGTGCCGATACCGCTCGTCGCGGTCATCGGCAGCATCCTCGCGAGCAAGACGTTCGGGTTCGCGGCCCACGGCATCGCGGTACTTGGCCCGGTCGCAGGCGGATTGCCGCCGCTGCGCGTGCCACACGTCACGTGGCAGCAGTTTCTCGATCTCGTGCCCGTGGCGGCGTCGTGCTTCGTGATGATCGTGGCGCAAAGCGCGGCCGCGGCGCGTGTCTTCGCACAGCAGCACCACGAATCCGCCGATACCAACGGCGACTTGTTCGGCCTCGCCGCTGCGAATGCGGCTGCCGCGTTCAGCGGCGCCTTCGTGGTCAACGGCAGCCCGACGCAGACAGCGATGGCTGATCGCGCCGGCGCACGCAGCCAGATCGCGCAACTCACCTTCGCGGCGGTGGTGGTCGTCGTCTTGATGTTTTTGAGCGGCTTTTTGCAGTACCTGCCGCATTGCGTGCTTGCCGCGATCGTCTTCACTATCGCCGTCGGGCTCGTCAATGTGCAAAGCCTGCAGGCCATTCGACGCGAGAGTCCGGGAGAGTTCACGCTGGCGCTGATCACGGCGGCGGCGGTCGTTCTGATCGGGGTCGAGCATGGCATCTTGCTTGCCGTGGCGTTGTCGCTGATGCGGCATGTGCGGCATAGCTATCGTCCGCATACGATGGTACTCGCGCCCGTCGCGCCGGACCGCCGATGGCAGTTCGTACCGGCGCGTCCCGGCGTCGTCACCGCGCCTGGCTTGATCGTGTATCGGTTCGGCGCCGATCTGTTTTATGCGAACGATCATCTCTTCGCGGCGGAAGTGAAGCTGTTGATCGATGCGGCGCCTCTTGAACTACGTCATTTTGTCGTCGATGCCGGCGCGATCACCGATCTGGACTACTCGGCCGCGCGCACGTTGAGCGATTTAGTCGCAAGCGTGCGGCATCACGATATCGCGATGATCTTTGGACGAGTGAATCCGTTTCTTCGGCTCGACATGGATCGGCATGGACTAACGGAAGTGATCGGCAAGTCCAATGTATTCGCGACGCTGCACGAGGCGCTTGCGGCTGCGGGGGTGAGTGCCGAGGCGCATGAAGCAGGGGCGCTTTGAGGTGCGGCGCGTTCGGCACATAGGACTCAGGGCTCGGAGTTCGGCTTCAGCATCTGGCTGCGACTGCGGCTGCGGCTGCGGCTGCGGCTGCGGCATTCGGCATTCGGCGTTCGGCGTTCGGCATTCGGCGCTCGGCGCTCGGCTTCGGCTTCGGCTTCGGCTTCGGCTTCGGCTTCGGCTTCGGCTTCGGCTTCGGCTTCGGCTCCGGCTCCGGCTCCGGCTCCGGCTCCGGCTCCGGCTTCGGCTTCGGCTTCGGCTTCGGCACGTTCACACTCGTTTTGCATTGGATTTGTATTTTAGATACCCGCAAGTTGCATACTGCATGCACTTTGCCCACGCTGGCGCAGAGAGCCGTGAGGCACTTCCTCCGACCACTCACTCTGCGTCTTTCAAGTAAGCCGAAATCAAAGACCGTTAGTTGCCAACGCAGACAGAAGATTGAATCCAATTCCAATTTAGACTACAGTTCATCAACGCTTTTGAGCTAAGACACCCATCCGCGCAACGTCCACCGACCGAAGCGCACAAAGGAGACATTCAAAGCATGGCGCAGGACACATCCTTCTCCGCATCGCTCGATGCGGGCTTAAGCGGCGCAACTCGCCTCTACTTCACCGTCGGCGATCCCATTGCGCAGGTACGTTCGCCCTCCGGCGTGACCGCCGCCTTGCGCAAGGCAGGACACGATGCAATCGTGATCCCGGCTCACGTCGCACCTGCCGACCTCGCCGCTTTCTTCGCCGGCGTCACGCCGATGCAAAACGTCGATGGCGTCATCATCACCGTGCCGCACAAGTTCAGCGCCGCTGGCTTTTGCGCGTCGCTCGCGGAAGAATCCGCGTTCCTCGGAGCGGCCAACATGCTAAGACGCAACGCGGACGGCTCCTGGCACGGCGGCATGTCCGATGGCGCCGCGATGGTCGCGGCCCTTGGCGATGCAGGCTGCGATCCGCAAGGAAAACGCGCGCTTCTAATCGGCGCGGGCGGCGCGGGATCGGCAATCGGTCATGCGTTGGTAAATGCGGGCGTCGCATCGCTCGCTGTCCGCGATTTCGATGCCGCGCGCACCAAAGCCCTCGCCTCGCGTCTGGCGAGTCTGGGTCGCGGCGCCGTGAGCGTCGATAGCGACTCGGGCGCGGAGAACTTCGACATCGTCGTGAATGCCTCGCCTGCCGGAATGCGCGAAGGCGATCCGCTGCCAATCGATGTATCGAAGCTCGATGCAAAGACTTTCGTCGGCGATGTCGTCACGAAGCCACCGCTTACGCCGTTCATCGAAGCGGCGCGCGCGCAAGGTTGCCGCACCGTCACCGGCACACAAATGTTCGGGCGCGTGTGCGACAAAATCGTGGACTATCTGTTGAAGCGCTGAGGCCGCGCCAACCGAATAAAGGCTTTCGGTTTCAATTCCATGGTCCTTGCTGCACTTTGATGGCCGCGCATTCGCTTCCTTCCGAAGCGCGTGCCAATCTCATCTGCCTCTTCGTAGCAGCCCGAAGCGCACCGCGAGAGTCGCTACAGCATGAAGATGCACGACGGCGTCAAGCGCGATATCGACAGCGCGCTTGAACCGCAAGACGGTCAGTGCGTGACCACCATCCATTCCGCCCAGCGCGGCTATGCGCGGCCCATGCCTGCCAACGAGTGCTCATGAGCGGCAACGGCGGGTCGACTCATTTGCCCGCCGTCCTTTGATGCATGCGGACGCGTTGCGCCAGTTCATCTGCAACGCGTTCCACAACGGGCCGCCAGTCGCCCGCCGCATGCTGACGCAGCAGTTGCACCGAGTCGTACCACGGCTGCGTCTCGCCGGTTCCCCAACACCAGTGCGATGCAAGATCGATCATCGCCAGCACCGGCCGCCCAAGCGCGCCACCGAGATGCAAGGGCGAACTATCGATAGTCACCAATACGTCCAGCGCCGTGAGCAATGCAGCGGAGTCGTGAAAATTGTCTCGATAGCGCTGCGCAACCTCGACGACACACGCACCTGCCGCGCGCATCTTTGCGATATCGTCATCGCGGCCGGGAGCAACCGGATAAAACGTCACGTTCGACAGACGCCAAAGCGGCGCAAGCGCATCGACGGGAATGCTGCGTTGACCATCGCGCCGATGCGTCGGACTGCCCGCCCCGACGATGCCGACACGCAAGTTATCGGCGCCTTCTTCTTCGAGCAAGCAGCGCCACGCCGCAACGCGTTCCGCATCGGCATGCAGATACGCGCGGCCCTCGATTTCCGCCGGCATCAAGCCTAGCCAGAACGGCATGCTCATCATGGGTATGGAGTAATCGCAGCCGCTGAATGCATGTTCCGCGACCAGCACGCAATCAGGCACGACACGCTCGATGAGCGAGTGAAGGACATGGCGCACAGCCAGCATCGGCTCGCCGCCGTGCGCGCGCACCAGCTCTGCGAATCGCGGATATAGACGCACGAACTGAATATCGTCGCCATGACCGATCTCGCTATACACCACCACGCGCCTTCCCGCGAGCGATTCACCGCGCCAGCGCGGCGCTTCACGTTCCACGCGGGTGACGACGCTCTTGTCGCCATGATGCGGGTTAGTCAAACGATGTTCGAAGCGCGTCCAGCCGTCACGCCACGCGCCGCGACGCAATTCGAGATCGGCTAGATCAATCGGGAGATGCGGCGCATTTGGACTCTGCACAATAGCCTGGCGGTAAAGCGCTTCCGCTTCCTCATAACGCGCCTCTTCGTTCAGATACATCGCGATCGCGCCCGTGACGAGACCGTTGTCCGGATGCAGCCTTGCGGCATCGCGCATGACCGCTTCGGCCTTTATGCAGTCATGCCGCATCCAGTGACTATGACTGAGTTGCCAGGACAGTTCGACATCGCCAGGAAAGCACTGCAGCGCGTTTGCACAAAAGTGCTCGAGCAACGCCCAATCGCCGGAATCACGTATTTCCAAAGCGTGCTTGAGTGCGTGGTTCGCGTCGGGATACTGCTTGAAATCGAATGAATCAACGAGCAGACAAGGCATGAATGAAGCGTGGAAACGAAGCGGATTATCAGTGTAGCCAACGCATGGCGTTGCGCGCGTTCAGAAACGCAAAGATATGTTTGAAAGCGCAACGATGATGCACATCGTTCCGAAGCGCTTACTCAAGCAATGAACCTTGCGACGACGAGGTTTCAGCCTGAACGGAATCACGACGACCATGAAATGGTGTGCTTCCGAATCGAGGTTGAGCGCCGCGCGGGCGTTTGCCATACTCCTCAATGTTGTCTCCTCACGCGTTCACCCTAACGGGATTTCAACTGGACGCGCTCTCGCCGCCTACCCCGGGCGGCATTTTTTTATCCGTCTGTCTTGCTAACTAATCGACGGATTTTCCTCAGACACTTCAAGCGTTTTTCTGTCAGCGCTTATTGACAAAATAACGCCAAAATTAAGCACTCTTCCGCGCTTCGTAGCAGTGCCAATTGACAGCCACTTGCCAAGCATGAAAGCATCGCCGTCGATCTTCCTCAAAGCCACCGGAGACCTTCGCGATGATCTACCACGCATCCATTCCCGCCCGCGATCCACAAAACGTCGCCAACGTGCTCGCCGAACTCTGGAACGGTTTCGCCGCGCCGTTTCCATCGTTTCCCGACTCGTGGATGGCCGTCGCCGGCGATGACCGCGGCAGCATCATCGAAGTCTATCCGGGCGATCGCGTCATCACGCCCGGCGGCGGCGCGGAAACCAGCGTGAGTTTTGGCGCGGGCAAGGTCGACCGTCCGCAATACAGCGCGTTTCATATGGCGATTGCCACGCAGATGGACGCGGCGCAAGTGATCGCCATCGGCGAACGCGAAGGCTGGCGCGCGGTGCGCTGCACGCGCGGCCGCAATTTCTTCGACGTGATCGAACTATGGATCGAAAACTCGACGATGCTCGAATTCCTCACGCCCGACATGCAGGCGCAGTACCTCGCATTCGCCACGCCGGAGAACTTCAAGGCAATGGCCGCAGCCGCCGCGACCGCGTGATTGACGACCAAACGCGAACGGCCGCGCGCATCATTCCTGCAACGCGGTCCACATTTCCTTGTCGCGCTCGGCGGTCCAGATACGCGGATGCGTGATGCCGCTCGCTTCGTCGAAGGCGCGCGAGACATCGAAAGGCAGGCAATGCTCGTAGATGAAGACGTGGCCGAACTTCGGGTCCATCGACTTGCGTGCGAGCGCCATCGCGCCCTTGAGGTCGAGTCGTTGCGCAACGGCTTCGCGCCCGGCGGCAAGCAGTGTCGTGACGAAGTCCTTTGTGTAGTCGAGACCCTTGTGCACATCTTGAGGCGTGAGCAACGCGGGGCCGCGGCCCGGCACGAGCTTCCGCGCATTCAGCGCGCGCAAGGCTTCGAGCGTCGTGGGCCATTGCGCGAGCTGGGCATCGCCGCAATAACACGCGGCGTCGTATTCGACCAGATCGCCCGAAAACAGCACGTCCTGCGATGGCAGCCATACGACCGTATCGCCCTTCGTGTGACCCGCGCCGAGATGCGCGATGCGCACTTCGAGCTTGCCTAGCCAGAGCGTGATCTCGCGATCGAACACGAGCGTGGGCCATGTCAGGCCCGGCACCGTCTCGACGCCTGCGAAGAGGCGCGGAAAGCGCTCGATCTCCGACTTCATGTCCGCCTCGCCGCGCTCGACGATCATCTCGTACGTGCCTCGGCTCGCGATGACCTGCTGCGCGCCTTCCGCAAAATACGCCGATGCGCCCAGCACGCGCACCGCGTGATAGTGCGACAGCACGACGTACTTGATCGGCTTGTCGGTGACGCTGCGAATCTTCGCGATGAGATCCTGCGCCATTGCAGGCGTCGCGGTCGTATCGACGATCAGCACGGCGTCGTCGCCGACGATCACGCCCGAGTTCGGATCGCCTTCTGCCGTATAGGCCCAGGCGTTCTCGGAGAGCTGCGTGAAGGTGATCTTCTTCTCTTCCAGGTCCGCCTGGGATGCGAAAGCCTTTGCCATGTCGCGCTTCCATGAGTGAGGGTCGGTGAATCATCGACGCCCATCTGGCGGCTTGTCAAAAGCAACCGCGCGTCCTGTCAGCCAACCAAGGGTAAATACGGGGCGCGTGGCCGGACTATCGCCGCGCCATCTCGGTGCCCGACACGCGAATGGCCGGAAACCAGTCGGTGGGCTTTGCGATCTCGTCCTGCGAGGCGACGATCTCCAGCTCGTAACGCCCTGCATCGTAAGTCGTCTTCACCACCGCGTTGACGGCCGCGAGCGTGTGTTCGAGCGCGTGGCGCAAGGAATCGCCCTGCAAGGTGCGCGCGACGAACACACCGCTCGTCAGATCGCCGACGCCCACTGGCTGACGCGCGAACGGATACAGCGGACGCTGCGCGAACCACGCTTCGTGCGCGTTCACGGCCAGCATGTTGAAGGTATCGGCGCGACTGTTGCGGTCGAGCAGATGCTTGACGAGCAGCGTGCGCGGCCCGCGCGCGATGACTTCGCGGCAGGCATCGACGGCTTCTTCCACCGTCTCGATCGGCCGGCCCGCGAGCTTTTCGAGTTCGAGGTGATTGGGCATCATGGCATCGGCGACTTCGGGCATGGTCGTCACGAGGAAGTCTTCGATGCCCGGCGCCACCGTGCAGCCGCCCGTCACGCCCATGACCGGATCGCAAAAGAAGAGCGCGCGCGGATTCACCGCCTTCACCATCTTCACGATCTCGACCACCGCGCGGCCTTGCTCGGTCGCGCCGAGAAAGCCCGACAGCACGGCGTTGCAGCGGCCGAGCACGCCGATCGCGCCGATACCTTCGATCACGCTCTGGAGCTCGTCGGCGTCGACCACGCTACCGGTCCAGCGGCCATATTGCGTGTGATTGGAGAACTGCACCGTGTTGAGCGGCCAGACGTTGACGCCGAGACGGCGCATTGGGAAAACCGCCGCGCTATTGCCGGCGTGGCCGAACACCACATGCGACTGGATACTCAGGACGTTGTTCATGTTTTTGATTCCCGGGTGCGGCTTGTTCGGTCAGGAGAATGCCGCATGGCATGCGGCTTCTCTTCGTGCTCGCAAGCGTTGCGTGTGGATCGCGAAGCTTGCATAGCCGTATTGTGCCGTGCCTTAACGCACCGCGGCATCGTCCACGCACGATAAATTGCGCAACTGCAACACCCAAGAAGGCCGCCGCACGGGCGTTCGGCACGCTGTTTGCTCGAAAATGCCGCCAGCATTTCCGTGCACTGCGCGCGGCAGCGCGGATCGGTGGAACAAAAAAAGAGCGACATCGGTACACGAATGCCGACGCGCACCGGATAATGCTTCCACCCTGTTCGTGCGCGCGAACTCATGGACCTACCCCAAGCCAGCGAGCTCGCGCGCCGCCAGCATACGAGGACGAACAAGAGAGCAGCATCAATTCACTAGTCGCAGGTCAAATCAGGAGCTGACATGGAGACGTCGTCAAAGAATCGCACCGATTTGCAAAAGTCGACCCTGGCAATCGTCCTCGCCGGAGGGCGCGGCACTCGTCTCGGACCGCTTACCGACAGGCGCGTCAAACCTGCCGTGCACTTCGGCGGCAAGTACCGCATCGTCGATTTCGCTTTATCGAACTGCCTCAACTCGGGCATCCGCCGTATCGCCGTCGTCACGCAATACAAGGCTCACTCGCTGTTGCGCCATCTTCAGCGCGGCTGGGGTTTCCTTCGCGGCGAGTTCAACGAGTTCATCGATATCTGGCCGGCGCAGCAGCGCGTCGATTCGAGCTGGTATCGCGGCACGGCCGACGCCGTGTTCCAGAACCTCGACATCATCCGGTCGATTGCGCCGGAGTTCATCATCGTGCTGGCGGGCGATCACATCTACAAGATGGATTACACGCGCATGGTGCTCGACCACGTGGAGAGCGGCGCGGATTGCACGGTCGGCTGCATCGAAGTGCCGCGCATGGACGCGACCGCCTTCGGCGTGATGCATGTCGATGAAAATCGCCGCGTGACGGACTTCCTGGAGAAACCCGCCGATCCGCCCGCCATGCCCGGCAAGCCCGACGTGGCGCTCGCGAGCATGGGCATCTACGTGTTCAGCGCGAAGTATCTCTACCACCTGCTCGAAGAGAACATCGCCGCGTCGAACACGGATCACGACTTCGGCAAGGACATCATTCCGCGCGTGGTGACGAGCGGCACGGCCATCGCGCATCCGTTCAGCATGTCGTGCGTGACCTCCAGCGCCGATCCCGAAGCGCCCGCTTACTGGCGCGATGTCGGCACCGTGGATGCCTACTGGGCCGCAAACCTCGACCTTGCATCGACCATCCCCGAACTGGATTTGTACGACCGCAAATGGCCGATCTGGACCAATCAGGAACAGTTGCCACCAGGCAAGTTCGTGCGCGATCTCAACGGCCAGCAAGGCGCGATCACCAATCTGCTCGTCTGCGGCGGCTGCGTGATCTCAGGTTCGCAAGTTTCGAAGTCGGTGTTCTCGTCGGCGGTGCGGGTGCACTCGTTCTGTAACATCAATGAGGCAGTCTTGTTGCCTCAGGTGACGATAGGACCGAGCTGCCGATTGCAGCGCGTGGTGATCGATCGCGGTTGCACGGTACCGGAAGGTCTCGTGATCGGCGAAGATCCGGACGACGATGCCGCGCGCTTTTTCCGCACGGAGTCCGGCGTCACGCTCGTCACGCGCGAAGCGTTGCAGCGGCTCGCGGATCGTTGAAGCCACAAAGTAGTCAACTCAACCTACGGGAGCGCCGATGACCGTGTGCGTGCTGCATGTTGCAGCAGAAATGTTTCCGCTGTTGAAAACCGGCGGCCTCGCCGACGTAGTCGGGGCGCTGCCGCCGGCGCAATCGCAACTGGGCACGAACGCGCGCGTGGTGCTGCCGGGCTTTCCCGCCGTGCTCGAAGGTCTCACCGGCATCGAGCCCGTCGCGGATCTGGGCGCTGCGTTCGGTGCCGGCAATGTGCGGCTCGAACGCGGTGTGTTGCAGCCGCATGGCGTAATCGTCTACGTCGTGCGGGCCGACCAGTTTTACGACCGTCCGGGCAATCCTTATCTCGATGCCGCGCATCGCCCGTATGCGGACAACGACCGGCGCTTCGCGCTGCTCGGCTGGAGCGCGGCACGTATCGCTGGCGGCGCCGATCCCGCTTGGCAGCCGCAGATCGTGCACGCGCACGACTGGCATGCGGGCCTCGCGCCCGCCTACATGCGCGCGTTCGAGCGTGAAGGCGCGCCGCGCGTCGCCACGGTGATGACGGTGCACAACCTTGCGTATCAGGGCGTCTTTCCCGCGTCCGAGTTCGGCGCGCTGCAATTGCCGGGCGACTTTTTCGCGGTCGATGGCGTCGAGTTCTACAGCCATGTCTCGTTTCTGAAGGCCGGGCTTTACTACGCGGACCGCATCACCACGGTGAGTCCGACTTACGCCCGCGAGATCCAGACGCAAGCCCACGGCGCGGGTCTGCATGGCCTGTTGCAGTCGCGTACCCACGACATCACCGGGATTCTGAACGGCGTCGATTATTCGATCTGGAGCCCTGCCGTCGATGACTCCATCGCGTCGCGCTACACGGCCGCGAAGCCATCGGCGAAAAGCAAATGCAAAGCCGCCTTGCAGGAGCGCATGGGCCTCACGCGCGATGACGACGCCCTGCTCTTCGGCGTCGTCAGCCGCCTGACCGAGCAGAAGGGTCTCGACCTGCTTCTTTCCGCCGTGCCGGATATCGTGCAGCGCGGCGGCCAGCTCGCCGTGCTCGGCACGGGCGACCCGGCGCTCGAAACCGGCATGAAGAACGCGGCGCTCGCGCATCCGGGCGCGGTGGCCGTCGAACTGGGTTTCGACGAAACGCTCTCGCATTCGATCATCGCGGGCAGCGATGTCGTCATGGTGCCGTCGCGCTTCGAGCCTTGCGGACTCACGCAGCTTTATGCGCTGTCGTATGGCGCGCCACCGCTCGTGCATCGCGTGGGTGGGCTTGCGGATACGGTCGTCGATTGCTCGCTGGAAAATCTCGCGGATGAACTCGCGACCGGCTTTACCTTCGATGTCTTCGACCGCGCGGGAATCGTCGGCGCAATCCGGCGCGCGTTCGCGTTGAAAGCGCGTCGCACGGAGTGGAAGACCGTCGTCAAACGCGGAATGACGCAGAACTTCGGCTGGGAGACGGCGGCATTGCGCTACGCGGAGGTCTATCAGGGCGTGCTCGGCGCGTGAACGTGCCGGGCGCGCACCTTGCTTGCCGCCACGTGACGCAAATCACACGGAAACGCTCATGCAACGATCCCTCGAAGGCCAGATCGCGCTCGTCACGGGCGCGAGTTCCGGCATCGGCGCGGGTGTCGCCCAGTCGCTCGCCGATGCTGGCGCGAAAGTCGCCATCAACTATCACTCGCACGCGGAACCCGCCGAAAAGCTCGCCGCCGAGATCACGGCGAATGGCGGCGATGCGTTCGCCGTCGCCGCCGACGTCTCCGACGAACACGAAACCGACGCCATGTTCGATGCCGTCGTCAAGCGCTATGGCACGGTGGATATCGTCGTGGCGAACTCCGGCCTGCAAAAGGACGCGAGGTTCACCGAACTCACGCTCGACGACTGGCGCCGGGTTATCGACACGAACCTGACCGGGCAATTTCTCACCGCGCAGCGCGCGGTACGCGAGTTTCAGCGGCGCGGGCCGCGGCCGGTGTCGAAGGCGCTCGGCAAGATCATTTGCATGAGTTCGGTTCACGAGATCATTCCGTGGGCAGGGCACGTGAACTACGCATCGTCGAAAGGCGGCATTCAGATGATGATGAAGTCGCTCGCGCAGGAAGTCGCGCCGCTGCGCATCCGCGTCAATTCCATCGCGCCCGGTGCCATCCGCACGCCGATCAACAAGGACGCGTGGGACACGCAGGAAGCGCTCGACCGGCTGCTCACGCTCGTGCCTTATGGGCGCGTCGGCGAAGTGGAAGACATCGGGCGCGCGGCGGTCTGGCTCGCCTCCGACGACAGCGATTACGTCATCGGCACGACGCTCTTCGTCGACGGCGGCATGACGCTTTACCCCGGTTTCGCCGACAACGGATGATCTGTTCGTCCCGACAACAAACGAAGGCCAGCGGGCCGCAACCACATAACCAACGGGACATACGATGAAGACAATCACAGTAGACGTCGCCGTGATCGGGGCGGGCACGGCCGGTCTCGCCGCGTTTCGCGCGGCAAGCGAGGCTGGCGCGAAGGCCGTCGTGATCGAAAGCGGCGAACTGGGAACGACGTGCGCGCGCATCGGCTGCATGCCGTCGAAGCTCTTGCTCGCCGCCGCGAATGGCCTGCACGACGCGCACGCGCTGGCTCCGCGCGGTATCGAAGGCACGCATGCGCTCGATGCCAATTTCGCGCACGTGCTCGACTATGTGCGGCACGAACGCGATCACTTCGTGAATAGCGTGATCGAGGAAACGGAGTCGTTTCCCGACGGGTCGATCCTGCGCGGCCACGCCCGCTTCGACGGGCCGACGACGCTCGTCGTCAGCGACGAGACGCGCATCGAGGCGAAACGTATCGTGATCGCGACGGGCGCGGCGCCCGTGATTCCCGACGAGTTGAAGGTTTTCGAGGACAAACTCATCACGAGCGACAATCTGTTCGAACTGCACACGTTCCCGAAGCGCATGGCCATCTTCGGCGCGGGACCGATCGCGCTGGAACTTGGACAGGCGCTGTCGCGGCTGGGCGTCGAAATATTCATGTTCGCGAAAGGCGGCGGCGTCGGCGCGATCAGCGACACGCCCGTGCGCGATGCGCTCGCCGCCGCGCTCGCCGACGAGTTCTATCTCGATGCGGATGCGAAGATCGACGAAATGTCGCTCATGGACGGGCAACCGACGCTGCGCTTCAAGACGCCCCTAGGCGACGAGCGCATCGAGCGCTTCGATCTCGTGCTCGCCGCGACCGGACGCGCGCCGAATCTAAAGCCGCTCGACCTCGGCAAAACGGGCATCGAGCTGAACGACAAGGGCGCTCCGCTCTTCGACGAAAACACCATGCAATGCGGCAAGAGCGCGATTTTCATTGCAGGCGATTGCGACGGCACCCGTCCCTGGCTACAGGATGCCGCCGACGAAGGCAAGCTCGCAGGCGACAATGCCGCGCGCTTCCCGGACGTGAAGCCGGTCAAGCGCAAGGTGCCCTTTTCCATCGTGTTCTGCGAGCCGCAGGTGGCGATCGTCGGCGCAGCCTACGACGATCTCGACAAGCAGATGACGGTGACGGGCGAAGTATCGTTCGAGACGCAAGGACGCAGTCGGGTAATGCGGCAGAATCGCGGCCTTCTCCATATTTACGCCGATGCCAAAACCGGCAAGCTGCGCGGCGCGCAAGGCTGCGGCCCGGCGATGGAACATCTCGGGCATTTACTCGCCTGGGCATTGCAACTCGACTTGACGCTGGACGAAACGCTGAAGCTGCCTTTCTATCACCCGGTTGTCGAAGAAGGATTGCGCACCGCGTTAAAAGATGCGAATAGAAAGTGCTATGAAGAACGCTCGGAGACGCCACCGGGATTGCCCAGCGCCGCAGGTTATTGAACGCCAGAAACGAGAAAGGCCGGCTGCAAAAGCAGCCGGCCCTTTTTGACTCAGAGCAAGAACGCGTGATTTAGCTTTGGCTCAAGCCATATTGCAGTGCAAGGTCAAAACCGAGCACGACGAGCGAACAGAACAGCCCCAGCGACAAATTCGCAAGGCGATGCCCCACGTCCTTATGCTTCGTCAAAACCGCGCCCGCCAGGAAAGCAATTTCAACGATGACCTGCATGGCGAACACGGCGATCATCAGCGCGAACTCATAACCCATCGCGTTGAAGTTCATGAAATTAAAGCCGTTGATCGCAACATAAGACCCTACTCGCCAGATTTCGTATGCCAATAACAGCAACGGGAAAAAGTAGCTGGCTACATAAGTCGGCAGCGTGGCGTGCCGCAATTCCATATTTAAGTGTCGTGTTACTTGCATCGCGTACTCCTCGTCTGAGCGCCCGACAGGCCGGGCTAATCGCCTGCATCCAGTAACGCCATTGCAGCCGTGTTTTAACAGTACAAGGGCGTCGTGCTTTCAGAATAGGACAATTTTCGAGAAAGCGAATCATCGTTATCCCGATGATTCCACCCAGTAAGGGGTTTAAAGCGACATGGTGCAGTGCAGCTTAATAAAGCGATTATTACGTTAAGACAAATTAGGCACGCACGTGCGTGCCTAATTAACCTATTGCTTAATCTGCGTTACCGCTCCTGGGTTTTTCCGTATAACTTGATAATGCCCGAAAAGTCGAGTCCGCCTAATCCCTGCTGGCTCATCGACTGATACAATTGTTGTGCCAGGGCGCCCATGAAGACGGGCTGTTTCGCGCCGCACGCGGCATCGACTGCAAGGCCGAGATCCTTGAGCATGAGATCCGCGCCGAAGCCCCCGCTATATCCGCGCGAAGCCGGCGCGGTTTCGACAATACCCGGATAGGGATTACACGTATCCGAACTCCAGCAACGCCCCGTCGATGTATTGACAATACTCGCCAGTTTCGAAGGATCGATACCGAGCGTTTCTCCGAGTTTCATTGCTTCGGCTACGCCGATCATCGAAATACCAAGCAGCAGGTTATTGCAGATCTTCGCAATCTGGCCCGTTCCGGTTTCGCCGCAACGCACCATGTTTTTACCCATGCCCGCCAACACGGGACGCAAGGTTTCGAAAAGCGCTTCTTCCGCGCCGACCATGAAGGTGAGCGTGCCAGCCTGCGCGCCGACCACGCCGCCGGACACCGGCGCGTCCGCGAACGGATTGCCGTGCTCCGCCGCCGCCGCGCCGATGAACTTCGCGGTCGCCGGGTCGATCGTGCTGCTGTCCACGAGCGGAACGCCTGCCTTGACGCCCGCGAGCACGCCGTCATCGCCGAGATAGACCGCCTTCACGTGCGCGGCGGCGGGCAGCATGGTGATGACCACTTCCGTGTCCCGCACCGCGTCGCTCGGGCGCGCGGCGAGCGTCGCGCCTGCCGCTTTCGCCGCATCGAGCGCGGGCGCGGAAAGATCGAACGCCGTCACCGCGTGACCGGCCTTGAGGAGATTCGCCGCCATCGGGCCACCCATGTGCCCGAGTCCGATAAAGCCGATATGCATCGCTGTCTCCTGTTTAACGCAACGCGATGGTCGTGTTGACGCCGTCGTTGACGGTGGCGTCGTCGAACCAGCGCGCGGTCACGGTTTTAGTCTGCGTATAGAACTGCACGACCTGCTTGCCGTACGGACCGAGATCGCCGAGCTTCGAGCCGCGCGATCCCGTGAAGCTGAACGCGGGCACCGGCACCGGAATCGGAATGTTGATGCCGACTTGACCGATATCGATCTCGCTCTGGAACTTGCGCGCCGCCGCGCCGCTTTGCGTGAAGAGGCCGACGCCGTTGCCCATCGGATTGCGGTTCACGAGTTCGATCGCGTCTTCGAGCGTCGCCGCTTCCAGCACGCATAGCACCGGCCCGAATATCTCCTGCTTATAGATGGTCATCTCGGTGGTGACGCCCGTGAAAATGGTCGGCGCGATGAAGTTACCGCTCTCGTAGCCTTCGATCGACACGTCGCGTCCGTCGAGCGCGAGCGTCGCGCCCTCTTCCACGCCTTGGCCGATCAGCCCGAGGATGCGTTCCTTCGCTGCCTTCGATACAACCGGCCCGACATCCGTATTCGGCTCCGTCCCGCCGTTGACTTTGAGCGAGCGCGCGCGTTCGACGAGTTCCGGCACCCAGTCCTTGGCCGCGCCCACGAACACCGCGACCGAGGTCGCCATGCAGCGTTGTCCCGCCGCGCCGAAGCCCGCGCCCGCGAGCGCGTTGAGCGTCTGCTCCTTGTTGGCGTCGGGCAGGACGACGGCGTGATTCTTGGCGCCCATCATCGACTGGACGCGCTTGCCGTGCTGGCTTGCGAGGTTGTACACGTGCGTGCCGACCGCCGTCGAGCCGACGAAGGAAATCGCGCGGATCAGCGGATGCGTGCAGATGGCATCCACCACTTCCTTGCCGCCGTGCACAACGTTGAGCACGCCCGGCGGAATGCCCGCTTCGACCGCGAGTTCGACCAGTTCCATGGTCGAAAGCGGATCTTGTTCCGATGGCTTCAGCACGAAAGTGTTGCCGCAGACGATCGCCATCGGGAACATCCAGAGCGGGATCATGGCCGGAAAGTTGAAAGGCGTGATGCCCGCGCAGACGCCAATCGGCTGGCGCAGCGTGTAGGTATCCACGCCGCCCGCGACGTTCTCCGAAAACTCGCCCTGTTGCAGCGTGCTGATGGAACACGCATGTTCGACGACTTCGAGGCCGCGGAAGATATCGCCTTCGGCATCGGCCAGCGTCTTGCCTTGCTCGGCGGTCAGCGTCTGCGCCACGCGTTTTAGGTTCTGCCGCACCAAATCCTGAAAGCGCAGCATGAGGCGCATGCGCACGCCGAGCGGTGTGGTGCGCCAGGTTTGAAACGCCTTGTGCGCGGCAGTGACGGCGGCATCGACTTCTTCCTTGGTCGCGAACGGCACGCGGCCGACGACTTCCTGCGTCGCCGGATTGACGATATCGCGCCAATCCGCAGTCTTCGAGTCGATGAATTTGCCGTCGATCAGCAATTTGGCCGTGCGAGTCGACGTGTCTGCGCGAGCCGCGCCTTGAGCCGGATGTTCAGCAGCAATATTCACGAATGTCTCCTTGTTGGAATGTCATGCAGAAAGGACGAACGGAAGCGACGGGACGCGCCAGAAGGCCAGCGGCAAGGGAATCAGCATGTCGTCTCCGAAATCGTTATCGGCGCGCCGTCATGCAGCGCACTCGTACCCTTGAGTATAGTTATGCAAAAGTCCATCGACGCGCCATAAAAACACCCGATCGATATGCAAAAACACACGAACTTCGATCTAAGCAAACTCAACTGGGACGACCTGCGCTATTTCCTCGAAGTTGCCCGCACGCAGCGCGCGAGCCACGCCGCCAAGCGGCTGGGCGTGGATTACACGACGGTCGCGCGGCGTATTCGCGTGCTGGAAGACGCACTCGGCGCGCTGCTCTTCGATAAATCGCGCAGTGGCGGCTTCGTCCTCACGGCGGAAGGACAACATCTGCTCGGTTTCGTCGATTCGATCGAGACCACGGTACAGTCCGCCACCGAGCAAATTGCCAACACGGGCCACGCGCTGTCCGGCCACGTGCGTGTCGGCTCGACGGAAGGTTTCGGCTGCTTCTTTCTCGCGCCGCAACTCGCGCGCTTTCAAGATGCGCATCCGAACATCTCCATCGATCTGCTGCCCGTGCCGCATTTCGTGAGTCTCTCGAAACGCGAAGCGGATATCGCCGTCACGCTCGAACGCCCGGAGCAAGGCCAGTACGTCTACACGAAGCTCTGCGACTACCGGCTCAAGCTCTACGCCACCGCCGAATATCTCGACGCGCATCCGCGCATCCAGACGAAGGACGATCTGCCGCGTCATCGCTTCGCGAGTTATATCGACGATCTCGCCTTCAGCTACGAGCTGCTCTATCTGGAGCGCGCGGTGCCGGGCGCGGTTTCGCGCTTTCGCAGCACGAGCGTGATCGGGCAGTACTTCGCCGCGTTGCAGGGCCGCGCGCTCGCCATCCTGCCGTGCTTCATGGCCGCGCCGGATGCGCGACTCGAGGCGGTGTTGCCGGAGCAAGTCGAAGTGACGCGGGCGTTCTATCTTTCTTGCCGCGAGGACTTGCGCAAGCTCAGACGCATCACGACAGTGTGGGATTACTTGCGCGAAGCAGCGGACGCCAACCGCGCGTTTCTCATGGGCAGCGACTCGAACATGACGTGGGTCGACGTCAAGGCATCCTGATTAATTCCGAGAGAAATAAGGCAAAAAACGGAATTCGTAGCATTTTGATTCGAGACCTCAAATACGCGCATTCGTGCGGCATAATCGCCGGCCGGTTTCCATGTTCGATCCGCGCCGCGATCCTCCTATCCTCATGCTTTCGCCTAGTTCCATCCTGCTTCCATCCGCACGGGCTCACGACGCCCGTTCTGCTCGCGCGTCTCGCTAATGGCTTTCGTCATCTGGTCACGGCGATCGGTATCGAGCAAGCGCATTCGCTTCGTCGAAGCGCGTACCGCGCGTGCAATCGCCGTCGTCGCGCTGATCGCGCTGCTCATCGCGGCGCTCGCGCTCGGCATTGCCATCGGCACGATCTTCGGGCGTAGTCATCTCGGCGAGGAACACGCGCTCGTCTCGCGCAATTCCTACGAGATCGAACAACTCGGCCGTCTCAATGCCTCGCTGATCGAACTCGCGCCGCGCGTGGAAAGTCTTGCCGCGCAAGTCGGCGAACTGCACGATTTCGACGCTCACCTCAAGGCCGCGAACGGCGGCAAGGGCGGAGCACCCGGTGTCCACGACGTCCCGCCGCTGCCCGATAGCGACGAAGGCGGCCCCGCACTCGATGGCGCGGGCGGCCCTGAATTGCCGCCGCATCTTTGCGATACGAACAGCAGCGCGACCGGCTCGCCCCGGCAGCGCATGAAGCGCGCCGAGCAGATCATCGACTGTATCGGCGACAAACTCTCGCTGCTCCAGGACAAGACCTTTGCACACTACGCCGCCTACATGGCCTACCCCGGCCGCGATCCCGCGCCGGGCTCGCACTTCGGCTCGCCTTACGGCAATCGCTTCGACCCGTTCACCGGCAGGCTCAGTTTCCATCCCGGCATGGATCTGGTCGCGCCCACGGGCACACCCATTCTCGCGAGTGCGGGCGGTCGCGTGGTCCAGGCCGGCGAGCATTCCGGCTATGGCAATGCGGTGGATATCCGTCACAGCAACGGCGTCGTCACGCGTTACGGCCATGCATCGAAACTGCTCGTGCATCAGGGCGAGTACGTGATGCCGGGACAAGAGATCGCCGAAGTCGGTTCCACGGGGCGTTCGACCGGACCGCATCTGCACTTCGAGGTGATCCTCGATGGCGCGCAGATCAATCCGAAGCCCTATCTCATGCTTTTCAGGGGCATCGCTCATGCGCAAGGCTGATTCCAAACGGGCGTCGATGCAACTCGCGCGCCACACCTACTCGCTCACGCCCAAGCGCAGTCTCGCGTTCGTACCGGGCGTCATCGCCGCGGTCTGCGCCATCGCCGCGCTCGGCGCTGCCGGCTATTCGCTCAAGACTTCGCACGAACAGGCGCGCAAGCTCGACGTGCTGTGCGCGCCGCCCGCCCCCGAACAGACGTTGCGCGATCAACTTCAGCATGCGCAATTCGCGCTCGAACAGGAAGCCGCAACGCGCACGGCGCTCGAACAACGCGCGGCGCAGGCCACCGCGCAGATCGAGAAATTACAGACCGATCTCGCCTTCCTCAAGAAACAGCGTTGATGCGCTTCTCGCCGCGCCGCCGGCGTCGCTCGTCACATCCAAACAGCATTGCAAGGACTCGATATGTTTTCATCGAAGAAAGACACTCAAGGCGTGAAGCAAGCCAAGCTTGCCACGCTCATCGCGCATAACGTTCATATCTCGGGCGACCTCGAATTCAGCGAGGGCCTGCGCATGGACGGTCAGGTCACTGGCAACGTGACGGGCCGCATGGGCGACGAGTCGCTGCTCGTCGTGAGCGATCAGGGCGCGATTCACGGCAACGTCGTCGCGCACGATGTGATCATCAACGGACGCGTGGTCGGCGACGTCACCGTCGCGAATTTCGTCGAGCTTCAGTCCAACGCTCACGTGCACGGCAACATCTACTATCAAAAGTTGCGCATGGATGTCGGCGCGACCGTAGAAGGCAAGCTGACTCGGCTCGATTCGATGCAAGGCGGCCTCGTCGCCACGCTGCCCGCGCCCGAACCCATTCCCGTACTCGATTACTCGGCGAAATAAGGCGTCGCGTTCTTGCAGCAAGGGAAACAGCGAGCATGCAAGGCGAGGCATTTCCGCTAAGATTCGGGAGATGAAGAGGCCACGCGCTCGCGCCCTCGCATGTCGCTCGTACATGACGCGGCCCGAGCGCCCATCGACGCGTGGCCCGTGACATCGACACAACAAGGGCGCCCCATGCTGGTCAATTGCGCGGCTTATCAAAACGGCCGGAAGCTCGCGGACGTGCATATCGACGATATCAACGCTTATCGCGATCTGCCCGATTCTTTCATCTGGGTTGCATTGAAGGAACCTGGTCCCGGCGAACTCGCCCACATGACGCATCAGTTCGGCTTGCACGAACTCGCGGTTGAAGACGCGCAAAACGGCCATCAACGTCCGAAGATCGAGGAATACGGCGATTCGCTATTCGCCGTGTTCCACACTGTCGAGTTCGATGAAGAAGGCGAAGTGCTCGTTGGCGAGATGAACGTATTCGTCGGCAAGAACTATGTGCTCTCGGTGCGTAACCGGACAACGCAAGGCTTTCAGGAAGTCAGAAAGCGCTGCGAGCGCGAGCCGCATTTGCTCAAGCACGGTCCGGCGTTCGTGATGTACGCGCTGCTCGACGCGGTGGTCGATCGTTACTTTCCCGTGCTGGAATCGCTCGGCTCGGAACTCGATGAAGTCGAGGAGCGCATCTTCGAACAGAACGGCTCGACGGCTTCGCGCGAGATCATCGAAGATCTCTATTCGCTCAAGCGCCGCATGACGATCCTGCAACATCACACGGCACCGTTGCTCGAAGCAGTCAGCAAACTGTATGGCGGACGCTCGCCGGGGGTGTGCGCGGGCATGCAGGAATATTTCCGCGATGTGTACGATCACTTGCTGCGAATCGTGAAGACCATCGAAGGACGTCGCGAAATGATCGTCACCGCGATACAGGTGAATCTCGGCCTGATCGCGCTCTCGGAAAGCGAAGTAACCAAGCGTCTCGGTTCGTTCGCCGCGCTCTTTGCCGTACCGACCATGATCGCCGGCATCTACGGGATGAACTTCCATCGCATACCCGAGCTGGACTGGGCTTACGGCTATCCTGCATGTCTTGCTGTCATGCTAGCGGTGGATTTAGTACTATATTGGCGCTTCAAGAAGGCAGGTTGGCTATAATGCTGTCTTGCGGAGCTCGCGCCTGGCGCCAAAACGGAACCAAAACGCGATTTCATTTGTCTAACAGAACATGTCGGCGCGAGGGGCTTCAGGGTCTGTCGGCAGGCTCACCGGTTCAGAGCTGGTAGCTTGAATTGACGCGAAACGGCCTCATATCTCCTCCAGACTGTTGCCAGCGCGCATTCGACACGTTCACTCTAAGCTTCACCTGTACCGCACCAACCGCACGTCGGCAAAATTCAAGGTCCTGCACGGCCTTGGCCACGCCGATGTCGCCGTCCCGGTCATGCCGGCCAGGCGCTCACTTCCGAGCCGCCATGTCGTTCCGGCCTCTGTCCGTCAAGCTCTCGGGCCTGAATTGAGACGCGGCGCGCTCATCGTCAGGGGCGCGTCGGGCACCGCTTTCGCGCTTTGTTTGCGATGCACGCCGCCCTGCAGCGACCACGCCCGTGCAGCGCCGCCCGCCTTTTTGGCGACTTCCGCGGCGAGGCACTGTGGCAACGGCGCGGCACCCATGATTACTACTTCAACAGGAGCTCCATATGGCGAAAGAAGAACTACTCGAACTCGACGGTATCGTTGATGAAGTGCTTCCCGACAGTCGCTACCGCGTGACGCTGGACAATGGCGTCGTCGTGGGCGCATACGCCTCGGGCCGCATGCGCAAGAACCACATTCGTATTCTCGCGGGCGACCGCGTGACGCTGGAATTGTCGGTGTACGACCTGACCAAGGGCCGCATTAACTTCCGGCACAAGGACGAACGCGCAGGCAGCGGCGGCCCGCGTGCGCCGATGCGCCGTCGTTAAGCAGCAACGTCGTACATGCGGTAACGGTTTGATCAGGAACGCGCCCGCCCGATCCGCGGCAAACGCGTGCATTACCTTGAGCGGATCTTCACAACTTCGACGCGGCCGCTAGCCAGCCCGGTCGGGCAAACCGCCAAGGCTGCGCCACGCGTCGATGTCTGTACGTTTCGCTTAATCGAGCTATCGAGCGGCCCGCATCGCCAATATGGCGTCGAGGCCGATAGCGAAACCGTCTTCGTCATTGCTCGCCGAAACCAGGCTCGCGCGTCGTTGCACGGCCTCCGACGCTTGTCCCATGGCAATCGACACACCTGCAATTTCGAACATGGCGACATCGTTGCCCATGTCGCCGAGCACGGCCACACGATCCAGCGGCACATTCGCGCGCTTCGCCAGCTCGCGCACGGCGTCGCCCTTATTAGCTTCGAGGCTCGTGACATCGAGGTAATAGGTTTGCGAACGCGCCGCGTGTGCGCGATCCTTCAGCCGCTCCTCCAACCGTTTCTCGACCTGTTCGATCAGCGTCGCATTCGAAGTCGAACCGACGATCTTGTCCACCGCCGACAGATCGAGTTCGTCGAAGCGCTGTACGCGCACGCCTTCGTAGCCCACGGTGCGCGTTTCGAGCGGCACGTATTCGCCATCGGGATTGGTCAAGTACCAGTTATCGTCGATGAACACCCAGGCATCCACGCCCGTTTCGGCAAGCGTGTCCAGCGCGGTCTGCACGGCATCGCGCGGCAGTTTGTGCGCGGCGAACGTTTCCCACGTTCCCGGCTGAACCAGACTGCCGCCATTGTAGGACCCAAACGGCAAATCCACGCCGAGCGTCTTCACGATATGACGCATGCCCTTGCCCGGCCGGCTGCTCGCCACCGTGAACTGCACGCCCGCTTCGCGCAGGCGCCGCACGGCGTCGACGGCTTTGTCGCCGAGCGTCTTGTCGGTGTAGAGCAGCGTGCCGTCGCAATCGGTGACGACGAGTTCGACCTTCGCGAGCGCCTCGAACGCGGCGGCGCCGTCGCCGGTTGCGCTATGGAGGCCGTAGCGGATATCGGCGGCGCTCATGCTTGCGCTCCCTTTTCCTTGTCCGCGTGCTGCGTATTGAAATGCGGCAACTGACGCGTTTCCCGCACGGAACGCGGATGCCAGAGCTTCGCACCGCCTTCGATGCCCGCCGCGTTCGACACCACCGCCACGTTCGGCGGTAACTCGAACTTCAGATTCGCGGCATTGCCGCCGCCGATCCACAGCTTGTCGTAATTCACGAGCGACGACAGAATGCCGATGACCTTCTGAACGCGCTTGTTCCAGCGTTTATTGCCCGCCTTCTCGCGCGCCGCCGCGCCGATGTATTGGTCATACGCGTCGCCCTTCTTCGACACTGGATGATGCGCGAGTTCCAGATGCGGCATGAGTTCGCCGTCGCGAAAGAGCGCGGTGCCGGCGCCGGTGCCAAGCGTCAGCACGAACTCCAGGCCGCGCCCTTCGATAGCCGCGAGCCCCTGCATTTCGGCATCGTTGATCATGCGCACGGGCACGCCGCCGACGCGCTGCGAGATCAAATCCGCGAGCGGGATGCCGTTCCAGTATTCGTTGCCGAGATTGGGCGCGGTCAGGACGACGTTGTTGCGCACCACGCCCGGAAAGCCGATGGAAATATGCGTCGGCGGTTCGGCAACGAGCGGCTCGACCAGCTTGATGAGCGTATCGACGAGCACTTCGGGCGTCGCCGGATGCGGCGTTGCCACGCGCAGGCGATCGCTCTTCATCTCGCCTTCTTCCGAGATGATTGCGGCTTTCAAGCCCGTGCCGCCCACGTCGATGGCGAGAATGCGCTCGGCGCGCGCGGCGCCTTTGTCGATGGTCGTGCGGCTCTTGGTTTTTTTCGCTACGGATGTCGTGCTCACGCTTTTCGTCCCCTTGATCAGTCGGTTTTCTTGATGGTGTCGGTAAGCGAGCGCCACGCGCGGCCATCGGCTGCGAGCAGCTTGTCGGATTCCTCGGGCCCCGCGCTACCGGCCGGATAGCCGTGCACCTCGACCTCGCCGTCATGCGGATGCAGTACGTCGTCCACCGCGGCCCATGCCGTCTCGATGCTGTCCGCGCGCTGAAACAGCGTCTCGTCGCCGAGCATGCAGTCGTAGAGCAGCGTCTCGTAACCGACGTTGGCGCGCTCCGCGAAGAAATCGCCGTAATTGAACGCCGAGCGCACCGCGCCGATCTGCATGATCGGTCCCGGCACCTTCACGTTGAAGTCGAAACTCGTGCCGTGCGCCGGATCGATACGCAGCGTGAAGACGTTGGGCGTGAGTTCATCGACGGGCGTGTCGCGGAACAGGCGAAACGGCACGGCCTTGAGATAGATCGAAATCTCCGTGCGGCGCTCGGTCAAGCGCTTGCCGGTGCGCAAGTAAAACGGCACGCCCGCCCAGCGCCAGTTGTCCACATAGACGCGCGCCGCGGCATAAGTTTCGGTGCGGCTGTCTTTCGCGACGCCGTCTTCTTCCTTGTAACCCTTGCCCGCTGGACCGGCCTCGTACTGGCCGAATACGACGTCTTTAGGATGCAGCGGCACGATTGCATCGAACACCTCGGCTTTCTTGTCGCGCACGGTTTCGGCGTCGAAGGAATTGGGCGGCTCCATCGCCACCATGCCGAGCAACTGGAACAGATGGTTCGGCAGCATGTCGCGAAATGCGCCGGTCTGTTCGTAGAAGCTGCCGCGCCCTTCCACGCCGATGGTTTCCGCCGCCGTGATCTGCACGTGATCGATGTACTCGCGCCGCCACATCGGCTCGAACATGGCGTTGGCAAAGCGCACGGCGAGAATGCTCTGCACCGTGTCCTTGCCGAGAAAATGGTCGATGCGATAAACCTGCGACTCCGACGCATACGAAAGAATGCAGCGATTGAGCTCCTGCGCCGTGGCCAGGTCGGTACCGAACGGCTTCTCGATGACGAGGCGGCGGAAGCTGCCGTCCTTCTCTTCCAGCAGGCCCGCGCTGCCGAGATGCTCGACGATAGGCCCGAAGAACCGCGAGCTCACCGCCAGATAGAACACGACGTTGCCGCCCTTGGCTTTTGCGAGCCGGCTTTTGAGGCGCTCGAAGGTTTCGTCTTCGGTGAATTCGCCCGCGAAGTATTCGAGCCGCTCGGTGACCCAGCTCCACGCTTTTTCGTTGAGTTGCGACGTGTGGAACGTGCTCGCTTTGTCGGCGGCGAACTTGCGTAGCGACTGCGTCAGCTCATCGCGCCAGTCGGCGGTTTCGCGCTCGCCATGATTGACGCCGATGATCTGCATGCCGTCGTCGAGCAGGCCATCCGATGCGAGGTTGTAGAGCGCGGGCATCAGGAGCCGCTTGGTGAGATCGCCGCCCGCGCCGAAGATGACCAGCGTGCAAGGCGGCGCGGGATGCTTGCCGGCAAGCGGCGTGGCCTGTTCCGGCTTTTGCCCGCTCAATTGCGTTGGATTCGATTGCTGTGCTTCGTTGTTCTCGTTCGGCATGACTCGTTCGCCCCTTGATCGTTTTGTGCAGTGCTCAGGACAGACCCCGAGCGACGCGGCACAGTTCAAAAGCTTGCAGTGCTTTGCGGTAGAAGCAATAAAGACGTATGGTTTTTGTAATTAGCAACCTTACGTGTCGTAAAATATGCGCGCCAGCGGCGTGGGTACGGGCGGTGCGGGGCATGCGTCATCATCAACCATCAACGCGACACGGACCTCACATGAATGCCGACGATACCAAGATCGACCTGCCCGCCTATTACAAACGCATCGGCTACGAACAAACGCAGCATACGGCGGCCACGCTCGAAACACTGCGCGCCTTGCATGCGCTGCACCCGCAAGCCATCCCGTTCGAAAATCTCGATGTCCTGCTCGGCCGTCCCGTTCGCCTAGATCTTGCCTCGGTTCAGCGCAAGCTCGTGACCAATGCGCGCGGCGGCTATTGCTACGAACACAATCTGCTGTTCCGCAGGGTACTAGAAGCGCTCGGTTTTCGCGCGCGAGGTTACGCGGGACGTGTACTGTGGGGCCGCGACGATCCCGCCATGCCGCCGCGTGCCCACATGCTGCTGATCGTCGATCTCGACGAAGGTCCCTTCCTCACGGATGTCGGTTTTGGCGGCATGACGCTCTCCGCGCCGCTCGCGCTCAAGTCCGGGCTAGAACAGATCACGCCGCATGGCGCGTTCCGGCTCGACGGCATCGAAACCGGAACCATGCTGCCGGGCTACATCCTGAACGCCTATATCGACGGCGACTGGAAGCCGGTCTATCGCTTCGACCTCGATCCGCAATACGACGTCGACTACGAGATGTCGAACCATTTCGTGTCGACTTACCCGAGTTCCGTCTTCGTGAACAACCTGCTCGCGGCACGTCTTGCGCCCGGCAAGCGTTACGGGCTTTTCAACCGGCGCCTGAGCGTGCACGACGACCGCGAAGGCACGAGTCATCGCGAACTGAAGACGATAGAAGAACTAAGGCGTGTGCTGTCGGAAGAGTTCGCCATTCGTCTGCCGGATGCCGCCGATCTCGATGGCGCGCTCGCGCGGCTCCCGTAACGTATCGAGCGCAACGCCGATCCCACTCCCAGCACACGCACGAGACCACGATGCTCAAGAAAAAGACGCGCGGCGGCAGCGATTTTCAGACTCATCATCGCAGTACGATGCTCGCGCGGCAGTTGCCCGCGTGGCGTTCGCAACTCGTGGTGATCGGCCTTGCCGCGGCTTTTTTCGCGCTCGCCGGACGAGCGGCGTGGGTGCAGGTGGTCGACCGCGAGTTCTATATCGGCGAAGGTCAGAAGCGCTATCAGCGCACGCTCACCTTGCAGGCGACGCGCGGCAAGATAGTGGACCGTCACGGCGCCATGCTCGCCGTCAGCCTGTCGACGTATGAAGTCTGGGCAAGCCCGAAACTCTTCGACGGCACGCGCGGCGACGACATCGCCCAACTGCTCGGCATGCCCGCGCGCGATTTGCAAAGACGCGTCGAAACCGGCCGCAGCTTCGTGTTGCTCCGGCGGCAAGTGGAGGCCGAGACAGCGGAGAAGATCGCGCAGATTGGGCGCGCGGGCATCACGCTTGTGCCGGACACCAAGCGCTTTTATCCGGAAGGCGAATCGGCGGCGCATATCGTCGGCTTCACCGACAACGAGGACAACGGTCAGGAAGGCGTCGAACTCGCGGCGAACGCGCGTCTGACAGGCGAAGCGGGTCAGCGCGAAGTAATTCGCGACCGGCTCGGGCGCGTGATCTCGCAGATCGGCGAGCCCGACTTGCCGCAAAACGGCGAGACCATTGCGCTCACCATCGACCGGCGCATTCAGCAGCTCGCGCATACGCATCTGAAGGCGGCAATTGCGAAGCATCGGGCGCGCGCGGGCAGTGTCGTCGTGCTCGATGCCAAGACCGGCGAAGTGCTCGCGCTCGCCAACTATCCGACCTTCGATCCGAACGACCGCAGCCATTTGACCGGAGAGCAACTGCGCAATCGCGCGCTCACCGATACCTTCGAGCCCGGCTCCACCATCAAGCCGCTGGTCGCCGCGTTGTCCATCGACCTCGGCAAGACGCGGCCGGAGACGCGCATCGATACGTCGCCCGGCACGCTCAAGATCGGCCCGAACGTGATCCACGATACGTCGAATCACGGCGTCATCACCGTGTCGGAGGCGGTGCAGATGTCGAGCAACGTCGCGCTCACGAAGCTCGCGCTGCAGATTCCCGCGCAGACCATCTGGGACAAGTACCGCGATTACGGCATCGGCCGCGCGCCGGAGCTGACTTTTCCGGGTGCGGCGGTCGGCAGGTTGCGCGCGCCCGAGCGCTGGAAGCCGATCGAGCAGGCGACCATGGCTTATGGCTACGGCATGTCGCTATCGCTCGTGCAGATTGCGCAAATCTATACGGCCTATGCCGGCGACGGGCGCTTTCACGCGGCCACGCTGATTCAGGGCGAAACGCGCCGCGACCCGTTGCAGGTCACGAAGCCCGCCACCGCGAAGGCCGTGCGCAACATGCTGGAAATGGCGATGGGCCCGAACGGCACCGGCCGCGCCGCCGCGGTCGAAGGCTATCGCGTGGGCGGCAAGACCGGCACGGCGAGGAAGCAGATCGGGCGGTCGTATGCGGCGAACAAGTATCGCGCGTCGTTCGTTGGCATCGCGCCGATGAGCGATCCACGCGTGATCGTCGCGGTAATGATCGATGAGCCGTCGGGCACGACGTATTACGGCGGGACAGTGGCGGGGCCGGTGTTCTCTGGCATCGTCGGCGCGACGTTGCCATTGCTGGGCGTGCCGCCGGATGCTTGAGCGGGCGCGCACTTTGCTGCCCAATCATCGAGCGCGAACCTTGCCGCATGGCCGCCTTATCGAACTGTAAAGGCCCTGTGCTCTAATGCGGGTTTGCAGAGAACAACGGTCATTCGGGAGACTCATGAAGAAATTTGTCGCGGCGCTAGCGCTGCCTTTGCTCATTACCGCGTGCGGCCGTTTTCATAACGCCGATGCCGGGCAACCCGAAGTCGAAGCCGCATCCACGGATAACCGGGTCGGCGAAATCGTCCAGTGCATCACCGACGAAGCAAAGAAGCACGACACCAAATACAAGTCGACGCCAATCCCGCAAGGCACCATGCTCGAATTCGGCGATTCGAACGTCGTCAAGGTCCGCTACGACAACGGCGAAACCACGTACCGCTTTTATCCCGGCGAGCGCCACGCATCGAATCTTTGGATCGAAGGCGCTGGCAAGAAGTGCGCGCCCTGAATTCAAATGCGCTCGACCAAAGCCATCAACGCCGTCGAACGGCTTAAAACGCGTAGCGGCAACGCGCACTATGCGGCCGTCTCCATGCCCGGCGGCTACTTCTATCTAATCGAACGATCGGCGGAAGGCTCGCGCAAGATCTCCGAGCCAATGCCAATGGACGATTTCGTCACCTTCGTCAACGCGCGCGAGCCCGGCAAGCCGCGCAAGGTCAGCAAGCTCGACGAGGCGCTCGAAGCGCAGATCAGCCGCAGCGGCAAGCGCGCGTCCGAGTAGCAGTTTCGTCTTCGCGGGTAGTCCCGCATCCTTCCGAATCTCATCAGCCCTTTGCGGGGCGCAGCGCACATAGCGCCGCACCGCGCCTGCTTGAATGTGCGATGCCAGACGGAGCGCCGCCTCGCCGTTTGCGACTATTTTTTCAACGATTCGCAAGGCGTTGACATGGGGATGTCGTCGCCGCACGAGTCGTGAAAACAAAGACGAGTAAGGGGCGCTCACGCCGGTTCGACCAGAACCGGCGTGGGTGATCGGGGTACGGGGTGAAGCGGCTACGGCGTAGCGCAACGATGAGCGATTTCATCGGGCGCTTGCCTGCCGAGAGGAAGACCACAAATGAAAAAAAAGAAAAGTGAGACCAAGGGCAGTCTCTTGCCCTCGGCCATGGCGGATCTCGAACTTCAGCATATCGAGCGCGCAGTCGCGCAGCTTCGCACGATGAACAACCAGTCTTCCGGCACGCTCAACGTCGACTATTGGCGCGAGCGGCTTGCGGCGGTATCGGCGGGATTCGCGCTCGTGCCGGCGCAGAAGCAGCGCATCGAAGCGCTTTCGACGGCGCTCGATTCCGTGAGCAGCAAAGGGCCGAGCGGCCCGGGAAGCCGCAAGAAATCCACGAACAGGCTGTGGGCGAAAGCGGCCTAAAAACCGCTTTCGCCACTCGCGCCGGGCGGCGCGAAATTCCGCGCTTCGGCGCGCGCTATTGTCATATCCGTTCGCGCGAAAGCTGCGCGAGGGGTTGCCGGTGCTCACTGCCGGGCATCGTTCCTGCTCGATGAAAGGTCATCGATTCATACAGGGAACGCCATGTCCAACACATCACACCGCACCTCGAAGATGGTCGCTGCTATCGTTGCCATCGGCACGACGGTGTTCAGCACTTACGGCTTTGCGCAGATCGTCCAGGGCTCCGGCTCCGACTCGCAAGACAGTCGCGCCTCTGATTCGACTTCGCGTGCGAATCCGGCGGGCGTGACGGTGCATGAGTCGCAAAAGCCGCAATCGAAGGATGCGGCGGGCGCGGAGCGAGGCCCCAGCGCCGGCAAGGATCACAAGACCGATGGCGCGGGCGGGTTCAACAACGGTCTCTACGGCACGGGAGCTGGCAACAATAAATAAGGCGTGTGGTCGGATAGCGATCAGGGCGTTGCCGGTTACTCGACGCCCTGTGCCGCCTATCCGTTACTTCTCGCCTTGCGGCGTTCCCTCGATTTCCGGCGCAATGGCCGCGTGATTCACGATCGCCACGAGCGATATCCCGCCGAGCATATTGCCGATCACGGTCGGAATCATAAAGACCAGAAAGTAATCGCCGATACTCGCCGCACCGATCATCACCGCATAGGCCGCTTCCACCGATCCCGCGATCACGTGCGTCAGCTTGCTCACGGCAACCGTATAAGTCACGATCAGAATAGTCAGCAGCCGCGCCGAGCGCGCGCTCGGCAGCAGCCAGACCATCAACGCGATCAGCCAACCTGAAAACACACCACGCACGAGCGTAACGCCGAAGTCGGCGGAAAACGGCATCTCGGCGACGTGGGCAAGCGCTTCGGTGACTTCCGGCGAGAAGACGCCCTTGATCTGCAGAATGCCCGCGAAAATTGCCGTGCCGACAAGGTTGAAGACGAGCACGATCGCCCAAAGCCGCAGTGTCTTGAACAGCGTCTTCATATCGCGGCGCGTGAGCACCGGCAACACAGCGGTCAGCGTGCTCTCGGTGAACAACTGCTGGCGTCCGAGCACGACGAACACGAAACCGATCGTATAGCCGAAGCTCGATACGAGCGAACGCCAACTCGTCTCCGGTAAAGAGCTTTCGAGAATCGCCTGGACGAGAAACGAGAAACCCATCGAAAGACCGGCGGCAAGCGCCGACCACATCAGCGCGCCGAAGGTCCGCTCCATCGCCGCCTCGCCTTCTTCGCGGACGATTTCATGAACGACGAGCGCATGCGGCGTCGAATGCTCGGCCGCCTGTTCACGCTCGGCGTTATCGAGGTTGGGCGACTGTGCGCCAGCGGAACTTTCCTTGGGAGAAGCTTCGGTGGACGTTTCTTCTTGCTGCGCGCCGGGTTGCGGCTGTGACATGTTTTTCTCCCTGAAAGCCGCTCGATGCAGGGATCGGATGAGCGGCGGCGAAGCTTTCAAGCAGAAAGAATGCCCGACGAGTCAGTTTGAAGACATTTCTAGCGGACGATGCCGCCATCGAGCGAATCGTAGCCGCGCCACTTGTAAATCAGCGCTGAGATAAGCCAGCACGCGGCGAAGAGACCGACGATTGCATAACCGAGCGCGCCGAAGTGCTCGGAGAGCACGGCGACCGCGTCCCACAGTCCGCCCTTCAGTTGCAACCGGTCCGCGATCAACCCGAGCGCTTCGATGCCGCCTATCAGCACCGCGATCAGCACCGACACCAGCGTGACCGTGAGGTTGTAGTAGAGCTTGCGGATCGGCTTCATGAAAGCCCAGCCATAGGCGCCGACCATGAGCATGCTGTCGGCGGTATCGATGAGCGACATGCCCGCGGTGAAAAGCACCGGAAACACGAGGATCGACCACACCGGCATGCCGCGCGCGGCTTCCGCGGCGGCGATACCCATGAGGCCGATCTCGGTCGCCGTGTCGAAACCGAGTCCGAAGAGAAAGCCGAGCGGATACATATGCCAGCTTCGGCTGATGAGGCGGAAAAGCGGCCGGGCGATGCGCGCGATCGGTCCGCCGCCCGCCATCAGCAGATCGGCGTCGTCGTCGCGCCATGCTTCGCCGCGACGCACGCGCCTGAATGCGCGCCAGACGCCGCCCAGCACGAACAGATTCATCGCCGCGATGGCGAAGAGAAAAAGCGCGGAGACGGACGTCCCGATCACCGCGCCGATCTCACGATACTGCGCAAAGCGGCCCTGCAGGGCGAACGCGGTCGCGGCAATGAGCGCGCTCGCCACCACGACGACCGTCGAATGGCCGAGCGAGAAGAAGATGCCGACGCCAAGCGGACGCTTACCCTGCTGCATCATTTTGCGCGTGACGTTATCGATGGCGGCGATGTGATCGGCATCCACGGCATGGCGCAGTCCGAGCGAATACGCCAGCAGCGACGTGCCGAGCAGCACCGGATAGTGCCGGAACGCGACGAGCGCCCAGAGCCACGCGAGCACATTGAAGACGATGAGCCCGGCAAACATGCGCGTCGACTTGCGTCGCAGACTGAAAGCGCCCATTCGCCCGGCAGTCTCGATGCCCGCGCTGTGACTCGGGTTGGCGTCTCTGTCGTGAAATCGGGACATGTCGGTGGATTTGGGGCCACAAAGGGTCAAAGGATACCGCGCTTCGATGGGCGGCCAATAATCGGCGCGGCCACTCCCGCGCGTTCGGCGCTTTCACCGGCAATCACGTGACCTGCCGCATATATGACTTTTTGCCTATTCCTATTCGCTGAGCGGGGAAAACATAGGCGGATTCATTGGTTGGGCGCATCGAAGCGCGCAGCTAGGATGGCACTTCGCTTATCCCGACTTTCGCCATGCCCCGCTATCTCGACGACGCGCAACGCGAGCAACTCCAGGAACAACGCGCGACGTGGCGCTGGCGCAGCGCGTGGCCGACGTGGCTCGTGATCGTCGCGGTGTACAGCGGCTGGTTCGGCGTGGCGCTCCATGCGCGCACGCTCGGCTTGCCGCTCACGCTCACGCTGCTCGCGGTGCTCTCGTGCTGGTACATGTCGCTGCAGCACGAACTGCTGCATGGACATCCCACGCGCTGGCCGCTCGTCAACATGCTTTTCGGCCTGGCGCCGCTCGCCGTGTGGTTTCCGTATGCGGTGTATCGCGACTCGCATCTGCGTCATCACGACGACGCGCATCTGACCGAGCCCGGCCGCGACCCGGAAAGCTATTACGTCACGCCGGAGCAGTGGGCCAATGCGGGCGTCGTATTGCGCGCGGCCCTCGCTGCCCGCAATACGTTCTTGGGCCGCGTGCTGATCGGTCCATGGTTCTCGATCGCCGCCTCGTGGCGCGAAGCCGCGCAGGCGGTCGCGCTAGGTCAATGGCGGATCGTCGCGAGCTGGCTCGTGCACGCAGCGTCGCTTGCCGCGCTTGCATGGTGGCTCGATGCCCGTTGCGGCATTCCGTGGCGCGCGTTTCTGTTCGGCGTCGGCTATGCATCGCTGGCGCTGGCTTCGGTGCGATCGTTTCAGGAGCATCGCGCGGAAGGCGATGCCCGCGAACGCACCGTTCTGAACGAGGCCGCGTGGCCTTGGCGACTGCTGTTTCTGAACAACAATTATCATTCGGTGCATCACGACTTGCCCGGCGTGCCGTGGTTTGCGCTGGGCGCGGTGTATCGGCAGCGGCGCGAAGCGTACGGCGCGAGCAATGGCGGATTTGTCGTGCGCGGGTACGGCGAGTGGATCAAAAAGCATGCGTTCGCGCGCGCGGTTTCACCGGTGCATCCGTTCGCGGGCGGGACGCGCGCGCCGGTGGAATGGATCGCCGATACCTCCGTCACGACGCGCACGAACGCGATGCAACGCGGCGCGGCCAAGCGCTTCGGGCAGCCGGTGCTGGTCAGGGCTGCGGCGTCCACGCGTGATTCGCGCTCGGCGAAGGTTTCGTAGATCGGCCTGCGGTCGAGCCGCCCTGTACGATAGAGCGCTCTCGCTTCTCGCAAAGCTCGCCCATGCAATGGATCACCGCCCTTCCGATGTACAACGTCACGCCCGCGCTGGCTGCCGACTGGCGCGCGCTGCTAACGGACGTGAAAGCGCGGGTGACAGACTGGCTGGACGAACGCGCTGATACGCTCGACATCGTCGATCCGGGCGCGGATCTCACCACTTTCTGGCAACGCGACGATCTGCTCTTGTCGCAAACCTGCGGTTATCCGCTCGTTCACGCGCTCGAAGGCCGCGTGCAACTCGTCGCCACGCCCAATTTCGATGTCCCCGGCTGCGCGAACGGCAGCTATCGCAGCGTGATCGTCGCCGGAAAGCACACGCAAGCGACGACGCTCGCCGACTGTCGCGGCCTCAGAGCCATCTACAACAGCGACGACTCCAACAGCGGCATGAACTTACTGCGTCACGCGGTCGCGCCGCTGGCCCGCGAGGGCCGCTTCTTCGCTTCGGTCGAGCGAAGCGGCGGGCATCTGGCTTCGCTTCAAGCGCTCGCGACGGACCGAAGCGCGGATGTCGCCGCCATCGACTGCGTGACCTTTGCTTACGTGCGCGAACATGTGCCGGAACTAGCCGAAGGCGTCAGGGAAATCGGCGTGACGGCGAGTTCGCCCGCGCTGCCTTTCATCGCCTCGAAGCGGGTTCCGCGAGACGGCATCGAGCGGCTCGCCGCCGCGCTCGCGGATTCCGTACGCGACCATCCCGCGCTTGCGCAACGGCTGCGGCTCGACGGCTTCGTGCGCCCCACGCGCGCCGACTACGCGCCGATTCTCGACCTCGAACGCGATGCCATCGCGCAAGGCTATCCGCGGCTCGCCTGATCGCTTCGGCAAGAATCCCGCACATTCGGCACAATCGACTTTTAAACGCGAGGCATCGGCGCGGCTTGTCCGCCAGCCGGGCCTGAACGCTGACGGCCACGCTTCTCGCCGTCCCACGCATCCGGAACGTCGCAATGATCCCCTTCTCGCTTCTCGACCTCTCACCGATTCCGCTCGGCTCGACCGCCTCCGACGCCTTCGCGCATTCGCTCGACCTCGCCCGTCACGCGGAAAGCTGGGGCTATAACCGCTACTGGCTCGCCGAGCACCACAACATGACGGGCATCGCCAGCGCGGCGACGGCGGTCGTGATCGGCCATATCGCGGCGGGCACCAAGACCATTCGCGTCGGCTCGGGCGGCATCATGCTGCCGAATCACGCGCCGCTCGTCATCGCCGAACAGTTCGGCACGCTCGCGTCGCTGTTTCCGGGACGTATCGACTTGGGCCTCGGACGCGCGCCCGGCACCGACCAGACCACGGCTCGCGCGCTGCGTCGCGACTTGCAAGGCAGCGCCGATTCCTTCCCTGACGACGTCGTCGAACTGCAGCGTTTTTTCGCCGATCCCGTCGAGGGACAACGCGTGCGCGCAGTGCCCGGCGCCGGTCTTCATGTGCCCATCTGGCTGCTCGGCTCGTCGCTCTTCAGCGCGCAACTGGCGGCGGCGCTCGGGCTGCCGTTCGCGTTCGCGTCGCATTTCGCGCCGGATTATCTGCTGACCGCGCTGGAGGTGTATCGCACGCAGTTCCGGCCATCGGCGACGCTCAAGAAGCCTCACGCGATGGTCGGCGTGAACGTCTTCGCCGCTGATACCGTCGATGAAGCCCTCTTTCTATTTACCTCGCTGCAGCAGCAGTTCATCAATTTGCGGCGCGGCACGCCCGGCCAGTTGCCGCCGCCCGTCGACCAGATCGCGTGGAGCGAGGGCGAGCGCGCAGGCGTCGAGCGGTCGCTCGCGTGTTCGGTGGTCGGCGCGCGTGCGGATGTCGAAGCGGGTTTGCGCTCGGTGATCGAGCAGACTCAGGCCGACGAGTTGATCGTCACGGCGCAGATCTTCGATCATCGGGCGCGTCTGCGCTCGTTCGAGATCACGGCGGAAGTACGCGATTCGATTGCCGCCGGCGGTTGAATCGGCGCAACGACGAAGGCCGCACGACATTCGGGAAAGCCCCTACGCTTTACGCGCGCGCTTTTGACAGGCAATAATGAGACAGGCGGGGCGCGTGCGCGCTTCGCATCTGCTTATCCGCCGTGTCTGCCTTCGTCGTGCGCCCGAAATTCGTGCATGAGAGAGGAGGCGCGGCAAGACAACAACAAATACGTCGCAAGACGGGAGGAAGAATGTCGATGCCGAAAAGCGCCGCCACGGGCGCCATGACGCTCCTGACGGAATACGATGAATCGAGCGGCCAGGAAGTGCGTTCGCTTCGGCTCGAACCCGCTTCCGACGGCAAGGCTGTTCTGCTGATCGAGATCGACGAGCGCAAGCCGGGTATTCATCGTGAAGTTCGTTATGAAATTACGCCCGCCGAACTGATTGCGGCAATTCGCGCGCACGGTGCGGAATTGCCGGGTGAACAACATAGTCGTTAAAACAATTTAATAGTTGGCGCAAGCAGCATACAATAGCGTTCAGGCGACGCATCAGCCGTTCGGGAAACCGGGCGGTTCGAGTGTCGCTTTCCCGCAGTTCGTAGCCTCCCGACGTGACCTCCCGCGCGCACTATAGTCGTGCGTCCGTCATGGCGATTCCCGCACGAGCCAATGTCCGAAGCCGGTATTACTGTTATATAGCCGACACAGCGGGGACATTAATCGGTGTGGGCGGCGCGTGTGATGGGATAAGCGCGGTCTGCGGTAAATACACTAATTGACGCACGTTTCACTGTGCGTCACGCTGGATAAAACATATCAAACCTAGTCATCGAGCCGCCCCGGTCCGCGCGGGGCATCGGTTCGTCTTTCGCAAATCAAAAAGCTGAATCAGGAAAGCCGTGGACGAAAGAAAGCGAGACAGCATCATCGCGTATTTACGCAGCCGGATGGTCGAGTTCGGCATTACGGAAGGCGCGCTGGCCGAAGCATTGGCCGACGCACCAGCGGCCGAACCGCCGCCTACCTTTACCAAGACCAACGGCGCCAACGGTACGGCGAAGCCAGCTCGGGCCATGCCGCAATTGCCGTCACTGCCGCAATCCGGAGACGGCGCAGCGCCGATTTTCCGTAACGCCAGCGGCGACACGTGGGACGGCCTGGGCGACATGCCCGAATGGCTGAAGCGCGCCGTGCATGCCGGTCAGGATATCGAGTTTTATCGCGTGTAACGCCCTTCCTCGTTTCCCCGCCTTTCGGATACGCATGCACGGTGGCCAATAAACGCCATCATTATGCGTAGTCATTAAGCGCGATTCGTAAGGCATGGGCGTTTCGCCTTCGTCATTCTCACCTCAGGCCATGCAAGCGGAATGCTCCGCGTGCTTCTGCGCGCGCCGTTTTTTCGCAAAGACGGCGTGGTTAATCGCGCCCGCATTTGCCGACCGGCCGTGCACATTCGAAACGCACACGCATGCAATTGCGCGGCTCGGTGCGTGCGAAGCCTCGCGCATAGGCAATTCATCGCGAATAATCAAGCCTAAAAAATTTCGACGATGGTTCCCTTTCGCGGCGGAAAACGTTTATTGGTGGTGACCAGTACCCGGCTTTCCTGAAAGTGCCGCCGTTTCGCGAACACTTCATCGTTACATCCAGCACACCGTTAGTACACCGCAAGTACGCCGAACAGGTCCCGCAGTCTTTGCTCGACAGGGGGAACGCATGAACGCTTACCGACGCCTCGCGCGCCACGATACCGAAACCGAAACTGATTGGCAGCTGCATCGACAGACGAGGAAGCGGAGCACGCGCTCAGGCCTCGCCTTGCATCGCGGCTGACTTATAGCGTCCGCGAAACGCGTATCGAACGAGGAGCGCCATGTTGCCCCGGCCCACTACCCTGCCGAGCGTCGAGCGGCGCATGACAGCCGGGCGCATGTTGCTCGAAGGGGCATCGGTGCAGGCCGTGGCGGAGCATCTGCATCTGTCCTTGCAGACGGTGAAGCGTTACAAGGCAATCGTGTCCGATGGCGGGCTCGACGAGCTCGCGAAAATGGGCGTGGGCGGACGGGTATCGGTGCTGGACCGCGAGGCGCTCGAATGGATCGCGGCCGCCTTGCAGGGCCCGGCGCGCGTGCATGGTTTTGCGAGCGACGCGTGGACCAACTCGCGTCTGCGCGAACTGATCGAGCGGCGCTTCGGCGTGCGTTATTCGCGCGTCTATGTGTGGCAGATCGCGACCAATCTCGGGCTTGGGCATCTGCTGTCGAAGTCGCGACGCTGATGCCGGTGATGTTCACATATCAAAGGAGATGACCATGCTTCGAACTTCGCGTCGTGCAGGCAGTTCATGGATCGGATGCGCACTCGTCGCGCTTGCTTGTGGCTCGGCTTTGCCGGCTGCGGCGCAGGATGCCGCGTCGGAACCGCAAGCGCGAGCCGGGGCGGCGGTGGCGCAAGTGCAGGCGCATGTGGTTGGCATCGACCCGGTGACGAACAGCGTCGCGCTAAAGGGGCCGGCGGGGCGCGTCGTGGAAGTCGCCGTCAATCCGCAGGTCGCCGATGTCAAGAAGCTCAAGATAGGCGACACGGTGAACATCGAGTATCGCAACGCCGTGCTGATGCGCGCGGTCAAGGCGAAGCCGGGTGCGATTCGTGAGCGCGTCGACACGCAAGCGACCGTTCCGGCGACGAACGGCGTGACGGCGCAGGCGCGCACGGTGGAGATACTGGCGACGATTCAGCACATCGACAAGAAAAAGCGCGAGATCACGCTACGCGGCCCGACCCACACGGTGACGCTTGCGGTCGCGCCGGACTTATCGCTTGACGGCTTGAAGTCCGGAGATATGGTGCATGCGCAATTCGAATCGGCGACGGCCATTCAAGTGCTCAGGGACGGGCAGCCCTTACGCTGATCTTGACGCGCAATCGCCACGCTCCGGAAAGTCTTTGCGGAACAATGCGTTGGAAGGGTCACGCAGCGGCTATCCACAGAGCTTTCAACAGAAACTGTGGATAGTTTCGTGGATGACCCATTTGCATACGCGAATAAAAAAGCCCCGCGACCGCGGGGCCAACCTCTCAGATTCCCACTACCCTTTCGACCTCAGAAATTGAAGTTATCGATATTCGCCGAATCGAACGTCGTAGGCGGCCCGAGAATCACTTCCCCGCTCTTTCCCACGGTCCGCTTGCCAAGCTTGCCGGCTTCGAACGAATCGCCTTCCTTGCCCGTGATCGTGCCCGACGCAAGACTGGCCGCCGCGTACGCCGCGAGATAACCCAACTGACCCGGGTCCCACAATTGGAACGCCTTGACCGTGCCGTTCTTCACGAAGGCGCGCATCTGGTTCGGCGTGCCGAGACCCGTCACCGTGACCTTGCCCTTGGCTGGCGAACTCGAGATATAACGCGCCGCCGCCGCGATGCCCACCGATGTCGGCGCCACGATTCCCTTCAGGTTCGGATAAGCCTGCAGCAGGCCCTGCGTCTCCACGAATGATTTTTGATCGTCATCGTTGCCGTAGGCGATCTTCACGAGTTTGATCTTCGAATACTCCGGCTTCTTCAGTTCGTCCTGCATCCATTTGATCCAGGTGTTTTGATTGGTCGCGTTGGGCGTCGCGGAGAGAATCGCGAATTCGCCTTCACCGCCAATCAGCTTCGACAGCAACTGGATCTGTCCACGTCCGATCGCTTCCGATTCGGCCTGATTCACGAAAATTTGCCGTCCGTCGGGCGCGGTGTCCGAGTCGAAAGTCACGACCTTGATGCCCTGCGACATCGCTTTTTTCAGATACGGCACGACCGCGTTGGCGTCGTTGGCGGCGATCACGATGGCGTTCTGCCGCTGCGTGATCAACGTGTTGATATAGCTCACCTGTGACGACGCGCCCGCATCCGACGGGCCGACGACCTTGCCATCGCCCTTGAACTCCTTGATCGCGGCCATGCCGCCGTCATCGGCAATGACTTCGTACGGGTTGTTGATCTGCTTGGGCAGGAAAGCGATCTTCAACCCGCTCTTCAGCTCGGCGGCGCTTGCAGCAAGTGCCACGGTGGCGGCCAGCAAAGCCGCCGCGAGCACCGGCCCGCGTGAGAATCGATACGGTTTTTTCATGTATGTCTCCTGTCATTGCGCGCAAGTTTTGCCCTTGGACAAACCGTTGCGCTGGTTATCAACGTTCTTCAATTCACCCTCGACCAGCCTTCAACACCTACGACGTCTGCGCCATGAAGCGTCTTTCACGCGCGGCCCGCCAGCGCGCGACCAGATTGGGAATCAGCACCGAGGACAGCAGCAGCGCCCCGGTCACGATGGTCAGTGTTTCGCTCGATACATCCGCGAGCGTCAGCGCATTGCGCAGCACGCCGATGATGACGAGCGACAGCAGCACGCCGATCATCGACCCGCGTCCGCCGAAGATGCTCACGCCGCCGAACAGCACCGCCGCGATCACGGACAACTCGAAGCCTTCGCCGTTGTCGCCGCGCGCACTGGTGAAACGCAGCGTATAGACGATGCCCGCGAGCGCCGCCATCGCGCCGGACAGCATGAAGAGCCTGATCTTGGTCTTCGCCACGTCGATACCCGAAAACTGCGCGGCTGTGGGGTTCGCGCCGATGGCAAAGAGGCTGCGACCGAACGGCGTCGCCTGCAACAGCACCGTGAAGACGAGCGCGCCCGCGATCACGAGAACGAAGGGCATCGGCAGGAAGGTATCCGCGATGGTATCGATGCCAAACGACGTGTACGACGCCGGAAAGTCCGCGATGGCCTGATCGCCGAGCAACACGTAAGCGAGACCCCGAAACAGCGCAAGCGTGCCGATGGTGACAGCAAGCGATGGCAGATTGAAGCGCACGATCACGAGCCCGTTGAGCAGCCCGGCCATTGTGCCCGCGACGAGCACGATGGCGATGACGAGCGGCATCGGCAAGCCCATGTGCCAAAGCACGCCCATCAACGCGCTCGACACGCCCAGCACCGACGCCACCGACAAATCGATTTCCGCCGCGACGATGATGAGCGTCATCGGCAAGGCGATCAGCGCGATCTCGGTGAAATCGGCGAGCATGTTCGAGAGGTTCGCGCCGGAAAGAAACATCGGCGAAAGCACGCGTCCGCCGATCAGCGAAACGACCAGCACGATGGCGAGCATCGCCTCCCATTGCAGATGACGGCGTTTTGCCGTGGAAAGAGCCGAGTCGGGTTTAGCCATGATCGCGTTTCCTCATCATGCGGCGCGCGACCGAGCGCGCGAGCAACGTATCCAGCGCGATCGCCGCGACGATCAGCGCGCCTTGAATGGCCTGCTGCCAGAACGGCGACACGCGCAACACCACGAGCGCGATGTTGATGACGCCCAGCACCAGCGCGCCAAGCGTCGCGCCCGCCACCGTGCCGACGCCGCCCGTGATCGCAACGCTGCCGACCACCGCCGCCGCGACCACCTGCAGCTCGATGCCCTTCGCCGTGCTGGCATCGACGGTGCCGAAACGCGCAAGCCACAGCACGCCCGCAAGGCCGGCGATCGCGCCGGACAGCAGGAAGCCGATCATCACGCGGCGGTCCACGCGAATGCCCGCGAGACGCGCGGCTTCGGGGTTCGAGCCGATGGCGTAATGCTCGCGGCCGCCGCGATACTGCTTCAGATACACCGACAACGCGATCAGCACGACGAGCGCGATCAACACGAGATTCGGCACGCCGAGCAGCGATCCGGTTGCGATCGTGGCGAAGCTATCCGGCAGACTCGTCGCGTTGATCTGGCCGCCGTGGACCCACGCGTAGTCCGCGCCGCGCACGATATACAGCGTCGAGAGCGTGGCGACGAGCGACGGCACGCGCCCGAAGGTGACGAGCGCGCCGTTCACCGCGCCGATCACGAGCCCGACGCCCATGCCCGCGCACATCGCGACGATCACCGGCATGTGCGGGTTCATCACGAAGAGGCTGCCGACCGCATAGGCGCTCACGCCGACGATCGACGCCACCGACAGATCGATATGCCGCATCAGCATGACGATCGTCATGCCGGCCGTCAGCAAGCCGATGATCGACACATTCAGCAGCACGTCACGCAGGTTCTGCAGATTCAGGAAGTCCGGCTTCACCGCAGCCGTCGCGCCAATCAGCACGAGCAGCACGATGAAGAGCGTGAGCTCGCGACTCTTCGCGATCGAACCCGCGAGACTCTCGCGTTTCGTTTCGACGGCAGGCAGCGCGGGCATGGTGGGAGAGTGTCGTGTCATCATGCGGCGCGTCCCAAGGTTTGCGGCGATGCGCCCAACGCGGCGCTCATCACTCGTTCTTCGTTTGCATCGGCGCGAGCAATGTCGGCGCTGATACGGCCTTCGTGCATGACGAGCACGCGGTCCGCCATGCCGAGCACTTCGGGCAGCTCGCTTGAAATCATCAGCACGGCCATGCCCTCTTTCACGAGTTCGGCGAGCGTGCGATACACCTCGGCTTTCGCGCCCACGTCGATGCCGCGCGTCGGTTCATCGATGATGAGCACCTTCGGATTCGTCGCGAGCCACTTGCCGAGCACGACCTTCTGCTGATTGCCGCCCGACAGCGTGCCGACGGGCGCATCGAGATCGCCGGCCTTGAGGCGCAGGCGCTTGCCCCAGTCGGCGGCGAGCGTCGATTCGCTTTTCGCGGAGATGAGCCCGTGCCGCATCAAGCGGCCGAGCACGGTGAGCGATGCATTGCGCGCGATGCTCAGTTCCAGCGCGAGCCCTTGCGCGCGGCGATCCTCCGGCACGAGCGCGAGGCCCGCGCGCACGGCTGCCGCCGGATGGCCGAGGGCGAGCGCCTTCCCCGCGATCTTCACTTCGCCGCCATCGACCGGATCGATACCGAAGATGGCGCGCGCGACTTCGCTGCGTCCAGCGCCAACGAGGCCCGCGAGCGCGACGATCTCGCCTGCGCGGACATCGAAGGAAATGTTCTTGAATACGCCTTCGCGCGTCAGGTTGCGGACCGAGAGACGCGCGTCGCCGGGCTGCACGTCCGCCTTCGGATAGAACGTGTCGAGATCGCGGCCGACCATCTTGCTCACGATGGCATCGATGGTCATGTCGCTGGTGAGCGCGTCGTAGACCTTCATGCCGTCGCGCATGATGGTCATGCGCTGCGTCAGTGCGAAGACTTCGTCGAGCCTGTGCGTGATGAAGAGGATCGCGACATCCCGCTCACGCAGCGCACGCACGATGGCAAAGAGCCGCTCCACTTCCGTCAGCGAGAGCGCGGCGGTGGGCTCGTCCATGATGAGCACGTTGGCGTCGAGCGAAAGCGCCTTGGCGATCTCGACCACTTGCTGGTCCGCGATCGACAAGCCTCGCACGAGCCGTTGCGCGCGCAGGTTCACGCCGAGCGACGCGAGCAACGCATCGACTTCGCGATGCATTTCGTCGTAGCGTATGCGTCCGAGCCGGTCGCGCGGCTGCCGGCCCATGTAGATGTTCTCCGCGATGGAAAGGTCCGCGAACAGCGTCGGCTCCTGATAGATGACGGCGAGACCGGCATCGCGTGCCTCGGCGGGATTGGCGAAGCGGCGCGGTTCGCCATCGACCAGAATCTCGCCTGCATCCGGCTGATACACGCCGGCGAGCAGTTTGACGAGCGTGGATTTACCCGCGCCGTTTTCGCCGAGCAACGCGTGGACTTCGCCCGCGAAGAGTTGCAGGCTGCCGTCGCCCAATGCGCGCACGCGGCCGAACGCCTTGCTCGCGTGCCGCAATTCGAGTCTTGGCGGCTTGTTGGTTGTCATGCGCTGTCTCCTGTTTGTCGGCCGAAGCTGGCGCTTGCTCCGGCCTGTGCAACGCCGTGGACCTTGGCGTTGCGCCTGAGCGCTTACGCAGGTTTCACGCGACGCCTTCGATCAAGTCCGACGCCAGTTCCGGTCTTCGAACGTTGCTATTAAATGCGGTAAATCCGCTCCGCATTACGCACGAATAGTGCTTGCTTTTCGCTGTCGCTCGCGTCGCTCACGATTTGCGCGTAGGCGTTCCACAGCTGTTTGTAAGTACCGAAAAGCCTGTCGACCGGGAAGTTCGATGCGAACATCGCGCGGCCGACGCCGAAGGTATCGATGGTTTCGAGCACATACGGCCGGAAGCTCTCCACTGTCCATTCGTGATCGAGCATGGCGAAGCCGCTCAGCTTCACCGCGACGTTCGGACAAGCCGCGAGCGCACGCATGCCGTCGCGCCACGCGCGATATCCTTCGACCGAAGACCGGTCCACGAACATCCCCGCATGATTGACGATGAACTGCGTGTTTGCATGTTCGCGCGCGAGTTGCGCGGCATCGTTCATCTGCGACGGATAAAGCTGCAAGTCGAACGACATGCCGAAGCGCTCGAGCAACGCGAAGTTCCGGCGCCACCGAGGCTCGTGCATGAAGTGCCGCCCGACGTAGTCATACAACGGATTTTCATGCACGTTGAGAATCTGCCGGATGCCGCGCGTGTTGGCGAAGGCCGCGTGCGCTTCGAGCACGGCGGGCGCATCGTCGGCCGTTAAATCCGCGCCCGCCACGATGCCGTTCGGCATGCCGCGGCCGGTGTCGTCGGCGAGTCCTTGCAGCCAGCGCGTTTCCTCGACAGGATCGGCGGGATCGTGGTTCGCATCGACGTGCACGATCTTCAGCACTTCGATGTCGCCGGCATCGCGCAACAGATCGGCGAGCAGATAGTCATGCTTCAAATCGCGCGCGTCGCCGACAAACGATGTCTGCGGATTCGCCAGCCACGGATAGTGATGCGTGGACAAATCCCACAAGTGGATATGCGGATCGACGACCTGCATGATGGTGTTCCTCACGAGCTTGGAAATGCGCGATTACGGAAGATGAAAGACGGGCGCAAGCGGCACGGCAACAGGCGCGTTGTCCGCATGCGTTTCCATCAGCTCGGCCATGTAGTCCCACCATTTGCGCATGATGGGCAAGTGCGGCAACGCGTCGGTCGAATGCGTGCCGGTGCGCTTGTAGGTGGCGAACAGATGTCCGGTCGCTTCGTCGAAAAAGATCCAGTAGTCGCGGATGCCCGCTGCAACGAGCGCATCGGCCAGTTCGGGCCATATCTCGCGATGGCGCTTCTCGTATTCCTCGCGCATGCCCGGCTTCAGGGTCATGCGAAATGCCATTGTCTCCATGGCGGACCGCCTGATTTTGTTTAGTGAGCCCGAATGTTCGCGGCTCGTTGTGCTGCGACTATAATTCGCCGACCGATAACACGACAATCCGAAAGAAGGATTGGCCGATCGCAAATGCGTATCGGTTTGAAGCTACTGCGTTGCATCACCGCGGACCCACAATGAATCAGAACGTCTCACAGGTGGCGCTCGTCAATCGCCTGAAATTCAAGCATCTGGCGCTGCTCGTCGCGCTCGACGACGCGCGCAATCTGCACCAGGCCGCCGACGCCATCAACGTCGCGCAGCCGAGCGCGAGCCGCATGCTGGCCGATATCGAGGAAGCGTTCGGCTTCCTGCTCTTCGAGCGCAACGCGCGCGGCATGCAGCCAACGCCGCTCGGCATGTCCGCGCTCGCCTACGCGCGCCGCTCGCTCGCCGACCTCACCCGCTTCGCCGACGACCTCGACAACAAACGCCGTGGCGGACATGGCCAACTCACGGTCGGCGCGATCATGGGCGCCGCGCCCGACGTGCTCGCCATGGCCGTAACCGAACTCAAGTCGGAGCGGCCGCTGCTCAACGTGCGCATCCTCGGCGAAACCAGCGACCAGGTCGTGCAACTGCTGCATCGCCGCGAAGTCGATCTCGCGCTCGGCCGTCTCACCACGCCTTTGCAGCACAACGACTTCGATTTCGAACCGCTTGCGCGCGAAGCCATGCGGCTCGTCGTGCGCGCCAGACATCCACTCGTTTCGAAGACGACGCTCGCGCTCGATACACTCGTCGGCTGGCCGTGGATCCTCCAGCCGATCACGAGTCCCGCGCGTCATCTCTTCGAGGATGAACTCGCGCGTGCCGGGCTCACCACGCCTGCCGATATCGTGGAATGCGCGTCCATCTTCGCGACGCTGCAACTGCTGCAAAACAGCGACGCCGTCGCAATGCTGCCAGAATCCGTCGTGCGCGATTATCTGCGCGCGCAATTGCTGGTGGAACTGCCCATTGAAATCGGCAAGAGCCTGTCGGGCTTCGGCTTGCTGCGCCGCAAGTTCGAGACGCTTTCCGAACCCGCCGAATACTTCATCGCGCTGTTGCGCAAGTATTCGGCGTCGTCGCTCGCGGTCACTGCAGGTTGACGAAGAGACCGCCATCCACGAGCAGCGACGCGCCCGTCACGTAACGCGCGCGATCCGATGCCAGAAACACGACGCACTGCGCCACATCGTCCGGTTCACCGAGTCTTCCGAGCGGAATGCGCTTTTCCATATAGGCGCGCTTTTCCGTATCGGACAAGTCTTCGGCGTTGAGGTCGGTGGCGATGGTGCCCGGCATCACCGAATTGCAGCGGATGCCGTAAGGGCCGAGCGCGATGGCGCACGACTGCATCAGCGAATGCACACCCGCCTTGGTCGGCGTGTAATGCGTCTGCATGCCGCCGCCGACGAGCGCGCTGATCGAGCTCGTCGCGATGATCGCGCCGCCCGTGCCTTGATCCTTCATCTGATTCGCCGCGGCCTGCGTCACGTAGAACGCGCCGTTCAGGTTCACCGCGACCGTGGTTTCATAGACCGATGGCGGCATGTCGAGAAACGCATGGAACGGACAGATGCCCGCGTTGCTCGACAGCACGTCGACGCGCCCGAAGGCGTCCACCGTGCGGCGCACGAGTTCGCGGCCGGTCTCGTGTTCGGCGACATTGCCTTCGACCGCAATCGCGCGACGGCCAAGCGCCTCGATCTCGCGCAGGATCGACTCGACGGCGTAGCCCTTGCCGTACGACTTGTCGTTGTCGCCCCAATAGTTGATCGCGACGTTCGCGCCTTCGCGCGCGCTCGCCAGCGCGATCGCCCGGCCGATGCCGCGCGAGCCGCCCGTCACGATCACCACTTTGTCTTTCAACAGCATGAACGTTTCCTTCAATGAGTGTACGGACGCGTCAACGCGCATTCGGGATTCAGCCGCACGCCGAAGCCCGGCGTCTCCGGCACCTTCATGCGGCCGTTCACCGGAACGGGTTCGTCGAGCAGCAAGGGCGTGAACATCGGCACGACCTGATCGGCTTTCTCGGCCATCATGAGGAACTCGGCGAACGGCGAGTTGTGACGCGTCACCACGAAGTGATAGCTATACACCGACGAACCGTGCGGCACCACGAGCACGTTATGCGCATCCGCGAGCGCCGATATCTTGATGAGCTCCGTGATGCCGCCGCACCAGCCGACATCCGGCTGCACGAGGTCCGCGCAGCCCATCTCGAAGAGCATGCGAAAACCCCAGCGCGTGGCTTCGTGTTCGCCCGTCGTCACCATCATGCCGCCTGGCACCGCGCGGCGCAGTTCGGCATAGCCCCAGTAATCGTCGGGCGGCAGCGCCTCTTCGATCCATTTCAGGCCATACTCGCGCGCCGCGTTCGCGAGGCGCTTCGCGTAGTTGAGGTCGAGGCTCATCCAGCAGTCGAACATGAGCCAGAAGTCGTCACCGACTTTCGAGCGCATGTCGGCCAATTTGGCGATGTTCTTCGCGAGCCCTTCCTCGCCTTCGGCCGGTCCATGCTGCAAAGGCATCTTGCCGCCGATAAATCCCATCTCCTTGGCGAGATCCGGCCGCGCGCCGGTTGCATAAAACTGGAGTTCATCCCGCACCGGTCCGCCGAGCAACTGGAAGACGGGTTCCTGGCGCACCTTCGCGAGCAGATCCCACAACGCCAGATCGACACCCGATATTGCGTTGAGCACGATACCCTTGCGCCCGTAGTACAGCGTCGCGAAATACATCTGATCCCACATCTTTTCGATATCCGTCACGCGCTGCCCTTCGAGGAAGCGCGCCAGATGCTTCTCGACGATGAATGCGCCGATCTCGCCGCCCGTCGTCACCGCGAAGCCGACCGTGCCGTCGCTTGCCTCGATCTCCACGACGAGCGAGCCGAGCACGTTTAGTCCGAACGACTGACGGCTCTGGCGATACTCGGGATAACGCGCCATCGGCGTCGAGATGTGATCGTCGATCCAGTGGTTCGCGCCCTGGTCGTGATAATCGGCGCCGCCGCCGCGAACGGTGAAAGCGCGCACTTGGCGAATGGTGGGCATGGACATGAGTGTCTGTCTCCGTTTGAAGGCGTTGTTGTTCAGGATGCGCTGGCGGGTTTGGCGCGGGCATCGCGCGAGGCGTCGCGCTGCGGCACGCGCACGAAGGCGACGATCACGAGCGCGGCCAGGACGCTCGCCGCGCCGAGCACCATGAGTCCGGCGCTGGTCGAATGGAATGCGGCTTCGGCGGCGGTGCGGGCCATCGGTGCAAAGAATCCGCCGAGGCCGCCCAACGAGTTGATGAGCGCGATGCCGGCCGCCGCGGCCGCGCCAGTGAGATAACGCGTCGGGAACGTCCAGAAGAGCGGCTGGGCGGCGATGAATCCGCTCGCGGCGCAACACAGCGCGAAAAGCGATACCACCGGCGTTCCCGCGATGCCCGACACGACGATCGCGACGCCCGACATAACGAGCAACGCGATAGCGCACACGCGATGCTTGCCGGTGCGATCCGCATAACGCGGCACGATCCACGTGACGATGACGGCCGCCACCCACGGCAACGCGGTCACGAGTCCGACACGAAAGCCGACCTTGGTTCCGAGCAGCGCGGACACTTGTTGCGGCAGATAAAACACCACGCCATAGACGGCGGCCTGGATCAGGAAATACGCGCAGCACAAGACCAGCACGCGCGGATCGATGAGCGCCGCCAGCACGCCACGCGGTCCGTGCGATGACGCGTTGCGGGCGTCGTCATCGAGACGCGCGACGAGCAGCGCGCGTTGATCCTGAGTGAGCCAGCGTGCGCGGGCGGGGTCGTCGTCGAGATACCAGAACGCCCAGACACCGAAGATCGACGCGAGCAAGCCTTCGACCAGAAAGAGCCATTGCCAGCCCGAAAAGCCGAGCGCGCCGTGCAAGTCCAGCAGCAATCCGGACAAAGGCGCACCGAAGATGAACGCGAGCGGCGCGCCGAAGTAAAACACGCCGAGCGCACGCGCCCGAGCGCTTTGCGGGAACCAGCGCGTCAAGTAATAGACGATGCCGGGAAAGAATCCGGCTTCCGCCACGCCGAGCAGAAAGCGCAACGTGTAGAAGGTCGTGGCGTTGTGCGCGAAGGACATCGCCGCCGAAACAAGACCCCACGTCACCATGATGCGGCACATCCACAGCTTCGCGCCCACGCGATGCAAGAGCAGATTGCTCGGCACCTCGAAGATTGCGTAGCCGACGAAGAACACGCCCGCGCCGAACGCGAACGCGGCATTGGTGAGGCCGGTGTCCTGCTGCAGCGCCTTCTGCGCGAAACCGATGTTCGCGCGGTCCAAAAACGCAAGCACATACATGAGCAGCAGAAACGGCAGCAGCCGGCGCATCACGCGGGACGTGACGGCGCCTTCCGCGCTAACGGAGTCATTCATGTCTCTCTCCAGGTCGCCTTGCTTTTTTATGATGGCGATCGAGCAATCACGGCGATATCAATAAGTCGCGCGTCCGCCCGACAGATCGAACACCGAGCCCGTGCTGAACGCGCAGTCTTCCGACGAGAGCCAGAGAATCAGCGACGCGGCTTCCTGCGGCTGAAGAAAGCGGTTCATCGGAATTTTGGACAGCATGTAGTCGATGTGCTGCTGCGACATCGAATCGAAGATTTCGGTTTTGGCGGCGGCCGGCGTGACCGCGTTGACGAGAATGCCCTTGCCCGCGAGTTCCTTGCCGAGCGACTTGGTGAGCCCGATCAGCCCGGCCTTCGACGCGCTGTAGTGCGAGGCGTTCGGGTTGCCTTCCTTGCCCGCGATGGACGACACGTTGACGATGCGCCCGTAACCCGCCTTCAGCATGTGCGGAACGACGGCGCGGCAAGTGAGATACGGCCCGATCAGATTGACATCGACGACGCGGCGCCAGACATCGGGAGCGAGTTCCCAGGTCGTGCCGTTGCCGCCGGTGATGCCTGCGTTGTTCACGAGGACATCGATATGGCCGTGCGCGGCGAGCGCTTTCTGGACGGCCGCCTCGATAGAGGCTTCATCGGTGAGTTCGACGACTGCGTCGCTCACCTTGCGGTCTTCATGCTTGGCGGAGAGTTCCGCAGTCGTGCGTTGCAGCCGTTCGCCGTCGACGTCCCACAGCACGACATCCGCGCCCGATTCGAGCGCCCGTTGCGCCACCGCGAGGCCAATGCCGCGCGCGCCGCCTGTTACGACCACCGTGCGGCCCGCCAGATCGATCCGGTTCATCCTTTCGTCTCCTTTTTGTTGCGTCATTCATGCAAGAAATGAATGCCGTGAGACGCACTATAGTCCCACGGCAATAGCGCAACAATTCGAAAGGGCAATCGTTCGATAGCGAAAGCGGATCGGCTGGCTTATCGACGAGCAGGTTTTGCGTCGCGTGAGCGAAGTTTGAACATGCGCCGAGGTGTCTCGGGGTGGACTGCAGTCCCAGACCTTTCCAAGTGCTGGTTGTGAAAGGCGCGGTCGGCGAACATGGCAAAGGCAAATAAAGCGGCGATACCGATTGGGCTAAAGAGAAGAATGGCGACGAACACGAGAAACTCCTTAAACTGGCTACGTCGCAGTATAAAGCGATAATCTCGGTCAAATTATCCCCAACTTCGCAAAACGCCGTTTAACTATCGAAGCGACTTTTTAAGATGGAGCCGATTCCGAATGTTCAAGTAGCGTTCGCAGCCATCGTCGGGAACGCGCGTTGCTATAGCTCTTCACGGTCGCATTGACCAGACGATAAATCGGGCCGCGCCCGAACATTACTCACATAAGAAAGCATGTTCACACCGAAAGCCTGCACTGCCACTTGCGTACTCGACGGAATGCCCGTCACGCTCACGTACTTCCCCGACACCACGCTACTGCGCATCACAGACGCAACCGGACATTGCGTCCGCGAGACGCGCTGGCCCGCACCGTGGCGCACGCTGCTTGCCACCTTGCGCGAATTCAGTGGACGCGACGCCGAAAGCCAGCTCTCCACGCTGCTCGATGAAATGCCCGTCGTGCAAAAATCCGCGCGCCAAACCGCGCCCGCATTTGCCTGAAACCGCCGCAACCGATGCCTGTTGCGCAATCGAGCGTCGCGGCTCGCGACGCCGATCCGACGCCCCTGGCGGGTCGATCGGCAACACTTACGCACGCCTCGTAAACCACGATCTTCAATGAGCGCCAACGAACGACGGCAGCAATCGCACGAAAGTAAAATGCAAGCTCATTGTCGATCGTCCGCCGGTCCGTTTTGAGTTCGCTCAGCCGCGCCCTTTACAATGTGGCACTCAGGCGTCTTGCCTCGCGCGAACCGCTTCCTTGTCGACACCCCTCTACGCATTTGGCTGTATGGTCACTGAAACGTCTTCATCGGAATCGCTCGCCGTCGCTGAGCGCGTGCGTGAGCTCATGGCCCGCCACGGTATTGGCAAGCGGCAGCAAACCGCGGAACTGTGCCGCATCCTCGACCTGAGTTTTTCGCAAGGGCACCGCAAACTGCGCGGTAACAGCCCGTGGACGCTCGCGCAAATTCGCAAGGTCGCGGACGCGTTCGACGAAGCCGCGCTCAAGCTCTTCGAACCCATCGACACGCGCGCCGACGAAAGTGAAGGCACGGCGCACGACGCGGTGCTCAAGATCGGCTCGCTGGAAATTCCCTGCATGACATGGGTCGGAAATGCGCTGGACGCGGGCAGCCGGCCCGACTTCATCGCGCAGAAGCTGAATAACCGCTGGATCGTCTCGCGTCACGAAGGCGTGCTGCTTCACGAAGCGTTCGACGTCCACAAGATCGAGATCCTGCCGCGCCGCGCGGATATCGAGAAGCCGATCATCGCCGTGGTCGACGACGATCACGCTTCCGCCGACAATCTGCACGACTATCTGGAATTCAGCGGCTTCACGGCGATGGCTTACTACGGGCTCGACGCGTTCCACGAAGCGCTGCAAGTGCAGGTGTTCGATGCCGTGGTGATCGACTGGCTGTTCGGCGTACACACGTCAGCCGGCGCCATCCGCGACGTGCGCGAGTCGGACAATCCGGATGCGCCCATCTTCGTGCTGACAGGCGAATTAACCACCGGCAAGGCGAGCGAGTCCGAAATCAGCCAGGTGATTCGCGACTATAACGTGACGTGTTTCGAAAAACCGGCGCGGCTCGGCATTCTCGTCGCGGATCTTTCCAAGCGGCTTTTGCGTAGTTGAGTCCGCTCACGCCGCGCGCCGCCGCACCGTCACGGCGCGGTGCACGGCGCCTTTCAGCACGTCATAGCGCACGGGCTTCAGCAAATAATCGAAGAAGAGAATCGCCGCGCGCGGGTCGACGAGTTCCGGCGCGTAGGCGCTCACCGCGATGATCGGCACGCTCGCGCCCGGCGAAAGGCGCGCGCGATATTCGTTGGCGAACGAGTAGCCGTCCTTGCCCGGCATGTGCAGGTCGGCGAGGATCACATCGGCGTCGTTGGCGCGCAGCCATGCGAGTGCGCTGTCCACATCGGGCATTGCGACTGTCCAATAACCCAGGTGCGTGAGCATTTCCGTCAATGAATCGCGGATCGCTTCGTGGTCGTCGATCACGAGGACGCGCGATCTGCCGCTGGCGGGCGTTTCTATCGCTTCATCGCGCGGCTCCGGCAAGTAGTCCACCGATACCGCCGGCAGACTTACGCGAAACGCCGCGCCCTGCCCGACTTCGCTCGATACCTCGATCGTCCCGCCCAGCAAATTCACCAGGCCGCGCACGACCGCGAGACCCATGCCCGCGCCGTCGAAGCGCCGCGTGCTGGACGAATCCAGTTGCGTGAACTCCTGAAAGATGAGCGGCAATTGTTCGCGAGAGATGCCGGGTCCGGTGTCCACCACGGAGATGTCGAGGCGCTTGTCGGCGCGCACGAAATGCACGTCGATGGAACCTGCCTCCGTGTATTTGACGGCGTTGGTCACGAGGTTGGTCACGATCTGCCGCACGCGATGCGGGTCCGATTCGAGCGGCCCGCGCGCGCCTTCGAATCCGCCGCGTAACGCAAGACCTTTCGCGTTGGCCGCGGGCGTGTTGGCATCGACGATTGAATCGAGCAGTTCCGCGGGATCGAACACGGCCATGCGCAGTTCGAGCTTGCCCGCGCCGAGACGCGCGTAGTCGGTGAGATCGCGCATCTGCGCTTCGAGATGGCGCGCGCCTGCTTCAAGCCGCTGAATGATCTTGCGATCCGCCTCGGCGCGCAGATTCAGCCCGAGAAGCTCGACCGACGAGACGATGGCGTGCAGCGGCGTGCGCAGTTCGTGGCTGATCATGCCGAGGAACGTGTCTTTCGCGACGCCCGCCTCGCGCGCGGCGCGGGTCGCCTGGTGCTCGGCGCTGAGCGCGGCGCGTTGCTGCTCGATGAGACGCGTGCGCCGGTAGCCGTTGAACAGCAATAGCGCCGTGGCCGCCGCCGATAAAAGCCCAAGCAGAATGCCACCGTAGATCAGATACGTGCGCTTCTTTTCGAAGTCGCGCACCACGGAATCGCGCCCGACGATTTCCATCAGACGCCGGCCGCTCGCGAGTTCCGCGACGGCGGGCGCGTTCTGCCGCAACACGCCGATGGTGCGCAGCGTGCGTTGATGGTCGGCGCGCAATGCCTCGACATCGGTTTCGACGGAGCCGAGCGCGGTGTCGATCTGCCGGAGAATTTCCTGCTGACGATTGCGCAGCGTGTCGTGTCCGGCGAGCAGATCGTTCGATTCCGCGACCTGCTTCAGCCGCGCGCGTAGCTGCCGGTAGCTTGCGCGCACGGCATCGGCGTCTTCATCGATTCCGCCACGGAACAGCAGCACCTGGCTCTCGAAACGTTCGTAGTCGATCTGAAATTGCGCCGCGTCCCAATAGAGGCCGTCGTAAGGCAGCGCGAAGCGATGCGAATCGCTCGCCAACAGCCCCGAATAAAGCATGTAGCCGACCGCGCCGATAGGCGGTGCCACCGCGAGCACGATCAGCGCCGCGTACCAGAAACGGCGAAACCACGGCCTTCCGGGCACGCCGGGCGCGGCAGGTTTGGCGGCTATGACGGACATTGCTTTATGGCAGCGCTTCGATGGCGGCTGCCGCCCGCTCCGACGCGACCACGATCAGCTTCATGGTCGCGCGCGTCGCGCCGACGAAGACTTTGCGCGCGGCTTGTTCATCGAGCACGTCGAAGTCGACTTCGGTGAGGATCACGCACGGCGCGGATTGTCCCTTGAAGCGATAGATCGATTCGAGCAGCACGTCGCCCTCGCGATACTCCGGATTGCCGAACAGATCGTACGTGCCGGTGAACGCGCGCAACCGATGCGGCCCGAGATGATCGACGGGCGTGAGCGCCGAACCCTCGCGCCCGCGAAACGACAGAACCGCGATGTCCTGCTTGCGAAAGCCGAGCGAGAGCGCCTGCGTGATGGCGCGCTTGGTCGCCTCGATCACTTCGTCGGAATGGCCGTTCTCGTAGGTGGCGATAGTCACGTCCGAGCCATCGAACGGACTGCCCGCATCCAGCCGCGCGCCCGGACCGACGATCTTGCGGATGAAGCCCAGAAGATCGCGCGGACTGCGGTAATTGGTCGTCTCGCGCAGAATGGTCCAGCCGGGCAGCGGCACGGGGTCGCGCAGATACAGGTTCTGCATCGGATCTTCGAGCCACCACCACGCGCCGTCCGGATTCAGCAACCGTTCCAGCGGTTCGACCCAGCCCGGCTGAAAATCCTGTCCCTCGTCAACGATCAACACATCCGTCTTCCAGTGCTCGGGCACGGGCACGGCGGCGAAGCGTTCTTCGAGCGTCGCGAAGACATCGGGCTGGGAGAAGTCGGGCGGACTGCCGGCATCGCGCGCCACCGAGGCGCTCAGCTGATGATAATTCGCGATCCTCGCCTCTTTCGGCGCAATCGCGCGGATATGATCCGCGAGCGGCCGGTTGAAGCATACGTACAGCACGCTCTTGCCCGCCGCGAGCGAGTCACGCATGACGCGCACGGCGAGTTGCGTCTTGCCCGCGCCGGCGGTCGCGATCACGCGCAAGCGAAACGGCGAAAACTCCAGCCGGCGCGCCCATGTCGCCAAACCGCCTGAAAGGCGCGTGACGAGCGTGTTGGCTGCGCCGACGAGCGCGTTGGTATCGGGCGTGAGCGAGAGTTCATCGGCGAGAAAGTGATGGATGCGCGCGGCCGACTCGAAGCGCGGCTCGTCGGGCGGCAGAATCTCCAGCACGACTTTCGGCAGTTGCGCCTTGCGGCTTGCATCGACGATACGTCCGGGCGGCACGCCGGCAATGGCCGCGTCCTTCACCGTGTAGTCGGGGCAATACAGCAGTTCCTCGATGCGATACGTTCCCGCGCCGAACGCCGCAGTAAAGCGCCGATGCAGATTTTCCAGCGTGCGCGCGAGTTGAATGGCGACGTTGCGTTCCTTCTGCAAGTAGACCTTCACGAGCCCCGCGCTGGTCTCGCGCAGGAAACCGGCTTTCTGCTCGATCATCAGCACGCGGCCCGATGGCGCGACCACCACGAAATCCGCTTCGCCGAAGACGGAGAAGCCTTCGTTGACGCGCGTCCAGTGCACGCCGTGATACACCGTGTAGTCCTCGGGCAGCTTTTCCAGCAGCGCGAGCGTTTCGAGCTCGCGGGCCGCTGCGCCGGTTGCTTCCAGGTTCTTCCAGTCGTCGGGAACGATTCGAGCCATGCTTGCCTTGGAGCTTGGTTGCATCTGCGATGAAGTCGCGCTTCATTGTACGCAACGGCGCGCGCCGAAGCGTCGGGCGCTATCCGACGCTATCCCGCGAGATCGTAACGGCCGCCGCGCTCGAGCGCACGCTGATAGGCAGGCCGCGCGTGAATGCGTTCGAGAAACGCGCGCACATGCGGCAAGCTCTTCGCGCCCGCGCGCTGACTGCCGGCTTCGAGTGGAAAGCTCATTTGCACGTCGGCGGCGCTGAAGGTGTCGCCCGCGAACCATTCGGACTTTGCGAGTTCGCTTTCGATATAACCGAAGTGCAGCTTCAATTGCGGATCGATGAAACTGGTCTGCATGGTCTGCGCGATCCGGCGGCCGATCGGCTTCACGAAGAACGGCATCTTCGCGCTGCCGATGCGCAAGGCCACGAGTTTGAGCAGCAACGGCGGCATGGCCGAGCCTTCGGCGTAATGCATCCAGTAGTTGAAGCGCACGCGTTCCGGCGATGCGCCATGCGGCGGCGAGAAACGCCCTTCGCCGTAGCGATCGACGAGATACTCGAGAATGGCGCCCGATTCCGCAATGGTCTGCGCGCCATCCGTGATGACCGGCGACTTGCCGAGCGGATGCACGGCGCGTAGTTCGGGCGGCGCGAGCATTGTGTTGCGATCGCGCTCGTAACGCTTCAGCCCGTACGGGACGCCGAGTTCTTCGAGCATCCAGAGGACGCGTTGCGAGCGGGAATTATTGAGGTGATGGACGGTGAGCACGCTGTTGCCTCGTATTGTTATCGTGAGCGTTGGTATGCGACTTGCAAGCTGACACCACGCGAGCATACGTCGAAGGATAATGTCCGCGCGCCCGAGGGCGCATCTCTTTCACACGCACACAGGGACAACAGGAGAAACCGTGACGCTGATCATTTATCTGGTGGGCTGGCTGATTTTCATCGGCGGCGTAGCGTGGGGGCTCGTTGCCATGCACGTGTCGCAACATACGATCGCCATCGTAGCCGTCATCCTGCTCGGCATCGCCGTCATTACCGGCGCAACGCGCGCCCGCAATCGCGACCGCTCGTAGCCGCTTATCGCCTGCCCTTTCCCGCTGCCTTGCGCTTGCAGCCGACGCCGCTCGCGCAAGACAAATGCGAAGTCAAGTCACCACACGTGCCGACAGCGCGTCTTGGATCAGCGCCACCAGTTCATCGGGATGCGCGGGCTTCGTCATGAAATGCTGGAATCCTTCGCCAATACTTCGTAATCGGTATTCGTCGCCGTCGTGTCCCGTCAGCGCGATGGCCACGGAAGGCGGGAGATTGCCCCGTATTTCGTGGTCGCGCAAACGTTGCACGAGGTAGAAACCGTCCATTCCGGGAAGGTCGAGATCGCATATCACCGCATCGGGAAGATTCCGGATCGCGGCTTCCGCGCCGTCTTCGGCGTCGGCTACGGCGATCACATCGGCGCCTTCTTCTTCCAGCAAAATTTGCAGTGATGCCCTGCTTTCGGGATCGTCTTCGACCAGCACGATCCGCGTGTGCCCCAGTCTTGCTACTTCGTTCATGATGTTCTTTTCGACTGCCTAAAACGGAATTCTCGCGCACGGTCTCCACGGCTCGCCGCTCCTGACTGCCTGGGCAACCTTGCGTCGACTGCGCGCACCAAGCATACGTTGACAAGAAAACGCGGCGGGAATTCCGAACGCACCGTGTTCTATGCTGCGCGTGCACCGGTGCGGAATGCCGCGCAGTATGTCTCGCGCCGGGACAACGGGGGTAATGCCGGTCTCGGCGCACCGAAATCGAGCAAGAACCGGACCGGTCTGCGGCGTCGCCCGCAGACCCTTGACTGGCGGCGCTTTCAGCGTTTTTTTAGTGGCGCACCGGCCGGTAAAGCCGCACGACCGTGTAATTAAAACCGCAGCCATGCCCCGATTTCTCGTCAGACATTTAGGTTCGCGGCGGAATCGGGGCGCGTGGACGACGGCTGCGGCGCCTGCGACGTCTGCAACAGCGCGCGATATTCCGTCGGCGTAATTCCGACCGTCGCCTTGAACTGCCGCGTAAAGGCGCTGTGATCGGTGTAGCCGCATAACGCTGCCACGTCCGTCACCTTGTTGTCGTTCGAGACGAGCAGTGCGGTGGCGGCATCGAGCCGGGTCTTCAGCAATACCTGGCGCGGTGTGAGGTGAAAGACCTTGTGGAAATATCGTTCGAGCTGCGCAATCGACATGTTCGCCATCTGCGCGAGTTGCCGCATGTTGAGCGGCTGCACGAAATTTTCCTGGATGTGCTGCACGACCGCCGCGAGCCTGCTGTAGGCCGGATGCGTGCCTTCGGCCGCTTGCAGATCGCGCGAAATACCCGCGAGACCCACGATTTTGCCCGTCGCATCGTGCAGCGGCTGTTTGCAGGTCATGCACCAGCCGGGCTCGCGGCCGGGATACAGATGCAACTCGAGTTGATCGATAAGCTGAGTGCCCTGCGCGATGATCGCCTGATCCTGCGCCGTATAGATGCGCCCGAAGCGGCTCGGAAAAACGTCCTCGGCGGTTCGGCCGAGCAGCGCGGACTTGTCGTCCTTGTGGCCGCAGCGGCGCGCGAGCGTGCGGTTGACCATCGCGTAGCGCGCGTGGCGATCTTTCACGAAGAACACGATGTCGGGCATCGCGTCGAACACCGGCGCGAGCAGCGCGAAGTGAGAGAGCATGGCGCCGAGCGTCGATGCAGGCGAGGCATCGGCTGCGGGTTCTTCGTCGGGAAGGCCGGGCGAGGTTGGCATGCGTTTTCGGTTGGGCTTTCTTTGAGCGCGATGCGGGTGATTATAGGAGCGCGTGCATCGGGACAAAATTGAGCGTGGCGTCTGCCTTGCATGGCGGCTCATGCGTGAGCGGGCGTCGGTTCTTGAAGTTGGCGTTGGCGTTGGCGTTGGCGTTGGCGTTGGCGTTGGCGTGAAGCGTATCGCGGCACGGCTTCATCACGCTAGTACGCGGTTCATCGGCCGCCAAGATCTCAATCCACCGCGCCTTCGTCGAGTTCCGCCATCAATGTATCGATGCGAACCGGCGCGAACGGTGGACGCGTCATCGGGCGTTCCCAGCCGAAATACACCGCCGCCGCCTCGCCGCAAATGCGTCCCTGGCACGCGCCCATGCCGCAGCGCGTCTGCAGCTTCGCATCGCGCCAATTGGCATGCGCCGCGACGTCGCCAAAGCGCACGTCCTCGCAGCGGCATATGAGCGTGTCGGCGGATGGCGGCGTGCGTGCGGCGGCACCCAGCTCGAAAGCGCGCTCGACGCGCCCGGCAAACGCACGCCAGCGCCTGCGTTCGCGCACGAGACGCATGTCGATGGCGAGCCCCAGCGCCGCGCGCGCCGCAATCAATCCTTCGACGCGCGCCAGCTCCATGCCGCCGATGCCCGTGCATTCTCCGGCGGCGAACACCGCATCGAGCGAAGTGCGCTGAGTGTCGTCGACGCAAAGGGCGGCGGTATCGGCGAATGCGCAGCCTAGCGCCTGTGCGAGCGTCGTATTCGGCACGAGCCCGTAACCGCACGCGATGCGATCGGCTTCGATGACTCGCTCCCGACTGCCAGTGCGGATCGTGACGGCTTCGACGCGCTCACGCCCGTGCGCCTTCACGACGACACCGCCCGTCCGATAGCCCGCCGTTCCAAGCGCCATGGCCTGCGCGAGCTTCGCGGGCGTCACTGCAAGTGACGCGACAAAACGCGCGATGCGCCCAAAACGCGCCTGCTCGATGACCGCGAGAACTTCGGCGCCATGACGGCGCGCGGTATCGGCGGCGGCGAGCAGTAGCGGACCGCTTCCCGCCACCACGACGCGCTGCCCGCGCACCGGCATCCCGCTCTTGATGAGCGCCTGCAAGCCGCCCGCGCCCGTGACGCCGGGCAACGTCCAGCCCTCGAACGGCAACAGACGCTCGCGCGCGCCGGTCGCGAGAATCAGCTTCGACCAGGCGATTTCGAGCGATGCCGTCTGCTGCTCCAGCAAGAGCCGCTTGTCGCCGGAGACGGCGGCCACTTTGGTTGCGCTGAAGCGTGTGAGATTCGGGCGCGTGGCGGTATCGGCGAGCCAGTGACAAAGTGGATCGGCGAGCGCTGCCTGCGGACCCTGCCGCCAGATCTGACCGCCGGGACGCGGGTTATCGTCGATGAGCGCGACCCGCGCGCCCGCGCGCGCGGCCTCCTGCGCCGCCGCGAGCCCCGCCGGCCCCGCGCCGACGATCGCGAGATCGAACATTTCGGGCGTCATCGCGGCGTCGCCATCGTCTGGATGACGAGGCCTTCGTCACACAGCGTCTGACAGCCGAGCACATGCGCGCGGCCCGCCACGATGACGCGGCACTCCTGACAGACGCCCATTCCGCAGAGCGCGGCGCGCGGCTCGCCCGAAGCGGAGCGGCGCGTGCCTGCGATCGAGCGCATCGCGAGCGCGGCGGCGATGGTGGTGAAAGCGGCGACGTCGAGCGCTTCACCGTCGATGAAGATGCGGACGGTTTCAGCCATCTGGACGATCTTGTAAGAGCGCGAGCGGACCCGGCGCTTCGCCGTCGATTGCGCCACGCCCGGCAGCAATCGTCGAGGCATTCCTGCTTGCAAGCTTGGAAAGCCAAAGCGGCCACGCAAGCGGCAGGCGCGCAATCTCAACCATCGACCGGCTCCCGCGCAAACCGCTGCGGCGAAAACGCAGCCGCGTAAGGCGCTTGCATCGCGCCGAGAATCTGATCCGCCAGCAACGCGGCAGTGCCGAGCGAAGTCGTGACGCCCAACCCTTCATGCCCGGCCGCAAGCCACAACCGATCGCCCGCATACCGCGCCGGGCCGATCAGCGGCATGCCGTCCGGCGTCGCCGCGCGCAAACCGGTCCACGCGCGAATCGCGTTGAGCGCGCCGATGCCCGGCAAAAACCGCGACGCGCGTCTGAGCATGAGCGCGAGCACGCGGGCATCGATGGCCGGATCGACATTGCCGAACTGCCGCGAAGAGCCGATCAAAATCTGTCCCGTCGGCCGCGGCTGCGCGTTGAACGCCACCGACACGCCGCGCGCGTGATGCGCGCTCTTGATATACCCGAGTTCCGCCACCTGATGCCTGATCGTGCCCGGATAACGATCCGTGATCAGCAGATGCCCCTTCTTGGCTTCGAGTGACACGCCATCGACCAACTCCGCCGCCGCGATCCCGTTGGCGACGACCACATGCGCCGCGTGACACCGCTCGCCGCCGCGAAGCGTGATGCTCGCAGCGCTGTCGGTCGCGGCGACGCCAGCGACCGCGCAGCCGGTGACGACGCGAATGCGCGCGGCGCCTTCGGAGCGCGTCAGCAGCCATTGCGCGGCTGCAGGCGCATAGACGATGGCGTCGTCATCGACGAGAACGCCGCCTCGCAGCGCGTGACTCAGCGATGGCTCCGCCTCGCGCAAGCCGGTCGCATCGAGCAAATGCGCGCGCACGCCGCCTGCCGCGAAGGCGTCGCGCATGGTTTGCGCCGCGTCGAGTTCCTCGTCGTCTTCGGCGGCCCAGACGGTGCCGCATCGCACGAAGGCGTCGCGTTCGCGCAAATGCGGCGCGAGCGCCAGCCACAAGTCGCGCGACGCGCGGGTCAGCGCGAATTCGGCGGCGGAATCGTTCATCACGACGATATGCCCCATGCCCGCCGCCGTCGCGCCGCCGCCGATACCCCGCGCATCCACGACATCGACCACAAGCCCGCGCGCAGCCAGTTCCGCCGCGCACGCCGCGCCGACGATGCCCGCGCCGACGACGATCACATCCGCCGACATGTGCGTCACGCGGCAACGCTCGCCGGAATGCCGCGCGCGAACGGATCGCGCTCGTCGAACACGAGCCGCCCTTCGCCCATGACGTGCGCAAAGCCGGTGATCGTCGGCACGATCTCGCCTTGCGCGTGCTCGTAACTCGCCTCGAACACGCTGCCGATGATGCTTTCCTGCCGCCAGATTTCGCCCGGCGCGAGCAATCCGTCCGCCGCGAGACACGCGAGCTTCGCGCTCGTGCCGGTGCCGCACGGCGACCGGTCGTACGCGCTGCCTGGGCACAGCACGAAGCTGCGGCTGTCGATGCCCGTCGAAGGCGAATCCGCGAACAGTTCGATATGGTCGATGTACGCTCCCGCCGCGCCCGTTATGCCCTGCGCCTGCAGCGCTTCGCGAATCGCATCGGAAAATGCCGTCAACTCCGCGATACGCGCGCCGTCGAGCGTGCGTCCGTGGTCCGCGACGAGGAAAAACCAGTTGCCGCCCCACGCGACATCGCCCGTGAGCGGACCGTAGCCGGGCACATCCACCGTCACCGCGCGCCGATGCCGGTATGCCGGCACATTGCGCACGCTGACGCTGCCGTTCGGATTGAGCGTGGCATCGACGGGACCGACGGGCGTATCGATACGATGCCGCCCCGCCGCTATCCGTCCCGCATGCGCCAGCGACGCCACGAGCCCGATGGTCCCGTGCCCGCACATGCCGAGATAGCCGACGTTGTTGAAGAAGACGACGCCCGCAGTCGCGGTGGGGTCGTCGGGCGCGCAAAGAAGCGCGCCGACCATGACGTCGGAGCCGCGCGGCTCGGTGACGATGGCGCGGCGCCAGTCGTCGAAACGCGTGCGAAACGTCTCCAGCCGTTGCGCGAGTGTGCCGTCGCCCAAGTCCGGACCGCCCGCGGTGACGAGGCGGGTCGGCTCGCCGCCCGTATGCGAATCGATGATGTCGATGGTTTTCATGCCGCCTATCCTAAAAATGCGCGCGGCAGGCGTCTTGGAGCGGCTACGCGATTTCGATGACGATATCGGCATAACCCGCCCTCGCCCGATGACGCTCGCCGGAGCCCGCGCGCGCTGTGCCGAAATCGGCACGCGCCGCGCGCGAAACGCGCAAGACGCCTTGTTTTGCCGTGCTTAAACTGCACAGCGTTCAAACATTTTCGGAGAGCCGCCGTGTCGCATATCTGGGAAGGCGTGATGCCCGCCGTCACCACCAAGTTCAACGCCGATTTCAGCATAGACCGCGCGTGGACGAAGAAGAACATCGAAGCGCAGATCGAGGCTGGCGTGGACGGCATCATCGTGTGCGGCTCGCTCGGCGAAGCTTCGACGCTTTCGCTCGACGAAAAGCTCGACGTGCTCGATATCGCCGTGGACGCGGCGCGCGAACGCGTGCCGGTACTGCTGACCATCGCGGAAAACAGCACGCTCGACGGCTGCCGCCAGGCGGCGCGCGCGGCGAGCCGGGGCGCGAAAGGCTACATGGTGCTGCCGGGTCTGCGTTACATGTCGGATCGGCGCGAGACGCTCAACCATTTCCGCATGGTCGCGGATGCAAGTCCGCTGCCGATCATGGTCTACAACAATCCGCTCGCGTATGGCGTCGATGTCACACCGCGCATGTTCGCGGAACTGGCCGAAGACAGCAAATTCGCGGCGATCAAGGAATCCAGCGGCGACGTACGGCGCATTACCGACCTGATCAACGAAGTCGGCGACCGCTATGCGCTCTTTTGCGGCGTCGACAATCTGGCGATGGAAGCCATGCTGATGGGCGCACACGGTTGGGTGGCTGGCCTCGTGTGCGCGTTTCCGCGCGAGACCGTGGCGATCTACAAGCTTTTGCAGGCGGGACGCATGGAGGAAGCGCGCGCAATTTACCGCTGGTTCGCGCCACTGCTCGCGCTTGACGTGTCGCACAAGCTCGTGCAGAACATCAAGCTCGCGGAAACGATCGTCGGCCTTGGCACGGAGCCGGTACGCCCGCCGCGACTTCCGCTTGCCGGCGACGAACGCAAGGAGATCGAAGCGCTGATCCGGCGAAGTATCGAAACGCGGCCTGAATTGCCGCGGTTCTGATTTCGCCGATCACAGCGATGCCGTCTCGCGACGGAATCCATATGTGAAAGCGTGAGTCTTTCAAGGCAAACGCAAAAATGCCGTCTCGCGACGGCATTTTTACTTGGTGCTTTTAGGCAGCAATACGGGCATGCTCGGGTTCGACGCGCTCGTCGCCGGTTTCCTCGCCATCGCCATACAGATGCAACAGGCGATAACCACTCTTGTACACCGGCTGCAGTCGGAAGTGATTGACCGGCTCGATTTCCAGCGCCAGACGCAGACGCGACACGTGACTGTCGATAGTGCGCGTGGTTTCGCGGAACTCGCGACCCCAGACCATCGCGAAAATATGATCGCGCGACAGCACGCGACCGATATTCGAGAAGAACAACTGGGCGAGGCGGAATTGCGTGCCGCTCAACTGCACCGGACGGCCGCGCACCGTGACGGCTTGCTGACGCGAGTCGAAGCGATACGGCCCGACTTCGAGGCAAGCGCTCGACGTGGTTGGATACGCCCGGCGGATCAGCGCTTCGATGCGCGCGCCGAATTCGCCCGGGCGCACCGGATAAACGACGTAATCGTCCGCGCCTGCCGTCAACGCGCAAACGACGTTGTGTTCGGCGCCGTCGGGCGTGGCGAACATGACCGGCACGCGCTCGCCGAAACTGGAGCGCACGGATTTGAGCAGGTCGAGACCGCACAGACCGGATGAATTCCAGTCGAGAATGAGCAAATCGACCGTGGAACGCGAGAGCGCCTTGGACAACTGGAGGCCGTCGCCAAAGGTCACGCACGCGTGACCAAGCCGCTTGACGACGTCGCTGATGAGATTTCTATAACTTGGGTCGGTTTGCAAAACGGCGACGCGCATAGGGTCTGGCCTGATGAGTCTGAGGGGCAATAAGCAGATGCCTTGTCGAACGGGCACCGCAGGACGTCTCGTTACAGGCTGAGACGGTTAAATACAGGCGGCATTCTGGGCAGACCTGTTTCCCTTTCCCATCGGACTCATCCGAATTTGTCAACGCATGTGACGATTTCGACACCGTGTCGCACGCACAACCATCTCGAAAATAGATCGGCCGTTCTGCCGGAGGTGGCCTTTCATCCTGTAACATCGCGCGTCTGGCTTGAACGTCCCCGTTTGCGAGCTCTTACCGATGCCTCGCAAAGGAACGCTGCCGCGCGACTCCGAGTCGTTCGCGCAGCGCGGCCGCCGGGCGCGATACGACAATGCGTCCGTCGGGCTCATCATCCGGTCCTTGATTCGCGCTCACCCGGCGCGTCTTGAAAAGCCGCAGGACAACGCCTCTTCTTGCGCGGCACGTCCCGACACGTGCGCGGCTCTTTTCATTTACGGGTTCTTTTTTCGATGCACGCAACACCTCTGCCCGGCGCCTCGGACACCACGAGCGCCGCGGGCCGCCGTCTCACGCGCGGCGACTATAAAACGCTCACCCTCGCCGCACTTGGCGGCGCTCTCGAGTTCTACGACTTCATCATTTTCGTGTTCTTCGCGCCGGTGATCGGCCAGCTGTTCTTTCCCGCCACGATTCCTGACTGGCTGCGGCAACTGCAGACTTTCGGCATCTTCGCGGCGGGTTATCTTGCCCGGCCGCTGGGCGGTATCGTCATGGCGCATTTCGGCGATCTGCTCGGCCGCAAACGTATGTTCACGCTCTCCGTGCTGCTGATGTCGGTGCCGACGCTCCTGATGGGCCTGCTGCCCACTTACGCTTCGATTGGCATGATGGCGCCCGTTCTGCTGCTCCTCTTTCGCGTGATGCAAGGCGCGGCCGTCGGCGGCGAAGTGCCTGGCGCGTGGGTTTTCGTGTCGGAGCACGTGCCGAGTCGTCATGTCGGCTACGCGTGCGGCACGCTCACAGCGGGACTGACGGCCGGCATTCTGCTCGGTTCGCTGGTCGCGACCGCGATCAACAAGAGCTTCGTGCCGGCGCAAGTCGCGGACTTCGCGTGGCGTCTGCCGTTCCTGCTCGGCGGATTATTCGGGCTGTGCTCGGTGTATCTGCGACGCTGGCTGCATGAAACGCCCGTGTTCGCCGAACTGCAAAAGCGCAAGTCGCTTGCCGCCGAGATTCCGCTCAAAGCCGTGCTGCGCGATCATGGCCGCGCCGTGATCGTGTCGATGCTGCTCACGTGGATGCTTTCCGCGGCTATCGTCGTGGTCATTCTGATGACGCCGACGCTTCTGCAGAAGCAATTCCACATCGCGCCGGCGACCGTGCTCGCGGCCAATTGCGTGGCGACGCTGTTCTTGACCATCGGTTGCGTGCTGGCGGGCGCGATTGCGGGGCGCATCGGCGCGGGCAGGACGATTTTCATCGGCGCGATTGCGCTCGGCGTGTCGTATTACCTGCTGTTCCGGCAAGTCTCGCTCGATACGTCCGTGCTCTTGCCGTGGTACGCGTGCGCGGGCTTCACGGTTGGCGTGATCGGCGCGATTCCGTTCGTCATGGTGAAAGCGTTTCCGCCCGCCATTCGCTTTTCGGGCATCTCGTTTTCGTACAACGTCGCATATGCCGTTTTCGGCGGACTCACGCCGATCGTCGTTTCGCTGATGATGAAATCCAGTCCGATGGCGCCCGTGATCTACGTCTGCGCGCTGTGCGCGGTGGGCGCGGTGACTACGCTGTTTATCCGGGAAGCGGCGGTCGAGGCCTGAACGGCGGGCCTGATCCGATCACGCAACGCGCACTCCCCGTGAGTGCGCTTTTTTCGCCTTGAACGCCACGTTTCACCCGTGCCTGAAACATCGAGCGTGCGCCGCGTCTAGCATTGAGGGCATGAACTCGAACCTCGATCTCGATCCCAAAACGGCGCGCCTGAGCGCGCGTCACGTGCTCATCGTTGCCGCCACCAGCGTCGGCTTCGTCGTCTCGCAACTCGATGTATCCATCGTCAATGTGGCGCTGGCGAGCATCGGTCACGACCTGCGCGCGAACGTCGCGAGTCTGCAATGGACCATCGACAGCTACGCGCTCGCCTTTTCCGCGCTGATGCTTTCCGCCGGCTCGCTCGGCGATCGCATCGGCGCGCGGCGGCTTTTCGCGGGCGGGCTCGCCTTGTTCGCGCTGGCGTCGCTCGCCTGCGCGTTCTCGCGCGATGCCCCGCAGTTGATCACGGCCCGCGCGCTGCAAGGAATCGGCGCGGCGGCGATGCTGCCCAATTCGCTCGCGCTGCTCAACGCAGCCTGCGGTCACGATCCGCGTTTGCGGGCGCGCGCGGTGGGTCTGTGGACGGCTGCAGGCTCGATTTCGATCGCGGCCGGGCCGATCGTTGGCGGTGTGCTGATCGCGGCGTTCGGCTGGCGCAGCATCTTCTGGGTCAACGTGCCGATCTGTGCGGCGGGCATAGCGGCGACGCTCGCGTGGGTCCGCGAAACACCCGCGCAACCTGGAAGCGGTCGCGGCGCGCGCGGTATCGACCTGCCCGGTCAGGCGCTTGCCGTGATCGCGCTCACGGCGCTCGTCGGCGCGGTCATCGAGATGCGGCCGCTCGGACTCACGCATCCGCTAGTGCTCGGCGGGGTTGCGCTGGCGTTGCTGGCGGGCGCGTCGTTCGTCGTGATCGAAGGCCGCACACGCTCGCCGATGCTTCCGCTCGCGCTCTTCAAGGAGCGCACCTTCAGCGCGGCGGTGGTGTTCGGTATCGGCGTGAATCTTACCTACTATGGGATGGTGTTCGTGCTGAGTCTGTACTTGCAGCGCGTGCTCGGACATACGCCGTTGCAGACCGGTCTCGCTTTTCTGCCGCTGACGGGCGGCTTTCTGCTGTCGAATCTGGCGAGCGGACCGGTCGTCGCGCGTTTCGGCTCGCGTGCGCCGATGATCGCCGGCGCGCTCATCGACGCCGCCGGTTTCGCGGCGCTCGTTTTCGTCGATGCCCACACGCCCACGCTCGCGCTCATCGTGCCGTTCCTCCTGATTCCAACCGGCATGGGCGTCGCGGTTCCGGCAATGACCACCGCGCTTCTCGGCACGGTCGGTCAGGAGCGCGCGGGCACGGCGTCCGCAGTACTGAATACGGCGCGGCAGGCGGCGGGAGCAATCGGCGTGGCGGCATTCGGCGCGCTCGCGGGACATGGCGAAGGCGGCGCGGCAACGGCGCAGATCGTCGATGCGGTGCGCTGGTCGGCGGGCATATCCGTCGCGCTCCTAGTCTGCGCTTGCTTCAGCGGGTTTCTCGTGCGCGATGCGCGTGGCAATCGCCCGATGAGCGCGGCACGGCAGGCGACGGAATAATGCGACGAGACTCGGGAACGCGCGTTGCAGACGCATGAAGGACGCCCGGCATCGACGAAACCGTGCCGGTCACACACGAACTGCATACTCTGGAGAACACCTGATCATGTCGACGATGCCCCGCTCACCCGAAGAGCCGATGGAACCGGACCCGGACAAGCTGCTCGACCCCGACGCGGCGCCGAACCCCGACGATCCGGACATGCCCGATGGCCCGGATTCAGCGACGCCACTCGTTCCCGCCGATCCGAGGAATGGGCAGCCGCGCCTTTGAAGGCGCGCGTTGTTCGATCCGCGCTGCTTTCGTGAAATGGATCGCGCGACTCCGCTGAATGCCGGCGCCGGTCGAGGTCACGCCTAACTGACCGCAGAGACGGCAGGCCGAGAGCCTAAGCAGCGCGTTATGTGGCTCGCACTATCATCCAAACACAGAAAGCACAACGCCCGCGCGACCGAAGATCGCCGCGCGGGCGTTGTTGCCGTCTAAACCAGAATTACAAATTCGTAGTTTGCACGGCACCCGTCTGCAGGGCGCGCTCGATCAAGCCTTCCTCCTGCGCCCGCTTCACGGCATCCGCGACGAACGTATCCGGCGCCTCGACTTCCGCTTTGATGGCACCGATAATGCCGCCCGCCTCCACGATCACGAGCGATTCCGCCGAATCCGCCCGGCTGATGATGACGCGCCGGGGACCGCCGCCGTCCGCGATACTCGCGCAGAACTGCATGCTTTGCCCGCCGATTACTTGTTCGAATGTTTGAATCATCGCTGTCTTCCGCGTTGGTTGGACAAAAGCCATGGTTAGCCGCTTCGCTAAAACGCCGCGTGCTCATTCATTGATTCGCGCCGCGTCGTCAGGTTCAATTTTGTAAGCTGATGGCCGTGAGCGCAACGACATCTCCGCGAGCGCGGTAGCCGTAAATTCGTCGGCGGGAAAAAAGGCCTCGATCGCCAACTCGGATAGCGTGATGTCCACCGGCGTGCCGAATACCGTCGTCGTGCTCAGAAACGACAGTGTGCCGTGCGGCGTCAAAAGGCGCAGCGGCACGACCACGGGATCGAGTTCGGCACTCCTCGCCTTGCCGGCATGCGGCGGCGTTGGATACGCCTCGAGTTCCACGAGCAGCGCGGCGAGCGCGGCGTCTCCGGAAACCTCGATCTGCCGACGCACACGCGCCAGTAGATGCGAGCGCCATTCGTGCCAGTTCTCGATTGCGTGAGCCAAGCCTTGCGGATGCAGCGACAAGCGCAGCACGTTCACGGGCGGCGCGAGTAGCGACGCATCCGCCGCGAGCGCAACCAGCGCCGACACGGCGGCGTTGCCAGCGATCATCGTCCAGTGACGATCGACGGCCAACGCCGGATACGGCTCGTGTCCCTTGAGCACGAGTTCGACGGCACGGCGCGCGGCATCGAGTTGCGGATCGGCGAACGGGCGTTCGCGATATAGCGGCGCATAACCCGCCGCCATCAGGAGCGTATTGCGCTCGCGCAGCGGCACGTCGAGTTGCTCGGCCAGGCGCATGAGCATCTCGCGGCTCGGCAACGATCGCCCTGATTCGATGAAGCTCAGATGACGCGTCGATACCTCAGCGTCGCCGGCCAGGTCGAGCTGGCTCATGCGCCGTTTCTGGCGCCATTCACGCAAGAGCGCGCCGACCGTCGCGGGCGGCGCGACACTCGATGCAACGAACGCAAAAGTCGAATTCATGCCGCCGATGTTAGTCGATTCGTCCATCCGCGATCCATTACCTGACGCGTAATGACCGGTCAAAGTTGCGTCGATTGCCGTCGTAACATTTACCTCGCAAACCATTGCGCAGAAATCTTTGCGCGCGTAACCCTAAATCTCGGGTGGTCCGCGCCGTTAAAAGCCATCAACAAGCCAATAAAGTTTCGCGTGCCGTGCGTGTCTCATGTCGAGCTCGCAGTGCTCGCGACGCCCTGACTTCTTGCGGAGAGATCATGTTTGTCATTATCGGTTGGGTAGTGGTCATCGGTTCGGTGATCGGGAGTTTTATCGGCGTCGGCGGGCATCTGGCGGCGCTGGTTCAGCCGTTCGAGTTGCTGTGTATTTTCGGGGCGGCAATCGGCGCGTTCGTCGTGTCCAATCCGACCGCAACGCTCAAGAAGACCTTGCAAGGTCTGCCGAAGGCCTTTAAGGGCGGCGCCTACACGAAAGAGAAATACCTTGCGCTGATCGCGCTGCTCTATGAGCTGCTGCAAAAGGCCCGCAAGGAAGGGATGATGGCGCTCGAAGCCGACGTCGATGCTCCCGAAGCCAGCCCCGTGTTCCAGAAGTACGAACACGTGATGAACGATCATCATCTGCTCGAATTCATCGTCGACTATCTGCGCATGATGTCCGCAGGCAACGTCAACGCGATGGAAATGCAGGACCTGATGGACGAAGAACTCGAAACGCATCACACCGAAAGCGCGATTGCCGGTAACGCAATTCAGAAGATGGCGGACGGCTTGCCGGCGTTCGGTATCGTCGCGGCGGTTATGGGCGTGGTGCACACCATGGGCTCGGTCGGCGCCGCGCCCGCCGTGCTCGGCGAGATGATCGCGGGTGCGCTCGTCGGAACCTTCCTCGGCATTCTGCTCGCATACGGTTTCTTCGGACCGCTCGCTGACTTGCTCAACGCAAAGGGCGCGGCCGAAGCCAAGCCGTTCCAGTGCGTGAAGTCCGTGTTGCTCGCGTCGATGAACGGCTACGCGCCGACCATCGCCGTCGAGTTCGGCCGCAAGGTGCTCTTCACGGCGGACCGTCCGAGTTTCAAGGAACTGGACGACGCCGTGCGCGCCACCAAGATGCCAAAGTCCGCTTAAAGCCGCTCGCGCTCATTACCGGAAAACACGTTCATGGCTGAGAAACCTTCACGCGATCCGCTGCAATCCGTGCTCGCGCCGACCATCATCGTGCGCCGCAAGAAGAAGGCGCACGGACACGGTCATCATGGCGGCGCATGGAAGATTGCTTACGCCGACTTCGTCACCGCGATGATGGCCTTCTTTCTCTTGATGTGGCTGCTCGGCTCCACGTCGAAGTACGACAAGGAAGGCATCGAGGACTACTTCAACACACCGCTCTCCGCGCTCTTCGGCAACGACGGCGGCGCATCCGCGCACACGAGCGTGATTCCAGGCGGCGGACGCGATTTGTCGAGCACGCGTCCCGGCGAAGGCAAGAAGAGCCAGACGCAGCCAGTGCCGCCGCAAATCGCGCGTGCCGCTGTCGCCGCGGACGACATGCAGCGCCTGCAGCAACTGAAGCAGAAGCTGCAAGCGCTGATCGAACAGACGCCTGCATTGAAAGCGTTCAAGGATCAGATTCGGATCGCGATCACGAGCGAAGGCTTGCGTATCGAGATTGTCGATTCGCTCAAGCGGCCCATGTTCGCGTCGGGCAGCTTCAAGCTCGAAAGCTACGTGACGACGATTCTCACGAATATCGGCGCGTCGTTGAATGACGTCGATAACCGCGTGTCTATCGCCGGTCACACGGACGCCGTGCCCTACTCCGGCAATCAGACGGGCTACTCGAACTGGGAGCTGTCGAGCGAGCGTGCCAACTCCGCGCGCCGGGCGCTGGTCAGCGGCGGCATGAAGGAAAGCAAGATTCTTCAGGTGCGCGGTCTCGCCGATGCACTGCCGCTCAATAAGGACGTTGCCGACGAACCGACCAACCGCCGTATCAGTATTCTCGTGCTGAACAAGGCTGCGGAACAGGCATTCTTCCGCGATGGCGGCCGCACGACGGTGGATCAGACCTTGCCTCCCGAAACCGCGATTCCGGCGGCCGTGGCGGCGAAATCGACCGCGCCGGCAGCGGTGGTCAAGTAACCTCCAGGCTACATCGACAGATGCGCCATGCACGAATCACGCGTGCATGGCGCTTTCTTTCATGCGCTCAGGAAAGCCAGTCGCTCACGGTCTGCACGACGAGCCACACATTCGCCACGCTGATCACGACGAACAAGAGCCACGCCAGCAGCTTCGTGGTCATGGCATTGGCGAACTCGCCCATCAGCGTCCGATCGCTCGTCATGCGAATGAGCGGCCACAATGCAAACGGCAATTGCAGGCTCAGCACGACCTGACTCGCGACCAGCAGCTTGCCGACCGCGCCGTTGCCCATCGCATACACGCCGATCAGCGCGGGCACGAGCGCGAGCGCACGCGTGATGAAACGCCGCTGATAGCACGGAATCTTCAAGTGCAGGAAGCCTTCCATGATGACTTGGCCTGCGATGGTGCCGGTAAACGTCGAGCTTTGTCCCGAAGCGAATAGCGTCACCGCGAAGAGAACCGCGGCCAGCCCGGTGCCGACGATAGGCGCCAGCAGCTTGTAGGCATCTTCGATCTCGGTGACTTGCGTATGCCCTGTCGCATGAAACGCCGATGCCGCGAGAATCAGAATTGCCGCATTGATGAGCAACGCAAGCACGAGCGCGACGATAGTGTCGATGCGCGACAAGCCGATGGCCGACGCCAGGCTCTTCTTATCGCGCTGAACCACGCGCGTTTGCACGATCGACGAATGCAGATAGAGGTTATGCGGCATCACGGTTGCGCCGAGAATGCCGATGGCGAGATACAGCGGCTCGCGCTGCGAGAAGAGGCTGATCGAAGGCACGAGACCTGCGGCGACCGAAGCCCAATGCGGCTTCACGAGCACGAGTTCGACAATATAACCAAGCCCGATGGTCGCAATCAAACCCAGCATGATGGCTTCGAGATCGCGAAAGTTCTTGCCCTTGAGACCGAGCACGATGAGCGTATCGAACGCGGTGAAGATCACGCCCCACATCAGCGAGCAGCCGAATAGCAAGTGAAACGCGAGCGCACCGCCGAGCACTTCGGCGAGATCGCACGCGATGATCGAGAGTTCGGCGAGCGCCCATTGCGCATGAGCGACGGGCTTTGCGTAGCGTTCGCGTGATAGCTGCGCGAGATCGCGTCCGGTGACAATGCCGAGGCGCATCGACAGACATTGCAGCACCATCGCCGCAAGGCTCGAAAGCACGACCACGAAAAGCAGGTCGTAGCCATAGCGCGATCCGGCTTCGATATCGGTGGCCCAATTCCCCGGGTCCATATAACCGATGGAGATGAGCAGCCCCGGCCCCGCGAACTGCAGCAGCTTTTTCCAGAACGACGCGCTTGGCGCGACGGCGACGGAGCCTTTGACTTCAGATGGACAGAATGGCGCGGTGGCCGTGGTCGGCAGCTTGAACGGCAATTGACGGTCCCGGTGTCGATGTTTGAACGAAAGATGTTTGAACGAAAGCGAGCGTCACTGAAACGAACCATGCCTTTGTCTTACAGGACGCTCGAAGCTCGCGAGTCTATCATCGGGCGCTTGCCGCCACAGGCGAAAACGTTTGCGACAGCGCCCGCTTCAATCTGACCAAAGCGCCATTTGACCGCCAGCATCTCGTCACGGTGCGAGACATAGAATCGGTGCCGTGGCGGTGGTGGGTGTAACGAGCTTCATGACGCTCGAAACCACGAAACCGCACGCCGCGAATCGTCCTTAACTTTTCAGGGAGTTCGCCATGAAACTACTCGCTCGCATCGCTATCGTTACGTTGGCCGCAGCGCCACTTGCCGCCTTTGCTCAAAGCGAAGGACTCACCCGTGCACAGGTCAGACAGGATCTCGTCAAGGTCGAACAAGCCGGCTACAACCCGTCGGAGCGCGATGCGTTTTACCCGAACGATATCCAGGCCGCCGAACAGAAGGTCTCGAACCCGTCGTATGGCGCATCGTCGGAAGGCTCGTCCGCGTCGGGACAACCGACCATGACGACCACGCCGCTCGGCCAGACTCCGCAATAACGTCATTCAACAGTCACGCCATTCCGAACGAGGCCAGCGCGGCTTCCGCTGAATTGAAGCGATCCCGCGCCGTCTCACTGCGGTACTCGCATTGCCTTTCGCGCGATGCATCGACGTACTTTCCGATTACGTTCACCTTCCATTGCGCGCTGCCGGCTTTCCTTTCGAGCGCTTAGGATTACACACGCCTTTCATTTCACGCAAGATGACGAAATCGCCATTTTCGCGTCATTATCTCGTTGGTACGTTGCCACTACCATAGGGCACCGAAGGCGACTCACCGACTCGCCTTCGAGACTCGTCCCGCGCGTGAAAGCACCTGCGTCCCTCCCTCGCTCTTCCGAACGCCTCAATGTGGATTGTCAACGTAGCGCTGAAGCGGCCTTATACGTTCATCGTAATGGCCATCATGATCCTGCTGGCCACGCCATTCGTCATTCTAACGACGCCGGTGGACGTACTTCCGGAGATCAACATTCCGGTTGTCAGCATCATCTGGACGTACACGGGCCTCTCGTCCGAGGACATGGCCAACCGCATCACGTCCGTGAACGAACGCAGTCTCACGACCACCGTCAACAACATCGAGCATATCGAGTCGCAGTCGTTGCCGGGTATCGCCATCATCAAGCTGTTTTTGCAGCCGACCGCGAACATTCAGACGGCGATCGCGCAGACGGTGGCCGTCGAACAGGCGCAGCTCAAGCAGATGCCGCCCGGCGCAACGCCGCCGCTCGTCATCAGTTATTCGGCGTCGAGCATTCCGGTGATCCAGCTTGGATTGTCGAGTCCCAAGGAGTCGGAGCAATCGCTCAACGATACGGCGCTCAACTTCCTGCGCCCGCAGCTCGTGACCATTCCGGGCGCATCGGTGCCGTATCCGTATGGCGGGAAGTCGCGTCTCATCTCCATCGACCTCGACACACGCGCACTGCTCGCCAAAGGCCTGACGCCAACCGATGTGGTCAGCGCCGTCAACGCGCAGAACCTGATTCTGCCGACCGGCACGGCGAAGATCGGGCCGAAAGAATTCACCATCAACATGAACGGTTCACCGACCACCGTGGAAGGCCTCAACGACCTGCCCGTGCGAACCGTGAACGGCGCGACGACTTATCTGCGTGAAGTGGCGCACGTGCGCGATGGCTTCTCGCCGCAGACCAACGTCGTGCGTCAGGATGGCCGGCGCGGCGTGCTGATCTCGGTGCTGAAGAACGGCGATTCATCGACGCTCTCTATCGTCAACACGTTGAAGGGTCTCCTGCCGCAAGCGCGTTCGTCGTTGTCGGAAGACATCAAGATCACCGCGCTCTTCGATCAATCGGTGTTCGTGAAAGCCGCCGTGCAGGGCGTGGTGCGCGAAGCGCTGATCGCCGCCGCGCTCACGGCCGCCATGATCCTGCTCTTCCTCGGCAACTGGCGCAGCACCTGCATCATCGCGATCTCGATTCCGTTGTCCATTCTCTCGTCGTTGATCGTGCTGCATGCGCTCGGGCAAACCATCAACATCATGACGTTGGGCGGGCTCGCGCTCGCGGTGGGCATTCTCGTCGACGACGCCACCGTCACCATCGAGAACATCGAACGCCATCTGCACATGGGCACCGATCTGCACGAAGCGATTCTCGAAGGCGCGGGCGAAATTGCCGTGCCCGCGCTCGTCTCGACGCTGTGTATTTGTATTGTGTTCGTGCCGATGTTCTTCCTGACCGGCGTGGCGAAGTTCCTGTTCGTGCCGCTCGCGGAAGCCGTGGTGTTCGCCATGATCGCGTCGTACATTCTTTCTCGGACGCTCGTGCCGACGCTCGCCATGCTGCTGATGGGCCACGCGCATGCACCCGATGCCAAGAAGAAGCCGAATCTCTTCATGCGGCTGCATCGCCGGTTCGATCACGGCTTCGAGCGCATGCGCGCCGCATACATCGTGATTTTGAGCAGCCTGCTCGTGAAGCGGCGGCTCTACGGTTCGCTCTTTCTCGGCTTCTGTCTCATCTCCACCGCGCTGGTGTTCGTGCTCGGCCAGGACTTCTTTCCCACGGTCGATGCCGGCGACATCCGCATGCACATGCGTGCTCCAACGGGCACGCGTATCGAGGAAACCGCGCGCCTCGCCGATGAAGTCGAGAAGGTCGTGCGTCAGGTCGTGCCCGCCGATGAGCTCGATACCATCCTCGACAATCTCGGCCTGCCCTATAGCGGTATCAATCTCTCGTACAGCAACTCGGGCACCATCGGTACGCTCGACGGCGAGATACAGGTGGCGTTGAAGGAAGATCACGCGCCGACCGAAAAATATATCGACGAACTGCGCGCGCTCTTGCCGCAGAAATTCCCCGGCGTGGAGTTCTTCTTTCAGCCCGCGGATATCGTCACGCAGATTCTGAACTTCGGCTTGCCCGCCGCCGTAGACGTGCAGATTCAAGGCCAGAATCAGCAAGCTAACTTTCAGGTCGCGGCCAAGCTGATGAAGCAGATCCGCATGATTCCCGGCAACGTGGATACGCACATTCAGCAGAAGCTCGACGAACCCGTCATCAACCTGACGATGGACCGCACGCGTCTGCAGCAGCTCAATCTCTCGGCAAGCAATGTCGCGCAGAACGTGCTCGTTTCACTATCGGGCAGCTCGCAAACGTCGCCGGGATTCTGGTTCAACCCGAAGAATGGCGTGGAATACAACCTCGCGGTACAGACGCCGCAATATCAGGTTTCATCGGTCGACGAACTCTTGCGCACGCCTGTGTCTGCCTCGCTCACGGGACCGACGCAATTGCTCGGCAACCTCGTGCGTGTCTCGCCGCAGAATCAGTTCGCGGAAGTCTCGCACTACAACATCCGTCCCGTGATCGATCTCTTCGTAAGCGTGGAAGGAAACGATCTCGGCAGCGTGGCGCGTCAGGTGAATCATCTCGTCGATGAAGCGCGCCGCACGCTTCCGCGCGGCACGCAGATCAACGTGCGTGGTCAGGTCGAGACCATGCGTACATCGTTCTTCGGGCTGGGCGTTGGCGTGGCCATGGCGATCGTGCTGGTGTATTTGCTTATCGTCGTCAACTTCCAGTCGTGGGTCGATCCGCTCATCATCGTGAGCGCGTTGCCGGCGGCGCTCGCGGGTATCGTCTGGATGCTATTTCTCACCGGCACGCATCTGTCCGTGCCCGCACTCACGGGCGCGATCATGACGATGGGCGTCGCCACCGCCAACAGTATCTTGATGGTGTCGTTCGCGCGGCAACGTCTGACAGCGGGCGTGCCGCCGCTCGCCTCCGCGCTCGAAGCAGGCGCAAGCCGTATTCGCCCGGTGCTGATGACGGCCTTCGCGATGATCATCGGCATGATTCCGATGGCGCTCGGTCTCGGCGAAGGCGCCGAACAGAACGCGCCGCTCGGCCGCGCGGTGATCGGCGGCTTGCTGTTTGCCACGGTTTCCACGTTGTTCTTCGTGCCGCTCGTCTTCGCGGGTATTCACGCGCGCCTTGCTAAACGCGCGGAACGCAAAGGCCATAAACCGCACGGCGAAGCGCAGTCCGACGACACGAACACGCAGCACTGAATTCAATCCAGGCACTCCGACGAACATGACTGAAAAGAACCACGCCTCGCTCGCGATTCCCGCGCGTGATCCGAATGAAGGACCCGCGCTGCCACCGCGCCATGTCGAATGGAAACGCGCGAAGATCGCGCTCGTGATCGTGCTTGCGCTGCTCGCGCTCGGCGCGGCGCGCACCGTGATCAGCGACATGATCCACAACCGCTCGGTCGTCACGCGCACGCAACAGAACGCCCAGCAATACGTCAACGTGGTCGCGCCGACGCAGACCGATGGCGGCGGCAACACGACCTTGCCGGGTACGCTGCGCGGCTTCGTCGAATCGCCGATTTATGCGCGCGCGACGGGTTATCTGCTGCACTGGTACGCGGATATCGGCACACGCGTGAAGCAAGGCCAGTTGCTCGCCGATCTCGATACCCCTGAAATCGATCAGGAGCTCGCGCAGGCGGTCGCGCAACGCGATCAGACAGCATCGAGCCTGGGCCTTGCGAAAAGCTCGCTGCAACGCTGGCAACAACTGCGTCAGCGCGATGCCGTCTCGCAGCAGGAACTCGACGAACGTCAGAGCACGTATAACCAGGACGTGGCCAATCTCGCCGCCGCGGACGCCAACGTGAAGCGTCTGCGTCAGCTCGAATCGTTCAAGCGCATCGTCGCGCCGTTTGCAGGCGTGGTCACGCAGCGCAACGTCGATGTCGGCGATCTCATCGACGCGGGCAGTGGCGCGAGCCGCGCGCTCTTTGCGCTCGCGCAGTCGGACCCGCTGCGCGTGTTCGTGCAGTTGCCGCAGGCGTATGCGCAGAACGTGTCGGTCGGTCAGTCGGTGGTCGTGATGCAGGCCGAGCTTCCCGGTCAGCAGTTCCACGGCAAGATCACGCATATCTCCGGCGCGATCGACGTGCCCACGCGTTCGCTGCAAGTCGAAGTCACGCTGCCCAACGCCGATCAGCGCCTGCGTCCCGGCGCCTATGTGCAGGTCGCCGTGCCAGCCGTCGTCCATGCACGCCTGCTCGTGCCGGGCAATGCGTTGCTCTTCCGTGCGGAAGGACCGCGTGTCGCGGTGGTCGACTCGAACGGCCATGTGCATCTGAACAAGATCGTGATCGCGCAGGATCTCGGGCAGTCGCTCGAAATCGAGAGCGGTATCGAGCCGACCGACAAGATCATCATCAATCCGAGCGATTCCATTGCGGACGGCGATCATGTCGTGATCCAGCCGCAGAAGCAGCAGAATCAGCACGATCCGCAGACTCCGAATCAAAAGGCCGCGTCATGAGAGGCATCGTTGCCATCGGCATGTTGACGATGCTCGCGGCGTGCACCGTCGGCCCCGATTACAAGCGCCCCGTCGCCGAGACGCCGCCCGACTGGCAAACCGACTCGTACTGGCGAGTCGGCGAACCTTCGCACGCGCCGCTCGCGCTCGACTGGTGGACGAGCTATGACGACGCCACGCTGAACACGCTGGAGACGCAAGCACTCGCGCAGAATCAGACGCTCGCGGCCGCCGTCGCGCATTACGAACAGGCCCGCGCAACGCTCGCGCAAACCTCATCGCTCGCGCTGCCCGAGGTGGATCTCGGCGCACAGGCCGACCGTCTGCGCGTATCGAAGAATCGTCCGGTCACGAGCTACAACACGCCGGTCATGAGCACGGTTCAGAACGACATCAAGCTCGCGCCTTCCGTGAGCTATGACCTCGATCTGTTCGGACGCATTCGCCGCGAAGTGGAAGGCGCACAGGCAACGGCGGAACAATCGCGCGACGACCTCGCCAACGCGCGGCTCGTTCTCACCACGGAACTCGCGAGCAGCTATTTCTCGATGCGCGAACTCGATGCCGAGATCGACGTGCTGAATCGCTCCGTGGGGCTGCAGAAGAAAGCGCTCGATTACGTGACCTCGCAGCACGATCTGGGCGCGGTATCCGGTCTCGACGTGCTGCAACAGCAGTCGCAACTCGACTCGACACGCGTGCAGGCGCAACTGCTGCTGAACCAGCGCGCGCAATACGAACACGCCATTGCGGCGCTCGTCGGCACGCCCGCGCCGCAGTTCTCCATCGCGGCGGACATCAAGGATCGTCCGGTGCCGTCGATACCGCTCGGCCTGCCAAGTGACGTGCTGCAACGCCGGCCGGATGTGGCATCGGCGGAGCGTTCGATGGCGTCGGCGAATGCGCAGATCGGCGTCGCCAAGGCTGCATTCTTTCCGAGCCTGACCTTGAACGGTAACGTCGGCTGGGAGAGCACGGCGTTCTCGAGTCTCATCTCCGCGCCAAGCCTCTTGTGGACCATCGGCACCATGGCGAGCCAAGTCGTGTTCGATGGCGGCCGGCGTTCCGCTGCCGTCGACTTCGCGAGCGAAGGCTACGTGGCGGCTGAGGCGAATTATCGTCAGACCGTTCTCGGCGCGTTCCAGCAGGTGCAGGACGGTATCGTCGGGTTATCGGTGCTGGATGGCGCGGCGAAGCAATCGCATGCAGCCGTCGTCGACTCGCAGCGTCTGCTTTCGCTTGCCAATGATCGATATTCGGGCGGCCTCGTCGCTTATCTCGACGTGATCACCGCACAGCAGCAATTGCTCACGAGCGAGCGCCAGGACGTGCAAATACGTGGCCAGCAACACACCACATCTGTCGCGCTCGTCAAGGCGCTGGGCGGCGGATGGGACGTGCATGACGCGGCGCAGGAACAGGGTGCATCGAATCAGAGCGTCGAGGAATCATCGCGTTGAATGGCGGTTCGATGCAAGCATGTTAGACGTGAGGATCGTATAGTAATCACCTATAACAATAAGCAAGCGAGCGGTAAGCAAACCCCTTGAAGAGGCAGGCATGAAAGTCCTGATAGTGGAAGACGAACACAAGGTAGTCGATTACCTGCGCTCCGGACTGACCGAGCAAGGCTGGGTCGTCGATGTGGCGATGGACGGCGAGGAAGGCACGCATCTGGCCATCGAATACGATTACGACGTGGTCGTGCTCGATGTCATGCTGCCGCGCCGCGATGGCTTCGCGGTGCTGAAGGCGCTGCGTCTGCAGAAGTCGACGCCGGTCATCATGCTCACGGCGCGCGATCATATCAATGACCGTGTGCGCGGTCTGCGCGAGGGCGCGGACGACTATCTCACCAAGCCTTTTTCGTTTCTCGAACTGGTCGAGCGACTGCACGCGCTCGCACGGCGCACGCGCGCGCAGGAATCCACGCTCATTTCCGTGGGCGATCTTTACGTCGATCTGATCGGCAGACGCGCCACGCGTGACGGCGTGCGCCTCGATCTCACCGCGAAGGAATTTCAGCTGCTGAGCGTCCTCGCGCGCCGTCATGGGGATATCCTGTCGAAGACGGCCATCACCGAACTCGTTTGGGAAGTAGATTTCGAAAGTCATACCAACGTGGTGGAAACCGCCATCAAGCGGCTGCGTGCCAAGCTCGACGGGCCGTTTCGCACCAAGCTCCTGCATACCGTGCGCGGCATGGGCTACGTGCTCGAAGTGCGCGAAGCACGCGACACGCGGGAAACCAGGGAAGACGCGAGAACATCATGAACGTGCAGTGGGCCAAATCCGGCGACGGCGAACCGCGCTCGCAGCGATCCATTGCGCGGCGGCTTGCGGTCATGTTCGCGGTCGTCGCGTTGTTCGTGTTCGCGCTCGTGGGCACCGGGCTTTTTCTCGTGCTGCGTGTGCAGCTCGAACAGCATCTGCGCGACTCGCTCGACAATCGCGCGGAGATCGCACGGCTGATCGTCTCGCACGTATCGAACCCCGACAAGTGGAAGATGGCCAAGGAGAAGCTCGCGGACATCACGCCGCGTGACGGCTCCACGATGTTCGCCGTGGCCAGCAACGACGGGCTTTATAACTACGGCGCGCCGCCCTTGCGCGATCAGATCAAGCGCGTGCAGGACCATTACGGGCACTTCCAGCCCGAAGGCCGCGCGTATGAAATGCTCATGACCACGCTGACCATTCCGCCGTATATGGACCGTCCGCCGTTGCAGCTTTTCGTGGCCGTGGACTGTTCGCCGAACGTGCGGACCATGCGCGCCTTCGGGCTTGCGCTTGCCGCATTGACGGCGCTCGCCACGGTCGCCGTGTTGTTCCTAAGCTATTCGGTGGCGCGACTGGGCCTTGCGCCCTTGACGCGTCTGACACGCGACGCGCAGAACGTAAGCCCGAACAATCGCTCGCAGCGGCTCAACACGCGCTCGTTGCCCTTTGAACTCGAAGACCTCGCGAAGTCATTCAACGGCGCGCTAGAACGGCTCGATCACGCGTATGGACGGCTCGAATCGTTCAATGCGGATGTCGCGCACGAGTTGCGCACGCCCGTCACCATTCTCATCGGCCAGACGGAAGTGGCACTCACGCGCGACCGGCCGATCGAAGAATTGCGTCATACGTTGCAGTCGAATCTCGAAGAGTTCGAGCGCGTGCGCGCGATCATCAACGACATGCTGTTCCTCGCGCGTGCCGATCAGGGCGAACGCGCAACGGGACTCGTCGAAGTGTCGCTCGCGGCGGAAGTGAGCCGCACGCTGGAGTTTCTGGAGATACCGCTCGAAGAAGCGCAAGTGCGCGCGACGGCAAGCGGCGATGCACGCGCCTTCGTCAACACGTCGCTATTCGGCCGCGCGCTTTCCAATCTCGTGATGAACGCCATTCAGCACTGCGCGCCGGGCGCGACTATCTCGGTCAACATCGCGCGCGAGCATGGGCGCGTGCGGATCGCGGTGGCTAATCCCGGCGAGCAGATCGCGCCGCCTGTCATGGAGCATCTGTTCGATCGTTTCTATCGCGCCGAAAGCTCGCGCACCAACAGCCGGGAGAATCACGGGCTGGGACTGGCTATCGTGAAGGCCGTGGCGGAAATGCATCGCGGCACGGTATCGGCGACGAGTGCCAAGGGCATCAACACGTTCGCGTTCTCGGTGGCGCGATTCGGCAATGAGCATCGGCCCATGAGCGAAGGCGGGGCATCGGCCGGGGCGCCGTTATCCGCCGAGCATGCGCAGCAGGCGCGCATTGCGATGGGCCTTTCGGAACGGCATTCCACAGGCTGATTGTTCTCGCGGTGCTTTCCCGCAATGTCAAAAAAAAAGGGTTGGCCCTTCCGATGTATCCACATCCGAGCCAACCCAAAAAGAAGAGACGGCTGTGAAGCACATCTCCATGCTCCAGAAACGCCACCTTGCCTGGTTGCCTCCGGAGTTCCAACGGTGTTACCGAGCGGTTTGCGACGTCGGTTTCGTCGCGGCAATGGCAATGGCTATTGCAATGGCTATTGCAATGGCGGCAAGCTTCGCTTCGTGTGCCCTATAGCGTGGAAGCGTCACCAAGAAACTCATTCGCCATCCGAAATAACCGTGCCTTCGTTTCAATCCCTATAGCCATTCGACGATGCCCGCTGACGCTCATTTTTGTCGATGCGCCTGTGGGAAAGGACTGTAAGGAGAATCGCGAAAGGAATTGGCGGGGGAACCAACATATGCGCTGAAATCGAGCTGATTCATCAGATGTTTGGTTCGACAACGCTCACAGGGCGCTTATTGGAAGACGGCATGAAGTAAAAACGGGCGCCGAGGCGCCCGCTTCTTGCCGCAGCCGTCAAATGACAAATCAAACCGTGCTCAACCGAGCCATCTCCGTTTCGACGATCAGCTTCTTCAACTCCGGCACGCACGATCCGCAGTTGCCGCCGGCCTTCACGCAAGCGGTAACCTCCGCGGCCGTCTTCAGACCCTTGTCCTGAATCGCCTTGCAGATCGTATTGCGCCCGACGCCGAAGCACGAGCAGACTGTCGGTCCTGTGTCCTCGCCCTTGCCTATCGGCTGGCCGAGCAAAAGGCTCGCGCGGTCTTCATCGTCGAGACGCTCTTTCTCGAAGAGACTCGCAAGCCAAGCGCGTGCAGGCAAGTCGGGGCGCTCGGAAACGAACACGCAACTCTCGATGCGATCGTTCACCACATGCGCCGCGCGATACACGCCCGCACTTTTGTCCTCGTATTCGATCCAGTCCGCATGCGGATCGTCAATGCGAAAGAGCGCGCGCGCCCAGTCGTGATGATCGTCATGCGCGGCATCGAAACGATTGCGTCCTGCCAGTTCATGGCGCACGAAACGCGCGCCGTGCACGCGCGTCCAGTGCGTAACGGAATCGAGCGCGGGCGCGCGTCGCGAAAGCGCGAAGCCGTGCCATGTCACGTGGAATTGCTCGATCGACACAGGCGTGTGCTTGAACTCGGGCTCGCCCGATACCGGATCGACGACCGGATTCACCACCGCGCCGACGCGCGCATCCGAGGCAACCTGATCGTTCCAGTGGATCGGCACGAACACGCTGCCGCGCGACATGCCGCCGCCGAATTGAACACGCGCGATCATCGAACCCCAGCGGCTCGTCACGCGCGCGAGCTCTCCTTCGCGCACGCCGCATGCAAGCGCGTCTTGCGGATGCATGTCGATGAACGATTCGCTGATATGCCCGGCGAGCTTCGCCGAACGCCCGGTGCGCGTCATCGTGTGCCATTGATCGCGCACGCGGCCCGTGTTGAGAATGAGAGGATAGTCGGCATCGGGCGCGTTGACCGGATCGCGCGGCGGCGTTGCGATGAAACGCGCGCGCCCATCGGCATGACTGAAGCGTCGTTGCTCGAAAAGGCGCGCGCTGCCGGTGTCGTCTTTCGAGCGCAGCGGCCATTGCACGGGTTCGAGCAGGTCGTAATCTTGCTCCCCGAGTTGCGTCAGTCCGCCGATATCGAATGCGCGATAAACGCCCGTCTCCGTGTCGTTGCGATACGCGCTCAAACGCGCGTGTTCATCGAAAATTTCATGCGGCGCCTGGAAGTCGAAGCCCGCAAAGCCCATGCGACGCGCGACATCGCACATGATCCGCCAGTCGGCGCGCGCTTCGCCCGGTGCCGGCAGAAACGCGCGCTGCCGCGAGATACGGCGCTCCGAGTTGGTCACGGTGCCGTCCTTCTCGCCCCAGCCGAGCGCGGGCAGCAACACATCGGCGCAAGCGTTGGTATCCGTATGCTCGATGATGTCCGAGCTCACCACCAGTTCACACTTTGCAAGCGCGCGCTTCACGCGGTCGCCGTCCGGCAGACTCACGACCGGATTCGTGCCCATGATCCACAGTGCTTTCACGCGGCCGGCTTCGATGGCGTCGAACAGATCGACAGCCTTCAATCCGGCGCGTTCGGGAATCGCAGGCGACGCCCAGAACGTCTGCACGATCTCGCGATGCAACGGGCTATCCAGTTCGAGATGCGCCGCCAGCGTGTTGGCAAGGCCGCCCACTTCGCGCCCGCCCATCGCGTTCGGTTGTCCCGTGAAGGAAAACGGTCCCATGCCTGGCTTGCCAATGCGTCCGGTCAACAGATGACAGTTGATGATGCTGTTGACTTTGTCCGTCCCCGCGCTCGATTGATTCACGCCTTGCGAATAAACCGTCACCACGCGTTCGGTGCGCGCAAAGAGCCGATAGAAGGTCATCAGATCGTGCGCATCGAGCTTGCAGTCCTTCGCGGTCTGCGCGAGATCGGACGGTCCTGCTGCCGCGAGCGCGGCATCGAAGCCGTTGGTGTGTGCATCGACGAAAGCGGAATCGGATGCGCCATGCTCCGCCAGAAACGCGAACAGGCCGTTGAACAGCCGCACATCGCTGCCGGGCTTGAGCGGCAGATGCAGATCGGCCATCTCGCACGTTGCCGTGTGGCGCGGATCGATCACGACGATCTTCACGTCTGGCCGCGCTTCCTTCATCTTCACGATGCGCTGAAACAGGATTGGATGACACCATGCCGTATTCGATCCGACGAGCACGATGGTATCGGCGAGTTCGAGGTCTTCGTAATTCAGCGGCACGAGGTCTTCGCCGAACGCGCGCTTGTGTCCCGCCACCGACGACGACATGCAAAGCCGCGAGTTCGTATCGATGTTCGCGCTGCCGATATAGCCCTTCATCAGCTTGTTGGCGACGTAATAGTCCTCCGTGAGCAATTGCCCCGATACGTAGAAGGCGACCGCATCCGGACCGTGACGTTCGACGATGCGAGCGAATCCGCTCGCCACGGTGCCGATGGCATCGCTCCAGGAGACATCGGCGAGCGCGCCGGTTTGACCGTCGCGCAGCTTCGGTTTGAGCAGACGTCCTTCGAGGCTCACCGTGTCGCCGAGTGCCGAGCCTTTCACGCACAAGCGGCCGAAGTTGGCCGGATGTGTTTCGTCGCCAGCAATCGCCACGTCGATAGCCGTGCGCGGTGTCGCCACTACGCCGCAACCCACGCCGCAATAAGGACATGTCGTGCGAACGGCAGCCGCCTGAACCGGAATGATGGGGATTCTCGCGTTCATATCTATGCTTGCGCTTCGCAAAGCGTCTTGCCGAACAACAAACGTCCGCGCAGATGCGAGACATCCGTGCGGTTCTGAATCAGCTCGAAATACCATGCGCCGTCTTTCACGTCGCCATACAGCACCGCGCCGATCACACAGCCCGCCTGCAACACGAGACGCTTGTAGACGCCGCGACGCGGATCGCGCAGCACGAGGTCTTCGGACGAATCGTCGCCGATGAAATCGCCCGCCGAGTAAAGATCGACGCCCGTGACTTTCAGCTTGGTCGCGGTCGCGCGCTGCACATAGCGGCGATGTCCCGCGCCGGCGAGATGGGCGCCGGCCACACGCGCCTGATCCCAGATCGGCGCCACGAGACCGAACGTAGCCGAGCGATGCTGCACGCATTCGCCCACTGCATAGACGCGCGGATCGTAAGTCTGCAAGGTGTCGTCGACGACGATCGCGCGCTCGCAGTGCAGTCCCGCTTCCTTCGCGAGCGCGATGTTGGGACGCACGCCCGCGGTCATCACGACGAGATCGGCTTCGATCTCGCGGCCATCGGCAAAACGCACCGCCGTCACGCGTTCATCGCCTACGATCTCCGTCGTCTTAGCGGCCATCGCGAAACGCAGACCCTTGGCTTCCAGCGAACGCTTGAGCAACGTGGACGCGCTCGCATCGAGTTGACGGTCCATCAGGCTTTCGCTCGAATGCACGACCGTCACCGACATGCCCTGACGTTGCAAACCGTTGGCCGCTTCGAGACCGAGCAAGCCGCCGCCGATCACCACCGCGTGACGATGATCGCGCGACGCCGCCAGCATCTTTTCCACGTCTTGAATGTCGCGAAACGCGATCACGCCCGGAAGATCGCAACCCGGCACGGGAATGATGAAAGGCTTCGAACCCGTCGCTATCAGAAGTCGGTCGTAGCGCGCCTCGATACCGCTTGCCGAGCGCACGATGCGCCGCACCCGATCGATTCCGACCACGGCGTCGCCTGCATGCAGCGTGATGTCATTGGCTCGATACCATTCGCGCGTATTGAGGATGATGTCGTCCACGCTTTTCTCGCCTGCAAGCACGGGCGAAAGCAGAATGCGGTTGTAGTTGCCGTAAGGCTCGGCGCCGAACACGGTGATGTCGTACAGCTCGGGCGCGATCTTCAGCAATTCCTCGACCGTGCGCATGCCCGCCATGCCGTTGCCGATCACGACGAGACGCTGACGCGCCTGCACCATCGGTACATCGGCCGCGCCAGCCGCAACCGCATATTCCGTCTTCATGCGGCAATCCACACTTTGCCGCCGGCCACGCGTGCGCGATACGCGGTCACGGAGCGCTCGGGCGCTTCGAGGCATTCGCCGGTACGCAGATCGAAGTGCTGCTTGTAGATCGGCGATGCCACGACAATGCGCTCGCCCAAGCTGCCGACGATACCGCGCGAGAGCACCGCCGCCTGCGAATGCGGATCGAAGTTGTCGATGGCGAAGACGCTCTGCTCGTCGCCCGCCACATGAAACACGGCCACCTGCGCGCCCTTGAAAAGCGCACAGACGCCGGTGTCGGGCACGATGTCATCGAGTGCGCAGATCTCGGTCCAGTCCTGTTCAATGCGGTCATTCATGGTGGTCTCCAGCGCTCAAACGGTTTCGACGACGACAGGAATGTCGATCAGCTTCAGCTTGCGTTCCTCGGGCGTCGCGGGACGAATCTGGCCGCGCTCTTCCACGAAGGTCACGTTCTCGTCGCTCTTGTCGCTGTTGACGAAGTGACGGAAGCGCTTGCGCGTTTCGGGGTCGGTGACGGCCTTCTTCCATTCGTCTTCGTACGTATCGACGACGAGTTGCATCTCCGCTTCGAGTTCGGCGGCGAGTTCGAGCTTGTCGTTCACGACGATATCGACGAGATAATCGAGGCCGCCTTCGAGGTTGTCGCGCCACACGCTCGTGCGTTGCAGGCGGTCCGCCGTACGCACATAGAACATCAGGAAGCGGTCGACGTAGCGAATGAGCGTGACTTCGTCGAGATCGGATGCGAGCAGTTCGGCGTGACGCGGCTTCATGCCGCCGTTGCCGCAGACGTAAAGGTTCCAGCCCTTCTCCGTCGCGATGACGCCGATATCCTTGCCCTGCGCTTCCGCGCATTCCCGTGTGCAACCCGAGACGCCGAACTTGATCTTGTGCGGCGTGCGCAGCCCCTTGTAGCGGTTTTCCAGCGCGATGGCGAGACCGACCGAATCGCCGACACCATAGCGGCACCATGTCGAACCGACGCACGACTTCACCGTGCGCAGCGACTTGCCATAAGCATGTCCAGATTCGAAGCCCGCGGCGATCAGCTCTTCCCAGATGAAGGGCAACTGCTCCACGCGCGCCCCGAACATGTCGACGCGCTGGCCGCCCGTGATCTTCGTATAGAGCCCGTACTTCTTCGCCACTTGTCCGACCGCGATCAAACCATCGGGCGTGACTTCGCCGCCCGGCATGCGCGGAACGACGGAATACGTGCCATCGCGTTGAATGTTGGCGAGGTAGTAGTCGTTCGAATCCTGCAGGCCCGCATGCTCCTTCTTCAGCACGAACTCGTTCCAGCACGAAGCGAGAATGCTGGCCACGGCAGGCTTGCAGATATCGCAGCCCAGACCCTTGCCATGCTTCGCGAGCATCGAGCCGAACGTGCGATGTCCTTCCACGCGCGCCATGTGATAAAGCTCCTGGCGCGAATACGGGAAGTGTTCGCAGATATGGTTGTTGACCGCGAGCCCCTGGCGCTTCATCTCGCTCTTCAGCACCTGCGTAACAAGCGGCACGCAGCCGCCGCACGATGCGCCCGCCTTGCATGCGCTCTTCAACGCGCCGATGCTGGTCGCGCCCGCGCACACCGCCGCGCAAATTTCCGCCTTGCTCACGTTGTTGCACGAACAGATTTGCGCGGCATCGGGCAAGGCTTCGACGCCGAGGCCGGGCTTCGCCTTGCCGTCGCTTTGCGGCAGGATCAGGAATTCGGGTGCTTCCGGCAGCTCGATCTTGTTGAGCATCATCTGCAAAAGCGTGCCGTATTCAGTGGCGTCGCCAACCATCACGCCGCCCAGCAGGAACTTGCCGCAATCCGACACGACCAGCTTCTTGTAGATCTGCTTGCGCTCGTCGCTGAACTGATACGAGCGGCTGCCCGGCGTCTTGCCATGTGCGTCGCCGATACTCGCCACGTCCACGCCCATCAGCTTGAGCTTGGTGCTCATGTCCGCGCCCGCGAACATGGCGTCGTCCGCGCCAATGACCTGCTTCGCGACGATGCGCGCCATGTCGTAACCCGGCGCGACGAGGCCGAACAACTGCCCTTGCCACAGCGCGCATTCGCCGATGGCGTAGATATCCGCATCGCTCGTGCGGCATGCGTCGTCGATCACGATGCCACCGCGCGGCCCGATCTCGAGACCGGCCGCACGCGCGATATCGTCACGCGGACGAATGCCCGCGGAGAACACGATCATGTCGGTATCAAGATGCGCGCCATCGGCAAAATTCATGCGATTCGCAGCACCCTCGCCATCGACGATGGCAAGCGTGTTGCGGCCCGTGTGCACCGTCACGCCCAGTTCCTCGATCTTGCTGCGCAACACGCGTCCGCCGCCGTCGTCCACTTGCACGGCCATCAGACGCGGCGCGAATTCGACGACGTGCGTGATGAGCCCGAGATCGCGCAACGCCTTCGCCGCTTCGAGACCAAGCAAACCGCCGCCGACGACCGTACCGACTTTCGATTTCGCACCGAAGGCACGCATCGCTTCGAGATCTTCTATCGTGCGATACACGAAGCATCCCGCGCGCTCCTTGCCTTCGACGGGCGGCACGAACGGATACGAACCCGTTGCGAGCACCAGCTTGTCGTAGGGCAGCACTTCGCCCGTGGATGCCGTCACGGTACGCGCCGCGCGATCGATCGCGACGGCTTTCGCATTGAGTTGAAGCGCATAGCCCGAGCGATCGAAGAAGCCTTCCTGCACGAGCGAAAGCTCATCGGCCGACTTGCCCGAAAAGAATTCGGTCAGATGAACGCGATCATAGGCCGCGCGCGGTTCTTCGCAGAGCACGGTGACTTGCAGCGTGTCATGCCCGCTTTCGGCGAGACATTCGAGGAACTTGTGGCCGACCATGCCGTGGCCGATGACGACGATTTTCATGGGGACTCTGCCTGAGTGATGACTTAACCAGCTACACGGTTGTTGCCCGCGAGCGCGCTTTCACGCAACGCGGCTTCGCGTGCCTTGTGTTCCGGGGTAAAGCGCACGGCCAGCGCGCACAGTGCAGCGCCTCCGACCATCACGCCGAGCATCGAGAGCGTGGCTTGCGCATTGCCCACGCCTTTCATGAGGAAGCCCGCCGCGACCGCGCCGACGTTGCCGCCCGCGCCGATCACGCCAGCCACGCCGCCCAGCGCCTTGCGGTCTATGAACGGCACGAGCGCGTAGGTCGCGCCGCAAGCCATATGCGTGAAGAGACCGAAGATGAGCATCGATACGATGGCGAGCGCCACGCCTTCGGCATGCGCGAACGCATAGAGACCGATGCCTTCGCCCGCGATCAATACGAACAGCAAGGTCGCGCGAATATCGAGGCTGCGGCGCGCGGCCGCTTTATCGGAAAGCCAGCCGCCGAGCGCGCGGGCAAAGAGCGCGAGCAGACCGAAGCTGCCTGCCGCCAGTCCTGCCGCGCCGAGCGAGAGCTTGAAGTGATCGACGTAGTACACGGCCGCCATGTTGTGGATGAACACTTCCACGCCGAAGCACGCGCCGTAGGTCACGAACAACATCCACACGCGATAGTTCGAGCATGCGGTCACGAAACTCTGCCAGCCGCCCTTCTTGCCGCCGTCGATGGCAACGCCCAGTTCGCGCAGTTGCGTGAAGTTGCCTTGCGGACAGTCTTGCGTATAGCGCCAGTAAAAGTACGCCATCACAGGCATGGCGATACCCGGCACGATCAGCGCGATGCGCCACGACGATGCCGCGCCTGCGCCCAACGCGATCGCGGCGGCAACCAGCATCGGCACGAGAGCTTGCGCCGCGCCTGCGCCTGCGTTGCCCCAGCCCGCAGTCGTGGCGTTCGCGGTGCCGACGACGTTCGGCGCGAACATCACCGAGGTGTGGTATTGCGTGATGACGAAGCTCGCACCGATTGCACCGATGGCAAGACGACACCACAGGAAGCTGTCGTAGCCCGTGGAAAGCGCCGCGCCGAACACCGGCACCGCGCCTGCGAGCAACAGCGCGCTATAGACCTTGCGCGGGCCGAAGCGGTCGCACATCGGGCCCACGATCAGACGTACGAGAATGGTCACGGCCACGGCCGCGATATTGAGGTTGGCGACCTGGTCGTTGGAGAGGCCGTATTCGCGCTTGATGAGCGGCATCAGCGGCGCGCAAGCGAACCATGCGAAGAAGCATACGAAGAACGCCATCCATGTGAGATGGAAGGCGCGCATCGGCGCCGTGCGCATGCTGAAGAGATCGATCCGGGTGGCTTTGTCCATCGTCTTTCCGCCAAAAAAGAAAGGCGTCCCGCGCATCAGCCGGAAAGCCGATGCGGGGGACGCCGTTGTCCGATGCCCGCATGGCTTTTACCTGCCGGGCGCTGTAATCAGGACGGATCGCCGTTGATCCGATGGCGGGACATAAGGCAAGGGATATGCCATGTTGAAGGCGTGCAGCTCAAAACCACGCGGCATAAGCGTTCGAGCGATCCTGCACCGGCAACGCGCATTGGCTCCGCGTCGCGTTTTGATGCGCGCGGGCACATCGCTGGTGCGGCGCAGCACTGATGGCGTGCGAACGTCGCTTATATGTGAACCGTCTGGTTAATCGTGCGAATGAACGCGGGACGCCATGCGTTTGGCAACGCATCGAGGCATGCGCGCGCTGTTCGGGTGCCGGCTGCACATCGACAGTGCCTCCTTGCGGTGCGACGTGATGCGCGCGTCGACGCGCAAGCCCTTGCGACATGTACGCAAGCGCGTTCCCGGCGCAAATGGCCCGCTTATTGCATTGCTCGAAGCGCTGCCGGCAACGGCGCTGGCAGCAGCGCAAAGCATGCATACATCGACCGATGCGTGCATCGACCAAGGCCCAAGGACAACGGCGTCCCCTCGTGCAACGACACGGGCGGACGCTTTTTGCATTTCGTCCCGCCGCGCCGATGCGCCCCACCGATACAGGCGAGTCATCTCGCCCGAGCCGAAAGAGAACACGATGAATCACGTTGAAGGCAAAGTCACCCTCCTGAGCGCGGGTCCCGGCGATCTCGACTTGCTGACCTTGCGCGCGGCCAAGGCGCTCGCCGCCGCCGACATCCTCATGCTCGACGACCTCGCCAATCCAGAGATCGTCACGCTTGCGCCCAACGCGCGCGTGATTCGCGTCGGCAAGCGCGGCGGTTGCCGGTCGACACCGCAAGCGTTCATCGAACGTCTGATGCAGCGTTATGCGAGAAAGGGCATGCACGTGGTGCGCGTAAAGGGCGGCGATGCGCTGCTGTTCGGCCGCGCGGGCGAGGAAATTTCGGCGCTACGCCATGCAGGCATTGCCGTGGATATCGTGAACGGCGTGTCGTCGGGATTCGCGGCGGCAGCGGGGCTCGGCATTTCGCTGACGCATCGGGATCATTGTCAGGGCGTGACCTTCGTCACGGCACACATGCAGGATCACAGCCAACCGGACTGGGCCGCGCTCGCCGCCACCGGCACGACGCTCGCCATCTACATGGGCATGAGCCGCATTGCGAGCATCGCTCAGGCGTTGCTCCTGGCGCTGCGTGCAGATACGCCGGCCGCGGTCGTGCAGCACGCGGGATCGCCCGATGAGAAGCGCCTCGTCACCACGCTCGATCGTCTCGCCGCCGACGCCACCGCCGCCGGACTCGGCAGCCCCGCCGTCATTCTGATTGGCGGCGCGATAGGCGAAGCCGTCGAATTCGCGTGCCATTCCAGGCAAGGTCTCGCGCATGCCGCTTGAGCGAATAGTTCGCGATGCAACGTTGAATCCGCGCGTTCGTCGCAACGAAAGACGCTGGTCGCGCACATTCGCACGCCGTATTGCCTATGCCATTCGGCCAGGTTCTCAAGCGGCCTGGCGCACGTTAGAGTCGAAGGTATCGCGTATGCCTTCGTTCCGACCGTTTCCCGCATGACTCCTGCTCCATCCATGTTGCGCGTCTTGCTCGTCACCGACACCGCCAAGCCCATCGGCGACTTGCGCGAGCAGCTGGCGCGTCTCGGTTACGACATGCTCGCCGAGGTCGCCGCGCCTTCCGCGCTGCATGCGGCCGTGGAGAGCCAGAAGCCGGATGTCGTCATCATCGATACCGATTCGCCTTCGCGCGACACACTCGAACAGCTCGCGGTGATGAACAAGGCCGCGCCGCGTCCCGTGCTCATGTTCAGCAACGACGCCGATCAGCAGTTCATTCGCGCCGCCGTCGGCGCGGGCGTGACAGCGTATTCCGTGGAAGGGCTCGCGCCCGCGCGGCTTGCACCGATCATCGAAGTCGCGCTTGCTCGCTTCGCACACGAGGCGCAGTTGCGGCAGCGGCTCGCGCAAGTGGAGAACGAGCTTGCGGAGCGCAAGATCATCGACCGCGCGAAGCGGCTGCTGATGGATCGCCGCGGCCTGTCCGAGAACGACGCCTACGCCATGCTGCGCAAACGCGCGATGGACCAGGGCGTGAAAGTCGCGGAGATCGCGCGCCAGCTTCTCTCGGTCGCGGATTTGCTGCCCTGACCAAGCACATTGCACAGACCATGAACTTGCCCGAAACGAATACATCCCCGTCCGCGTTGCCCGAACGCACGCATTTGCGGCTCGGCTTCGTCGCGTTGAGCGACGCCGCGCCGCTTGCCGTCGCGGCCATCCACGAGATGGGGCGGCGCCACGGCATCCGTATCGAACTGTGCCGTCAGCCTTCGTGGGCCGCCGTGCGCGACAAGCTGCTTTCCGGCGAGATCGACGCCGCGCACGCGCTATATGGGCTCGTGTATGGCGTGCAACTGGGCATCGGCGGGCCGCAGGCGGACATGGGCGTCCTGATGGTCCTCAACCGCAACGGTCAGGCGATCACCTTTTCAAACCCGCTCGCCGATGCCATTCGGAATGGCGCGAGCGTGAAAGATGCGCTGGCGTCGCTCGACCGCCCGCCCGTGCTTGCGCAGACTTTCCCGACCGGCACGCATGCGATGTGGCTGTATTACTGGCTGGCGGCGAATGGCGTGCATCCGCTGCGCGACGTGCAAAGCGTCGTGATTCCGCCGCCGCGCATGGCCGATGCGATGGCCGAAGGCATGCTCGACGGCTTTTGCGCGGGCGAGCCGTGGCATGCGGTGGCCGAAGCGCGCGGCGTGGGACGCACGGTTGCGTACACGAGCGAAGTCTGGCCGGATCATCCGGAGAAGGTCCTTGCGTGCCGGCGCGATTTCGTCGCGCTGTATCCGAATAGCGCGCGGGCGCTGGTGCGTACGCTGCTCGACGCATGCGCGTGGCTCGACGCGCGCGAGCATCGCGTGGAGATTTCGCAGGCGCTGGCTTCGGCGGAGTTGCTTGGCGTCCCGGCGGCGCTCATCGAAAGACGGCTGGCTGCTGCCGATGGCGGCGACGCGCGCGCGCTTCCCGTGCGCTTCTTCGACAATGGCGCGGTGAACTTTCCGCGCGTGTCGGATGGCTCGTGGTTCGTCACGCAGTATCGGCGCTGGGGCATGCTTTCCGGTGAACACGACGATGCCGCCATTGCAGCGGCAGTGAACCAGACGGCGTTGTATCGCGAGGCGGCGCTGGCGGCAGGCGTGAGTGTGCCGGACGAGTATCGGAAAGCGACCTTGTGCGATGGACGCGTTTGGGATGGCGGCGATACGGCCGGTTATCTCGCGGGCTTCGATGTGAAGGCTTGAGCGCGGGCTGTTGTCTCGTCTCGCGAAACTGCATCGGCCGGCGCGAGGGCCAGGCGCAAACGTCGCAAGCGACCAGGACACGCCGTACGCCAGCTTGCATGCACGTCGGTTCGACCCGGTCGTGAGCACGCCAGCCAACGCAAGGTTTAGCGGCGACTCGGCCTTCGCGCCACGATCAAGCCGTCTCGATCCCGCCAAGCCTTGACTTAAGCGCCTAAATCAAGAGAATGGGCGCCGCCGCACGACCCTCGCGGGCGGGTTTTAGCGCCCCGGCGCCAACATCATGGACAATATCGGGATACGGACCGAAACGCGCTGATGTTCTCGTCGCGTGCTTCGGCTCACGCAACCGCGCTCAAACGGCCTGCCGTGCCGCCGCTCGCGGCATCGGCTGCCGTTTTCCGCACACCAGAACCGCGCCGCCACCGGCCACCAGCGCCGCCGAGGATAGGTCGTCCTCGCAAGCAGCCACAAGGAGCATCAAACACATGACCGACATGAATCCGTCCTTCTTCGGCAGGATAGGCATTGCCTTCGGAGCGTTCTTCGGCGTGCTCGGCAACGGCGCGTTCGCCGGCCGCGTGCAGCGCCTGCGCGAAGCCCCGCATGCGCCGGAAGCGCCCGTGCCCGCCGCCGCGCCGGTGGCAACCGCGCCGGTCGCGCCCAAGCCCGCGCCGTCGCCGCTGAAGGAATCGAGCCCCGTCGCCGCCTTGCAATTGCTCGGCCTTTTGCAGCGCGACGCCCGCTTCATCGATTTCGTCGAGGAAGACATCGCCAATTACAGCGACGCCGATATCGGCGCGGCCGCGCGTCTCGTGCACGACGGCTGCCGCTCGGTGCTGCGCGAACATTTCACGGTCCAGCCTGTGCGCAACGAAGCCGAAGGCAGCCGCATCACGCTGCCCGAAGGTTTCGACGCCAGCGCCGTGCGGGTGACCGGCAACGTCGTCGGCAAGCCGCCGTTCTCGGGCAATCTCAGCCATCGCGGCTGGAAGGTCGCTGAAACACGTCTGCCGAAGCTCGCGGACCAACACGACGCGAGCATCGTCGCACCGGCCGAGGTGGAGCTATGAGCGATCATCACGAAGAGAACGCGCCGCGCTATTCCATCGGCGTCGATCTCGGCACCACGCACTGCGCGCTGTCCTACGTCGACTTGTCCGCAAGCGACGGCGAGAAGACCGCGCAAGGCGTGCTGTCCATCGCGCAACTGACGGCGCCTGGCGCGGCCGAGGAGCGCGAGTTGCTGCCTTCGTTTCTGTATCTGCCGCATCCGAGCGAACTCGCGCCCGGCGATCTGACCTTGCCGTGGACGCAGGAACGCCCGTTTATCGTCGGTGAGCTGGCGCGCAGCCGGGGCGCTGGCACGCCCATCCGCCTCGTCTCCAGCGCGAAAAGCTGGCTCTGCCATCCGGGCGTGGATCGTCGCGCGGCCATCCTTCCCGCCGATGCTCCCGAGGAAGTCGAACGCGTCTCGCCGCTCGAAAGCTCGGTGCGCTATCTCACGCACTTGCGCGAGGCATGGAATCACGCGCATCCGGACGCGCCTTTCGATCAGCAGGACGTCACCGTGACGATTCCCGCCTCCTTCGACCCCGCCGCCCGCGAACTCACCGCCGAAGCCGCGGCGGCGGCCGGCTATGCGCGCATGACACTGCTCGAAGAACCGCAAGCCGCGCTCTACAGCTGGATTCAGAAGTCGACGGGCGGCTGGCGCAAGCAAGTGAAAGTGGGCGATGTGATTCTCGTCGTCGATGTCGGCGGCGGCACCACCGATCTCTCGCTGATCGCCGTGGTTGAGCGTGAAGGCAATCTCGAACTGCATCGCGTCGCGGTCGGCGAACACATCCTGCTGGGCGGCGACAACATGGACCTGGCGCTCGCGCATATCGTCGCGCGCAAGCTCGCGGCCGCCGGCACGCAACCCGATCCGTGGCAACTGCGCGCGCTCACTTATGCGTGCCGTTCGGCCAAGGAAACGCTGCTCACCCATCCGGACACGGAAACCGTGCCGCTCGTCGTGCCGAGCCGTGGCTCGAAGCTGATCGGCGGCTCGCTGCGCACCGAGCTCACGCGCGCCGAACTCACGCAGATCTTGCTCGAAGGCTTCTTCCCGCAAGTCGATGGCAGCGCGCGCCCGGTCAGCCGCGCACGCGCCGGTCTCACGCAACTCGGTCTGCCCTATGCGCAGGATGCCGCCGTGACGCGTCACCTCGCCGCGTTCCTCGGCCGTCAGGTGAACGCGCTCGCGCAAATCGAAGGCTTGCCGCACGAAGCCCCGCAAGGCGCGACGCTGCTGCATCCGACCGCGGTGCTCTTCAACGGCGGCGTGTTCAAGTCGCCGCTCCTGGTCGAGCGCGTCATGTCCACGCTCAATTCATGGCTCGCCGCCGAGAACGCGCCCGCCGCGCGTCTGCTCGAAGGCGCGGACCTCGATCTGGCGGTGGCGCGCGGCGCGGCCTATTACGGCTATGTTCGGCGCGGCAAGGGCGTGCGCATTCGTGGCGGCACGGCACGCGCATACTACGTCGCGGTCGAGTCGGCAATGCCTGCCGTGCCCGGACTCGAACCGCCCGTGCAGGCACTGTGCGTGGCGCCTTTCGGCATGGAGGAAGGCACGGAGGCCGCGCTGCCCGCGCAGGAGTTCGGGCTCGTGGTCGGAGAGCCGGTGCATTTCCGCTTCTTCGGCTCGTCGGTGCGCCGTCAGGACGAGGTGGGCACGCTGCTCGAATACTGGCAGCCGGACGAACTGCAGGAACTCGAGGAGATCGAGGCATCGCTGCCATCGGAAGGGCGCACGCCCGGCGAAGTCGTGCCGGTCAAGCTGCACGCGCGCATCACCGAGGCCGGCACGCTCGAACTCGAAGCCGTGCCGCGCGGATCGTCCGAGCGCTGGAAGGTCGAGTTCGACATGCGCGGCGGCGTGAGCGCCGACTCGGGCATGGGCCTGTAAGTGCCGGCGCGTAAGAAGGCGGCGGGCGCGCGCTATCGCGTCGGTATCGATCTGGGCACGAGCAATACCGTCGTCGCCTATGCCGAAGCGGGCTCGGACGAGATTCGCGTCTTCGAGATGGAACAGCTCGTGAGTCCGGGCGAAGTGGCGGCGCGCCCGCTCCTGCCATCGTTGCGGTATCACGCGGCAGCGGGAGAACTGAACGCGAGCGACTTGCAGTTGCCGTGGCCCCGTGACGCAAACGCCGGGGCACAGCCCGAAGTGGTCGGCCAGCTCGCGCGCGTGCTGGGCGCGCAGGTTCCGGGGCGGCTCGTTTCGAGCGCGAAAAGCTGGCTCTCGCATGCTTCGGTGGATCGTGTCGCGCAAATTCTGCCGTGGGGCGCGGGCGACGACATCGAAAAGATCTCGCCCGTCGCCGCGAGCGCGAGTTATCTCGCGCATGTGCGCGCGGCGTGGAACCATCGCTTTCCGGGCTCGCCGCTCGAAGCGCAGGACCTCGTGCTCACCGTGCCCGCATCGTTCGATGAAGGCGCGCGCGCCCTCACGCTCGAAGCGGCGCGCATGGCCGGGCTTACGGCGCTGCGCCTGCTGGAGGAACCGCAGGCGGCGTTCTACGACTGGCTGTTTCACCATCGCGAAAAGCTCGCCGATGAACTCGCGGCCACGCGGCTCGTGCTCATCTGCGATGTCGGCGGCGGCACGACCGACCTCACGCTGATCCAGGTCGCGATGGACGGCTCGGAGCCGCGCCTGACGCGCATCGGCGTGGGCAACCACCTGATGCTCGGCGGCGACAACATGGACCTGGCGCTTGCGCATCTGGTGGAGCGGCGCCTTGCCGGCAACGATCAGGAGCGCCTCTCCGCCGCGCGTCTTTCGCAACTCGTCGAACGTTGCCGCGCGGCCAAGGAGCAATTGCTCGGCGCCAACGCGCCGGACAAGGCCACGATCACGCTGCTCGGCGCGGGCTCGAAGCTGATCGGCGGCGCGCGCTCCACGGAAGTGACGCGCGAGGAGATCGTGCGGATCATCGTCGATGGCTTCTTTCCGATGGTCGCGCCCGACGAGCGTCCGCGTCGCGCGCGCGGGGGTATCGTCGAATTCGGGCTGCCTTATGCAAGCGATGCCGGCGTCACGCGGCACGTCGCGGCGTTTCTCGCGCAACATGCCACGCAGGCGCGCGAGGCGTTGGGCGAAGCGGCATCTGACCAAGCCAGCTTGCCCGTTCCCGACACGCTGCTCCTGAACGGCGGCGTGTTTCGCGCCGAACCGCTTGCGAGCCGTATCGCCGAGGCGCTCGGTTCATGGCGCGGCGGGCCGGTCCACGTGCTCGCCAATCACGATCCGGACGTTGCCGTGGCGCGCGGCGCGGTCGCCTATGCGCTCGCGCGCGCGGGCCGCGCACCGAAGATCGGCGGCGGCTCTGCGCGCAGCTACTTCCTGCTGCTCGACGAAGACAAGAGCGACGCTGGCGAGCGCGGCGTCTGCGTGCTGCCGCGCGGCACCGAGGAAGGTCAGGCCATCCATCTGGCGGACCGCACCTTCGCGTTGCGGCTCGGCGCGCCGGTGCGCTTTCACCTGGTGTCTTCGGTGGCGGATGCGACGTTCAAGGCAGGCGAGATCGCTGATGTCAGCGCCTCGGCCGGCGACTTCGTGCGTTTGCCGCCCATCGCCACGGTCGTCGATCCGCGCGGCCAGGAGGCGAATCACGCGCACAAGCCCAACGAGACGCCCGTGCAATTGACGACTTCGCTCACTGAAGTCGGCACGCTGGAGATGCACTGCATCGCCACCGACGATCCCGCCAAACGCTGGCTGCTCGAATTTCAATTGCGCCGGGAAAATGCGTCGAACGACGCGGCGGCAAGCGAAACGCATCCTGCGTTGCCGAAAGCCATCGATCTGATCGACCGCACTTTCGGCGCGCGTTCGCAGGACGTCGGCCCGAAGGAGATCAAGCGCCTGCGCGCGCTGCTCGAACAGGCGCTCGGCCCGCGCGATAGCTGGGATCTCGCGCTCTTGCGCGAGCTTTACGGCGCGCTGTGGGACCGCGCGAAACGCCGCCGCCGTTCCGCCGATCACGAACGGCTGTGGCTCAACCTGACGGGCTATTGCTTGCGGCCGGGCTTCGGTCATCCGCTGGATGGCTGGCGCGTCGAGCAATTGTGGACGCTCTTCGACCAGGGCATCCAGTACGGCAACGAAAGCCAGATCTGGTCCGAATGGTGGACGCTATGGCGGCGCGCGGCAGGCGGTCTGCCCGAAGCCGCGCAACTGCGCCTGCTCGACGACATGGCCTTCGTGCTTCAACCGCCCGGCACGAGCCGCTATCGGCGCGCGGCGGGCGCTGCGCGCGCGGGCTATGAAGACATGGTGCGGCTCGCGGCATCGCTCGAACGCGTGCCGGTCGCGCGCAAGATCGAAACCGGCGAATGGCTGCTCACGCGGCTGAAGAAGCCTTCGGAGAACGTGCAGAGCTGGTGGGCGGTCGGGCGGATCGGCGCGCGGCAGCCGTTCTACGGCAGCGCGCATGGCGTCGTGCCGCCCGAGACGGCGACCGCCTGGCTCGGCGCGATCCTCGCGCTCGACTGGAAGAAGGTCGATCCGGCGGCGTTCGCGGCCGTGCAGATCGCGCGCATGACGGGCGACCGTTCGCGCGACCTTCCCGACGACATCCGCGCCGCCGTCGTGCAGCGCCTGGAGACGATGGGCGCGGCGGAAGCGTGGATCGCCATGGTCCGCGAAGTCGTCACGCTCGATCGCGCCGACGAAGGCCGCGTGTTCGGCGAGGCGTTGCCGGCAGGGCTCAAGCTCATCGGCTGAACTGGCGTCGATGCGGCGCGTCGAGACCGCGAATTGCTTCGCTCTCAGAAGCTTTTTGCGAAAGACGGCGCGAAAGCCTTGCGCTGTCTTGATTCCCGGCTATGCGCGTCCTATGGTTATCAGTGTGTTCGTCCTGGACACACACTGAAGGAGGTCATCATGCCATCCCCACGCAAGGCTCAAGCGAGCAATCCCGCCGAAACCGAAATGTCGAGCCGCAAGAAAACGGCCGGTCCCAAGGCATCGCCGCCCAAGGCAGCGGGCGCCAAGGAAACGCAGGTCGCCAAACGCAGCACCAAGGCCAAACCGAAATCGTGAATGCGCGAGGCGCGGTATCGCGCACTCTCGCGCGGTACGGTTAGCCCTCGTCATCGCGCGGGGGGCATCTGTCGTGGCCGTCCTTCGATACGGCGAGCAGGCATGCCCGGCTCGCCGTTCGACTGATCCGGTTCCGAGATGCACCGGTTGCTTTGCGCGTCGACTCTCTCCTCCTTCCCCGCCGCTGCCGTCCAAAGCCATCTTTTTTCAGCGTCCGCCCGCCAAAAGCTCGCATTAATTTCCGTTTTTAACGGTTGATGCCTAAAAAAAGGCGTATTGGTAAGACCAAGTTGTCCTACAGTAGATATCCCCGAAACCGCGACTCAAACAAGCGATGGCCGTCCCTCAACGCGCCGAACGTGTGCGCACTCCCGAGATTTTCTCCGCCGCGCGAGAAGCGGGGCTCAGTCTCGTTCGCAATCTTTCCATTCCGGCCGCTTTCGCCGACCGCGCGCTGGAAGCGCAATTCCTCGAAGATCACGCGCAGCGCTTCTGCGCGTTCAGGCGCGCATCCGCGCTGCTCGCGCTCGTCATCTGGACCTGCTTCCTCTGGTGGGACTTCAGTTTCTCGCAAGGCAACAGCGCGCTGAACGGGCGCCTGTCCGACATTCTGGCAATCCGCTTTGCGGGCATCGTGTTGCTGATTCTCGAATGCTGTCTCGTCCTGCGGCCCTCGTTCCGCTCGCACGCGATGTCCGAGAAGGTCATCCTCACGGGCATCTACGGGCTCTTGTGTCTGATCCTCGCGCTCTTCGCGATCACGCCCTCGCCCTATAACTACACGCAGCATTTCACGGGGCTGTGCCTCGCGCTCTTCGTGCAGTTCAGCTTCTTCTATCTGCGCTCGCGGGTCGTGCTGACGGCGGGCATCGTCACCATGGCGTCAATCGTGGTGCTGCAGCTCACCGCGCATCTGCTCAATCCGGAGAATTTCTTTGCCGGACTGTTCTATATGTTCAACGTGATCGTGGTCGGCCACGGCGTCTGCGTGCACGCCGAACGCGTCTCGCGCGAACGCTTTTCCGCCGAGCGCGCGCTCGCCTCGCTCAACGACGAACTGCGCGCCGCGAACGGCTCGCTCGCGCGCAAGAACGACGAGTTGGAGATCTCCAGGAAGGACCAGGAGAACAAGACCACGGCATTGCTCGCGTTGCGCGAACAGCAGATGATCGCCGCGCAAACCGCGAGCCGCGAGAAGTCCAATTTCCTCGCCGCCGCGACCCACGATCTGCGCCAGCCAATGCACGCGCTCAACCTGTTCCTGCAAGCCGCCGCCGAGGCCATCCGCAACGGCGAGTTCGAGCAGGCGGAACGGCTCATCGACGAATGCGGGCGCTCGTCGATCATTCTGGCGCGGCTCTTAAATGCCGTGCTCGATCTCTCGCGGCTCGAATCGGGCCGCGTGGTGCCGCGCTATCACGTGTTCGACGTGCGGCGAACCATCGAGGAAGCCGTCGAACAATTGCGTCCGTTCGCCATGAGCCGTGGCGTCGACTTGCGGCTGCGGCTGCCGAAGTCGGAAGTCGTCTGCGTGCGAAGCGACGCGCACTGGCTCGGACGCGCCATCGCCAATCTGATCTCGAACGGCATCAAGTACGCCGATCAAAGCAAGAGCGCCAGCAAGACCGCCAAGCCCACCGTGATCGTCGGCGTGGTGCGCTCGCCGACGCGGGCGCGCATCGACGTGCTGGATAACGGCATCGGCATTCCGGCCGATTATTTCGACGCCATCTTCCAGCCCTTCTTCCAGGTCGACAACCCGGAGCAAGATCGCGACAAGGGGCTGGGACTCGGCCTGTCTATCGTCAATGCGGTCATTTCGATGCTGGACGAACACCGCATCGAGCTCAAGTCCACCGAAGGGCGCGGTTCGCGTTTCTCACTGGAAATGCCGCAGTGCGGACCGACGCTCGACAAGCCGTCCACGCGCGCGCCTGCATTGTCCGAGGCGAACGAAGCGGCGGCGCTGAGCGGGCGCTACGTGCTGCTCGTGGAAGACGACGGCCTCGTGCGCGCATCCACCGAGGCGCTGCTTTCGCAATGGGGCGTGCTTTACGACTCCGCCGCGACCTTCGACGAGTTCGAAACCATTCTCGCGGACATCGAGCGCTTCCCGGATCTCATCATCACCGACTACCGCCTGCGCGACTCCAAGACCGCGCGCGAAGTGGCCATGCTGGGCACCGCAAGGCTCGGCCGTCCGTGTCCGTGTCTGGTCGTGACGGGCGAACCGTCGGCCACCATCGTGCCGCTCGCGTGCGAGCAGGATGTGCTGAGCAAGCCCGTGAGCCCGGCGGAATTGCGCCGCGGCATGGTCGCGTTGATGCCGAACGCAGCCGCCGGCCAGAGCGCTTGCGAGGCAGCCATCGCATGAGTGTGCACAAGGTCATCTACGACACCGACCCCGGTATCGACGACGCTATCGCGCTCGTGTTTCAGACGTTGCATCCGCGGATCGAACTCGTCGGCATCACGAGCGTGTTCGGCAATGCCGATATCCATACGACGACCGCCAACGCGCTCTATCTTGCATCGCGTTTCGCGCCGAATGTGCCGGTCGCACGCGGTGCGGCGGCGCCTTTGCAACGCGCCGCGCCCGAACCTATTCCGCAAATCCACGGCGACGATGCGCTCGGCAACGTCGAGCGCACGGAAGCCGTCACGGTGAAGGAGGACGGGCGCGCGGCACATCGGTTCATTATCGAAAAGGTGCGCGCGGAGCCGGGCGAAATCACGCTGCTCGCGGTCGGGCCGCTCACGAATCTCGCGCTCGCGTTGCGAGACGATCCGGAGATTGCATCGCTCGTGCGCGAGGTCGTCGTCATGGGCGGCGCGTTCGGTAACAACGGCGCGCTCGGCAACGTGACGCCCGCCGCCGAGGCAAACATCCATGGCGACCCGGAAGCGGCCGATATCGTCTTCGGCGCGCCGTGGAAGGTGTCGATCGTCGGGCTCGATGTAACGCATGAAACCGTGATGACGAACGCGTTTCTCGCCGATGTGCGGGACAGCGCAGGCAATGCCGGCCGGTTCGTATGGAACGTCTCGCGCTTTTACGAGCGCTTTCACGCGAACGATGGCGAGACGCGCGGCATCTACGCGCACGATTATTCGGCGGCCGCTTTCGTCGTCTCGCGCGAACTGTTCACGACGAGAAGCGGGCCGGTGCGCGTGCTGACCGAAGGTATCGCGGCGGGTTTGACTGTGCAAAAGCCCACGTCGATGCGTGCCAGCGCGCCGGATTGGGACACGCGGCCATCGTGCGACGCGTGTATCGGCGTCAATGCGGACGCGGTGCTCGAACTCTTTGCTCGGACATTGCGCGGCTGACGTGCTTGTCTAGTGCACCGCTTCTTTCATGCAACCGGCGCGCGCCGCGGCAATGCCGACACGCTGCGGCTTCCACCTTGCCGAAGCGGATCGGCGGGCATACCAACGCGGCGCTTCAACCCTCGCGCAAGCGCGCACCCAGCCACTCGCGCAGTGCTTCCACTTCCTCCATGCAGACCGAATGCGGCATCGGATACGTATTCCATTCCACCGTGCAGCCCTGCTCGCGCGCGAAGTCCACGGCTTCCTCGCCTAGCCGCACGTTGAGTACGTCGTCGAAGCTGCCGTGCGCGGCGAAGATCGGCGTGTCGCGGTTCGCATCGCTGAACGAGGCATCGATCAAGCCTTTCGACGGGATATAACCCGACAGCACGATCAGCCCCGCGAGCTTTTCCGGATGCGTGAGCCCCGCCTGATAGGTCATTGCGCCGCCCTGCGAAAAGCCGGCAAGAAAGATGCGCTCGGAGGCGATGCCGCGCGCGTTCTGCTGCGCAACGAGTTCGCGCACGAAGGCCACAGACGTCTCGATGCCCGCCTCGTCCACGCGCCGGTTGATACCTTCGAACGACAGGATGTCGTACCACGCGCGCATCACGTAGCCGTTGTTCGCGGTTACGGGAATCTCCGGCGCGTTCGGAAACACGAAGCGCATGGCGGGGGCATCGGCCAGACGCAGTTCGGGCACGAGCGGCACGAAGTCGTTGGCATCCGCGCCGAGTCCGTGCATGAGGATCACCGCGAACTCGGGGTCCGGCGCGGTTTCGACTTCCACTACCGATGGATCGTACGGTTGTGCGGACATGCAATCACTCCCTTGAGGTCGATCACGTTCAATCACGCGTCAGATGATGGGCACGAGCAATAACACGATACCCACGATGGAAATGAGCCACACCAGCGAGCGCACGAACGGCACACCGCCCGCATAAAGCGGCACGTAGCACAGGCGCGCGACGAAATACATGAGCGCGCCATAGTGCGTAAGCGCATTTTCGCGCCCGGCGACATGCACGATCAGCACCGCGACAGCGAAGATCGGCAAGGTCTCGAAAAGGTTCGATTGCGCTCGCATCAGGCGCCCGGTGAGCTTGCGCGGCGGCGGCGCCGGGCCGTCGCGCGGACCGGCGTTGTATCTGAGGCCCGTCTCCTTGTTGCGCAAGAACGCGGGCAGCAGCACTTGCACGAGAGCGAGGATGAGCGTCCAGGCCAGCATCGTCAGTTCGAAACTCATGGCGTCTCCAATCGGTTTGTTGGCGATGCAAGCGACGGTCCATCATGCCATCGGGCCGTGCGAACGTGTACGCTTGTTGGCATTCCTTCGACTTACGCTCGTTCTCACGCTCAAGCTCGCGGTGAATCTTCCATGCACACGCTTACCCTGCGTCTTTCTCCCGGCGATGACCTGCGCCTCGCGCTCGATCTCGCAGTTCGCTCGCAAAAAAGCGCGCAAGAAGCGGGCGCAGCGTTCGTCCTGCAAGGCATTGGCAGCTTGAGCGTGGCTGCCTTGCGCTATGCCGGGCGCGACGAGGCAACCGTTCTGCGCGGCGACCTCGAAATTTTGACGCTGGCGGGATCGCTATCGGCGGATGGGCCGCATCTGCACATGAGCATCTCCGATGCCGATGGCCGCGTCTTCGGCGGCCACGTCACGGCGGGATGCATCGTGCGCACGACGGCGGAAGTGCTGATCGCAAAGTTGCCGGACGAACGCTACACGCGTGAGCACGATCCCGCGACAGGTTTCGCGGAACTCGTCATCCGGCGTACATAGCTTCCTGAGTTGCAGCAGCACGAAGCGCTCCAAGAGCGTCGATCAGGCGGATGCGACTGTTGCCGGTTCGGCGGCGGCGCTATCCAGCGCGAGATCGTGACGCGCGATCAGCTCGAAGCGCTCGCTCGTTTCCACATAGTCCCAGCGCTCGACGGTCGTGCTGCGCGTACCCGAAGACCCGTCGTAGCGAATCACGTTCACCGAATTGTCGATGGTCCCGCGCGTGCGCCGGGACAGCGCCGTGCCCGCCTGCACCGCCCACAGCTTGCGCGGCAGGCCGGCGAAGGTATCGTGCAGCGGCAACACGTAGGGCAGATGAATGTGCCCGCCAAGAATGAGATCGGCGCCCGCGCGCGCCCAGCGCTGCACGGCGCGCTCGTGTCCATGCAGAAGGTTGGCCTCGTCTTTCGCGCGCGTGACCGCGACCGGCTGATGCGTGACCACCACGCGCAATTGCTTCGCGCTTGCCGCTTCGAGCCGCGCGGAAACGCGTTTGACCTGTTGCATCGAAATTTCGCCGTCCTTGTGACGGAACGGACGCGTGGTGTTCACGCCGAGCACGAGCAGCGTGTCCGATTCGAACGACGGCTCGAGCTCCGCGCCGAACACGCGCTGATGATTCGCATACGGACGAAAAAGCCGCGCGAGCGGATTGAAGAGCGGAATGTCGTGATTGCCGGGAATGACGAGCCGGGGCCGCGTGCCGAGGGCATCGAAGAACGCGCCCGCCAGCGCGAACTGATACCGCCGCGCGCGCTGCGTGATGTCGCCCGAGACGACGACTAGATCGGGCGAGATGGCATCGGAAAGCCGCAAGAGCGCCGCCACCACCGTCGGGCGTTCGGTGCCGAAATGCGGATCGGATATTTGCAGCAAAACGTTCATGAGCGATTGGCTTCGGCCACGGCCGGCTCGGGTTTGAGCAGCAGCAATGGCTTGTCGGAAACGCGGAATTCCAGCGGCATCTGCAGCCACGCCACTTCGCCATCGGTTGCGATCTTCACGCGACGGCGTCGTCCGGACGGATGCGTCACCGTAATGCGCTCGAATGTGAAACTCGTCACGTGATCGGAGTCGGATAGCCGCCCTGCCGCGCCGCGCAAGGACAGGAACAGATGCGCGAGCCGCCCGACCGGACGCGGCGCAATGGCCACAAGCAAGCCATGTTCCAGTGCGCCGGCTTCGGCCATGCCGATCTGTTCGAGTTGCAGCCGGTTGTTGCCGACGAAGAGCGTCGATGAACGGATGTCGCGCACTTGCCCTTCATGCTCGATATGCAGCCGCAAATGCCGATGCCGCCGCAATAGCGTGTTGAGCGCGGACCACAGCGCGACCAGACGGCTGCGGCCGAATTGCTGCTTGTAGGTTTCGCGATCTTCCAGCAGCTTGGGATAAAGCCCGAGACTCGCATTGACGATGAACATCTGGCCGTTCACGTAGCCCACCTGCGCGGGAAATACGCGCGCTTCGAGCAACAGGCGGGTGGAAAGCTCGAGATCGGCGGGAATACCGTGATCGCGACTGAAGTAATTGAACGTGCCGCGCGGCAGCACCGCGAATGGCACGCCGCGCGTAAGCGCCGCTTCGGCCACGGCGCATAGCGTGCCGTCGCCACCGGCGCCGACCAGCACGCCGCCCTGATCGAGCGCCAGTTGTGCCGCCTCGCGCGCGGCGGCGGGCAGACGGCCGGGGTCATCGACGACGCACATTTCGAAGCGCCGACCCGCCGCGCCAAGTTCGCGGTCCAGCACGGCGCGGGTTTCATCGGCCTGCTTGCGGCCCGATCCCGCGTTCATCACGATAAAAAACGGCGCGTGCGGCGCAAGTGTCTGCCCTTGTTCCGCGCCTCGAGCAGGTTCGGCGGGTATGACGGGTGTGGCGGTCGGGGTCATCGGCAGCGCTCCTGGCATCGTGCGATTCGTCCCGCCTGGCCGCCGACGTGCCGTGGAAGCGCGCTCAAGACGCCACGTCCCGCCGACACGCACGCAACGAAGCCCGGCGAGTATCTGCCGAATCATAACAAAATGCTTACAGCCGCATGACGAGACGCACGCGCAAGGCGTGCGCCATCGCTCAAGGCAGATCAGGTATGTTCGCCGCCGCGAATGTAGTACTCGAGCTGCTGAATGGTGAACTGCTGCTCGGAGATGATGTTCTTCACCAAGTCCCCGATGGAAATCATGCCGGTCAGCTTGCCGTCTTCGATCACCGGCAAATGGCGCATGCGCTTTTCCGTCATGAGCGCCATGCAGTCGTCCGTGGTCTGGTCGGGGCGGACGTAACGCACGTGCGAGGTCATGATGTCGCGCACCGGCGTCTGCTTGGACGAACGGTCCATCAGCACGACCTTGCGCGCATAGTCGCGCTCGGTCACGATCCCGACGATCTCCTCGTTCTCCGTGACGATCACCGCGCCGATATGGCGGTCGGCCATCAATCTGATTGCATCGTAGACCGATGCAGTTGCCGCGATCGTGATGACTGTCTGATCGGGTTTGGAACTGAGTACCTGTGCGACTGTTGCCATCGAGCGCCTCCGTCTGGCTTCGCGCGGCTCACCGGCCGATGAACACGCGCTTTTGTTGTGCGGAACCGATGTTGCGCGTAACGGGCGAGGCAGTTCGTCGTGCGACATGTAGCGCGGGCTTAAAAGTGACCGGCTGCATCGGCGAAAGTCCGACCGTGGAAAAAGTATAGATCAACCCCGGCTCGCGGATATGCGCCCGTCCGCTCGCATGTTTTTGCAGGCCCGCTGGACTTGCGTTTGCGCACGCAAGGCGCGTCGCCTTCAGTTTTGTCGATTCGTGCCGCTAATCAGACACGCGCGCCGCGATGCGCGCATCAAGCGGCGCAATGAGGCGCCGCTCATGGAGATGACAAAGGTGAGCAGTTCACAACAGGATATCGAGCAGCGCGTGCGGCTCGCGGGCAGCAACATGTTCGAGCTGCTTCTGTTCAGGCTCGGCGAGGCGCCGGGTTCGGAACAGCGCGAGCTCTACGGCATCAACGTGTTCAAGGTGCGCGAGATTCTCGCGATGCCGACGATCACCGCTGTCGCGGGATCGAGCGCGGAAATTCTCGGCGTCGCCGACATTCGCGGGCAGATCATTCCCGTGATCGATCTGGCGCGCATCACCGGATGCCGGCCGAAAAACGGTCCGAAGATCCTGCTCGTCACCGAGTTCGCGCGTACCACGCAGGGCTTCGCGGTCGAGGAAGTCGATGACATCGTGCGGCTGGAGTGGAATCAGGTGCTGTCGGCGGAATCGCATTCGGGCGGCAGCACGGTAACGAGCTTCGCGCGGCTGGACGGCAACGTCGACGGATCGCGTCTTGCGCAAGTGCTGGATGTCGAGCGCATCGTGCGAGAAGTGCTGCCGGGGCAGGAATCCGATATCACCGAGGAAAGCACCGGCCGCCTGCGGCTCAAGCCCGGCGCGCGCGTGCTCGCCGCGGACGACTCGGGCGTGGCGCGCTCGCTCATCGGACAGAGCCTCACCGCGATGGGCGTGCCCTTCGTCATGACCAAGACCGGTCAGGAAGCGTGGGACGTGCTGGAATCGGCGCTCAGAAAGGCGCAGAAGGACGGCACGGAAGTGTCGGATCAGATCGCGCTCGTGCTGACGGACCTGGAAATGCCGGAAATGGACGGCTTCACGCTCACGCGACGGATCAAGGCGGAATCCGGTTTGCAGCATATTCCGGTGGTGATCCACTCGTCGCTTTCGGGTTCCGCGAACGAGCAGCACGTTCGCAAAGTCGGAGCGAATGCGTATGTGTCGAAGTTCGAGGCTTCCGAACTCGCAACCGTCATGCGCGGCGCATTGGCCAACGCGGCCTGAAAACCGAGCGATCAAACGAAATCGGCGCCCGAGATAACAGACCTTGTGAGTCTGTTTCTCCGGGCGCCGTTTTCTTTGCTTATTGCGTACTGGTCAGTCCGTTTAGCCGAATGATAATCCGGCCGGACTGTTTCGATCAGTGACCGAAGAAAACCGAGTTTGCGTTGTTGTCGCCGTTGGCTTGCGCACGATTGCCCGATTGAGCCAGCGAGTCACGCGAACCGCCGAAAGCGCGGTTGTCGCCATGAGCCGCTTCTTCAGCAGCAATGGTTTGTGCGCTCGGGCCTTGTTGCGAGCTCGGCGCGCCGACTGCCGGACGGTAGAACGGAGCCGGGCCGTAGCCGCTTGCAAATGCGGGTGCTGCGAGCGTGGCGGAAGCGGCGATCAAGAGAGTAGCGATAAGATTGCGTTTCATGGTGAGCTCCAAAGACGGTTGACGTTCAATCAGAAAGCGCCGCAGCGGTCTTGCGAGAAACTGTCTGCTACGTCGATGAAATGCAGTGTATACCCCTACTATCGTTTTTTTATCTCGATATCTTTCAATACACTTTTCACGCTGAACCAACAATCGCTGGCAGCACGATTGTGCTTAAGTTCTGAGCAGCCTTTTCGGATAAGGGTTTGCGGACGATGCAGTCCAGCAGCGGCGCGAGCTTTGTTTAGCGGGGGCAAAACGATTATTTATCGCACGAGCGTGCAATAGACGGGTAACTCGGGCTGATTTCCGGCGTTATCTCTCAATGCACCTGCACGAGCTTTTCGATGAGCCGCACGAGCGCGGCCGGCGAACTGCCCTTCTGGCAATAACCGTCGAAACCGGCGTGAAGCCCTTGCGTCCTGACGAGTTCTTCACCGAGCGCGGTAAACGCAATGATCCCGGCGTCGCGCGTCTGAGCCACGCGGCGCAAGACGCGGGCGGTGGCGAAACCGTCGTGCTCGGGCATGGTGATATCGAGAATGACGATGTGCGGGATCCAACGATCCACCGCGTGCAGCGCCTCCAGGCCGCCGAGCGCGACGCGCGTCTCGAAGCCATCGGCGAGAAAGGCGGCGGAGAGTGCCTCGGCGCTCGTGGCGTTGTCATCCACGATAAGAATGCGCCATTGCTTACGGTCGACGTCGACGCTGCGGTTGGTCCACAGCGAACACGGTTGAGAAGACGAGGTCAGCGAAGTCAGCGAAGTCAGAGGCATGGCAATCCGGCAAATTCATTTTGCCGAACAGCCAGCAGGTTTCGGACCAGAGACGCGCGCCGCCGCTTCTCGGCGTGCGCGGTCAGTCTTTTTTGCTTTTGCGACGCTTGCCCGCGACCACTTCTTCGCGGTCACGCAGGCGCGCGTTTGCTTCCACGAGCGATGCGGCGTCGTGCTGACGCAAGGCCAGATCGAGTTCGCCGAGCGCCGCGAAAACCGCGTCCCGCTCCGCTTCTTCGTTTTCCGCCACGCGCCGGGCTTCCTTGTCGATCCGCTTGAAAAGCTTGCCGCCAAAGCGCGTATCCACCGCGCCTTCGCGCACGAGAACAGCGATCACCGAAGCCAGCCGGACCACGCCTGCTGCCGTGGTTTGCGTATCGCCATCCAGTTCATCACGGTCGTCCACTCTTGCCTCTCCCCGGTTTGGGCAAATGATTCGCGTCGATATCGTCCGATGCGAGGGCGCGCCGCGCCCTTCTTGCGTTGCGCCATGATACGCCCGCTTTGTGACAGCCAAATTTGCACGGGTATGAAGAACCTGGCCCGCGCGCCCCATTCGACAGACGCGCGAGCAATGGCACACTAACGCCTGCCGCCCTGTCACGCCAGTCGATATCGATGACGCCGTTTAGCCACTGCCACCGACCGCCCGCATGAATCCCGCTACCCTGCATAGACCGTCCTACGGCTCCGACTTCTCCGGCCTCGTCTGCGGCTTCCTGTTTCATCTCGACCAGCCGGGCGTTGCCATCGACGCCGACACCGCGAGCGCCTGGCTCGCCCGCGACGATACGTCGAAGGAATTCATCTGGCTGCACTTCGATCTCGCCAATAGCGCGTGCGAACGCTGGATGCGCACGCGGCTCGGCCTTCCCGACGCATTCTTCGAGACGCTCAGCGAAGGCTCGCACTCGACGCGCATCGAGCATAAGGAAGGCGCGTTGTTCGCCGTCATCAACGATGTGATCTTCAACTTCGAACTGACGCCGTCCGAGATCGCCACCTTGTGGGCGTATACGCATCACAAGATTCTCGTCACCGCGCGCATGAAGCCGCTGCGTTCCGTGGACTCCCTGCGCGAATCGGTGCGACGTGGCGAGCTGTTTCGTTCGCCCGCGGAATTACTCGCGCATCTGCTGCGCGATCAGGCGGAATTGCTCGTGCAGATCGTGCGGCGCACGAGCGTGGAAGTGGACGGCATAGAAGACCGCTTTCTGTCGCTGCATTCGCCCACGAGCCGTTCGGATCTCGGCGCGTTGCGACGCGTGCTCGTCAGGCTGCAACGCCTGCTCGCGCCGGAACCGGGCTCGGTATTCCGGCTGCTTGCGCGTCCGCCGCGCTGGCTGCACGCGCAGGACATTCAGGAATTGCGCGACGCCACCGAGGAATTTTCGCTCGTGCTCAACGATCTCGCGGGACTCGTCGAGCGCATCAAGCTCTTGCAGGAAGAGATCGCGACGCGCATGGACGAGCAGAGCAATCGCACGCTGTTCACGCTGACGCTCGTGACCGTGCTCGCGTTGCCGATCAATATCGTCGCGGGTTTCTTCGGCATGAACGTGGGCGGCATTCCGCTCGCGGAAAATCATCACGGCTTCTGGCTGCTCGTGTTGATCGTCGCGAGCTTTACCGTGCTCGCGGGATGGTGGGCGTTTCGCCGCCGTCGCAACATGTGAGCGTACGCGCGTGTTAAAAGCCGAGATCGCTCAGGCCGGGATGGTCGTCCGGCCGGCGTCCGAGCGGCCAATGATATTTGCGATCCGCTTCCCGAATCGGCAAGTCGTTGATCGACGCATGGCGGTGCGTCATGAGACCCGCCTCGTTGAATTCCCAGTTCTCGTTGCCATAACTGCGATGCCAGTGGCCCGAATCGTCGTGCCATTCATAAGCGAAACGCACGGCAATGCGATTCCCCGTATACGCCCACAGTTCCTTGATGAGTCGATAGTCCAGCTCGCGATCCCACTTGCGCTGCAGGAACGCTTCCACGGCAGCGCGGCCGTCGACGAATTCCGCGCGATTGCGCCAGCGGGTGTCCTGGCTATAAGCCAGTGCGACTTTCTTCGGGTCGCGCGTGTTCCAGCCATCTTCGGCGGCACGGACTTTCTGCACGGCGGTTTCGGCGGTGAACGGCGGGAACGGCGGTTTGCTTTCCATGGCGAACTCTCCTTTGCCTCTGACATGTAGTCGATATGGGGAGACAGGTCTGTCTACCTGCGGCCTACTCTAGCGCAGGTAGACGAACCTGTCTACAATCGATTGCATGAATACGCATACCGAAGTCACGGAACTCACGCCCGACGCGCGCATCCTGCAAACGGCTCACGATCTCTTCTATCGCGACGGCATTCGCGCGACCGGCATCGACCGGGTGATTGCGGAATCGGGCGTCGCGAAGAAAACGTTCTACCGTTATTTTCCGAGCAAGGACGATCTGATCGTCGCGTTCCTGGCGTTCCGTCACGAGAACTGGATGACGTGGTTTCGCGACGCGCTCGCGCGTCACGGCGGCTCGCTCTCAGCGCTCGTGCCCGCGCTTGCCGAGTGGTTCGGCGGCGACACGTATCGCGGCTGCGCGTTCATCAATTCGGTGGTGGAAGTGGGCGGCACGTTGCCGCCGGCCGTGGATATCGCGCGGCGGCACAAGCGGGATATGACCGCGGCAATTCGCGCACTCATGCCTGCATCGCGCACAGCCAAGGCCGATGCACAAGCGCTGGCGCTCGCCGTGGATGGCGCCATAGTCGCCGCGCAATTCGCCGACTCCCCCGCCGATGCATTGAAGGCGCTCGCACGCGTGGTGCGAGCGGTGAAACGCGGAGCGAGCGCGGACTAGAACGACCCGCCGCTCGCTTTCGCCGATTCCGTGAGCGCCGTCTGCGCGCTGCAACACAACTTCGCGTTCATGACCTCGATATCGTTCGTGCTTAAGGTCGCGACATCGGCCTTCAGTTTCAGGAACGCGACGATGGCATCGTAGCGAGAGCGCAGCAGATCGCGGCGCGCGGTGTAAAGCGCGTCGATGGATCGAAGCACATCCGTGCCCGAACGGCTGCCAACCTTGTAGCCGATCTGCGTGGCATCCAGCGTGTCTCGCGAGGATTGCACGAGATGCGTGAGCGAATCCACCCGAATCCGTTGACGCGTATAGCGTGCGAAGTTGTCGCGCGCGGACGCTTCTGCTTGCCTAGATGCCAGCAGATACGCCTGCTCCTCCTTGTCCGCGAGCGCGAGCGTCTGCTTCACGCGCGCCTGAACCTCGCCGCCCGAGAACAGCGGTATCTGCACCTGAAACATGGCCGTGGTGGTAGTCGTAGGCCGTGAGTAGCCAGATGCAGCGCCAGCAGGCTGATAAGTGCCCGTAATGCTTGCGACGGGATAATGCGCGGCGCGCGCCTTCGCGGTATCGAACTTCGCGATCTCCCAGCCGAGTTGCTTCGACTGTACCGAATAGTTCGACGCCTTCGCCTGCTCGGTCCACGACTCTTCGCCGTCGGAAAGGGCGGGCAAGGTCATGCCTGGGGGCAACGCAAGTAACGCCGAGAACGGCTGGCCGGTGACTTGCTCGACCACGCGACGTTTCGTCGATACATCTTCCTGCGCATCCGCCTGCTGCAATTGGGCTTGTTCGCGCGCGGTGTCGGCTTCTCGCTGGTCGATGAGCGTGGCCTCACCCGCCGCCCGCTTGCGACGCACCTGATCGAGCTGCAAGTCGATGGCCGCGAGATAGTCCGCCGTGCGCTTCTGCTCGTCTTCCGCGGCGAGTTCATCGAAATAAGCCTGCACCGCGCGAAGGATCGACGCCTGTTGCGCCCCCGCGAAGTCCACCGCGCCTTGCGCCACCGTGAAATCCGCCTGACGATACGCGGTCCACTTGCTCCAGTCGAAGAGCGGTTGCGAGACGGTCACCATCCAGCCGTTCTGCCAATAGTCCTGACGCGGAAAGCCGTCCATGACGATGCGGTTATACGCGCGTCCCCAGCCGCCTCCGACTTGCGGCAGCAATGCGGCGCGCGCGATCGGCACCGCTTGCTTCGCGGCCTCGTAGCTTGCGCGCGCCTGCGCGAATTCGGCGTCGTGACCGAGCGATTGTTGAACGACCGCCATGAGATCGTCGGCATGGGCGAGCGACGCGTGTATCAACATACCGAGCAGCAAGCTGCGCTTCAACGATTTATGCATGAGCTTCTTCTTCCGGCGTCGCAACCACAGGCGCTTGGCCTTCGCGCACGAGTCCACCATCCTCGAAGCGATAGCGCGTATCGAAAGCCGAAGCCAGCGACATATCGTGCGTAATCACGACGACGGTGCGATCGAGATTGCGCAACAACCCGGCGATATGCTTCACCGATGCAGGATCGAGATTCGAGGTCGGTTCGTCGAGTAGCAATAGCTCGCGATTTTGATAGAGCGCGCGCGCCAGCAACAGACGCTGCCGCTGCCCCGCTGAAATATTCGCGATGGTGTCGCTAATGACAGTGCGCGTTCGCATTGGCAAACGCATGATGTCGGGTAACAAGCCGACGTCGTCGAGCAGCTTGTGGATGCGCTCCTCGTCCGCCTGGCCCGTGAAGAGCGTGATGTTGTCCGCGATCGATCCGTGCAGGATGATGTCGCCCTGACGCATATGCGCCTGATGCCGGCGGATTTCATCGACGGCGAGATTCGGCCAGGCGATGTCGTTGAGCGCGATATGCCCTTCCTGCAACGGCTCGGCCGCCGACAGTAACTTGAAGAGCGTGGACTTGCCGCTACCCGACGGCCCCGTGATGACGATCTTGTCACCCTTGCGCACTTCGAAGCTCGCGTTCTTCAGAACCGGTTGGTCCGAAATGCCATAGCTGAACGTCACATCGCGCACGTCGATACGCTCGAAATGACGCACTTCGGTGGCACGCTGCGCATCCGCGAGCGGCGTATAGCGTTCGTTCTCGTTCTCGGCGATATCGTCCACGCGCGCGGTCGGCACGCTCAGCATGAAGTACTGGAACATCGCGTTGATGGCGCTCGCAAAGCGCTCCGACATAAGCGACTTGTAGATCAGAAACGAATAGAACACGCCGACCGACACCTTGCCGCCCAGCATAAGACGCGCCGCCAGATACGTGATGATGATGGTATCGGCATAATTGACGAGCTTGAGCATGCCGTCGCGCGTGCAGGTCAGCCGGCTGCTCTTGAGAAGCGCCGCTGCGTAAGCCTTGTAGACGGTCATATAGATGGCCGTGCGGCGGGTCTCGCCTTGCGCGAGCTTGAGCAGCGAAGCCGCGCGGATGGTCTCGATCAGCGAGTCGTCGCAACGGGCCGAGGTTTCGAGCACGAGCGCGTGATTGTCGCGCATGGCCGCGAACATGCTGAGCGCAACCGCCACATACACGGCGAAAACGACGAGCGCGACCACGGCAAGCTGGCGGCTCTGAATGAACATGAGCACGAGCGCGAGTGCGCCGACTGCCAGATCGATATGCAAGGAAATGGCGGAGCGCGTGGCGAACACGCTGATCTCGTCCTGCGCCTTCACGCGCGCGAAGACGTCGCCGACGTGACGCTTCTCGAACCATGACATGGGATTGCGCAGCAAATGGCCGATCAGCCCCTCGGTCATGTTGATCTGCGTGACGTTATAGAGCAGTTCAGTCAGATACTTCTGCACGAATTCGCTCAGCGCGCCAAGCACGAAGATGCTTGCGAACGTCATGATCAGCACGTTCAGCAAGTTGCGATTGTCCGCGGCGACCACGTAGTCGAGCACCAGATTGCCGAAGTACGGCGCGGCGAGAATGGCGAACTGACTGCCGAGCGCGACGAACAGCACCTTGGCGATGAGCGCCGTGAGGTCCGGATTAAGTGCGCGCACGCGCTTCAACGCTGCGGGCACGCGCGATTTCGCGCGGATGCGCGGCATTTGCGGCGTAGGCGCGAACTCCAGCAGAAAGCCGGAGACGGCGGAGCGGAACGTGTCCATCGAGATACGCCGGCGGCCGCTTGCCGGATCGAGCACGCGCACGTAGCCGTGACTCGCCTTTTCGAACACCACGAAGTGCGAGCCGCCGAAATGCATGAGCGAGCCCTTCTTGACCTGCGAGAGATCGTTGGGATCGAAGCGGTATGCCTGCACCGCAAGGCCGAAATCGGTGGCGACATCGTACAGGTCCATCAAGCTCAGCCCGTTCGCCGAAATGGGCTTGTAGCTCGACAACTCGCGTACTTCGGTCGCCCGGCCGAGATGCGACAGCACCATGGCCAGACACGCATAGCCGCATTCGGCCACTTCATTCTGATAAATTACCCGCACCATCAACCTCTCAGCATTCGGAACAAGGGCGCCAGCACCCATTCGGCAATCGTCCTTCGCTCGACGACGATGCTCGCCGTCGCCCGCATCCCCGGCAAAATCTTGAAATGCTGTCCCTCGAAGTCGAAGGTGTTGCCGCGCAGCGTGGCCCATGCGAGGTAATCGCCTTCGCCTTCTTTCGAGCTATCCGTCTGTTCGGTCGGATCGGGCGCGCCTGGTGTGCCGGGTGGACTGGGCGGGCTCGCCGGCAGCACGGTGGTGCCGGAGATGGAGTCGATGCGCGCCTCGTACGTGCCAAATTTGGCGTACGGGAATGCATCGAACTTGAGCCGCACGATCTGACCTTCGCGCACGAAACCGCGACGCCGAGAAGGAATGCTCAACGCGGCGCGCAAGGGCCCGCTCTCGTCTGTCGCGATGACCATCGCCACGTCGGCCGTCGTCAACATGCGGCCCGCGACGAGGCCCGAAAACGTGACCGTGCCGCCCTTCGGCGCGGACACGGTCGCGTCCTGACGTTCGCGTTCGAAGCGCGTGCGCACGTCTTGCACGTCGCGCTCATGTTGCGCGTCGAGGCCGCGCAATTGCGCTTCGAGATCGGCTTGCGTGCTGCTCGACGCGCTGACTTCGCCCGCCAGTTGCTGCTGACGCGCGACGCTTTGCGCGGCCGTCGCCTTGCCCTGATGAACATCCGCGCGAGCCTGTTCGACCTTGTCGGCGGCAACGTAATCCGCCACCGAATCCAGACGCGCCAGCCGCTGCTGGAACTCGCCGACCAGTTGATTGTTCTGCGCGATCTGCGCGTTGAGCGCCCCAAGCTCGGCGCGGCGGCTTACTGCTGTCAGGCGCGCCGATTCGCGCTGCGCATTCAACTGGATGCGGCGCTCGTTGTACTGCGCGTCGATGGAGCGAATCTGGTCATCGCGCATTTGCTCGTCGAATACTTGTCGGCGACGTCCGTCTGTCGTCAGCGAGAAATCCCGCTGCAGCCGAAAGAGCGGCGTGCCGGGCTGCACCTTTTCGTCCGTGCGCGCGTAGATGCCCGACACCAGTCCACTCAAGCCTTGAATCTTGACCTCGGACGGGGACATGACTTCGCCACTGACATCCTGCTTCAGTTCGACCTGATGGAAGAACGCGAAAGCGACGGCGGCGACAGTAAAAATGGACGTCGCGTAGGCTATCCATCGCCACGGGACGTCTTTGAATTCGGGAAGATCGGTCGGCTGCATGAGAATGAAGGCTGGCTTCGCTGCGTGGTCTGACCCGGTCTGCACCGGGTGCGTGACGCGCAGATTCGGTTGCGCTGATTAGCGATTGGGAGCGAACGAATACATGGCGGGATGCCCGCCCGGAGTCCACTGCTGATAGTTATCGGTCAGCGCGCTTTCGATGTAATTTGCGAGCCGCTGGGGCGCGTCGGGCGCGGCGAGCGGAATGTGGTCGAAGATATGCGCCTCGAAATGTCCGCGCTCGAAGCGCAAATAAAACGGCAGCAACAGCGCATTGAAACTCTCGCCCATGCGGAACACGCCGTTATGAACACGCGCGCTGCGTCCGAACATTCTGACCTCGGCGGTCTCCATGGGATAACGATGCATGGTGAATGGCGGCACGTCGGAGAACAGCACGACGACGCCATCGCGTTTCAGCGAACGCGCCACGCGCACGCCAAGACCATTGCGATTCGCATCACCATAGGTGTAAAGCACTTTAATGCCGGGAATGAGCTTATGATCGTCGCCATATTGATTCCTTGGCACGCCCGAAACCACCGAAAGCGACTTCAGGTCGAGCAAGGCGACAAGCCGCTCGACGATATAAATATTCGCGTATTGCGAGACATAGTGAAAGGGCGAGACAAACACGGGCTGATTCGGCACATCGCGTTTGAGTTGCCTGATTCGCGCCGCCAACTTCTCCGCGATTGCGTCTAACTCGGGCAGGGCTTCGTGCTTGCGAATATCGCGGCCGAAATAAATGCGCTGGTCGATCAATTTTTCCAGTTGCGCTGCCGCGCGTGAACGCTTTATTTGCAAGGCTGGCAAATGCAGGATATCGCGCGCGATCTCTGCGCGAATGTTTCCGTGCGCGCGGCAGACGGCATTGAATAAACCGTTGACGCGGAGCATGATATTCGCGAGCTGTTCCGCTTTGGTCATCGGAATACGTCCGATAACCGCGCGCTTTACGCGATGTCGACACACCGCGAGCCACTTTCTCAGCATTGGGCGCAACGATGCCATGGTATTTTCTGTCAGATATTGAGAAAGCGGATCTCGCACTCTTAGGCGAGATTGGATACAGCGCGGATTATCCGTTCTTTACCCTTGCGATGACCTCTCGCGGAGAGCAAACCAGGAGAGGTCAAAAGCCAAGCAATCAACCGCCAGCACTACCCTGTTGGCCACCACTTACCGCCGCCCGGGAAGTGCTAAGCGGATATTCGATTTAGCCCGTGATGTAGATGTTGATCACGGTTTGCGACTTAGCCGACGAACCCTTGTTGCAGCCGCCTGCGATGTCAGCGTGTTGGAGTGCGTTACGTTCGATTTTTTGCATGATTGCCTTGAAACTATTTTTAGATTGACGATACGCGCAAGAATTCAAGTATGAGGTTCTTGCGAATTACATTGCCTTCGATATCCGAATCTTGCTGAATATCAAAGGAAGGCGAATGATACGGCATCCCGAAACGAATTTAAACTTCGATAATTCCGAAAAATAAACAAGTCAACGGTTTAGTTATATGTCTATAGGCAATCAAATGTAGTTGTAATTGCCGAGAAGCCAGTGTTGATTGCTCCCGCTCAACTTTCATAGATATCGTGGAACGTTTTCAAGGGAGAACGACAACGGGGCCACTGGCCCCGTCGTTCAATCGCTTCTTTGGACAGACTGAAACCGTCAGCTGACCGCTACAGAGATTCTTGCCTTGTCGTTAAAGTTACCAGACGTAATGGAGATGGAAACGTTAGTATTTGAACTGGAATTGCTCGACGCCTTGGCTTCACCACCGGCGATATAGCATTCGCCCAGCGCATCTCGATCGATCTTGTGCATAAATATGGTCCTGTTTGTTGCTAAGTAGGAAGGTTTGCTTGAGCCAGTTTTAACAGGCAATCAGAGACTACATACCGACTCCGTGGAATCAAATAAGTAGTTTTGCCAGCTATGTTTAACGATGCGATTGAAACCTTAGTTATATGTGAAGTTCACCGTAGCCGATGCCGTGACCGTGCCGCCGGTCATCGTGCCGAGCCTATAGTATTGGGCGACCATCGGAACGGTCATCGAACCCGAAGCGTCCGCTGCGCCCAGCGTGAGCGCGCTATTCAACGCGAGAGGCGAACCCGTACTGTCACCCACATTCGTGGCCTTGAGCAATTGCACGCCCACTTGCGCAGCAGTACCCGTGTTTTTCAGGACGCTTGCCACCGTGTCGATGGTTCCATTGACGGTCATTCCTATATTCGTGCCGGCCGCGCAACTGACCAGCTTGACATTGAACGCCTGCGCGGAGTTGGTTGCGCCAACGGCTGCAAAGTCGGTCGTTTTAGCCTGTTGAAGCGTGATTGTCTGATTAACGGAATCCGTATCCACCGTGCATGTCGGCAAGATGATCGTTCCGGTGAAATTGAGCGTGGCATCGGCGGCAAATGACGAATGCGCGGCAACGAGTGCAAGCGCGGCCACGCCGGTTTTCAAAAGCTTCATTCGAGTTTCTCCTTTGTGTTGATGAGCGGTCAGACAGTGCGCGGCGATATCTCAGGCAAATTCGCCGCGCGTTGTCACAGATAAAGCACGGTCAAAGTCATCGTGGCGTTGGCGGGTCCCGCACTCAGCGCGCCGGTGCGGTAATAACGGGCCGTCATGGGAAGCGTGTAACTGCTATTGCGCGTGCCGTCGAATCCGCTCAACGTGCGGTTGACGCCAAAGCCGAATACCGAGCCCGTGCTGTCATACAGCTGGATGCCCACGCCGCCCGCACTCGGACTGCCATTCAGCGCGGCCACGTCGGTGAAGCCGGCAATGGTTCCGTTAGTCGGATCGATCCGGTACTGCACGCTGTGGATCAATCCAGCCGACGTATTCGGCACCGCCGCACCGGCCGGGCAATTGTTGAAGCTCAGATTGAAGCCGATGACCTTGCTAGGCGCGGCTCCGACGGATGGCAGGTCGGCTGGTCCCTGCGTTCCCATTGGCACGGTCACGTCCGGTGTCTCGCAGGTCAGAACGGTGATCACGACCGGCGTGATGTTGAAGTCGATCACCCCGGCGGACAGCACGTTGCCAGCGGGCGGTGGTGTCAAGGTCTGCCAGGAGAAAGCCTGGGCGATCGTTCCCGAGAGTGTGCCGGGTGTCACGTCTCCGATCTTCACCAAAGCCACGATCAATTGCCCGCCGTTGTAGATCGTGCCGGGGTAGTTCCATTGCGAACCCATCTTTTCGAACGAGCGAAGGTTCGTCTGTCTGCCATCGGGGACGACGTAACCGCCCATCGCGATGCCTATACCCGGCACAGTGGTCGGGTACACAGCGAACGCGACGCCGTTGTAGGTCACGGTATATGTGGTTCGACTGTCCGTCGTCACTCCCGCGGTCTCGAAGTCGGTCCCCGTGTACACGGAGCCAACCACGGTGCACGTGTAATAGTCGCTCTTCAATGGCGACAGTGACCATGCGGTCAAGATCGACCCATTTGGCAGATCGCGCGCCACGGCCACAGCGGCGGGCATCGCAAGCGTGAACGCACTGTAGTTGGACCGGCAAGTAGCGGAATCCGCATATGCATTCGCCGGTAGCAGCGCCCACGCGACGAGCCAGCACAGCAGAGCGCGCACCAGCGCCGAGGCGACCTTGTCGATCGTACCCATGTGGTTTTCTTGTTTAATCATCGCGTCTTCTCCTCACTGACACACGCCATCGCCGATGGAGATCGAATTGGGTTTGGTTGCGTCGACGGACTGCGGCAGCTGATAGCGCACCACGCAACGCTGGCTGGCTCCGTCGCCCCACTTCACGTTCAACGCGCCCGCGTCCGCCTTCAACCCGGTAGCGATGATGCGGCTGCCTTGCGCCACGGTACCGACGGTGTGGGCGTCGCCGTCGAACACCTCGGCGCCGAATGGCAGCGGCGTGCCATCGGCCTGCGTCACGCGCATGCCGGAGAAATACATATCTCCGCCGATCATGCCGCCGTAGAGCGTCACGAGATTGTTGACGCCGTGCTGCACCGTTGCCTGCGAGACGAACGGATGAATATCGATACTCGGATCGCGGTACTGACCGATGGTCGCGCTATAGCGCGTGACGCCGGGTCGCAACGCGTTCACCGCCGCCGCGTAAGGCACGGTGGAAATGTGCTGCGAGCCGTCGGCTTCCGTGACGATGACATCAAGATTGCCGCCGTAACCCGTCGGATAAAGATCGTTGATCTCGAATGCGCCGGGCGCGACGGTCGTCTCGTAGATGATGTTGCCGTTCTGCCTGACCTGCACCCGCGCGTTGCTGTTTGCAATGCCGTGCACCACGGGCGCATAGCCGCGCTGCGACTCGGGATACATGCGGTCGTCGGTGCCGAGCGTGACGCCGCGCACTCCGTAGCTGTCGAACAGCGCGCCGTCCGTGAAGGTATCGCCGGCGGTAAGCTGGCTCTTGATGTCCCTGAACGAACGCTGCACGTAAGTCTGCACGCTCTGATAGTGCTGACCGCCGATGGTGTTGTGCGTCAGGTTGCCCTGATAGCGAAAGCGCCACGGTCCCGCATTGATGCCGCCGATCAGCCCGAGATACTGCGAGTCGTTGTTGTATCCGCCGGACGAGCTGTGATAAACGTTCGCGTTGTACTGCAGCGTGCCCGCGTTGATGCCGTCGTCCCAGTACTTCGGATCGACGTAGCCGCGTGCGCGGGAATTCATCGCGATTTGCGGAACGGAGACGTCGAGACGCTGCTCGCCGTTGTCGAACGACGCGGTTGCTCCAGCAATGAGATCGGGCAACGTAAGGCAGGCATCGCCCGCGTTATCGAGCTTCGCCGATGCCTCCGGCGAGAGCTTGCGCAGATCGACACCCATGCGATCGAGCAGGTCCGCATTCACGCAAGGCTGCATGGCGACAACACCCGTGCCTGCGCCCGCCTCGCGGATATCGATATCGAACTTGCCTTTCCAGACGGCGTTCACGTAGGTATCCGCGCGATACGTGCCGGGCAGAATCTCTTGTCCCTTGTTGAAGCGCGATATGTCCAGCTTTTCGCCGCTGCCGTTTTCGAGGAATTGTTCGTTGAATTCGACTGCCGCGATCTGCTGGGTAGAATCGGCCCATGCGTGAGCACTCACGCCCATTGCGGCCAATGCCTGAAGCGTGAACAGGCTGATGGGTCTCAGGCGCATGCCGGACACATGAGCGCTTCGGTATTGCATATTCATTTAGTCTTCCGAAATTACGGCAACAGCGTGACTCGGCACGCTATGCGGCATGCTCCGAGTTCATCCTTAACGAGTGATGGCGACGTTCAGCGCAACGCTGCGCTATCGCGGGGAATCGGCCTGCTGGGCAGGCCCGCCGAAAAGCCTGCGAATGACTCAGGGCGCCAGATTGGCATCGCCGTCCTGCGGGCCGCCGTAGTCGTTGATCGCGGTATAGCGAATCTTCGTGCTGTTCGCGGGCACCTCGCCCTTGAGCGGAAAAGCCCTGCTTTCGCCCGGGCCTACCATGCCGCCGTCAGTGAACTCCGATGCACTCGCGCCGTTGCTAACCTGCACGCGGTCGAACGACACGTGATACTGCGTGGGGTTACTCGCCTCGATCGAGTTCTTGCCGCCATCGTGTTTGAGATGCCACACGATCTGTCCTGGCGCGTCCGTTGCCTGGCCTTTGAGGCCGCTCGGGCGATAGAAAAACTTGATGCGCGTGCGAAATGCAAGCTGCAGCTGGTTCGCGCTCGCTTCGTCGCCCGTGGGTTTCGGCGGCACTTCGAGCACGTTCAAATAGAAGATGCTTTCCTTGTCCGCAGGCAAAGGCTCGCCCGTCGACATGATCCGCAAGGTCTGCGATTTACTCGGATCGATACGCATGATCGGTGGCGTGATGGTGAACGGCACGTCGATGGCGTCCGGCTTGATGTTCGGATCGCCCTTGTCCATCCACACCTTGGTCAGGCCGGGAAGCTTGCCGTTGTTGGTCAGCTTCACCGTGACTTCGGAATCGCTTTGATTGAAGACGACGCGCGTGCCGGCAATCACCACCGACGCATTCGCGGAAGGAATGAACCCTTGCATCGCGACGATAAATGCCGCGGTCGTTATGAGTCTCTTTGCCACTTTCATGTTGACGTAATGCCCGAAACGGAGCGCGAGTGTAAAGATAAAGCGGGCTCGCGCCCGCATATGTACGGGTCTTCAACCGATGATCGCGCCGAAGACCCCGTTCCACTACCGCAAGATCACATGTAGTCGATGCTGTAGATCACGGACGAGTTGGCTGCGCCAGCGGTCGTCGCGCCCGTCGCGTAATACTGAACTTGATAGCTGAGCGATGCCGCGCCGCTGGAGATGTCGGCCGACTTCACGTTCTGCAGCTCACGCGAGTAGCCTGCCTTGATCATCGAACCATCGGAGTTCAGGAGTTGCAGCTTGACGTTGCCCGCGCCGCCCGTGGCCACGATCAGGCGACCATCGTTCGCATCGACCGTTGCACCGGCTTCATAGAACACGCCCGCTTCGCTCGTTGCCGTAACCGGCGCGCAACCCGTCAACGCGATGTTGTACGAAGTCGTGCCGGCCGTCTGGCCCGATGCCGTCAGGGTCGACGTGGAAACGGTCGGCAGCGTGACCGTGAAGTCCTTGCTGCTGGTGCCGTTGCCGTTGATCGTGCAGGTCGTGGCCGTCAGCGCGCCATTGAACGTGATGGTGCCGTCCGACGCGAACGCGGCGCTTGCTACGAGGCCCAGTGCTGCGGCGACCATCGCCGAGATCAAGGATTTTTTCATTTGGATGTGCTTATTAAAATTGACAGGGATGGGTCGTCAGATCAAGCTGAACGTTCGGCCGCGAAAGGCGGTCGCCCACTCCTCGAACTTGACGCCCAAATGCCGCATCTCGGCTTCCAGGTTTGCTACAGATAGACATCCGCTTGCGCGTTACGTTTATCTCGTCTGGTTGAAATGCGAAGCGCAACGATAATCGAGACCGTCGAGAAACGGCACTCGATTTTTCCTAATTTGTCAGGGAATAGTTAGTGATGCGATAAATGCTGCCTGACGCAAGCAGCAGCTATCTTCGACGTGACTTTAGTCAGCGAACATCCGACGGCATGCAAGGCGCTCGCCTGCTTCGATTGCGCTTCAGCAGTTATCTTGACCGCCCCGCCGCGGTAACGGGCGCAATGGTGCCAACGAGCCGTCATCACACCTGCATCGCCGGCGAGAGCGCCATCTCGATCGATTCGGCGAGCTTCGCAAACGCGGGCGCGATCTCATCGTTCGGCACGCACGCGTAACCGAGCATGAGACCGGGACGCGCGGCATCCGTGTTCATGTAGTAATTGGCAAGCGGACGCGTCACCACGCCCGCCGTCATTGCGTGACGCGTGATTTCGCGGTCGTCGACGTGTTCCGGCATGCCCAGGACGAAGTGCAGTCCGGCCTGATCGCCGTGCACCGCGAGCGTATTGCCGAACCGCGCGCGAATGGCGTTGATGAGCAATTCCCTTCGTTCGCCGTATAGCCCGCGCATGCGCCGCACGTGCGAGGTGAGATGCCCGTCGAGAATGAATTCGGTGAGCACGGCCTGCTGCATCAGTTGCCCTTCGCGATACAGCTCCGCGACGCCCGTGCGAAACGTATCGACGAGATTTTCCGGCACCACCATATAGCCCATGCGCAAACCGGGGAACAGCATCTTGCCGAGACTGCCGACATAGATCACCTGTCCGGCGTCGTCGAGTCCCTGCAGCGACGAAAGCGGCCGGCTGCCATAGCGAAACTCGCTGTCGTAATCGTCCTCGATGATCCACGTGCCATGTTGCCGCGCGAACTCGAGCAAAGCGCGACGCCGCGCGAGACTCATTACCATGCCGAGCGGATACTGATGCGAAGGCGTAACCAGCGCGATACGCGGCGGCGTGGCCATGTCACGCGCGTTCGGATTCAAGCCTTCGTCATCGACGGGCACGGGCACGAGCAACAGCCCGGACGACTGCAGGACGCTTCGCACGCCCCAGTAACACGGTTCTTCGACCCACGCGCGGTCGCCGAAATCGGTGAGCAGACGCACGGTCAGATCGATCGACTGATGGATGCCCGTCGTGATGATGATCTGATCGGGCGAGCACTTGACCGAGCGCGCGACACGCAAATAGTCCGACAACGCGCGCCGCAGCGGCCGATAACCGCCGCCGGGCGCATAGGTCAGCAAATCGGGATTCGCGCGCTTCCAGAGCCGCGCTTGCAAGCGGCTCCAAGTTTGCGCGGGAAACTCGCGTACATCGGGCACGCCGGGCATGAACGCGCCCCACTGTTTCGGCGATACCCCCGCCTGCGAGATCAAGCGCGCGCCGCGTTGCGAAATCGCGCAGGGCTTCTGAGCGGCGTCGGCGCTCGACTTGGCGCCCGGCTTCGCAGCGGCGCGTTCGCGCGGCGCCGTATCGGCCACATAGGTGCCGCTGCCGGTCGTCGACGTGACATAGCCTTCGGCCGTCAACTGGTCGTACACGTGCAGCACGGTATTGCGCGCGATGCCGAGATCGCTTGCCAGCATGCGCGAACTCGGCAGCTTGGTGCCGGGCGCAAGTTGACCGGTCAGGATGGCCTGCTGCATGAGTTCCAGCATCTGCCGGTACATCGGCTCCGCCTGCGAGCGTTCGACGAGTCGCGTACTCAGCCAGTCCGCGAGGATGATGGTATCCATGAATTTCCCCGAGCCCTCAGGAACCTCGCCAGAAGGCAAAGTGGTTCCAAGTTGAATATTGAAATGGCTCCACATTGTAGAACCGTCACGGGCTATAGTTATCGCAGGCAGTGGAAAAATTTCCGAGCGCCGCAAAGGCGCCGGTCAGGCGCCGTAGAGGCTTGATACAGGCCGCTCCCAGCTACAACGCATCGATTTCCGAAGGAGACACGGAAGATGAAATCCGATCAGGTGATCGTCAGTTTTCGCGGCGTTAGAAAGACTTATGACGGGGAAACCCTAGTCGTCAAATCGCTCGACCTCGACATCTATCAGGGCGAATTCCTCACGCTGCTCGGGCCATCGGGTTCGGGCAAGACCACTTGCCTGATGATGCTCGCGGGCTTCGAATTCCCTACTGGCGGCGAGATCTGGCTAGACGGCAAGTTGCTCAACAAGGTGCCGCCGCATAAGCGCGACATCGGCATGGTGTTTCAGAACTACGCCTTGTTTCCGCATCTTTCCGTGCAGCAGAACGTGGAATATCCGCTGACGGTTCGCAAGATGTCCGCCGAGGAACGCGCGCATCGCGTCGACAACGCACTCAGGATGGTGCGCATGGAGAGCTTCGCGAAACGTTACCCGGCGCAATTGTCGGGCGGTCAGCAGCAGCGCATCGCGCTCGCGCGCGCGCTCGTATTCGAGCCCAAGCTCGTGCTGATGGACGAACCGCTCGGCGCGCTCGACAAGCAACTGCGCGAGCACATGCAGTACGAACTGAAGTCGTTGCACGAGAAGCTCGGCGTGACCTTCGTATATGTCACGCACGATCAGGGCGAAGCGCTCACCATGTCGGACCGCGTCGCGGTATTCGACAAAGGCATCGTGCAGCAACTCGATACCGTGGACCATCTCTACGAAGCGCCGTGCAACGAGTTCGTCGCCAACTTCATCGGCGATAGCAACCGCTTGCGCGGCACCATCGAGCAAACACAAGGCGAGTTCTGCGATATCCGCCTGGTCGACGGCACGCGGCTTTCCGGGCTGAATGTCGCGAAGGCGAAGGCGGGTGCGTCGGCTATTGCCTGCATCCGGCCCGAGCGCATGAAGCTCGCGGCCATCCGCGAACAGAACCATGCGACACATAACGCGCTCGCTGGCGAGGCCAAGAGCCTCATCTATTTCGGCGATCACGTACGCATGCGCTGCGGCGTACGCGAACAGGACGAATGCTTCGTGAAAGTGCCACTCGGCAATGCGTTGCTCGATACCTTCACGCCCGGCGCGCCCGTCGCGCTTGAATTCGCTCCCGAGCATTTGCGCGTATTTGCCTAAAGCGGCGCGCGCTTCATCGCTTTTGCTTTGCCTACTCGCAAGTCCACTGCTAACACCAAGCCAAAAAGGAAGAGAGGAAACCACCATGAAGAAGTTCGCACTGTGCTCCATGGCGTCGGCGGCGCTCGTGTGCATGTCGGGCGCATCCGCATTCGCGGCGGAACTGACCGTCGTCAATTTCGGCGGCGCGAACGGCGATGCGCAAAAGGCCGCATTCAATCAGCCTTACGAAAAATCATCGAGTAACAAGGTCACGGCCGTCGAATACAACGGCGAGCAGGCCAAGGTCAAAGCGATGGTCGAAGCGAAGCACGTCAACTGGGATGTCGTCGAAGTCGAATCGGGCGATCTGGGACGCGGCTGCGACGAAGGTCTCTACGAAAAGCTGGACTGGTCGAAGATCGCTAAGAAGTCGGAACTCGTCACCGAATCGCCGCAAACTTGCGGAGCCGGCTTCTTCGTCTGGTCGACGGCGCTCGCCTATAACGCCGACAAGCTCAAGGGCGCGCCGGCCGGCTGGGCAGACTTCTGGGACACGAAGAAATTCCCCGGCAAACGCGGCATGCGCAAGGGTGCGCGCTACAACCTCGAATTCGCGCTGATGGCCGACGGCGTCCCGCCGAAGGATGTCTACAAGGTGCTCGGCACGAAAGCCGGCGCCGATCGTGCGTTCAAGAAGCTCGAAGAACTGAAGCCGAATATCCAGTGGTGGGAAGCGGGCGCGCAGCCGCCGCAATTCCTCGTCGCGGGCGATGTCGTGATGTCGACGGCCTATAACGGACGTATCGATGCCGCGCGCAAGGAAGGCAAGAATCTGAAGGTCGTCTGGAACGGCAGCATTTATGACCTCGATTACTGGGCCATTCCGAAGGGGTCGCCGAACAAGGATGTCGCGACGCAGTACATCGCATATTCGGTGTCGCAGCAGCCGCAGGAAACGTACGCGAAGAACATCGCCTATGGTCCGGTGAACAAGGCGGCTATCGCGGCGCTCGATCCGAAAATCCAGGCCGACATGCCGAATTCGCCCGCCAACGCGAAGAATGCCGTGCTGCAGGACATGGCGTTCTGGACCGATCACGGCGACGAGCTCGAACAGCGCTTCACGGCGTGGTCGTCGAAGTAAGCGTTTTTTGGTGAAAGCACGGCTGCGTTTCGTGCAATGCGAACCGCAGCCAACGCCAAGCCTTTGCATGGATAGGAGACAGAAAGCGTGAACACCATGACGATCGCCGCGGACGACACGCGCGAATCGAGCGCGCGACTCAAGCGCGAACTGAAGCTCGTCGATGCGAAAAAGCGCGCAATGGCGCTCGCGCTGATTGCGCCGCTCGCCATTTTTCTGTTCCTGATCTTCGTGGTGCCAATCGGTGCGCTGCTCACGCGCGCCGTGCAGAATCCCGAAGTCGCGAACGCGCTGCCGCACACGGGCGCGGCGCTCGCAAACTGGGATCGCAAAACCGCGCCGCCCGATGCCGCTTATGCCGCGCTCGCGCAAGATCTCACCGCGATACAGGACGGCGAATCGATGGGGGCGCTCGCTCGCCGACTCAACACCGAGATTCCGGGCTATCGCTCGCTGGTTGCAAAAACTGCCCGCGCGATGCCGCTCGCCGCGGACGACGGCAAGCCGCTCGCCGCGCCGCAGATTCGCGCGAAGATCGTCGAACTGGACGAGCGCTGGAACGATCCCGCGTATTGGCAGGCAATCGCGAAAAACGCCGGTCGATATTCGCCGTTTTATCTGCTCGCTTCGCTGGATCACCGGCAGGACGGTTTCGGCGACATCGAGCATGCAGGTCCGGATCAATCCATCTATTTGAATGTCTTTGGACGCACGTTCGTGATCGGCGTCGCGGTGACGTTTTTCGCGCTGCTGCTCGGTTATCCGCTCGCGTACTGGATTTCCACGCTGCCCGCGCGCCGTGCCAATCTCGTGATGGTGCTCGTGCTGATTCCGTTCTGGACCTCCGTGCTGGTGCGTGTCGCCGCGTGGATCGTGCTGTTGCAGAGCGAAGGGCTCGTCAATAAGGCGCTGCTCGCGAGCGGGCTGATTGGTTCGCCGCTCGCGCTGCTGTTCAATCGCGTGGGCGTTTATATCTCGATGACGCACATTCTTCTGCCCTTCATGATTTTGCCGCTCTATAGCGTGATGAAGTCCGTGCCGCCGACTTATCAGCGCGCGGCTGTTTCGCTCGGCAGTCATCCGTTCGCGGCGTTCTGGCGCGTGTATGTGCCGCAGACTTATCCGGGCATCGGGGCCGGTGTGCTGCTGGTGTTTATCTTGGCGATTGGTTACTACATCACGCCGGCGCTGCTCGGCGGGCCGAACGACCAGATGGTCAGCTACTACATCGCGTATTTCACGAACGTAACGATCAACTGGGGCATGGCTTGCGCGCTCGGTGCGCTGCTGCTTGCCGCGACGCTCGTGCTTTACGTCGTCTACGGTCGATTCACGCGCTCGAACGTAAGCCTGGGGTAAGACAATGAAACTCGCCAAACCGATGTTCGCGCCGCATACATCCGCTATCGAGCGCGTCTGGTATTTCGCATTGCGCGTCATTTGCGTGCTGACGTTGCTCTATTTGATTCTGCCGGTACTTGCCATCGTGCCGCTTTCGTTTTCGTCGAGCACGTTTCTCGTCTATCCCATTCCGGGCTATTCGATGCGCTGGTATCACAATCTCGTCATGTCGGACGAGTGGCGCATGGCGGCAAAGAACAGCTTTATCGTCGCGCCCTCGGCAACGCTCGTCGCGACTATTCTTGGAACGCTCGCGGCGGTTGGATTGACGAAGGCGAATTTCGTCGGCAAGAGCGTGCTCATGGCCGTGCTCATTTCGCCGATGATCGTGCCGGTGATCGTCGTCGGCGTCGGCATGTATTTGTTCTTTGCGCCGCTCGGCATCGCCAACACATATTTTGGGTTAATTCTGGCGCACGCGGCGTTGGGCGTGCCGTTCGTCGTGACCACGGTTGCGGCGACCTTGCAGAACTTCAACATGAATCTCGTGCGGGCGAGTCAGTCGCTTGGCGCAAGTCCGCTGCGGACGTTTTTTCGCGTGACGCTGCCGGTCATTGCGCCGGGCGTGATTTCGGGTGCGTTGTTCGCGTTCGCGACATCGTTCGATGAAGTGGTCGTCACGCTGTTTCTCGCGGGCGCCGATCAGACGACGCTACCGCGTCAGATGTTCACGGGCATCCGCGAGAACATCAGCCCGACGATCGCCGCGTTGGCCACGATTCTGATCGTGTTCTCGACGAGCCTATTGCTGGCGCTGGAGTGGTTGCGGGGTCGTGCGGCGGCGCGTGCGGTTGCGGAGTGATGATCTGCAAGCGGTCCGAGATGGCTCGCCAGATCGAGGCAAAGCATTACCGGCTGAGGCTTCGAGTGGGGCGTCGGCCGCGAAAAGCACGGCAATGCGATGTCGCCGAACTCCGTATTTTCAGGTTTCGGTCGGCGATAAGCGAGAGTTCGGTGTGCTTCTTTGAATGTCGACGCTTTATCCGCAATGTTTTCGCTGCTACGCCAGTCCGCAAGCGTGCCCACGGTTGGCGTGAGGCGCTTGCTGGCTGCGCCTTCGATTGGGCCCGCGACCGCCGAACGACATGCAGTTTGCTAACGCTGAAGTCGCCTTTCCACCGAGGCGCCGCTTGTAGATACTTCATTCATCGCGCGGCAACTGACGCACAGCGCGCGTGAAAATGTGACGCGATGGTCGTGCGACAGCGACAACGGCAACGTGAGACGCGGCACGCACTGCTTGCGTCCCACACCGGCTTCATTGCGCCACGCGACAGACCCAAGGATGGCCAGTTCTTGCGCGTTGACGCTTCGCCGGCCGTCAGATAAAGCCGTCGCTTTCCGGCAGATTCGCATTTAGCGTAACGCGTGGAAGCGCGTGCCCGGCGCATCGGCGCTTCCGGGTCGAAGGACGCGTAAAGCGCCCGCTTACCCGCTTGCCTCATTGCTATGTCGGCCAATTAAGCCGCCAAGGCCGCCACTTTGGAGAACGGTCGTACAATACAGGCGGTCCGCGATCACAAGCGTCCGGCGCTCAAACCCTTATCCAGCAAGCATTCGCTTCGCCTGCGCGCGATTATTCGCGGCAACGGGACAGTGTTTTCACCGATGCACTATTTATCGGAATATGCTTAATAGCGTACGTTCTAGGTCGAGTCAAAGCCTGGAACAATGCCATGACAGCTTTTTCGAAAATTGCAGACCCGTGGTCACAGACGGTTCACCTGCTCGAGGCCGCGCCGCATGACGCCGCCCACACCAGCCCCTCGCAAAAAACCGCGCGTATCGAAGATAGTTTCCTCGACCGCCTGACGCGCGACTGGAACCGCGCGCACCCGCATCCGCGCCCGTCGGATGACCGCCTGCCTTTCCCACAGGCAGTCGTGCGCGTGATCGAGCGGCCGTCCAGCGCGACGGCGCTCGTCTACTGGTCGGACCCAGGTACCTGCCACTATGGTTATCAAGGTTGGCGCGCGACGACGGCGAGCGCCGAAGGCATCTGCTCGCTCTCGGGGATGCCGATTCATCGCGGCGATCAGGTGTATCGCCCGTCACAGCGCGATCCGAAACCGCAGAATGCCTCCGCGATGATTCTCGCCGCAGCCATGCCGGCCAACAGCGAGGAAGTCGAATGCGACGTGCACGACTAAGCTGACCGCTCGGTCGCGCAGCGACGACGGCGACGAGTTCCGGCATCCGTGGGTGTCGGGATCGTCGCCGCCTTGCGTCTATTGGTTGCTGTCAGTAACCGACGGTGAAACGCTGCTTGATATGCGCTCCGCTCTCGAATTCATCGAGAAACGCGATGGCAAAGTCAGCGAAAGAGATCCAGCTTCGGCCATTGTTATCGACGAGCAATTCGTCCACGCCGATACGGAATTTGCGCGTGCGCGGACCGTCGACGAATTCCGCCGACGGCGAAACGAACGTCCATTCGAGTTCGCGCTCGCGACGCAGCGCGTCGAGAAATGCCGCGCCCGCGGCCGCTTCTGAACGGTACATTTCCGGAAAATCGGGCAGATCCAACACGCGCTGGCCCGGCCCAACATAAAGACTCGCCGCGCCGCCCACCACGAGCAAGCGCCTGACGCCCGCGCGTCGAAGCGGCTCGGTGATCGCACTCTCCGACAATGAAGCGAATAGCGCGGCGCTGAAGACGGCATCGTGACCGGCGACGGCTTCGCTTAGCGCGGCCGCATCCGATGCGTCTACATTCTTCGCGGTGACTTCAGGACGCTGGGCGATCTCCGACGTGTTGCGTGCAAGCGCCGTCACCGTGTGTCCGCGCCGCAACGCTTCCTCCAGCAACTTGCTGCCGGCATGTCCGGTTGCGCCAATGATCGCTATTTTGCTCATTGTTGGTTCTCCTTTGTGACACCGCTTTCGCCGGCGATCGAGCCTGCATTTAACTTACCCCACTTCGCAATAAATCGCTCATTCACAAGGCGTTTCGCAACGATTCTTCATCATAGTCGCGTCATACGGCGATCTCGTTTTTCGCCGCGTGTTTAGCTACATTTTTCTCGCTAAAAAGGACGCAAGTTTCGAGCCGAAAAACAGATTTGCAAGACAATTCAGAACATGCTTCGTCATAATCAGAACGCACATTCACACGAGCGCGTCGCCCTTACACTGTAGGGCCCCGTGCTCTTGGGAACATGCAACTGCAGCGGTCATCGGCGCACCGCGCGAAGCACGCTCATCGAGAGCTTCCATCGATTCGTCAATTTGTCATGTCATTGGTTTATATTGCATTTCCTCGCCGCTCCATTACCGGAAGGAGTTAATCGTGAAGAATCCGCAATTACAGGGTGCCATCGAAGGACGCGACAATCCGTCTGGCGAAACCGCCTACGAGTCGCTTCCGGTCAGTGCCGCGCCCGAAGAGTCCGCCGACGAAAACGGTTATTCCGATGCGCTAGACATTCCGCTCGACTACGGCATCGTCATGGATGCAGTTCGAGACGCAGTGCGCGCAAATCCGTGATCGTTGATTGGCCAAGAAAAAAACGCCCCGCTCGGGGCGTTTTTTTTCGCCTGTTGCGCTTTAGAGGCTTGCGTTGAGCCGCGTCGTAAACGGTCACATTGACCGAAATCAATTCAATCTACAGACATTTTTAATTGCCTCGAAACACTAATGTCAGACAAAAAGATGCATTTTGTCTCAACGCAATTAATAAGAGGATTAACCACTTCCTGTGATTGTCAATCCGTATGAATCAGGCCTGACTTTTGTCGTTTGATAATATTAACAAGATGGTACACTCTCGCGTCTGCGACCGCAGAGCCATAGCGGACGGGCCTCCGCCCGAGCTTGTCTAAATTTTGTCGATAAGGGCAGGTTTATTCGAATGCTCGAACTGAGCCGCAATCGCATGTCTATTCGCTCAATGCGATAAAAAAATGCGCTGATAGTCTTTCCACTGGCGAAAAAAAACCCAGTGGGATACCTTCAGACGTGTTTTATCGACTGGACAAACCACCGGATCGGTGCTCTCTCGCGCGGTTAGACAGTCGCAGCGTTCCAGGTAAAAAGAACCGACGAAATTGCAAGAATTCTTGCAGACTCCCTTAGGCCATTCTGAACGGCAACCATGTCAGCTACTTTCGATTACCTCTTCGACCACACGATTTCCAGGCAATGGCGTGGATTTCTTGGCGCGCTTGCGGAGGAGTTCGAAGCGCAGATCGGTCGTGCGGAACTTCGACAGTTGATGCATCGAGTCGGCAGCCGATTCGCCGATGCCCGGCCGCTTCCTCAATGCGATTCGACCGCCGAGCTCGCACACGCGCTGAATGTTTTGTGGCGCGATTCGGAATGGGGCTTCGTCGAATTAGCCGACGAGCGCGAGTATCTGAGCATCGTTCACTACTGCGCGCCGCTGCCGGCGTTCGGAGAAAGCGCGCTTGCATGGACACCGGCTTTTCTTGAAGGCGCTTATCAGCACTGGTTGAGCGGTTTGGGCGCGCAAGGGCTTGCTATTTCCCAGGCAAGCGAATTGAGCAGTGATGGTGCAGTCGAGTTCCGGCTCGCGCGCGCCGCAACGAGATAAGCGACGCAACTGAAGCGGCGCTGCAAGGATTCAATCAATTTCAACGACCGCCGTTATATATGAAGGCAACGGCGATATCGACTGTCCATGCACCGGACAGCGCCAAAAATATTGCATCAGGCCAGTTCGACGCAAGGCACGACGAGGATGCGGCAACATGAATACATCACGCGACATCGAAAAGCTGTTCGATCATTTCGGCGGCAATGCAGGCGACTACCAGGAAATCGGCCGCGAAAACGAGGCCAGGAATGCCCGCACGCGCTGGCCGCTCCTGGCCACGCTCGATTTCGCGCAACCGGCCATCCCGGAAATCGCGCCGCGTCGTGATGTGCAGGCGAGTCCGGTGCACAAGCGCGAGTTTGCGGCACAAGCGGATACCGACCGTGCCACGGCCGCGCCCACGCCAATGCCGATCAATCGCGCCAAGCCGCCGCTTTTCGCGCGTGCGCATCGCCGCACGATTCCGCCCGTCACGCCGCCCGCCGCGCTCGATTCGCTGAGCGCCTTGCGCTTTTCGGCGCTCGCCGACGCCGCGCCGGTTGCCGTCGAGGCGAAGCCTGAGAGCGCGGCACCGATTCCCGATTCCGCTCCAGCGCCTGTCTTTGCGCGTCCGAGCGCGCCGGCGCGGTTTTCGGCGTCGCCCTTCGCGTCTGAACAGGGGAACGCTGGTGCCGTGACACCTCCGGCCATTCTTGCGGCGGAAGCGAGCGGCAGCATCAAAACCGCTTCAAACTCCCTCGCTCGGGAAGGCGCCTCGACCTTCCGCGCTCGCGAAATACCCGCCGCGCTCGACCCGGCTGTGCAAACCCGCACCGGCCCGCGCGAACTGGAAAGCAACGCGCCTTCCATTCTCGGCAAGCTCTTCAAGCCACAAGAGCCACAAGCACCGCAAGCCCCCGAAGGCTCGCTCACCGCGATGTTCGACCGCCTGCGCCAACCGAGCCCGTCATCCGGCGCAACCGATTCCGCGCAGCCGAACCGCGCCCTCTTCGCTGCCCGCGTCACACGCTCATGAAAGTCATCACAGTAGTTTCCGCGAAAGGCGGCGTCGGCAAGACCACGCTCGCCGCGAATCTCGCCTCGGTGCTCGCCGCGCGCCATCGTCGCGTGATCGTCGTCGATCTCGATCCGCAAAACGCGCTGCGCTTGCACTTCGGCATTCCGCTCGACAGCATCGACGGCATTTCGCGTGCAACGCTCGCGGGCGACCCGTGGCAGACCGTGATGTTCGATGGCGTCGACGGCGTCACCGTGCTGCCCTACGGCGCGGTGCTGGAAGACGATCGCCGCCGCTTCGAGGCGCTCGTCGACCAGGACCCCGCGTGGCTCGCGCGCTCGCTCGAATCGCTTGCGCTCGATCTCAACGACATCGTTATCGTCGATACCCCTCCGGGCTCGTCGGTTTATACGCGCACCGCGTTGTGCGCCGCGAACTTCGCGCTCAACGTCGTGCTCGCGGATGCCGCCTCCTACGCCGCGATTCCCGGCATGGAGCGCATGATCGACGCCTACGCCGCGCCGCGTCAGGACTTCGGCGGACAGGGCTACGTGGTGAATCAGGTAGACCAATCGCGCCAGTTGAGCAAGGACGTGCTCAAGGTCTTGCGCAACATGCTCGGCACGAAGCTCTTTCCGGGCGTGATCCATCAGGACGAAGGCGTCTCCGAGTCGCTTGCGTGCGACACGACACTCATCCACTACGACCCGCTCTCGCAAGCCGCCGCCGATTTGCGCGCGTGCGGCGACTGGCTTCTCGCCACCGTCGATTCCATGGCCGCTTCGAGGAACGTCGCATGAGCTCCGCCAAGATTCCCTCGCAGGAAATGGAAGTCAGCGTCGCCACGTCGCGGCTGGAACGTTTCGTCGATGCGCGCATCTGGGGCAGCCGCATCCTCACGGTGTTGCTCACGCTGTTCGCGCTGTTCTCGCTCTACTTCGTGGTGACGGTGCCGCTCGCGTTCGGTCAGCAGCTCGCTTTCGCAACCGTTTGCTTTGCCTGCGCGCTCGGCTTCCGGCGTCTGCAAGGCCAGTACGCGACGCTCGTCATGATCATGTTGTCGGTCGTATCGTCGGGACGCTACATGTTCTGGCGTCTGACCGAGACGACCTACTGGGAGCGTCCGCTCGACGCCGCGTGGGGCCTGTTGCTCGTCGCAGCCGAGGTCTACGCCACGCTCGTGCTGCTGCTCGGCTACTTCCAGACCGCGTGGCCGCTCAAGCGCAAGCCGCTGCCGCTGCCCGCCGATCGCAACGACTGGCCGACCGTCGACGTCTTCATTCCGACTTATAACGAACCGCTTTCGGTGGTGAAGCCGACCATCTACGCGGCGCTCGCGCTCGACTATCCGACCGACAAGATCGCGATCCACGTGCTCGACGACGGCCGCCGTCCCGAGTTCAAGGCGTTCTGCGAGGAGGTGGGCGTCAACTGGACGATCCGCACGCATAACCGCCACGCGAAGGCCGGCAACATCAACGAAGCGCTCAAGATCACGAAGGGCGAATACCTCGCCATCTTCGATTGCGATCACATTCCGACACGCTCGTTCCTGCAAATCTGCCTCGGCTGGTTTTTGCGCGACAAGCTCATGTCGATGCTGCAGACGCCGCACCATTTCTTCTCGCCCGATCCGTTCGAGCGCAATCTCGGCACGTTCCGAAAGGTGCCGAACGAAGGCGAACTGTTCTACGGTCTCGTGCAGGACGGCAACGATCTGTGGAACGCGACGTTCTTCTGCGGCTCGTGCGCCGTGCTGCGCCGCTCGATGGTCGAAGAGATCGGCGGCATTGCGGTCGAGACCGTGACGGAAGACGCGCATACCGCGCTCAAGCTGCATCGGCTGGGCTATACCACGGCGTATCTCGCGATTCCGCAGGCAGCCGGACTCGCCACGGAAAGTCTCTCGGGCCACATCGGTCAGCGCATTCGCTGGGCGCGCGGCATGACGCAGATTTTCCGGATCGACAATCCGCTCACCGGCAAGGGCCTGAAGCTCGGCCAGCGGCTGTGTTATCTCAATGGCATGCTGCACTTTTTCTATGGCGTGCCGCGTCTCGTGTTCCTTACCGCGCCGCTCTCGTATCTGTTCTTCGGCGCGCACGTGATCGAGGCGGCGGCGGGCACCATCGCCATCTTCGCGCTGCCGCACATGATGCACGCGAGCATCACCAATTCGCGCATGCAGCGTTCTTTCCGCCATTCGTTCTGGGCCGAAGTGTATGAGTCGGTGCTGGCGTCGTACATCACGGCGCCGACGCTGCTGGCCGTCATCAACCCGAAGCTCGGCAAGTTCAACGTCACGGCCAAGGGCGGCCAGATCGCGAAGGATTACTTCGACTGGGGCATCTCGCGTCCTTATCTGTTCTTGTTGCTGCTGAACCTGCTCGGCTTTATAGCGGGCGTGGTGCATATCGTCATCAACTGGCATATCCGCAGCGAAGTGCAGACCACCGTGCTGAATCTCTGCTGGACCGTCTACAACATGCTGATTCTCGGCGCCAGCGTGGCGGCGGCTAGCGAGCGGCGTCAGGTGCGCAGCACGCATCGCGTGACGATGAAGATGCCCGTCATGCTCAAGTTCTCGACGGGGCGCACGCTGGCTTGCGAGACGATCGACTATTCGGAAGGCGGCGTCGGCGTGAAGCTGCCGAACGACATCGAAGTGCCGATGCACGAACGCGTCACCGTCTCGCTCTTTCGAGGCGACGAGGAATATGCGTTCCCGGCCACGGTCGGCTTCACGGCGAAGGGCCGCGTCGGCCTGCGCTTCTCGCAGCTCACGCGCGAGCAGGAATACGACTTCGTCAAAACCACTTTTGCGCGCGCGGACGCGTGGACCGGCTGGTCCGAAGGACGCCGCCCCGATACGCCGCTGCGCGGCCTTTCGCACGTGCTGCTGGTAGGCACGCGCGGTATCGCGGGGCTTTTCGAGCATCTCTACAGCGACCTTCGGACCTGGACGAGCAAGCGTTCAGTCGACATGAAGAAGCTGAACACCAAAGACCAATAAAGGCACCGGCATGGCGAAGTTGCGTGTTGATCACGATGCGGGCGAGCGCGCGCCGCGTTTTTGCGAACGCCCGCTGGTGCGGGCGCTGGCGTTCCTCGCGGCACTGCAGACCGCGCTTGCCGGCCCGCTCGCGTCCATCGCGGCAGCGGCGGATGCCGTCGCGGCCAACGGCGCGCCGACGCAGCAGGCCACCGGCGTCGGCAGCGTGCCCGCGCCAAGCCCGGCCGTGATCTACAACTCCGCGACGATCGTCCAGCCCGCGCTCGCCATGCCGGTTCCCGCGTTCTCCGGCAAGCCGTCCTCGCCGCTCGCCGCGCGTCTTCCGACTACCGCCGATCCGGGCACGCTCGTTCCCGGCGGCCGTCGTCAGACGCTTACTTTCGTGGACCTCGGCGCGCAGGACCCGCTGCAAATGCGCGGCACCGATGGCCAGAACGGCGTGGCGTTTTCCGTGCGCGGCGACGAAGTCGTGACGGCCGCGGTCCTGCATCTGATCTATAGCTATTCGCCGTCGCTGTTGCCGTCCATCTCGCAATTGAAGGTGCTCGTCAACGGCGAAGTCGCGGCGACCCTGCCCGTGCCGCGCGATCAGGCCGGCACGCTCGTGGCGCGCGATATCGCCATCGATCCGCGCTTCATCACCGAGTTCAATCACCTCAACGTTCAGCTGATCGGCCATTACACGCAGCAGTGCGAGGACCCGTCGAATTCGACGCTGTGGGCGACGGTCAGCAACGCGAGTTCGCTCGATCTCACCTATGCGTCGCTTGCCAGCAAGCCCGATCTCGCCGCGTTGCCCGCGCCGTTCTTCGACCGGCGCGACGTGCGCCGCCTGGAACTGCCGTTCGTCTTCGCGGGCAAGCCGAGCCTGCCCGCGCTCGAAGCTGCGGGCACCGTGGCGTCGTACTTCGGCTCGCTCGCGGGGTATCGCGGCGCGATCTTCCCGGCACAATCCGATAACGTCCCGCTCGCGGGCAACGCCGTCGTGTTCGCCACCGGCGATACGAAAATCGCGGGCGTCGATCTGCCGCCGGTTTCCGGCCCGACCATCGCGGTCGTCGAACGCGATGCCGCCGCGCGCGGGCGCTTGCTGCTCGTGATGGGCCGCGACGACAACGAGTTGAAGACCGCCGCGAAAGCGCTGGGTGTCGGTCGCAACGCGTTCTCCGGCACGAGCGCGACGATCACGCAATTCGCCGATCTGCAACCGCGCCGCCCCTACGATGCGCCGAACTGGCTGCCGTCCGACCGCGCCGTGCGTTTCGGTGAATTGGCCGAAGCGCAGGATCTGACCGCGCGCGGTTACGACGCCGACGCCGTGCGCGTGAACCTGCGTGTGCCGCCTGATCTCTTCATGTGGCAGACCAAGGGCGTGCCGGTCGATCTGAGCTATCGCTACACCGTGCGTCCGGCGCCGGACCGTTCGTCGCTCAATATCAGCGTGAACAATGGCTTCGTGCAGTCGCTGCGCATCCCGGCGGTATCGACTTCGACGTTCGATCTCGGCCAGTACTTCAGCCGCGTGATGCCGGACAAGACCGTGGCCGCGCGCCGCGAGGTTTATCTGCCGCCACTTCTGATCTCGCCGCGCGCGCAGTTGCGCATGCACTTTTACTACGACATTCCGAAGACCGGCGAATGCACCGGCCGTCTGCTCGATAACGTCGTCGGCGCCATCGACCCGAATTCGACCATCGATCTTTCGAGCTTCCCGCATTACATGGCGCTGCCCGATCTGGCCGCGTTCGCCAACGGCGGTTTCCCGTTCACGCGCATGGCCGACCTGTCGCAGACGGCGGTCGTGCTGCCGAACGATCCGAACTCGGCGGACTACAGTCTCTTTCTGCTGGAGATGGGCCGCATGGGGGCGTCGACGGGTTATCCGGTCACGGGCGTCACAGTGACGAGCGCGAACGATGTCGACCGCTTCGCCGACAAGGACTTGCTGGTCCTCGGCTCGCCGGGCCGCCAGCCGCTTCTGCAACGCTGGGCGAAGAACATGCCCTTTTCCGGCGACGGCGACGCGCGCACCTTCCAGCTGAGCGATGTCGCGTTCAAGCTGGTCGACTGGTGGCATGGCGAGCATGGCCCGGAACGTTCTCCGGCGCGCGCCGATCTGTCGCTCGTGAGCTCCAACGGCGACGCGCTTCTCACCGGCTTCGAGTCGCCGTTGAAGAGCGGGCGCAGCGCGGTGGCGCTCATCAGCGCGGCGGGACAGTCGGATGCGGATTTGTCCGCCGCCCTGCTCGACAACGACTTGTTGCCATCCATTCAAGGCGCGATGGCGGTGATCCACGGCCGCACGGTCGCGGTCACGTCCAACGGCGAAGCCTATTACGTCGGCCAGCTTTCGCCCATGCACTACATGCGCTGGGCCTTGTCCGCGCATCCGGTGCTGCTGGTGTTTTCCGCCGTGATCGCCGCGCTCATCATCGCTGCCGTCTTTTATCGTGCGCTGCGCTCGCTCGCCGCACGGCGTCTGAGGGACTGACATGCGGGGTTCAATTTCGAAGGCCGCCGTCGCGGGTGTTCTTGCCGGCGCGGCGTTGAGTTCACAAGCTGCACAGCAATGCGAATGGCCGGCGTATCGGTTGTTCGTCGAGCGCGTCGTGCAGGCTGATGGCAGAGTCGTCGACCATTCCACCGACGCGCAGCAGACCACCTCAGAAGGCCAGTCCTACGCTCTCTTCTTCGCGCTGGTCGCCAACGACCGCGCGACTTTCGACCGTCTGCTCGACTGGACGCGCGCCAATCTGGCCGGCAATCAGTTCGATGCGAACAACGTGCGTCTGCCTTCGTGGCAATGGGGCAAGAAGCCGGACGGCAGCTATGGCGTGATGGACCCGAACTCGGCATCGGATTCGGACTTGTGGATTGCATACGACTTGCTGCAAGCCGGACGGCTGTGGAAGGAGCCGGCTTATACGAAGCTCGGCCAGGCGCTCGCGGCGCAGATCGCCAAGCAGGAAGTGGTCGATCTGCCGGGCCTCGGGCCGATGCTGCTGCCCGGTCCGCAAGGCTTTCGCACGGGCGATGTCACGCGTCTGAACCCGAGCTATCTGCCGCTGCCGCTCCTGCGCGCATTGGCTCGCGACATGCCCGACGGCCCGTGGGCGAAGCTCGCGCAAAGCGCCGCGCGCATGATCAAGATCACCGCGCCGCGCGGCTATGCGCCCGACTGGGCGGCGTATCAAACGAGTCAGAACGGCCAGTTCGTGGTCGATCCAAAAAGCGGCGATACCGGCAGCTACGACGCGATCCGCGTCTATCTTTGGGCCGGCATGACGGCAGCGGGCGATCCGCTCGCGAAGCCCTGGCTCGACGCGCTCGGCGGCATGCGCCAGAGCGTGGCGCAGACGGGATTTCCGCCGGAGAAGGTTTCTTCGACGACCGGTACGGCCAGCGGCGAAGGCCCGCTCTCGTATTGGGGCGCGCTCGCGCCATACTTCAAGGCGCTGAACGACCAGCACGGCCTGGGCCTCGCGCGCACGCATCTCGAAGCACTCGTCGCGCCGCCGGGCGCGGGCCGCGAACCGGTGTATTACGACCGCGTGCTCGGTCTCTTCGGTGGCGGCTTTGTCGAAGGCCGCTATCGCTTCGACGAATCCGGCCGTCTCGTGCCGAACTGGAGAAGCGCATGCTGATGCGGGCCAGACAACGTACCTTGGCCATCCGCATCGCGGCATTGTTCGCGGCGGCGGCGCCGGCCATCGCCATCGCGCAGACGAGTGCCGATCCGCTCAACGTGTTGATCGACCAGGGCAAATACTGGCAGTCGCACAGGCGCGGCGACCTCGCGGAGCAGGCGTGGCAGAAGGTGCTGCGCCTCGACCCGAAGCAGCCCGATGCGCTCTTCGGCATGGGCATGGTGCTCGCCGATCGCAAGGACGGCAGCGGCGCGCAGCAGTATCTCGCGCAACTGCGTCAGGTCGCGCCGAACTATCCGAACATCGACGATCTGGGGCGGCGGCTCGGCGAAACCAGCGCGCGCGATCAGACCGTCAACGACGCGCGCCGTCTCGCGCAGAGCGGACAGAGCGCGTCGGCGGTGCAGGAATACAAGCGTGCCATCGGAGGCAAGCCCGCGACGCCCGAACTTCAGCTCGAGTATTACCAGGCGCTCGCCGCGACGCCGCAAGGCTGGGACGAAGCGCGACGCGGCCTCGAACAGCTCGCGCGCCAGAACGCCGACGATCCGCGCTACACCCTCGCCTATGCGCAGCATCTGACGTATCGCGATTCGACGCGGCGCGATGGCATCGCCCGGCTGGCGGCGTTGTCGAACGACAGCACGGTCGGCGCGCAGGCGAAGAAGAGCTGGCGGCAGGCGCTGCTGTGGCTCGGCGCGCGCGCATCGGACGCACCGCTGTTTCAGGCGTATCTGCAAGGTTCGCCCGACGATGCCGCCGTCAAGGCGCGTTTCGATTCGATGGTGCTGCAGGACAAGGAAGCACGCGAACGCGCGCAGGCGGGCGCAGTCGTCGATGCGCGCGGTCGCACTGTCGCAGAAGGATTCGCTGCCGTGGATCGCGGCGATCTGGTCGCGGCGCAGGCGCGTTTCTCGTCGGTGCTCGCAAGCGATCAGAACGATGCCGACGCGCTAGGCGGCCTCGGCGTCATCGCGCTGAAACAGGAGCGTTTCGCGGAAGCGCGCAGCTATCTCGAACGCGCGTCGCGGGCCGGCAATCCGGTGCGCTGGAAGGACGCGCTGACGAGCGCGACGTACTGGACCTATACGAGCGATGCCATCGGCGCACGCAGCAACGGCGAGATCGCGAAGGCCAAGGCGCTTTTCGAACGCGCCATCGCGACGAGTCCCGCCGATGTCACCGCGCAGACGCTGCTCGGCGAAATGCTGCTCGCGAATGGCGATCCGAAGGGCGCGGAAGCGGCGTACCGCATGGCGTTGCGGCGTCAGGCGGACAATCCCGATGCCATTCGCGGACTCGTCGGCGCGCTCGCGGCGCAGGGGCGCGGCGATGAAGCGCTCGAATTCGCCAACAAGCTGAACTCGGAGCAACAGGCGAAAGCCGGCGGCATCAACAAGCTGCGTGGCGATGCGCAAGCCGCGCAGGCACGCGCCGCCGAAGCACGCGGCGATCTGGGTACGGCGCGCAGTCTCTTCGAGGACGCGCTGCTCAATAGCCCCGACGATCCGTGGCTACGGCTCGACCTCGCGCGCATTTACGTGCGTCAGGGCGCGGTCGGCAATGCGCGCAGCATGATGGACGGCTTGCTCGCGGCGCACCCCGACATGACCGACGCGCTCTACGCGAGCGCCCTTCTGTCCGCCGAAACACAGGACTGGTCGACGGGTCTATCGCAACTGGACCGGATTACCGCCGCGCAGCGCACGCCGGCGATGGGCGCGTTGCAACATCGTCTGTGGGTGCATCAGCAGACCGAACTCGCGACGCGCGCCGCCGCGGCCGGTCAGCGCCAGCAGGCCTATGCCATTCTGCGTCGCGCCGAGCCGCTTGCTGCCGGCAACGCGGAACTGACGGGCGCGGTGGCGTCGGCGTATCTGAAAGCGGGCGATGCATCGCGCGCACTCTCGCTCACGCGCGGCGCGATCGCCAATTCGCCGAACGATCCCGGTCTCTTGCTGCAATACGCGGGCATTCTCTCGCAGACCCAGCAGGACGCCGAACTCGGTTCCGTGATGCGCCGACTGCAGTCGATGCCGCTCACCGCGCAGCAACGCGCCGACTTCAACAATCTGAACGTCGGAATCGTGATCGCGCGGGCGGACAACGTGCGCCAGAGCGGCAATCTCGCGGCGGCTTACGACGTGATCGCACCTTGGCTCGCCGCGATGCCCGACAACGCCGACTTGCAGGCCGCGCTCGGCCGCATGTACACCTCGGCGGGCGACGACCGCAGCGCGCTCAACTGCTATCGAACTGCGCTCGCGCGCCGTCCGGACGACGTGAATCTGCAAGCCGCCGCGATGTCGGCCGCCACCGGCGTGCGCGATTTCAAGCTGGCGGAGACGCTTGCCAAACAGGCGTACGACACCGCGCCGAACGATCCGGGCGTGCTTGCATCGATCGGGCGGATGTATCGGGCAGAAGGCAAGCTCGATCTCGCCGCGCAGTTCCTGCAGCGCTCGCTGCTTGCGGCCAATACGCCGCTCGCGCCTGCTCCCGGTCAGCCAGCGAGCAACCTGCCGCGCGACTGGCAGACCGCGATGAGCCGTATCGGCACGATGCCGTTGCCGGGCACCAATCCATTCGAAGGCAAGACCGCCGTCGATACGGCGCCGTCCGCGCTTGCCGCCGGATCGAATGCGTTTCCGGGGTATCGCCAGAACATCACACCGACTTATTCGCAGCCCGTGCCGAACTATTTGCCGCCTCCTCAGACCGTGCCTTATTCCGCGCCTTATGTGAGTCCTTATAACGGCGCGCCGGGGGCGCCTGCCAATGTGCCTCGTCCGGTTGCGGGCGGTGGGTATGGCGGTGCGGCGGATGGGTCGGGGGAGTCGGGTGGCGGGGTCGTCCCTGTCAGTGTGCCGCGTCGGGTCGAGGGCGGCTATGGTCCCGACAGTTATGGCTCGGGGCAATCCGGTGCGCCGTTGCAGCCGTACCCGGGACAGGATCAGGGCGCGGGTGGCGCGCAGCAGGCTTATTCGGGTCAGCAGACTCAGTATGCGCAGCCGGCTTCGTATCCTCAGCAAGCGCAGTACGCGCAACCCGCTTCATTTCCGCAACAAGGTCAATACGCGCAGCCCGCGCCGTATCCGCAGCAAGCGCCGATGTATCAAGGCGCGCCGTCTGCCGCTCAGGACGCGTATAACAGTTCGCCCTGGCCGATGTCGCCCGCGGCGCAAGCCGCGCAGTCGGAAGCTTATGCGCCGCAAAGCGCGAGCACTCGGGCGGGTACATCGACGGCGAAGCGCTCGGCATCGCGTAAAGCCGCCAACGCGCCGCAGCAGCAGTACGCGCAGGCGTCGTATGGTCAGCAGGCTTATGCGCAGCAGCAATATCAGCAGGCGTATCAGCAAGCTTATCCGCAGCAGGCTTATGCGCAGCAAGCTTATGCGCAGCAGCAATATCAGCAGCCCTACCCGCAGCAACAGTATCCGCAACAGCAATATCAACAACCCTATCCACCGCAATACGCCCAGCAACAGTACGTGCCGCAACCACCCGCCGGTTACGCGCAGCCGTATTATCCGCAAGCCGCGCAAACCGGGCAGCGCGCCGCGTCCGCCGCCACGATGAACACAGGCGGCATGCCCGCGCCCGTCGCGAATCCGCAGACGGCAGGCGTCGCCGATGAACTCGCGCAGATCGAGCGGGAACAGGCCAGCACGGTGTCGGGCGGGATCATCTTCCGCAATCGAAACGGCGAAGACGGTCTCTCGAACCTCACCGATATCGAAGCGCCCATCGAAGGCCGCATCAAGGCCGGCAACGGCCACGTGATCGTGCGCGCGACGCCCGTCACGCTCGACGCCGGCACCGCCAGCAGCGAGCAGAACACGCTCGCGCGCTTCGGCTCCGGCATCAACGCGATCGCTCCGGCCGCCGGCAACCAGTACGGCTCTCAGACGGCGACCGGCGTGGGACTCGCGGTCGGTTACGAGAACCGCAACTTCAAGGGCGACGTCGGCACGACGCCGCTCGGCTTTCGCGAGACCAACGTCGTCGGCGGTTTGCAGTATCAGAACGCCATCACCGATAAAGTCTCGTACTCGCTCGCCGTCGCACGACGCGCGGTCACGGACAGCCTGCTGTCCTATGCCGGCGCGCGCGATCAGCTTGCGGGCGCGACCTGGGGTGGCGTGACATCGATCGGTGCGCGCGGCGACCTCGCCTGGGACGACGGCACGAGCGGTGTCTATGTCAACGCGATGTACCAGTTCCTCGACGGCAAGAACGTCGCCACGAACAACGCGGTCAAGGGCGGCGGCGGTGTGTACACGCGAATCATCAAGGACGCGGATCAGGCGCTGACCATCGGCGCGAATACCACCTTGATGCACTACGACAAAAACCTTTCGTACTTCACCTACGGACAAGGCGGCTACTTCAGTCCGCAGCAGTACGTCATTCTCAACTTTCCGGTCGAATACATGGGCCGCACCGGGCTTTTCACATACGACCTGAAGGGCTCGATCGGCGTGCAGCATTATCGGCAGGACGCGTCGAACTACTTCCCGACGGAGCCGAATTATCAGGCGGCGTTCGCGGCGGCCAACCTTGCACCGGATGCCGGCGCGGTCTATCCGAGTCAGAGCAAGACGGGCGTGTCCTACTCGCTCAACGCGACGGGCGAATACCAGCTTGCGCCGCAACTCGCCATCGGCGCGACGGCTTCGTTCGGCAACGCGTATCAGTATCGCGAATGGCTCGCTGCCGTGTACGTTCGATACAGCTTCACGCGGCAAACCAGCGTGCAGCCGCTCTTCCCGCCGCAGGCTTTCAGCTCGCCGTATTTGTCGTTCGCGAATTGATGCGGACTCGACGCCATGCGCCTACGTTGCGGTGCATGGCGCATCGAAATTGCATGACGCTGCCTCACATCGTTGCTCCTCCTGGAACCCGCCGCGCGCTTTGCTGCACTGCGTGACAGACATGTCTGACGACGCGCGAGAGAAAGCGCACAATGTCGGGACTTCGCGCTCAAGGCCGCGAGGAGGAGGAGCAACATGACCGCCATCACCTGGGTTCTGGCCGCCGATGACAGCCGTGCCCGGATCTTCGAAACCAGAGGGCTTAAGCTTGACCTCAGGCAAATCGAGGAGCTTCGTAACCCGGCGCCCCGCGCCCCGCAGTCCAATGAACGCGACCGGCAATTCGCCCGAACCGTTGCCGAAATGCTCGAACGCAGCCGTGTGAATCATCGCTTCGATCGCTTGCGGCTGGCAGTGGAACCGCGTTTTCTCGGCACCTTGCGTGAGTATCTGAGCATCGAGATTCAAAAGCTCGTCCATGAAGATGCCAGCGAAGACTCAGCCGGCATGAGCGCGCGCCGCCCCTTCTGACGGCGCGCGCTCATGCCGACATCTGTGAACAAATGTTGAAAGTCCTTACAACGGCATACTAAGGGTCAACGAAAGACCCAAGCGCACGTTGATTCCGCATCGCGAGCCATCCGGCTTGCGGTCATGGAATCAGGAGCGCTTTAAATGAAGAAGATTTTCGCCGCGATCGTCATGGCTTCGCTGTCGCTGAGCGCGTTCGCCGCGCACGACAAGCACGACAAGCATGAAAAGCACGAGTACCGTCACGAAGAGCGTCGCGACGAACGCCGCGTCGATTCGCGTCGTCACGACGAACGCCGTCCGGACGCACGCCGTCGGGACGAGCTTCACGCCGACAACCGCGGCATGGAACAGAATCGCGACCACGAGCACGCGCCGATGCAAGCACCGGAACACGGCGCTTTCCCGCACTAAGCCGTAACGGCAAGAAGTCGCGCCTGAGTTTCCGGCGCGGCTCAATGAACCTCTGCATTGCCGGCGCCACGCTCGCCACGATCACGGCTCGCGTACCCCGCGCGTGCGCCGACCGAAGTGAAGATGCCCGCCTTGTCGGACAGACGCACCAGTTCCGCGAGCGAATGCGCTTCCATCTTTTCCATCACACGTGCGCGATGCACCTTCACGGTCTTTTCGACGGTGCCGAGTTCACTCGCCACCTGCTTGTTGAGCCAGCCGTTCACCACGAGTATCAGCACTTCGCGTTCGCGCGGCGTGAGTCGTTCGATACGGCGTTGAATTCCGGCCATTTCATCGCGGCTGGCTAGCGCCGCGGCCGAACGAAGCAGCGCGGCATCGATTGCATTGAGCAAGGCCGTATCGCCAACGGGCTTTGACAGAAAATCCGTCGCGCCCGCTTTCATGGCGCTCACCGTCATCGGAATATCGCCGTGACCGGTGATGAAGATGATCGGCAAGGTCTCGCTCGTGTTGCATAACGCGCGTTGCAAGTCGAGTCCGCTCACGCCCGGCAACTGAACATCGAGCACGAGACACGCGGGGTCCGCGCGCTTGCGCGCATGATCGAGAAACGCTTGTGCCGATGCAAACGCCTCCACGCGATAACCCGCCGCGCCCACTAGACGCTCGAGCGCGCGGCGCACGGAAGCATCGTCGTCGACGATAAAGACTTCGCTCATGGCGCGGTCCTTACGTGATCCCGAATCGGCAACCTGAAATGAAACGCCGCGCCATGTCCGCTGTTGCTCTCCGCCCAGATGCGCCCGCCGTGCATCTCCACGATAGTGCGGCTGATGGAAAGCCCAAGCCCGAGACCATCGCGCTTCGACGTATGAAACGGCTTGAAGAGTTCGTCCGTGAAAGCAGCGGGCAAGCCCTCGCCTTCATCACGCACGGTGACTTGCAGCCACGCATTGCCATCACGCGCAGCCGATACGGTCACGACGCGCTTGCCGGTGCAATCGTTCATCGCGTCGAAGGCGTTCAGCAGCAGGTTCAGCACGACCTGTTGCAGCTGAATCTTGTCGCCGTGGATCTGCGGCAAGTCGGGCGCCAATTCGAGCACGACGCGAATGCCGCGCACGATGGCGTCGCTATGCACGAGCAACGCGACATCGCCGATCACGCCAGCCATCGACAAGGGCGCGACTTCCAGCTCGCCCTTTTTCACGAGCGCGCGAATGCGTCGCAAAATCTCGCTCGCACGATTGTTGTCGGCGACGAGATCGCGCAGAATCTCGCGCATTTCGTCGAGGTCGATCGGCTCGCGGCTCATGAAGCGCTGCGCCGCCTGCGCGTTGCTGAGTATGGCTGTGAGCGGCTGATTCAATTCATGCGCGAGCGATGCTGCAAGTTCGCCGAGCATCGACACGCGCGTCATATGCGCGAGTTCCTGGCGATTGCGCTGCAGCTCGTAACGGTCCGTGCGGTCGATGACCACCGCAAGCGTGAGGCAGGCGTCGCTGCCGTGCATCGCGTTGAGGGCGACATCGGCCAGAAACTGCGTGCCGTCCTTGCGGCGTGCGAAGAGTTGCGCGACGGTCGTGCCGATATCGCCAGGCTGCTGCGGGCTCGCCATCTGCAAGCCGGGCACGACGAGCTCCGCGAGTTCGCCGATCAGCTCGCAGCGCGCATAACCGAGCAGCTTTTCGGCGCTGCCGTTCACGAACTCGATACGGCCATCGGCTTGCAGAATCAGGATCGCGAGCGGAAGGCATTCGAGCGTATCGCGCAAGGACGAATTGGGTTCGATGCTCGCGGGCACTGCAATGGCTTGCGATGCGGCACCATGCGCATGCCGCTTGAACGGCGGCACGGAGAACAGCGAGCTGAAACGAAGCGAGAGCGACGCGCGCGCCACCCGAATGTCCCGCGCCGGCGCGCGCTTGCCGAAGGGCGCGAGCGTCAGTCCCATCAACGCGGCCGCGAAGGCCGCTGTGGCGTGCACGATAGCCATGACCCCGTGCTCCTGTCAGTCCGTCGCCCGTTACAAACGCGGCGGCGTGAAATGGCATGCAGGACGTAGGCGATGCCCCGGCATTTGCCAAGCGCGTCGCTACTTTCTTCTCTTGCCGATCAAGGTCGCAGCGCCAACCCGCCATCTGCAAGGCGCAGCGCGAATGTTGCGTTCACCGAAAACCTCGATCGTCAAGGCTTCGTCCAAGCAATACCACAACCGCACCGCGCGGGCACGTCCCGTGCGTTCGAGATGCGTTAAAAACGAATCAACGAACGCAACCATCAGGCAAACGCCATGAAGAACCCTTTTCTGAGCATGTGGTTGTCCGGCGCCAATGCCGTCGCCGGATCGGTGCGCGGCCACGCAACGGCGGCCGCCAGGCGACAGACGAAAACGGCGACGCGCCGCAGCCAGAAGCAAGTAGCCGACTTCTGGACCGCCGCGCTCACGCCACCGAAAGCCACCAGGAAAAAGCGCCGCTGATTCAGGCGCGTTCGAGCACCGCCATTTCGCGCACCACGACGAGCAGCATCGACAGACTCGTGCCGCCGCTCGCGCGAAGCTCGGTGAGCAAGCGCGTGTAGCGGTCGAGCGCCGCCTCGCGTTTGGCGCGCCAACTCTCCACGATCACATCCGGATTATCGATGCCTCTCGACTGTTCGAGCGCACTCACCGTCAGCGCACGCTTGAGCCGGCCGAGCTCTTCGAGCGCGGCGGCGCGGGCCAACAAGTCCCAGTGCGTGGTGATGGGCAAAGCCATCGCGCGCTCGGCGATACCGCGATAATCCAGCAACGTGCCGATGCTGAAGTAGACGCTCGCCACGATCTCGAGACCACGCTCCGAGCAGGCGGCCACTTCCGCGCTATCGAGCACCGCCGTGGCAATCTCGCCACTCGCGACACGTGCGGCGAGACTGCTTTCCACGCCGGCGTCTTCGAGTTCACGACGGCGCGCGTACCAGGCATCGAGTTGCGTGGCCGGCAAGAGCGCGGGCAGTTGCGGCGCGAGCCGATGCGCGGCTTCACGGCAACGCGCGAGCACGCCCGCCGCATCGCTCGGACTTTGTTCGAGCGTTCGCAGAAACCAGAGTGCGGTGTCGTCGAGCAGACGCACGACATCGACGAACATGCGTGCCTGCACTTCATCCGCGACGAGATTGTCCAGTCCGTCGATATTGCGCCACAAGTCATCGAGGCTGAAGACGTCGCGCGCCATCAATGCGGCGCGCACGATATCGCTCGGCCGCGCATCGGTTTCCTCCATCAGCCGATGCACGAACGTGCAACCCGTGCGATTCACGAGCACGTTGGTCAGATGCGTGGCGAGAATTTCGCGCTTGAGCGGATGATGCTGCATGGTCGCGCTAAAACGGCGCTGCAGCGGCTTCGGAAAATACGCGGGCAGCAGATCGGCGACGAGCGGATCTTCCGGCACGTCGGATTCGAGCAATTCGTCGTAGAGCCACATCTTGCCGTAGGCAAGCAGCACGGCGCGCTCGGGCGATGTCAGTCCTGACCTTGCAGCGGCGCGCTCGGCGATTTCGTCGTCGGATGGCAGGAACTCGATCTTGCGCTTGAGCCGGCCCGCGCGTTCGAGATAACGCATCATGCGCGCCTCGGCATCGAGCGTTTCAGCGACGTGACGGTTAGCAATCGACAACGCCTGCGTCTGCGCGTAGTTGTCTTTCAACACGAGCAGGCCCACTTCGTCCGTCATTTCCGCGAGCAGCACGTTGCGCTGCTTCTCGGTCATCTCGCCGTCCGCGACCACGAGGCCGAGCAAAATCTTGATGTTGACTTCGTGATCCGAGCAGTCGACACCCGCCGAATTGTCGATGGCATCCGTATTGATGCGTCCGCCCCGCTGCGCGAACTCGATGCGCCCCAGTTGCGTGAAGCCCAAATTGCCGCCTTCGGCGACGACCTTGCAGCGCAGTTCCGCACCGTTCACGCGCACGGCGTCGTTGGTGCGATCGCCGACTTGCGCGTTGGTCTCGATACTCGATTTCACGTACGTACCGACGCCGCCGTTATAGAGCAGATCGGCTTCGGCGAGCAGAATCGCGCGGATCAGCTCGACGGGCGCAAGACTCGATGCCGTGATGCCCAGCACCTTCTGCACTTGCGGCGACACGGGAATGGTCTTCGCCGTGCGCGCATGGATGCCGCCGCCCGCCGAAATCAACGCGGTGTCGTAATCGGCCCAGCTCGAACGGGGCAACGCAAAGAGACGCCGACGTTCCTCGAAGCTCGTGGCCGCATCCGGATTAGGATCGAGGAACACATGCCGATGATCGAACGCCGCGATCAGGCGGATATGCCGCGACAGCAACATGCCGTTGCCAAACACATCGCCCGACATGTCGCCGACGCCGACCACGGTGAAGTCGGTGGTCTGCGTATCGAAGTTCATCTCGCGGAAATGCCGCTTGACCGACTCCCACGCGCCACGCGCCGTAATGCCCATCTTCTTGTGATCGTAGCCAACCGAGCCGCCCGAGGCGAAGGCATCGTCGAGCCAGAAGCCGTATTCATGCGCAATGGCGTTCGCATAATCGGAGAAGGTGGCCGTGCCTTTGTCCGCCGCGACGACGAGATAGGGATCGTCGGGATCGTGGCGCACGACATCGGGCGGCGGCACGATGCCATCGGGCTTGCGGTTGTCGGTGACATCGAGCAGGCCGCGCAGGAACATCTGATAGCACGCGACGCCTTCCGCGAGAAACGCTTCGCGGTCGGTGAGCGGCGGCGGATTCTTCACGACGAAACCGCCCTTTGAACCGACCGGCACGATCACCACGTTCTTCACCATTTGCGCCTTCATAAGGCCAAGCACCTCGGTGCGGAAGTCTTCGCGCCGGTCCGACCAGCGCAAGCCGCCGCGCGCCACGCGGCCGCCGCGCAGATGCACGCCTTCCACGCGCGGCGCGTAGACCCATATCTCGAACATCGGCTTGGGTTCGGGCAGACCCGGCACTTTCGAAGGATCGAGCTTGAACGACAGATACGGACGCGGTTCTCCGTTCGGCTCGCGGCGGAAATGATTCGTGCGCACGGTCGCCGTGATGACGCCGAGGAACTGCCGCAGAATGCGGTCTTCATCGAGATTCGGCACCTTGTCGAGGGCCGCCTCGATATCGGCGAGCACGCGCTCGACGTGCGGTTCGCGCTCTTCGGCCGAACCGCCGCGTGCGGGATCGAAACGCACCATGAAAAGTTCGAGCAGCTTCGTCGCGATCTTCGGATTGCCGGTGAGCGCGCGTTCGATATACGCGTCGCTGAAATTCGAGCCGACCTGCCGCAGATACTTCGCATACGCGCGCATGATGGTCACGTCGCGTGCGCCGAACTGCGCGCGCAGCACGAGGCGATTGAAGTCGTCGCTCTCGGTTTCGCCGGTCCAGACGCTCGCGAACGCGTTTTCGAAGAGCGGCTTCACGCGGTCGATATCGAACTCCACGTCGTCCTGCAATTCGAGACCGAAATCGTGAATCCACGCGGTAGGCGCGCCGTTCGGCTCGATCAGATACGGCCGCTCCTCGTCCACGCGCACGCCGAGATGTTCGAGCATCGGCAAGCTTGCGGACAGCGCGATCGGCTCGCCCACGCGATACACCTTGAAGCGAAACGCGCGCCGTCCCGGTTCTATGGCCGCTTCGATCGGCCGATAAAGACTCATTGCGAGACCGCCGGGGCGCGAATGCGTCGCCTCGATCAGTTCGATGTCGCGCACCGCCGTGCGTGCCGGATAATCCTCGCGATAACCGGCGGGAAACGAATCCGCATAACGGCGCAACAGCCGGTTGCCCTCTTCCTCGCCGTGACTGTCGATGAGCGCATCGGCGAGATCGTCCTGCCAGCGGCGCGCGACTTGCACGACGCGCGCTTCGAGTTCGCGCGTATCGACTTCGGGCATTGCGCCACGATCCGCGCGCACGACGATATGAATCCGCGCCAGCGGCGACTCCGACAACAGCGGCGTGAACTCGATGCTCTTGCCGTTGAACGCCTCCATCAGCACTTTGGATATGCGGCGGCGCAGGTCGGTGTTGAACTTGTCGCGCGGCACGAACACGAGACACGACACGAAGCGGTCGAAGCGATCGCGCCGAACGAACAGACGCGTGCGCTGATGTTCCTGCAGACGCAGCACGCCGAGCGCGATGTCGAAGAGCACGTCTTCATCGGCCTGGAAAAGTTCGTCGCGCGGATATTGTTCGAGCACGGAGATGAGCGACTTCGCGAGATGCCCTTTTTCGAGGAAGCCCGCGCGCCGCACGATGTTCGCGCACTTGCGCCTCACGATAGGAATCTCGGAGGTCGGCACGAGATAAGCCGTCGATGTGTAAAGCCCGAGAAAGCGCCGTTCGCCCGTGACCTTGCCGTCGGGCGAGATGCGCTTCACGCCGACGTAATCCAGATAGCCCGGCCGATGCACCGTGGCACGCGAATTCGCCTTGGTCAGAAAGATCGGCGCCGCGCCTTCGACGATCGCGGCCGCGCCCGGTGGCAGCGGCGTGAGATCGCCGCCCGCCGGCTCGCGCAGAATGCCCGCGCCCGAACCCGGCACGCCGCGCAGCGCGAGACCGTCTTCGTGCTCGACGAGGTCGTAATCGCGGCAGCCGAGGAACGTGAAGTGGTCGGCCACCATCCATTCGAGAAAGGCGCGCGCTTCGAGACCGTCGGGAGACGTATCGCGCGCTTTCAGATCGGCGATGGACGCGCGCGCCGCATCGACCACTTTCGGCCAGTCCTCGACCGCCTCGCGCACGTCCCCGAGCACCCGCGCAATGCTCTCGCGCACTTCTTCGAGCCGCTCGCCTTCGCTGCAGCGGTCCACTTCGAAATGAATGAACGATTCGAGCGACGAGCGGCCATCGCCTGCATCGGCGTGACCTTGTCCTATACGCACGATGTCGCCGGCGTGCGGCCCGGCATCCGCGCGCCACACGCGAAACACCGGATGAATGGCCGAATGCAGCGCAAGACCGAGACGGTTCAGCTCCATGGTCACGGAATCGACGAGGAAAGGCATGTCGTCGTTGACGATCTCGACCACCGTATGGTCGGAATGCCAGCCGTGCTGTTCGAGATTGGGGTTGTAGACGCGCAGGACTTCGCGCCCGCCCGCGAACTGCTGCGCCGTTTGCCAGTGCGCCATGGCCGCGCCGTAGAGATCGGCGATATCGCGGCTCGCGATGTCCTCGATATCCACCTGGTCGTAGTAATGACGCAGGAAAGGCTCGATGAGCTGGAAGGCGGCGTCAGGCAGACGCCCGTGTGCGAATTCGAGCAGATCCTTGATGAGATGTTCGACCTGCGCTTCGTTCCTGACCAGCATGGTGCCCTCCTCAGTCTTTTCGAGTCTGTCGGATGCTCTGCAGGATTATGCGCCCCGTCGTGCGGAAGCCTTGGATGGACCATGTGCGGATGCACAATGCGCGAGCGCTCGTCAGGGCACCTTATTCCGTCACGATGACGAACGCGCGACAGCCCGAAGACGGGCTGCTCAGTAACCCAACGCGCCGTTGCCGCCGGGAAAGTCGATGGTGCCGGAGTCGGAGAAACGCGTGCCGCCGAATGGACCGCCCGCGAGCTTGCCGCGCGCGACGTAGGAGACCTTGCTGACCGAGTCGCCGGATGCATAGCCGAGCGCCTGACGCGCCACCGATACCGCCGACACCGTCACCGGCACCGACACCACGACTTCGCCGAAGCGCGGCACCGTGCCGCTTTGCGGACTGACGCCGCTTGCGAAGGAACGGCCGTTGACGTCGAGATCGAGCGCGACGCCGTCGAAGTTCACGGCGGTATCGTTCGGATTCTGCACGCGCAGCTTCACGGCGAAGCGCATTTCGAGCCCCTGCCCTTCGAGCGGTTCGATGCCCGCGACGCTCACGCGCATGCTGTCGCGGTTGAGCAGACTCGCGCACCCGGAGAAGGCGAACAGCATCACGAGAGCGGTGATCAGGAAAAGGAAACGGCTTCGCGCGTGATTCGGTTGCATCGGCAAGGGCTCCTGTTGCGAGAGATTAGGCAACGGACATTCTAACGGGGTGATGCCTTCATGCCGGACCGGTCAGCACATGCACCGCGTTCAGCAGCATGCGAACATGCGCGTGATGGAACCAGAGATCGTCCACGACATAGAACGCGGCAACCCATGACAAGCCGACCACGATCAGGTCGCAGGTTCCGCTCGTCCAGAGATTGAGCGAATGACGCGGACCGATCCAGGGCACGCCGAGCGGGTTGGGCCAGTCCGCGAGCAGATGCATGATGCCGCCGCACGCGAACCCGAAGCCGACCGCCGCGGCGGGATGTTGTCTCAACAGATGCCACGAAAGCGCAAGCAAGGCGCCCCAGCCGATGCCCCAATGCGTCAGCGTGCGATGCGTGATCCAGAGCTTGCGCCTCTTGCTCCACCAGGCGACTTCGAGCCAGTCCGGCGCGGTTGCACCGGCTACCCCAGCAAGTAACGCCAGCGCAAGGTAAAGGTAATACATGCCGCCGCTGGTCTTGTCGATGCCTTGCGCGCTGCCGATGTTGCCCATATGGCCAACGATTGCCGCCGCGATGATTCCCGCAGCCCACCCGGTCGCGTGATGGGCCTTGCTCGATGCCATGACTGCCTTGTCCTGCTTGCAATGAAGAGCGCAGATGTTCGCATGGCGCGCGTCTGCCGGAGCGGGCGGATACAGAAACTTACGTAAATGCGGGACCTGCAACACCGCTCATGGTTCTTTCGGCGGCGAGATGGCGCAGCGTTGACTAGAATGAATAAAACAACGCTGCGCGTGCGCGCCTTCGTGCATCTTTATCTATCGACTTTTATCGTCATGCAACAGCTGAAATACCTGAGCGCTTATCCGAATACGCTACAGGACAAAGTGCGCCGATTGATTGCCCAGCAACAGCTCGGCAGCTATCTCGAAGCGCGTTATCCGCAGAAGCACGCGGTGCAGTCCGACCGCGCGCTCTATCAATACTGTGCGGAGCTCAAGAGCGAGTTTCTGCGCGTGGCGCCTTCCATCGACAAGGTTATCTACGACAGCAAGCTCGATGTGCTGCGTCATGCGCTCGGTCTTCATACGGCGATTTCACGTGTGCAGGGCGGCAAGCTCAAGGCGAAGAAAGAGATACGGATCGCATCGCTCTTCAAGGATACGGCTCCCGAGTTTCTTCGGATGATTGTCGTGCATGAACTCGCGCACCTGAAAGAGAACGATCACAACAAGGCGTTTTACCGGCTTTGCGAATTGATGCAGCCGGGGTATCACCAAATCGAGTTCGATCTACGGCTTTATTTGACGCATCGGGATTTGGTGCGGGGAGGATGATCAGAAAGAAGGCTAAGGGTGCGACGCCTGCTCGCTCAGTGCCCGAGCGAGGGGTCGTACTTTCAAGTACGCCCCTTCGCGATGACTCAGAGTTGGGCCGTCATCTGGAATCCAACCGTTACGCGTGAGGTTGGAAACCCTGACGGCTTGTAGATTGGCGTGCCGGCAAAAAGGTCGTAACTCAAGCCCGCATATTTCGTTGGGACGCCGCCGCGAATGCCGATCACCGCGCCCACGAGCTGCGTTCCCGCGAGGAACGCCGTGTTCGGGCCAAACACGCGTCCATAGTCGTTGCCGGCATAAAGCGCTTGCCCTGTCTTTCCGATCGGCGCTTGCAACTCGTTGCGCCAGTAGAAACCGCGCTCGGCCGCGAGCATCTGTTCACCGTCGAAGCCACGCACCGTATAGCGGCTGCCGATGGTCAGATCGTCGATGTAGTTGAGCGTGTCGTTCGTGTACTGGCCGTGGATCGTCGTCACGTAGCGAAGCGCTTGATTTGCGATGGCGAACGGCACCGAGAGGTTCGCATCGAGCACGGCCATGTGGAAGCGGTAAGTCGGGCCGCTCGGCTTGGTCGCCGGCGTCGGTGCGATATTCGGGTCGGGCGGCAAGGATGGATCGGGCGTCGCGCCAAATGCGCCGATGCCCTGGCGAAACGCGAGCGTGCCGTCGAACTGCGCGCCACCCAGGTAATGCCGATCCGTCAGACCAAGTTCCAGGAACGTGTTGTTGCGGTGCTGGAGTTCGATCTCGGTGTCGTCGATGAAGCTCGCGCCGAAGCGCTTCGACAGTTGCACGTAGGTGCCGAACACGTCGCTTTGTCCGCGATGTAAGACGCGCGCGAGTTTGACGCCGGCGGTCTGTGAGTTGCCACTCGACACGAAGGTCTGGTTGGCGCCCGCGATCTGTTGATAGTACGTGTTGGTGTTGCCGAAGACGGTCGCGGTCCAATAGCCCCATGGCATCGAATACGATCCGTTGAAGCCATGCGAGCCCAAGCCCTTGTCGCCGAACTCGAGGTCCTGATTTGCGCCGACAGTGAGGATGTCATTCAGGCCAAGGAGGTTGTCGATGCCGAGACTGAGGTTGCCTTGGAGCTTGCCCGTCGCGCGGCTGCCCGAGTTATCGACCGATGCGACGAACGAATAAGGCTTGCCGCGCTTGACCGTGAGCACGACATCGCTCTCGCCGGGGATGTCGGTCGGCTCGATCTTCATGTCCGCATCTTGACTGGCGACGCGCTTCATCTGTTCGATGCCTTGTTCAAGATCGCGCAAGTCGAGGACGTCGCCGGGTCTTGTGGGGAAAGCGGTTTTCCACGAGCCCCGTGACAAGGGTTCGGTGAACCGTATGTCACGAATGACGCCCGGGACTAGCGCGAACTTGAGCGTGCCGCTCGACAGATTGACCTGCCCCGGTAACTTGAGACCGAATTGATCTAGGATAACGGCGCATCCATACGGAGCGCGTCATGAAGAAGAGTCGATACAGCGATGAGCAGATTGTTCGGATCTTGCGGGAGGCGGACAGTGCGCCGATTGCCGAGGTGGCAAAGCGACACGGTGTCAGCGACGCGTCGATTTACGCGTGGCGCAAGCGATTTGGCGAAATGGTCAGTTACGACGTCAAGCGATTGAAGGCGTTAGAGCTCGAGAACAATCGACTGAAGAAGCTCGTGGCGGAGCGTGACCTGGAAATCGAGGTCATGAGGGAGATTTCCGCAAAAAAATGGTAAGCGCACAGGCACGCCGCGAGCAAGCCCGCTATGCCATTTCGCGCGGGCTGAGCCAACGACGTGCGTGTGCGCTGATTCACGTCAGTCGCGCCAATCTCGGTTACATCAGCCTCATGCCGGGCAAGAACGGCCCGATCGTGGAGATGATGCGACGCCTCTCGGGTGATTATCCCCGCTTCGGCTCGCGGCGCATCCGCATCATGCTGGGCCGCGAAGGGATCGTCATCGGCAAGGAGCGGTGCAGCCGGTTGTGGGCGCAAGCCGGTCTTCAAGTGCCTCGCAAACGACGCCGACGCCGCGTTGCCGGTTCGCGTCCTCGACCGCTTGCTCCGAGCGCTCGCAACGCCGTATGGAGTTACGATTTCGTCTTTGACGCGTGTGCCAACGGCCAGCAACTGAAGTGTCTGACGGTCGTCGACGAGTACACGCGTGAATGTTTGGCCATAGATGTGTCTGGCTCGATCCGATCGGCCAGAGTCATTGAGGTGCTGAGCAAGCTAATCAGCGTTCACGGCGCGCCACGCTATATGCGAAGCGACAACGGCCCCGAATTCGTCAGCGCAGCGTTGCTCAAGTGGGTGGTATCGGAGAAGATCGAATCGGCGTTAATCGATCCCGGCAAGCCATGGCAGAACGGCACGAACGAAAGCTTCAACGGTAAATTCCGTGACGAATGTCTTGCTATGGAATGGTTTCGCAATCGGATTGAAGCCAAGATCGTGATTGACGACTGGCGACGGCATTACAACGAGGTTCGACCGCATTCGAGCTTGAACTACGACACGCCGCTGGCGTATCGCCAGCGCTTAGAAACCAATTCAACCCAAGCCGTTATTGCTAGAACGCAGTGGTCTTAGAAAAACGGGCAGGTCAAGATCCTGTTCGGGCAACAACACGCGCGTGGTGATGTAGCCGCGACTCAGGATCGCTTGCTGCAGGCCCTTGGTCAGCAGGTTCACGCCTTCCTTGCCGATGCATTGCCCGATGTAGTGGCCGAGCCATTCACGCGCGAACGCAAACGGATCGAGCGGTAAGGCCGATGCGCCTTTGGCGCGTATCGCGTCGGGCAGGCTTGGTGGAACGTCGAGCGTGAACGTGTTGATGCGGAAGCACGGCGATTCGGTTGGTAGGGTTGAAAAGTCCTGAGCACCGGGAACACTTGAGCGCACGGCGGGCGTTTGAACTGACGTCTCACGTTGCTGCGCTTCGCGTTGCTGCTGGACCTGTTGTTCTTGCTGGGCGTTGGCGCGCGCTGCTGCCGCTTCATTTGCGGAGTTTGGTGCTTGCTGTGCGTGTATCCCTAGTGATGCGAAGGCTGTAAGCGGCAAAGCCGTCAGCCACTTTCTGATTCTCATAATGCTCAAATACTCACTTTTACTTCGCATGCCTTCGTCTTCGCAAGCCTTCTTCGCTCATCATTTAAGCTCGAAATCACTTCGTCGGACGATGGCTCTCGTATGTTGTGTCTTGGAGGTGGCGATCTAGCGCGCTCTAGGTTCCCGAAGACGACGCGTCTTGCTTAGGCCAAACTCAGTTAAATCGCCATGATCAAAAAAGTCGCGAAACATCCCGATGACCACATCAACATCGCGGCAAACTGTTTGGTCATTCGACTGACCACCGTTGAGTTATTCGTTCACTGGAGTGCTACCAACACTTGCGGCCCGCTGACCACCACCAACTCGACCAAGGAGTTGATATGGTTGATGCCAATCTTAAAGCAACAAACACGTTTTCCGTGCGCTCGATCAATTGCGACGCCAACGAGCATCACATGCCACGTATCCCGCTTATGGGCCGATGGCTTGAACAAGCCGGATTCAAACCCGATTCCCGTGTCTGCGTGCTTGTGCAGCACGGGCAGCTAATCATTACGCCACTGCCTGCCATGCCTTAAAACAACAAAGCCGGCTGCGGCCGGGTTTGTTGTGGGTGCCTACATCGATGCTTCTTCGTCCGCTATTGCTTTGGGCAAGAATTCGCGGCCCCGCTTCACGATTTCCTCCCACTGCTCAATAGTCAATGCAACGTTTTTATCATTTGCATAAAACGTAAATGCAAGCTGCTTTTCATCGGTAACACCTATTTCCATAAAAGCATTTCCTTCTCCCTCTACATATACACAAATGTATGGGTATAGACTATTAACGTCACCAACCTTCTCGAATATCAAACCGTAGTTCATTTCTGCAATCCTCTAAATCCGATGAACTCACCCGATGTTGTCCAGCTAGCCGCTCGACCATCAGGAAGTGTGTACGTAATCCAACCATTCGGATACCGACCTCCGGCACCTTTCGTCTGTGTGCCATTTTGCAAGATATCTTGGACCGCTTGCGATGCAAGTTCATTCAACTGAGCACCGCTTCGATAGGTCTGCCGCATATCCTGTGTAGAGTCGAAACCAAAGTACTCGGGATGCTTGGTAGCAGCACGACCAGCATTGGTTATCGCTTGCCCATCTTTAAATGGTTCATTTGCTGCATTTTCAAGGTCGCTGACATTTCCACTGTTTGCGGACGCCTGGCTATCGCTGCCGCTATTCAGTATGGCATTACTAGGCACATACCCCGATGCGGAATCTATTCGAAGACCATGGCAAAGCCGTCTCCTGATAAGTTCATACCTACGTACTGAGTGAGCAATCCTTCTATGAGGCTGGAAGCCACAGCTACCGAGCGACTGACGTCAACCCCATCAAGATGAAGCGAGAAAACACTCTGATTACCGTCTTCATTCCACGATACAAACATATCTTCACTGCGTGAAATCCAAAACTGCACGTTTTTGAGCGCCCTTGACTTAATTTCGTGTAAAAGGTTTTCCGTGGCGGTCACGATCTGCTCACCTTCATCAGACCAAGAGGTTACTCTTCCAGTCTCTGGATTTTCGATCACCAAGCCCGCCGAATTGAGGCAAGCTGCGATAAAAGTGAATGCCAAAACTAGGCGTCCTGGAATCGAAACACGCAAGATACGAGTTGCCATCATTTGGTCCCTGAGATGATTTTTACGTTCCCTTCGCCAAGAATTTTGGTCGCAAGGTTGATTGCCGATTGCGGGGTTCCTTCGGCGAAGTAGACCTGTGCCGACACGCCACGTTGATCAGCAATCGTTTGATAGATTCGAAGCTCCTGCCCCAACTTGCCAAGGTTGTTTGCCTTCGCGGGACCACCTACCGCAATAAGGTCACCGTTTGGCGCAACCACGTCGATGTCCGTCGATCCCATCGTCTCCGTGCTTGGTCGAATGGCCATAGGCATTTTCGACTGGCGTTTTATCCTTAGTGGAGGACCAGAACGAACTCTTATCGTTATCCCCACCGTCCGCACCGCTATCTCCATTTCCGCTATTCAGTATGGCAATACTCGGCACACCGCCCGAAGGAGGCCAGCGGGTGAGAATCTAGGTCGAGCGCAGCAGGCTCGTCATCACACCGGATTGAACGACTCTACAAACGACAAGCCCGGCGGCGGCCGGCGGCGGCCGAGTTTGTCGTCATCAGCGAGTAGCTTTATCCAAACTCATGAGTCGATGGGCAACAGTTCTGGTATGTAATTCATCTCCATCGAGACCAATATGCTCGACCTCAATCCACCTGAGGTGAGAGTACAGTTCGTCGACTGTCTTTTCCTCTCGAAGCATACGGCTAATATCCTGGACATATGAGTCGTATTCATCGTCCGCCTCAGGTGAAGCGCCAACACCAATTGGATCCCATTCCTTGAGCAAGATTTCTTTTACATCCAGATCCAGACCAATAAACGTTCTCTTCATTTTAAGGTGCTCCAGGGATAACCGTGACGACAAGCCCGGTTTTTGAATTCGTGACGACCCGAACGTTGTTCACCGGATCATAGTATCCCGTTGTTCCAGGACGCGTAGGGTAGTTAACGCCATTATCAATGGTGTTTTTCACCACTGAGGGTGGCACACCCCGACCCTGCATTTGGTCTATAGCATGAGCTGAGTAATCAACTCCTCCAATGGTCGCCGGGGCATTAGTACCCCGTGGCACATCCATTGGACTACCGCTGACCCCCACCGGCGTACTTGCATCCTGCGACCCAGAATTGTCGCCACTATTAAACGTCGCATTACTCGTCGTGGCGATGACATTGCCTTGCGCGTAAGTCGTGCCACTGTTCGAAATGCCATCGCGCGCCGATGCGTTGATCGAGCCGCTGGCATTGGTTGTTCCGGCAAGCACGAGTTGACCATTCGACTGCAGCGTCAGATCGCCGGCTTGCGCGGCCAGCACACCCTTGGTCGATACACCGACGCCATATTCGTTGCTCGTGAGAAAGATCCGGTTGGCGTACATGCCACCCAGCGCGCTCACGTCGATCGCAACTGCCGGTGCTGTACCATTGCCAGCGATGGGCGTCGCGGCAAGCGTGTCGTGATCAACCTGATTTGAACCTGCGATGGCGTTCAAATTGTTGGCGTACACCGCCGCATTGATTTGAATCGCGCGAGCCAGAAGATCAACTTGATCGATGTTCGTCGCATTCAGCCCCGCGCCTTGCACGGTGATGTTGCCGCCCGTGACATTGAAGCCCGCGAGACTGCCGTTCGGGCCATAATTCGGCGTGCCGGTGGTGAGAACGACGCGCGAGGTGTTGATGAAGCCCGCGCCGTCGATTACCAAGCCATTCGGATTGGCGACGACCACCTCTGCTTTAGGCCCCGCAACTTCCAAATACCCATGCAGTTGCGAAGGCGCATTGCTCATCACCTGATTGACGATGATCTTCGCTGAATTGCCGGGTGTCAGATTCCCATTACCCGAGATATATCCCGCTAGCTGGCTTTGGATATTGACTGGCGAGTTATTGAGAATCGCGCCCTTCGCAGGTACGTCGAATTGTGAAAAATTATTGACGGAAACACCGCTGCCGGACGGTCTTGCGATGTTGACCTGATTCAAACCATTCTGAGTTTGAATGACCTGCGCGCCGGAACCGGGTGCGGCGACGATCTGTGCAAACGTCAGCCCGGAAGCCGAACCGAGCAGCAGCATGGCCGCCCAGGCCATTGCGCTAAAAGCTGATTGAAACATCGAGGCGACGGGCGCGCGCCGTGCAACGCCTTCTCCCTTCGCAGTTCCGCTGCTGTGCGCCAATGCAAATTCAGCGACCGCGATCAGCATGTGTCGCACGCGACTGAAAACCAGCCGGTAGGAATGCTTATTCATTTTCTTATAGTTTTATAAAGATTTCAAAACGCAGGTAACGCCCGAAGCGGAAGGCCGCTATTTACTCGCGGATTAACCGTTCGTAACAATCAGAATGTTCCTACTTTGATGGGGCGCCGGACATTCGACAAAAGGACTTGTCGCGAACGAAAAGCAGAACAAAGTCACACGCTTGCAAGACGCGGATTGCAAACGCGGTATCGGGTCCGAAGCGTTCGGTAGCGTTCCGAAATCAGTCGAGCTAAGGGCATGCAGACATCGTCGACGAAGGTGTCGAAAACTGTCTACGTTTGTCGCGCGTGCCACGCATTACTTGCAATGGCGTTGCGTGGCTTATGGACGATCACGTTAGCAACTGGCGCGTGCACATAGCACCACCTGTTCGAATCATGCGACGCGGTCAGTCAGAAAACCCAGTGATGGAGAATCAACGGCGAATACCGATATCAACGATAAACCGGATGCCACAGCAAACAAGGCAGACCTGCAGCATCGACATAAACCACGGCGTTCTGCTCGAACTTTTGCATAAGCGCATCGGCGAATTGGCGCGTCGTGCCGAGGACGAAAAGACTTGCTTCGGCGATCCACTTTCCCTTCGGATCGATGCCGGCTCCGGGCAGCGCATGCAAGCCCGCTCGTTCGACATGGTCGATCAGCAAGCACTGCCGCTTTGCGTTATGCGCCGGTTTAAGCACGTGTCCGAATGGATTGAAGGCCGTCACGAACACCGCGCTAAAGACATGATGCCTTGAAAGAAGTGAAGCAACATCGGCATTATGCTCGCCGATTTTCATCTCCACGACCGGCTCGATATCGATGCGATAAATCGCCTCGCGGTAACTATCTCGCGTCGCGTCCGAAAGGCTCGGGCGGGGATGAAACCGTTGGTGCTCGTCGTGGTTCATGTAGGTAATCCGCGAATCGGCGGCTGAGAAAGCATGCGCTGAAGACGCACGTTGCATCTTGAACTTTACCGCGCTCGACTTGGCGGATCGATGAAACGCAGACTACCGCACGGCGAAGCGAATTCATGAAAGGCATCGCGAAGCGGAGTGCATCGAGAGAGAGAAGCAGAGAGACATCGACCCATGCGATTTGTGTCGATAACGACGCGCAGCGTGTCACGCATAACGCGGCCGAAGATAAAACGCAGAGAAGCTAGAAGACAGAGAAGCAACGAGGCCCGACGATCGTCCGTTATGTGCAACCCTGCTGCCGCTCACCGCGGCTGAAGATTTGACGCGAACGCCAGTCGTCGGAGCGAAGCACTTGCTCGCCGTCTTCGCGCGCTTCCTCTTCCGTATCGAAACCTTCGTCGCTATAAGCGGCGATTTTCATGCCGACACCCGCGGCCCGTTCGACGGTGATGGCCCAGTGCCAGCCACCTTCCTGATAAAAAACATGCAGCGTCGGCAGAGACGATAAGGTCAAGTCCATGTTTGCGGCTCCTTCAAGCTGACGTTCGTAAGGCTAACCTGCCTCCTCGACGAACGCCCTCGAAAACGGGCGCTTTGTTATTGCGTCGATGTCTGTTGATATTCTTGAGCGGCTGTGAGCCGCCCCGCTCAGAACAGCATACGCAATGGGATGCTGCATTGCAACACGGGGTTTCCCGAGGCGTGGTACCGATCCGACGAGGCCGATCATTGCGGAACCTTTTACACGAGATAGACGGAAGATCGACAGAGAAGCACCCGTATTGACTCAAGGCTATCTCACCAAAAACACCTCTATTCGATGTGGATAGGTGGCGCTTCTAACGTGTCCGCCGTGTGTCCGTCGCCTAGAATGGGAATAACCGCTCGACGCGATGCGAGGTGATCGCCATGGCATCTAAATTTCGTCTTTCCCATCTGATACTTTTTGCGACCGTCGTCTCATGTGCCGCGAGCGCGCTCGCCCAGCCGGTCGCGCCGATCGGCGACCCTTCCGCGCCGAAGACACGCGCTCAGGTCAAGCAGGAGTTTCTCGCCTGGCGCGCGGCCGGCTACGATCCGAACGACTGGCTGAACTATCCCGACAATGCCATGCGCGCGGGACAGATCGTCTCCCAGCAACGGCAAGCGCAACGCGCGACCGGTGCGAACTAGGTAGCGTTTCTGCTGCCTGAGCACGGTACTCTCGCGTTACTCCGCGCGCGGCCGCTGACCGCGCAAGATACGCCGCGCGATGCTCCAGCGATGCACTTCGGACGGACCGTCGTAAATGCGAAATGCGCGCATGTCGCTGAAAATGCGCGCGACGACCGTTTCGTGCGTGACGCCTTGTCCGCCGAGCACTTGCACCGAACGATCCACGACACGCCATAACGCCTCGGACGACACCACTTTCGCGACGCTCGATTCGTGTTTGCCGAGCACGCCCTGGTCGAGCACCCACGCGCAATGCCAGATGGCAAGGCGCGTGATGTGCAGATCCATTTCGTTATCGGCGAGCATGAAGCCGACGCCCTCGTGTTCGCCGAGCGACTTGCCGAACGCCTGACGCTGACGCGCATACGCCGTGGCGACATCGTGCGCACGCCGGGCCGCGCCGAGCCAGCGCATGCAATGCGTGAGACGCGCGGGCGACAGGCGCACTTGCGCATATCGGAACCCCTCGCCCGCTTCGCCAAGGACGTTTTGCGCGGGCACGCGCAAGCCTTCGAAACGCACCACGCCGTGGCCGCCGGGAAAGCATGTATCGAGCGAATCCATTGCGCGCTCGATCACGATGCCGGGGCTCCTCATATCGGCGAGGAACATGGTCGCGGGGCCATCCTCGAAACGCGCCATGATGATCGCGACCGACGCGCCATGTGCGCCCGTGATGAACCACTTGCCGCCGTCGATCACGTAGCCGTCGCCATCGCGCGCGGCAAGCGTTTGCAGCATGGAAGGATCGGCGCCCGCGCCCGGCGGCGGTTCGGTCATGCAAAAGCACGAACGAATCTCGCCCGCGGCGAGCGGACGCAGCCAGCGCTCCTTCTGCTCGGGCGTCGCGACGGCTTCGAGCAAATGCATGTTGCCTTCGTCCGGTGCGGCGATATTGAGCGCGACCGGACCGAGCGGCGAATAACCCGCTTCCTCGAAAAGGATCGCCTTGGCGACATGATTGAGCCCAAGGCCGCCGAATTCCGGCGATACGTGACTCGACAGAAGTCCCGCACGACGGCCCTTGGCGATCAGTTCCGCGCGCAGCGACTCGTCCGGGCCATGCGGCGTGCAGCGCGCATCGCTCTCCAGCGGCACGATCTCTTCCGCGATGAAGGCACGCGCGCGCGCCTGCAATTCGGTCAACTCGGGCGTGAGGGAGAAGTCCATCGGCAAATCCTTTGAAGGCGGTGATCCACAAGCTTAACCGCGCGCGAAACGGCGCGTCATCAGGCTTTGTACCCGGCCGCTTTGTTTTCATCCGCTTTGTTTTTATCCGCTTTGTTATCTGCGGCTTTGTACTCGGAGTATTTGCGGGCATCGCCGCGAACCATGTCCGCCGGATACTTCGCGCGATTCAACGCCATCTTCTCGATGAGCGCGCGATGCAGATCCACGTCGAGCGAATCGGCGAGCATCACGAGATACGCGAGCACGTCGGCCATTTCGTGGCGAATCGCCACGAGCTTCGTCTCGTCCAGCTCGCTCTTGTCGCCGCTGGCCAGCCATGTGAACGGTTCGAGCAATTCGCTCGCTTCGACTGAAAGCGCGCTCGCCAGATTCTTCGGTGAGTGAAAGCGGCTCCAGTCCCGCTCGCGCACGAACTCGCGCAGCATGTCGCGCATTTCCGTGAGTTCGCTTCGGCCTTCTGGCGCGTTGTGCTGATCCATCGCCATCCTTTGACGTGTCGTCATGCCGTTATGCCGTTGTGTCGTTATGCGGGATAAAGGCCCAGCGTGCGGGCATGCAGACGCGCGAGGCCGAGCAAGGCGTCGGTGAAAGGCGTGGCGACGCCGGTCATGGCGCCCAGTTCGCGTACCGACGCCACGAGCGCATCCAGTTCGACGGCCTTGCGCGCTTCCACGTCTTGCAGCATGGAGGTTTTCATTGCACCGAGCTTGAGTGTCACGGCATGTCGATCCGCCGGATTCTGCTCGATCGGAATGCCGAAGCGCGCGCCGATTTCCTTCGCTTCCAGCATGATGTTCGTGACGAAGCCGCGCACGAGATCGTCGCTCAGGATGCGGTCGGTGGTCGCGCCGGTGATCGCACTGATCGGGTTCATCGTCATGTTGCCCCAGAGCTTGAACCACACGTCACGCTGAATCTGCGGCGAGAGCGTCGCGTCGAAACCGGCCTTCGTGAAGAGCGAAACGAGCGCTTCGGCACGCGTGCCCGACTGCCCCGCCGCCTCGCCGAGAATGAGACCCTTGCCTTGATGATGCCGGATCACGCCCGGCGCTTCGACCAAGCAACTCGCGTGGACCACGCAGCCCACCGTTTGCGCGGCCGGAATGGCGGCGGCGATGGCGCCGTGCGGATCGATCGAGCTCAGCCGCTTGCCCGCGAAATCGGCGCCCAGGCCTTCGCAGAACCACCACGGCACTCCGTTCATCGCGCTCAGAACCATGGTCTTTTCGCTCAAAAGCGGCGCGATCTGCGCGGCCACGGCTTCCATCGCGGGCGCTTTCACCGCCACCACGACGAGATCCTGCGCACCGAGTTCTTCGGGCGATGCGCTTGCCGCGACCTTCACGGCATGCGTCGCATCTTTCTCGACGAGTTGCAGACCGTGCGCGCGAATGGCATTTAGTGTCGCGCCGCGTGCGACTACGCTGACATCGCAACCCGCCTGCGCGAGCTTCACGCCGATCCAGCCGCCGATCGCGCCTGCGCCATAAATGCACACCTTCATGTCTCGTCTCCTCGTCTGAACTGTCGGACTTCATTGTAAGAGCTTGGCGCATGCCGAAACGGTTCAATCTAGGCGCGCCGACGCGCATTTCAAGAGCACGAAAACGAATAAATATTCCCGTCCAAAATACGCTTTTCGATATTGAAACGATAGCCGTCGCACCTACTTTGCATGCAGAGGCAGCGAACCAGCGCGCTGTCATGGTGACATATCTCAACTTCCTGCTGCCGGCTTGACGGCCGTAACATCGGAGACCGAATCATGAGTGACTTTTATTTTGGCGGCGACTTCCTGAGCGATCTGAACCGCGTGCAACGGCAGATGTCTTCGCTTCTCGGCAATCTGCCTTCCAGCATTCGCGCCAGCCGCGCGGATGCGTTTCCCTCGCTGAACGTCGGCAGCACCGACGAAGCCATCGAAGTCGTGGCATTCGTGCCGGGCGTCGAGCCGGCATCGCTCGACGTGACGGTCGACAAAGGCCTGCTCACCATCAGCGGCGAACGGCGCGCCGAAGCATTGACCGAAGGCTCGCGCACCTACGCGAGGGAACGCTTCACGGGCGCGTTTCGCCGCGTGATCGAACTGCCGCAAAACGCGGATGCCGACAAGGTCGAAGCGCGTTATGAAAACGGCACTTTGTTTATCGTCATCGGCAAGCGCGAAGCATCCAAGCCGCGCGCCATCACCATTCAGTAAGGCACAGGGAGAAAATGATGAACGACACCACGCAAATCACCGAGCGTCAGGCAAACGAAGTTGCACGCAAGAAGGAAGACCCCGTGCGCCGCACGACGGTCACGCCTGCGGTCGATATCGTCGAGGATAGTCAGGGCATCACGCTGTGGGCCGACCTGCCCGGCGTGCCCCGCGAGAAACTCGATGTGAAAGTACATGACTCGCGTCTCACCATCGAAGCCGAGGCAATCGTCCCTGTCACGGCGTCGCTGCGTGTGCATCACGCCGAATTGCGCGTGCCGCGCTTTGCACGCGCATTCACGATAAGCGACGACTTCGACACCGCGAAGATCGATGCCAACCTGCAGAACGGCGTGCTGAAGCTGACCATTCCGCGTCGTGAAGAAGCGCGTCCGCGTCGCGTGGAAGTGCGCGCGAGTTGAGCGCTTCGATGTCTCAGCAATAACGAACGGCCGCTATCACGCGGCCGTTTTTTTGCCTGCACGAGCCTCTATAATCCCAGGGCGGTCACAAGCAATCAAACTCAAACAAGGGACTTAATCGTGAAGAAGCTGTTGACGGCGTTGCTGGGCTCCATGCTGACTGTAGCCGTCAGCGCGCATGCGAAAGACTGGTCGACCATTCGCTTCGGCACGGACGCGAGCTATCCGCCGTTCGAATCGAAAGCGCCCGATGGAACGCTCGTCGGCTTCGATATCGATGTCGGCAACGAACTCTGCCGGCGGCTCGAAGCAAAATGCGTGTGGGTCGAAAACGCCTTCGACGGCATGATTCCCGGCCTCAAGTCGCGCAAGTTCGACGGCGTGCTCTCCACCATGTCGATGACGCCCGCGCGCGTCAAGCAGATCGCCTTCTCGAGCAAGCTCTTCCACGTTCCCACGCGTCTCGTCTCGAAGCGCGATGCGAACATCCAGCCTACGGCCGAATCGCTCGCGGGTAAGTCCGTGGGCGTCGAACAAGGGTCGATGCAAGAGACATACGCAAAGGCGCATTGGGGCGCGAAGGGCGTGACCATCGTGTCGTATGCGGATCAGGATCAGGTCTATGCGGATCTGCTCACGGGCCGGCTCGACGCGTCGCTGCAAAACGCGGTGCAAGCGGAACGCGGCTTTCTCGATACCCCGCGCGGCAAGCCCTACGCATTCGCAGGCGGCGCGCTCGAAGACCCCGCGATCTTCGGACCGGGCACGGCTATCGGCTTGCGTCGCGAAGACACCGACTTGAAGGAGAAGCTCGATGGCGCCATCGCCGCGATGATCAAGGACGGCACGTACAAGCGCATCGAGCAAAAGTATTTCGATTTCGATATCTATGGCGAATGAAGGAGCTGCCATGACCAACGTTCATCAGGCCGCAAGCGTCGGCTACACGGCGAACGCGGATAGCTACGTGCGCGGACGGCCCGACTATCCGCCCGAACTCGCGGGCTGGCTCGCCGAGACGCTCGGCTTGCGGCCGGGCGCGAGCGTTGTCGACCTGGGCGCGGGTACGGGCAAGTTCACGCCGCGCCTCGTTGCAACCGGCGCGCGCGTGATTGCCGTCGAACCCGTCGCTTCGATGCGCGCGAAGCTCGCCGCCGCCCAGCCGAGTGTGGAAGTGCTCGAAGGCGCCGCGCAAGCCATTCCGCTTGACGATGCATCGGTGGATGCCGTCGTGTGCGCACAGTCGTTCCACTGGTTTGCGAACGGCGAAGCGTTAAGCGAGATTCATCGCGTGTTGAAGCCGGGCGGAAAGCTCGGCCTCGTCTGGAATCTGCGCGACTTTCGTGTGCCGTGGGTGGCGAAGCTCGACGCCATCGTGAACCGCTACGAGGGCGACGCGCCGCGCTTTTATACAGGCGAATGGCGCCACGCATTTCCGCATAAAGGTTTCGACGCGCTCGCCGAAACCCATTTTTCGATCGGCCACACCGGTTCCCCCGACGATGTGATCGTGCATCGCGTGCGCTCGACCAGTTTTATCGCGGCGTTGCCGGAAGCGGAACGCGTGCTCATCGACGATGAAGTACGCGCGTTGATCGAAGCCGAACCGGAGTTGCGCGGCAAGGATGTCGTCACCGTGCCCTACACGACTGCGGCCTTCGTTGCGGTCAGGAAATGACGCGTGCACGAAGACGGGGCGCGTACTTTGAAGCGCGCATTGTCCTTTTTGCACGCGGGCGAATGCGCCTCGAAACGCGCTCGACCATCCGACGTGCTTTGCGCATCTCGGCATGGTGCTTGCATTGCTCTCGCTCACCCAGCCGGCTAATGTCGAGGACACCATGCATCAGGCGATCGAACCGCATGAATTGACCAAGATCGATCTTGCACGTTTTCAGGTCGTGCAGGTTTCCGATGGCACGCACACCGTCGTGCTGTGGGAGGCGCCCGAGCCCGCCACCAATCGTCTCAAGCATATCGACGCTTGCACGCTCACCATTCGTCTGTGCGATCCGCTCAATCCCGTACGCAGAAAAGACGTGTGTGAGCGGCTACAGGCGCATCTGGCCGCGTCGCGCGAGACACGGCATGGTCTGCGCAATCCTTCCGACGTAAGCGCAGCGGTGACGCCGCCACGCAACGCGAACATCGCGAGGCAGCGCACGCATGAGTCCAGCGGAAGTGCTTGAGGCTGCATCGCGGTTGCCTACGTAATCGCGCCCTCCAGGAACGACCACAGCGAATCGTCCATCGAATACGGGACGTTGAAGCGGAACGACGCGCTCTCGGCGTCGCCCGGGCGAAAGTACGAGCCAGGCGCGAGCCAGATTCCATGCGATAACGCGCGCGTTGCGATGTCGCCTGCATCGGCGGGATCGATCGGCAATTCGCCCCATACGAACAGCCCCGCGCGCGGCCGGCGGAACAGCGCTATGCCGAGCGCATCCATGCGCTCCTCCACGAGCGCGTGCGCGTCCTTCAGTTTTTCCACGACGAATTCGACATGCCGCGCGTAGCGGCCTTCGGTCAGCACTTTCTCGACGATTCGTTCAGTCGTCTCCGACGATGTCAGTCCCACCGCCATCTTCGTGCGCGCGAGTTCGCGCAGCACTTCGCGCTCGGCGACGACATAACCGCATCGCAACGAAGGCGTGATGGTCTTCGCGAAACCGCCGACATACAGCACGCGATGCAACCCTTCCATCGCCGCGAGCAAGGGCGCGCCCGGCGGCGCAAGTTCACGATTGACATCGTCCTCGACGACCCACATGCCGTGGCGCTCCGCAATCTGCATCAAACGAAACGCCGACGCCATGCTGAACGTCGCGCCCATCGGGTTCTGCAGAGTCGTATTGAGAAAAACCGCTTTCGGCCGATGCTCGATTGCAATCCGCTCGAACGCTTCCGTATCGATGCCCGCCACGGTGCGCGGCACGCCATGCACGTCGAGACCCGCGAGCCGCAGAATCTGCAGCAGATTGCAGTAGCCGGGATCTTCGACGACGACCGCATCGCCCGGGCGCAGCAGCGTGCGCACGATCAGATCGAGCGCCTGCGTGGCGCCGGCCGTCAACAGTACGTTCGACGCGGCATCGACGGGCAAACCGTGCCGGTCGAGCTGCTCCGCAATGCGTTCGCGCAGAGGCGCAAAACCATAGGGCCGCCCGTAATCGGCAATGCGCGCCGCCGGCACGCGGCTCACCGCGCGCAACGCGTGCTGCAAACCGCTTTCGTTGACCCATTCGTTCGGCAGCCAGCCGCAGCCGGATTTGATCGGCACGGAATGATCCGCGAAGACATCCGAGAGCAGCCAGGTCGCCGTGAGACTAGGCGGCTGCCATTCGACAGCCCGCACGCGCTCGCTTTTCTGGCGCACCGCCACGCGATACCCCGAACCGCGCCGCGCGATGACAAGACCCATCGACACGAGCCTGCCATACGCTTCGGTCACCGTGAACGTGCTGAGCGCGTGCGACTCGGCGAGCCGGCGCACCGAGGGCAAAAGCGCGCCCGCGCGCAGCGTCTCGGCCTCGATAGCGCCCGAAAAAGCCTGCACGAGTTGTTCGACGAGCGTCGGCGCATGACGCGAGCCGCGTTCGAGCCTGAGTTCTATCATGTATATGGATAGTCGAAACACGCGGGAGTGGATGAATATGCGCCGCGCTCGCCACTACAGTTTGCATCATTTTGCCAGCACAGTTGGCAATGCAGTGAACCAACTGTCTATGCCTCGCCATTTTGTCGAGGAATAGAGTGACCGTTCCTTGAGGAGACTTGATATGAATGCCCGCCCCGTCATCGAAGACCTTTCGTCGTTCTGGATGCCCTTCACCGCCAACCGCCAGTTCAAGGCCGCACCGCGCCTGCTCGAAAGCGCGAAAGGCATGTACTACCGCTCGACGGACGGCCGCGAAATTCTCGATGGATGCGCGGGCCTTTGGTGCGTGAACGCAGGCCATTGCCGCGACGAGATCGTCGAAGCGGTGCAGAAGGCGCTCTCGACGCTCGACTTCGCGCCGACCTTCCAGATGGGCCATCCGCTTGCCTTCGAGGCGGCCAACAAGGTCGCGGGCCTGATGCCCGAAGGACTGGATCGCATCTTCTTCACGAACTCCGGTTCCGAATCCGTCGATACGGCGTTGAAGATCGCGATTGCCTACCATCGCGCGCGCGGCGAAGGTCAGCGCACGCGTCTCATCGGCCGCGAGCGCGGTTATCACGGCGTCGGCTTCGGCGGCATCTCGGTGGGCGGCATCGCGCCGAATCGCAAAACGTTCTCGGGCGCGCTGTTGCCGTCGATCGATCACTTGCCGCATACGCACGACCTCGCGCACAACGCGTTTTCCAAGGGTCAGCCCGCGTGGGGTGAGCATCTCGCGGAAGAACTGGAACGTATCGTCGCGCTGCACGATGCATCGACGATTGCCGCGGTCATCGTCGAGCCGCTCGCGGGTTCGACTGGCGTTCTGGTGCCGCCGAAGGGCTACTTGCAGAAGCTGCGCGAAATTTGCACGAAACACGGCATTCTTCTGATCTTCGACGAAGTCATCACCGGCTTCGGGCGTCTAGGCAAGGCCACGGCGAGCGAGTATTTCGGTGTGACGCCGGACCTCATCACCATGGCGAAAGCCATCAACAACGCCACCATTCCCATGGGCGCGGTCGCGGCGCATCGCAAGGTGCACGACGCAATCGTCGATGCAGGCGCGGCGAACGCGATCGAACTGTTCCACGGCTATACTTATTCGGCACACCCTGTTGCAACCGCGGCGGCTGTCGCGACACTCGATCTGTACGCGCGTGACAAGTTGTTCGAGCGCGCGGCGTCGAAGGCGGAGAAGTTCGAAAGCGCCGTGCACGCGTTGCGCGATGCGCCATATGTGAAGGACATCCGCAATCTCGGACTCGTCGCGGGCGTGGAGTTGGAATCGCGTGAAGGCGCGCCGGGTGCGCGTGCTTATGAAGTGTTCGTGAAGTGCTTCGAGGCAGGCGTGCTCGTGCGCTACACCGGCGATATCCTCGCGTTCTCGCCGCCGCTGATCGTCGAGGACGATCAGATCGATCATATCTTCGGCACGGTGCGCAAGGTATTGCAGAGCGTGAAGTAAGCGCCACTGCCCGGCATCCCGATTCGAGGATGCCGGGCCTTCTCACCGTTCGATGACCAGCAGCGTCGATGTCGCCGAAGCCAACAACCTCCCGCTCGCGTCCTTGAGCGTCGCTTCGGCAAACGCCGCGCGCCGCCCCATCGTCAGCACGCGTCCTTCGGCGCGCACCACACCGGAATCGCGCGTCACGGCCTTGTGATAGGCCACTTTCAACTCGAGCGTCGTATAGGCCTGTGTCGCGGTCAGACACGAATGCACCGCGCATCCACATGCCGAATCGAGCAAGGTGGCCGCATAGCCCCCATGCACCGTGCCGATCGGGTTATACGCATGATCGCCCGGTATGCCTTCGAACACGGCCCTGCCCGCTTCCACTTCCACGAAGTCGAGCCTGAGCGACTCGAATATGCCGGGCTTGCCGCCGCTAGCGATCAGCCGGCGCAATTGAGCGAGGCCGTCGAGGCCGGGTGCGGTTTCGTCGATCAAGCTCATTTCCTGTTCTCCTTGAGACTCGCTGTCTTGATGGGATCGTCATCGTTAGTCACGCTCCAGCCGCCGCCGAGCGACCGATACAGCGCCACCGCCGCGAGCGCGTGCTCGCGCTTCGCCTGGTTCAGCGCATCGGCGTCGCGCAGATAGGACTGTTGGGCATCGAGCACATCCAGAAAGCTTGCCGCGCCTCCCTTGTAGAGCTGCGTCGAAAGCGTGAGCGACTGTCCCGATGCACCGAGCGCGTCGGTCAATCTCGCGCTCTGCTCGGTCGTGCTGATGAGGTCGCTGCGCGTATCTTCCACGTCCTTGAGCGCTTCGAGCAGGGTCTGCCGCAAATGCAGTTCCGACTCGCGCATCCTGCTCTCGTTCTGTTCGATCTCGGCCGTGATACGCCCCGCGTTGAAAATCGGACTCGTGGCGTTGAGCGCGGCCGAAAACAGGTTGTCGGTGAGCGTCGGCAAGCCGAGATACGACGATGCAAGCAAGCCATCCGACAAGCGCAGAGAGAACTTCGGATAGCGCTCCGCGCGCGCCACGCCCACTTCCGCCGCGCGTTGCTGAAGCGTCGCGTAGGCCACCAGCACATCGGGTCGACGCAGCAGCGCTTCGGAAGGCAGCAATTGCGGCGCGCCATCGGCAGGGACGGGAATTACGGGCGATGCGCCGGGATTGGCGAGCATCAGTTGGTCGATGGACTCCGGCGTGCGGCCCGAATACACGGCAATAAGGCTCAACTGATGCTGAATGGTCGACTGCGTGCGCGGCATGCGCGATTGCAGATCACTGAGCTGATTCTGCGCGCGCGCCACGTCGAGTTTCGTCGACAAGCCGAATTGCAGGCGGCGTTGCGTGAGCTTCAGCGCGCGTTCGCGGATCGCCTCGTTGTCTTGCAGAATCTTGAGTTCGGCCTGCGCCCAACGTAAATCGACGTAAGCAGCGGCCGTATCGGCAGCGAGTGCAAGACGCAGTTGATCCGACGCGTGTTCGCGGCCGACCAGTTGCGCCTGCGCCGCCAGCAATTCGAGCCGCTCGCCGCCGAACACATCCGGCGTCCAACTCAGTGCGAGACCGACGCCCGCCTGACGCACGTAGCCAAGCGGCGGCGGCGTGTTCTGGCGCGTATCGGACGCCGTGGCGTTCGCGTCGAGTTGCGGCAGCAAGGCAGCGCGGCGTTGCGTGGTGAGCGCCTCGGCCTGCTTCACGCGCTCCACTGCGGCCTGGAGGTCGAGATTGCCGTTCAGCACCGACGCGACGAGTTCATGCATCACCGGGTCGTTGAACTGATTCCACCATGCGGCCGGATCGGCGGTATTGGCAGGCACGTCCACGTTCCAATCGACAGGAGCCGTCGTCTGAACCGTCGCCGGAAGATCGGCGTGCGTCGCGGGTTGCACGGCGCAAGCACTCAACGCGCTGAACGCGCTCAAGGCCAGTAATTCGATGAGGAGCTTCTTCATGGTCGTATTCACTCAATGCGCATCGGACGAAGGCGGCGCGCTTGCAATCGGCTTCGAAAAAATCACGCTGACGATACCGACGAGAAAGCACAGCGCGAGCAGATAGAAGCAGTCGGCGAAGGTCAGAACGAGTGCTTCGCGAAACACGAGCGCATGCAGCGAAGCGAGCCCGGCTTGCGATGCATCGAGCGCATCGCCGGCGGCGGCGGCGAGATGTGCGGAACTGCGCGAGAGCATCTGCTCGATGACGGGCCGGCCAACGGTCACGCTCTCGCTCAGCCGCAGATAGTGCAGGTTCAGCCTGTCGTTGAGCATGGTCGCACTCACTGCAATGCCGATCGCGCCGCCCAGATTACGCATCAGATTGAACAGTCCGCTCGCCGATTTGAGCCGCGACTGTGGCAACGACCCGAGCGCCATCGTCACGATGGGCGGCACCGCGAACTGTTGCCCGATGCCGCGCAACGCCTGCGGTAGAAGCAGTTCCTGCCAGCCCCAGTCATGCGTGAGCGGCGTATAGAGAAAGCATCCCGCGCCGAAGCAGATGAGCCCGAAAACCAGCAAGATGCGCATGTCGAAGAAGCGCGTGGCGAACGCGTAAGCCCCGAGCGCGATCAACTGAAAGCAGCCGACGGAAAGCAGCGCGAGACCCGTCTGCAACGAGTCGAAGCCGCGCACGCGGCTCAGGAACACGGGCGTCAGAAACACTGACACGAAGATGCCGATGCCCGTCACGAACGAGAGCAGACTGCCGATTGCGAAGTTGCGAACCGCGAGCGCGCGCAGATCGACGATCGGTTCTTTCGCGGTGAACGCATGCACGAGGAACAGGAAACCGCAGATCGCCGAAATCCAGGTGCAGGCCACGATTACGTTGTCGCCGAACCAGTTCTTGCGCGGCCCTTCTTCGAGCACGTATTCCAGACAGCCGAGGAAGCCGGACATCAGCGCGATGCCGACGTAATCGCCCTTCTTGAGCAGCGAAAGATCGGGCGAATCGATATGCACGTATTTCGGCACCAGCACCGCGACCACGATTCCCGGCACGACGTTCAGATAGAAGAGCCAGTGCCATGACCATTGATCGGTGATCCACCCGCCGATCACCGGTCCGATTGCAGGCGCGAGCGAGGCCAGCGCGCCAATAGTTGTCGATGCAATCAGTCGCTGTTTGCCGGGGAACAGCACGAAGGCGGTCGTGAACACGGTTGGGATCATCGCGGCGCCGAGCGCGCCCTGCATGCCGCGAAAGAGGATCATCGAATCGATGTCCCACGCCATGCCGCACAACATGCTCGTGATGGTGAAGCCCACCGCGGATGCCACGAACAGCCAGCGCGTGGAGAACACTTTCGAGAGCCAGCCCGACATCGGAATGACGAGAATCTCCGCGATCAGATACGACGTCTGCACCCACGAAAGCTCGTCCTGACTCGCCGATAAACCGCCGCCGATATCCTTGAGCGATGACGCGACGATCTGAATATCGAGCGTCGCCATGAAAAAACCGAGGCACATCAGCGCGAACGCGAGCACGCGCTGACGCGTGGGCTGACTTGCCGGGTCCAAGGGAGCGGTCTGTGTCATCGTCTTATCCGCGCGATTTGTCGAGATGAACCTTCACCGTCGCGGAAAGGCCGGGCCGCAACACGTGCTCCATGCCTTTCGGTACGTCCAGACGAATGCGCACCGGCACACGCTGAACGATCTTGGTGAAGTTGCCGGTGGCGTTTTCGGCGGGAAGCACGCTGAAGGTCGCGCCCGTGGCCGGCGCGAGACTTTCGATGTGACCCGTCAGCGGCACGCTCGATGCGTCGAGGTCCACATCGGCTTCATCGCCGGCGCGCATTTTCTTGAGCTGGTCTTCCTTGAAGTTGGCGTCGACCCAGAGGCCCGTGGCGGGCACCACGGTCAACAACGATGTCCCGACGTTCGCGAGCACGCCGACGCGCGCCGTGCGATTTCCCACGTAGCCATCGACGGGCGAACGGATCGTCGTGTATTCGACGTTGAGTTCGGCCACGCGCCGCGCGGCTTCGGCGGTCTGCACGCGCGCTTGCGCGTCCGCAATCTGCGCTTCGATCACCGTCAACTGGCGTTTTGCCGCGACGAGCGATGCGCCGCTGCGATCCATCGCCGCTTGCGCCTTGAGATAGTCGGCATCGGCGCGTTCGACGATCTGGTTCGACACCGCGTCGTCCTTGACGAGTTCCCGATAACGCGAACGGTCGGACGTGCTGCGCGACAATTCCGCCGACGAAGCACGCACTTCCGCCTGCTGCTGGTTGATGACCGCCGCCTGCAACGCGTCCTTGGCGCGCAGTTCATCGACCGCGGCCCGCGCGCTCGACACTTCCGCGTTCGCTTGCGCCAGGCGGGCGTCGTAGTCGCGCGCATCGAGGCGAATCAGCACCTGGCCTGCCTTCACCGGCTGATTGTCCGTGACGAGCACATTCGTCACGAAGCCGTTGACCTTCGGGGCGAGCACGGTGACATCGCCGCCGACGTAAGCGTCGTCGGTGGTCTGCACGAAGCGCAGCACGAGCGCCCAGTACGCCGCAGCCGCAATCACGATGATCGCGACAAGCCCTAGCGAGAGCAGCATCCACGGTATCCGGCGCGGCTTCGCGGCCGCTGCGGGCGAAGTGGCCGAAGGAAGATTGGTCGATGGAGTCGTCATTTGCGAGTCGTTGTGCATATGCACGAAAGTGAACGGAATAGCGCGCGTTTCGAGCCGCGCATGATGACTCGAAAGACTATATGTGCATATGCACCCGGTCAACCTGCGCGGCCGACATGAGTGAATAACGCGGAGAGAAAGAATCGGGGATCAGGCGTGCGGGCGGGCTGTTGCGCTTTGGTCCGAGCAGAAACGCACCGCATGTTCGACGAAGGCGCGCACCTTGGCGGGCAAAAGCGTACGCGTGCTGAAGGCAAGCTTGAATTCGATGGCGCCATCGACGAGTTCGTAGGCATCGAGTAACGTCACGAGCCGGCCGGCTTGCACTTCCTCGTGCACGAGCGCGACAGGCAACATGCCGATGCCGAAGCCTTCCAGCACCATCGCGCGATTGAAGACGGCGCTGTTCGACGAGGTATCGTAACGCAGCGGCACGATCACGTCCTCGCCGCCGATTCTAAACGTCAGCGCCGGTTTGCGGATGGACGCGGACATCGGCACGAAGTCGTGATCGATGAGTTCGGATGGATGACGCGGCGCCGGATGAGCCGCAAGATACGTGGGACTGGCGACGAGCGCAAGCGGAATGGTTTCGAGCAGACGCGTGACCACGGTATCGCTCGACAACATGAACGGCATGACGATACCCAGATCGTAGCCTTCGCCGACGAGATCGACGGGACGCTCGGTCAGCGTCACATCGAGCCGCACTTGCGGATGCTCGCGTCTGAAGCTCGCGATCAGCGGGACATAGCGGCTCATCATCACCGTGGTGTGCGCGACGAGCCGCAAGAGGCCTGTCGCCTCGCTCGCGCGATTGGACGCGCGTTCCTCCATTGCCTGAAGCTCGTCGAGAAGCCGCGAGCAGTCGGTGAAGAAGCGCTCGGCGGTTTCGGTCAGCGATATCTGCCGCGTCGTGCGATTGAAAAGCCTGCTGCCCAGGCGCTGCTCCAGGCCCGCGATCGCGCGCGAAACGACCGGCGGCGACAAGCCGAGAATATCCGCCGCGCGCGCGAAGCTGCGCGCCTCCACTACCGTGCGAAAGATCTTCAGGCTTGTCAGGTAGTCCATTTTTAATGTCGATGCGTCAGTCGGCGGGCCGCAGTTTCTTCACTTCGTCGTCGGATGGCTGCACGCTCGCGCCGTCGATATAACGATACGACGTCATCACGCCCTTGCCGTCCTTGAGCGCGGTGACGCCGACATACGCGCCCATCGTCGATTGATTGTCCTGCTTGCGGTAGGTGATCGGTCCGAACGGCGAATCGACGCCAAGGCCCTTGAAGGCGGCCGCGAGCTTGTCGGGATCGGCGGAACCGGCTTTCTTCAGGCCGTTGGCAAGCGACATCATCGCGGTATAACCGACCACGGAACCGAGCCGCGGATAGTCGTGATACTTCGCCTCGTAGTCCGCGACGAACTTCTTGTTGGCGGGGGTATCGATTGAATACCACGGGTAGCCCGTCACCACCCAACCGACCGGGGCTTCAGCGCCCAACGGATCGAGATAATCAGGCTCGCCCGTCAGCAACGACACCACCGCGCGATCCTTGAACAAGCCACGCGTATTGCCTTCGCGCACGAACTTGCCGAGGTCGGCGCTAAAGAGCACGTTGAAGATGGCGTCGGGCCTGGCGTCGGCGAGCGCTTGCGTCACCGCGCCCGCATCCACCTTGCCGAGCGGCGTCGCTTGTTCGGCGACGAACTCCACATCCGGCTGCGCGGCCTTGAGCAGACGCTTGAAGGTCGCCACGGCCGATTGTCCGTACTCGTAATTCGGATACACCAGCGCCCAGCGCTTTTTCTTGAGCTTCGCGGCTTCGGGCACGAGCATCGCCACTTGCATATAGGTCGATGGCCGCAGCCGATACGTGTACTTGTTGCCATCTTGCCAGACGATCTTGTCCGTCAAGGGCTCGGCGGCGAGGAAGAAAATGCGCCGCTGCTTGGCGAAGTCCGAGAGCGCGAGGCCAGTGTTGGACAAGTAGCCGCCGAAGAGCAGTTGCACCTGTTCGCGCGCGATGAGTTCCTGCGCGACGCGCACCGTATCGCCCGGATTACCGTTGTCGTCGCGCGAGACGACTTCGAGCTTGTTGCCGTTGATGCCGCCCGCCGCGTTGATCTCGTCGAGCGCCAGATTCCAGCCGTTCTTGTAAGGCATGAGGAACGCAGGCTGCGCCTTGTAGCTATTGATCTCGCCGATGCGAATGGTGTCGGCGTGCGCGCCGAGGGTCACGCTCACGGCGGCGGAAGTCAGGGTCAGGCGAATCAGCGTGCCTGCTCGGGTAATCATCAAGCGTTCTCCTTTGGTCGATTCATTCCGTCAGACGCCGAGCAAGTCGCGTCGCGCGGTGCCGTCGCGCACGAAATCGCGCATCGCGCCCGCATAGCGCACTTGCCCTTTCTCCAGCACATACGCGCGGTCGCAGACGCGTTCCGCGAAGTTCAGATTCTGCTCGGACAGCAGGATCGACAAGCCCTCGCGCTTCAGTTCGAGGATCATGTCGGCCATTTGCCGCACGATCACCGGCGCAACGCCTTCCGATGGCTCGTCGAGCAACACGAGGCGCGGATTGCCCATCAGTGTGCGCGAAACCGTGAGCATCTGCTGCTCGCCGCCGCTCATGCGGCTGCCGCGCCGCTCGCGCATCTCGCCGAGGTTCGGAAATACGCGAAAGAGCTTGTCCGGCGTCCACTGCGGCGCACCTTCGCGCGGCGGCTGGCGTCCCGTGTCGAGATTTTCCATCACCGTGAGATCGCCGAACACGCGCCGGTCTTCCGGCACGTAGCCAAGCCCCATGCGCGCGATACGGTAAGGCGCCATGCCCGCAATGTCCTCGCCCATGAAGCGAATGGTGCCCGATGTCCGCGCGAGCATGCCCATGACCGCTTTCATCGTCGTGGATTTGCCCGCGCCGTTACGGCCCATCAACGCGACGACTTCGCCGCGCCCCACTTCGAAGCCGACATCGAACAGAATCTGCGCGCGGCCATAGTATGCGTTCAAGGCCTCGACCTTGAGGAGCGCGTTCGATCGACTCATTCGCTGCCCTCCCCGAGATAGACTTCGCGCACGCGCGGATCGTCGCGTACGGTGCGCGCGTCGCCTGCCGCGATCAGCTTGCCGCGCGCCAGCACGATCAACCGGTCCGCATATTCGAACACCACGTCCATGCTGTGCTCCGTGAACAGCACGCCGATATCGCGCTCCCTTGCAAGCCGCGCCGTCAACGCCATTAGCGCGTGACGCTCTTGCGGCGCCATGCCTGCGGTGGGCTCATCCATCAACAGCAGCTTCGGTCGATTCGCAAGCGCGATCGCCAGTTCGACGCGTTTCACATCGCCATACGCCAAGACCGCGCAACTACGGTTCGCGTGCGACGTCATGCCGACGAGTTCGAGCAGTGCGAGCGCTTCATCCTCGCGCCACGCGGCCACGCGCGCAAACGGATTGAACACGCGACGCTCACGCGATAACAACGCCATTTGCACGTTTTCGAGCACCGTCATCGAATTGAACGTGGCGGCAATCTGAAACGTGCGCCCGACGCCCAGCCGCCAGATATCGCGCGGACGCTTGCCCGCGATCTCGTGACCGTCGAAACGGATCGATCCCGACGAAGGCTTCAACTGCCCGTTGATCATGTTGAAGCACGTCGACTTGCCCGCGCCATTCGGCCCGATGAGCGCAAGCAACTGGCCCGCCGCGAGATCGAACGACACGCTATCGACAGCCTTGACGCCGTCGAACGATTTCGAAAGATGCTCGATGCGCAAGAGCGTCATTGCGCCTTCCCGAAACGTTCGCGCGCAAAGCCTACGATGCCCTGCGGAAACGCGATCACGAGCAGCAGGATCACGCCGCCGAGCAGCGCCTGCCAGTAGTCGGTCTGACGCGCGACGGTGTCCTGCAGCCACGTGAAGAGCGCGGCGCCGACGACAGGCCCCGATAGCGTCTGTATGCCGCCGAGCAGGACCATGACGAGACCATCGACGGATCGGGAGACGCTGATCGCATCCGGCGAGATATTGCCTTTGGAAAAGGCATAGAGCGATCCGGCGAGACCGCATACGAGCGCCGCGACGACGAACGCCATCCATTGAACGCGCATGACGTCGATGCCGATTGCTTCCGCACGCAACGGCGAATCGCGGCCGGCGCGCATGGCGAGGCCGAGCGGCGCGAACAGCATGCGCCTCAACAGCCATACGCCGATGATCGCGAACCCGAGCGTCAAATAGTAAAACGCAACCGGCGACGCCAGCCACGCCGCTGGCCAGATACCGAGCACACCATTGCTGCCGCCGGTGACTTCATCCCATTGGTACACGACGGACCACACGATCTGCGCGAACGCGAGCGTGAGCATGGCGAGATAGACGCCAGACAAGCGCACGCAGAACCAGCCGAACACGAGCGCGCCGACGCCTGCCATGAGCGGGCCGAGCACGAGCGACACTTCCATCGGCCACGAAAAGAGCTTCAGGAAAAGCGCCGCGCCATAGGCGCCTAAGCCGAAATAAGCCGCGTGCCCGAACGAATGCATGCCGCCCGGTCCCATGATGAAATGCAGGCTCGCGGCGAACAACACGGCGATAAAGATTTCGACGAGCAACACGGGCATGTAGGGAAACGCGCCAGCGGCGAGCGGCGCAAGCGCCAGCAAGACGATGACGCCCGCTGCTGCGATTTTCAGGCGGCGCGTGGCGGGACGAAGCGGCGTATCGGCGGGCGCGGCAGTGCGCGCGATGGCTTGCGGACGGCCGAAGAGTCCCCACGGACGCAACACGAGCACCACGGCCATCACGACGAACTCCGCGACGAGCGTGAACTTCGACAGGGAAAAGTCGATACCGCCGAGCGACACATGCCCAATGCCAATGCATAGCGCCTTGATCTCCGCAATCAGCAAGGCAGCGACGAACGCGCCGGGTATCGAACCCATGCCGCCCACGACCACCACGACGAACGCGTTGCCGATAGTCTCCAGATCGAGCGAGAGATTCGCCGACATGCGCGGCACTTGCAGCGCGCCGCCCAGCCCCGCGAGAAACGCGCCCGCGAAAAAGACACCGGTGAAAAGCCACGCCTGATTCACGCCGAGCGCGCCGAGCATCTCGCGGTCGGCGCTTGCTGCGCGCACGAGCGTGCCCCAGCGCGTGCGCGTCAGCGCCCACCACAATACCGCGAGCACGAGCGGGCCGATGCACATCAGCGCGATGTCATACGAAGGCAACGCGTGACCGAGCAATTGCACGGCGCCCGCGAGATGCGGCGCGCGCGGACCGAACAGGTCTTCCGGGCCCCATAGATAGAGCGCGGCATCGCGAAAGATCAAAACCAGCGCAAAGGTTGCGAGCAGGTGGAACAACTCGGGCGCGCGATAGATGCGCCTCAACACGCCGACTTCGACCAGCGCGCCAAGCACGCCGATGACGAGCGCCGCCGCCAGCACCGACATCCAGAAGCCCGCGACGCTCTGTCCGAAGCGGCTCGTCAGGCTGTACGCGACGTACACGCCGAGCATGTAGAGCGAGCCGTGTGCGAAGTTGACGATGCGCGTCACCCCGAATATCAGCGATAAACCCGAGGCGACGAGAAAGAGCGCGGAGGCATCGGCGAGACCGTTGACGAGTTGGACGAGCAAGTTGGCGAGCATCGGGCGCGGTCGGGAGTCGGCTTGAATCGGGCTGAGTCGTGCGTTGGGCGAGCGAGCCGTCATTATCGATGAAATGCACGCTTCGGCCTTATTGCATCAAAAAGCGGCGCGCGGGAAACCGGTTCGAGCGCTGCTTTTGAAGCTCGCATGGGCGCTCGGGGCGCAAGCGTCGATCAGTCCTGCACCCGGCTCGCGAAGTGATCCGCAGACATGAGTCTGAAGGCCGTCACAGCGGGATTATCCTGATCCACGCGCCATGCCATGCTCATTTCCGCCTGCACGTGATTGTTGGCGATATGCCTGAACTCGACGTTGTCGTAATGAAAGCGCTGCGCCGACGCCGGCAGGATGCTAAGACCAAGCCCCGCGCGCACGAGCGAGAGAATGGTGGGCGTCTGGTCGATATATTGCGTGAAATGCGGGTTCACTTCTTCCCTCGCGAGCATGCCCATGATGCGGTCGCAGAAGTATTTGCCGTGCACCGGCGAGTGCATGATGAACGGCTCTTGATCGAGTTGCGGCAGGGCGATCTCGTCGTAAGCGCATAGCTCGTGACCGGCGGGCAGCGCGACGATCAGCGGCTCTTTGTCGATGAGCAGAAATTCGAGCTGTTGCCGCGAAGGCAAGGGCCGCAGAAAGCCGAGGTCGATGGTATTGGCCGCGAAGGCCTCGATCTGCGCGACGGAAACGAGTTCGAGCAGGACGACATCGATATCGGGCAGCGCGTGCTTGGCCGCGACGAGCAGTTGCGGAATCAACTCGTAGCCGGCTGCGCCCGTGAAGCCGAGCCGCACGCGTCCCGTCTTGCCCTTGCTCGCGCGCCGCACCGTGCTTTCCGCTTGCTCGGAGAGATTGAGCAGACGCGCGGCATCGGCAAGGAAGACACGCCCTTCCGGCGTCAGCTTGACCGTGCGGCCAACGCGTTCGAACAACAGGACGCCGAGATTCTCTTCAAGCAGATGAATCTGCCTGGAAAGCGGCGGCTGCGTCATGTTGAGCAGCGCAGCCGCACGCCTGAAGTTCAGTTCCGTCGCGGCGGCGACGAAGCAACGCACTTGTCCGAGATCGAGCATGCGGAATCGACTTTGACGAAATAGCCGATCATTATAGGTCGAGGCTCGCGAGTGGCTCCTGCGTTGCTTTACGGCCGTGCATGCATCAGGTCGTCAGGCTGCCTTCGGGACGCTGCCCGGCAAGCGCCTGCGCGATGCTCGACAGCACCATCTCGCCCATGGCCGTGCGCGATTCCACCGTCGCGCTCGCGCGATGCGCCTGCAACACCACGCGGTCCATGCGTAAGAGTTCGGCGGGCACGTTGGGTTCATCGACGAATACGTCGAGACCCGCGCCCGCGATCACGCCGCCCTGCAACGCTTGCACGAGATCGCTTTCCACCACGAGCTTGCCGCGCGCGATGTTGATGAGATAGCCGTCGCGGCCCAGGGCGTCCAACACGGCTGCATCGACGATGCCTTGCGCTTTATCGGCGGCTGCGGCAAGCACGAGGATGTCGCTGTCGCGCGCGAGTTGGAGCAGGTCGGGCACAAAGCGATGCGCAATGTCGTCCATGGCGCGTACATCGGTATAGGCGACAGGACAGCCGAACGCCGCGGCGCGCACGGCGATGGCGCGCCCGACCTTGCCCATGCCGACGATACCCACGCGCTTGCCGCTGAAACGGCGTGACAGCGGAATCGCAGCGGGGCTCGGGTTTTCAGGCCACTTGCCGGCCTTCACGAAGTCGTTGCCCGGACAGATTTCACGCAACACCGTGAGAATCAGGCCAATGGCGAGATCCGCGACGTCCTCGGTCAAGGCGCCGAAGGTGGCCGTGACCGGAATGCCGCGCGAACGGGCGTACGCGAGATCGACGGCATCGGTGCCAACGCCATTGACCGCGATCACCTTGAGCGCGGGCAGTTTGTCGACGAGATCGTTGGAGATGCCCGTATGGCCGCCCGTGATGACGCCTTCGATCGCAGCGCCATGCTCGCGGGTATACGCGTCCTTATCGTCCACCTGAAAGAGACGATGCATGATGTAGAGCGACTCCAGCGTCTCGTTGATCGCGGGAACGAGGATGGGGTTCAGTTGCAGAATGCTCGGCTTCGTCGGCTTCAATTGGGTGGCTCCTTTGGGTCGTGTCTCGCCTGCCATGCGCCAGGCCGCGATGTCGACGGATCATGTCGCCTTTTGCATGGCGCGTCCAATCCCAAAGCGCTATCAACTGATACCGTTATTGGCGTGCTCTCAGAGGTATCGCTCGATCGATTCAATCCGGGAATCAGGTAATAGCAATAAAAGATTGGACGCCCAAAATCACCACCCCGACAATGGGTTCACCGGCAGGAACACCATAAAAAAGCCTTGCATACAGATCGGAGACACAGCTTGAAAACACGCCGCTTCTTTTCCCCTTCTGCATCGCATTCCACCCAGTCGGTCCATCTCGGCGGCAACGCGCGCTGAAATTCATCTGTTGCAGCATCGCGCGGAAAAGGCGTCGAAGCGCTGAAGCCGTATGAACCGGAGGAAGACGAATGAACAATGCTGACAGCGTCGCGGGCGCGGCGAAAGCAGAACCGATCGCGGAGAAGCGAACCAGCCATCGCTGGGTAGTGATGGGCCTGATCTTCTGCATCTGGGCCATCGCGTGCGCGGACCGCGCCAACTTCGGCTTCGCTTTGCCGTATCTCAAGAAGGAATATCACATCTCCAATTCGGAGGCGGGGATGATCGTCAGTCTCTTTTCCTTCGCTTACGGTTTCGTGCAGATTCCGGTTGGCCTGCTCTACAAACGGCTCAGTGAACGCACCACGGGCATTCTGTTTTCCGTCTTCATGCTGCTGACATCGGTCTTCACGGGCTTGATGGGAACGACGTCCTCGGTATTGCTTCTGATGACGTATCGCGTGGGTCTGGGGCTGTCGGAAGGGCCGCTCGGCATTGGCTGCACGAACGTCATCAACCGCTGGTTCCCGACGCGCGAAAAAGGCACGGCAGCAGGACTCTGGATCGCCGCATCGAAGCTCGGACCGTTGATCGTGCCTTCGGTGTGCATCATCGTGATCCAGCTTTGGGGCTGGCGCGAAATCTTTTATGTGTTCGCCATTCCGGGCATTCTCTTTGCCGTCGCATGGATGTTTCTCGTCACAAATTCGCCGAGCGAAAACCGCTTCTGCTCGCCTGCGGAACGCCGCTATATTCTCGATGAATCCGCCACCGATGGCTCGACCGGCAAGCTCGTGCGCCGTGGCGAAATGGAGCCCATGCCCTGGCTCGACGGCATCAATCGCACGAAGCGCGTGGCGCCGCTGGAAACGGTCGGGCAAGTGTTCCGCTCGTGGAATATCTTTGGCATTGCGCTGGGCTATGGCTGCATGATCGGCATCAGCAACATCTTCATCTCGTGGATCCCCACGTATCTCGTCACCGTGAAGGGTTTTGCCTCGGTGAAGATGGGCTTTCTCGCTTCGGCGCCGTTCATCGGCGCGGTGGCGGGCAACATGCTCGGCGGCCTGATCTCCGACCGTCTGCTCGGCGGCCGCCGCAAGCCGATGATGATGCTCGGCGCGCTCGGCACCATGCTCATGATGTTCGCGCTCATCGACGCGCCGGACAGCGTGGTCTATCTCGGCGCGGCGTTGATTCTCTCGGGCCTCATGCTCGGCATCGGCTTCGCGGGATACTCGGCGTATCCCATGGGACTTGCAAGCAAGGCGACGTATCCGACTGCATTCGGTATCGTCAATTCGCTCGGGCAGATAGGCGGCGCGTGCGCACCGCTCGCGGTGGGCTTCCTGCTCGACAGCTATAGCTGGACCAGTGTGTTCCTTTACATGCTCGGGACGTCGCTGCTCTGTTTGCTGCTGTTGTTCAGCGTGGTCGAGCCTGCGTCCGGAAAGATAGAACGAGTGTAACCAGCGTTCGCTTCTGCCAAGGGCCGCGATTGTCTCGCGGCCTTTTTTCATGGCGATTACAAACCGTTCTCCACCATCGTGAGCAAGCGCTCGGCAAGCGGTTCGATGGCTTTGCCGGGCAATCCCTGCAACGGCCCTTCGATCAGCAAGAGCGCGAAGCCATGCACCGCGCTCCACGCGAGATACTCGGCTTCTGGCCGGCTTGACGGATCGAGCGCGCCGGCATCCACCATCTCATCGAGGGCGCGGCTCAACAACTGAAAGGGATCGAGCCCGCCCGGCCCCACGCCATACGAGGCTTCATGCTCGCCCCACTCGGTTGGCGGCGCGGTGAACGCGGTGCGAAAGAGACCCGTCTCGGTCCGCGCGAAACGCAGATAACCCACGCCGACCGCGCGTAGCCCCGCCTTCGCGGCATCGGCACGCTTGCGCTTTTTCGGCCGCGCGGCGAGTTCTTCCTCCATTGCTTGCGCGACCGCCGATAACGCCGCGGAACGCACGGCCGTCAACAACTCCTGTCTACTTCCGAAGTGACGATACGCGGCGTTCGGCACCACGCCCGCGCGCCGCGTGACTTCGCGCAGCACGATGGCGTCCGGCCCGCCGTCGCGTGCGAGCGCAATGCCGGCATCGATCATTGCGCGGCGCAAATCGCCATGTCGATACGTGCTGCGCGGCTTGGCTTTTGTCATTTTTATAAGCGAGGCTTTACCTATGTGGACACTGTCCATTATCTCTGCTATTTTTTGTGGACGGTGTACACAAACAAAAATATCGCCTGAAACAAAGGCTGTGTCGTTGCATTGTCACGACTCAGGTTCAACGTCATCGAGGAGAAGGTCATGGTCGTCAAGAACGAACGTGCGCAAGATGAAGCACGCATCCGTGAACTCACGGAATCGTGGCGTCAGGCCGTGCTTGCAAAAGACGCTGCTGCGCTGGTGACTCATTACGCGGCGGATGTCGTCGTGTTCGATGTCGTGCCGCCCGCATCCTTCAAAGGCGTCGAGCTGTATCGCGAGCATTGGCAGCGCTGGTTCGACAGCATCAGCGGCCCGCTCGTGTTCGAGGTGCGCGATCTGCACGTGGCGGTGAGCGGCGATCTCGCCTTCGCGCATGCGGTGAATCGCGTGGCCGCGGGTGGGCGCGACGACATCGTGCGTGCAACCGTGTGCTTCAGAAGAATCGACGGCGACTGGCGCGTTGTGCACGAACACGCGTCGGTGCCATTGACAATGGACATGGACCCCGACGAGTCCCGGTAATTCACCTGGCAACTCACGCATTACTCAAGGAGCAGACATGCAAGTGCAACCCTATTTGTTCTTCGAAGGCCGCTGCGAAGAAGCGATCACGTTTTATCGCGAGAGTCTCGGCGCACAAGTGCTGATGATGATGCGCTTTCGCGACAACCCTGACGCCGGCAAATCCGGGAGCGGCAACGAGGCCGCGAGCGGTTGCGGCATGCCGCCAGGATCGGAAGACAAGGTCATGCATGTGGCCTTCACCGTGGGCCAGTCCATGCTGATGGCGTCCGACGGCATGTGCAGCGGCAAGCCGAATTTCCAGGGCGTGTCGCTGTCCATTTCTACGGAGGACGAGCAGGAAGCCGAAAAGTTCTTCCACGCACTATCGGACGGCGGACAGGTGCAGATGCCGCTCACGCAGACGTTCTTCGCCAAGCGCTTCGGCATGGTGCAGGACAAGTTCGGCGTGTCGTGGATGGTGGTTGGCGGCGCGGAAAACAAACCCGCCTAGGTATAGCTCTTGCGCGCTTCTGGTCGTAACTTAATCGAGGAGAAGCGCCATGATCAATGCAGGCAGCAACAATTACGCGGGACGTTCGCAAGAGGAGCGCATCGAGCAGCGCAAGGGCGAGAAGCAGCCCGCGCAGGAGCAACCGGGCGGCCATCTGGCCGAACCGGGCACCGAGCCTGACAAAGACAACAGTAGCGGCACGCTCACCGAAGACGGCAAGCAAGTCTGGCGGACGGGCTCAGGCATCGACGGTGGAGGAAAGACCTGACCCCTGATAGGGTCCGAAAACATGGAACAATACAGGGGTGCTATCCGCACTTTCGATGTGAAAGGAGCTAATAATGAGCGCCCCGCGCAAAACCCATTTTTCCGATTCGGACATCCACGCTAAACCGGCCGATCGTCCGTCCCGCGAGGAAGCCGAAGCCGCCGTGCGCGTTCTCTTGCGCTGGGCGGGCGACGATCCGCGTCGCGAAGGCCTGCTCGACACCCCGGCGCGTGTCGTGCGGTCGTATGAAGAGTTCTTCGCCGGCTATCAGCAAGACCCGCATGAAATCCTTGCCCGCACTTTTTCCGAAGTGCAGGGCTACGACGAGATGATCGTCCTGAAGGACATCCGCTTCGAGAGCTATTGCGAGCATCACATGGTGCCGATCATCGGGCGGGCGCACGTCGCGTATCTGCCCCGAGAACGCGTGGTTGGCATTTCCAAGCTCGCGCGTCTGGTCGACGCCTTCGCCAAGCGCCTTCAGATTCAAGAGAAGATGACCGCGCAGATTGCCGATACGCTCAACGAAGTGCTGCAACCGCTCGGTGTCGGCGTGATTCTGGAAGCCGCGCATCAATGCATGTCGACGCGCGGCGTGCACAAGGCGGGCGTGTCGATGGTTACGTCGCGCATGCTTGGCTCGTTCCGCGACGACCCATCGACGCGGCGTGAGTTCTTGTCTATCGTCGGCACTCAAAGTGTGTTCAACGTCTCGAACACTTAGAGTTATCAGGCGCCGTAACCGTTGCCCGGTGAATCGGCGCCGCTGCCTTCGCGGATCTTGCCCTGCGAAACGCTGCTGCCCGGCGGCACGCTGTGCGTGAGCCAAACGTTGCCGCCGATTACCGAGCCCTTGCCGATGACCACGCGCCCGAGAATGGTCGCGCCCGCGTAGATCACGACATCGTCCTCGACAACCGGATGCCGCGCGTTGCCTTTCACGAGCACGCCGTCGCTGCTGGAGGGAAAGCTCTTTGCGCCCAGCGTCACGGCCTGATACACGCGCACATGCCGGCCGATCACGGCCGTTTCGCCGATCACCACGCCCGTGCCGTGATCGATGAAGAAGCTCGGCCCGATGGTCGCGCCCGGATGAATGTCGATACCCGTCAGCGAATGCGCGATCTCATTGATGAAGCGCGCGAGCAGCGGCACGCCCAACCGATGCAACGCATGCGCGAGCCGGTGATGCGTCATCGCCCAGATGCCGGGATAGCACAGCAGAATCTCGGTGATGTGCTGCGCGGCGGGGTCGCCCGTGAAGGCAGCCTGAATGTCGCTGACGAGCAGCGCGCGAATCTCCGGCAACTGCGAACCGAACTCGCGCGCAATGGCGAACGCTTGCGCCGTGACCTCCGCTTCGCCCGTCTCACGATGCTCGGGCAAGAAGCGCAGCGCGCGGCGAATCTGCTCATGCAAGAGACGCAGGGTGGTTTCCAGCGTCTGGCCGACATAGTAGTCGACGCTTTCATCGGTCAGATCGGGCGCGCCGTAGTGCGTGGGAAAGAGCGCGGAGCGCAGGCCGTTGACGATCCTCACGATCGCCTCGCGCGAAGGCAACTCACGTATGCCAAGCGGATGCCGCGTGCGATGCAGTTCCTCGCGCGATTGGCGTAAGTCAGCGACGATGCGCGATAAACCCCATTCGTGGGGCGCGTGAGTGGAAGAATCGGATGGCGCTGCCTGCTCGGGTAAGGACTTGTTCTGCATGTCTTCTGGGCTGGCGTTCGGAGGCCGCGCAGCGGCGGCGGATGAACACTAAGCGTAAACGGTTTTGCGCAAGCGTGCTGCGTGTCCGGCCCGCGGATTAGACTGTAACGTGACTTGCGTCAATCCATCGGACGGCCCAATCGCGGCCGTGCGCGATGGCTTCCCCCTCGTTGCGAAATCGCAAGTCCGCGGGGAAGAAACGGTTCGCAACGAGCTCGCCGTCGCTGGACCGCGAGATCACGACGTACGGCTGATAATTGCCATCCCCCGTCCTGGCTGGCGCACAGTTGAGTAGATAGCCTCGATGTGAAAAGGCTGCATCTTGTTGCATGAGTCACCTGTGTGAAGTGCCCTGCTCGTTCGTATGACTTGCTCAACCAGCAGCCGTATTGGACGCGCCCTCCTTGTTGCTCGCGTCCCGCATTCGCGCTTTGCTGCCAGCAGGTTCCAAATAATACTTGCAGGAAATCCGCTTGGCATTGAAAAAAAAGCCTTAAAAATTCGATGACGATTGAGTGTCCCGCCTGCAAGGGCTGGAGTTCCGTCGCCAAATTTCCGGAACGAGTCTTGCGTGAGGGAAAACGGTTTAGCTAGTTCCCAAGGAGCAGGAAATGAATAACGCCGAATCCAATGAGTCGCAAGACAAGCAAGCGGATCGCGCCGCCGACAGCCCGATCAAGACGCCGAGCGCAGAGACTGCGCGCGTGAACATGAGCGATGCGAAGAAGGCCGAGTCCGGCCGCGAGGCGCATGCAGGCGCGGGCGCGAAGCAGGAAAGCGCGGGCCAGGCCGACCGCAATATCGGACCGCTCGGCACGCCGGAATCGCGGCCGCGCGGCATCGACGTCGCCAACGACGAGACCCTCGACGACACCGTCGATGCCGATGGCAAGAACATCCAGGCGAAGCGCTATGAGCAGATGCAGGCCACCGATCCGGATGCCGTCATCAATTCGAACGCGACGCATGCCAACCATGTCGCCGAACAAGGCGACGGCTTTGGCGGATTCGACAGCCGGCCGGGTCGCAACGGGATATTGCTGGCGCTAGATCGCGGTTATCGCGTGATCGACCGCGGGATGGTGCCGCCAAGCATTCGCGCCGTCGAGGAAAATCAGGTTTATGTAAGCCGCGACGCGCATGGCAACACCTTGCGTGGCCGTAAGCATTACGCCCTGAATCACATGCGGCCTTCGCGGCTTTTCGAAATCGACAAGTCGTAACGTAGCGCGACGCCACGCTGTCGTGAAGCCACTAAAAGCCACGCGCGAAGCGTGGCTTTTTTCATGTCTTCTGATCTTTCTCTTCATCCGGCTCGATACGCGTGACGCCGCCGGTTGCTGGCGGGTCGCTTGCCGGGAAAGTATCTTCCACGGCTTTGTCGACGTCTTCCTCGTCGCGCTCGGAGTGAGGATTTTGCTCTTTCTGGTTGCTCATGTTCGGCTCCTGTCGTGGTGAAAGCTGATGTTCAGCGAGCAACGCGTGTTCCTCCGACGAACGTCAAACGCTCAGGCACGCCGTATGCTCATGTCATGCAACGAAAAAACGCCTGAGAACAGGCATGAGAACGACAGCGCGGATAACGCGTTAATCGACTGAAGCGCGACCAAGGGGAAGAACAAATGGCCACGATCGAAGCCTACGAAAGCTACGCGAGCGACACCGCCGCATCCGTCCCAACTGACCACACGCGTCCTCCTGAGCCGCGCACGGCGGCCGGACAGCGCTTCAGATCCGCGCTCGTGTGCCTTGGCGCGGCGTACGCGCTGTCATGGGCCGAGCTTGCGCTAGCTATCGCGATTGGATTTCCCGGCGATGCGTCGAGTCATCCGCTCGCTGCATCTATTGTCTCGCGCTTGCTTGTCGGCTTGCTCTATCTGTGCGTCGCCGCGCGGCTGCAGTGGGCGCGCTGGATGACTGTCGCGCTCGGCTTCGTGTCCGTCATGTTCGTGGCGCCGACCATCGCCCTGCAATGGCATGCGTTGCCGACCGGCGCGGTCATTTGCGGTGCGGCACTGGTGTGCAAGCTCGCGGCATCGCTCTATCTCGTCTCGCGGATGCCGCTGCGCGCTACAGCCTGAATTGCACAGGCCCTGCGCTCGATGCCGGAACCCGTTCAGGTTTCAAGTAAGCATCGGTTTGAACGCGCCGCGCTCACACACGGCGCATTCTGAATGGCTTAACCGCCTTTTGCGCCCTGCGTATTCACATAAAGCGCGTACAGGCCATGACTTGCCGCCATGAACAGCCGGTTGCGATGCCTTCCCCCAAAACACACGTTCGCGCACCGCTCCGGCAAATCGATATGTCCGATCGCCTCGCCTTGCGGCGTGAAGACGCGCACGCCGTCGAGTTCCGCGTCGCCCATACCCCAGCCACACCACAGATTGCCGTGGATATCCACGCGAAAACCATCCGGCGTACCGCGTGCGGCGTCGATGACGAGGCGCGGTTCGCCTAGCTTCCGGCCGTCGTCGAGCACATCGAACGCGTAAATCGTGCGTGGCGACGAACGCGATTCGACGACATACAGCACCGACTCATCGGGCGAAAAAGCCAGCCCGTTCGGCCCGATGAAGCCATCGAACACAAGCGTGACCTCGCCGCTTTGGCCGTCGACGCGATACACCGCGGGCTTCAATTGCGCCGTCTGCTTTTCGCCTTCGTAATAGCCGTCGATGCCGAAAGGCGGATCGCTGAACCAGATCGAGCCGTCCGACTTCACGACCACATCGTTCGGCGAATTGAGCGGCTTGCCCTGGTATTGATCCGCGAGCACGGTGATCGAACCGTCGTACTCGGTGCGCGTCACGCGCCGGGTGAGATGCTCGCACGTGACGAGCCGCCCTTCGCGATCGCGCGTGTTGCCGTTGGCATTATTCGACGGCTTGCGGAATTCGCCGACCTGCCCGCTTTCTTCGTCCCAGCGCAGGATGCGGTTGTTCGGAATGTCGCTCCACAGCAGATAGCGGCCATCGCCGAACCAGACCGGGCCTTCCGACCATCGCGCGCCCTGATACAGACATTCCACCGACGCCGATGCCAGCCTCAACGCATTGAAGCGCGGGTCCAGCACGCGGACGGCAGGGTCGGGATAGCGGCGCTCGTTGCTTGTCATGCTTGGGGTCTCCTCGGTTCGGCTCAAGTGGATCAATTCGGTCCCAGCTCGCCATCGCGCAGGCGCCAGAGATTGAGCGGGTTGTCATCGGCAAGCGATTCGGGCAAGAGCGCTGCCGGCAAGTCCTGATAGCAGACCGGCCGCAGGAATCGTTCGATTGCCATCGCGCCGACCGAAGTCGCACGGCTGTCGGAAGTCGCCGGGTACGGGCCGCCGTGCACCATCGCATACGACACCTCGACGCCGGTCGGAAAGCCGTTCGCCAAAATGCGGCCCACTTTGCGTTCGAGCACGGGCATGAGCCGGCGCGCGAGATCGATGTCGTCGTTGTCCATCAGCAAGGTCGCGGTCAACTGGCCTTCCAGACGACGCGCGACGTCGATCATCTCGTCCTCGCCCTGACACACGACGATGATCGACGTGGGCCCGAAAATTTCGTCGGCGAGCTGCGGCACGGTCAAGAACTGCTCCGCCGTCACGCGATACAGCGCCGGCAACGCGCCGCCCTTGCCAGCTGCGCCACCTTCCTGCTTGCCCGTTGCAATGCGTTCCGCTCCCGTCGCGTCGCGTTCCTTCACGCCGTTCGCGTAGGCGTCGGCGATGCCCGCGGTCAGCATTGTCTGCGTGTCCTTCTTTTCGAGCGCGGCCGCCGCGTGATCGATGAAATCGTCGAGATCGGAATCCGCCAGCGCGATCACAAGGCCGGGATTCGTACAAAACTGGCCGACGCCCAATGTCACCGAATCGATATAGCCCGAAGCGAGCGTATCGCCGCGCTTGGCGAGCGCGCCCGGCAAAGCGAAGACCGGATTCACGCTGCTCATTTCGGCGAAAACGGGAATCGGCTCGGGGCGCTTCGCCGCGATGTTCACGAGCGCGAGGCCGCCGCGGCGCGAGCCCGTGAAACCAACCGATTTGATCGCGGGATGCGCCACCAGCGCCTCGCCGATGGCATTGCCCGCGCCGACCACCAGCGAGAACACGCCTTCGGGCAGGCCACTGTCGGCAACGGCTTTCTGGATCGCGCGTGCCACGAGTTCGGACGTGCCGAGATGAGCCGGATGCGACTTGACGACGACAGGACAGCCCGCCGCGAGCGCCGACGCCGTGTCGCCGCCCGCGACCGAGAACGCCAGCGGAAAATTGCTAGCGCCGAACACGGCAACCGGACCGACCGGAATCTTTTGCAAACGCAGATCGGAGCGCGGCAACGGCTTTCTGTCGGGTTGGGCGGAATCGAGCGTGGCGGCAAGCCATCGGCCTTCACGCACGAGCGACGCGAAGAGCCGCAGTTGTCCGACCGTGCGCGCGCGTTCGCCTTCGATTCGCGCCTTCGGCAACGCGGATTCCGCGTGCGCACGGTCGATCAGCGTATCGCCGAGCGCGATGATGTTGTCCGCGATCGCTTCGAGAAACTGCGCGCGGGTTTCCAGCGGCGCGAGACGATACGCGTCGAATGCGGCATCCGCGAGTTCGCAGGCACGCGCGACTTCGGCGTCGCCGCCACCGCCGAAGACGGGTTCGAGTTCGATGTCGCGTGCGGGATCGAAGGCGCGCAGCGTGGCGTCGGTGCCTCTTACCGCCGATGCGCCGATCAGCATTTCGCCGGTGATCTTCATGTCAGCTCCTTGTATCGATGAGGCCGGATGCGCCTTCTTTCATTAAATCCGAGGGCGCGCGGCAATGAACGTGTCGACGAACGGGCGCAGTAAGCGTGCCGCGTGCGGCGCTGCGCGTCTTGATTTAAGTGACCGGCGACGCGAGGGAAGCGTTCCGCGAATGCATGAGCGACGCGTGTCGTAGCTGCGGTGATCGCGTCGAAAAGCTAGCACACTGGCGCCAGAAAGGTACCAAACCGTGGAAGGCGCAGCCGATCGTACTAAAGCGCGGCAGCCGTTCAGCCTGACCGCCGCGCCTTACGCCGCGTCTTTCGCCGAAGCCCCAGCCCGCCGAAAAGTGATATGCGAAATCCGCCGCACGAGCAACGCCGCCACCAGCGCGGCCACTGCGGTCAACATCACGCCGATGTGAATGGACTGCACGAGCGCGTCGCGGGCGGCATCGAAGAGCGCGGGAGCATCGAGCCCGGCCGTGCGCAGTTCGGACAGCAATGTGTCGCGCAACGCTTCATCGACGAGAATGCGCGGGTCGATAAAACGCGGCCGCCACTGCGACGCCGCGCTCGTACCCAGAACGCTGATCGTGCGTGAAACCACGCTCGCGTAATGATGCGCGACGATCGTCCCGACGATACTCGTTCCGAGCATGCCGCCGACCATGCGTGTGGACTGCAAGAGCGCCGTTGTGATGCCGAAACGCTCGCGCCCCGCGATCTCCTGCCCGAAGATGTTCATGTTGTTGAGCACGAAGCCCAAACCAATGCCGACCGCGCCCATCGGCAGCTCGATATACAAATAGGGCGTCGTTTCCTGCGCGAAGGCAAGCGCCACCGACGCCAGCATCAGCAGCGTGAAGCCGATGGTGAGGATCATCGTCGGCTTGCTCAAATGAATGACGATACGCGTGTTGATGAAGCTGCCAAGCGCAATGCACGCGGCAATCGGCGTGGCGAGCAACCCCGCCTCCTGCGGCGAAAGGCCGAAGCCGCCCTGCAGCAGAAGCGGCGCGAAGAAGATCAGCGAGAACATGACGAAGCCGGCGAGGAACGACAGCGTGAACAACGTGACGAGTTGTGGCTCACGAAAAATATCGAGCGGGATGATCGGATGCGTCGCGCGCCGCTCGCAAATCAGAAGCGCCGCCGCGCCCACGATCACCGCGCCGCCGAGCGCGAGATTGCCAGCCGACAGTCCGCCCTTCGGCAGTGCCTCGATCAACGCCTGGAAACCGCCGAGCACGAGCGCGACGAGCACGGCGCCGGGCCAGTCGATCTTCACGCCACCTTCACGCGGCCGATGCAGATTCGGCAAATGCGCCCAGATGAAGTACAGCGCCAGCGCGCCGACCGGCAAGTTCACGAGAAAGGTCGAGCGCCAGCCCCAGTGCTGACTCATCCAGCCGCCGAGCGACGGCCCCGCCGCCGTGCCTATGCCGTATGCCGCCGCCAGCACCACCTGCCAGCGCACGCGGGCACGCGGATCGGGGAAGAGATCGGGGATCGCGGCGAACGCGGTGCCGACCATCATGCCGCCGCCCACGCCCTGCAAGCCGCGCGCAAGCGCGAGAAACAGCATGTCCGGCGCGAGTCCGCACAGCACCGACGCCACGGTGAACGTGATCACCGCGGCGATCACGAAACGCTTGCGCCCGAAGTAATCGCCGAGACGTCCGAACACGGGCACCGTCACCACCGACGCCAGCAGATACGCGCTCGCGATCCACGCGTAATACTCGAAGCCGTGCAGTTCCGCGACGATAGACGGCAGCGCGGTGCTCACCACGGTCTGATCGAGCGCCACGAGCATGTTGACGAGTCCGATGCCGAGCATCGCGTAAAGCGCGGTTCTGAAGGCGAGTGCTGGCGGCTGGGTTTCGGTCATGCGGCGGGCTGGGAAAACGAGTCGGAGGAACGCCCATGGAATTTTTAAGCGGGCGCTGATGTCAGAAAGACGAATTGTACGGGTTAGCTTGCGGCAGATCGACTCAGCGCAAAATTAACCGCACGTCTTCGGACTACTCGCGCGCTATGCTGGAAGCGCCTTCTCGCCGTGCAATCCACGGTGAACATCGACCGGGAATGAGGAAAACGTCATGTTCAAACGCATTGTCGTCGCCATCGACGGAAGCCGGACTTCACAGCGCGCCTTCGAAATCGCGCTCGATCTCGCTGTCACGCATCAGGCCGTCGTGCAGCCGTATTACGTCGTCGAGAGCGGGGCCGTGTATTTCGACGTGCCCGGCTACGATCCGAGCCAGTTGCAGAAAACGCTGGCGGAGGAAGGCTCCAACCTTGCTCGACAGGCGGCGGACGCGCTCAGGCAACGCGGCATCGAAGGTCAGGTCGTGACCGTCGAGGCCACCGCGAGCGACGACATTGCGATGCTTATCACCAAGGCCGCCGTCGACTTCAACGCCGATGTGCTGATCATGGGCACGCACGGACGCAAAGGCTTTCAGCGCCTGCTTCTTGGCAGCGTTGCTGAGCGATGCCTGCGGCAAGCCACGCTGCCCGTTCTGCTGATTCCCTCGGCAGCCAGCGCGGAAGGCGACGAGAGCGCCTGACCATGGACTAGCGCAAACGGATGCGCGGCATTTTGTCGCCAGGGTTAACAATCCCGCGATGGGACAATGGTTTTTGTCATCCATCAACAAAAGCGGCCGCCATGTCCGACATTTTTCCCTCACGGCGCAATCTGGCTCAGTGCTCGACCTGCGCCATGCGCCATCTCTGCATGCCCGAAGGCCTGAACGCTCGTGACATCGCCAAGCTCGAACATGTGATCTCGGTTACGCGTTCGGTGCGGCGTGGCGAAGCGCTCTACCGTGCGGGCACTCCGTTCGATTCGCTGTTCGCGTTGCGCTCGGGGTCGATCAAGACCGTGGTCATCCGCGAAGGCGGACGCGAACAGGTCACGGGCCTCTTGCTGGCGGGCGACGCGCTCGGGCTCGACGGTATCGGCGAAGGCGAGCATGCCTGCGACGCAATCGCGCTCGAAGACAGTTCCGTGTGTGTCATTCCGTATGCGCTTTTCGAGCGCATGTGCCGCGAAACCGACACCCTGCAAAAGCGGATGCTTCGCATGCTCGGACAGGCTATCAATCGCGAGGCGGATCATGTCCTGCAACTCGGCCTGCTGCGCGCCGAAGAGCGCGTTGCACGCTTGCTGCTCGATCTATCCATGCGGCTCGCCAAGCGGGGGTATGCCACGGCGGAGTTCACGTTGCGCATGACGCGGGACGATATCGGCAGCTATCTCGGCATGACGCTTGAAACCGTGAGCCGCACGCTCTCGCGTTTCGACAAGCTCGGCCTCATCGAAGCGAAGGGCAAATCCATTCGCATCAACGATTTCGAACGCCTGCGCAGCATCTGACGCAAAGCCTTGCGCGGCGCGCCTTGCGCCGCGATTGTTAGACAAAACGCGCATAAACCGCGTGGATTTTTCAGTTGGCACGCGGTTCGCTACGCTTTAATCTTTCTGATTGGCCAAGCCACGGAGATTGGGCGACATGAATCGCGAACCTTCCCTGCGTCACCCGTTGCTCGACCGGCTCGCCGAGGCGCGTCGCGTGACCGACGAATTGTTCGATATCGTCAAGCCGGAGCATCTTTACGACCGGCCGATTGCCGAACGGCATCGCATCGTTTTCTACATCGGGCATCTCGAAGCCTTCGACCGTAATCTGCTCGACAAACGGCTCTTCGACCTGCCGGACTTCAATCCTGCCTACGACCAACTCTTTGCTTTCGGCATCGATCCGGTCGATGGCGGCTTGCCCACCGATCAGCCCGCCGACTGGCCCACGCTCGCCGAAGTGCGGGCGTATCGCGACCGCGTGCGCGCGGATATCGACGCGCAATTCGATCCGGTGACCATCGCCGCACGGCCGCTTTCCGCCGACGAATCGCCCGCGCAGTTGCTGGAGGTCGCAATCGAACATCGGCTGATGCACGCCGAAACGCTTGCCTACATGCTGCATCAATTGCCAGTCGATAGAAAAATCGCGCCGGCCAATGCGATTTCGCAGCGAAACTCCGAACGTGAACTTTCCCACGAGACGGTGAGCGTGCCGGCCGGAACGGCGACACTGGGGCTGACACGCGAAGGCGGCATGTTCGGTTGGGACAACGAGTTCGGCCAGGTTCGCGTGGACGTGCCTGCGTTCGAGATCGACCGCCACATGGTGACGAACGGCGACTATTTGCGCTTCATCGATGCCGGCGGCTATTGGAATCGTGCCTATTGGACCGATGCCGACTGGGCGTGGAAGGAGGAGCAACGCGTGGCGCATCCGGCGTTCTGGATTCCCGCCGAAAGCGACAGCTCCGATGGCTGGCGACTGCGCACGATGTTCGAGGAAATCGAGTTGCCGCTCGACTGGCCGGTGTACGTGAGTTATGCCGAGGCGAACGCCTATGCGCGCTGGGCCGGCAAGGCGCTGCCGAGCGAGGCGCAATGGCAGCGCGCGGCGGAAGGCGCGCCGCATGAAGTAGAAGGCAACTTCGACTTCCGGCGCTGGGATCCCTCACCCGTGCAGGCCTATCCGGAGAATCGCAGCGGCTTTGGCGTCGAAGGCCAGTTCGGCAATGGCTGGGAATGGACCTCGACGGTATTCGGGCCGCTCGAAGGCTTCGAGCCCTTCCCGTTCTATCTCGGCTATTCGGCTAATTTCTTCGACGGCAAGCACTTCATCATGAAGGGCGGCTCACCGCGTACCGCGGCATGCATGTTGAGACCGAGTTTTCGCAACTGGTTTCAAGGGCATTACCAGTACGTCTACGCCGGGTTTCGCTGCATAAGTGCCTGAACGCCTGATAGCCTGACGTGCATCGCGCAGACGAAAACGCCGCCGGTCCCATTGCGAACCGGCGGCGTTTTTACGTGAACATCAGAAGTCCGTCGTCACGGACAACAGCACCGTGCGCGGCGCGCCTTGCAGCAAATACCCGCCGCTCGTCGACGACCAATAAGACTTGTTCGCCACGTTGAGCACGCTTGCGCGGAAGGTCGTCGGACGGCCGAAAACCGCCGTCGAGTAGCGCGCGCCGAGGTCGAAGGTATCCCACGCCGGGATCGACAACGTGTTGTTCACGTTCAGATACTGCGAGCCCGTGTGGATCCAGCGCGCCGTTAGCGTGAGGCCGTTCAGCATCGGCACATCGTATTCCGCGTTCAGGTTGAACATCATGGTCGGCACGCCGATCGGCTTGTTGCCGTTGGTCACGGCCGTGCCCGTGTCCTGCTGCGTCGCGTTGATGTAAGTCGCGCCCGCGATCAAGCGCACGCCCTTTACCGGCTCGCCGTACACCGATGCCTCCACGCCGCGATGGCGCTCGTCACCGTCCGCGACGAAGAAGCCCGCGGTGTTGGTGTAGGTCATCGGCTTTTCGATCTGGAATAGCGCGAGCGATGCGCCGTACTTGCCGTTGTCGTACTTCGCGCCGACTTCGTATTGCTTCGACTTCTCGGGCGCGAGTTGCTGCCCGAAGTTGAGCGCGGTGTTGGGCGCCGTGTCGCCGATGGTCAGTGCTTCGCTGCGATTCGCGAACAGCGCCACGTTTTCCCACGGCTTCACGACCAGGCCGAAGACCGGCGTCGTGATCGACTGGTTATAGTTCGCCGTCTGCGCTCCGGTGTACGAGTAAGAATTCGACAGCAATTCCTGGTGCCGGGCGCCAATGGTGAAGAGCACGCGATCGTTCAGGAAGCCGAGCGTATCCGACACGGAAATGCTGCGCAGCAGATTCAGCGCGGTGGTCTGCGGATCTTGCAGATTGCCGCCCGTGAACGCGTTAGCCGGATAGCCGACTTGCGGCGTGTCATACAGACTCGTCGGGAACGAACCGGAAAGCGTGTAGGCCGACTGCGAATCCGTCCGTACGATCGACGCGCCCGCCGCCACGAAATGCGACACCGGTCCCGTGTTGAAATGACCGTGCACACCCGCTTCCGCCGACGTGTTGTCCTCCTGGTGCGGCACGCCGAGACGCGTGGCCGTCACGCCAGTCGCGCTCACCGTGGGCGACGAATACTCCCCGTGCTCGTTGGTGTGACGCGTGCCGCCCGTCACGTAAGCCGTCCAGCCAGGCAGAAAATCGTATTCCGCGCGCAGGATGCCGACGGTATCTTCGAGCGATGAATAGCTCCACGTCTGCGCATAGTTATACGTGGCCGAGGGCGGCTCGGGGATGTAATTCGCCGAGTCGTTGACGGTCGGCCGGCCGCCGTTCACGCGCTGGCGCTGATACAGAAAATCGCCGTAGAGACGCAGCTTTTCGCCGCGCCAGTCGAGCGACACGGCCGTCGTATTGTCGCGCCGATGTTCGCCGTCGATACTCGTCTCGCCGTCGTGATTCGCCTGGTTCACGCGGATACCGAACTGCCCTTCGCTGCCGAAACGGCGACCCACGTCGACATGCGCGCCGAAATCGCCCGAAGCGGTTTCCTCCACCGTCACGCGCGTAAGCGGCTTGTCGTCGGCGCGCTTCAATTGCAGATTTAAACCGCCGCCCACCGCCGAACCGCCCGGCGATGCGCCATTCAGAAACGCATTTGCGCCCTTGAAGACATCGACGCGTTCGAGCGCGTCGGTCGCGACGAGCTGGCGCGGCGTGATGCCATAGAGACCGTTGAGCGACACATCGTCGCCCTGCAACTGGAAGCCGCGAATGACGTAGGTCTCGGCGAAGTTGCCGAAGCCGTAAGACGTGCGCACGGACGGGTCGTTCATCAGCACGTCGCCGATAGTGCGCGCTTGTTGATCTTCGATCAGCTTGGACGTGTAAGTCGTCATGCTGAACGGCACGTCGAGCATCTTCTGCTGGCCGAGCACGCCAAAACTTGCGCCGCGCGCGACTTGGCCGCCTGCATAAGTCGGTTCGAGCGAACCGGGCAACGCTTCTTTCGATGCCTGAATCTTGACCGCAGGCAAAGTATTGGCGGTAGAAGCACTGTTATCGGTGCTGGATGGAGCGTCGGCAGTTTGAGCTTGGGCCGACACGGAAAACACGACGGCAATAGCGGCAACGATAGCGGCGCGATGAACAAGCGCCTTGGCAGGCAAGGCCTGCGCGGAATTCGAACGGAACACGGGCATGAATCGGAAGAACGTCGGTGATGGTCGATTACCGTCCCAGGGCAAGGGGAATCCGGGCGGGATTATTTTGGCGAACGCCGAAAGGCTCACGCACGTTCGGTCTGTTCTATTGTCGCCGGCATTATAGTGTAAATGCGATTCGTTATCATTAACCGCATGGAAAATTTGTAGCGACGCAACATTCAGACGGCTGTCCAAAGGCAAGCGCATCTAAATTCAATTTTTCGGCAGGCCCGGTGCAGGTCGTTGACGTGACATCCCGCGAAATAACTTCTGCATGGTTTTCAACGAAGTCGATCGCTAAAGTGACTTCATTCGCAACCCACTGGAACCGAGTGAAATCATGGAATTGATCGGCACAATCACGACGTACATGATGGCCATCGTGCTTGTTGCATCGATGACCGAAGCGTTCGTGCTGCATGGCAAGTACAAAGGCACCGACCGCGCGTTTGACTGGCACGAGTTCTGGATCTCGCTCGCCGATCTGATCGGCCGAAAGCTGCTCGCGTTCTTGCCGCTTTCGCTAGCAACGCCTGTGTTTCATTTCGCGTGGGAACACCGTATTCATACCGTCGCGACCAACGACATGCTGACGATCTTCCTGCTCTTCATTGGCCAGGAGTTCTGCTACTACTGGTATCACCGCATAGCGCATACGGTGCGCTTCTTCTGGGCGAGCCACGCGGTTCATCACTCGCCGAACCAGTTGACGTTGTCATCCGCTTATCGGCTCGGCTGGACCACCAAGCTCACGGGTTCGGCCATCTTCTTCACGCCGCTCTCGTGGCTCGGCGTCAAACCGGAAGTGGTGATAGCCGTCGTGTCCATCAATCTGCTCTATCAGTTCTGGTTGCACGCTACGTGGATACCCAAGCTCGGCTGGCTCGAATACGTGTTCAACACGCCTTCTTCACACCGAGTTCATCATGCTTCGAATGCCACTTACCTCGATGCCAACTTCGGCGGTGTGCTGATTATCTTCGACCGGCTGTTCGGCACTTACGTGGAGGAACGCGCCGATGAACCCTGCCGCTACGGCCTGACAACGCCGACCACTTCGCATAACCCGATTGTCGTGGAGACGGAGCACTGGGTGAGCCTTGGAAAAGACATGGCCGGTGCAAAGCGCGTTTCGGATGCCGTGTCCTTCGTGCTTCGCCCGCCGGGTTGGTTGCCGAACGGTCAAGGCGAGACGACGCAGGAACTGCAGCGCAGGCAGAAAGACAGCGTACAACCCGCGCAGGCAGGTTAAACGGCAGTTACACACTCGAACGAAGGCGGATCGTGCGATCCGCCTTTGTCGACTGTCAGCCGCAGCGTTCGTTAGAACGTGACGCTTTGACTGATGACCGTCTGACCGTTGACGATGATGACGGAACTGGCAGTGCCCGTTTGCGTCGGTGCGGCAGGCGTGCTCGGCGAGTACGGGCCAGTGCCCGTGCCCTGCTTCACAGCGCCGCCAGCGATATTCGATTGTGCCAGTGCAATGCGATCGATCTTGATCATTTCAAACCTTTTCTGGTTATGTGGGGCGACAGTCCGCTTTCAGCAAACATGCTGTCGCCAGATACTTAAGCTGTCGACAACCGGAGCCACCAGGCTCGGTCGTTCGAAAGCAAGCGGAACCCCAATCGTAACCAAGCTGCACGAAAGATACTTTATTAAACGTCCTAAATATGTCTGTCGTTTGGCAAGACGCATATACGTTGCGCTGCCAGTCGGCCGGTAACGATTTAGACCGGTTGCAAAACTCAAGCTATTCGGCCGTACATGGCGCGGACGACGCGGTACGCGCTCTGCAGCGAATAAGCCAGCGTACCCAAAGACCGCTACGGGTCGGAACGCATGCGACGCGTTAATGCAGAGAACATCTGCAAACGGCACACGTCCGTGATGCTGAAGCGGGCCGGTGACGCGCTCTTACACTAAACGCGCCACGGCAACGCTACAGAGCACGCGCCTTAAATGCCGCGCTTTTCGAACGCAGCCCGATTGGCTTCCACAAACTCCTCGACGGTCTGCGGCGCCTTCCCGGTGACCCGGCCGATGATCTCGTCGCGCCCTTCGAATACGCCGTTCTGATAGTCCACCGCCACTTCGATGAAATGCTGGATCATGAATTCGGGCAACTTGTATTGGCTCAGATGCTCGCGATAAGCGTCGAGCGTCATCGGGTCGTAGACGACTTTGCGATCGAGCACCGCGCCGATCTTCTCGGCAATTTCCTTCTGACTCAGCTCGATGGGACCGCAAAGCTCGTACGTCTTGCCGATATGACCTGCGGGTTTCGCGAGCACTGTCGCGATGAAGCGCGCCTGATCTTCGGCGGCAATCGGCGCGTGACGTCCGTTGCCGAATGGCAGCGCAATCTTGCCGTCCTGCACGATCGTATCGAGCACCCACGGAAAAACCATCCACTCGGAGAAAAACGTCGGACGGATATGCACCGTCGGCACGCCCGACCAGTCGAGCACTCTCTCGGCAATCCAATGGTCGCGCGCAGCGTGGCTCTTCGAATCTTCTCGCGCGGAGATTTGCGACATGTTGACGACGACATCGAGTCCATTGCGACGCGCTGCATCGGCGAAATAGGCGGTCGCCTGGATAAAGCCCGGACGCACGGGAAAACAGAGATACGCGGCTGAGACGCCATCCGTCGCACGAATGGCGTCGTCATGCGAGAGCAAGTCTCCGACGACGACTTCCGCCCCGGCCTGCCGAAGCGCCTCGCTGCGCGCATCCACTGTTCGCACGAGCGCGCGGACTGCATGTCCGCTGTCGAGGAGGTTCTGAACGGTATGCACGCCCGTCTTGCCCGCCGCTGCCGTAACCAAAATTCGTTGCTGTCCCATGATGCCTCTCCTGTTTCGTGGTTAAGCACGTCCGTTCCAGGTTGGCCGGCTAAAGTGCATATGCACTTTCAAGCGCGGACGAGAGCTGCAAAAACCCGAAACGAACACACCAAGTGATTGGATGTTAGCCAAAATCTATACAGAGGTCAAAGCAAGTCTGAATTGTGAATTCCGCATGGCTCGAAGATTCGCGCTGAATTGGCTGTGCCCGAAACCCACCGGACGCATCCGACGAGCGTCTTGTCATTGCCTTGCATTCCGCTTCGTTCCGACTATGCTAAGTCAGGTCATCGCCAGCGTCCCAGCGCGCGCCAAAAAGCAACCGCGCATCCGACCGTTCGGTATATTTCAGACTCCAAACGAATTCATGCTGCTCGATGGACACGAGCACGCCTCTCCTTTTGTCCGCGCAATTCAGCAAGACCAGACGCCGCACGCGACGTCGATGAAAGCCACGGCCGTACACACATGTCGCGACACAGATGCGCGATCGGACCGTGGCGCATACGAGGAACACATCAAGCTCATCCATGGAGGCGACAATGAAACCAGCTTTCCCGGTCTCAAGTGAGACACGGCACGCAAAAGCGGTATTCGCGTCGAAGATTCTTCGTTCTTTACTTTTGGGTGCGGCCGTCGCGGGCGGCATGTTCACGACGCATTGGGCGCAAGCCGATGACTCGTTCTCGCGAGGAGGCGGCAACAGAACCGAGAGCATCTTCGTCGGCGATATCGGCGACCCGAATGACACGAACGATGACACCATCAAGCAGGTCGACCTCCGTACCGGAGCCGTGCGCGTTTTCGCATCTTCTACCTTCGGTGCCGAGTTGAACGGCGTCATGGGCATCATCTTCAACGACGCCTCCTTGATCGCCAGCATTCAAAACTTCAGCATCGATCCTACGGCGAGCGGCGACGTCATCAAGCTGAATGGGCGCACGGGCATGTTCGAGCAGTACCTCGTGAATCCAAAATCGCGAAACGTACCTTATGCGCCGCAGGGCATCGTTTTCGGCGGCGGCACGCGCGACTGGCATTACGGTTATCAGCCGGACCATTACTACGTCGCGAACGTCATCAAGAGCGGGCAAACTTGCACGAAGGTGGACGAAGGCGATGTGCGGGAATACAGCGAATCGGGCGCGTTCGTTCGCACGCTGGACCGGGGCGGGTTCGCGGCGGGTTTCTATCCGCGTGGCGTCGTGTTCGGGCCGGGCGGCATGCTGTATGTCGCGGCGCGCGGCTGTCCGGCGGTGGCGCCGACGGACCCCTTATCGCTGCTCGCGTACATCCTTCGCTTCAATCCCTACACCCATAAACTGGACAAGGTAATTGCGACCAATGCATCGGTGCAAAGTCAGGGCTTGAAGTTCGGATTCCATCGGCCAGAAGGCTTGGTGTTCGACGACAAGGGCTACCTTTGGGTCACGAGTTTTCGCGATACCACCAGCAGCGCCGATCCGCTGGATAAGAACAACGTCGACCGCATTCTGAAGTTCGACGTGAGGAGCGGGAAAGTCGTCGACTCCTTGCCGCTATCCGACTTCGATAAACCGCGAGCATCCGCGCAGGCACTGATCTTCGGTCCCGAAGGAAAGCTGTACATTCCGATCTCTGGGAGCGCAGCGGAGACGACAGGCGAATTGCGCCGATGCGACACGCGCACGAAGAAATGCGACGTCGTCGTTCCGGTTGGCGGAGGCCTCGTCGATCCGTGGTTTGCGGTCTTCAGAAACAGCGATCCGGCGACGTTGTCGTACGAGCGTCGCTAACGGCACGCAAAGAGGCGCGAGGAAAGGCATTGGCGGAAGGCAGCCGGAGTCGAACCGACCTGGGAATGTCTGACATCCCCAACCGGGTTTGAAGCCCGGCCGTACCACCGGATACGAATGCCTTCCTGCGGAGAACTCAGCACGCTGGCAACACTTCGACCAGGCGCGCCGCGATTATAGCGGTGATGCGTAATTCGCATACTTGCCGGCGCACCGGCCATTAACCGCTCTTGTCGCTTGGCTGGTGCGGCGGCTTGCGGCGTAACAGACGGTACGCGAAGAAGATCAGCGCGAGCACCACCAGCAGGTCGATCACCGTCGCGCCATGCAGATGCAACTCCATCAGCGTCCATTGCAGTTGCCGCTGAAAGAGCGCGCCGCCCAGCAGCCAGAACGCAGCCCACGCGACGATCCCACCCGTATCCCAAAGAAAGAACGCGGGCACGTCGATTTGCGTCGTACCCATCAAGGGCGGCGTGACGAGTCCGAGTCCCGGTATGAACTTCGATACCGCGACGATAGGCGCGCCATGCCGCTCGAAAAGAGCGCCGGTCGTACGCATGCCGTTGTCGATCGCATAGGAGCGACGCGAAAGCGCGGCAATGAGCTTGCGCCCGTGGATGCGTCCCGCCGCAAACCACACACCGTCGCCGATGAGCGCGCCCGCCACGGCAGCCACCAGCACGGAGACGAACGAGAGCCGCCCGTTCGCGACAGCCGTTCCCGCGAACAGCAGCAACGGCGCGGAAGGCAGCGGCACACCGAGCCGCGTCAGCAGCACATTGGCGAACACCGCCGCCCCGCCCCACTGCGCAATCGCCGATGGCGGTATCTGAATCACGCGTCTTCCTCGGTTCGTTGTGGTCTGTGGTCTCGCGGCCGGACGCGCTCAATCGGCCCGCGATTCGACGAGCATCACGGGAATGCCGCCGCACCCCGCGCTATTCGCAATTTCAATGCCGCCCCACGGCGAACCCGCGCCACGGTCGAACGCCATCGGGTCGCCACGCAAGTCCGGGCGCAGCACGTTGAACGGCCAGGTCGGTCGCCTGATGCGCTCATGGACCACGGACCCGAGCCAGATCGGCATGGGCTGCGCGCGGGCGCCCATGCCTAGCGCGTAGTTCGTGGGCCAAAAACGCAGGACGTCGCGCTCCTGCGGGCCGAGATGGGATCGCGTGAACACGAGCTTCGACGGCTCGCCGTTGTTCAGACGCGGCAGCGCGGGCAAGGCGACCGCCGGTGCGTTGGGCGACACCACCGACATCACGCTCTTCACCGACACGCCCGACACCTCGGTCCAGCCGCGGCTCGTCAGTTGCGCGCGAATTTGCGCGGGCGTGGCCGCCCATTGCACGGTGATCGGCTCGCGACGGTCGCCATCCATGGCCGACCGGTAGCACGAGAACGTGCGCCAGAAGGTATCGGTCCATTGAATCGGCGTGATGACGACCGTGACGGGCGGCGCGCTGTGCGCCTCGGATGAATCGCTCAACTGCAACGCCACGCTTGCGCAGATGACGGCCAGCACCGCGAACGGCATCCACGGACGCGGCTTCGGTTTGCCGGGATTGCGCCACACCGCCGTGAGCGCGATCAGAAACACCCAGATGGCCGCGAGCGCGACGCTGCCGAGCACGGCGGAAATGGTGAAGCGGCCGAAGTACAACCCGGCGAGCGCGACGGCCGTGACGATCGCCGATGTCGCCGTCGCGATCAACACGCCCGAAATGGTGCCGACGCGCCGCAGCAGCAAGAACGCGAGAAAGCCGTAGATCACGACCGTGGCCGAGACGTGACTGCTCAGAAAAGAATGGTCGGCGGGCGCGAGCGTGACGAGCATCGGATCGCGCGCGGTGAAGCGGATCGCGAGCACCAGCAATTGCGAAAACACGACGGCGACGAGCCAGTACGTGACCGTGCGCCAGCGCCGCTCGAACACCATCCACACGACGACCGTTACGGCGAGCGCGGCGAGCGTCGGCGTGCTGCCGAGCGTGGCGGCGGCATCGAGGATGGAATCGGCCCAGGTCGAACGGAACGACTGCAACAGCCGGAAGATGGAGGTATCCACCTGCACGAGCGAACTGCCGCGCGCCACGCCCGACAGCACGTAGAAGAACGCGACCGCCGAGACGAGCAGCAGCGCGGAGATCATCACGATGAGCCCGGTCGCCGGATTGCCCGGATCGAGCGCGCGTGCGAGCATCCGCGCGGCCAGACCACGGCGTTGCTGGCAGGTCGCAAGCAACATGTCGCGCGAGGCGAACGTCCATTCCTTCGCATGCGAAATCACCACGCGCGCGAGATTGAACACGAGCCACGCAAGCGCCGCGAGGATGACGAGGATCACCACGAGCCGGATCGATACCGCGCCCGCCAGTTCGATCGAAGCTCCGAAGACCACGCCCGGCAGGATGTGCAGCGGCGCCCAGATCAGCGCGGAAATGATGTTGACCGCCAGAAAGCGCGCGGGCGTCATGCCCGCGACGCCAGCGACGACCGGCACCACCGCGCGCATCGGTCCAACGAAACGCGCGAGCACCACGCTCTTCGCGCCGTGTTTGTCGAAGTATCTTCGGCCGGCGACGAGTGCGCCGGGATGCGCCCGAAACGGCCACATCTGCGCAATGCTCGTTGCATAGCGCTTGCCGAACCAGAAGCTGACCGCGTCGCCCGCAATGGCGCCAACGACCGCGCAGACCATCACCCAGCCGAGATTCAGCGCGCCGGTTCCGACGAGCGCGCCCGCGATGAACATGGCCGTGCTGCCCGGAATGAAGGTGCCAATGAATGCGAGCGACTCCAGAAACGACGCAAGCAGCACTACCACGAGCGTCCATTCGGGATGGCTCGACAGAAGATGCAAGAGCTTGTAGTAGGAATGCTCCATCGGATTTCACGCGACAGCCTGCGCCGCGAAGGTCTCCACGTCGTAACTCGACGTTCGATAGTCAGACGGATTCGTGCCAGCGGCTGTCGGTTCGCAACAGATGAAGGTCGCGGTGAAACCGAGTGTACCCAACCCTGTCGAAGAACTCCAAAACCTGGATCGCGCGTTTGCGGCCGAGCGCGCTGGCATCGCGAAATGCGGCCGCGCCTATCGCACCGTTCGCGTTTGCATGTTCGGCAGCCAGCCGTGCAAGTGCTGCAATGGACGCGCGTCCGTAAAACAAGTCGCGCACCACCTGAAAGACATCGCCACGGCGCGAGAGCTTGCGCAACAGACGCCGCACCGCGTCTTCGGGCACGCCATGCGTGGTGGCCAAATCCCTGACCCACGGCGGGTCGAAGCGGCCTTCCTCGATCGATGAGAGCACGACGCGGGCCAGCGCGTCCTCGGCGGCATCGAGCGTAACCGTATGCGATGGCAAATGCAGCCACGGACCGCTTCGCGCAATCGTGCCTAGCGTCACGGCGTCGTCGATGAGCGCGCGCCACAGCGCTTCGGGCGCGAGCGGCGCGGCCATGCGGCGCAGGCGCGCGGTATCCGGGCCTTGCTCGTCCGCAAAGCGTTCGTGGAAGGCGGCGAGTGCATCCGTCAGACACGCGTGCAACGCGTCCCATCGCGCGACGCTGATCAAGAGCGCATCGTCGTGGATGGGTATGCTGCGCAGACCGTCGGGCTGGGTCATCGATCCAAGCGTTCGACCTGCAAGATGCTCGACGAGCGAGCGCGGCAAGCCATACGGCGACTGCGCGAAGAGTTCGTCGATGGCGCCGGTGTCGAGCATCGCGGTGAGCGCATCGAGCCACGCGTGGCGCTGCGGCGTGCGGCGCTTGCGTGCGGGCGCAAACGGGTCGAGCACACGCCCGCCGCCTACCGTTTTATCCGCCTGCGCATTGCGAACGATGAAGCGGTCGCCCGGCAGCGCGCAAACCGGCCTATCGAATACGAGTTGCACGCGCGCCGTCTGCCCGGCCGCGAGCGTTTCGCCGTCGAGCAAGGCGATGTGCGCGACGCGGTGCATCGTGCCCAGATGTACATGCAGCGGGCTCCAGTGCGTGAGCGCCGGCGAGGCATCGGCGAGAAGCGTGAGTTCGACGTCGATTCGCTCGGACGCTCGCGCGAGACGCGCATCGAGAATCCAGTCGCCGCGCGACAGCGTGTCCTTCTCGATGCCCGCGAGATTGAGCGCACAGCGCTCGCCCGCGCGCCCCGTCTCCGAAGCGCGATTCTGCGCGTGAATGCTGCGCACACGAACCGGCGCCTCGCCCTCGCGCGGCGCGAGCGCCAGCGTGTCGCCAACCTTCGTCTGCCCCGCGAACACCGTGCCGGTCGCCACCGTGCCCTGGCCCGCGAGCGTGAACACGCGGTCCACGGCCAAACGAAAGAAGCCGTCGTCGCGGCGCGCGCGCCAGTGCATGGCGACATCGTGCAGATGCGCGTTCAGCGCGGCCACGCCGGAGTCGTCATCGCGCGTGGCGTTGATGTTAAAGAGCGGTGCGTCTTGCAAAGCGGTGCCGGCCAGCAGCGCGGCGATTTCGGCATGGACTTCGTTCAGGCGCGCGGCATCGACACGATCAGATTTCGTCACCGCCACTGCGCCGTCTTTCACGCCGAGCAACTGAAGAATCGCAAGATGTTCGCGCGTTTGCGGCATAACGCCATCGTCGGCGGCGATCACGACGAGCGCGAAGTCGATGCCGCATGCGCCCGCGGCCATCGTATGCACGAGCTTTTCGTGCCCCGGCACGTCGATGAAGCCGAGCACGCCGCCATCGCCGAGCGGCACGTATGCATAACCCAGTTCGATGGAAATGCCACGCGCCTTCTCTTCCTTCAGACGATCCGTATCCACCCCCGACAGCGCGCGCACGAGCGTCGTCTTGCCGTGATCGATATGCCCCGCCGTGCCGACGATCATGCGTTGCGGCCCGTTGCCCGCATCTCCAGTTGGGCGATGAACGCGGCTTCGTCCTGTGCTTCGAGACAGCGCAGATCGAGCCACAGCGCGTTATCCGCAATGCGCCCGATGACCGGGCGCGGCAGATCGCGCAGTCTGCGCTCGATGCGATTCAACTGGCCGCCCGCCTTCTTGCCGCTCGTGAGCCGCACGACGAGGCCGTAACTCGGCAGGACATCGACCGGCAACGCGCCGCTGCCGATCTGACTGAACATCGGCTCGGTGGCGACGACGAAATCCGCACCGGTCATTGCCTGCAGAACGGGCCGAATGCGTTCGGCGGCAAGGCGCATGGCGTCCGCGGGACGCGTCAGCAGGCGCAAGGTGGTGAGACGTTCGGCGAGCGTCTCCGGCGTGCGATAAAGCCGCAACACCGCTTCGAGCGCCGCGAGCGTGAGCTTGCCGACCCGCAGCGCACGCTTGAGCGGATGCTTCTTGATCTTCGCGATCAGTTCCTTCGTACCGACGATCAGGCCCGCCTGCGGGCCGCCGAGCAGCTTGTCGCCGCTGAAGGTGACGAGTTGCGCGCCAGCCTCGACCGTCTCGCGAACCGTGGCCTCGCGCGGCAAGCCCCATTGCGCCAAATCGACGAGCGTGCCACTGCCGAGATCCACGACAACCGGCAAGCCGCGCGTCCTCGCGAGCGGCGCGAGTTCCGCGAGCGTGACTTCCTTGGTGAAGCCCGTGACGGCGTAGTTGCTGCAATGCACTTTCATCAGGAGCGCGGTCCTGGCGTTGATCGCTTCGTCGTAATCCTTCAGATGCGTGCGGTTGGTCGTGCCGACTTCGCGCAATTTCGCGCCCGCGCGGCTCATGATGTCGGGAATGCGAAACGCGCCGCCAATCTCGACCAGCTCGCCGCGCGACACGATCACTTCGCGACGCGCGGCCAGCGCGGACAGCGTCAGCAGCACGGCGGCCGCGTTGTTGTTGACGACCGTCGCGGCTTCGGCGCCCGTCAGTTCACAGATGAGTTCGTTGATGAGGTCATCGCGGTCGCCGCGCGCGCCGGTCGCCAGATCGAATTCGAGATTGGCGGGCCGCGTCAGGACTTCGGCGACGGCGCGCAGCGCTTCATCCGGCAACAGCGCGCGGCCGAGGTTCGTGTGCAGCACCGTGCCCGTGAGATTGAAGACGCTTTTCACGCTGCTTTCCGCGCGCTTGTCGAGCGTCGCGCCGACGCTTGCCGCGAGGCTCGCATCGGCCAGTGCCTCGACGGATGCGCGGCCCGCCTGCGCTTCGGCGCGCCATGCGTCGAGCGACGCGCGCAGCACGGCGAGCGTCTGCGTGCGTCCGTGCGCGGCCAAGACCGGCGCGAATGCCGCCGATGCCAGCACGCGCTCCACCGATGGCACTCGCGCCATCAGCGCGCGCAATTCGCTGTCGTTGTTGCCGGTGACATTACTCACGCCTCTATCCTCTTCCCTTCATGCTTCATCGACGTGTTCGGGCCACAGCCACGGATGCGGCGACGCACGGCGAAAACCGGCGTCGCCCATCAGAAGGTCGAGCGTGAGGCTTGCCAGATCGTCGGCGTAAGGCTCGAAGTCGTAGGCCTTGTCCTGATAGCCGATCTTTCTGTAGGTGCCGCATTCGTCGCACGACTCGGCCTTGAGCGCGGCCTGCTTCGCGCGGGCGGCGCGTTGTTCCTCGGTTTCGTCGTCCGTGGGCGTGCCCATGGCGTGATACGCAATGCCCTTGGTGGAGTCGCAATTCGAGCATTTGGCGCGCACGACATGCCATTCGGTCGAGCACAAGCCGCACTGCACGTAGCGATATCCATCATGCGTGCCGCCGACGCGCACGATGCTCGCCACCGGCATCGAGCCGCAGAGCGGGCAGACGCCGGGCGCATCGAGATAAGGCACATCCGACACGGCGATGCGCGTGGCCAGATCGGTCCACACCACTTGCAGCGCGGCGACGATGAATGGCGCCGCCGCCGGATCGATCTCCGCGAAGCGCAGCGCGATGATCGCGTCGGCCTGCGTGTCGAGCGTGGCGGCGTCGGTCGTGCGCAGACGCGCAACGAGTTGCGCGAGCGGCGGCGTGAGCGCGCCCGCAGCTTCGATACTGTCGAGCAGCATGAACAGCACGTCGCGCCACGCGGGATCGCGCTCGTCGGTGAGCGCGGGGACGATAGGCATCGAATGCTGCTGATTGCGTTCGATCGACTCGCGCGCGGGCATCAAAGCGGTGGAGGTCGAAAGGATGCGTTGCTGCGCATCGGCGAGCGCGGCCATGAGACGCAGATAGCCCGCGATCGGATTGCTCGCTTCGGCGAGTTGCAACAGACGCGCGGCGCGGGCGGCGAACACGGTGCCGCGTTCGGGCATGCGAAGACGGGGAATGGCCGAAGGATCGAGAGACTCGATCTTGGCGGCTTCGAGGATGCGTTGGACCACGGGATTCCTTGAGGAAGGTCGGGGCGGGATCAAGAATAACAGCTTATAACGGAGCGCTCAGGGATGCTCATGCTCCGCGCGGAGGTACAAAAATGAGTTCACGCCAACGGAAATTCAAAATGGAACTTTCAATACGGAAGCAGGGAAATGGCGCGGCAGTCCGGTTGCCCGCCGCGCTGCTGGAAGGCATGAAACTGACCCTTGGCGACAAATTCAATGTCGAGGTGTGCCCGGCGGGAATCATGCCGATGCCGGCTCGTCGCGAATTGTCGCTCGAGGAACTGCAGGCGCAGTGCGACCCGAAGGCGCCTATCTCCGATGAATTGGCTGACTGGAACAATCTAAAACCGGTAGGACGTGAGCGATGGTGAAAGGCAACAAATTCGACGCGGGGATATTGCGCACGTCGAGCTGAGTCCGGCAATTGGCCATGAGCAACAAGGCGACTTCAGGCGGGCTCGCGCTTTCGGCTGCGTCATTCAATGCGCTGGAGACCGCACTGGTCGCGCCTGTCATGCAGAGCGGCGGCTTCGCGCGATACGCCGGTTTCGCAGTCCCGCTCGCCGGGCTTGGCACAAGGACGCAAGGCGTCGCGCTCGTCAACATGGTCCGCACGTTAGACCTCGAAGCGCGCGGTGCGAGTCGAATGGAACGCGCGCCAATCGAAGTGACGGACGACGCGCTAGCGCGCCGTCACGCCATTCTCGACTGACGCGCATTCGGCCTACTTGCCGATGATCTCCTTGAACCACCGCGGATGGTGCTTCCTGGCCCATCCATAAGTGACCGTGCCGCGTGTCATCGCGCCGACAGAACCCTTGATCCAGATCGCCGCGTAGATATGCACGATGATCCCGACGATCAGCACGAACGCCGCCGCCGCATGCACGACCGCCGCCACGCGAATGATCTCGATGGGAAAGTAGAACGAGAAGTAGCGGCGCCAAATCACGATGCCGCTCAACAGTAGAAGCGGCAGGCAAGCGGCCATCGTGAAGAACAGCAGCTTTTGCCCGGCGTTGTACTTGCCGATCTCCGGCAGCCGGTCTTCGCGATTCGCCAGCACGTCGTCGATCTGCTTCATCCACTGCACGTCGGCTTTGTCCAGATAGTTGTGATGCCAGAAACGCAGCGCAAGAATCATGAACGAGACGAACATCACGCAGCCGACGAACGGATGCAGAATGCGCGTCCACTGGCCGCCGCCGAAGATTGCGTAGAGCCAGGCCATCGACGGATGAAACATCGCGAGACCGGAGAGCGCCAGCAAGACGAACGTGATCGCGGTAATCCAGTGATTGCTGCGCTCGTTCGGCGTGTAACGGACGATCAGGCGGTTGCCCTTCACGTCGCGCAGTTCGCTATCGTGTTTCATTCGAACGCTCCCTTTGCTGAAACGCCTCTTCGGCTTCGTGCTGTGCTTCGGCTTCTTCTTCCGCGCTCACCTCGTTCGGACCGACACGCGTGTAGTGGAAGAACCCGGCGATCGCGGCCAGCGCGATACCCGCCATTGCAAGCGGCTTGGTCACGCCTTTCCAGATCGACACCAGCGGACTGATGTGCGGGTCTTTCGCGAGCCCGTGATAAAGCTGCGGCTGATCCGCGTGATGCAGCACGTACATCACATGCGTGCCGCCCACGCCCGCCGGGTTGTAAAGACCCGCGTTTTCGAAACCGCGCTCCTTCAGGTCTTCGATGCGATCCTCCGCTTGCGTGATCATGTCCACCTTGGTGCCGAACATGATCGCGCCCGTCGGACACGTCTTCACGCACGCCGGCTCCTGCCCGACCGCGACGCGGTCCGAACAGAGCGTGCACTTGTACGCGCGATGATCTTCCTTGGAGATACGCGGAATGTTGAACGGGCAGCCCGTGACGCAGTATCCGCAGCCAATGCAGTTTTCCTCGTGAAAATCCACGATGCCATTGGTGTACTGCACGATCGCGCCCGGCGACGGACACGCCTTGAGACACCCCGGGTCCTCGCAATGCATGCAACCGTCCTTGCGGATCAGCCACTCGAGGTCGCCCTTCGGGTTCTCGTACTCCGTGAAGCGCATCACCGTCCACGAATGTTCGGTGAGATCACGCGGATTGTCGTAGACGCCGGTCGTATGACCGACGTCGTCGCGCAGGTCGTTCCACTCCATGCACGCCGTCTGACATGCCTTGCAGCCGATGCACTTCGATACGTCGATGAGCTTCGCGACCGTCCCCGTCACCGGCTCGCGAACTTGCGGCGGCGGCGTGGTGGTGGCCGAGAGGCGCTTGATGTCGAGCGATTGCAGAGCCATCTCGTCTCCTTTAAGCCTTCTCGGCTTTTTCGACCTTCACGAGGAACGACTTGAACTCCGGTGTCTGCGAGTTCCCGTCGCCCACGGAAGGCGTCAGTGTGTTGACGAGATAGCCCGGCTGCGTGAGGCCTTTGAAGCCCCAATGCAGCGGCAGGCCGACGGTATGCACCTTCTTGCCCTCCACGTTCAATGGCTTGATGCGCTTGGTGACGAGCGCCACCGCGACGATATGCCCGCGATTGCTCGATACCTTCACGCGCTCGCCCGCCACGACGCCCACTTCCTTTGCGTGTTCCTCGCCGATTTCCACGAACTGCTGCGGCTGCACGATGGCGTTGAGTCGCGCGTGCTTGGTCCAGTAGTGGAAGTGCTCGGTCAGGCGATAGGTCGTTGCCGTGTCCGGGAACTTGTCGGCGGTGCCGAGCGCCGCGCGGTCATCCGGGAAGATGCGCGCGGCTGGATTGCTCACCACGGCCTTGTTGTCCGGGAAGAACGGGTTATAGCCGAGCGGCGTCTCGAACGGTTCGTAATGCACCGGGAACGGTCCTTCGTTCATGCCGTCGCGCGCGAAGAAACGCGCCACGCCCTCCGGATTCATGATGAACGGATTCATGCCGTTCTCCGGGGGCTCGTCGGCCTTGAAATCGGGAATGTCCGGTCCGGTCCACGCCTTGCCGTTCCATGCGATCAGCTTGCGCGTCGGGTCGAAAGGCTTGCCGCTCACATCGCATGACGCGCGGTTGTAGAGCACACGGCGATTCGCCGGCCACGCCCACGCCCAGCCGAGCGTCTGACCGATGCCCGTCGGGTCCGAGTTGTCGCGCCGGCCCATCTGATTGCCAGCTTGCGTCCACGATCCGCAGAAGATCCAGCAACCGCTCGCCGTCGAGCCATCGTCACGCAAAAGCGCGAAGCTCGACAACTGCTCGCCCTTCTTCGCCAGCACCTTCGTCTTGTCGGTGGGATCGGCGACATCCGCGAGCGCGCGGCCGTTGAACTCCATCGCGATCTCTTCGGGCGTCGGACTTTCCGGGTCCGCGTAAGGCCAGGTCATGTTGAGGATAGGATCGGGATACTTGCCGCCCCTCTCCTTATAGGCCTGCCGAATGCGCAGCCACAGCCCCGACATGATCTCCAGGTCGCTCTTCGCTTCGCCCGGAGCGACCGCGCCTTGCCAGTGCCATTGCAGCACGCGGCTCGAACTCACGAGCGAGCCGCGCTCTTCCGCGAAACACGTGGTCGGCAGACGGAACACTTCAGTCTGAATCTTCGAGGCGTCGACATCGTTGAACTCGCCGTGGTTCTTCCAGAACTCGGAAGTCTCGGTGGCAAGCGGGTCCATGATGACGAGCCACTTCAGCTTCGACAGTCCAAGCCCGATCTTCGCCTTGTTCGGCGCGGCCGCGAGCGGGTTGAAACCCTGCGCGATATAGCCGTTCATCTTGCCCTGCGCCATCAGCTCGAACACCTGGAGCATGTCGTAAGACTTGTCGAGCTTCGGCAGATAGTCGAAGCCGAAGTTGTTCTCGGCGGTCGCGTTGTCGCCCCACCATGACTTCATGAAGCTCACATGGAACGCGCGATAGTTCTTCCAGTAGCTCAACTGATTCGGCCGCAAGGGCTGCGTCGCGCGCTTCTTGATGAACTCGTCGAAGTCCTGCTCGCCTTCCATCGGCAAGGTCATATAGCCGGGCAGCAGATTCGACATCAGGCCGAGATCGGTCAGGCCTTGAATGTTCGAGTGCCCGCGCAGCGCGTTCATGCCGCCGCCCGCCATGCCGATGTTGCCAAGCAGAAGTTGCACCATCGCGCCGGTGCGGATCATCTGCGCGCCAACCGAGTGATGCGTCCAGCCGAGCGCATACAGAATGGTTCCCGCGCGATTCGGCGCGGCGGTCGTGGCAAGCATCTCGCAGACCTTGAGGAACTTGTCGGTCGGCGTGCCGCAGACCTTCGTCACCATCTCGGGCGTATAGGTCGAGAAATGCTGCTTGAGCAGGTTGTAGACACAGCGCGGATGCTGCAAGGTCGGATCGACCTTGACGAAGCCATCGTCGCCGCGTTCGTAGTCCCAGCTCGACTTGTCGTAGTTGCGCTTCTCGGCGTTATAGCCCGAGAACTCGCCGTCCTTGAACGCGAAGTCCTCGCGCACGATAAAGGACATGTCCGTGTAGTTGCGGACGTACTCGTGCTGAATCTTGTCGTTGGTGAGCAGGTAATTGATGATGCCGCCCAGGAACGCGATGTCGCTTCCCGTGCGAATCGGCGCATAGAAATCCGCCACCGATGCGGTGCGCGTAAAGCGCGGATCGACCACGATGAGACGCGTCTTGCGATGCGCCTTCGCCTCGGTCACCCACTTGAAACCGCACGGATGCGCCTCGGCTGCGTTGCCGCCCATTACCAGAATCACGTCCGCGTTCTTGATGTCGACCCAATGGTTCGTCATCGCTCCACGGCCAAACGTCGGGGCAAGACCTGCCACCGTCGGGCCATGTCAGACACGCGCCTGATTGTCGAATGCGAGCATGCCCAGGCTGCGGGCAGTTTTATGCGTCAGATAGCCGACTTCGTTGCTGCCTGCCGACGCCGCGAGCATGCCCGTGGTCAGCCAGCGATTCACCTTCTTGCCGTCCGCCGTGGTCTCGACGAAATTCGCGTCGCGATCTTCCTTCATCAGTTTGGCGATACGGTCGAGCGCGTCTTCCCACGAGATGCGCTTCCATTCGTCCGATCCCGGCGCGCGATACTCGGGATGCATGAGGCGGCTGGGGCTATGAATGAAGTCGATGAGCGATGCACCCTTCGGGCACAGCGTGCCGCGATTGACGGGATGGTCGGGGTCGCCTTCGATATGGATGATGCTGGCCTTCGCATTCTTGGCGTTGTCGCCGAGGCCGTACATGAGGATGCCGCATCCGACTGAGCAGTACGGGCAGGTATTACGCGTTTCCGTGGTACGCGACAGCTTGTACTGACGAACTTCGGCGAGCGCAGGTGCCGGAGAGAAGCCTAGCGCCGCCAGGCTCGATCCGGCGAGCGTGCTCGCTGAGACCTTCAGGAACTGTCGCCGTGACATTTGCAGCATTTTAGTGCCTCGGCGTTTTGTAATGTGGGTGGCGAAATTATAGGGCGCGCTGTCTTATTTCGCTGGCGAACACGGCACTTTCGACTCGATGCGAAGCCTCGTTGTGGCGTTGCGCCGACGCGCGCTCAAGAGCCAAACGTTGCACCCAGTCCCGTCGACTTACGGTTGGACTGGAATAGTTCCTGCTCTCCTTCGTTCGAGTTTGGTCAGTCCGTTCATCGTATCCAGAGGTCCGCCATGAGTTCCGTATCCACACAGAAGATCGAAGCCGTCGTCAAAAAGGACGCCTCCTGGGTGCTCGGCGCGCTCAAGAAATTTTCGGAGGATCGCTGCGCCGCGATGGCCGCGAGTATCGCCTTCTATTCTGCGTTTTCGCTCGCGCCGACGCTCGTCATGGTGATCGCCGTGGCCGGCTGGGTGTTTGGCGCCGAAGCCGCGCGCGGCCAGCTCTTTCATCAGGTCAACGGGCTGCTCGGCGATCAGGGCGCGGCGGGCGTGCAGAGTATTGTCGAGAATGCGCATCGCAGCGGCGGGACGGGCATCGCGGCGGTCATCTCGTTCGCGCTGCTCGCGATCGGGGCGTCGGCGACGTTTTCATCCCTCAATACGGCGCTCAATCTTGTATGGCCGCTCACGGGCGATCAGCGCTCGAGCGTCTTTGCGATGGTGCGCGTGCGGCTCATCTCGTTTGGACTCGTGCTCGGCGTGGCGTTTCTCCTGATCGTCTCGCTGGTGTTGGACACCGCGATCCAGGCGGTCGGCATGTGGCTCTGGGGCGATTCGCCGTTCGTGATCATCGGCGATATCGTTCAGTTGGTCGCCGGTCTCGCCATTCTGACCGTCGCGTTCGGCGCGCTGCTCAAATTTCTCCCCGATGCCCCCGTGCAGTGGCGCGACGCGCTCGTCGGCGGGCTCGTCGCGGCGCTGCTGTTCTCGGCGGGCAAGAAACTGTTCGCGCTCTATTTGACGCACGCAGGCACGGCCAGCGCGTTCGGCGCGGCCGGATCGCTCGCGGTTCTGCTCATGTGGCTGTATTTTTCGGCGGCCGTGTTGTTGCTCGGCGCGGAGTTCTCGGCGGCGCGCGCGCGTCTGCACGATCCGCGCGGCGCGTGGGGCCAGCAAAACATGGGACGCGTGCCGCCGGGCAGCCGCGCCAAGATCGGTTCGATGCTCGCGGCTTCCACGCGCACGGGCATGCCCGCGGCGGCATCCGCATCGGCGGCGACGACGGGGGCATCGAACGCAGCGCCAGTCGTATCGCCCGCCAGCGCTCGGATCGATGCGTCCGTGCCCGCGAGCGCTCGGCGTGCCATCGGCGCGCGCGCTCAACACGCGCAGTTGTTGACGGGACAGGCGCGCAAGAAGGTATCGGCGGTGGCGAAGGCGCTAGAGATATCGCGCAAGATCGCGCGCGTCGAGAGCACCGCGACGCGCGCCACGGCGATGGCCATGCTGGGCGCGGGTCGCAAGGCATCGACCGCCAATGCCGCAGTGAAGCGGCACCCGTGGCGCTCGGTGTTTTTCGCGGCAAGCGCGGGAATGGCAGTCGCGTTGCTCACACGCCGCGGCTCCGAGCATCGGGAAAGCGACGACCTGCAAAGCTGATCCGCATTTCCCTTTTCGCCTTCCACGAACGCCGCGCCTCTAGGGCGCGGCGTTTTTTGTTGCCTCGGTGAAAGGAAAATACCCGCTCGCGGCTGCTGTTTGTTAATCGGATTGATGGTAATCGCGCGCCATTGGAATATCCTAGAATTGAGCGCGGAACTAATTTCAAGATAGCCTGTCACCCGCAACCCGTTCAAAACAAACAGAAATCCCCCTTTTTGAGACCACGTTAGAAACTGTGTCTTTTACGAGACAGTAAATTTTTTTCGTTTCTTAAGATTCGAAACGTTGCGTTATTCTCTGCGCCGGCAACAACGATATTTAACAATCGCGTGGAGAATTCGATGAAACGATTCGCACTGACGTCCCTCTCGCTGGCGCTGCTCGGCGCAGCTGGCGCGGCACAGGCACAAACGAGCGTGACGCTGTATGGCGTGATCGACGCTGGTCTCGGTTATGTGAGCAACGCCAACGCAAATGGCGACCACCTGTACGGCATGATCAACGGCAATCTGTCCGGCGATCGCTGGGGCCTGAAGGGTCAAGAAGATCTGGGCGGCGGTCTGAAGGCGATTTTCCAGTTGGAAAGCGGCTTTGACATCGGCACCGGCCGTCTCGGCCAAGGTGGCCGCGAGTTCGGTCGTCAAGCATTCGTCGGTTTGTCGGGCAATCAGTGGGGTACGGTCACCCTGGGTCGCCAATACGATCCGCTGGTTGACATGGTCCAAGGCATCACGGCCGACAACTACTGGGGCGCAATCTTCGCAACGCCGGGCGACGTCGACAACTACGACAACTCGCTGCGCGTGAGCAACGCCGTCAAGTACGTTTCGCCGAACTACGCGGGCTTCCAGGTCGAAGGCCTGTACGGCTTCTCGGGTCTGGCAGGCGCAACGGGCCAAGGTCAAACCTGGTCGGGCGCTGCAACATATAACAACGGTCCCCTGGCAGTCGCCGGCGGCTACTTCTACGCTAACAACCCGAACGCCGGCCGCATTCCGCCGACGGGCGCAAGCACGTGGAACAGCACGACGTCGGACGCACTGTTCGACGGCCCGATCAACAACGCATACGCATCGGCGCACGCAATCGGCATCGCTCGCGGCGCGGTTCAGTACACGATCGGCGCGTTCACGGTCGGCGGTTCGTACAGCAATGCACAGTTCAAGGCAGACGGTGGTTCGCGCTTCGGCTCGGAACACTTCAACGTCGGCAACGGTTTCGTGAACTTCCAGGCAACCCCGGCGCTGCTGCTCGGCGTGGGCTACACCTACACGAAGTCGGGCGGCGACACGTCGGCCAAGTACCACCAGGCCAGCCTGGGTGCGGACTACTCGCTGTCGAAGCGCACGGACTTCTACGCAGTTGCGGCTTACCAGCACGCAAGCGGCGATCAGCGCGACGGCACGACGGGCGGCATCAACTCGGCGCAAGCCTCGATCGGTTCCTACGGCTACGACAGCGGCAGCAGCCATCAGGAAATCGTCATCATCGGCGTGCGTCACAAGTTCTAAGAACAAGCGGATGGCCCGGTACGCGAGTACCGCGCCACACGATAGAGCAGCACACCTCGACAGCCACCGGTTTTCCGGTGGCTGTTTTTTCTTGTGCGAAGCCTTTGCCCCACACTCCGAGCCAGCGTGAACCGCAACAAATTGTGCCGACGGGCTTCATCGACGCGCGCGCATAAAGCACAATCGTTCGGATAACCAAGCATCCGGGGAGATTCGTTCATGCTGTCGCGCCAATTCGCCGCTGTCTCGTGTTTCGCTTGGCTTGTCTTGCTCGGCGCCTGCCGTTTCGCGCCTGTGCCAGCCGCATCCCGTAACGCTTTGCCAATGATCGTCGCGCATCGCGGCGGCGCGGCGGACGCGCCTGAAAACACCCTGCTCGCCATTGAGACCGCGCTTGCAAATCACGCGGATGCGATCTGGCTCACCGTGCAACTCACGCGCGATGGCGTCCCGGTGCTCTATCGTCCGGCCGACCTCTCCGCGAACACAAATGGCACGGGCACGGTCGCCAGCCACGAATTCGCCGCGTTACGAAGCCTGAACGCGGGCTGGAACTTCACGCAGACGGATGCGAACGGCGAGAAGCAGTATCCGTATCGCGCGCGGCCGTTGCCTATTCCCTCGCTCGCCGAGGCATTGCGGGCCATTCCATCGTCCACGACGGTCATACTCGACATGAAAGCGCTGCCCGCCGAAACGCAGGCAAGCGCTGTCGCCCGCGTGCTGAGCGAGGAAAGCGCGTGGCCGCGCGTGCTGATCTATTCGACGGATGCCGCCTACCAGGCGGCGTTTGCGCCTTATCGCGAAGCGCGTCTTTTTGAATCGCGCGATGCGACGCGTGAGCGCCTGGCGCAAGTCGCGCTGGAGCACGAGTGCCGAAAGCCGCCGCCCGAAGGCACATGGACGGCGTTCGAATACAGGAGAAAGATGGATTTGGTCGAGACGTTCACGCTTGGCGAAGCGCGCTCCGCCGTGGATGCGCGACTCTGGACGCCGCCGGCGGTCAGTTGCTTCAAGACGAACGGCAACGTGCGGATTCTGGCGATCGGGGTCGACCAGGCGGAGGATTATCGCGCCGCCGCGTGTCTTGGAATGGACGCCGTGCTGGCCGATTCGCCGCGCCGGGCATACGCGAGCAAGACAAGCCTTGCCGAGCCGCTGCAGTGCCCTGCAAACGCGCCCTGAAGGATTCTTGAAGGTCTACTGCTGCGGCGCGTTGCCGTTTGAATCCACGTCCTCGGCGAGCGTCTGCGCCGGCGCTTCACCAGAACTTGGCAGATCGCCGATGACGAGCCGCGGCACGATCGTGCGCGACTCGCGCGGACGCAGCGGCACGTTGGCCAGATCGGTCCACGAAGGGTTCGGAATCTCGCCGAAAATCTGCCGCAGGCGCTCGCCCCACGTGCGGTGGATCATCTGGTAATACGCGCTGTCGTTGTCGAGCGAGGCGAAACGCGTCACGCGCAACGCGTCTTTCTCGTAGACCAGCAAGTCGAGCGGCAAGCCCACCGAGAGATTCGAACGCAGCGTCGAATCCATGGAGATAAGCGCGCATTTCGCGACTTCGTCGAGATCCGTGGACGGCGTAATGACGCGGTCGATGATCGGCTTGCCGTATTTCGACTCGCCAATCTGAAAATAAGGCGAAACGCGCGTCGATTCTATGAAGTTACCCGCTGCATAAACCATGAAAAGGCGCGGCGGCTGACCGTGTATCTGACCGCCGAGAATGAAGCTGCAGTTGAAATCGACGCTGAATTCCGCGAGCGAAAGCGCGTCGCGCCGATGCACTTCGCGCACCGCGTCGCCGACGATGCGCGCGGCTTCCGCCATGGTGGCGACGCTATAAAGCGTGGGCGCGTCCGGGTCCGCGGGTTCGGCGAGCATGTGCGTCACCGCTTGCGTGAGCGCGAGGTTACCGGCCGCAAGCAGCACGATCACCCGGTCTCCCGGCTGTTCGAAAACAGTCATTTTGCGGGCGGCGCTTACGTGGTCCACACCGGCATTCGTGCGCGTATCGGAAAGGAACACGAGGCCCTCGTCCACACACATACCCACGCAATAAGTCATGTCGATCAATCCTGAAGCCAAACAAAACGCTATTGTACTGACGCTGCCCGCGCATCGCATTCGCGCTGCGTTTTTTCGCTGAATCGCATAAATGCGGCAGTAAAGGCATTAAACTGATTAACGGCACTTATCCGCGCTGCTTGAGAGCGTCACCAGCGCGCACTTCCAGCACCTATATTCATGCACGATCTCACGGACGACCTCGATGAATTCGCAGCGGACACGCTGCTCGCAGGCCTCGCGCGTCCCATCGTGTTCGTCGACCTGGAAACCACCGGCAGCAATCCGACGGTGGATCGCATCACCGAAATCGGCGTCATAGAAGTGAGCAAGGCGGGCATCGAGCGCTATAGCGTGCTCGTCGATCCGGGCATGCCGGTGCCTCCGTTCATCTCGCGTCTGACGGGCATCGAGGACAGCATGGTGCGCGGTCAGCCCACTTTCGAATCGCTCGCGCAGGCGCTTGCCGAGCGTCTCCAGGGCAAGCTTTTCGTCGCGCATAACGCGCGCTTCGACTACGGCTTCCTCAAGAACGAGTTCCGTCGCGCGGGCATTGCGTTTCGCGCGGATACGCTGTGCACGGTGCGCTTGTCGCGCTCGCTCTTTCCATCGGTCGAACGTCATGGGCTCGATGCGCTCATCGCGCGCTTCAATCTCGCGCCTGAAGGACGCCACCGCGCGCTCGCCGATGCCGACCTCCTCTGGCAGTTCTGGCAAAAGATTCACGCGCTCTATTCGCAAGAACTCGTCGATGCCGCCGTGAAAGCGCTCGTCAGGCGCGCGAGTCTGCCCGCCGCGTTGCCCGAGGGCGCGCTCGACGCGTTGCCTGCCACGCCCGGCGTCTATCTCTTCCACGGCGCGGACGACATTACGCTCTACGTCGGCAAGAGCGTGAATCTGAAGCAGCGTGTGAGCGCGCATTTCGCGGGGGATCATCGGTTGGCGAAGGATTTGTCGATATCGCAGGCCATCCGCAAAATCGAATACCGCGAGACCGTGGGCGAACTCGGCGCGCTGTTGCTCGAAGCGAAGCTCGTGAAGGACTTGCAGCCGCTGCATAACCGGCTGCTCAAGCGCGCGTCGGCGGCGTGCGCGTGGCAATGGCTGCCGGGCGCGCCTGCGCCCGTGCTGCTGCGCGCGAGCAAGCGCGATCTGTCGCGCGAGGCGCATCTCTTCGGCGTGTTCGAATCGCGCGCGAAGGCGCATGCGTATCTGCGCCATCTCGCCGATGAACATCGACTCTGCCACGCCACGCTCGGCCTGGAAAAAGCGGGACCGGCGCGCGGTTGCTTCGGCTATCAGGTGAAGCGCTGTCTCGGTTCATGCGCGGGCGCGGAGCCGTTCGCGGACCATGCGGCGCGTGCGCTCGAAGCGCTCGGCAATGCGCGCCTCGTGCGCTGGCCGCATGAAGGCGCCATCGCGATCAGCGAGCGCGATGCATCGACGAATCGCGAGGCGTGGCATGTCATCGATCGATGGTGCTATCTCGGCACATGCGCCGCGCGCGATGAAATTGCATCGTTGCTTGCCAGTGCGCCGGAGATACGTCCGTTCGACCCGGATGTGTACGCGCTGATCGCGAAACGCCTGTCGGCCGGTCAGTTCGAATGGATCGCATGCGATGCGCGACCTGCGTTCAGTCTCGTCGCGCAGATCGCGCAAATCGTGGCGGCGCCGATGAAGACGCCGGCGCCGACCCAAACGAAGACGAAGCGCATGAAGACGCGTTACGTCGAAGATCAATTCGCATTGGGTTTCTGACGCGAAGACGGCGCCCTAACGATACGGCGCGATCGAGCGCCTTACTCAAGCCAACCCGCCGTTCGCCCGCAATACCTGCGCGTTGACCCATCCCGCATCCTTGCCGACAAGAAACGCAACCACCGACGCGATATCTTCCGGCTGGCCGAGCCGCTCCAGCGGCGGCATTTTCGAAAAGTTCGCGATCTGTTCGTCGGTCTTGCCATCGAGAAAGAGCGAAGTCGCAACCGGCCCCGGCGCCACCGCATTCACGGTAATGCTTCGTCCGCGCAACTCCTTCGCGAAGACATGCGTGAACGCTTCGACGGCCGCTTTCGTGGCGTTGTAAATGGCGTATCCCGGCATGTTGAGCGCGAGCGTCGTGCTCGAAAAATTGACGATACGCCCGCCTTCGTTCAAACGCTTCGCCGCCTCGCGCAGCGTGTTGAACGTGCCGCGCACATTGATGTTGAAAGTCTGGTCGTAGAGCGCGTCGCTCGTGTCGGCGAGCGGCGTGGCCTTGAGCACGCCTGCGTTGTTGATGAGCGCATCGACGGGGCCGAGTTGCGCTTCGACCGCATCGAACATGCGTCGCACGTCGTCGGCGCTAGCCACGTCCGCCTTTACCGCGAGCGCGCGGCTTCCCGCGGCTTCCAGTTCCGCGACGAGCGCGTCCGCTTCCTTCGCGCTCGATGCATAGTTCACCGCCACCGCAAAACCTTCCTGCGCAAGACGTCTCGCAATCTGCGCGCCAATTCCGCGCGATGCGCCCGTGACGATGGCAACCTTGTTCGCGTGCGATTGATTCATGGTTCGCTCCTGATGTTCGTTAATCGATGAGCGCCATGATGGATCATTTCGTTTTCGCGATCATCGCTTGCGGATTAGTATCATCGTTCCAGTTGCCTCAACAATCTCAGACCTCGAACTTCAGCCGACATGGACCGCTTTCAGGAAATGCAGGTGTTCGTGCGCATTGCCGAGCGCCACAGCTTCACGCAAGCCGCCGACGACTTGCAGATGCCGCGCGCAACCGTCACCAATCTGATGAAGCGCCTGGAAGAACGGCTCGGTGCGCGCCTGCTCGAACGCACGACACGCACCGTGCGCCTCACGCCCGATGGCGACGCGCATTATCGCCGTTGCGTGCGGCTCATCGCGGACATGGAGGAAGCGGAAGGTTCGTTCAGGCATGCGGAGCCAAAGGGCTTGCTGCGCGTCAACCTGCAAGGAACGCTTGCACGCCATTTCATCGTGCCTGGGTTGCCGGCGTTTCTCGAACGCTATCCGCAGATCGAACTGCATGTAGGCGAAGACGACCGCTTCGTCGATCTCGTGCGTGAAGGCGTGGATTGCGTGTTGCGCGCGGGCACTCTGCAGGACTCGTCGATGATCGCAAAACGCGTCGCCACGCTCGAACAAGTGACGGTGGCGAGCCCCATTTATCTCGCGCGAATGGGCACGCCGGAAAATATCGATTCGCTTGCGGCGCATCGCGCGGTGAATTATGTATCGAGTGCGAGCGGGCGCAACGTTGCCCTTGAATTCGAAATAGCCGACGGCGTGCAAAGCATAGAACTGCCGGGCGCGATTTCCGTTACCGGCGTCGAGCTATATACGCAAGCTGCGCTCGCGGGACTCGGTATTGTGCAAGTGCCGCGTTATCGCATAGAAAGCGAACTCGCCGATGGCAGGCTGCAATGCGTGTTACCTGATTTGATTGTTCCGCCCATGCCGGTATCGCTGCTTTATCCGCATGCGCGGCAGCTTTCAGCGCGCGTACGGGTTTTCGTGGACTGGTTGAGCGATATCTTTGCGAAAGCCGACGTTTGAAATCAAAGCACGAGAGGCCAACGTCCTCGATTAAAAGGAACGCTGGCCTCTCGATTCCCGATCACCGAAAATCAGGCAATCAGTTCAGGTCTTTAAACCTTACGCTGCGGCATCCTTCAGCTTCTTCAACGCGCGCGCCTTGATGCGAACGCTTGCGGGCTTGGCCGGGAACCAGCGCTCCGTGCCCGTGAACGGGTCCTTGCCGAAGCGCTTCTTCTTCGCGCCAACGGTTTGCGCCGTGATCTTCAGAAGACCGGAGAGCGTGAACTCGCCTGCGCCCTTCTTATGGATGGACCCAAGGATGGTGTCTTCCAGCGCGACCAGCACGGCCTTGACCGCCTTCACATCCACGGCTGCACGCTCGGACAGATGCGTTGCAAGCGATGCCTTGGTGAAGGTGTCCTTGATCGGAGCCAGCGCGCCAGTGGTCTTCTTGGCGGCGACTGCCTTCTTGGCAACGACGGCCTTCTTGGCGGGTACTTTCTTCGCGGCAACCTTCGATGCTGCTTTCTTAGCCGGTGCGGCGGTCTTTACCGTGGCCTTTTTGGCCGTGGCTTTCTTGGCAGCGGTTTTTGCGGAAGTCGGCATGTTTCTCCTACCTGTGTTTTTGGTCAGTGATATCGGAATACGTTCGCGGTAATGCGTTCGTATCAGGCCGGATTCTACATACGCCAAGCGAGTTCGTGCGAGTCTTTTGCGTTTTTATATCGTTTTTCCAGGGCTTTTTCGTGGCGTCGCGCTGACATGCGAGTCGACGATCGAGTGATGAGCATCGAATCGATGCTTATGCGTCGAGTTGAAAGGCTCATGAAGAGCCAGTCATGAACGATGCGCGATATGCGCAATGAGCGGATAGTGATCCGATGCAACCCGCGACAAGCGCGTGCGATGCACGTTCACGCTCATCAGACGTTCACCGGGATGCACCCAGATGCGATCGAGCGCGAAGAGCGGATAGCGCGTCGGAAACGTGCGCAGTGCACTCGCGCGATGAAAGTGTGTAACGAGCCGGCGCAAGGTGCGGCCATGAACGAACCATTCGTTCAGGTCGCCGAGAAGGATCACGGGCAAGGCAGGTGTATCGAATTTTTGCAGCACTTGTTCGACCTGCATGTGACGTTCGCTCGATGCAAGCCCGAGATGCGTCGCGACCACGCGCCACACTTCACCGCCACAGTCGATGTCGGCATCGAGCGCGCCACGCGGTTCGCGGCTTCTGAACGAAAGATCGAGCGTGCGCACGGCCTGCACCGGATAGCGCGTAAGGACCGCGTTGCCATAACGGCGCGCAGGTGTATCGAGCGTCGGGCCCGCGACCGCGTGCAGACCCGTCATGCGCTGCAGCACTTCGAGTACATCGGGCGATGCACTGCCGCCGAGCGGCACTTCCTGCAGCGCGAAGATATCGGCATCGATTTCGTTGAGCACTTCGCCGATACGCTCCGGCGCGAAACGTCCGTCGATGCCAACCGCACCATGCAGGTTGTAAGTCGCGATACGCAACTCTCTCGCACGCGCCGCGTGCTTCGATTGATTGCCGATATCCATTCCCGCTTCGTGCATCATCGTCATGGGTTGACCTCGTCATGGCGTGCGGGCGCGCCCTTGTTCGCGCCGTTGCTTGCGGCATGGCCGGTTTCGCGCGGCATCGCACCGCTTTCGCGCAGACGGCTCGCGCGTTGCGCCTCGTCGCTGGCGCGCGGTTTGTCGGCATCGCTCGGTGCGCCTTCGTGGGCTTTCTCTTCTTCGCCACTTCCGAGGAAGCGTTGCAACAGCAGCGATACGCCGAGTAACGCCGCGCCGATGCCGATCAGCACCGCGAACGAGCCGACCGTCGGATGCCGGAACGACGCCACCAGTTGATGCGCGAACGCCACTGTCAGGACGATGCCCGGTCCCATGCCGAGCGCCGTGCCGATCATGAAGTCGCGCATGCGGATATGCGAGGCGCCCGCCACGAGATTGACGATGGCGAACGGCGCCACCGGCAGTAACCGCAACACGACGACCGCTACGATGCCGCGCTTCGCCACGCGTTCGGATAGCCGGTTGACGCGCGCGCCCGCGACCTTGCGCACGGCATCGCGCCCAAGCCAGTTGCCGAGCGAATAGGTGATCGCCGCCGCTGCCAGCGTGCCGGCGAACGCATAGACGCCGCCCCATAGACCGCCGAACACGATGCCCGTCGTCGCGATCAGTAACGTCACCGGCACCGAGAGCACGGCGGCCGCCACGTAGCACAGAATGATCAACAGCGGCGCGAACGGCAGTGCTTCGATGTGGCGTGTGGCGTTGGTCAACGACTTCAGATTGGCGTAGTCGCCAAGCGGCGTCCAGTGCCAAAGCGCGGCCACGCCGACCACCATCAGCACGAGCACGCCGAGAAGCGCGAAGCGGCCGATCAGCGGACGCGTCCTTTCCTTGGGCAGGAATTGTTCGACGAGCTGATCGGCGGCGATAGGCGTTTCAGGGTCGATCAGCGCATCGGGCGGAATGAGCTGATCCAGTTCCGCCGATACTTCCGGGTCGAGCGCAATCAACGTGCGATGTTCATCACGATTGCGTTGCAACGCTTCGATCGCGGCATTGAGGCCGCCACGTGCATCGCGCTCGCGCACGACATCCGCGACTTCGCAACCGAGATGTTCCGCGAGCAGCGTATCGCGCATCTTCGCAATCGCGCGGCGAATGCGCTGATCGGCGCCGGCGTCGATGGATACGTTGCATTCGCTGTCGAACACCATCGAGCGATTGTTCAGATTCGCGGAGCCGACGATCAACAATTCGTCATCGACGATCATCAGTTTGCTGTGCACGTTGACGATCTGCTCGCCGAGATTGGGCACTTCTGGGCTCAGCAGACGATATCGCCCATGCCGGTCCGCGCTTTTCAAGAGCGTGTTGAGCCGCGCGCGCAACACGCCCATCGTCACCTCCTGCAGCCAGCCGCTCTGATTGCGCGGCACCACGATAGCCACGTCCGGCCCGTCCTCGCGCGCGAGCGTCTCCGAGAGCGCCGCGCCTATGGAACCCGACGTGAAGTACTGGTTCTCGATATAGATCGAGCGGCGCGCCCTCGCGATGGCATCGAGATATTGCGTGCGAATCTGCTGCACGGGCTGACGTCCGCCGTAAGCAGGCTCGGTGAGCGAGATGGCGATTCGCACATCGTCGATATCGACCGCGCGCGCGGGCGGCCACGGATCGCTGTCGGCGGCCGCGCGATGTGCGCGTATCGCAAGCCGTCTTCCGCACGCGCGCGCCCAGCGTTCGCGCGCCAGGATACCCATTTCGCGCGCGGCATCGCCATCGAACATGGTATGGACATCGTGGAAAGGCTGATACGGCGCACCGTTCGCATCGCGGCGCAGCGCATCGTCGGGTGCATGCGCGGTCGTGTCCCAGCGCGAACGCGTGAGATCGAGACCGCCGACGAACGCGAGCTTATCGTCGATCACGACGACCTTCTGATGTTGCGATCCGCCCATCGGATGCTTGCCGTCCATCTGAAACGCGATACGCCGATGCGTGCGCCAGCCCATCTTGTAGACCGGCAGCCATTCGCGTTCGAACGCATACAGCATGGCGAAATCCCACGCGAGAATGTAGATGCGCAAACGGCGCTTGTTCGCCGCGATCTCATGCAGGAAGTCGCCGAGCGCAGCTGGGAAAACATCGTCCGCACCTTCCGGCGTGAGCTGCATGCGGCTGTCGATATCCCAACCGAGGATGAACACGGTGCGCTCCGCGCGCGTGATCGCTTCGCGCAGAACGCGAAAATAATCCGCACCGTCTATCAGCAGGCTGAAGCGATCCGCATGGCGCACGTTCGCGCAATTGCGGTCCGGCTCGAAGAAAGGGGCATCGACGTGCGTCATGCGTTATGCAGCTTCGTCAGACGTCGTGCGTTCGTGGGTGAGACTCATGCCGGTTTCTCCGTGATGGTTTCGCTCGCCGCGCCAAATTCAAGCGCGGCATTTGCATCGAGTCTAAGTTTGCAAGTGCCGTGCCCGCGATGCCGCCGCGTTCGGTGCTACGCTTGGCGCGCATCCTTCAAACGACCGAGCGCCATGACCGACTACAAGCCCGAAGCCGAAGTCGAAGCAGACTCGCCACGCGGACTCATTCCGCTCGCCGTAGCCGCGGTCATCGTCGGGGCGGCGAGTGGCGCACTCGGTGCGTTATTCCGCTTTTCGCTCGAACGCGCCGATGCGCTGCGCTACGCGCTCGTTGCATGGGCGCATTCGGGGCATGGCGCGGCAAGCATTGTCGTGGTGCTTGCGGCGGCTTTCGCCGTTGCGTTGGCGGCGTGGCTCGTCGCGCGCTTCTCGCCCGAGGCAAGCGGCAGCGGCATTCCCCATGTCGAGGCAGTCTTGCATGGCAAGGCGCCGCCCGCTTCGCTCATCCTCATCCCGGTCAAGTTCGTGGGCGGCGTGCTCGCCATCGGTGCAGGACTCGCGCTCGGACGCGAAGGACCGACGGTGCAGATGGGCGCGAGCATCGCGCATCGCATCGGCACCTTGCTTGGACGCAGCGCAACCGATCGCGGCGTCTTGCTCGCGGCCGGCGCGGGCGCGGGGCTCGCCACCGCGTTCAATGCGCCCATCGCGGGCGCGGTGTTCGTGCTCGAAGAACTGATGCGCCGCTTCGATACGCGCACCGCCGTGGCCGCGCTCGGCGCATCGGCAAGTGCGATTGCCATGGCGCGTCTCATGCACGGCGATCTGCCCGACTTCCATCTGCCCGCGCAGCCGTTTCCAGGCTTCGGCATGACGGCCGCGCATCTCGTGCTCGGCGTGGCGCTCGGCCTGTTGGGCACCGCTTATTCACGCACGATTCTCTGGACGCTCGACGCATCCGACTGGCTCACGCGTCATCCGTTGATTGCATCGCCGACGCGCAGAGCCTTCGCGCGCGCGGCTGTCATTGGCGCGGCGGTCGGTTTGCTCGCGTGGTTCGCGCCCGATCTCGCGGGCGGCGGCGATGTCCTCACGCAACGAGCGCTGGTGGGCGCGGGCAGCATCGCGGGCGTCACGGCCATTCTTGCGCTGCGCTTCGTGCTCGGCGCGGTATCGTATGCGGCCGGCACGCCGGGCGGTCTCTTCGCGCCCATGCTCGTGCTCGGCGCGCAGACGGGTTTCGTGTTCGGCCGCATCTGCTTCGACTGGTTCCCCGGCATGTCCGCATCCACCGGCGATATCGGCACCTTCGCGGCGGTCGGCATGGCCGCGTTCTTCGCGGCAGTCGTGCGTTCGCCGATGACGGGTATCGTGCTCGTCACCGAAATGACCGCAAGCTTCACGCTGCTCCTGCCGATGCTCACCGCGTGCTTCACCGCCATGCTCATGCCCATGCTGCTGCGCTGTCCGCCGATATACGATTCGCTCGGCGAGCGCGCGGCAAAACGGCGTTAGCCTCGCGAAAGCGCACGGCGGCAGTCTCAGCGCATACGTGCGCATTGCGGTAGTCTCGACGATCCCCCTTCCGCGATGCATGCGACAGGACAGACCGACAACCGAATGAGGACACGCAACAATGGAATATCGACATCTAGGCGCTTCGGGCTTCAAGGTTCCCGTGCTGAGTTTCGGCACGGGCACGTTCGGCGGCAAGGGCGAGTTCTTCCAGGCCTGGGGCGAAACCGACGTCAGCGAAGCCCAGCGGCTCGTCGACATTTGCCTCGACGCGGGCGTGACCATGTTCGACACCGCCGACATCTATTCGGGCGGCTCGTCGGAAGCCATCCTCGGCGAAGCGCTCAAGGGCCGGCGCGACAAAGTCATCGTCTCGACCAAGGCGACCTTTCGCTTCGATAAAGACGAGCCGAACAACGTGGGCTCGTCGCGCTTCCATCTCATCCATGCCGTGAACGATGCGTTGAAGCGCTTGCAGACGGACTACATCGACATCTTCCAGCTACATGGTTTCGATGCGAAAACGCCCGTCGAGGAAACGCTCTCCACGCTCGACGATCTCGTGCGCGCGGGCAAGATCCGCTATACCGGCGTGTCGAATTTCTCGGGCTGGCATCTGCAGAAGTCGCTGGATGTCGCGGACCGTTACGGCTATCCGCGCTATGTCGCCAATCAGACCTACTACTCGCTGATCGGGCGCGACTACGAATGGGAACTGATGCCGCTCGGTATCGATCAAGGCGTGGGCGCGGTGGTGTGGAGTCCGCTCGGCTGGGGGCGTCTCACGGGCAAGATCAGGCGCGGTCAGCCGCTGCCCGCGTCGAGCCGTCTGCATAAGACCGCCGACATGGGGCCGCCGGTGCCGGAAGAACATCTGTATCGCGTGATCGACGCGCTCGACGCCATCGCCGAGGAAACCGGCAAGACCATCCCGCAGATCGCGCTGAACTGGCTGCTGCAAAGACCGACGGTGGCGACCGTACTGGTCGGCGCGCGCAATGAAGAACAGTTGCGGCAGAACCTCGGTGCGGTCGGCTGGAACCTCACGGCGGAACAGGTGAAGAAGCTCGACGAAGCGAGCACGGTGAAGCCGCCGTATCCGTACTGGCATCAGCAAGGATTTGCGGAGCGCAATCCGTTTCCTGTCTGATAGCTCTCATTGAAGGCGCTCGTACCGTACCGGAAAGCCTCTGACGTTTTGTACCGGTACTGTACTGCCGTCTTTCCCTACACTTGGTGCAATAGATTTTTTGTTTGCGGACTGCACCATGCCAATCGACTTCCTGAACGCCTTGCCCGCCGCTGCCCTCTTCGTGATGGTCACGAGCATCACGCCCGGTCCCAACAACACCATGCTGCTCGCGTCGGGCGTCAACTTCGGCCTGAAGCGCACGGTGCCGCATGTACTCGGCATCAGTGCGGGCGTCGCGCTCCTGATGCTTGCAGTGGGGCTCGGGCTTGCGCAAGCCTTCGAGCGGCTGCCGTGGCTCTATACGGTGCTCGAAACCGCAAGCGTGGTCTATCTGCTTTATCTGGCGTGGAAGATTGGAACGTCGTCGTCCGTGCAGATGCGCGACGGCGAGCGCCGCCCCATGCGCTTTTACGAAGCCGTCGCGTTTCAATGGGTCAATCCCAAAGCGTGGATGATGGTCCTCACCGCCGCGACGACCATCCATCTGCATTCGAGTCTCTCGCTCAATGCCGGGCTGATGGCGCTCCTGTTCGTCGTGATCGGCATGCCGTGCATCGTGGCGTGGGCGGCTTTCGGCATGTCGCTGCGGCGCTTTCTTTCAAGACCGCGCTGGTTGCGCGCGTTCAACATCACCATGGCCGTGCTGCTCGTGTGCTCGCTGTATCCCATCGTCGCGCATTTCTTCGCCTGAGACTTGCTTTTCGAGCGCGGCGCTAAACATCCGATGATCTTTTAATTGCCTCTTTGCCGCGCCGCCGGACCGGTGCATACTGGTCCGACGCGCCGGCCGCGCAATTCTTGCCGTCCCCCTTGCAAGTTTGGGACTGCGTCTTTTCCCGGTGGTCGACATCGGTCGACATCGACCCATTGCCTTTTCGAGCGATCGCGCATTCACCCTTAAGCGATTCGTTAAGGCGGCTCTTGCCGGCGTGCACGTGCCTCGACTGGCACCGTTCACTCGCGCCACTTCCCGGCGCGGCTTCGAAATCCGTTCAAGGAGTCATGCCATGTCTGGAGCCAACCGCCCATCCGGTCCCGCCACGCGTAAATCTCTCGACCTGGCCGATCAGATCGAGCGCGACGAAATGGAGAACAACCTGCCGGATGCGCTAAACGAAGTCGACGACGAAGACGATCTCCAAGACGAAGCCGATTCCAATCGCGCGCCAGGCAGCTAGAGCGCATCGACATTTCACATATGGAAGCGCGTTACTCGACGCCGCGAGCAGTGCTCGCGGCGTTGTTGCATTTACACGCAGACATGGTCTTAGGCACATTGGTTGCTCAGGTCCTCGTGCCGCGTCGAACATTGAACAAAAGCGCGGCATGAACCGATGAGCGATGGCGGCGACGATGTCAGTCCGCATGCGAATCAAAAACCAACCAATCGTGTCCCCGTGGGAGGCTTCATGCTCCGTTACGCTGTCATTTTTTTCATCATTGCGCTCATCGCGGCCTTCTTCGGCTTCGGCGGGATCGCAACGGGCGCGGCGGAAATCGCCAAGATCCTGTTCTTCATCTTTATCGTGATCTTCCTCGCTACGCTCTTGCTCGGCGTGTTCAGGCGATGACGAAAGCGTGAGCCCAAACGAAAACGCGCGGATCTTCGGACCGCGCGTTTTTGTTTCCGGCTTTGCTTTTTACACCAGTCAACCGATGATCACGCGATTGCGTCCATCGCGCTTTGCACGATAGAGCGCGAGATCGGCCGATTCGACCAGTTGTTTTGAAGCGTTTTCATCGATCACGTCCTGCGTCGCGCCGCCGACACTCACGGTCACGAAGTCCGTGGCCGATCCCGCATGTGGCACTTGCAACGCCTCGACCGCGATGCGAATCTTCTCGCCGAGCAGCCGCAAACCCGGCGCCGATGTCGATGGCAACACCACCGCGAATTCCTCGCCGCCAAAGCGCGCGGCCAGATCCGCCGGACGATTCAGACTGGTTTCGATGGCATGCGCGATAAGCTTCAACACATCGTCGCCGGCGACGTGTCCGTAGGTATCGTTATACGACTTGAAGTTGTCGACATCGATCATGAGAAAGCCGACCGATGCGCGATCGCGCGCCGCACGACGCCATTCGGCATCGAGATAATCGTCGAGTCTTCGACGATTCGAGAGTCCCGTGAGACCGTCCGAATGCGTGAGGCGCTGCAATTCCAGATTCGTTTCCAGGAGCTTTTGCTGCGACTGTCGCAACGCGCGATACGCTTCGTCGCGCTGCAGCAGGTTCTGATACGAACGCGAGTGATATCGCACGCGCGCCACCAGTTCGATGGTATCGGGCAGCTTCACGAGATAGTCGTTCGCGCCCGCCGCGAACGCCGCGCTCTTGATACGCGGCTCTTCTTTCGTCGAAAGCACGATGATGGGAATGTCGCGCGTAGCCGGATGTTCGCGGTACTGGCGCACGAGCGTGAGTCCATCGACGCCGGGCATCACGAGATCCTGCAGGATCACCGTCGGCCGCGTTTCGCGCGCGACGGCAAGCGCGCTCGCGGGATCGGCGCAATAGTGCAGATCGACATTCGGTTCGTCGGCGAGCGCGCGGCGCAGTGCCTCGGCGATGATCGCCTGATCGTCCACGAGCAGCACCATCACCGGCAAATCGGCGGCAGGCGGCGCATTGAGCGCCACCGCGAGCAGTTCGGATACGGCGCGTTCATGGGCCAGCGAGCGCGCGCTCGCCTGCTCGATGCTCTGAGCCGCGGCGGCCGTTGCGCGCTTCACGCGTTCGGCGAGCGGATCGGGATGAGGGAGCTTCATAAACGTGTCCTCGGAAATGTCGTTATACGCGCTTCTTTTTCATTGTCGAAAGCATGCGCGAGTGCGCCCGCAATGCGCGGCAGCGGCAGGATCGCGACGGCGGCATCGAGCGCGGCGGCCGCTTTCGGCATGCCGTAGACGGCGGACGTTGCTTCGTCCTGCGCGATCGTGTGATAACCCTTGGCGCGCATCGCCTTGAGACCGATGGCGCCGTCGCGTCCCATGCCTGTCAAGAGTACGCCGACCGCGCGTCCGGTCCAGCGTTCGACCACGCTCTGAAAGAACACATCGACGGATGGCCGGTACGGCAACGCTTCGGGATGCGCGGTGTAGCCGAGATGCGTGGCATCCGTGAAATGCAGATGATCGTTGGTCGCCGCGAGCAGCACGACGCCGGGCGCGGGCACGTCGCCTTCGCGCGCGATACGCACCGGCAGCGCGGATTGACCGCTTAACCAGTCCGCCATGCCTTCGGCGAAGGCGCGGTCCACATGCTGCACGATAACGGTCGCGGCGGAGAAATCTTCAGGCAATGCGCCGAGCAATGTCGCGAGCGCCGCCGGGCCGCCCGCCGATGCGCCGATTGCAAGCAGCCGCGATTGGCTCTTGGGCGCGGCCGTCATGGCCATCGAGGGCGCGAGCCGTGCGCCGATCTGATCGATCTTCGCGATGAGCGCCGCTGCACCGCGCCGCGCATCGGCACCGGCGAGCGCGGGGGTATCGACGGCATCGAGCGCGCCCGCGCCCATCGCCTCATACACGCGCCACGTATTCGCGCCGATATCCACCGTGACGACGAGAATGGCGCACGGCGACTTCGCCATGATGTGACGCGTGGCCGCCACGCCATCCATGTTCGGCATGACGAGATCCATGAGCACGACATCCGGCGTCTGCGAAGCGCACAGGTCGACAGCCTGCCGGCCGTCGCTTGCAACCCACAGAATCTCGAGGTCGGGGCGAATGGCAAGCGCGCGCCGCAACGCTTCAACCGCGAGCTGCATGTCGTTGACGATACCGATCTTCATCGCGCGCGCTCCGTGGTCATGGCTTCGCCTCGCCGATGAGATCGCGCACCGCGTCGAGCAGCGCCTGATCGTGAAAACTGCCCTTGGCGAGATAGTAATCCGCGCCCGCATCGAGACCGCGCTGGCGATCTTCCGCGCGGTCCTTGTACGACACAATCATCACGGGCGTGCGCGCAAGTTGCGCGTCGCGTTTGATGAGCGTCACGAGCTCGATGCCGTCGAGACGCGGCATGTCGATATCCGTGATGACGAGATCGAAGTGCTCGCCGCGCACCGCGTTCCAGCCGTCCATGCCATCCACCGCGATGGCGACTTCGTAGCCGCGTGATGCAAGCAGCTTGCGTTCGAGCTCACGCACGGTGAGTGAATCGTCGACCACGAGCACACGTTTCGCGCTTGCTGTCGTCGTGTGTGACGTGCTTCTATCGACACGGCCGAGTTCGCCGCCCGCGACGAGCTTTTCGACGGAGCGCAGCCAGTCGTCGAGATCGGCGATGAGCAGCGGGTCGCCGTTTTCCATCAACGCGCCCGCCGCGATGTTGCGCACCTTGCCGAGCCGTTTGTCGAGCGGTTGCACGACGAGCATGCGTTCGCCGAGAAAGCGGTCCACGACAATGCCGTAACTCGACGCGCCCTGCCCGATCACGACGACATCGAGCGCGTCGTTCGCGGCTTCGAAGCTCGGCGTCTGCAAGATTTGATGCGCCGTCACAAGACCCAGCCGCTTGCCGTCGAAGGCGAAATGCTGCTGACCTTCGAGCGTATCGATAGCGTTCACCGGCAGCACGAGCGTGCGCACGACATGCGCGAGCGGCAAGCCATAGGGCTCGCCCGCGACTTCGACGATCAGGCTGCGAATGACCGACAGCGTGATCGGCAACTGCAGCACGAAGCGCGTGCCGGCGTGGGCGTCCTGCGTCACGCGCAGACTGCCGCGCACTTGCCTCACGACGTCTTGCACGGCGTCGAGCCCGACGCCGCGGCCGGATACATCGGTGACGGCGTCGCGCATGGTGAAGCCTGGCAGAAAGAGGAATTCGAGCAGTTCCGCCTCGGAAAGTCGCGCGGCCGTGTCTTCGCTTGCAAGGCGTTTGTGCACGACGGTGCGGCGCAATGCATCGAGGTCGATACCGCCGCCATCGTCGGATACGCTGATGAAAAGCGCGCCCGCGCTATGCCGTGCCTCGAGCGTGATAGTGCCGATTTCCGGCTTGCCGAGCGCGCGTCTCAGCGATGGCGCTTCGATGCCGTGATCGACCGCATTGCGCAGCAAATGGCCGAGCGGCGCGTCGAGCAAATCGAGGATATCGCGGTCCACTTGCGTGGTTTCGCCGGCGATCACGAGGCGTACTTCCTTGCCGAGCGAGCGTGCCACGTCGCGGACCATGCGCGCAAAGCCGCCGGTTGCATCGACGAAAGGACGCATGCGGCAAGCGAGCGCTTCGTCGTAAATCTGTTGCGCGAGATGCGTCGAGCGGCGGTCGTAGTTTTCGAGTTCGGCGAGCCGCTCGCTCAGTTGCCGATGCGCTTCGTTCGTCAGGCGCCGGGCTTCGTCGAGCGCGGCCTGTGCGCGCGCGTCGAGTGGCGCGCTGTCGGCGAAGGTGTCATGCAGGCGTTCGAGCGCGCGGCTCGCGTCATGCTGAATGCGCTTCACGCGCAGCATCGATTGCGAGAAAGGCTTGAGCCAGCGCGATTCGACGAGCGTCTCGCCGGAGTGACTCAACAGGCGGTCGAGAGTTTCGGCGCGCACGCGAAGCATGCGGGCTTCGGTTGGGCGGGATGCTTCTTGCGACGCTCGTGGACGATGCGTTTCGGCGCTTGCGCGCAGCGTGTGGGCTTCGTCAGAACGCGATGTGAGATTCGATTCATCGCTTGCGTGAAGCGCGTGAGCTTCGTTCGAACGCATTGCGGAATGCGTATGATGCGGTGCGTGCGAACGAGGCCCATCGTTTGCACGATCGCGCGACGATACATCATACGTTGCGCCTAGGCGAAGCCTGTCCGTCTCATCCGCCGTGGACGTTGCCAACGCCAACTCGTGTGACCCATCCGAATCACCCACCAAACGCGCATTCAACCCCTCGACAAACGCATTCACCTCGCTTTCCAGCGTCGTCTGCGCGTCGATTTCTTCCGCCTGACCGATCCGCACGATCATATCCACGCCGCACAAGAGCATGTCGATATAGACCGCATCGAGCGTCACGCGCGCTGCCTGCGCCGCGACGAAGCAGTCCTCCATCACATGCGCGAGCGTCACGCCGACCGGCACACCGACGATGCGCGCCGCGCCCTTAAGCGAATGCGCCGCGCGCATGCACGCTTCGAGCGTGACCGGATCGTTCGGCGCGCGTTCCAGCGCGATGAGGCCATCGGAAAGAATCTGCGCCTGCGCGCGCGCTTCCTCCTGAAACAGGTCGAGCAGCGAGCGGCGTCCGGGATCGGCACTCGTCATCCGAGACTCCCGTCGAGACTGTCGATGAGACGTTCGGCATCGAGCAAGCCGACGGTCGTATCCTTGAACGGCGCAAGCGCCTGCGTATGCGACGCATGACGTTGCGCGAGCGTCGCGGGCACCGGCTGCAAACGCGCGGCCGAAAAGCGATGCACGCCATCGACGGCATCGACGGGAAAAGCGAGCGGCCCTTCGCCATCCGCGTGCGCGTCATCCCGACGCCGCTGAACGACGAGCAGACGGCCGAGTTCGCGTGCATCGACAACTTGCGATTTCGAAACCGCTTTCGCCACGCTTTCCTCGATACCGAAGAGACGCGCCAGCGACACGCATACCAGCAAACGTCCACGCACGTTCACGACGCCGAGCACCGCGCGGTTACGCCGATGCGGCAACGTATGCACCGGCCGAAGTTGCGCGACCTGCGCACAACACGCGGTCGGCAAGCCGAGCCATTCGCCGCCGATGCGAAACACGAGATACGAAACGGCATCGGCTGCGTCGCGCGTTCGTTTTGCGTCGCCCTTGAAGCGCTCGACGACCGAAACCGCATCGACACGATCGAGCACGCGCGCCGCCGCCGACTCATGGACCGGGCAATTACGGCAATGCACGTACCGTTCGAGCTTCGGACACGAGCCGTCGCCGCGCACGCCGATGCGGTTCCAGCAGTCGTCGATGACATCGGGAATGAGCGGCGTGCGGGCGTTCATCGCGCGCTCTCGGCGCTGCGTTCGGCGCGAGCCAGCATGATGCGCGCGCGGTCCGTGTCGCCATCGAGTTGAAGCAGCGCGGCAAGATGCGTAAGCGCTTCGCGATGCGTCGGATCGAGATAAAGCGCGCGGCGATAATGCGCGCGCGATTCGTCGTGCGCGTTGCGGGCATCGGCGATCACGCCGAGCAGATAGTACGCATCCGCGCTTGCCGGGTGCTTGTGCAACCACCCGCGCGCGATGGATTCGGCTTCGATCAGCGAACCGGCATCGGCGAGAGCGTGGGCTTGCGTGAGCGTTGGCGTTGACGTTGGCGTTGGCGTCGAGGCCGGCGCCGGATTGACGCTCACCGGTGTCGAGGTTCGATGCAACGCCATCGCAGGCGCTGCAAACGCCATCGGCTTCGACACGGAACCCTTCGACGAGTCCACACGCGTAGCGCCTCGCGCCCATGCAGGCATGACGAATTCGCCGGATGCCGCGGGCTTTAGCGGAGGAGCGGCATTCACGATCTCGCGCTCGGGCCTTCTGAACGCGAAAGCCAGCGGAAGGTTCGCGGGACTCATGCCTTCGCGCATCAGGAGACCCGTTTCAGCAGGTCCGATGAAGAGCATGCCGCCGTCGGCCAGCAAGCTGTCGAGGACGCGCAACGCGGCGCTCTGCGTCTCGCGATCGAAGTAGATCAGCACGTTGCGGCACAGAATGAAGTCGAAGCGTTCGAACATGCGCGCATCGAGTTGAAACAGATTGGCTTGCGTGAAGCGCACACAGCGCGCCATGCGCTCGTCGAGCTGCCAGCCGTCTTCGGTCGCGCGAAAATGCCGGTCACGAAAACCCAGCGCGCGGCCACGAAACGCATTGCGTCCATAGTGCGCGCGGCGCGCATGCGACAACGCGCGTTCGCTTACGTCGATAGCCTCGATGACGAAGCGGTCCGCCGCGATGCCTGCATCGCTCAAGGCCATCGCCACCGAATAGGCTTCCTCGCCCGTCGAGCAGGGCAGGCTCAGCACGCGCACGGGGTTCGAAGGGCGCTCCGACAGACGAATGCGCGCAAGCCGCGCGAGCGCCGTATAGACCTCGGGATCGCGAAAGAACCACGTTTCCGGCACGACGACCGCTTCGATCAGTTCCTGCATCAGCGCGGGATCGTTCGATACGGCGTGGTAGTAGTCGTCGAGCGTCACCGCGCGCGATGCATCGAAGCGCTCGCGCACCGCGCGCATTACCGCGTTCGTGCCGATAGACTCGGCGTCGAGCCCGATCGTCCGATGCAGCAGCTCGGTAAAGCGGCGCGTGTTGTCTTCGTTCATGATGTGCTCTCGGCAAAGAGCAACGCCTGCACGTCGAGCGGCAACAAATGTTCCATGCGCACCCATTGCAGCAGGCCTGCTTCATCGCGCGCGACGGGACCGAGATAGCGTGCGTGCGGCGTGTCGATGCCCGCATCGGCGAACGCGGCGGTATCGAGCGTGACGGTGCGGGTTGCCTGTTCGAGCACGAGACCCAGTCGATGCGTCGTCGAATCGCGCGCGCCGTCGCGCTTGTATGCGACGAGCGCGAGCCGCGTCGACAAGCGTTCGCGCGACGCGCGCCCGAGCGCCAGCGCTGCGACATCGATCACGGGCACGGGCGCGTCTTCGTAATCGAACAGGCCCGCAACCCACTCCGGCGCGCCGGGCAGCGCCTTCAACGGCGCGAGCGGCAACATGCGCTCGATCTGCGCGCTGTCGAGCAGATAGCGATCGGAGCCGAGCGTGAACTGGACGAAGAGCATGGCGCGCGCCGCTTTACGCGGCCACCTTGAAGCGCGATACGCCGGTGCGCAGACCGTTGGCGACATGCGTCAGGTCGTCGATGGCCTGAGTCGATTGACGCAACGACTCCGCCGTCTGCTGCGCGGCTTCCGACAATTGCGAGAGCGCCTGAGAAATCTGGTCCGCGCCGGCTGCCTGCGTCTGCATGCCTTCGTTGACCATCGACACGCGCGGCGCAAGCGTCTGCACTTGATGGATGATCTGCGACAGTTGCCCGCCCACTTGCTGCACGTCGAGCATGCCCCGCCGCACTTCCTCCGAGAACTTGTCCATGCCCATCACGCCCGCCGCGACGGAAGACTGAATCTCCTTGACCATTTGTTCGATATCGAAGGTCGCGACCGCGGTTTGATCCGCAAGACGCCGAATCTCGGTGGCCACCACCGCGAAGCCGCGTCCGTACTCGCCGGCTTTTTCCGCTTCTATGGCCGCGTTCAGCGAAAGCAGGTTCGTCTGGTCCGCCACCTTCGTGATGGTCGCGACGACCTGATTGATGTTGCCCGCCTTCTCGTTGAGGATGGCGAGCTTGCCGTTCACCGAACCGGCCGCTTCCATCACGTGCCGCATGGTTTCCTCCATGCGCGTGAGTCCGGCGTGACCCGTGCCCGCGAGCGTCGCCGACTGTTCCGCGACGCCCGACACTTCGTTCATCGTGCGTACGAGATCGCGCGCCGTCGCGAAGATCTCGCGTGACGTCGCGCCGATTTCCGTCGTGGTTGCGGCAGTCTCGCTCGCGGTCGCTTGCTGCTCGCGCGCGGTGGCGGCGATTTCGGAGACCGATGTCGTCACTTGCAGCGCAGACTTCTGCGCCTGCCCGACGAGCCCCGTGAGTTCGTCGGTCATGCGGTTGAAACCCGCTTCGAGCGTGCCGAACTCATCGGCGCGCGCGAGGTCGAGCCGCTGCGTGAAATCGCCCGTACGCATCTTGTCGACGACATCGACGAGACGCAGCATCGGCACGGTCAGCGCGCGCATTAGCAGAAAGCCGAGCACGGCGGCCGTGGCCAACGCCACCAGCATGATGACGACGAGCGTCGTCTCCGACTTGCCCACCGAATGACGGATGCTCTTGACCGAACTCGCGTTGCTCGCCTCGTTGTAGTCGACGAGCGCGCGCGCCGCGTTTTGCCCCGCTTCCCAGACTGGCGTCAGGCGCGTGTTGAACACCGTGGCGCCGGCTTGTTTCGAATCGATGAGACCGCGCAGCGCTTCGTCCTGCAGCGGCGCGTAGAGCGCGCGCTGATGCCTGAATTCGTCGAAGATGCGGCGCTCGTCTTCTTCGTGGACGGTCGGCGCGTAGTTCTCGATGAGCTTGTCGAGCGTCGCGCGCGTTTGCGTCAGACGGTCGCTATCGCGGCGAATGAGTGCCTCGTCGCTATCGGCGAAGACCAGGCGTTGCGTCACGGCGTAGCTTTCGAGCCAGGCCGCGCGCAGATCGTTGGACAGCGAAAGACCGACCATCGAATCTTCTTCGAGGCTTTTCGCCTCGCGGTCGATACCGCCGAGCAGCGTATAGGACAGCGCGGCCATGACCAGCATCAGGAAGAGAATGACGCCGAAACTCGCCAGTATGCGATGCCGGATGGACAGATGCTTCACGCGATGAACCCTCATGTGTAATCGATCGGCGCGGACCGTATGAAACCGCGTCGGAAGGCGTCACGAGCATTGAATCGTTTGCGGCGCGCGCGTTCTGACTGCGCGCGGCGTCCCACGCACCATGCACGGTATATGCCAGTGCAGTTGACTGGGTTAACGGCTGATTGCGGCGGCGCTTGAGGGGGAGGAATCGAGACGGATCATTTCGCCGTGTTTGAGCACGGTGAAGGAATCGGCGGGCAGGCCCGCGCGGCGCACGGCATCGGCGAGCCGGCGCGGCGGCTCGTCGAGCGGCTCGTCGGTGAGTTCGAACGTGCCCCAGTGGATGCCGATCGCCTTCTTCGCCTGCACGTCCTGGAAGATGCGCACGGCTTCTTCGGGGTCGACGTGCTGGCCGTGCATGAACCAGCGCGGGTCGTACGCGCCAATGGGAATGAGCGCAAGGTCGAAGCCGCCGAAGCGCGCGCCGATATCGCGAAAGTCCGGCGAATAGCCCGTGTCGCCCGCGAAGTAAAACGAAAACGGATGCGCCGCGCCCGCCGGCGTCTTCACGACCCAGCCGCCCCACAGCGTTTCCGCGCGGTCGAAGGGCGTGCGCGCCGACCAGTGCTGGCTCGGCACGAACCAGATATCGAGGCCGGCAACATGGGTTTCGTCGCTCCAGTCGAGTTCTTCCGCGTTCTGGATGCCGTCGTCGTTCATCCACTTCTTCACGCCGAGCGGCACCAGAAAGCGCGGCGGGCCGCCCGCCTGCCGGTTGAGCGCTTCGACGCTCGCCTTATCCAGATGATCGTAGTGATTATGCGAAATCAGCACGATATCGATGTGCGGCAACTCGTTGAGTGTGAGCCCGGGCGGCGTTTTGCGCTTCGGACCCGCGAACGAGAACGGCGACGCGCGTTCGGAGAACACCGGATCGGCGAGGATGTTCACGCCGTTGATTTGCAGCAGCGCGCTCGCGTGGCCGATCCACGTGAACGTGTTCTCCGTGCGATTGGCCTTGAGCCAGGCGATGTCGGGATGCGCCATCGGAAACCGATATCCGTTCGCGGGCGGCTTGGGCAGACCCTGCCGCAAGCGCTCCCAGCGCCACTTCAGAAGCGACTCGTGCGGCAACTGGCCGTAGTCGTTCTCGAAACCGGACGCGGTGTGCTTTGCGTGATGCAACGGCTGCGGCTGGGTTTGCGCATCGGTCTTCGCGGTGCTCGCGCTCGCTGCCTCCTCGCTCTGCGCGACCGTGTTGCCGGAGCAGCCGGCCAGCATGGCGAAGGCACATACGACGGCGCGCGGGCCGTGCTGTCCTGCATTGAACAGACTCGCGAGGATACGGCGCATGAGTTGACCGGTTGAGCGCATCGGGCTTTAGGCCAGGCCATGCGCGGTTGGCGGCTTCTTAGGCTTCGCTATGAATTAAGCACGCCGGGCAATTAATTCTACGGAATGTAGAAAAACTTGTCTTTTCGCTCAGGCAGGTGCTGTCTGGATGAAGCCGCATGTTTTCGTCTGCCTTATTCGACAAGGCGGGACAACGAAATCGACAAAGTAGGCCCGCTTCTTGCAATAAACCGCTCCGAACGTCGGCACAGGCGTCACGAACAATCCAAATAGACCATCGGTGGCGCGCGCTCGTTTCTCATCTAGCAGTTCAGGACCGAGCGCGCCGTACACCGCACTTGCGAAACCGGGGGCCCGATGATGGGCAGTAAACAACGCAGTCACGCTGCACGCACGTTCAATCCGCAACTTTTCTCGATGCACGCCATGCTCGTGTCGCGCAGCGCCTCTCACGTGGCGAGCGCACTGCAGGAGCCCGGGCGCGATGCCGCGCTGGCCGAAGGCGTCGCGGATTTCATCGCCCATTGCGGCCATACGGGCCTCGGGCTCTTCCTCGCGGCAGTCTGGCATTGGCTCGATGAACGCGGCTACTACGACGCGGCCGAACGCGTGCAGCATTACATCGAAACCAGCAGCGTGCCGAAGGTGAAGGCGACGCCGCGTGCAATGCGTGGGCGCGACGCGCGGGTGTGAGGTGCCGTGTACGTTACGTTACGGGCAGACGACACATGGAACGTCCTGGCCGTAACGCTCAGGTTCCAAACCATCCCGCATCGACGAAATAATCGCGCCCCGTGCAGCGCGCCGCATCGTCGGATGCCAAAAAGAGCACCATCCGCGCGACGTGTTCCGGATCGATTCGCTCGTGCAGACACTGCTGCGCAAGAAGCGCGGCCTCGCTGTCGGGCGACTGCCACAGCTTCATCTGACGCGGCGTTCGCACGGCGCCCGGAATCACGGTATTCACGCGAATGCCGTGCGCGCCGAGATCGCGCGCCAATCCGCGCGTGAGGCCTTCGATAGCCGCCTTCGCCGTCATGTAGAGCGTGAGTTCCGGCAGCGCGAGATGCCACGAAATCGAACCCATGTTGATGATCGAGCCGCGCCGGTTCGCGCGCATGCTCTTGGCCGCCGCCTGCGCGCAAAAGAACTGATGCCGCAGATTCACGGCCATGCGCTCGTCCCAATACGCGGCGCTCACGTCGTCCCATCGATGGCGGTCGTCGTTGGCGGCGTTGTTGACGAGCGCATCGAGCGGTCCCGCCGCCGCGATCATGTCGTCGAATATGGCTTCGATGGCGGCCGTATCGCGCAGATCGCAACGGTAAAACTTCGGCGCGTGCTTCTCGTTGGCGAGCGCCTGTTCGAGTTCGCGCGCGTCGGTTTCGGCGACATCGATGAACGACACGCGCGCCCCTTGCTTCGCGAACGCCTCGACGATGGATGCGCCAATTCCGCTGCCGCCGCCCGTCACGACGACATGTCGGTCTACGAGGCTCGGATAGATTGCATAGGCCATGAGCGTCTCCTCTTCAGTGCGAATGACGCGGATTGCCGCGCGTCTCGATCACCTTCAAATACAAGGTCGCGGGCTCGAGACACCCGCCCGTCGACAACTGCCCCACCGTCTGCCGATACAACTCCTGCCACGGCGTTTGCGCGGGCGGCGTGGCGAACGCGGCATGCGTGCGGCGGCTTTCGAGTTCGCCTTCCTCGATCAGCACGTTCACCGAACGCGCATTCAGGTCCACGCGAATCCGGTCGCCCGTGCGCAAGAGCGCGAGACCGCCGCCGACGGCCGCTTCCGGCGACATGTTGAGAATGGACGGACTCGCCGACGTGCCGCTTTGCCTGCCGTCGCCGAGACAAGGCAGGGAATCGACGCCGCGCTTGATCATTTCTGCAGGCGGCGCCATGTTGACCACTTCCGCGCTGCCCGGATAACCCACCGTGCCGCAGCCGCGAATCACGAGAATGCAATGCTCGTCGATGTTCAACGCGGGATCGTTGATGCGCCGATGGTAATCCTCCGGTCCATCGAAAACGATGGCGCGCGCTTCGAACACGTTCTCTTCGCCCGGCTTGCTGAGATAGGTCTTCGTGAAGGCCTCGCCGACCACGGACATCTTCATGATCGCGCTGTCGAAGAAATTGCCCGACAGCACCATGAAGCCCGCGCCGTGCTTGAGCGGATCGTCGGCCGTGCGGATGACTTCGCGGTCGGCGGCGGGCGCGTCGTCCGCGATTTCGCCGATGCTGCGGCCCGATACCGTCCGACACGCGCGCTCGATGAGACCGGCCGCATCGAGTTGCCTGAGCACGGCCGGCACCCCGCCCGAGCGATGAAAACTCTCGCCGAGATACTCTCCAGCAGGCATGCAGTTCACGATCAGCGGCACGTCTTCGCCATAACGCTGCCAATCCTCCAGACTCAATTCGATACCGATATGACGCGCAATCGCGATCAGATGCGGCGGGCAATTGGTCGATGCACCCAGCGCCGACGCCACGACGATCGCGTTCTCGAAAGCCTCGCGCGTCATGATCTGCGATGGCCGCAAGTCCTCGCGCACCATGTCGACGATGCGCTTGCCCGTCGCATACGCCATCTGACCGCGCTCGCGATACGCGGCGGGAATGCTCGCGCAAGTCGGCAGCGACATGCCGAGCGCTTCGGCGAGGCTGTTCATGGAGAGCGCGGTGCCCATGGTGTTGCAATGGCCGATGGACGGCGACGATGCGGTCGTGAGTTGCATGAAGCCTTCGTAATCGATCTCGCCTGCCGCAAGCAGATTGCGTGCATGCCAGATGACCGTGCCCGAGCCGACGCGCTTGCCTTCGTACCAGCCGTCGAGCATCGGCCCGCCTGACAGCACGATGGCCGGCAGATCGACGGTCGCCGCTGCCATCAGACATGCGGGCGTGGTCTTGTCACAGCCGGTCGTGAGAACGACGCCATCGAGCGGGAAGCCGTGCAGCACTTCGACGAGACCGAGATAGGCCAGGTTGCGATCGAGCGCGGCGGTCGGACGGCGGCTTTGCTCCGCGAGCGGATGCACGGGGAACTCCATGGGAATGCCGCCCGCATCGCGAATACCGGCCTTCGTGCGCTCGGCAAGCTCGATATGGTGGCGATTGCATGGCGCGAGATCGCTACCCGTCTGAGCGATACCGATGATCGGCCTGCCCGATTGCAGCTCCTCGCGCGTAAGACCGTAGTTCATGAAGCGCTCGACATAGAGCGCGGTCATGTCGGCGTGCGAGGGATCGTCGAACCATTCCTGGCTACGTAGACGGCGAGTTGGATGCTGTGGCATGGGGTTGTCTCCGTGGTTTTCGATTGCGTTATGTTACCGGTAACACAAGCGAGTTGTTTATTGCAGGGTTCGAGTTACTTCGATATGCGCCTAGGCACTCTCGCGCGCCAATACCGAATAACCGACGCGTACCTTCTTGCCAATGCTCTCCATTATTCCGCGATCGCGCGCTTCGATCGCTTCGAGCAGCGTCGCGCCCGTGCGCGAACCGATGCCGTAAGCATCGACGGAAACGGTTGTGATCGACGGCGTGCAGCACATCGCGACCTCGAAGTTGCCGAAACCCGCAATGGCGATGTGCTGCGGCACGCGAAGCCCGCGCCTGTGGCATTCCATTATCGCGCCGAATGCGGACATGTCGCTCACGCACATCACGGCTTGCGTATCCGGCCATGCTTCGAGCAGCGCGGCCATCGCAGGGCCGCCGTGGCTCATCGTGATCGGCGAGTCGCCTAGCCGGATGACGCGGGTATCGTCGAGACCGAACGCCTTCATCTGCGAACGAAAGCCCTTGAGCCGGTCGAGGCCGCGCCTGTCCAACTCACTCGCGCCACCCAGAAATCCGATGCGTTGATGGCCGCGTTCCGCGAGATGGCGCACCATCGCGCGCGCGGCGCTGACGTTGGAGAAACCGACGGCGGAATCGATCGGCTCGGCGGGCGCATCCCACATTTCCACGACAGGTACGCCTGAGCGGCGCAACAAAACGCGGGCGGCGTCCGTGTGACGCGAGCCGGTCAGAGCGATGGCGCGTGGTTGGTGACGCAGCATCGAACGCACGATGCGTTCTTCGCGCTGCAAGTCGTAGTCGGTATCGCCGATCAGCAGTTGCAAGCCATGCGGTTCGAGCGACGCGGACAGACCGCGCACCGTATCGGAGAAGTTGGAGCTTGCGAGCGACGGCACGAGCACGGCAACGAATTCCGACCGCCCGGATGAAAGCGCACCGGCGGCGGCATCCGCTACATAGCCGAGTTCTTCGATGGCTTTCTGCACGCGCTCACGAGTCGCCAGGGCAACGCTGTGTCCCGCGAGCACGCGCGATACCGTCATTTTCGAGACGCCCGCGAGCGCCGCTACATCGGACATGCGGGGCGGACCCGATGACGCGTCGTGGCTCGGCCTGGCTTGCGCGAAGTTCCTCAATCCACGCGCACCCAGCCATCGGTACGCTGTTCGAGCGTGACGTGCAGCTTGGTCTCGCCCGCTTCGCGATCGGCGGCGGTCAGGTCGGGGAAAGCGCGCTTGATGTCGCGGTCGTCGACCCACGACGCGGGATTATCGAGCTTATAGGTGTAGGTGACGTCCGAACGATGCGCGGTGGGATCAGGCTCTGTCCAACTGACGACCTTGTCGAGCTTGACGTGCGCGTAGCACAGCATCCAGACACGGGAATCGCTGGTGGCGTTCGGGTCGCCAGCCGGACGCGTGGTTTCAACCGCGTACTTTTGCCCTTCGCCCGTCAGGCTATATGCAATGCCATTTTGCTTGGCATTGGCATTGGCGGGCGTCGCCGCGGAGCGCGCGATAAGTCCGCTTTTTTCGAGCGCCGCGAGTTGCTCACGCAGCGCGGCGCCGGAATATTCGTTGAGATCGCGACTCGTATAGGCCGATGGAAATGTGTACGGGCCACGTCCACTGCGATTCAGACACAGAAGCCCGCGATCTGTTTTCATATCGGCGGAAATGGCATCGCCCAGACTGGACTCGCTCGCATCGTTCTTCTTGCCGCAGGCTGCGAATAGCAGCGAGACGCTCACGGCGGCGATCAACAGACTCGTTCTCATATGCGCTCCAGAGGTCAGCCTAATCGTTCGGCATGGACAACCTTGCGTTGCCATTCTACCGACAGAATCACAGCCTTCGAAGCTTATAACGTGCCTGACGCTAATGGATGCGTTGACGTCGTGTTCTCTCGCACGCCAAACGCCGCAGAAACGCAAAAACCCCACCTGGTTTGGGGGTGGGGTTTTTGTTGCTGCATGAGGAGCCTGACGATTACCTACTTTCACACGGGAGATCCGCACTATCATCGGCGTGGAGTCGTTTCACGGTCCTGTTCGGGATGGGAAGGGGTGGTACCAACTCGCTGTGGTCATCAGGCATGACTTGTTGTCGTGCGCCGGGTGGGCACACAACCAATCCGGGAAGAAGCAGTAAATGTTGGGTGGCGATTGTCGCACACGCATAACTCGCCAGTGGTTCAAACACACTGGTTATAGGATCAAGCCTTACGGGCAATTAGTATCAGTTAGCTCAATGCATTACTGCACTTACACACCTGACCTATCAACGTCCTGGTCTGGAACGACCCTTCAAGGGGCTCGAAGCCCCGGGGATATCTCATCTTAAGGCGAGTTTCCCGCTTAGATGCTTTCAGCGGTTATCTCTTCCGAACATAGCTACCCGGCGATGCCACTGGCGTGACAACCGGTACACCAGAGGTTCGTCCACTCCGGTCCTCTCGTACTAGGAGCAGCCCCCTTCAAATATCCAACGCCCACGGCAGATAGGGACCAAACTGTCTCACGACGTTTTAAACCCAGCTCACGTACCTCTTTAAATGGCGAACAGCCATACCCTTGGGACCGGCTACAGCCCCAGGATGAGATGAGCCGACATCGAGGTGCCAAACACCGCCGTCGATATGAACTCTTGGGCGGTATCAGCCTGTTATCCCCAGAGTACCTTTTATCCGTTGAGCGATGGCCCTTCCATACAGAACCACCGGATCACTATGACCTGCTTTCGCACCTGCTCGACTTGTCGGTCTCGCAGTTAAGCACGCTTATGCCATTGCACTATCAGCACGATTTCCGACCGTACCTAGCGTACCTTCGTACTCCTCCGTTACACTTTGGGAGGAGACCGCCCCAGTCAAACTGCCTACCATGCACTGTCCCCGATCCAGATCATGGACCAAGGTTAGAACCTCAAACAAACCAGGGTGGTATTTCAAGGACGGCTCCACCGAAACTAGCGTTCCGGTTTCATAGCCTCCCACCTATCCTACACAGATCGGTTCAAAGTCCAATGCAAAGCTACAGTAAAGGTTCATGGGGTCTTTCCGTCTAGCCGCGGGGAGATTGCATCATCACAAACACTTCAACTTCGCTGAGTCTCGGGAGGAGACAGTGTGGCCATCGTTACGCCATTCGTGCAGGTCGGAACTTACCCGACAAGGAATTTCGCTACCTTAGGACCGTTATAGTTACGGCCGCCGTTTACCGGGACTTCAATCAAGAGCTTGCACCCCATCATTTAATCTTCCGGCACCGGGCAGGCGTCACACCCTATACGTCCACTTTCGTGTTTGCAGAGTGCTGTGTTTTTATTAAACAGTCGCAGCCACCAGTTTATTGCAACCTCTTCACCCTCCTGGCGCAGGCCAGTCAAGCTACAGAGGCGTACCTTATCCCGAAGTTACGGTACCAATTTGCCGAGTTCCTTCTCCCGAGTTCTCTCAAGCGCCTTAGAATACTCATCTCGCCCACCTGTGTCGGTTTGCGGTACGGTCACTATTAGACTGAAGCTTAGAGGCTTTTCTTGGAACCACTTCCAATTGCTTCGCTTCCGAGGAAGCTCGCGCCACACCCTTGAATTATGTGCCCGGATTTGCCTGAGCACCTTCTCCAATGCAGCGACCGGGACGTCCAACACCCGGACAACCTTCCGCGATCCGTCCCCCCATCGCATCTAACAATGGTGCAGGAATATTGACCTGCTTCCCATCAGCTACGCATTTCTGCCTCGCCTTAGGGGCCGACTCACCCTACGCCGATGAACGTTGCGTAGGAAACCTTGGGCTTACGGCGAGGGGGCTTTTCACCCCCTTTATCGCTACTCATGTCAGCATTCGCACTTCCGATACCTCCAGCACGCTTTTCAACGCACCTTCGCAGGCTTACGGAACGCTCTCCTACCATGCATATAAATATGCATCCGCAGCTTCGGTGACTGGCTTGAGCCCCGTTACATCTTCCGCGCAGGACGACTCGATCAGTGAGCTATTACGCTTTCTTTAAAGGGTGGCTGCTTCTAAGCCAACCTCCTGACTGTTTTTGCCTTCCCACTTCGTTTCCCACTTAGCCAATCTTTGGGACCTTAGCTGGCGGTCTGGGTTGTTTCCCTCTTGACACCGGACGTTAGCACCCGATGTCTGTCTCCCGTGATTGCACTCTTCGGTATTCGGAGTTTGCTATGGCGTAGTAATCCGCAATGGACCCCACAACCATGACAGTGCTCTACCCCCGAAGGTGATACACGAGGCACTACCTAAATAGTTTTCGGAGAGAACCAGCTATTTCCAAGTTTGTTTAGCCTTTCACCCCTATCCACAGCTCATCCCCTAACTTTTCAACGTTAGTGGGTTCGGTCCTCCAGTACGTGTTACCGCACCTTCAACCTGGCCATGGATAGATCACTTGGTTTCGGGTCTACGCCCAGCAACTGATCGCCCTATTCGGACTCGCTTTCGCTACGCCTGCCTTAATCAGTTAAGCTCGCTACTGAACGTAAGTCGCTGACCCATTATACAAAAGGTACGCCGTCACCCCTTGCGAGGCTCCGACTGTTTGTATGCATGCGGTTTCAGGATCTATTTCACTCCCCTCCCGGGGTTCTTTTCGCCTTTCCCTCACGGTACTGGTTCACTATCGGTCGATCACGAGTATTTAGCCTTGGAGGATGGTCCCCCCATCTTCAGACAGGATTTCACGTGTCCCGCCCTACTTGTCGTACCCCTAGTTCTTCCACGCTGTTTTCGCTTACAGGGCTATCACCTGCTATGGCCGCACTTTCCAGAGCGTTCAGCTAACAACACAGATAAAGAGTACAGGCTGATCCCATTTCGCTCGCCACTACTCTGGGAATCTCGGTTGATTTCTTTTCCTGCGGTTACTTAGATGTTTCAGTTCACCGCGTTCGCTTCACTAAGCCTATGGATTCAGCTTAGGATGACCCATTCGGGCCGGGTTTCCCCATTCGGATATCGGTGGATCAAAGCTCGTTTGCCAGCTCCCCACCGCTTTTCGCAGGCTACCGCGTCCTTCATCGCCTGTGATCGCCAAGGCATCCACCACATGCACTTGTTCGCTTGACCCTATAACGAGTGTGTCTGCCAGCATTGCTGCCTTTAAGCCCACCGTCATAGGTTGAGTATTCGCGTTGTGCCGTATTCCAAAGCAATCTTTCGATCACCTTTTCATACTTGATACAATCACAACCCTGATTACCCTACTCACACCCATCTCTAAGTGCTTTCGAATAATCTCTTTACTACTTCTTCCAGATTGTTAAAGAACGACAGCCGATAGCATGATCAAATTCGATCACCTACCCGCGCTGACTGGCTCAATCGCCAATGCGCAACGTTGAACCCCGCGTTCAGCGCTGTGCATTGAGGATTGGTGGAGGATGACGGGATCGAACCGACGACCCCCTGCTTGCAAAGCAGGTGCTCTCCCAGCTGAGCTAATCCCCCCGTGTGTGCCTGACTCAGTCTGCTCGCTTGGTCGTTTCAAGCACCGCTTGCCCGGGTGGTGGGTCTGGTTGGATTCGAACCAACGACCCCCGCCTTATCAAGACGGTGCTCTAACCGACTGAGCTACAGACCCTTAGCCTGTCTTTCTGACAGCCGATAAGCGTGAACACTTGAGTGGGCGAGCGTTTAAGCTCGAGAAAGGAGGTGATCCAGCCGCACCTTCCGATACGGCTACCTTGTTACGACTTCACCCCAGTCATGAATCCTACCGTGGTGACCGTCCTCCTTGCGGTTAGACTAGCCACTTCTGGTAAAACCCACTCCCATGGTGTGACGGGCGGTGTGTACAAGACCCGGGAACGTATTCACCGCGGCATGCTGATCCGCGATTACTAGCGATTCCAGCTTCACGCAGTCGAGTTGCAGACTGCGATCCGGACTACGATCGGTTTTCTGGGATTGGCTCCACCTCGCGGCTTGGCAACCCTCTGTTCCGACCATTGTATGACGTGTGAAGCCCTACCCATAAGGGCCATGAGGACTTGACGTCATCCCCACCTTCCTCCGGTTTGTCACCGGCAGTCTCCCTAGAGTGCTCTTGCGTAGCAACTAAGGACAAGGGTTGCGCTCGTTGCGGGACTTAACCCAACATCTCACGACACGAGCTGACGACAGCCATGCAGCACCTGTGCGACGATTCTCTTTCGAGCACCCCAGGCTCTCACCCGGGTTTCGTCCATGTCAAGGGTAGGTAAGGTTTTTCGCGTTGCATCGAATTAATCCACATCATCCACCGCTTGTGCGGGTCCCCGTCAATTCCTTTGAGTTTTAATCTTGCGACCGTACTCCCCAGGCGGTCAACTTCACGCGTTAGCTACGTTACTAAGGAAATGAATCCCCAACAACTAGTTGACATCGTTTAGGGCGTGGACTACCAGGGTATCTAATCCTGTTTGCTCCCCACGCTTTCGTGCATGAGCGTCAGTATTGGCCCAGGGGGCTGCCTTCGCCATCGGTATTCCTCCACATCTCTACGCATTTCACTGCTACACGTGGAATTCTACCCCCCTCTGCCATACTCTAGCCTGCCAGTCACCAATGCAGTTCCCAGGTTAAGCCCGGGGATTTCACATCGGTCTTAACAGACCGCCTGCGCACGCTTTACGCCCAGTAATTCCGATTAACGCTCGCACCCTACGTATTACCGCGGCTGCTGGCACGTAGTTAGCCGGTGCTTATTCTTCCGGTACCGTCATCCCCACCCGGTATTAACAGGCAGGTTTTCTTTCCGGACAAAAGTGCTTTACAACCCGAAGGCCTTCTTCACACACGCGGCATTGCTGGATCAGGGTTGCCCCCATTGTCCAAAATTCCCCACTGCTGCCTCCCGTAGGAGTCTGGGCCGTGTCTCAGTCCCAGTGTGGCTGGTCGTCCTCTCAGACCAGCTACAGATCGTCGCCTTGGTAGGCCTTTACCCCACCAACTAGCTAATCTGCCATCGGCCGCCCCTATAGCGCGAGGTCCCGAAGGATCCCCCGCTTTCTTCCGTAGATCGTATGCGGTATTAATCCGGCTTTCGCCGGGCTATCCCCCACTACAGGACACGTTCCGATGTATTACTCACCCGTTCGCCACTCGCCACCAGGGTTGCCCCCGTGCTGCCGTTCGACTTGCATGTGTAAGGCATGCCGCCAGCGTTCAATCTGAGCCAGGATCAAACTCTTCAGTTCAATTCCTGTTACTGTTTTCGGTTGTTTTACCAACCGGTCGCTCACTCAACGTACTGACGATGATCAATCCGTCTTTCGACAGATAAACCTTCCTCTAATACTGTGTGAGACTTGATAACTTTCGCTAAACGTCCCAACCCCAAAAGGTCGGAACCGCTCGCGCCATCAAGTGCCCACACTTATCGGCTGTTAGTTTTTAAAGAGCATTGCGCTTTGATCGCTTCGCTTGTCTGCTTGCTTTCTTGCGCGCCGTCATTCAACGGGAGGCGAATTATGACTGGCGAAAGACAGCATGGCAACCCCCTTTTCGAAAATAATTTTCGGGCAGCCGCTAAGCGATGTTTGCAGCCTTTAGCAAGTTATTCGAAAGACAAAAGCAAAGTGCATGGCTGGTCGGCTTAGAAAGTTAACTTCCAAAGAACGGAACGCAAAAGTCCGCAGGGCCGACACAAGCATTCGACGATGACGATGACGACGGCGACGACGACCCAGCCCAACGATGCACAGTCCCTGACGCCGCGCCGCTCTCATGCATGCCGCCGTATGCCTCATTCGTTTCATTGGTGTTCTGCTGCGCGGCGACCTTTGCTTCCGCAGCCTGAATGTCGGCCGGATAGTTCGTACTGTCGCCCGACCCAACTGAATAACCCGCTTGCTCGATCTGCACGAGCTCGGCTTTCACCTGCGCGCGCGTGAGCGGTTCGCTCGACCCTTGAGCAAAGGAAAGCGCAGGCGCAGCGATGACGACGAGCGACACGACAACCTTGGCGATGATGTTCATGATGCAAGACTCCGGCAAGAAAGGGTTTGGCTGGATCGATGACGACCCAGGAACCTCATCGAACACGCTCGACTCTCTTGAATCTTCGAGCGCTGAGGCTTCAATTCGTAAACCCGCCCATGCCGGAATCTATTCCCATCGTCCTGCTAAAAACTCAAGCGCGATCAACGCGTCTCTGGAACAAGGTGCACGCGCTTCTCGGTCGCGGCCTCGACGGCCTTACGCGAATAGAGCAGCGGGAAGTACTCGCCATCGAGCCACATCTGCGCGAGATCGCGGTAATGCGGGCTATCCGGATCGCCCGATTCGCCCGGCAGATTCACCGCGCGCGATGCATCCCAATTGCCGACATCGACGATCACGCGAAACGATGGTCCATTGGTCTCGCGGAAATCGCTTGCGCGATACGTCGATTGATTCGGCGTATAAGCACTGCCGCCCTTACCCATGGGCCCGACGTTGAGCTTTGCGCGCGTGTCGGCATCGACGGCATCGGCCAGTGGATGCGCGTTGAGATTGGTTTGAAGCCCGCCCCACTGCCAGCGCGTAGCGTCGTTGCCTTGCAAGCGCGACATCTCCGCATAAGCGTCGCGCAGGCTCGACAGCAACACGGCATCGCGTTTCGCTTCAGCGTTGTCACCGAAACGCGCGGCCGGATGTTCGAGCGAGTCGAGCATCACGGCCGTGTCCGGCGCACCGAATGAAGCCGCCGCGTCCTTCGGCAAGACAGCTTGCTTGAATGCGCGGCCGAGATGTCGCGAGAGCCAGACCTCTTCGAGCGCGGCCTGTGCCGAATCGGCGCGCATATGCGCATCCCAGCCCTTGAGCATGCCGAGTGCCGCGCGCGTGTCGGCATCGTCGCTGGAAAGAGGCTGCAACAACGCGACGAGACGACGTGCGGGTATCGACAGATCATCGTTTTGCAAGCGCTCGGAATCTTCGATCGATACCTTGTCCAGCGACTTCAACACTTCGTCGATACGCTGATGCCGCGAGCCGTTGGTCCATTCGAATCCGAGCTTGCGTTCGGCATAGGGATAGCCCGCCGGCAGATTCATTTCATTCGATGTAGTGAAGTAACCTTGCGACGGGTTATAGACCGAAGGCATTGCGTCGCGCGGCCAAAACCCGGACCATTCATAGCGGCCATCGCCGGGAACGGGCATGAGGCCATCCCAGTTCGGACGAACAGGCGCAAGGCCGCTTGGCACCCAAGCAATGTTGCCTTGCGTGTCCGCATAGACCTGATTCACCGTGGGCGCGCCCCAGGTCGCAAGCGACGACTTGAACTGCGCATAGTTCTTCGCGCGCATGTAGCGCATGGAATCGAAGTAAGGCGACATACCCGGCGAGAGCCATGCGGTACGCACGGCGTATGCGCGATGCTTGCTGTCTTCCGTGTAGATGACGGGACCATGACGCGTGAACAGTAGGTCCGCTTTGACGGGCGCTGCGCCGCGTACGTTGATCGTCTCGTGCACGACATGCATTGGCTCCCATGCACCTTTGTAGCGGTACTGCCGCGCATCGACGGGGTTCAACTCGTAGACGTAGAGATCTTCCTGATCGATGTTGAAGATCGTGAGACCGTACGCAATGGACCCGTTATGACCAATGGATATGCCCGGCGAGGAAGGCTCGCCGCCACCGATGATATCGAGCGTCGGCGTGCTGATCTGCTGGATATAGCGCAGGCTCGGCGCGGCATAAGCGCGATGCGGATCGTTCGCCATGATCGCGCGGCCCGTCGCCGATTTGCCCGGCGCGACGACCCAGTTATTGCTGCCCTCGGTGATTTCCTCGGGATTGTCGGCAGCGGCAATCATCGAAGTCGAGGCATCCGCGCTCTTGAGCGACTCCTTCGTCACGCGCACGCCTTGCGTCGCCAGCGTGAAGACCTTGAGAACATCGTCGGGCAGGCATGGATCGAGCCCCGCGGGCATCTGCGGCTTCCACTGTGGCTGCAAACCGAAGCGCACCGAATCGGCATCGAGCGAACTCTTGCATGCGACGCGCGCACGCGCCACTTCGCTCGTCAAATTACGCGTCAGGCCATGACTGCGGATACGCACGACATCGTCCGCGCCCCACTTCGCGGGCCAGTAACCGACTTTGCGAAACTCATAAGGCATGCGGTCCGGGTGCTCGGCAAGCCAGTCGATATACGCGTTGACGCCTGCTGCAAAGCGCGTCGCGGCCGGCTTGGCATCGGGTCCATAGCGCTTCCATTCGGTCTCCATGTCGCCGCGATAGAGAAAGAGCCGCGTGGCCTTGTCTTGCTCGACATACGCGGGCCCGAAGACTTCGGCGAGTTCGCCAAGCCCGCGACGACGCCATAGATCGATCTGGAACAGACGATCGCGCGCGGCGTTGAAGCCTTGCACGAAGAACGCGTCGCTGTCGTTGGCCGCGTAGATATGCGGCACGCCCCAGCGATCCACCAGGATGTCCGAAGGCTCGGAAAGTCCTGCCACGGTAATCGTTTCGGTGGGGGTATCGTCCGCGAGGGCGGATTGAATGGGAAGTGAGGCGAGCAATGCAGCGCTGAGCAGCGCGGAAATAAGGCGTCTTGCTGGCATGTAACCGTCTCCTGTCGACAAGAGCCGGCAATACACGCCTCCGACTCAAGTCTCATGCGAAGCTATTGTTGGATTTTGCGCACGACGCGTGACCATACGTCGATTCCGCGATCGCTCGAACGTCGTATGAGACGTGACGATGAATCGCGCACGCAACCCGAAGCCTATCGCAAAGGAGGAACTCATGCCCGACGCAACTCTCGACCCGGTTGAAGTCGCGCGACGTGTCTATGAAGCGTATGTGACGAAGGATCGTGCCGCTATTGAAGCGCTCATCGCGAAAGACTTCCATTTCACGAGTCCTCGCGATAACCGTCTCGACCGCGCGACTTACTTCGCGCGTTGCTGGCCGAACGCGAACGCAATCGCCACCTTCGACTTCGTTCACATGAGGCAGGACGGCGAACATGTGTTCGTCACGTACGATGCGCGCATGCTCGACGGCAAGGCCTTTCGCAACACGGAGATTCTCTCGATACGAGCCGGCAAGCTGCACGACGCGCAGGTATTCTTCGGCTGGTCGCTGCCGCACGAAGCGCCCGAAGGCGATTCAATTACGACGTGATGCATCGTTCATTGCCGCATCTCGCCGAGCGCGGCCGCGATCTGCCGGCTCATCTGCGCGAGCGCGCGGCTATGCGCCGCGGCGATGGCGGCGAAACCATCGCCTTTCGTGTTTTCGTGCACGAGCGTGTGCCCGTCGAAATGCGATACACCATCGGGGGCGCGAAGGCTCCAGAGTGCATCGAGCGTGACGGAATCGTCGATGACGGATTCGAAATGCATCACATCGACGCGTAGCTGATAGGTCTTGATATCCGCACTCGGCGGATAAATCGACACATTATCCACGCCAAGCACGCGCGACAAATCCGCCGCCAACGTACGCGCGATATTCTCTTTCAACGGCTCGCCCCAGCGCGCGTACTCGTTCACGGTCACTTCGTTCGGCATGGTTCGCGTGATCATTTGCGGCTTGTCGACAAGGTCGGGAACCGTCACGGGCCCCACGGTCACGCGAACGGGCCTGACATTCGCGGCAGGTTGCAGTGTAGCTTCGGGACTTAACGTATAGAACGCGGCCTTGGGCGATGCACCACACGCGCCGACCATGACGATGAGCGCTGGAACGAAGAAACGGTATATCACCTTTTATCCTCCGGCTTGCCGCGCAGAATCGCTTCCGGATGCTGTTCGAGATACTCCGCGAGATTGCGGAATGCAGCGGCCGTGCGCGACAACTCACGCATGGTTTCGGCGGTGCTGGTCTGCAACGGCGAGTCGCTCTGCAACGCGCGGCTCGTCGCGCCGAGCGCATCGCGTGCAGCCGCGAGCGTTGCTTTCGCTTGTGGCGCGACGTCGGTGTCGAGCGTTTTGATAAGCACCTGCGCCTGTTTGAGCGTATCGCGCAGGTCGTTGCTGATCCCTTCGATCGGAATCTTGTTGAACTTCGCCACGAGTGCCTGCACGGAGTCCTGCAATGACTGCAAGCCGCCCGGCACGGTCGGAATTTCCGGCGGATCGCCGCTTGTGTCCATCTTTTCTTTCGGCGTGTTCGGGAAGAAATCGACCGCGATATAGCGCTGCCCCGTCAGGATGCTACCGGTACGCAATTGCCCGCGAAAGCCGTGCTCGACCATGTATTGCAAGAGCTGATGCCGGTCGGGCACGAGACGTCCCGTCTTGTCGCCTGCCCGTATGCGCATGGTGAAGCGTTCCGGATAGAAGTTCACGCGTACGGGGATGCTGAATTCCCGCCGCACTGGATCGTATTGCGTATTGATCGCCGTCACTTCGCCGAGCACGATACCGCGAAAATCCACTTCCGCGCCGACCGACAGACCGCGCACCGATTCCTTGAAATTGAACACGTAGGTATCGACGATACGATCATGCCGCTTCATCGCTTCGGGGCGTGTTCCGAAGAGCTGGAACACGCTGCTCGCAGGCGCTTCCGCCAGATCCTGATCATCCGAGCTATCGGCAAGCTCTTTCAAGGACGCCGGCGTTTCGAATGCGAGCCCGCCCACGAGTATCGCGACGAGCGATTCCGTGTCCATCTTCACACCGGTCGAATCGAGCTTGACGTCCACGCCGCTCGCTTGCCAGAAGCGCGTATCGAGCTTGACGTACTTGTCGTAAGGGGCGTTGACGAAGATGTGGATGGTCACGCCCATGCCGTCCGCATCGAGCTCATAGGCGGTCACCTGTCCCACCTGAAGACGCCTGAAGTAGATCGGTGCACCGGCATCGAGCGAACCCATGGTCGGGCTCTTCAACACGAACTCGCGCCCCGGCACGTCCGCCGTGATGACAGGCGGCGATTCGAGCCCGGTATAGTCGTGACGCTTCGCGCTCTTCACGCCCACATCCACGCCGATGAACGCGCCTCCGATCAACGTGCCGAGGCCCGACACCGTGCCGCCTGAAATGCGCGGGCGCACGACCCAGAAGCTTGTGTCGTCGACGAGCATGTGTTCCGCATCCTTCGCCATTTCCGCCGATGCGATCACGCGCTTGTGATCCGGCGCGAGCACCACGCTCTTGACCGTGCCGATATCCACGTTCTTGTACTTGAGCTTGGTCTTGCCCGCTTCGAGCCCCTCGCCCGTGTTGAAAGTAATGGTGATCGTCGGACCCTTCTCGAGGATGGCCTGCACCGCGAGCCATCCGCCGATAAGCACCGCGATGAGCGGCACGAGCCAGATCAGCGAAATGCCGAAGCGCGGGCGGCGGGCGGGCAAGGCTTCGGGAAATTCATCCGGAGGCGCTCGCTTGATGTCGGGAGGTTCAGCCATGTCCTTGGTCCGCGGCGTCCCAGATGAGACGCGGGTCGAATGCCATTGCCGCGAACATCGTCAGCACGACGACTCCACCGAAAGCAATGGCGGCGGCGCCCGCGCGTATCGTCGCCAGCGCATTAAACTGCACGAGCGCGACGAGCACGGTGATCACATAAATATCGAGCATCGACCAGCGACCGACGAACTCGACGATGCGATAGATCTTCGTGCGCCGCGCGGGCAGCCAGCGCGAGCGCATCTGCGTGCTGACGACGAGCATGAGCAGCGCGAGTATCTTGAGCATGGGCACGGCAATGCTCGCGATGAACACCAGCACCGCGAGCGGCCATGAACCCGAAGTCCACAGATACGCGACACCGCTCATGATGGTGTCCTTCTGCGCGCCGAAGAGCGAACTCGTATCCATCACGGGCAGCACGTTGGCGGGAACGTAGAGCACCATCGCGGCGATCAGCAGCGCCCACGTTCGCTCGATGCTGTCGGGCTTGCGAAAGTGCAGCCGTGCATGACAACGCGGACAGTTTCCGTCGTGCGCATGCGGCGGCGCCTTGGAGACGAGCGCGCAATCGTGACAGACGAAGAAGCCCGCTTGTTTCGCGGTGCGCGCGTGGCCGCGATAAGCAGGGGCATCGGCGAGGCTGCTTTTGTAGATCAATGCCCATGCCTCGCGCGGATCGAACGATGCCGAAGCGCCCGAGATCAGCAGCATGACGCCGCCGAATGCAAAGAGCGCAAGGCCAGGCACGACACTCGCGATATGCGCAAGTTTCACGAGCGCCACGAGAAAGCCGAGGATCAGCACCTCGGTCATGCCCCACGGCCGCACCGTATGCAACGCGCGAAAGGCGGCACGTCCGGCACGCGGCGCGTAACCCCTGCTCAGTGGAACGAGCAGCCACGCCATGGCGCACATCTCGGCAAGCGGCATGATGAACGTGGTCGCGAGCACGAGCCCCGCGATGGGCCACATGCCATCGGCGTAAAGCACACGCACCGCGCCGAGCAGGGTGGTTTGAACCACCGTGCCGCTCACTTCGAGTCCCACGATAGGAAACGCATTGGCGATGCAGAACATCGTGAGGGCGGCGAGCGTGCAGGCAAGCGCGCGATTCAGTCCATCGGGACGATTGCGATACAGCGGCGCGCCGCAACGTGCACAGCGCGCGACGCCGCCTCTTTGCAGCACGGTTTCATGTTGCAGGAGATCGCATTCGTGACAGGCGATCAAACGCATGTTGGCGCGCGCGTTCATGGCGATGGCTCGTCCTTCGCATCGCGTTTGACCACCGCGCCGCGCGTGTCGTAGACCACTGCCGTGCGTTGCTCGGCTTCCGCGACCCAGCCGCCGCCCATCGCCTTGTAGAGCGAAACCATGGCATTGAGCGCGGCGGCCTGCGTCTGCGTATAGCTCAACTGCGACTGGAAGAGGCTGCGTTCCGCATCAAGCACTTCGATATAGCTCGTGTAGCCACCCTCGTAACGCAGCCGCGCGAGATTGGCATAGGTACGCAAGGCATCGACCTGACGGCCCTGCACATCGCGTGCTTCGCGGCTCTTGGTTAGCGTGATGAGACTGTCGTCGACATCCTGAAACGCCACTTGAATCGCTTTTTCATAGGAGAAAAGCGCTTGTTGCTGCTGCGCCTCCGCCGCCTTTACTTGTCCGCTGATCGCTCCGCCCGTGAAGATGGGCTGCGTCACGGCACCCGCGAACGACCACACGCGCGCCGCTCCCGTGAAGAGTTGCGAGAATTGCGTGCTTGCAGTGCCGAAGAGGCCCGTGAGCGATATCGACGGAAAATACAGCGCCCGCGCCGCGCCAATCTGCGCATTCGCCGCGATCAGGTTCTGCTCCGCCTGACGCAGATCCGGCCGCTGCGTGAGCAACTCCGAGGGCAGACCTTCTGGGACTTGCGGCGTGGCCAGATCGTCGAGTTCGCGGTCGCGTGCGATGCCTTGCGGATTACGGCCCAGCAGAATGGACAACGCGTTTTCTTGCGTGGCGATCTGCTGTTCGAGTTGCGGAATCGTCGCGAGCGCGGCCTGATACTCCGACTGCGACTGCGCCAGTTCCATCTGCGAGACTTCGCCGTATTGAAAGCGCAGGCCGAACACGATCACGGACTCCTGCCGGCTCTTGACCGTGGCTCGCGCAATATCGAGTTGCCGGTCGAGCGAAACGAGCGTGATGTAGGTCGATGCCACCGAAGCCACCAACGACAAAATAGTCGCTCGGCGGCCTTCCTCACTTGCAAGCAGACTAGCGCGTGCGCTTTCCGTCTGACGCCGCAAGCGCCCGAACACGTCTATTTCCCACGAAGCATTCAACGCGAGCTGATACTGATTGATGACCGTGCCTACGCCCGGCGGCAATTGCGCGGACCCGATGGGTAAGCGCTCGCGCTCGGCATTCGCGCCCAATCCCACTTGCGGAAACAGCTGCGAACGCGTGACTTGAAATTGCCCGAGGAATTCATCGACGCGCGCCGCCGCGATCTTCACATCCTTGTTCTCCTGCAACGCAATGGCGATCAACTGATTCAACGCGGGGTCCTGAAATTGCTCCCACCATGCCGTGTTGGCGATCTCGTTCGATTGCTGTGCGGCGAAGCGAAAGCTATCGGGCGTTTCGATGGCGGGACGCTCGTAAATCGGCCCGAGCAGACAACCGCCGAGCATCGACGACACGATCAGCACGATCACACGCGATGACGGTTTCATGGCTATGTTTGAGCGCATGTCATTCGCCTCCGTGCGTCGCGGGCCCGTCATGGTCCGCCGCGGGCGATGAACCCGGTTCGCCCTTACCTTCGCCTTTCTTCTTCGACCCGAACCTGGCGCTCATGGTCTCGATGACGTAATAGAACATCGGGATGAAGAACACGGCGATGAGTGTGGCGCCCAGCATCCCGCCGATCACACCCGTGCCGATGGAATGCCTGCTATTCGCCGATGCCCCCGTCGCAATCGCAAGCGGCACGCAGCCGAGAATGAACGCGAGCGATGTCATCACGATCGGGCGCAGGCGCTCGGATGCGGCGGTCATCGCGGACTCGTAGATGGACTTGCCCGCTTCGCGGTTGAGCACCGCGAACTCGAAGATCAGAATGGCGTTCTTCGCCGCGAGCGCAACGAGCATGGTGAGGCCGATCTGAAAGTACACGTTGTTGTCGAGCCCGCGAAGCAGAATGGCGAGCAGTGCGCCGAACAAGGCGAAGGGCACGGCGAGCAAGACGCCCATCGGCAACGACCACTTCTCGTATTGCGCGGCGAGAATCAGGAACACCATGACGAGGCCGAAGACGAACACCATCGCCGATGAACTGCCCGAGCTCTGTTCCTCGTATGCCTGACCGCTCCACGCAATACCGTAGTCCTGCGGCAACGTGCTCGTCGCAATGTCCTGCAGCGCGGCCATGGCCTGCCCCGTGCTGTAACCGGGCGCGGCGTTGGCCGTGATCTTCACCGCGGGAAAATTGTTGAAGCGCGTGATCAGATCGGGACCGGTCACGTACTTGTACGTGACCACGGATTTCAACGGCACCATTTCGCCTGAACTGCCGCGCACGAAGATGCGATTCAAGTCCTCGGGCGTGCGACGCTCCGACGATTCCGCCTGCAGGATCACTTGCCACAGACGGCTGTCCTTGTTGAACTGCGAGACGTAGAGCGAACCGAACATGGTCTGCATCGCGCTGTAGACATCCTGCACCGGAACGCCGAGCGTTTCGGACTTGGCACGATCCACTTCGACCTGAAGCTGTTGCGCGTTGGCGTTGAACGTGGATGTCACGCCCTGCAATTCGGGCCGTTGCTTCGCTTTCGCCAGATAATCCTGCACCCTGGCCGATATCTGCGCGCTGCCCGCATCGCCCTTGCTTTGTATCCACATCTCCAAACCGCCCGTCGTGCCAAGGCCCGGAATGGAAGGCGGATTGACGGGCAGCACGATACCCTGACTCACCGTGGACAAATTCTTGTACGCGCCGAGCAGCACGGCGCGCGCATTTTGCTTGCGAATGTTCGCGGACGAGTAGCGCTCATCGAAACTCTTGAAGCCGACGAAGAACGTACCCGCGTTGTTCTTCGTCTGACTGTCGAGCAGGCTGAAGCCATCCACCGTGGTGATACTGTCCACGCCTGGCTGCTTCATGAAGTAATCGGTTACGCGTTCCGAGACTTCTCCGGTGCGGTCGAGGCTCGCGGCATCGGGCATGATCACCGCGCCGAGCAGATACCCCTGGTCCTCGGGCGGCAAAAAGCTCGTGGGTATCGACTTCACCATCCAGATCGAAAGGCCGATCATGCCCGCGAAGATCAGCAACATGAGGACCGAGCGCTTGATGACGAACGCCACCGAGCGCGAATAACCGCGCGTCATCTTCGCGAAGCCATTGTCGAACCACACGAAAAAGCGCGCCTTCTTGCCATGCTCGGGCTTGAGCAACAGTGCCGCGAGCGCGGGCGACAAGGTCAACGCAACGATCCCGGAGAACACCACGGATATGGCGATCGTGATGGCGAACTGCTTGTACAACTGCCCGGTGATGCCACCGAGAAACGCCACGGGCACGAACACCGCGCATAGCACGAGCACGATAGCGACGACCGGTCCCGAGACTTCGTCCATTGCGCGCTTCGCGGCTTCTTTCGGCGGCAGCTTGAAGACCGTCATGTTGCGCTCGACGTTCTCGATCACGACGATGGCATCGTCCACCACGATCCCTATCGCCAGCACCATCCCGAACAACGTGAGCATGTTGATGGAAAAGCCGAGCAGCGACATGCCCACGAACGTGCCGACGATCGACACCGGCACCGCCAGCACCGGAATGAGCGTCGCGCGTATGCTCTGCAGGAACAGATACACGACGATAACCACGAGCACGAGTGCTTCGAAGAAGGTGTGGATCACATCGGCGATCGAAGCGCGCGTGAACTCGGTGGTATCCATCGAAACGCGATAGTCGATCCCTTCCGGAAATGACTTCTTCATCTGTTCGAGCGTGGCGCGCACTTGCTTCGATACATCGAGCGCGTTCGCGCCCGGCTGCTGATACACGGCGATCACCGTTGCGGGCTTGCCCTGAAAGCGGCTGCGGATCGAATAATCCTTCTGTCCGAGTTCGACGCGCGCCACGTCTTTCAAGCGCACGATAGCGGCGCCTCCGTTCTGCGCGCGAATGATGATGTTCTCGAACTCGGCAGGCGTGGCGAGCCGTCCCGTGGTGGTGACGGCGAACGACTGCTGCACGGGCGTGCCCGTCGGCGATTGTCCGATACTGCCCACCGCAAACTGCTGGTTCTGATTGGACACCGCGCTCTGCACTTGAGAAGGCGTCACGCCGAGCTGTGCCATGCGTTCGGGCTTGAGCCAGATGCGCATCGCGTAATCCGGAAAGCCGAAGATGCTCGCCTGATTGGCGCCGGGAATGCGCTTCAGTGCATCGAGCACGTAGATGTTCGCGTAGTTGGCGATATACGTCGCGTCGTAGCGGTTGCTCGGAGAATAGATGGCGATCACCATCATGAACGCCGACGACTTCTTCTGTACCTGCACCCCTTGCGCCTGCACCGATTGCGGCAACTGCGGCAACGCAAGGTTCACGCGATTCTGCACGTCCACTTGCGCGAGTTGCGGGTTGGTGCCGATATCGAAAAACACGTTGAGCGTCATTTGTCCCGTCGATGAGCTCGACGAGTTCATGTAGATCATGTTGTCCGCGCCGTTCACCTGCTGCTCGATCGGCGCGGCCACGTTGTTGGTGACGACATCCGCGCTTGCGCCGGGATACTGAGCCGTCACCGTGACCTGCGCGGGCGTGATGTCCGGATACTGCGCGATCGGCAACGCGAGCATGGCAATGACGCCCGCAAGCGTGATGACGATCGACACGACCATCGCGAAGATAGGCCGGTCGATGAAGAAGTGAGAGAATTTCATGGCGGCCTTCGCTCACTTCGCCTGTTGGGCTGGCTCGACCTTGATGGTCGCTTCGCCTGGCGGCGCAACGGGCGCGGCATCGCCCTTCACGTTGACGGGCGCGCCCGCGGACACGCGTATCGCGCCATCGACGATCACGCGGTCGCCTGCGCGCAGACCATCCGATATGAACCAGTTGTCGCCGAGCCAGTCGCCCACCTCCACCACTTGCTCGCGCGGCGTCTTGCCGTCCTTGTCGAGCAACCATACGTAGTGGCTTTTCGCGCCCTGCAACACGGCGCGTTGCGGCACGAGAATGGCGTTCGGCCGCGTGAGGCCATGCACCAGCGCGCGCACGAACTGGCCGGGGCGCAACTGCCCGGCCTTGTTCGGCAGCACCGCGCGCACGAGGAACGTGCCCGTGTCCTTGTTATACGAAGGCGCGAAGAAATCGACCGGGCCGGTATCCGGATAGCGCGAGCCATCGGCGAGAATGACTTCGACGATATAACGCTTGTCAGCGGGCGCGGTCAGGCGTCCTTTCGCGATCTGATCGCGATAGCTCAAGACCTCGTTTTCCGAGAGACTGAAGTTGATCCACATGGGATCGAGTTGCGCGACCGAAGTCAGCAGGCTCGAATTGCCTGCCGAGAGATAGCTGCCTTCCTGCATGCGCGCATAGCTCGACAATCCGGTGAGCGGACTCTTGATGGTGGTATAGCCCAGATTGAGTTCGGCGTTCTGTACTTCGCCTTGCGCGGCGATCACCGAAGCCTGTGCGGATTTCTCGTTGCCGATGGCGTCGTCGAGATCCTTCTTGCTGACCGCGTTCAGCGCTTCGAGCGGACGCACCCGCGCGAGATTCGCCTTGGTCACGGTGAGCCGCGCCTGCTGTTGCGCGAGCTGGCCGCGCGCGGTTTGCAGCGAAGCCTCGAACGGCTTGCGATCCATCTGAAACATCACCTGCCCTGCTTTCACGAGCGCGCCTTCGGTGTAGAGGCGCTTTTCGAGGAAGCCTTCCACGCGTGCGCGGATCTCCACTTCGCGCGAGCTCTGCGTCTGCGCGACGAATTCGAACGTGACGGGCGTGTCGTGGCCTTCGACGGTCATCACGGTAACTTCGGGCGCGGCGGGCTTGGGCGCGCTCGCTTGCTTCTCGCATGCCGCGATGGCGAACATCAACGAGACGCCGACGAAGCGCATGCCCGCGCGCCGCCAGCGCACGAACGCCGACGAAGCCGGAGCGGGGGCTTTGAAGATCCGCAAAGGTGAAGTCGGCATAAGTGTCTCCGCTCGCGTGGCTCGCGTCTATTGCACGGTGTAGCCGCGTCCCGTCATGCAGGCGGACACGGCCCGGTTGAAGGTCGTCATCTCCTGCGAGACCTGTTGCTGATTGGCCTGCTGCTGCGACGCGGCCGCACGCCGCTGCTGCCGTTGATGCACCCCGCCCATCACTGCACCGCCCGCCGCACCCGCTGCCGCGCCCTTGCCTGCGTCGCCGGCTATCGCACCCATCGCGGCGCCCGCTGCCGCCCCGCCCGCCGCGCCACGCACGCGTCCGCCCTGTTGCTGCGTTGGCGGTGGCTGGTTAGCCTGCTGCGCGAGTGCCATCGGATCGATACCGGTGTTCTGCTTCGCCCATTGCTGGCATTGCGATACGTCACTGCCCTGCTGGCTCTGGCTTTGACCGCGCGCGGGGTAATAGATCGCCTGCTGCGCGGCTGCTTCGAGCGTTACCGCGGTCGCAAGCATGAGCGCCAAGCTCGATGACAGGCGCACGCGCCGGCTCCGCGCGGTTTGAAACGTGCTGTTCATTTCGGTACTCCCTCTCAGTGTTTTCGTCGATGCCTGACCGTCTGCGCACGCAACCGGCCCTCGTTCCATGTGTCGTCGTTTTATGCGGTGCCGGGAAGGACGTCATGGCGCCTCGCGCACGCGTGCAATGGCCGCGCGCACCGCGCCGATGAACACTTCGTCGTCGAATGGTTTATGCAGATAGGCCGCGGCTCCCGCAGCGAGCGCCGTATCGCGCACGGCGGGATCGTCGTGAGCCGTGACGAAGACGATCGGCATGTCGGTGCCCGCCAGACGCCGTTGCACTTCCAGCCCGTTGATGCCTGGCATCTGCACGTCGAGCACGATGCAGTCGGGCCGCCATGCGGCGTCGTTTTCGTCGAGTGCGGCGAGCAACGCGTCGCCCGTGCCGAAGCTCGCCGACGCCATGCCGGCCGCACGCAGCAGCCGCTTGAGTGCCCGGCAGACCGATTCGTCGTCATCGACCACGGCCACGGTTGGCGTCGCATCGCTCATTGGATCAGGCGTGAAGTTCGGCAGCACCACGAGGCGCTGTGTCCACGCCCCGGCTCTTGATTTCTCGCTGGAGAATAGGCGCGCGGCTCTTGAACCGGTATTGGACTTTAGTCCCATGAGCGCGGTGAGGGATAAACCGGGGACCCGGTCCGGGAAGAAAACCGGGACCGACCGCTAAATTCGAGATACGAATTCCGCTATAGTCTGCGGCTTCACGCGCCGGAGGGGTCGGCGATGTGTCGTTGAAGGTATGTCGTTGAAGAGGAGAATCCGATGAAAACCATCCATCACCTATGTCAGGGCGGCTCGGCCGCGGCCATGTTGCGCACGGCGTTGCGCGATCCCGTCATCGATATCCTCGACGATGGCTCGATCGGCCCGCTTGTCGATGTCGACACCGGCTCGCCCGATGCGCGCGTCGGCTTCATGAAGGCGCTCTACGCGTGCGGCGGCTTCGATCCGCAAGACGAAGCGTCGATGGACTGGTATGGCGAGTTACGCGACATGAACCGGCGCCTCGCCGACCTGACGACTCAGGCGTCCGAGGTGGTGATCTGGGCCGAGGCAGGCGATGTGGAGCAAGCGCTGCGTCGACGCGCGCACTGGTGGCTGCGCGACGCGGACGTGCTCGTGAGCGAAATCGATGCGAGCCTGCGCGCCGTGGCTCGCGCGATTCCCAAGGGACAAGCGCTGGCGCTGGATGTCGGCGCGGCCGCCGCGCTCGTCGCGGCACGCAAGCCCGCAAGCGCCGGCCTGCGCGCGCAACTCGCGAACGAATGGGCCGCGCTCAAGGAAGATGGCGAAGCCGTGCGTGTGTGGGAAGACGGCAAGCTCGCTTCGCATCCCATCGATCATTACGACGCGGACTTCATCGCGCTCGCGTCGGGCGCCCCGGCCAAGCTCGCAAGCAGCGAGATGCTTGGCGCGGCCATGCATCGTTCGGGACGCAGCGATCTCTTCTGCAAGTGGCGCTTTGCCTGCCTCGTCGAAGCAGGCAAGTTGACGGTAACGGAAGGCGACGCCCACGATCTCAACTCGGTGTGGATCGTAAAGAGTTAAGCGTCGGGCGTTCGAATCTCACCCCGCAAAACGCGGCTCTGGAAGGCCTGTCACGCCGAGTCCCGTCACCGCGAAAAGACCACCCTTGTCGCGCTCTTTCTGCGGAATGCCCCACATCGGGCGGCCCATTGTCGTGACGTAAAGAATGTCGAGATTCGGGCCGCCGAACATCACGCTCGTCAGATTGCGAACCGGAAACGGCACGACACGGTCGAGCGAGCCATCGGGCGCGAAGCGCAGGATGCGCCCGCCGAACACCAGCGCGGACCATACGTAGCCTTCGGAATCGACCGTCGCGCCATCGAATGTGCCGGCCATGTCGCGCGCGGAAGCAAACAGCCGCTTGTTCGATATGGCGCCCGTTTCGATGTCGTAGTCGTACGCGTACATCTCCTTGCTATACGTGTCGGTGAAGTAGAAAGTGCGGTTGTCCGGGCTCCAGCATGGACCGTTCGAACAACTGATGCCGCTGTCCAGATGCGCGATCTTGCCGTCCGTATCGAGCCGATAAAGTCCGCCGCTTTTGGTGGAACGCTGGCCGCGATCCGCAAAGTAGCGATCGAAGTCGTAAGACATGGTGCCCGCAATGAACCGCCCTTGCCGATCCACCTTGCCGTCGTTGAAGCGCGTTTCGGGATCGTCGCTTTCCGGGTCGCCGATAAACTGCACCGTCTGCGCGTCGAAATCGTAGAAATGCAGCCCGTTCGCGAGCGCGACCACCGCGCCGCCTTGTTCACGCAGCGCCATGGAACCGATATGACGCGGCACGAAGTAGCGTTCGACCTCGCTGCCATCGGCGCGGCAGCTATAGATTTCGGCGGCGGTACTGTCGATCCAGTAGAGCTTCTCCTCCTTCACGTCCCAAAGCGGTCCTTCACCCAGATGATTGTTGGCATCGACCAGCAAGCGGGTTTCGGGCATCGTCGTCTCCTTCCTGGTTGTGGCGTGGCTACGCCTTGTCCTTGTCCGCGAGGCGGTGAGCGATCAACGCCATCAGCCTGCGATCGCGCCAGCTACTGCGGTTTTCGATCTGATCGCGCGGCAGAACGGCGCGGCGTTCGGCGTCGAGCTTAGTCAATATCTCTTCGGGCCAGTCGAAAGGCACGCGCGTCGCTGTAATGTTGCGATACGTGCCGCTATAGCGCGCCGCGTAATCCGCGACGCCGCCTGGCGCGTTCAGATCGATCGTTTCGAACGGACCCATGAACGACCAGCGCATGGCGAGACCATCGCGCATGACCGTATCGAGGTCGGCCGCCGTGGCGTAACCCTGCGCATAGAGACTGAGCGCTTCGTCGAGCACCGCGCCTTGCAGGCGGTTGAGGAGAAAGCCCGAAATTTCACGATTCACGGTCACGGGCTTCTGTCCCGCCGCTTCGTAGATGGCGCGCGCTCGTTCGATCGCTTCGGGCGCGGTCCACGGCGCGCCGCATAGCTCGACGAGCGGCACGAGCGAAGGCGGATTCACCGGATGCGCGACGAGGCAGCGCGCGCCGCCCTTCAAGCCTTGCGTAAAGGTCGATGCAGGCAGGCCCGAGGTCGAACTGGCAAGCAGGGCTTCGGGATGAGTCAGGCGGTCGAGTTGCGCGAATAGTTCGCGCTTGGGCTCGACCATTTCCGCGATGTTCTCCTGCACGAGAGCCGCGTCGGACACGGCTTCTTCGAGCGACTCGCAAGTCTTGATGCGCGCGATGATGGCATCGGTCGACTCGTCGGTCAGCTTGAACGACGCGAGGTCGTCCACGCTTTCCCGTATCGAAGCGATCGAGCCGTTCAGCATGTCCTTCGACGCATCATGCAGATTCACGCTGAAGCCCGCGCGCGCAAACACGATGGCCCACGCCCTGCCGATGCGTCCTGTACCGATGATCGCTATTTGCCTTGGGTTCATTTCTTGTGTCTCCTCCGGTTTTTTATGAGCGGCTGGTCAACCTCGCTTGTCGCGCAACGTGATCACCGCGGCCAGAACGACGAGGCCATTGATGATGTCGCGGACCGCTGGCGGCACCGTCGTGCCCGCGAGCAAAGTGCCGAGCGCGGTAAGCAGAAGCGCTCCGCCGAACACGCCGAGATAGTGACCGCGTCCGCCCGTGATGAGCGCGCCGCCGACCACGACCACGGCAATGGAAGGCAAGAGATAAGGATCGCCCATGCCGAGAAACGCCTGCGAACTGAAGCCCGCGAGCAGCAAGCCGACGAGCGCGGAACACAGACCCGAAAGACAATACACCGCGATCAACGTGGAGCCGACGCGCACGCCGGAAAGACGCGCGGCAATCGGCGAATTGCCGACCGCATAGACGCGCCTGCCGAACGGCGTCCGATGCAACAGCAACAAGGCAATCGCGAGAAACAGCGGCACGCTCCAGGCGGCTAGCGACAGCGGACCGAGACGAGCATTGACGAACTCGCTGATCACGGACGGCGTCCAGCCTTGCGGCGAGCCATTGCAATAGATGAGCGTGAGACCTTGCAGCAGGCCGTTCGCCGCCAGCGTCACGACAATCGGCGGCAAGCCGAGCATGACGACGCCCACGCCGTTGAAGATGCCCACGAGCAGGCCCACGCCGAGCACGACCGGCACCGCCCAGACCGCGGCGCCGTTCAAGCCATGCGTGAGACCCGTCAACAGTACGCCCGATAGCGTGATGAGCCACGGCATCGATAGATCGAGACCGCCGGTGAGAATGACCGCGCCTTGACCGAGACCGAGGACCGCGAGAAACAAGGTCAGCGTGAGCAGGCTGCTATAGAAGTTCGCGCTGATCAGCACGCCCGGACCATAGACGAAGCCCGTGATGACGACCACGCCGAAGAACAGCAGGTACGCGGGAATCACGTACTTGACCCATTCGCGATTGCGCTCGATCCAGTCCGGGATCGCGCGGCCCTTCAACTCCTTGTTCTCGATGGGACGATAATCGCCGACTTCGAACGCCACGTGCCGCGCATGGCCGTCATCGCGTGCACGCGTGCCCGTTCGCACAGCCTTGAGCCATTGCGAAGCCTGCCGCGCGCACTCGTGCGCCGCCGACTGCTTGCCGATGGAAGAACCGAGCACCGCGAGAATCAGGATCACGGCTTCGGCAATCGTCGTGAAGAACGCCGATACGTTCAAGACGAGCAGAATGTTCACCGTGATCATCAGCGTCATTGCGGCGAACACGCTTCCAACGCAACCGCCACGACCGCCACCAAGCAACGTGCCGCCGAGCACGACCGCCGTGAACATGGAAAGCAGGAGCGGGCGGCCGACGAGCGGATCGGCCGAGCCCGTCTGCGCCGACACGTATAGGCCCGCTGCCGCGTAGAACATGCCTGCGAGCGCATAGGTCGCGATGCGATAACGCGTGACCGGCATGCCGTTGGCATACGCGCCATCGGGGTCGCTGCCAAGCGCATAGAGACCGACGCCAAAGCGCGTGCGCTTGATGAACGACCACACGAGCAAAGCCACGACGAGCAGGACAGCCGACATCGGTATCTTGTCGGGAATCAGGTCGGCCGTGAGAAAGCCGCCGAATTGTTCGCCGATGCTGCCGCCCGGCTTGTTCTGGATGAGCAGCGTGACGCCTTGCACCATGAACATCGTCGCGAGCGTAACGACAATGGATTGCAAGCGGAACCACGCGATTAGCGCGCCGTTGACGAGGCCGATGCCGCCGCCTATGGCGATGATGAGCGCGACGCCCGCCCACTGCTCGACGGGCGAGCCTTGCACGAAGCGCACCGCGAGCACGTTGGCCAGCGACACGACCGCCGACGCCGACAAATCGAACCCGCCCGACAGCACGACGATGGTCTGCCCGATGGCCGCGAGCGCGAGCGTCGTGCTGCTCGATATGACCGAACCGATGTCGTACATGCCGACCGGCGTGGCGGATAGCGCGACCCACGCAATGAGCATGGCGAGCAACGCACCGATCGCGATGATGAGCCCGCGATGATGGTCGATGCGTGCGCCGATTCCCACGCGCGCGCCGGGCCTCACGATCTCGCTTTCTGGCGACGCTATGGCTATTTTCATATGCAACTCCTCAACTGGATAGCATCTTGCGCATCACGTTCTCTTCGGTAAGCGCCTCGCCTTCGAGCTCGCCCGCATTGCGGCCGCGATACATCACCGACACGCAGTCGCACACGTTGACGAGTTCGGGCACGTCCGTCGAATAGAACAGCACGGAGCCGCCCGCCGCCGCGAACGCACGCATCAAAACGAATATCTGATGCTTGGTGCCTACGTCGATACCGCGCGTCGGGTCGAACATGAGCCACACGCGGCTTTGCGTGAGCAGCCATTTGGCCATCGCGATCTTTTGCTGATTGCCGCCCGAGAAAGAAAGACACGGCTTGTAGAGCGCACGCGGATTCACTTCCATCTGCGCAAGCGAGCGACGTATGGCCGCCTGTTCGCGTTTGCGGTCGATCAAGCCGAAACGCGAGTAGCGTCCGATCACCGGCAGCGATACGTTCTCGCCGCCCGGCAAGCGCAGGAACAAGCCTTCGGTCTTGCGGTCTTCGGGCAGGAAGCTCGTCGCGACGCCGGCCTTGAGCGAATCCGCCGTGGACGTCAACGTAACCGGCTTGCCGTCGATACGAATCTCGCCATCGTCGATGAAGCTCGCGCCGAAGAGCGCCTCGAACATCTCGCGCTGGCCCATGCCCTGCAACGCCGCGATGCCATGCACTTCGCCCACTTTCAGCTTGAGGTCGAAGTCGCTCACGACGCCATCGACACGTATGCCGCGTGCTTCGATTGCAGGCGCGCCGTGGTTCTCCGTCAGCACAGGCGGCGTGACCTTCGGCGGATACTTCGCTTCCATCGAGCGGCCGATCACGAGACGAATGACTTCGTCATCGGAGATATCGGCGGTATCGAAAGCACCGACGTCCTTGCCATTCCGATACACCGTGAGGCTGTCGCAGAACTCGCGCACTTCCTGCATCCGGTGCGAGATGAACACGAAGGTCACGCCCTGCGTCTTCATCTCGTCGATACGGCGCGAAAGCCACGCCACGTCGCGGCCCGATAAAGCGGACGTCGGTTCATCGAGCAGCAACACTTGCGGCGCGCGCACGATGGCCTTGGCGATCTCGATCTTCTGCCGCACCGGCAAGGAAAGGTCGCGTATATAAGCGCCAGGACGCACGTCCGACAGTTCCAGCTTGTCGAGCCATTCGGCCGCCTGGCGTTGCGCCTCGCGCTTCCTGATGCGCCCGAGAAAGCCGGTCGGCTCGTACGACATCAACAGATTCTGCGCGACGGTGAGATCGCGCACGAGGGTCATCTCCTGAAACGCGGTCTGCACGCCCGCCCGATGCGCGTCCTTCGGGCCTTTCATCGCCACGTCCCGACCCATCACGCGAATGCTGCCGGCGTCGGGCTGCATGAGACCCGACAGCAGCTTCACCGTGGTGGACTTGCCCGCGCCGTTCTCGCCGAGCAGCGCATGCACCGCGCCGCGTTTGACGGAGAACGACGCCCCGTCGAGCGCGACAGTGGCGCCGAAGCGCTTCGTCACGTTCGACAGGTCGATCGCAAGGGATGTCATCGCTTGCCTCCCTTAACCTTTAGATGTCGCTCAGTCCTGATTGCCGGTGAGCGCCGCGTTGAAGCCCACTTCCTTCGTGTCTTCCGAATAGATGTCGGCGAACCAGCCCGGCGGCACCTTGTCCGGCATGAAGGCCGTGCAACCCGCCTTCAGTTCCTCGATACTGCCCGTCTTGCACAGCTTCGAATCCTGCGTGAGCACGAGCGGCAGCTTGAGCGTCACGCGCGGCGGAAAGTCCTTGCCGTCGAGCTTCTGCACGGCCATCTTGAGCGCCATGGCGCCCGAGTACGGCGGCGCGCCATACGAGATCGAGCGATACCCGATCGAGCGATACGTGCCCTCGCCCTTGACCGTTCCCGGCGGCAGCATCTGCACACGATGCCCGTTCGACGATTCGCCCGCGCACGGCTTGATCTTGTCATCGGCGATACCGGCTTCGAGCTGCATCGACGCCGCCGTGAAGCAGCCGACCTGCATCCACAGGCCGTCGATCTTGTCCCAGCTATTCGTCGCGAGAATCTTCGAGAGTTCGGTGCGCGCCGTCGCCTGGCTCCACATGCCGGTGCCTTCGGCGACTATCTTGATGCCGGGGAACTTCGCGAACACGGCCTTTGCCGCTTCGGTGCGCGCGCGGTCCACCGACGTGCCCGGCACGCCGTTGACGACCACGATATTGCCTTTGCCGTTGATGGTCTTCGCGAGCCATTCCGCGGTGACGGTGCCTGCCTGATGCTGATCGATGGTCACGTTATGCGCGCACGGCTCGGTCACTTCGCCGTCGTACGCCGCGACCACCACGCCCTTGGAACACGCGTTCTTGATCGCGCGATTGAGCGCCGTCGGCGAGATCGGGTAGATCACGATGGCTTTCGCGCCTGCCTGCACCATCGAGTTGATCTGCTGAATCTGCTTCTGTGCGTCGGTGCCCGCGACCTGCACTTCGAGATCGACTTTGTCCTTGAGCGCTGGCGTGTTGGCCATTGCCTTCACCATGTTCGCAGCTTCGGTCTGCCAGTCGTTGCCGACATAGCTCATCGACAGAAACACCTTGTACTTGTCCGCCGCTGCGGCCTGCCCTGTCATCGCGATACCGAGCGTCGTCGCGAGCGCCAAACCGAACGCCGTGCGTTTCGCACGACGAATTGTCTGCGTCAATGCTTTCATGTCTTCCTCCGGGTCTTCGTATGGTTTTTACCGCTTCTGCTATTGCGCGCTTTTACTTCGGAACATGCGGCAAGCGAGCGCTCGCCGGCAGTGCAATACCCGCGCTGCCGGGCACGACGTTGGGATCGTGTCCGGGTATGACGAAATCCGCGATCTGGCGAATCCGCGAAAGCGAGCTGAACTCCGCCAGCGTTTCATGCACGATGCCAACGGGCACCAGATCCACGATGTTCTCCATGCAGTTCGCACAGTCGCCCGCGATCAGCACGACGCCGTCTTCGGTGTCCACCGCGACGGACTGATGCCCCGGCGTATGTCCCGGCGTCGGCACCACGCGCACGCCCGGCACGATGTCGGCCACGCCATGCACGAACTGCCACCGAAAATACGCCAGCGGCTCGCGGCCGATCAGAAACTCCTGGTAATACGTGGCCTGCGTCGGCAATGGATGCCCCGCGTATTCCCATTCGCTTGCCTGCACGATGAAGCGTGCGTTGCGAAAGAGCGTGTTGCCGCCCGAGTGGTCGTAATGCAGATGCGTGTTGATGACGATATCGACGTCATCCGCGCTCCATCCCACGTACTCCTTGAGCGCGCGTTCGAGCTTCTCTTCGGGCGCCTGCTCGCACGGACACACGAAGTTCGAAACCCAGCCCGGATCATGAATGCCGGTATCGACGACGATCTTCTTGCCGGCCCCGACGATTGCCGTGGACCACACCGGCACCTTGATCTGCTGGCCGAAATAGCGGCCATACACTTGCGACGAGCGATCGACGGTCAGCCAGCCCGTCGGCATCGCGACTACTTTCAGCTTTGCCCTGTCGTTCACGATGCCCTCTGGCTCAGAAGTTGGTTTCGCTTGCGCCCTTCAGCTTCAGCATCTCACGCGCTTCGTCAGGCGTGGCGATGTCGAGCGACAGTCCTTCGATAACCTGACGAATCTTGCGCACTTGCGCCGCGCTCGATTCGGCGAGCTTGCCCGGTTCTATCCACAACGAATCTTCCAGGCCCACGCGCACGTTCGAGCCTTGCGAGAGACCAATGGAGCCGAGCGTGATCTGGTTACGGCCCGCGCCGAGAATCGACCAGACATAGTCCTTGCCGAAGAGACGGTCGGCGGTACGGCGCATGTGCGCGAGGTCTTCCGGATGCGGCCCGATACCGCCGAGCAGACCGAACACGCTTTGCACGAAGAAAGGCGGCTTGGCGAGCCCGCGATCGACGAAATGCGCGAGGTTATAGAGATGCGAGATGTCGTAGCATTCGTATTCGAAGCGCGTGCCGTTCGCACCGCACGACGTGAGGATGTATTCGATATCCGCGAACGTGTTCTTGAACACGAGATCGCGGCTGTTCTCCAGATGCTTGCGCTCCCACTCGTGCTTCAGATCCTTGAAGCGGTCCAGCATCGGGTAGAGACCGAAGTTCATCGAACCCATGTTGAGCGACGCCACTTCGGGCTTGAAGTGATGCGCGGGCTTCAGACGCTCGGCCACCGTCATGTGCGGACTGCCGCCCGTCGTCAGATTGATGACGGCGTTCGTTTCGGCCTTGATGCGCGGCAGAAATTCCTGGAACACGGCGGGGTCTTGCGTGGGATGACCATCGTTCGGATCGCGTGCGTGCAGATGCAGAATCGCGGCGCCTTCCTTGGCGGCGGCGAGCGCCGCATCGCCGATCTCTTGCGGCGTGACCGGAAGATACGGCGACATCGACGGCGTATGAATTGCGCCCGTGGGCGCGCACGTGATGATGACCTTGCGTCTCGTTGCCATGTCGTCTCCTTGGTTTAGAGCACTTCGACGTTGCCGCACACCGAAATGGCCTGCCCCGAGATGCCGCTGCCGCCCGGCGAACACAGGAACAAGGCGGTGGCTGCGACTTCCTCGGGCGTCGTCATGCGGCGCAGCGAAATCTTCGCGAGATATTGCTTCTCCATCTCTTCGTAAGGCAGATTCAGTTGCTTCGCACGCGCCGCGATCACGCGCTCGATACGCGGCCCTTTCACGATGCCCGGCTGAATTGCATTGACGCGAATGTTCGACGGTCCGAGTTCAATGGCAAGACTCTTGGTCATGCCGACCACCGCCCACTTGGTTGCGGCATACGGCGTGCGAAAGGCGTAGCCGAGCCTGCCCGCAACCGACGACAGCGCGATGATCGCGCCGCCATCGCGCGCCTGCTTCAGAAGCGGCACCGCGCGACGCGCGAAATAGAACTGCGCGTTGAGGTTGATATCGACCGTGTCTTCCCAATCCTTCTCATCGAGCTCGTCGATACCGCCTGTCGGTCCCGCGATTCCCGCGTTATTCAGAAGCACGTCGAGACCGCCGAGCTCGCGCTCGACATCGGCGAAGACGCGCTCCACGGCCGCTTTATCCGACACATCCGCGAGCGTCGAAGTGATCGCGTTGAGTTCCGTGCTGGCTTCGGCTTCGGCGAGTGCGTCGATGGCTTCCTGACTCGCATCGCACACGTGCACGCGCGCGCCGGCATCGACGAAGGCCCGCGCAATCACGAGCCCGATGCCCGATGCGCCGCCTGTCACGAGCACGCGCAAACCCGCGTGCGGTTTCAGCATCTGAAGAACCGTCATCATGTCTCCGTCATTGTTATCGTTGAATACAAACTCAGGCGCTTGCCTTTTGCTCGCCGTTGCCGCTTTCCGAATGAGCGGCCGGAAGCCGTTCCTGTAGATCGGCCGCCGCATCGCCGATATCTTCCTCGATGCCCGCGCGCGCGCCTTCGCCATCCCCGCGCCAAAGCGCATCGACGATATGCCGATGCGCGGCCATCGACTTGCGCATGTGCGGAATGTCCGGCGCGACGAGGTTCAGAAACGGGCCGATGCGCATCCACAAGTTTTGAATGGTCGCGAGCGTGAGATCGCTTGCGCCGTGCGTGTAGATCGCGATATGGAATTCGAAGTTGCTGCGCAGATAAGCGGATGCATCGCCAGCTTCGACGTAGGCATCCATCTCGTCGAACACTTCCTGCAATTGCGTGAGATGCGCGCGGCTCATGCGCGATGCCGCGCGTTTCGCGACCGCGCCTTCCAGCGCGATGCGCACGTCGCGCAATTCCTCGAGCAATTCGAGCGTCATGGGCGGGACCATCAGCGCGCGTCCGGCGCCGTCGATCAGCGCGCCTTCCGCTTGCAGGCGCGTGAGCGCGGCGCGTACCGGCATGGTGGATGACCCGACCGCTTCCGCGACGCTGCGCAGACTCAGCAACTGGCCGGGCGCGAAGCGACCGGTCATGATTGCCTCGCGCAACTGCGCATAGACGCGCCCGGCCATGGTTTCGCGCGCCACGACTTCGAGCGCGGGAAGGTCTGTCGTCGTGCGAGTCGCCAACACAGCCTCCGGTTTGGTTTCGTATGGTTTGTGTGACCTGTGATCACACTTGCTTGGAGTGAAGTGTGGGACGTGATGGGCGTGGAGTCAACGAGGGATTGATAGGTGAAAACGCGCATCACACGTCAAAGCATCGTGCATATGTTGCTGGTAATCAGGCAATTCATGCGCGTCTAACTTCATGTATCTAAATCGTTTTTATCGTTTTATAATGACTACCTTGTCGACGAACCGAGGTGCTTCATGAACCTGGATAGCAAGCTGTCGATCTCATTGAAGAAACGCGCAGGCAATGTCGTGCTTCGCCGTGACTTGAGTAGTCTTGCGAGTGCCTCCCACCTCAGTACGGCAATACAGCATCAAATCGACGATGGCCGGCTGGTTAGACTAGGATCCGGAATTTTTGCAAAGGCGGTTCCAGATTCGGCGGGCAAAGCGCAACTCGCCGTGCGGCTGGAAATATTGCTTCTCGAAGTGTTCGACAAACTAGGCGTGCATGTCATCGGCTTGACCATTCGACGCGAACGCGATCGCGCTGTTTGCTTGGTCGATATTGGAACCAACCGGACTCAGCGCAAGCTCGGGTGGGACGGCATTCAGGTGCAATACGTGGTCCGTCCGCGCGCCGAGACAGACGTTACCAAAACGCCCGGGCTGCCCGCGAATATCGATGAGCTGCCCACTCAAGGCGTTGCGAGTTTCGTAGAGCGCCTTGCGAAGTCGCATGGCATCGAATACCGGCGCTCCGGGCTCGATGACTTCGCGGAAGCTGTGACACGCGCCGCTGGAGACGACGTCGACTTCGACTTGACAGGGAAGTTGCTCGTGTTGCTGAAGAAGAACGACATTGTCAACGCGCGTCAGTTCGCACGCTTGATGACCAATCATTTGAAAGAGGTGAGGCGTGTTCGACCCGTTCGGGGACTACGAGACGGCAGGCTATCTGCGTAACATTGAACGCATCAAGGATCTCGACGAGCTGAAGTATCAGGAGCACGGCTTCTTCGAAGCAAACCTCGAAAAGGCACTGACATTTTTGCGCTCGGTGCGAGGCGACATTGCTTATGAGCATTTCCTCGAGGTCCACGGAATTCTGTTCGACGAGTTCTATCCCTGGGCGGGAAAAGATCGTTACTCGCTAGGCGTGGCAAGACTCGTCGGCAAGGGGCAACGCATTCAGTTCGAAGCGTCGGAACAATGTCAGCGCGCGGTCGAATGGGGTCTTGACATCGGCAACCATCCGCTGAAGATGCGAGAAGCGCCTGGAACCGTGATGGGCGCATTCGCCTGGGCGCATCCGCCTGGGCGCATCCGTTTCTCGACGGAAACGGCCGCACCATGCTGCTCGTTCATGCCGAGCTTTGTTACCGGGCCAATTTCGCGATCAACTGGAGCGCATCGCGTAAAGAAGCCTATCTGGAAGCGCTCACAAAGGAAATCGAGAGCCCGGCGAACAAGCATCTCGATAGCTATTTCGCGCCGTTGATTGTCGATGCCGTCTCTCACGCCGGCCTGCTTGCGCATCTCACCGCGTTACCCGGTCTCGATGGCCAAACGGAAAGCAGCGGCGAAGACGTTGCATACATGGCGAACGATCCAGTGGCGAATCGGTTATACCTCGAGATGAAACGCGCACGCCGCGAACGCTAGCCGGCAGGCGTTCAAGCCCCAAACCGCCCCGCCACCGCCTTCTGAATTTCCTCGAACGCCACCGGCTTCACGAGATGATGATCGAACCCGGCTTCCTTCGACCGTTGCCGGTCATGCGCCTGTCCATAACCCGTCACCGCGATCAAGAGCGCATCCGCGGTCGCCGGACGCTTGCGCATCTCGCAGGCGAGGCGAAATCCATCCATCCCCGGTAAGCCGATATCCAGCAGCACGATCTGCGGCGCGAATGTCTCGCTGATTTCGAGCGCAGCCGTCGCATCGTGGACGACGCGCACATCGTAGCCATCGGCTTCGAGCAGAAGACCCATGGCGGTTGCCGCGTCCACGCTGTCATCCACGAGCAGCACGCGTCTGCCGCCGCTCGATCCCGGTGCGATCTCGACACGCGGAACCGGCACCGCCTGCGGTCCACACGCAAGCGGCAGCCACACGACGAACTCGCTGCCCTGTTGCAGCCCCGCTGAATACGCTTCGATACGTCCGCCCTGCAACTCAACGAGCGTCCTCGCAAGCGGCAAGCCGATGCCGAGCCCGCCTTCCGAACGCTCCAGCGATGTCTCCGACTGCACGAACAAATCGAAGATATGCGGCAGCATGTCGGCGGCAATTCCGATACCCTTGTCGCGCACGCTGATGCGCGCCTGGTCGCCGACCCGCGCCGTCTCGATCTCGATCTCGCCTTCCTCGACGCTGTACTTCGATGCATTCGACAGCAAGTTGCCGAACACCTGCGCAATCCGCACGCTATCGCCCACGATGAATAACGGCAAATCGCCGAGCTTGGTCGTGAGCGTATGGCGTTTTCTCTGCAGCGCGGGCTGCGCGGTTTCGATGGCCGCCTCGATCGCCATTGCCACATCCACCGCTTCCTGACGCAGCGTGATCTTGCCTTGCGTGATGCGCGCGACATCGAGCAGATCGTCGACAAGACGGCTCAAATGCCGCACCTGACGGTCGATGATCGTACGCACCGTTTCAAAGTGCTGCGGCGAAGGCTTGCGCTTCGGATCGAGCAAATCGACGGCGTTTTGTATTGGCGCGAGCGGATTGCGCAACTCGTGCGCGAGCATCGCAAGGAATTCGTCCTTGCGGCGATCGGCGTCGCGCAGCAGCATTTCCGCGGCCTTGCGCTCGGAAATATCGTTGACAATGCCCGCGATGCGATCCGGCCGTCCGCCCACGCCGCGTATCGGGAACGCGCGCTCGGCCATCCAGCGCGGACCGCCCTCGGCACCCGTGACGCGAAACTCTTCCTGATAAGGCGTGCCGTGCGCCGCCAGTTCCCGGTACGCCGCGCCCACATGTTCGCGGTCGAGCGGATGCACTTCGTTGGACCAGTGATCCACGCCCGGCGTCGGCAGCGGCGCGCCCTGGCGCGTATCCCACAGGCGCGCGTAAGCGGGGCTCACGTAGAGCAACTGATTGGTCGCGGGATCGAGCATCCAGAAAATGTCGTCGATATTCTCGGCAAGCTGACGAAACCGCTCCTCGCTTTCCCGCAACGCGCTTTCCGCAAGCCGCACGCGCAACAACGCACGCACATGCGCGATCAATTCGGCGGGCTCGACGGGTTCAGTGAGGTAGCTGTCCGCGCCACCTTCCAGACCGCGAATGCGATCGAGGCTATGCACGGCCGCCGCCGATGTCTGCAGCACGAGCGTGCCCGCCGTCTCCGGCGAAGCCTTGATGAGCCTGCACACTTCGAGCCCGTTGATATCGGGCAGTTTCACGTCGAGCAAAACGAGGTCGGGCGATTCGGCGCGCACGCGTTCGAGCGCCGTCGTGCCGGTAGCGGCTTCGATGACATTGAACCCCGCGCGCGACAGAATGCGCGTTTTCGCATAGCGCGCGCCGTCGTTGTCGTCGACGTTGAGGATCAGCACCTCGCTCCAGTCGCTCGTCATGACTCTGTTCCGTAAGCGCGGTGCGCGTCCGTCACCGCCGCGAGCACACTCGCGAGTTCACTGCCCGCCACCGGTTTGCCGATGAACGCCGCCGCGCCCAACGCTTCCGCCTCGCCACGGTCCTCGGCCTCGCCGAGCACGACGATCGGCAGGTTGCGCATGGCCGCCTGCGCGCGCAACGCGGCGAGCCACGTCCACGCTTCGACCGGCGCGGGCCGCACGGTCAACAAAAGCGCGGCGGGCGGTGTGCGAGTAAGCGCGCGGGTCGCTTCGTCGAGCGTCGCGGCCGTCATAGCGCGATACGGCGACTGCCGCAAGGCCGCTTCGCAATCGAGTCGCTCGATCGGATTGCTCGCGACGACGAGCACCATCGGACGAGGGTCGTCGGCGGCGGAATGTTCGGTATGCGCGATGTCGTGTTCGTCGCCGTAATAAGCGGGCATGGTCGCGCTGAAGGTCGAGCCGCGCCCCGGTTCGCTCGTGAGCGACACATCGCCGCCAAGCAGCTTGCAGAGCTTGCGGCACAGCGGCAAACCGAGCCCCGTGCCTTTGACGTATTGCTGCAGCCGGTTCTCGACCTGGCCGAATTCCTCGAACACCACGTGCTGATGTTCGGCCGCGATGCCGATGCCCGTGTCCGCGACCGCAAACGTAATCAGCCGCCGCGCTTCGTCGTAACTCGCGCTTACGCGCACTTCGCCGCGCTCCGTGAACTTGAGCGCGTTCGACACGAAGTTTCGCAGCACTTGCGCGACCTTCGCTTCGTCGGTGCGAATGGGCGGCAGGCCCACGCACGAATCGAAAATCAAGTCGACCGCGCCGCCCGGTGAAAGCGGCCGCAGCATGCCGCGCAGCGCGGAAAAAAGCGTATCGACTTCGAATTCGACGGGGCGCACGTCGATCTTGCCCGCTTCGATCTTGGCGAGGTCGAGCAGGTCATCGACCGTTTCGGACAAGTCTTCCGCCGCCCGGCGAATGAAGCGCACCTGCTTTTCCTGCTCCTCGGTCAGCTCGCCGTCGATACGTTCGAGCAAGAGCTTGGACAACGCACGGATCGACGAAAGCGGCGTGCGGAACTCGTGACTCATGTTCGACAAAAAGCGCGATTTGGACTCGTCCGCGCGACGCAGATGATCGGCGCGTGCATCCAGTTCGGCATAAAGCGCCACCACGCCGCGATTCGTATCTTCGAGTTCGCGCGTGAGATGCGTGAGTTCTTCCTGACGCTCGCGCAAGTCGGCCAGCGCGCCGATCAATTCGCGGTTCTGACGCTGCAATTCAGCGGTGGAATCGACGTCCGTGGAAGCGGAGAGCGTGTCGGCGACCGAGCGGGCCGACGTTGCATCGAAGGGCGCGTTGTCCGGCAGCGCCTTCGCGAGCGAGATAGACGTGCCGCCGTCGGCTTCCTCGGCGATGGCGCATTCGTCCATCAATCGCTGTGCCGCGAGCAGGCCGAGCGCGGCTTGCGAATCGTCGGTTCTGACCGCGCGCAGACGCTCGCCCGCACCGGCGCTTGCAAAAAAGCGCACGACGAAGCGGGCCGGCCGCGTGTCCGTATCGACGAGAAAATCGGCGCGTGCGGCCGTGCCCGCGAGCAGCACCGTGCGCGCCGCTTCCAGCACCGAAGTTGCGATGCGCGTCTGATCCTGCGACGAGAAACCGAGTCCCGCGCTCGCATCGCGCGACTTGCGCCGCGCCGCGACGATATCGTGCTCGCTTTCGAGCCGCATCGAATAGAGGCGCGTCGTCATGGCGCACGCACGCCCATGCGCGCGACAAAAACCGTGACGTCGTCGCGGCCGCGCGTGAAATCGCGATACAAAAGCGCCGCAACTAGCGAAGGATGGCGCAGATTCAAACCCGGATAACGCGCGAGATCCCAGCGCGACGTAAGCCCGTCCGAATGCAGCACGATGAGCGCGTGCGCGGGATAAGGCGTCGCGAATTGCTGCGCACGCCGCGCCGCGTGCCCGACGATGCCGCTGTGCGAGACCAGATGCTTGTGCGTGTCGAGCGACCACACACTCGCCGAAATATTGCCGATGCCCGCGAACGCGACTGCCGCCGAGTCACTGGCAAACGGCACGCGCGCAATGCCCACTGCCGCGCCGCGAGTGGTGCGCAGCGCGCCGTTGGCCAGTTCCATGATGCGTTCGAGCGATGCGTCGCCGTCCGTGCCCAGAATCTTCGCCGCTTCGATTGCCGCGAGATTGGCAAGCGGACCGTGCCCCAGGCCATCGGCGACGAGCACGGTGAAGTCGTTCTCGCCCATGTGGCAGGACCAGGCATCGCCGGAAACGGTTTCGGTTTCGAGCGGCAGATTGACTACGCCATACGTCACGCGCGCCGGTGCCGCATGGTTGGCTTCGCCGCTCCAGAACACCGTGCGCAACACCGTGCCTTGTCCCGGCTGGCTCCAGATGTCGAGTTCGTCGGACAGACGTTTGATCGCGCCCATGCCGTTGCCCGGGCTGCCGGCGGTCGTGTAACCGTCCTCGAAGCACCGGTAAAGATCCGCGATTCCCGGTCCGCTGTCGATGCACAGTACTTCGATGCCGTAACGCCCGCTATCTTCGAGCGGCCGCACCAGCAACTCGCCGCGCTCGGCATGCTTCAGCAGATTGGTGCTGCATTCGGTCACGACGATCGCCAGTTTTCCCGCGACCGTCTCGTTGAAACCGAGGCCGCGCGCGAGTTCGCCGATAGCGCGCCGGGCGAAGGCGATCTGACTCGCCTCCGCGATTTCGAAGCGCTGCTGCGCGGCCATCGATTCCTTCAAAACGGTTTCCATTTGGTGATCGAAACGTAAGTACCCTCGCCCGGCGCCGAGCGAATCTCAAACTCGTCGCACAGGCGCTTTGCGCCGCCCAGACCAAGCCCGAGACCATGACCCGAGGTGAAGCCGTCGGACAGCGCGCGGGCGATATCCGGAATACCGGGCCCCTGATCGACGAATTCGAGTTTGAGGCCACGGCGCCCATTGCGCTCGACGAGTAAGCAATGCACGTCGCCGCCGCCACCGTAGATGAGCGTGTTGCGTGCCAGCTCGCTTGCGGCCGTCACGAACTTGGTCTGATCGATAAGCGACAAGCCCTGCGCGACGGCTTTTTCGCGCACGAGCTGACGCAAGCGCACGATCTGCTCGTCGGAGCGGATCGGCAGCGTGATGGGCGACGTCGAGGCGGCTTGCGCGGCTGATGAAATGAAGGTCGTCATGGAAGGCGTCACAGCGGCCGTCAGTAAATGCTCTGATTGAGCAGCGCCATGCCCTTCTCGACGTTCAGCGCGGTGCGCACGCCCGGCAGCGCGAGCCCGAGTTCCACGAGCGTGATCGCAACCGATGGCTGCATGCCGACGACCACCGTCTGCGCATCGAGCACGCGCGCCATGGCCGCCGTGTTGCCGATCATGCGGCCGATGAACGAATCGACCACGTCGAGTGAAGAAATGTCGATCAGCACGCCGCGCGCGCCATCTTTCACGATACGGCTCGTCAGATCGTCCTGCAGCGTGAGCGCAAGACGGTCGTGCATGTCCACTTGAATGGTGACGAGCAGCAGCTTGCCCATCGTGAGAATCGGAATGCGTTCCATCGCTGGCCCCGTTCGGTCTTTCTAATCGCGTTGTGCGTGGCGGTTGTCGACGCGCGCCGTCATTCGGCTTGCAGCGCGTCGTACGAACCCGCCGGGCCTGCTGTGCCGGATGCGCCGCTCTTGCCCCCGCGCTGCGTGTTTTCGACGGAGAGCGACTTGCCGGTGCGCTGCAGCGCGACGACGAACGCCGCCGCGAGCGTCGCCTTCGTCGTGACGTTGGACAGGTTCACGCCCAGATGCACGATGGTCTGCGCAATCTGCGGCCGAATCCCGCTGATGATGCAGTCCGCGCCCATCAAACGCGCCGCCGCCACGGTCTTCAGCAGATGCTGCGCGACGAGCGTATCGACGGTCGGCACGCCCGTGATGTCGATGATCGAGATGGCGGCGCCCGTCTCGACGATCTTCTGCAGCAGGTTTTCCATGACCACCTGCGTGCGCGCCGAATCCAGCGTGCCGATGAGCGGCAACGCGAGGATGCCGTCCCACAGTTGCACGACAGGCGTGGACAGTTCGAGCAACTCTTGTTGCTGACGTACGATCACTTGCTCACGGCTCGCCTGGAACACTTCGGTGGTGTAGAGCCCGAGCGCGTCGAAGAGTGTGCTGATGGTCCAGGTGAGATCGGCAAGCGTCGCGGGCTCGCCTTCGAGCGATGCGCGCAGGCGCGCGAACAGCGGCTGCTTCAGCGAGAACACGAACATCGCGGTCTCGACCGGCGAGAAACCCTGACGCGCGCGTTGGCCGGACATATCGGCGAGAAATGCGCGCACTTCCTGCCACGCGCTCGATTCGAAGTCGACCGTGTCGCTTGCGCCGAGCGCGGCCACCATGAGTTCGACGAACTGCCCGAACTGATTGCGCAACTCCGCTTCGCCGACCAGTCCGCGCCGCGATGCGATTGCATGCTGCTGCGTGATCCACTCGGCGAGCAGTCCCGCCTGGTTGCTGTTGAACAATTGGGCTAGCCGAGTTCCGCCGACCATATCCATGCCGAGATTCCTGTGCGAATGTTTTTATGCGCGCGTCCGTAGGATGACTGGCGAGCCGCGCCGGGCGAAAGCGCTTTTGCGCTGCAACGATTGGCCACGCAGAACTGCGAATGACCGAAAGCAACGCAAAGGCGCTCGGAATGTAGCACGTCGTCTCAAAAATCGACAGTCTGCGAAGCCTTTTGGCGCGTGCCTTCCGCGCATTTTCGCTGGCTCGGTAAAGCGATTCGCAAGCGATCGGCAATTGCTTCCGGTCGTTCGATCCACGATGGACAGAAGTCGGTCAAAACTATCCCATGCAATCAAACCAAGTCAGCGCGTCAGCAGGAACAGTTCCAGCGCCTGGAGGCTGATGGGCTTGAGGAGATAACCGTCGAATTCCGTTTCGCCGCTGCCATCGACGAAATCGGAGTGACCCGTCATTGCGATGATGCGGGCGTCGCGCGAAAGACCGGCGGCGCGAATCCGGCTGCAGATGTCGCGGCCGTCGGCGTCGGGCAGGGAAATGTCGAGAAAGATGCGGTCGAAACGCGTGTGACTCGTGAGCGCCAGACAACCGGCGCCGTCGTACGCAATGGCAGCGGTGTGCCCGAGACTCGTCGCGATATCGGCGAGAGTCTCGATGCAGGCTTCATTATCGTCGACGAGCAACAGGTTCATCGTGACTGGCTCCGGTACGACCGAAACGATGCGCCAGCGGCAAGCAAAAAACTCCAAGCAACCCATGACGCCGCGCGCGAGAAAGAGTGTAGTCCATCCACTCTGGCGCCAGCACATTCGTACCGAAAGCGGCGAAGGTTTGGCCGTTCGCCGCTTGAGTCGGCGCGTCGATGCGCCATTGCATGCCATCTATAGCGGCGCGAATATTTTTCCAGGAGCGTGCCGGTGCAATACTCGCCCGGAGCAGGACAACCATGAAACTTGCGGAGCACACATGGCCCACACGATCCATCCCGTCGATGAAGTGCTGCCCTTGCCCGCCATGCTTGCAGTGGGCATACAGCACGTGCTCGTGATGTATGCGGGCGCGATTGCAGTGCCGCTCATCATTGGCGCGGCGCTCAAGCTGCCGAAGGATCAAGTCGCGTTTCTCATCAGCTCGGACCTCTTTGCGTGCGGGATCGTGACGTTGGTGCAGTGCATCGGCGTATGGAAATTCGGCATTCGCTTGCCGGTCATCATGGGCGTGAGTTTCGCGCCGGTCGGGCCGATGGTCGCCATGGCTTCGTCGGGCGCGGGGCTCACCGCCATCTTCGGCGCGACCATCGCGGCGGGCGTGTTCGCCATACTCATCGCGCCATTTTTCGGGCGGCTGATGCGCTTCTTTCCGCCTATCGTCACGGGCACGATCATCCTGACCATAGGCATGACGCTCTTTCCGGTGGCGATCAACTGGGCGGGCGGCGGGCGCGGCGCGCCTAATTTCGGCGATCCGAAGAACTTGATGATCGCGGGCATCGTGCTGCTGGCGATTCTCGTCATCAACAAGTATCTGCGCGGCTTTCTCGCGAATATCTCCGTGCTGCTCGGCATGGCGATTGGCTTCGCGGTCGCGTTGGCGCTCGGACTCGTCGATGTCTCGGGCACTGCTCAAGCGGCATGGTTTTCTCCGGTGCGGCCGTTCGCTTTCGGCTGGCCGACTTTCGATATCGCGGCGATTGCGTCGCTGTGTCTCGTGATGGTCGTCATCATGGTGGAATCGCTCGGCATGTTTCTCGCGCTGGGCGATCTCGCGGGGCGGCCGGTATCGCGCGGCGACGCGACGCGTGGCTTACGCACCGATGGCCTCGGCACGGTGATTGGCGGCATTTTCAATACGTTTCCGCATAGCTCGTTTTCGCAGAACATCGGACTCGTCGGGATTACGGGCGTGAAGAGCCGCTGGGTGGTCGCGGTATCGGGCGTGATCCTGATATTGCTCGGGCTCTTGCCGAAGCTGTCGAATTTGATCGCATCGATTCCCGTGGTCGTGTTGGGCGGCGCGGGAATCGCGATGTTCGGCATGGTCGCGGCCACGGGCGTGAAGATACTCGGCAAGGTCGATTACGAGAGCAAGAACAACTTGCTGATCATCGCGATCAGTCTGGGCGTGGGCGTGATTCCGCTCGTCGCGCCGACGTTCTTTGCGCACATGCCGGCGTGGGCCGGGCCGTTGACGCACAGCGGCATCACGCTTGCTGCCGTGTTTGCGATCCTGCTCAATGCGTTCTTCAATCGCGGCAGAGCGGCGGCGGATGTCGAGCGCGAGATTGCGGGGGAGATGCCGTTGAGTTTGAGGCAGGGGGAGGAGTGACGGTTCAGCGACACTTCTTCGCGTTGTCGCATAAGCACGAGTGTCAGCAAAATTTCGCGCGGGATCGAGGGAACCGGCGCTACACCGTCACGTCACATTGATCGCATGCGGCACGAGCGCCGCGAACATAACCAATCCTGCAAGGAGCGCCAAATGTTCCAATACCCCGGTCAATTCGCCTACCAGATGCCATCGCTTGCTCGCGCCAATCTACAGGCGTTTCTCACTATCAGCGGCCGATTCGCGAGCACCATGCAGGCGCTCGCCGAACTCAACGTGCAGACCGTCAATAAAATGGTCGAGGAAAGCAACGCGCTTCTGAAAGCGGGCGATGAAGCCAGCGCCGGCGATGTCTTCGGCTGGCAGTCGATCATGCTCGCGCAGTTCCCGCAGAAAGCGGCATCGTACGGACAGCATGTGTTGTCGATCATCACGTCAACGGAAGCTGACGTCGTCGGCGAAGTGCGCAGTCAGTATGAGCAAAACGGCATCAAACTAAAGGGTCTCTTCGATACCGCCACGACCGACGCCACCGAAGCCGCGCAGTCCACGGGCGCCGTCATCACCGATCTCGCCGACACCGCGACTACAACCGCGGAGCAAACCAGCGGCGTCATTCTCGATGCGAGCGGCGAGATCACACAGAGCGCGCAGACCGCTGTCACGAAGGCAACACGCGCGGCATCGAAAAGATCGAGCTGACGCGCCTCAAGCGTCCGCCGCCTTCTTCTTCGGGCGCGCGCCGCCGCGCCCTTCCTTCAGCACGATCCACGTTGGCGCATGATCGCTTGCATGCGGCTCGCCACGCACCCACGTGTCGACGCCCGCATCTTTCAGCTTCGGCGCGAGGTCCTTGCTCAGCAAGAGATGATCAATGCGCAAACCCGAGTTCGTCTGCCAATGCTGCCGAAAATAATCCCAGAACGTATAGATACGCTCATTCGGATAATGCTTGCGCAATGCATCGGTCCAACCTTGCGCCAGCAGCTTCTCGTAAGCCGCGCGGCTCTCGGGCTGCAACAGCGCATCCTTTTTCCATGAGCGCGTGTTGTAGATATCCTCGTCGGTGGGAATGACGTTGTAATCGCCCGCGAGCACGACAGGATGGCCACTCTTGAGCAAAGCGGCCGCGTGCGCGTTGAGGCGCTCGAACCAAGCGAGCTTGTAGTCGAACTTCGGGCCGGGCTGCGGGTTGCCGTTCGGAAGATAAAGACATCCGATCAGCAAACCATTGACTGCGGCCTCGATGTAGCGGCTATGTGTGTCGTCTTCGCCACCTGGCAATCCGCGCCGGCTAAGGATCGGTTCCGCGCCCTTGGCAAGAATGGCGACGCCGTTCCACGATGCCTGACCGTGCCACAGCGCGCCGTAGCCCGCTTTCTCGATATCGGCGGCGGGAAACTGCGCATCGGTTGCTTTCAGCTCCTGCAGACAGACGATATCCGGCTCCTCGCGTTCGAGCCACCCGAGCAGGGCGGACAGGCGCGGGCGGATGCCGTTGATGTTGAAAGTCGCGATCTTCACTCGGCGTTCTCCATCGGTCGTGGACTCGTGGCGCGTTCATCGTAACGCGCCCAGGGCCGTTGCACGATGCATGCCGCGTCGTCGTGGCCAAGCGCATCGCCATGAAATCTGCGACATTCACGGGAACTCGACTTCACTCTCCTGTCCGCATCCACATGTCCGCTACTGTTCCGCCGCACGCCGATAGCTCGCTGCACTGGCAACGCAATCTCTATGTCTGCGTGTTCGGTTCGTTCACCACCATCATGGCGATGACGCTCCTCCTGCCCTTTTTGCCGCTTTACGTGCAGCAGTTAGGCGCGGCCTCCGTGGAGAGCGCGGTGCAATGGTCGGGCGTCGCGTTCGGCGCGACCTTTCTGGCAGCGGGTCTCGTCGCGCCTTTGTGGGGGCGTCTTGCCGACCGATATGGCCGCAAGCCGATTTTGATCCGCGCGAGTCTCGGCATGGCGATCACCATGTCGCTGCTCGGTGTCGTGCAGACGGTCTGGCAACTGGTGGCGATCCGCTTTCTCGCGGGACTCGTCGGCGGCTATGCGAGCGGCGCCATCGTGATGATCGCGACGCAGACGCCACGGCACCGCACCGCGTGGGCGCTCGGCACGCACGCGTCGGGAATGATGGCGGGCAATCTCGTCGGCCCGCTCGTGGGCGGGCTGCTGCCTGGGCTGATCGGCATCCGTTCGACCTTCTTTCTTGCAGGCGGCCTTATTTTCTGCTCGTTCATCATGACGACGCTCTTCGTGAAGGAAGAGCGCCGTGTGCCCGATGGCGCGAAGGGTTCGCCGGCCCGCGCGCGCAGCAGCGGCTGGCGCGACGTGCCGAAGCTTACGCCCGTCATCGCGATGCTCGCGAGCGCCATGCTGCTGATGTTCGCCAACATGTCGATCGAACCGATCATCACCGTGTACGTGTCGCAACTGGTGCAGGACCAGAAGAACGTGACGCTGGTCGCGGGCCTCGTGATGTCCGCCGCCGCGCTGGGTAGCGTGCTCGCCGCGCCTCGCGTCGGGCGGCTGGCGGACCGCATCGGCGCGACGAAGGTGATCGTCGCGTGTCTCGGGTTATGCGGCGTGCTGCTGATTCCACAGATCTTCGTCACGACCGGCACGCAGCTCGTCGTGCTGCGCTTTCTAATGGGGCTTGCGCTCGGCGGTCTTTTGCCCGCCATCACTAGCGTGGTGCGTCATAGCGTGCCGGACAGCGCGGCGGGTTATATCCTCGGCTATGCGACTTCGGCGCAATACATCGGACAGGTGACGGGGCCGCTCGCGGGCGGCTTCATCGCGGCGCACGTGGGCATGCATTCGGTGTTCGCGATGACGAGCGTGTTGATGTTCATGGGGGCGGGGTTTAATGCGTGGGTGTTTTTGCGCAGGAACGGCAGCACGAGCTCGGATGCCGCGCCGTGATAGTCATGCGGCACCTCCTTTTACACCGCCTCTGACAAACGCTCCCATAACCCTTACCATGCAAGCCACGCCGCGCGTGTGCGCGAACCACTCTCCCCACATCATGGCCGATTCCAAACCCCACGACAGCATGCATATCTGGCTGATCCGGCATGGCGAAACCGAATGGAGCAAGTCGGGCCAGCACACCGGTTCGACCGATATCCCCTTGACCGACGAAGGCCGCAAGCAGGCATCGGCGCTCGCACCCGTGCTCGCCGCCCAGTCGTTCGATCTCGTGCTCACGAGTCCGATGAGCCGCGCGCGGGAGACCTGCAAGCTCGCGGGTCTCGGCGATCAAGCGGAGGTCGAGCCGTCGCTGCACGAATGGGACTACGGCATCTACGAAGGCAGGAAGACCGTGGATATCCGCCAGGAGATTCCCGACTGGTCGGTCTGGACTTCCCCCATGCCCCAAGGCGAGATTGCCGCCGATATCGGACGCCGCGCGCAATCCGTGATCGACCGGCTGACTGGCTCCGGCAAGACGCATATCGCCATCTTTTCGCACGCGCACTTTCTGCGCGTGCTCGCGGCGCAGTGGGTCACCGGCACGGCCACGTTCGGCGCGCATCTCGTGCTCGATACCGCGTCGATGAGCGTGCTCGGCTTCGAGCGCGACACCCGCGCGATCATCAAGTGGAATCTGCGCGCCTGAACCGTCCGCTCAAGCGTCGAGCCAGCTGCTCGCCGTCTCCCGCGCAAAGTCGCGATACGACCGCGGCGGCCTCTGCAACAGCGCGCTCAGGCGCTCGATCTGCGCGGCCGTTGCCACCGCGCCTTCCCGCTGATAGCGCCGCATCATGAGTTGCATGTCGTACGCGAGCCATTCGGGCGCCGCCTTGAGGCTTGCCTGCAAAGGAGCGAGGTCGTCGCCGGCGTAACGGATGGGGCGCTGCAAGGCTTCGGTCCAGATAGCCGCGACGCTCCTCCCAGTGATCGCCTCCGGTCCGACGAGGTCGTACGTTTCGGCGGGCAGCGCGTCGGTTGCGTGTTCGCGTCGGAGCAATTCGCGCGCGGCCGCCTCGCCGATATCGCGCACATCGACCATCGAAATCCCTTTATCGCCGATAGGCATGCCGAAGATTCCCGCGTTCAGCAGCGGCTCTTTCTGGCGCACGTCGTTCTGCATGAAATACGCCGGACGCAGCACGGTGACGGGCAGCGCCTCACGCTCGATCATGCGCTCCACGGTGTGCTTGCTCGTGAAGTGCGGCACATCCGCATATTCGTCGCCCTTGAATACCGACAAATAGACGATGCCCTTCACGCCCGCCTCGCGCGCAAGGCTCAAAGCCTGCAGGGCCTGCGTGAGTTCGTCGGCAGCGTTCGGCGCGAGCAGGAACAGCGTGTCGATATCGGCGAGCGCCGCTGCAAACGAAGAGAGGCCGCTCAGATCGCCCTGCACTGGCTTGACGTGCGCCGGAAACTTCGCGTCTGCGGGCTTGCGCGTCAGCGCCCTCACCTCGACGCCGCCATCCAGCCGCGCGAGTTGTTCGATGACCTGCGTGCCGATCACGCCCGTGCTTCCTGTAACGAGAATAGCCATGTTGATTCTCCAGTTTTCGAGTTGATCGGGCCGTCAAAAGGCCCGGTGTTGATACGATAGGCGTTCCGCTTTCGAGTCGGAAGCCCTGAAAACAAGACGCCCCGTCTCACGGATGGAACGCTATGAATCTGATCGCTCTCGCCGATTTCAACGCCGTCGCCCAACATGGCGGTTTCGCGGCCGCCGCGCGCAAGCTCGACCGGCCGAAAGCCACGCTTTCGCGACGCGTCGCCGAACTCGAACAGGAGCTCGGCGTGCGGCTGATCGAGCGCGGCTCGGGCACGTTGCGGCTCACGGAGGACGGTCAGGCGCTGCATCAGGGAACGCACGGACTGCTCGCGGATATCGCCGATCTCGGCGAATCGATCGCCTCGCGCGCACCCGTGCCACGCGGCAAGCTGCGCGTAAGCGGGCCCGTCGTGTTCACACATGCGGTGCTTGCGCGTGTGGCTGCCCGGTTCGCGCTTGCTTATCCCGAAGTCGAACTGGAGCTCGTCGCCGAGGACCGTCTGGTCGATCCCGTGCAAGACGCTTATGACCTCGTGATACGCGTGAATCCGGCGGCCGACGTGCTACTCATGGGCCGTCAGATCGCGACCGACCGGCGCGTGCTGGTTGCTGCGCCTTCGCTTATCGACAGCGATGAACTTCCCACGTTGCTGCCTGCGATCACGCTTTCCACCGCAAACGACACGCCTTGGCAAATTCGTACCGCCAATGGCAAGTCACGTACCATCGAAGCACGGACGGTGTTGCGTATGTCGTCGCTCTTATTGATACGCGAAGCCGTGCTGGATGGTGCGGGCGCCGCGCTTCTGCCTGGGTTGCTCGTTGCGCCGGATGTGGCTGCGGGCAGGCTGGTCGCGTTGGGGGAGGATGCGGGTCCGGCCGTCGCGATCTGGGCGCTGTATAGCTCACGTCGTTTGTTGAGTGCGAAGGTGCGGGCTTTTCTGGATGTGCTCGGAAAGCCGGAGTGATGAACGTAGGCTGTTTGAGCGTCATGTGTTCAATAAACCGATGTATGTCTGCGGTATTTCACTCCGTCGCGTCGACGGCTGCGAGTGGGCGGGCGATCGAGATTAGCATCGACAACTACCCTTCGAGCCTAACTGTACGATGGTTCGCTCACCATGACGTACGAGTCTGTCGGAAGCAGGCTTGCTTTATGCGTCCTTGTCCGACGGCCGGTGAAGAAATGACAGGCTTCATCGCAAAACACCAATGAAACCAACGGAGGAACCATGAGCATCTTTTCAAGCATCCTGAACAAGATTTTCCCGCACGATCATCCGGCCGCGAGCGCATCCGGCGCCGCTACTCCGCCCGCTTCACCGGGCGCAGCTCCGGCGACACCGACGGCATCGGGCACGCCGACGAGCACGCCCGCAGGCACGGCAAGCGCCGAACCCGCGCGCCCGCCGGTCACGCCGATGCCCGAAGTGGATGTCGAAGCAATCCTCACGCAGAAGCAGCAGCAAAGCGGTGCGACCCTGAACTGGCGTACTTCGATTGTCGACTTGCTTAAGTTGCTCGATCTCGACAGCAGCCTGGATGCGCGCAAGTCGCTAGCCGCCGAGTTGCACTACACCGGCAACACCGACGATTCCGCGTCCATGAACATCTGGCTTCATAAGCAAGTCATGAAGAAGCTGGCGGAAAACGGAGGCAAGGTGCCGGCGGATTTGCAAGACTGACCACGCTGTAAATCGTCGCGGCGTTGCCCTGGCGTCGCGACTCATTTGGTATGACGCATCACGGACCGCACCTCACATCCTTTAGCGCGATCGCCCCATGCGCGCCAACGCCACCATGGCAAACCCCGCACCCAGTGCCACGTAAGTCGATGCCAAGGCGCGCTTGCTCAAACGCGCTTCGTATCCCGGCGTGAAGCGTTTAGGGACGACATGGTAATCCACGACATAAGCAGTGACTGACGTTGCAATCGCGGCAGCAACGACATCACGCGGACGCGCACGCGAAGTGCACAGCGTTTCGAATAGCACGCCCCAAAAAACCGCGCTGCCCAGATGGATGCCAGAACCGACGGCGGTAAATCGAACGCTGGGCGCCTCCTCCTTTGGCGCCTGTTCGGGCCAGATGCAATGCGCGACAGCGTTCATCGCCGAATAAGGACGATGCCCGGATTTCGACGCGCCCGCCGCTGCGACAAGCGCCGACGCCACACCCGCGCTTGCGCCGGAGAACATCGCGCGCGACAAGGTTTCGATTAATCTGGAATGCATACTTTCCGTTGAGCTTTGAGAGTCGTTAGCCAAGAGCAAAGGCTATTCCGCGTGCCGTGAGTTCTGATCACGACGGGGTCGCGGCACACCGATTGCGAACGTCCAGATACTTCTCGAGCGATCGGTGCTTCTCGCTGAACGCTGAAGGAATAAGCTGCATGACGGATTCAATGGCACGGCGGTTGCTGTAGTACTCACAAGCCGACGCCATGCCAGTCCACGCGGCTGCATGAACTTGGTTCCCCATTCAACACTCAATTCGGCCCTGTCCCCGGCCGTTCAGCCAGCGCGAACCATGCGCTGAGGCTCGCAGCAAGATGACCGCAAGTGACGCAACAACGTCCTCTCGGTCGCCGCGAGATCAACAACTCATCTAAAACTGAATGCGTGCGCTCGTCCGCTGCAGGACGGCGCTCGCTGTTACAAAGGAGTGGCTGATATGTTCGTTCACAATAAGCGTCTGCAATACACCGTCCGCGTAGCTGCGCCGAATCCTGGTCTTGCCAATCTTTTGCTAGAGCAGTTTGGCGGGCCGCAAGGCGAACTGGCGGCGGCATGCCGTTACTTCACGCAAGCTGTATCGGAAGACGATCCGGGCCGCAAGGACCTGCTGTTCGATATCGCCACCGAAGAACTGAGCCATCTGGAAATCATCGGCTCGATCGTGGCCATGCTCAACAAGGGCGCAAAGGGCCAACTCGCCGAAGCCGTGCAGACCGAAGCCGAGCTGTATCGCTCGATGACCGGTCACGGTAACGACTCGCACACGACCGCTCTGCTCTATGGCGGCGGACCGGCGCTTACGAACTCGGCCGGTGTGCCTTGGACCGCAGCTTATATCGATACGATCGGCGAACCGACTGCCGACCTGCGCTCGAATATCGCGGCGGAAGCACGTGCGAAGATCGTCTATGAACGCCTTATCAACGTGACCGACGATCCGGGCATCAAGGAAGCGCTCGGCTTTTTGATGACGCGTGAAATCGCGCATCAGAAGTCCTTCGAAAAGGCGCTGCATTCCATTCAGCCGAATTTCCCGCAAGGCAAGCTGCCCGGTCAGCCGGAATTCACGAGCGTGTACTTCAATATGTCGAAGGGCGATGACGCGCGCGGTTCGTGGAATGAAGGCGGCGACTGGAAGTTCGTCGAAGATCCGCAACCCGCAGTCGATGGCGGCGATGGCACGGCTACCGTCGGCGTGTCGAAAGAAGAAGTGGATGCGTTGCAGGCAATGGCTACGCGTACCGCATCGGACCCATCGAGCGACCCGACCACCGGCGCCGATCTCGGCTCCGGCATGGCAACGGCCGCAACCTCGAACTAAGCTGCATTAAGTAGTAACCGCCGGTTCTGCGGCTAATGCGGTGCGGAACCGGAACGAAAAGAGCCGCTCGATTGCGGCTCTTTTTTCCCTCGTAATTCATTAGGATCACCAAAAATGTCTACTGTTTCATCGAAAGGAACCGTTCGCGTTCATCGTAGCCCGATCGATTGGGTCGCTGGCGCGCTTGTCATCATCGGTGCGTTGAATTGGGGGCTGGTGGGACTGCTGCAGCTCGATCTCGTGGCGGCGATCTTCGGCGTGGCCTCGCCGCTATCGCGGATCGTCTATGTGCTGGTTGGCATCGCCGGAATTTACATGCTGGTGCGCGCCTTCGTGCCGGCACGCGAGCATGGATTGGCCAAGCTTTAAAGACAAATCGGCCCCGCTGGCTGCGCCATGCGGGGCCGACTTTCAAATGCACGAATCCGATTAATTTTGCACACCCCAGCGGCGCACGGTGACACGCTCGACCGTATCGAACACGAGATGCTCGACAGCAAGACCGATCACGATCACCGCTGCAAGTCCCGCGAACACGCGATCCGTGTAAAGCTCGTTGCGGTTCTGAAAGATGTACCATCCAAGGCCGCCCTTTCCTGAACTCGCGCCGAAGACAAGCTCCGCTGCAATCAAGGTCCGCCACGCGAATGCCCAGCCCACTCGCAAGCCGGCAAGAATCGACGGCAACGCGGCAGGCACGAGAATCAGCACCACGTGACGCAAGCCCGTCAGCCCGTAATTGCGGCCTGTCATGCGCAAAGTCGAAGGCACCGCCTGAAAACCCGAATAGGTGTTGAGCGCAAGCGGCCACAAGACCGAATGCACCAGCACGAACAACAAGCTGCCCGTGCCAAGGCCGAACCACAACAACGCCAGCGGTAACAGCGCGATGGACGGCAACGGATTGAACATTGCCGTGAGCATCGACAAGATATCCCGGCCGATGCGCGTCGAGACCGCAAGCGACGTCAAGACGAACGCGAGCGCCGCGCCGAGCAAATAACCGCGCAACAGCACCGACATTGAAATGGCAACCTTGTCGATGAGCTCGCCCGAGATGATCCCCTGCACGAACGCAACGGCCGTTGCGCTGAACGTCGGCAGTAACAGATCGTTATCGACGAAGCGCGCGGCGATTTCCCAAATGCCGATGAGCACCAGCGCAATCAGCGTCTTGCGCAGCCACGACGTGTCCGCGATCCGCCGCGCGAGCGGCAGTTTGACTTCGCTTTGATACTGAATGTCCGCGGGCGCGGCGGGCTCCACTTCATATTCCGGGCGTACCGGCGGTGCGGCGAGATGCGGCGTGCTCATTGCACGGCCTCCTCTTCGAACAGCAAGCGATGAATGCGCGCGACGCTCTGCTGAAACTCCCCGCGACCCAGACTCTCCTGCGTATATTGATGGCTATTCAGTTCGGCGCGCACGCGTCCCGGATGCGGCGTCAGTAACAAGATGCGATTGCCGACGATCAACGCCTCTTCGATCGAATGCGTGACGAACATGAGTGTGAAGCGCTCATCGCTCCACAGACGCAGCAACTCTTCCTGCATGCGGCGGCGCGTGAGTGCATCGAGTGCGGCGAAGGGCTCGTCCATCAGCAGAATGCGCGGCTGCATGGCAAGCGCGCGTGCAATCGCCACACGTTGCTTCATGCCGCCCGAGAGCGTATGGGGATAGGCATCCGCGAAACGCGCCAAACCTACCTTGTCGAGATAATGGAGCGCGCGTTCCCGCGCCTCGGCGCGACTGAGCTTGCGCGCAACACGCAGCGGAAACGCGACGTTTTGCAGCACCGTCTTCCACGGCGGCAACTGATCGAATTCCTGGAACACGACGATACGATCCGCGCCCGGCCCCTTCACGCGCTCACCGGCTATTTCGATACTGCCCGACACCGGTTCGATAAAGCCCGCGACGGCCTTCAGCAAGGTGGATTTGCCGCAGCCCGAAGGACCGAGCAGCACGAAGCGGTCGGCGCCGTAGACGTCGAAGCTGACATCGTGCGTGGCCCGCACGAGCCTTTCGGGCGTGCGGTATTCGAGAGAAACGTTTCTGGCCGACAGCAGCTTGCCGCTCGTCCCGGCTTCGGGCTGGGGTTCGCGCGGATAAATGGCTTGGGGATTCGCCGCCATGATCTTATGCCTGAATGCAATCCTCAAGCATAGTCAGGGCGGCACGTTCGCCTAACCAATCTTTGCGAATATGGAAAGCAGTCAGCGCGATATCAACTCGATATCAACTGCCGCCGCGCGTCACGGGATCGTCGAAAAAGTAGTCTTGCCACGATTTGGGATCGTTCTTGATCGCGCCCACGCGATGCATGAACTGCGCAAGCGGAAAGGTGTTCTGCGGCTGGACCTTGAACTGCACCGCAGGGTCCTTGATGACCTTGAGGAGCAGATCACGGTCGAGCTTCGCGTTGTTCACGCGCAAATAGATGTCGGCCGCCTTCTCGGGATTGGCGGTGACGAAGCGCGCCGCATCGTTGAGGCCATCGACGAAAGCGCGATACGTCTTCGGGTTCTCATTGCGGAACTTCTCCGTTGCATAAAGCACGGTGGCCGAACTCGGCCCACCCAGCACGTCATACGAGTTCAGCACGATATGCGCTTTCGGATTGCCCGCGAGTTCCTGCTGCTGGAACGGCGGATTGCCAAAGTGCGCGTTGATTTCCGTGCCGCCCGCGATGATGGCCGCCGCCGCGTCCGGATGCGGCACCGCTTGCGTGAGCTTGTCGAGGCGATCGTACTGCTTGTCGCCCCATTGCTTGGCCGACGCGAATTGCAGAATGCGCGACTGCACCGAGACGCCCACGGCCGGCACCGCTATTCGATCTTTATCGCTGAAATCGGCGATGGTCTTCACGCGCGGATCGTTCGATACGAGGTAATACGGCAGATTGCCAAGCGACGCCACGCCCTTCACGTTCTGCTTGCCGTGCGTGCGATCCCAGATCGTGAGCAACGGACCGACGCCTGCCGCCGCGATATCCACAGAGCCGGACAACAACGCGTCGTTGATGCTCGCGCCACCCGAGAGCTTGGCCCAATCGACCTTGATATCGACGCCTTGCTTCTTGCCTTCCTGCTCGATGAATTTCTGATCGCGCGCCACGTTGAGCAGCAGATAAACCACGCCGAATTGCTCGGCCACGCGCAACGTGCCTTCCGCCTGCGCGGTCGCCGAACAGCCCAACGAGACGACGAGCGCGGCGGCGAGCGCGCGCAACGAACGCTTCCCGAAACGAGAATGCATGTGAGAAAACCCCGTGAAATAAGCGCTCAGAACGGCGCGTCGCCTTCAATGGTCGTGCGATACAGCTTGCGGCGTTCGTCGTCGGGCGTGCCGGCGGCCAAGTGCATGACCGAGCGGTTGTCCCAGAACACCATGTCGTGATCGCGCCACTCGTGGCGGTAAAGAAACTCCGGCTTCACGCTATGCGCGAAGATTTCGTCGAGGAGCGCGCGGCTCTCGTCTTCCGGCATGTCGATGATGCGCGTGGTGAAGTGCTCGCTCACGAAAAGCGCGCGACGCCCGTTCTCCGGATGCGTCCGCACAATGGGATGCACCACCGGTTTGACCTGCGCGATTTGCTCGGGCGTCAGGTTCGGGCGCCACGGACTGCGTTTCTGCAACTCGGCGTATTTGGCAAGATAGGTATGCTCCGCGCGGCGTCCTTCGACTGCGCGACGCAGATGCTCGGGCAACGTATCCCACGCAAGATGCTGATTCGAAAACAGCGTATCGCCGCCAACTTTCGGCAACTCCTGCGCATGCAGCAGTGAGCCGAGACTCGGCGTTTCCTTGTACGAGAGGTCCGAGTGCCAGAAGTGCCCGGCATCGCCGAGACCGATCGGCTTGCCGTTTTCGAGCACGTTGGAAACGATCAGCACTTCCGGATGCCCGGCGAGCGCGAACTGCTTGAGCACGTGAATTTGCAGCGGCCCGAAGCGCTTGCTGAACGTGACCTGCTGTTCCGGCGTGATGCGCTGGTCGCGAAACACGAGCACGTGATGATCGAGATGCGCGCGATGAATGCGCGCGAAATCGGCTTGCGAGAGCGGCTTGCTCAGATCGAGCCCGATGACCTCGGCGCCGAGCGGCGCGTCGAAGGCGCGAATTTGAATGGATTCGTCGATGGATCGATCGGCGGTTTGGGGCGAACTTTCGAGGGTCGGTGCGAGGGTCGTCACGATGTTCTTGAACGGCGCAAAGACAGCCAATCTACTTCGTCGCGGCCGTGCCGCCAACGAACGATCCGCGATTTGCTTATTCCCTTTGGCGCTTAACGCCTCAGTCGAACGGCAGTTCCACTTGAATCGGTTCGATGAAGCCGCCGTCCTCCCCGCGCACGCTCAACGCGCTCACGCGCACGCCGAGCAACCGCAGCCGTCGATCCAGCGTGATGCGCTTTACGCATTCGGTAGCGGCGCGGCGAATCTCGACGGGGTCGTCGGTGGAAACGGGAATGGTCAGATCACGCGTGAGCGTCCGGAAGTCGTCGAAACGCAGCTTGATGCCGACCGTCCGGCCTACGTAACCTTTGCGCTGCAGGTCGTCGGCGACTTTCTTGCACAGCCCCGTGAACGCCTCGGAGAGCTTCGCGCGGTCGTTCTTCGGATGCAGATCGCGCTCGAACGTGGTCTCACGGCTCATCGACTTCGGCTGCGAACTCACGGCCACGGGCCGATCGTCCTGCCCCTGCGCGATACGCGCGAGCCATGCGGCGTAAGTGCCGCCAAAATGCGTCTGCAGAAATCCCAGGTCGGCGGCGGCAATGTCACCCACCGTCTCGATACCGAGCGCCGCCAGCCTTTCGCTCGCCTTGGGCCCGATGCCATTCACCTTGCGCGCCGCGAGCGGCCAGATGCGTGTGGGGAGATCGTCCATCGTCAGGATGGTCAGGCCGTCGGGCTTGTCGAGCTCCGAGCCGATCTTCGCCAGCAGCTTGTTCGGCGCGATGCAGATCGAGCACGTAAGCCCGGTGGCTTCGTGCACCGCGTCCTTCATGCGCCGGCCGATGCTCGCGGAATCGCCCGGCATGTCGGTCACGTCGATATAAATCTCGTCGATGCCGCGATTCTCTATCTGCGACGTGAACGCCGCGACGGCTGTCTTGAAGAGCCGCGAGTAATGGCGATACGACTCGAAATCCGTGGGCAGAAGAATGGCGTCGGGCGCGAGTTGCGCGGCCTTCATCATGCCCATGGCCGAGAACACGCCGAACTTGCGCGCTTCGTAAGTGGAGGTGGTGACGACACCGCGCCCCGCGTAATCACGCAGTTTTCTGAAGCGGCGCGTGCCGTCGGCCAGCGTCTCGGGAATGGCATTGCGTCCGCCGCCGACCACCACCGGCTGACCGCGCAGTTCGGGATAGCGCAGCAATTCGACGGAGGCAAAGAACGCATCCATGTCCAGATGCGCGATACGGCGAGGCGTGGGCGTGGCGGGCGTGTCCATTGCCTAGAACGGACGCGTGCCGACAAGGCCGGAAGACGACGACGTGCGAAGGACGTGGCTAAACATGCGCGGGCGCGAAGAACGCGGAAAATGCGCATACTGTACATTCATACAGTGATTCGCGCTAGTCTGCCTTATGTCCCTAGCGGCGCTCGGCGCAAATCCGCAGCCCGGTCAGCCAAGAATGCTTAAATTGCGAATCAGGTAGTCATTGAACATCGGCACGGTGAACGCGATATCACCATGGGACGGACTGTAGATCATGCCTTTGTTGATGATCTGCGCGCGGCGAGGACCGAGACTCTGCGGGGTTTCGCCGAGCGCGTCCGCAACGTCGGACGAACGATAAGGGCCACTGCCTAATTTCGCCATGGCAATGACGTATTCGCGTTCCTTGGGCGTTAGGCGATCGAAGCGAACTTTGAAGAACCCTTCGTCCAGACGCTTGAGCGTTGTCGACTCGGCGCGCCTTGCGTCGCTTACGGTAATCGTGTCGCCGACGGCGAGATTCCAGGACTGATGGCCCCACTCCTGCAGAAAGTAGGGATAGCCTCTCGTCTTGAGGAAAATCTCTTTCAGAGCAGCATCGTCGATACCGGCGCCTTCGTCGTTCACTGGTTGACGGATCGCTGCCTTGGCATCGTCCTCAGGCAGAGCACCGACCTCCGGGTAGTGAAATAGCCGCTCCGCATACGATTTGGCTTGTCCCGACAGGGCCGCGACCTGTGGCAAGCCGGCGCCGAAAAACAGCACGGGCAAGCGCGCCTGGTTGATCTTGTGCAATGACACGATGAGAGCGGCTAAGTCTTTTTCGCTTAGGTACTGGACTTCATCGATCAGGAGCGTCCAGGCTTAACCGGCAGCTTTAGCGGCCTCGCCGATACGCACGAACAGTTCTGGAAGATCATTCTCGAGGTCGCCGCTGTCCGCGACTCCAACTTCGGGATCCACCGCGATCGAGACATCGCCATATTCCAACTTGAATGCGGAGGCAAACGACCTCAACGCTCGCAGCGCGTCGTAAGTCTTCGTCTTGGCATTCGCGGCGACGGACAGTTTTCGAAGCACTTGATGCATGCGTGGCAGCAGTTGCTCACCCAACGATTTGTTCTCGGGCGCCTCGATCATGGAAGTGACGTGGCCACGCTGAATAGCGAGCGCTTCGACTGCGTTGAGCAGCACGGTCTTGCCTACGCCGCGTAAGCCCAGGAACATTTGCGAACGGCTAGGCTTACAGAGCACCGCGCGTTCAATGGCGATACGTGCGTCCTCGATGATTGCTTCGCGCCCAGCGAGTTCGGGCGGCTGGCTACCGGCGCCGGGCGCAAATGGGTTCCGAACCGGATCCATGACTATGACTCTATAACAATATATAACGTAGTATATCTCGACTACCTTATACTTTCCTATATTTCGCTAGATAGAGCACGTGGCGCTAGCGGCCTGCGGTTGGAGGCGCGACCGCCCTCACGACTCGCGTACGTTAATCGTCTACTCCGGAACCCGCTTCTCCGCCAACGCCCGGCGGCAATCCTCCAGAATGGGCCGCACCACGCCCGAATTGAAGTTGAGGTCTTCGCTGTCCAAAATCTCTTCGACCGCTTCGCGCGCCCAGTCGGATTCGAGGATGGCGCAATGTCGCGCGGCAAGATCGCGTGCAATGGCAGAGAGTTTGGCGATAGCAAGCCAGTCGGCTTCGCGCTGATGCCGGTCGAGCCACTTGCGCGCGGCTTCGACATGAAATGACGGCGCGGGCCAGTCGCCGTTGAGATAGTACGCACCGAGGCTGCCGCACGTCAGCCAGCAAAGCAGTTCGACACGGTCGCGGGCACTGAGAGTACGAGGCACTTCGTTCATGGCGGCGTTCACGAGAGACGTTCGACTGAAAGGGCAAACGCGCTGCTGTACATCCATCCTTGTGTGAAACCTGTGTGAAAGAAGATACCACGCGATGGTGCGACGCGGCAGCCCATTCGCGTGCGCTGGCGTACATGTTTCGCAGGCTCAACTCTGTGCTGGCGACTGCATGTGCGAGCCATCATTCAACGCTAATTCGCGCGCCTTATTCTGGTTTCCATCGACGAGCCATACTGAATACCGAACGCAGGCCGTCGCCAACCGTCCGCCTAAGGAGCGCATCATGTTCGAACGTCTTTCCAGATTCTTTTCCGCCACCGACGACCATTCGCACGACGACTACTTTGCCTCGTCGGGCGATCACGCCGAACTCGAACGCCGCATGCGTCAGGTCGAGGAAAGCGACCACGCGTACAGCATGACCTTCTGCGGATCGATCCCCCGTCGCCCCGACGACCCTTACGCGTGACACGCCCTCACTTCGCTTCGTCGCGTCCCGCCTGCCCCAGCATCACGGTCCAGCCGAGGCCGCGCACGTTGCGGATCACCGCTGCGCCGAACTTTTTGCGCACCGAATGGATGATCACGTCGACAGCGTTGCTTTCGACTTCCTTGCCCCAGCCGTAAAGCCGGTCTTCGAGTTGATCGCGCGAAAAGATGGTGCCGGGCCGCTCCATGAGTGCGTGCATCAGCGCGAACTCCTTCGCCGACAGCACGCCGGATGTCTCGCCGCACGTAAGCGTGCGCTGGTCGAGGTTGAGATTGATCGATTCGTCGCCGAGACGCGAGGTGGCATAACCCGCCTTTCTGCGCAGCACCGCGCGGATGCGGGCCAGCAGTTCGGGCGTGTCGAAGGGCTTGAGGAGGTAGTCGTCCGCGCCGAGGTCGAGCCCTTGCACGCGCGTGTCGAGGTCGTCGCGAGCCGTGAGGATCAGCACCGGCGTCGCGTTGCCCGCCGTGCGCGCACCACGCAACACTTCGAGGCCAGACATGCCGGGCAAGCCGAGATCGAGCAGTACTACCGTGTATTCAGCGGCGTCCATGGCCTCGCGGCCCGCCTGGCCGTCGCGCACCCAGTCCACGGCGTAATCGACGTCCTTGAGGGCGCGCATCAGGCTGGTGCCGATCTGTACGTCGTCTTCGATCAGTAGGATTCGCATGTTGAGTCCGCACACCGCATTGACGCGACCAAGCTGACGCGGTCATCACCCACGCGCAGCACGCGATCCCATTGTAATAGGCACAAAACAGCGCGGCCATTCCTTTTAAGCGGTGGCTGTCGCGGCGTTTGCCTCGGTAGCCACGCCGCTTTCCTCGACCGGAAAGCCAATCGAAGCGACGATGCCCGACCGCCCGTCATCGCGATTCCGAAGTGACACATCGCCACCGTAGCGCTGCGCGATCGCCTTCACGATAGACAAGCCGAGCCCGCTACCCTCGATATCAGGGTTAGCCCTGAAGAAGCGGTCGAATACGCGCGGCAATAGTGTTTCCGCAATGCCCGGCCCCGTATCGACGACATCGACCCATACCATGTCGCGCTCGCACCGCATACGCAAGTCGATGGTGCCGCCATCCGGCGTATAGCGCACCGCGTTCGAAACGAGATTCTTCACCGCCATGCCGATATCCGTTTCCACCGCGCGCACGTGGGCCTCGACCATCTCTTCGGCGCCGATATCGAGGCCGCGTTGCAGCGCAATCGGCAGGACATCGGCCACGGCGCTCGTTACGACCGTGGCGATATTCACCCGCGTGAGCGGCGTCGCGCCCATCGGGGCATCGGCGCGCGCCATGCGCAGAAGTTGCGTGATGAGGCTGCCCGCGCGTCCAATGCCGCGTCGCAACTCGCGAAAACGCTCCTGATTGCCCGGCGCGATGTGCGGCGCGAGATTATCGGCCTGCAATTGCAGGGCCGTGAGCGGCGTGCGCAGTTCATGCGCGGCATCGGCGATGAACTTGCGTTCCGACTCGATGGATTGCGCGAGGCGCTCGATCATCGTGTTGATCGAATGGATGAAGGGCGCGATTTCGGCGGGCACGCCGGAGGTGGGCAACGGTTCGAGATTGGCGGTATCGATGCCCTGCACTTTCGCGCCAAGGCGTTTGAGCCTGCGCAGCGAGCGGCTCACGACGAGCGCGACCGCGATCCACACGAGCGGCAACAGCACGACAATGGGCCAGAGCGTCTGCGTCGCGGCTTCCCGCGTGAGTTCGCGGCGCACGGCGTTGCGCTGCGCCACTTGAATGGTCATGGTCGGGTCCTGACGCGTGAAGACGCGCCACGATTCGTCGTTGACCTGATAGCTGCCGAAGCCCGCGGTTGCATCGCGCGGAAAGCGCAGAGAAGGATCGGTCGTGCGAAACGGCGTGGCTTCGTCCGGCTTCCACACGACGACCACGACATCGCGATCGTCCTGCGTGCCGCGCGCGGGATTCTGCGGAATGCCTTCGGCGAAACCGTCGCGCATGCGGGTCGCCACTTGTTCGAGGCGCATGTCGAGCAGTGCGTCCATGCCGGTCCGGCAAAGATGATACGAGCTGATGCCCTGCAGCAAGCCTACCGCGCTGACGAGCAGCCCGAGCGCGACGACCAGTTGATTTCTCAGCGATTTGATCATGTGAAGACGCATCGAGATGAAAAGACGCGGACCGGCTGGCGTCTCGATTCTACTAGCGGCTTTCGGCGGCTTCGGACTTTTCGATCTTTCGGCGCGGGGTTCTGGCATCGACGTGCTAAAAAAGAAGCGCCGGTCCGGGTCGGAGCCGACGCTCGAAGCTGAGGAGAACGAGGATGTGAACCAACCTTCTGTCCACGAACCCAGCGTATACCCCGATAGTTAGAGAAAAATGAGGACGAAGAGTCGGGCGAAGCGAGCAGGCTTTTTCAGCAGGCGCTACCATTGCAGTCGACCGCTTCATCATCGACTTCATCGGCGATGCCGCCCCGCCGCACAACGGCTGATGCAGCTTCGCCTTGGCCGTATCGCCTTCTTCGTGTAAGCCCGCCTGTTACCGCGCGCCGTATCCGCCTCGCGTGGCGGCGCCATTCCTTTCATGGAAACGCATGCCACAAGCCAGACAAACCGTTCGTCCGCTCGTCATTGCCGCCGTGATGGCGTCGATGGCAATGGTCGCGATCGAGGCCACCATCGTCTCCACCGCGATGCCGCAAATCGCCACGCAACTCGGCGGTCTCGATCTCTACAGCTGGGTTTTCTCGTCGTTTCTGCTCACGCAGACCGCGCTCACCGTGGTGTTCGGCAAGCTCGCCGACCTTTATGGACGCAAGCCCGCGGTGCTCGTGGGCATCGCCATCTTTTTGATCGGCTCGGTGCTCGCGGGCTTTGCCTGGTCGATGCCCGCAATGATCGTGTTTCGCTTGCTGCAAGGCGTGGGCGCGGGCGCCATTTTGCCGGTGGTGCTGACTATCGTCGGCGACCTTTACCCGGCGCATGAACGCGGCAAGGTGCAGGGCTATTTGGCAAGCGTGTGGGCGGTATCGGCCGTGCTCGGACCCATGGTCGGTGGTCTGCTCATCCGGCAGTTCTCGTGGTCGTGGATCTTCTGGATCAACGTACCGATCGGCTTTCTCGCCGCGCTGCTGTTCGTCATGTTCCTGCACGAAGAGAAACGCCACGGCCGCCCGTCGATCGACTTCGCTGGCGCGTTCTTTTTCACCGCCGCCGTCGCCGCGCTGATGATGGCTCTGACCGATGCCGGCCACGCCAGCAACACGCGGGTAGCCGTGGAAGTGGCGGTGCTGATTGCGAGCGCGTGCCTCTTCGTTTGGCAGGAACGCCGCGCCGCCGACCCGATGATCAACTTCGGCCTCTGGGCACATCGCCCGATTGCAGCGGGCAACGCGGCGACCCTGCTCGCCGGCATGGCGATGATGGGCCTCACCACTTTCCTGCCGATGTACGTGCAGGGCGTGATGCATCGCTCACCGGTCGAAGCCGGCTTCACGCTCACCATGATGATGGTCGGCTGGCCAAGCGGCGCCACGTTCACCTCGCGGACGTTCGCGCGCATCGGCCTGAGGCGGCTTCTGATCGGCGGCGCGTTCTTCATTCCGCTTGGCTCGCTGCCGTTCGTGTTCCTCAACCCGGACATGAGCCCGGTGTGGGCGGGAATCGGCTCGGCGGTCGTCGGCTTCGGCATGGGCGTGACGAGCGTCTCGTGCCTCATCCTGATTCAGGAGATCGTGAAGCCGCACGAACGCGGCAGCGCGACGGCATCCAATCTCTTTGCGCGCAATCTCGGCAACACGCTCGGCGCGGCGGTGTTCGGCGCGGTGCAGAACTACGGTCTAACGCATGTGACCGGCATGCCCGCCGTCCACGCGGATCAGTTGAAGCGTTTGTTGACGAGCGTGCCGGGCGGCTTCGCAAGCAATAACGAGATCCGTCTTGCACTGCACCATGCGCTGCATCTGACTTTCACCGCGATGTTCTTCGTCGCGCTCGGCGCGGTCGTCTCCATGCTCTTCATGCCCGCCGTGAAGATCAGCCCACGGCGCGAGACCGTGCTCAGTCCTGTGCACGAGTGAGCGGACTGTCCTCCTTGTCCTTGGGCGATGTACCCGCGCTATTGCCGTTGTCCGCGGGTGCGTCGTCCGATGCGATCATCTGCACGGTAACGCATTGCCGCGAAGCCGTGCCGAATCCCCTGGCGAGCGCATAAGAAGCGGCAAGCGACGCCGCGATGAGAAAGATGATGCCGAGTTTGCGAGTCATGTGAATGCTCCATGAAGGGTTACCGAAATCACTTCACGGGCCTTCTCTCACTGCCTGACGGTCGCGCGGCCTCCTGAAATGTGCCTGCAGTCTAAGCGCGCACGCCCGTGCTGAAATCCCCTCCAAAGCGCGGATAATATTGGGTGGACGAAATCCCGACAAGAAGCGGAAGCAGCACACGAAGGGTTAAACTGCTGGCGCGCACGCGGCGTTTTCATGTGTCGAAAACACCGCTGCATGACGAACGCGGATTTTCGAACACATCGCGGTCGTTGCGTTTGCAACTTCTCAACCTGAGCGCCGCCCATCAGAACCATGACTACCTTGCGCACTGCCAGGCCAGCGGAACCGGCGTCCGACAAGCCGAATGACTCGACTATCGAAGACGAGCGCTATCACACGCTTGTCGATGCCATCGAAGATTGCGCGATCTTCATGCTCGACCTCAATGGCTGCATTACCACCTGGAACACGGGCGCGCGCAAGATCAAGGGCTACGAGGCGCACGAGATTATCGGTCAGCATCTGTCGCGTTTCTATACGGCGGATTCCGTGGCGCGGGGCTGGCCCGAATACGAGCTGAAGGAGGCGTATGCCACCGGCCGTTTCGAGGACGAAGGCTGGCGTGTTCGCAAGGACGGCACGCGTTTCTGGGCCAATGTCGTCATCACGGCGGCGCGCGACACGCGTGGCGAGATCATCGGCTATGCAAAGTACACGCGCGATCTCACCGCGAAGCGCGCCGAGGAAACCAAGCTGCGGCTTTCCGAAGAACGCTTCCGCCTGCTCGTCGAAAGCGTGAGCGACTACGCCATTTGCATGCTGAGCCCGGAAGGCGAGATCGAAAGCTGGAACATGGGCGCGGTGCGTATCAAGGGATATCTGCCGGCGGAGATTCTCGGCAAGCACTTCTCCCTCTTCTATTCGCCCGAGGACATCGCCGCGAACGTGCCCGCGTTGCAATTGCAGACCACCATTCGCATGGGGCGCATCGAGACCGAGGGCTGGCGCGTGCGCAAGGACGGGTCGCTGTTTTGGGCGAACGTGGTAATCACGGCGGTGTATGACGAGCATCGGACGCTGCGTGGCTTCTCCCAGGTCACGCGCGACATGAGCGAAAGAAAGCGACTGGAGCAACTCGAAGTATCGTCGCGACGCATCAGCGAGTTTCTCGCCACGCTCGCGCACGAGTTGCGCAATCCGCTCGCGCCCGTGCGCAATGCCGTCGGCGTCATGCAGATGGAAGCGGATATCTCGCCGAGACTCGCTTCGTGCCGCGACATCATCGACAGACAGACTTCGCATCTCGGCCGACTGGTTGACGATCTGCTGGACATGGGCCGTATCACCACCGGCAAGATCGAACTGCGCATGGCGCGCGTGGGCGTGACCGAAATCGTCGAACGCAGCATGGAACTCGTGCGCCCTTTCACCGACGACCGCGCGCAGAGCATCACCACCGAATTGCCGCACGAGCCTATCTTCGTCTTGGGCGATGGCACGCGGCTCGTTCAGGTCGTGCAGAATCTGCTCAACAACGCATCGAAGTTTTCGCCGCACGGCAGCAGCATCCACATCTGCGTGGAACGCGAGCGCAACGCCTTGCTGCTGAAAGTGTCCGACCGCGGCCGTGGCATTTCGCAGAAGGGTTTGACGGCTATCTTCGATCTCTTCGTACAAGAAGATCATTACCTGAATCCAGGCGAAGCCGGGCTTGGCATTGGTCTCACGTTGTGCCGTTCGATCGTCGAAATGCACGGCGGCACCATCTCCGCCGCGAGCGACGGCACCGGTCGCGGCAGCACGTTCACCGTGCGATTGCCCTACGCGCCCGCCGACGATGTGCCCATTGCCGGTTTGCTGGCAGCGCCGGCCGCATCGGGGACATTGCGTATCGTCGTGATCGATGACAACGTCGATTCCGCCGACAGTCTCGCCATGCTGCTGCAGATGAAGGGGCACGAGGTGCGCATTGCATATCACGGCACGGAAGGTATCGACGTCATCCGGCATTTTCCGCCCGCGCTGATCCTGCTCGATCTGGCTTTGCCGGATATCGACGGCTTCGCGGTGCTGCGCTCGCTACGCTCGCACCGGCTCGTCGGCCGCGCGATGATCGTCGCAATGACGGGCTTCGGTCAGGAAGGCGACAAGGAACGTTCGGCGCAGGCGGGCTTCGACGGGCATCTGGTGAAGCCCGTGGACCTGCAATTGCTCGACGAGGTGGTGGCGAAGGCGAGTAAGCGCTGACGGGTTCATGCTTTGCCTTGCTTGCCGCTTTGCGGTGCTTTACCGCTTTGCGTGCGAGGCCCGTGCCATGCCGCTTCGTCGCTGCGTTCTGCCACCGCGCGTGGTTAGCCGACCTCGCGCAACGGGAAGATCAACTTCGCCGCAATGAGCCCAAGAGCGCCGCCCAGCAACGTCTCCCACGCGCGCGCGGCGAGCAGCGGTATCGAGTGAATGCCGCTCGCGGCCATCGTCACGATGAGCGTAAAGGCGAAAGCGCCGCACGCAATGTCATAGCGCTCGGGCAGCGCCATGGCGTAGACGATCATCGCGAGGGCAGCCATCGCCCAGATGAAGAGCGGCGCGTGTTCCGCAAGCGGCAGGCAAATGAGCCCGACCGGCACGCCCACGAGCGTGCCGTAGATGCGCCGCCGCACGCGCTGTGCCGTGCCGACAGCCGAAGTCGCGACCACGTATACGCAGGCCGTGATCGCCCACGCCGATTCCGCCATACCGAACGCCGCGTTCAACAACGCCACGACGAGCGCGCCGCTCGCCGCCTGCAGACCCATGGCAAGCGCGGGAGAAACCTGCTGCCGCCAGTAAGCCGGCTCGGACGCGAGCGCGGGCAACACCACCGGATGCTCCGCCGGCCCGCTCAGCACACGCGGCACGATGGCCGCGATCATGCCGATGACGAGCGCGAGCGTAATCGCCCATGAATCGCCCGGTGTCAGGTTCATCGAGTAAGCGACCAGTTGACCGATGTAGAACTGTGAGCCGACGCCCGCACCGAGCAGGCCGAAACGCTTGAGATAGCCCGCGAGGAACGCGCCCGTGACGAGCACGAACTCCGCGCCGCCGCGCCCCATTTCGTGCAGCCACGGCCCGAAGAGCGCGAAGCTGAGTGCGCCAAGCGCGGCCGCGATGCACAACACGGCGAGATCGCGGCTCGAATCGGCGCGCGCGCTGCGCGCTTCTGAAACGCTTGCCCAAAGCGCGAAGGCGGCGGCCAGCATGCCGACGGAGACGCTGGCAGGCACGTCGCGCGTCACGTCGTGCAAGCCGCCGAGCGCGGCCGCGAGCCCATACGCGGTCACGAGCCGCAATCCCTTGATACGCCGATGCGTGCCCGGGTCCACGCGATCCAGCCAGGCAAGCCCCGCGCGCAAGAAGCCGAGCGGCGGTGCGGCGTCAGTGGTGCCAGTGTGTTGCTCGTCGCTCATGGACATCCGCCACGAAAGGACAAAGGAAAAGCGTGCGCGGACAACGAAGGAGACGACTCGAGGGCCGCGCCTGCAACGCATTCTAGGCGCTGTTTTTTACACGCGCGCGCTTGCGCGCCGGAAGCGGCGTTTCCGGCTTGCGACTGGCCGCATCGGCGATGCAATCCGCGAGTTGTGCCGCCGCGTCCTGCCGTCCCTTGCGCGAACGCTCGACCAGCCCGATCTCGCGATGGAACGTGTCGTCGCCCAGACCGAGCGCGACGACGCCGGCAGGCCACGGGCCGATGCCATCGGATACGGGCAAGAGCGCAACGCCCAAGCCGCGCGCGACCATTTGCGCGATGCCTTGCAACTCGTCCACTTCGATGGCGTCGCGCACCGCTATGCGTTGCTTGCGCAAGAAAGTTTCCACTTGCCGTCCGCCGAACGAACGCCGGTCGTAGCGGATGAACGGCGCCGTCTCGATTACTTCGCGCCAGGCGGCGCGCTTCATGGCGGCGGGCGCAAGCAACACGAACGGTTCGGCGACGAGCGTGCGCCAGCGCAATTCGGAAGGTATCGCGAACGGCGGACGAATGATGACGGCCATGTCCGTTTCGCCGGCATCGACCTGTGCGAGCAGCGACAGCGACACGCCCGGCACGAGCCGGATGCGCCACGCGGGCAGCACGCGTCTGAACGCGCCGATGGCGTCGGGCAACAGCGCCGCATGCGCCGATGCAATCGCGCCGACCGACAACGCGCCGCCACGCCCGTCGACGCCCTCGGGTTCGGCGAGGCGCGTATAGAGCGCCATGAGTTCATCCGCGAGTTCCAGCGTGCGGCGGCCCGCCTTGTTGAGCGCGGCGGAGCGTCCGGTGCGGTCGAACAAGGCGAAGCCCAGATGCGCTTCGAGACGCTGCATCTGCGCGCTCACCGCCGACTGCGTAAGCCCGATGTGCGCGCCCGCGCCGGCAAAGGTGCCGTGGCGCGCGACCGCAATGAAAGTAGTGAGTTCGCGCAGCATATTCATTCATCGATAATTTTGGGGCTGACTCCCGCAATATATCGTTTTTCAGCACTTTTATTTGTGAATAGAATTTGGGTCAAACGCTGTCGAACCCCACAAAAAGGAGTTGCACCATGAGCACGACTCAGGCCACCATGCCGCCTTTCCATCTGGCTTTCCCCGTTCACAGCCTTGCGTCCGCGCGCGAGTTTTATGGTGATCTACTCGGTTGTCCCGAAGGCCGCAGTTCACCGGACTGGGTCGATTTCGACTTTTACGGACATCAGATCGTCGCGCATTTGGCGCCCGAGGAAGTGGGGCATCGCACGACGAGCGCTGTAGATGGCGATGCCGTGCCGGTGCGTCACTTCGGCGTCGTGCTGTCGATCCCGCAGTGGGAAGCGTTGGCCGAGAAGCTGCGTGCGGCGAACACGCGTTTTATCATCGAACCGCATGTTCGTTTCAAGGGCGAAGTGGGCGAGCAGGCGACCATGTTTTTCCTCGACCCGTCGGGCAATGCGGTCGAGATCAAGGCGTTTGCCAATATGGCGTCGTTGTTTGCTAAGTAAGATACGGCTTTGATTTGTGTGCTGAAGCGCGCAGCATGATGGCCAGTTTTGCATTGTCATAGCGCGTTCATACGCGCTCTTCTCGATGGCGGATTCCTCTTCGAATTGAATCGCCATGTAAAACGGGACGCTCTTGAGCGTCCCGTTCACGTTTGCAGCGGCTGTTCCGCCGATTATTTCAGACCTCAGTTACCCGAGCCGCTCGCGCTGACCGGTGCGCCTGCGGTGCCGGGCGTGGCCGTGCCGCCAGGCGTGGTCGACGGACCGGGCTTCATCGACGACTGGCTGCTGTGCGTGGCCTTCGAATGAGTCTTGTGCGCATGCGTCGTGGTCGTTTGGGCGTTGTCGCCTGCTTGCAGGCCCGTATTCGAGCTGGGAGGATTGTCCTGTGCGAATGCAGATGCGCAAACCAGGGCAAGTGCGCCAGCGGCGCATGAAATGGCGATACGCTTCATATCGAAAAACTCCTTTTTGCGGTTGCAAGATGCGATGTTGTGCGGCTTGTGGTGCCTCCTTGCTGCTGCGGTGTTGACACGCAGCGGCAAGTCGCATGTTCTTCATCAGCACACGACATGCCACGGTCTGACGATTGGCAAACAGGAGTGCGATGAGTGAAAGACTGGTGGCCATGGCCTCTCGGCAAAGCCCCACATCCAAAACAATTCGCCCCGCGCGACCAACGTCCACGCAGGGCGATTCGACATCATCCAGACACAACCCATCCTCAATGCCCGACCGGCTCCGTAGCCTTCAAATCGCTCGGCAACGCGGCCTGCGGATGCGCGGCCTGCTTGATCAGCAACGCCACCGCCGAGATCAATCCCGCGACGCCGATCACCGCGAAGATGCCGCCGAAGCTGAAGTGCAATCGCGTCAGTTCAGCCACGAGAAACGACCCCGCGATACCGCCGAAGCGCCCGATGCCCAGCATCCACGCCACGCCGGTGCCGCGTCCCTGAGTCGGATAAAACGATGCCGCGAGCGCGGGCATCGACGATTGCGCCGTGTTCATCAACACGCCAGCAAGAAACACGATCAGCACGAGCAGTCCCACGTTGCCCACCGCCTGCCCGATGAAGTACACGCTCACCGCGGTCAACGCATAGCACGCGGCAATGATGCGGTTCGGGTTAAAGCGGTCCATCAACACGCCGCACAAGACAGCGCCCACACCGCCGAGCGGGAACAAAGCGGAGATCAGCGTCGCGCGTTGCGGACTCAGGCCAGATTCCTTGAGGAGAATCGGCATCCAGTTGATCGATGCATAGAAGATCACGAGGCCCATGAAGTATGCGAGCCACAACATGATCGAACCGACGATATACGAGCGCGACAACACCACGCTCACGCCGCCCTGCCCCTGCACCGCGGGCGCCGTCTCCGTCATGAAGAACGATCCTGCGTTGGCCGCCGCCGATGAAATGCGTGCAAGCGTCGCACGAATCTTCTCGGCCGGCTTGTTCTTCGCGACCATGTAGCGCACCGATTCCGGCAGGCTGATGAAGAGCAGCACGACGAGCACGAGCGGCGCCACGCCACCGAGCAGCAGCACGCTGCGCCAGCCGAAATGCGGAATCATCCATGCCGCGAGAAAGCCGCCGAATGCCGCGCCCAGCGGAAAGCCGCAGAACATCAGGTTGATGAGCGTCGCGCGGCGCTTGTCCGGGCAGAACTCGCTCATCATGGTGACGGCATTGGGCATGGCGGCGCCGAGGCCGAGGCCCGTAACGAAGCGCAACGCCGTGAGTTGCGTGAGGCTTGCCGAATACGCCGATGCAAAGCACGCCACGCCGAACAGCAGTACCGAGGACAACAGCATCAGCCGTCGTCCGAGCCGGTCCGACAACGGCCCGGAAAGCAGCGCGCCCGCCGCGAGCCCGAACAACGCAGCGCTCAGAACAGGCGCGAGCGCGGGCCGGCTGATCTGCCATTCGGATACGAGCGATGGCGCGATGAATCCGATGGCCGCCGTATCGAAACCATCCAGCAGCACGATGACGAAGCACATCACGAAGATCAGCCACTGGAAGGGCGAAAACGGGTGCTCGTTGATGAACGTCTGCACGTTCACAGCAGGACTTCGGCTCACTTCATTCCCTCGTCGATAATTGGCAATCGTCGTTCGACTAATGTTCGTCAGGCGAACAGCGATTCACATAGCGAACTAATTCATGCGCGAGAGTACTGAAGTCTGCATGCCTTCGCAACGCGGGCTTACCCGTGTATGTCGGTTGCCTTGCGCGGGGCTGTCGGCGTTTCAAGAAACGCGCTGCCCGTTGCGATAAGTCTCGCGCGGCACAGGCAGACCGTCCGCCAGCGCGACGCGCACGAAGTCGGCGCGCAAGCCCGTCACGATGGCCCCACGGTCGGCGAGTCCGGCCGCGTGCGCGGGTGCCCAAGAAACCGTGGCCACCGCGCGCGGCAAGGTCCATCCCGCCTTCTCGACGAGATCGAACACCGCGATGAGCAGGCTCGAAGGCACGTAATCGGACGAGAGGATGTCGAGCAACCCTTCGCGAGCGAGTTCGAGCGCCGACACGTTGCCCGAGTGCGAGCCGCCACGCACGACGTTCGGCGCGCCCATGATCGTGGCGATGCCATGTTCGCGCGCGGCACGGGCTGCGTCGAGCGTGGTCGGGAATTCCGCGAGCGCAATGCCATCGCGCGCGGCTTCTTCCACATGCTCGATGAGCGTGTCGTCGTGGCTTGCAAGCGAGATGCCCAAGCGCTGACAACGCGCGACGATGTCCGCACGATGCGCCGCCGCGTAACGCGCCTGATGCTCGGCCAGTTGCGCGAGCACGTCATTCGCGTGTTCGTCGCTCCACTTGCCGTGACGTTCCTGATACTTGCGCCACTTTTCATGGTCCTGCCACTGGCGCTGACCCGGCGTATGGTCCATCACCGATGCGAGCCTGAAGAGCGGATGCGCGCTCAGTGAATCGAATACCTCGACCACGTCCGTCGTGCCGACTTCGCAACGCAAGTGCAGGAAGTGATCGGCGCGCAAGAGCCCGCGTTCGACGAACTTGCCGATGGACTGCGCGCAACGCACTTGAAGTTCGCGGCCACGCACGCCGTCTTCGGGACGCGAGCCCACACCGAGCGCATCGAACACGGTCGTGATGCCGGCCGAAGCCACTTGCGCGTCATGCACGATGATCGCCGCTTCGTGATTCCACAGCACGCCGGGACGCGGCGCGAGATGCTTTTCGATGTTATCCGTATGCAGTTCGACGAAGCCCGGCAGCAGATAGTCGCCGTCCCAGTTCAACGCGTCGCGCGTCGCCGTATTTCCCGGCGATACATCCGCGATACAGCCCTCCTCGATGCGCACCGTGCCCGTGAATTCCTCGTTGCGCGTGACGATGCGCGCATTCGTAATCAGCATGTCTGCAATGCTCCGTCTTCGGATGAGTTGACCACTACCGGTGTTGCAAGGCGCACGATGCGGGTTGCCACGCGCTCACGCGTATCTTCGTCGTGAAAGATACCGACGATGGCCGCGCCCCGTTCGCGCGCTTCGACGATGAGATCGGCCACGACGTCGCGGTTCTGTGCGTCGAGCGACGCCGTGGGCTCATCGAGCAATAAGACAGGATGCGCCGCGATCAGCCCGCGCGCAATGTTCACACGCTGTTGCTCGCCGCCGGAAAACGTCGCGGGCGCGAGCGACCATAAGCGTCGCGGTACGTTCAGCCTTGCGAGCAGGACGCACGCGCGCTCACGTGCTTCGTCTGCATCGACGCCGCGCGAGACCAGCGGTTCCGCGACGAGATCGAGCGAAGAGACACGCGGGATGGCGCGGAGAAACTGGCTCACGTAACCGAGCGTGCTTTTGCGCAAGCGGATGATGTCGTGCGGCTCGGCGTCGGTCAGCACGAGATGTCGTGAAGCGCGGCTTTCGTCGCGAATGGCGATACTGCCGCGCGTCGCGAGATAATTGCCGTACATGCAACGCAGAAACGTGCTTTTGCCGGCGCCTGAAGCGCCCGCGAGCACCACGCATTCGCCGCGTTCCACATCGAGCGATACACCCGCGAGCGCTACGATGCGCACACCGCCCTGCTGATGCAGCGTGAAGGTCTTTTCTATGTCGCGTGCGCGCAGCATTAGCTCCGTGCGCGTGGCGAACGCTTCTTCGTCTGTCATAGTCATCTGTTGCACCTCAAACCGGCAGCACGGACGCCACCAGCGTCTGCGTATAAGGATGTTGCGGATCATCCAATACCTGATCCGTGAGACCGCTCTCCACCACGCGCCCGTCCTTCATCACCATCAACCGATGCGCGAGCAAGCGTGCCACGCCGATATCGTGCGTGACGATTACAGCGGCGAGATGCAGCTGGTTCGTCAAGGTACGCAGCAAGTCGAGCAGACGCGCCTGCACGGATACGTCGAGACCGGCGGTCGGTTCGTCCATGAAGACAAGTCGCGGCCCGGTCACGAGATTGCGCGCGATCTGCAAGCGCTGCTGCATCCCGCCCGAAAAAGCCGAAGGCAATTCGTCGATGCGCGTCGCATCGAGCTCGACACGGCCCATCCAGTCCGAAGCCGTCTCGCGCAAACGGCCATAGTGGCGCGCGCCGATGGCCATTAACGGCTCGCCGATGTTCGCGCCCGCCGACACGTTGCGCCGCAATCCATCGCGTGCATTCTGATGCACGAAGCCCCATTCCGTGCGTGACAAAAGTCGCTTGCGTGGCTCGCTGAGCGTGAGCAGATCCAGCGTTTCGCCTTCACGCGTGGTGTAGTCGAGCGCACCTTCATCGATGCTGCTTCTGAGCGCAAGCGCGTTCAATAGAGTCGACTTGCCCGAACCCGACTCGCCCACGATGCACAACACCTCGCCCGGATAGACCGCGAGGTCCACATCGACGCAACCGCCGCGTCCATCGTAGCGTTTGGTGAGTCCGCGCGCATTCAAGAGCGTCTTCATTGCGCCGCCTCCTTTGCCTCTTGCTCGTCGCGGCGGCTGTGACAATAGTCGCTATCGGAGCATACGAACATGCGCGCGCCTTCGTCGTCGACGATCATTTCATCGAGAAAGCTCTCACGCGACCCGCACAGCGCGCACGCATGGTCCCACTTCTGCACGCTGAATGGATGATCTTCGAAATCCAAACTCTTCACCTTCGTATAAGGCGGAATGGCGTAGATGCGCCGCTCGCGTCCCGCGCCGAAGAGTTGCAGCGCCGCGTTCATGTGCATCTTCGGATTGTCGAACTTCGGAATAGGCGAAGGCGCCGCGAGGTAGCGATCGTTCACCAGCACTGGATAATCGTAGGTCGTCGCAATGCTGCCGTGCTGCACGATATCCTCGTAATATTTCACGTTGATGAGACCGTAGTCCGCGAGCGCATGCAGTTTCCTGCACTCCGTCACGCGCGGCTCCAGCCTGTAGAGCGGTTCGGGCATCGGCACCTGGTACACGAGAATCTGCGCTTCCGTGAGCGGCGTTTCAGGAATGCGGTGACGTGTTTGCACGATAGTGGCGTCCGCGGTGCGCGTGGTCGTTGCCACGCCCGCCGTGCGCGCGAAGAAGCGGCGAATGTTGACCGCGTTGGTGGTTTCGTCGGAGCCCTGATCGATCACCTTGAGCGTATCGTCCGCGCCGATGATCGCCGACGTCACCTGCAAACCGCCCGTGCCCCAACCATACGGCAGCGGCATTTCACGCGAGGCGAACGGCACCTGATGCCCCGGCACCGCAACGGCCTTGAGCAAGGCGCGACGAATCATGCGCTTGGTCTGCTCGTCCAGATAAGCGAAGTTATAGCCTTCAATCAGCGCGTTATTCATGCCGTCTTCTCCTTGCCGTGCGATGCACGAAGTCGCCGCAGCAATTCCAGCTCCGACTGAAAGTCCACGTAATGCGGCAGTTTCAAGTGCTGCACGAAGCCCGATGCCTCCACGTTGTCGCTATGCGAGAGCACGAACTCGACATCCTGCGTGGGTGAGCCGATGGTCTCGCCCAACTCTTCCGCTCGCAAGGCACGATCGACGAGCGCCATGGCCATGGCCTTGCGCTCCGAATGCCCAAACGCGAGACCATAGCCTTGCGTGAACTTCGGTGGCACTTCGCCGCTGCCCGAGAACTGGTTGATCATCTGGCATTCGGAGATGTCGATATCGCCGATCTCCACCGCAAAACCGAGCTCATCGATATGCATTTCCACGGCCACTTCACCGTGACGAATCTCGCCTGCGAATGGATGGCTGTGTGCGTAGCCGCGTTGCGTGGCGTATCCCATTGCCAGCAGAAAGCCTTCGTCGCCGCGTGCAAGGTTTTGCAGACGCGTTGCACGATCAGCGGGAAACGCAAGCGGTTCGCGCGAGAGGTCGCCCGGCTCCGGTGAATCTTCCTGCGCGCGTTCCTGCTCGATTAGCCCTTCGTTGTTGAGCATCGACAACACGCGCGGCATATCGTTCGTGGCTTCGGCGTGGTCGCTGGAAGTCGTTGCATCGCTAATCACTTCCCCTTCGGCCAGCAAGCTGAAGTCGATCAGACGCTGGGTGTAATCGTAGGTGCCGCCCAGTATCTGCCCGCCCGGAATATCCTTGAACGCAGCGGAGATGCGCCGTTCCACGCACATCGCTGCCGTGTCCACGGGCAAGGTGTAGCCAAAGCGCGGCAACGTCGTGCGATACGCACGCAGCAGAAAGATCGCCTCGACCAGATCGCCCGCCGCCTGCTTGATGGCGAGCGCCGCGAGTTCTTCATCGTAGACCGAGCCTTCGGTCATCACGCGCGCCACCGCGAGACGCAACTGCTCGCGAATCTGCGCGACGCTCAGCTCGGGCACCTGCAAGTCGCCGCGCCGATGCTTGGCGAGCACATCCCATGAACGTTCGATGGCTCTTTCGCCACCCTTCACCGCGACGTACATCAGTTCACCTCCACTTGCGTCGTGCGCGGCAAGCCGACGAGCGCGCCGCCCGCCACGAAATAACAATCCATGCCGCACGGAAACTGCGCGGTTAGCGCCGCGCGCTGTTGCCAGAAATCGCGCGTGAGTCCCGCAATGGCGACACTGCGCTCGTCTTCGATCCCCGGACCGCGCCACGCGAGCGGCTCGCCCTCGGTCAACGAAGGCACGCGAATGAAAAGCGTCGCCGCATCTTCCGGCGTTTCCGGTTCGCCCGACGAGAAGGCATCGAGCGCGGGCAACGCGGCTGCATCGCCGAGATAGGCGAACGCGGCTTCGCTGTGATTCGGCGTGAGCGGCGCGCTTGCATGAAAGCGCAAGGCATCGCCGAATGCGGCGTTCCCGCCTTCGATGAATACAGGCGTCGAATAATCGGCGAGCGCGAGCAGCGACGCGAAAGCTGCAAGCGGCACGCGGTGTGCAAGCGCATCGCGCATGGCGTGATTGTTCGGCAACGCGGCATCGATCGCGACGATGCTGCCCGGACGCGACAACGCTTCCAGCAAAGCGCGAAAGACGCGTTGGGCATCGTGCACCGGGTCGTTGAAGCCGGGCACAAGAGCGGCCATGTCGATCTGCATCATTCCCCTCTCACCATCGTAAAGAATTCGACCTTGGTCGTAGCCGCTTCCGCTTCCTTGCGGCGCCGTTCGTCGGCGAGACGCGCGGCCAACGGTGCGATCACTTCCGTCTGCAAGCGCTGCGCATGCGCGGGCGTCTGCAGCAACGCGTCGATCAGCGCTGCGAGCTTCGCGCGCTCCTTGTCGCGGCCCATATGCACCGCGACACCGACCGGCGCGCTGCCGTCTTCCATATGCAAACGCAGCGTGGCACGCGTGACGGTAGTCTCGCCGAGATTGAAGGCATCTCCCGAGCCGCCGATGCGCGCCCGCACCATTGCCAGGCCGATATCCGGCGCGCGCAACCAGTCGAAGCGCGGCACACTCATGCCTTCGAGCGCCGCCTGCAAACTCACGCGCGGCGTGCGCGCCAGCACCGCCATCCATTCGCGGCGGTCGAACGAACGAGCCTCGTCGCGCGGCTCCTCTCTCTGACTCATGGCTTTCCCTGATGATTTGTACGTTGCGGGCATCTTAAGCTACGCGGCTTTCGTCTGGTCGTCTAGACGTCTGGATAAGTGGGCTTTCATATTTCCATCACCATTTGCGCACTACAATGCCCAACAGCGATATTCAAACCGACGGGAATGACACCTACATGACATCGAACGAAAACGCGGCGCCGGGACACGCCGTCGAACGCGGCGCGGGGGTCGCGGTCTGGCGGCAGATCGAGCAGATACTCTCGGCGGAGATCGCCTCGAAGAGCTTCGGCGAGGAAGGCCGTCTGCCGAGCGAAGCGGAACTGGCGCGGCGCTTCGACGTGAATCGTCATACCGTGCGCCGCGCCATGCTGCGTCTTGCCGCAACGGGTCTCGTAAGCGTCGAACAGGGACGCGGCACCTTCGTGCAGCCTGGAGCGATCGACTATCAAATCGGCAGGCGCACGCGCTTCACGGAAAACATTCGCCGTCAGAAGCAGACGTCCACGGGCGTCGTGCTCTCTTCCGAACGCGTGAAGGCCGACCCTACCGTCGCGAAGGCGCTCGCTCTGCGTGCGGGCACGCTCGTCTATCAGCTCGAAACGCGTCATGACTCCGACGCCGTGCCGCTGACCTACGCACGCAACTGGTATCCCGCCGCGCGTTTTCCCGAGCTTCCCACGGTGATCGAAGCGACAGGCGGCATCACTGCGGCGCTCGCGGAGTTCGGCGTCAAGGACTATATGCGCAAGTGGAGCCGTATCGGCAGCGTGTTGCCTTCGTCGGATGTCGCGCGGCGCTTGCAGATCAACCGGCAGCAGCCGGTGCTGTGGGTCGAGAATGTGGATGTCGATGAACGCGGCGTGCCCGTCAAGTACGGCGTGACTCACTTCGCGGCAGATCGCGTGCAGTTGATGGTCGAGCACGATCTATGAGCGCTGCATGGAGTGACGAAGCGCGCATCGCACTGTATTACGCGCCGCCCGCCGCATCCGCATGGTGGCGTGCTGGTTGCGAATGGCTCGGGCGCGACGCGGAAAGCGGACTCTCGATGGAAACGGCAGCGCACGACATCACACGCGCGCCGCGCCGCTATGGTTGGCATGCGACCATCGTGCCGCCGTTCCATTGCGCGAGCGGCGTGCAACCCGCCGATGTGCTCGCGGCCGCGCGTGCCTGGGCGTCGTCGGTCACGCGCTTTGAGATGCCGGTGCGCGTAGCGGAAATGGGCCGCTTCGTGGCGTTGCGCGCATCGGAGGAAAACGACGACGAACGCTTGCGCGAAATGGCCGCAAGCGCGCTGCAAGCGCTCGCAGCAGTTCGCGCGATGCCATCGGCAGGGGACATCGAGCGGCGCATTGTCGACGGCATGAGCGAGCGGCAAATCGCGCTCGTACGTGAATGGGGCTATCCCTATGTCTTCGATGAATACCGCTTCCACATGACCCTCTGCGATTCGCTCGATGACACCCACGCGCGCGGTTCGGTCGTATCGGCATGGACGCGCAAGATCGACACGCTCGGCGCGCTGCCTGTGCATGGTGCGGCGCTTTTCGTGGAAAGCGCACCGGGCGAGCCGTTCACCTTGTGGCAGCGGCTGCCGTTCAACAACGTACGGGAAGGGGCATGAGCCAGAACGACACACTCGATAGCGCACGACTCATCTATGTCATGGGCCCGTCGGGCGCGGGCAAGGACTCGCTGCTCGGCTTTGCGCGCGAACGCGTCGGCGCACGCGTGATGTTCGCGCATCGGTACATCACGCGTGCAGTCGGCGACGGCGAGAACCACATTGCGTTGACGCATGAAGAATTCAAGGCGCGTCTTTCGTATGGACTTTTCTCGATGCATTGGGAAAGTCACGGCCTGTGCTATGGCATTGGCATCGAAGTGGATGCATGGCTCGAACGCGGCAGACCGGTGGTCGTGAACGGTTCGCGTCAACACGCGGATGCCGCCCTCTCCCGCTATCCGCATGCATGCTTCGTTTATATCGATGCCGCGCCCGCAGTGCTGGCCGCGCGGTTAGCAAGGCGCGGACGTGAAGACGCGCGGCAGATCGAAGCGCGTCTTGCGCGCCGTCCTTCCCTCGAACTGCCCAGGCATGCGCGCGTGGTGAACATCGACAACTCCGGGCTTCTGGCCGACGCGGGCACGCAATTTCTCCGCGCCATAGACGAGACCGGCTCATAATCGCCGGAACGTTTCTTGCGAACGCCCACGACATTCCTTCGATAAAAGATTACCTATGAAATCCGGACGATCGAAAGACACGTTGTCAGGCGTCACCGCCGAATCGCAGTTTCGCACCTATGCCTCACCGCTCGTTGAAGAAGCGCTGCAGCACGCGCATGAACTGGAACAGAGCGATGATGCCGAAACACTGCACAAGCTCAGGATAGCGCTACGGCGTCTGCGCAGTCTCTTTTGGGCGTATCGCCCGATCCTCGACGATGCGTTCGACGACAAGCAGCGCGCCCTCTTGCGTTATCTCGCGCAGGCAGCCGGCAGCACGCGCGATTGGGACATCCTGATCGAATTGATGAGCGAGCATGAAGACACGGATCTCGCGCAGGCATTGCGCGGCCATCGCGATGCAGCATTGAGGACCAGTAAAGCGACACTCAATAACGCGGATATCAAGGGCGTCTTGCGCGAAGCCGTGGCGGAAGCCAACCGCGAACTCAACACCGCAAGAAAGCGCGTGGCTATCGAGCAATTCGCTTCTGACAGAGTTCGTAATGCGCGAAGACAATTGAAGAAACGCATCAAGCGCGTGCGGCAAGTGAAGCGCCCGGAATATGCCGCGCTGCACGAAGTGCGCAAAGCGGGTAAGAAAGTGCGCTACCTGATGGAGTTCTTCATGCCCCTGCTTGCCGAGAAGGAACGCGGTGGACTAAAGCAGCTGAAGCGTCTGCAAAAGCATCTGGGCGCATTGAACGATGTCGTTGCGAGCCGCGATCTCCTCGACAAGAGCGACGCCTTGCCCAATGCCGCCGCCGCGAAGCCAGCCTTGCGTACTTTGAAGAAGCAACAAAAGCGCCGCATGAAGCAGGCGCTCAAGTCGCTTCGATAACGCCTTCTAGATCACGCGCTCGCGCACCCATCCCGACGCCAGATCGATCAGCGATACGATCACCACGACGATCAGCATGACCGCTGCGGTCTGCGCATAGTTGAACGAGCGGATGGCCTCGTAAAGCACTACGCCGATGCCACCCGCGCCAACCATGCCGACGACCATCGCCGAGCGCACGTTCGACTCGAATCGATACAGCGCGAACGAAATCCACAGCGGCAGCACTTGAGGCAACACGCCATACACGATCTCGTCGAGACTACTCGCTCCCGTGGCGCGCACGCCCTCGGCGGGACGCGCATCCACCGCTTCGACCGCTTCCGCGAAGAGCTTCGCCAGCACGCCCGTGGTATGCACCCACAGCGCGAGCACACCTGCAAACGGCCCGAGCCCGACCGCGACGATGAACAGCATCGCGAAGACCATCTCGTTGATCGCGCGGCACGCGTCCATGAGCCGCCGCACTGGTTGCGCGATCCACACCGGCGCGATGTTCTGCGCCGACAGCAAGCCGCAAGGCACCGCGCAAATGAGCGCGAGCGCCGTGCCCCAGACAGCGACGGCGAGCGTCACGATCATCTCGTGCGCGTACGTGCGCCATTCCGTGAAGTCGGGCGGAAAGAAGTCGCGCGCGAACTGACTCATGTTGCCGGATGCGCCGAGCAGATCGAGCGGACGCATGTCCGCGCTTTGCCACGACGCGCCGAGTACGGCGATAAGCACGATCCAGCCGAGCATCGACACCCAGCTACGCTTGCCGCGCGGCGCTTGCACAGGCGCTTCCTCGGGCTTGCTCACACCCGCGGCAAAGGTCGAGATATCGAGCGGCTTCATCACTTCGCCGCCAAGCCATCGAGCGCGGACAACTGCTGATCGAGCGATGCGATTTGCGCTTTCTTGTCGGCGTCATCCAGATGAGCGTTGTTCTGCACCTGTTCCTTCTTGTGAAAGAGCGCCATCTGACGAATGGGCACGAGCTGCGCATTGGACGATGCCGCGAAGCCCGAATAGCCGGAGATAGCCGTCATCACGGACTGTTCGCGCGGGTCCTTTTCGCCGTAGTGAACGAAGAAGTTCAGCAGCTTGTCCTTCGTTGTCTGCGGCAGATCGCGACGCCACACGAGCGGGTCTGACGCGATGAGCGGCGACTTCCACAGCACACGCACCTTCGGATATAGCTCGGGATGCTGCGTCTTGATGGTGTCGAGCATGTCGGTGTTGTTGGTCGCGACATCGATCTTGTCGTTGACGACCGCGAGCATGTTGGCTTCATGGCTCGAAGGCAACACGCTCTTGAACGAGGTCTTCGCCGAAAGCCCGTTCTTCGCGAAGAGATAATATGAAGGCACCAGCGTGCCGGAAGTGGAGTTCGGATCGCCGAAGCCCAAATTGATATCGTGGCTGTTCTTCAGCACCTGATCGACGCTCTTCCACTTGCTGTTGGCGTTCGTGATAAGCACGGAGTAGTAGCCCGCCTCGCCGCTCTTGTACTTGACCTTCGCAAAGACTTCGCCGTTGGAGCGGTCCACCGCTTCGATGGCGGACGCGTTGCCGAAGAAGCCGATCTGCACCTTGTTGAAGCGCATTGCTTCGATAATGCCCGCATAGTCCGTGGCGAAATACGCCTTCACATCGAGACCGGTCTGTTTGTTCAGATCGTCGATGAGCGGTTGCCAGCGTTGCTTGAGCGCCGACGAAGAATCCGTCGAGATGATGCCGAAGCTGAGCGTATCGGCAAAGGCCACCGAGTTCAGGAAGCATGACGCGAGTGCCGCGCCGGCCAGGAAGGTACGGGCTGATTTCATGGAGATGCGGTCCGTAGTTTGATTGCGATTCAGGATGTGGCGACAGAGGCAAAAATCGCGGAGAGATGTTCACGCTCGTCGTGATCGGCCAGCAATTCAGCGGCGGCCGCGCCGTACAGTTCGCGCAACAGCATGGGCGTGAGCTTCGCGGATGCGCCGTCGTAGACCACGCGGCCATCGCGCAAGGCAACCGTGCGCGTGCAGTACTTCATCGCTATGTCGATCTGATGCAGCGACACGATCACCGTGAGTCTGTGATCGCGATTTAGCGACTGCATGAGCTCCATCACGCGCCGCGCAGATTCAGGATCTAGCGAGGCAATTGGTTCATCCGCGAGCACGATGCGCGCACGCTGCACGAGTGCACGCGCGAGCGCCGCACGTTGCTGCTGTCCGCCCGACAGGTTGCTCGCGCGTTCGAGCGCATGTTCGCCAATACCCATCGCGGTAAGCGAGTCCATCGCCAGCGCGCGTTCGTCGCGCGGAAAACGCCCTGAGAGACGCCGCCATAGCGACACACGCGTAAGCGCGCCGATGAGTACGTTGGTGATTACCGAAAGACGTCCCACCAGATTGAACTGCTGAAACACGAAGGCGACATCGCGACGAATGGCGCGCACTTCACGCACGATCTTGCCGTTCTGCTGAATCGGCCTGCCGAGCAGCGTCACATGCGAGGGCGCCGCATCCGATGCGATAAAGCCCGCGATATGGCGCAAGAGCGTCGATTTGCCCGAGCCCGACGCACCGATGAGCGCGACCATTTCGCCCTCTTCCACGCGCAGATCGACGGCATCAAGCGCCTTGCGGCCATTGCGAAACGTCTTGGTGAGACGCTCGATACGAATTGCGTCCATGGCTTTCCTCGTCTGCCGCTGTAACGTTGGGCAAATTCTAGAAAGGCAACATGACGAGAAAGTGACGCTGATGAGACGTCTAGATGAATACATCACCTGGCGCGTGCGGCCGGGAGTTTATTCTTCGAGAAACCACGTGCCTTGGCACTCGGTGCGAATGAAATCCGCAAGCAGTTTGACGCGTGCGACATCGCGCGTTTCGGCAAGCGTCACGAGCCAGTAAGAACGACTCAGCGCAATTTGATCCGCAAAAAGCCGCACCAGGTTCGGTTCCCTGCGCGCCATGAAACACGGCAGCACGCCGAGACCCACGCCGCCCGCGACGGCGGCCGTCTGACTGATCACGTTGGAGATGCGAATGGTCGGCGTGAGCGTGCTCGATACCTGCGGCAGATAGTTCAGTTCAGCGGACCACATCTGATCCTCGACATAGCCGACCCACGGATGCGTGAGCAGATCGCGACGCGTGACGATTGCCGCATGTGTCGCGAGATATTCGCGCGCGGCATAGACGCCCAACGCATAGTCCGTGAGCTTGTGCGCATAGACGCGCCCTTGCGCTGGCCGCGTCATGCTGACAGCGAGATCGGCTTCGCGCTTCGAAAGACTGAACATGCGCGGATTCGCGATCAATTCGATCTCGAGTTGCGGATGCATGGCCGAGAGCTTGGAAATACGCGGCGCGAGAAAGTAAGTACCGAAGCCTTCCGGCGTGCCGATGCGCACGCTTCCCGTCAGACCAATGGACGCATCTTCGAGACGATGCCGCATGTGCAATGCAAGGCTCTCCATGCCTTCCGCATCGCTTAGTACGCGTTCGCCTTCGGGGGTCAGCACAAACCCTAGGGAACTGCGGTCGAACAGTCGCACACCGAGTGCGGTTTCAAGCGCGGCCACACGCCGGCTCAGGGTCGAATGATCCACGCCCATTTGCTGCGCGGCCACGGTGAGCCTGCCCGCGCGCGAAATGGCGAGAAATGCCTGAATGTCGTCCCAGTCGAAACCACGCATGAGGATTTCTGCACAGAGCGATTGCCGATTTGCCCATTCTATTGCAAGAAACACGCTGCTATCTTTTCTTCAACTCTGCGAATGCGGAGCAGACGATGCGGCTCGATCGTCACGACACTAAAGCCTGAATGGAGACAAACAGCATGTCGCTCATTGCGAAACTCAAGGCGCGCGCGCAGGAAGGCAAGCCGGTCAAGGTCGGTCTGATCGGTGCGGGCAAATTCGGTTCGATGTATCTCTCGCAAGCGCCGCGCACGCCCGGCATTCATCTCACCGGCGTGGCCGATCTCTCGCCCGAGCGCGCGCGTGCCGCGCTCAAACGTGTGGGCTGGGATGAGGCGCGTTATTCGGCAGCATCGTGGAACGAAGCCATCGGCAACGGCTCGACCTATATCACCGACGACGCCGATGCCATGATCGCAAGCGACCATGTCGATATCGTGATCGATGCAACGGGCAGCCCTGCCGCGGGCATTCATCACGCGCTGCTGTGCTGCAAGCATCGCAAGCACATCGTCATGGTGAACGTGGAAGCCGATGTGCTCGCAGGCCCGCTGCTCGCACGCCGCGCACGAGAGGCGGGCATCATCTATTCGATGGCTTCGGGCGATCAACCCGCGCTCATCGCGGAACTCGTGGACTGGGCACGCACCATCGGCTTCGATGTAATCTGCGCGGGCAAGGGCACGAAGTATCTGCCGATCTACCATCAGTCGACGCCCGATACCGTGTGGGGCCATTACGGCTTCACCGAGGAACAGGTCGGCTCCGGCGACTTCAACGCGCAGATGTTCAACTCGTTTCTCGACGGCACCAAGTCCGCGCTCGAGATGGCCGCTGTTTCCAACGGATGCGATCTGCGTCCGCCCGCCGACGGCCTCGCGTTCCCCGCATGCGGCGTGGACGATCTGCCAAGCGTGCTGCGTCCCGCATCGGAAGGCGGGATCCTGCCGCATCGCGGTAGCGTGGAAGTAGTGTCGTCGCTGGAACGCGATGGGCGCCCCGTGTTCCGCGATCTGCGCTGGGGCGTCTACGTCGTCATCGAAGCCCCCACGGACTACGTGCGCGACTGCTTCTCGCAGTACGGTCTCAAGACCGACAGCACGGGTCGCTTCGCCGCCATGTACAAGCCGTATCACCTGATCGGCCTGGAACTGGGCCAGTCGATCGCGAGCATCGCCGTGCGTGGCGAAGCAACCGGCGCGACAACTGGCTTTCATGGCGATGTCGCCGCCACCGCGAAGCGCGATCTGCGCGCGGGCGAGCGGCTCGACGGCGAAGGCGGCCACACCGTGTACGGCAAACTGATGCCCGCTGCGGACTCGTTGCTGCTCGGTGCGTTGCCTATCGGCCTTGCGCACAACATGGTGCTGCAACGCGCCGTGCCTGCGGGACAACCCGTGCGCTGGAGCGATGTGGCATTCGACGCAAGCAAGGAAGCCGTGCGGGTACGACGCGAGATGGAAGAATTCTTTCGCGCCGAGATGAAGCTTGAACTACCGTCGCAAAAGCTCGCGAGCTAGTTCATCGATGAAGACATTTTGATCCGCGGCACGCCCGGTCCATCTCATGGTCCGGGCGTTCGCCATCTCTAAACGCCCGGCAAAGGGCGACGGAGGAGACATGAGCCAAATCAGCGAAACTCTCGGCGTTACGCAAGCAGGCAGTGCGGACGTCTACCGCAAGATCACGTGGCGCATCATGCCGTTCATCGTGCTCTGCTATCTCTGCAACTATCTGGACCGCGTCAACGTGGGCTTCGCGAAGCTGCAGATGCTTTCCGATCTCGGCTTTTCGGATGCGGTGTATGGCCTCGGTGCCGGTATCTTCTTTATCGGCTACTTCATCTTCGAGGTGCCCAGCAATCTCATCCTGCATCGCGTGGGCGCGCGGCGCTGGATTGCGCGCATCATGATCACGTGGGCGATCGTTTCGGCGCTCACGCTCGTGGTCAAGACGCCGTTTCAGTTCTATCTCGTGCGCTTCTTTCTCGGCATCGCGGAAGCGGGTTTCTCACCGGGCATCATGCTGTATCTGACGTACTGGTTCCCGGCGAGAAAACGCGGCTTCGCCTATGGTGTGTACTACATCGCCATTCCGCTTGCCGGCATCGTGGGGGGTCCGTTGTCGGGCTGGATACTGACCGCGTTCAAGCATTCGGCCGTGATGTCGGCGTGGCAATGGCTGTTCCTCATCGAAGCAATTCCAGCGTTTATCGTGGGTTTCGCCGTGCTCTTCATGATGGTCGACAAGCCAAGCAAGGCACGCTGGCTCACCGACGACGAGAAGCGTCTCGTGACGCAAGCAGTCGAGCGCGAGGAAGGCGACAAGACCGCGCACCACGACGCCCGCGCGTTCCTTTCCGACCGCAACATCTGGAAGCTTGCCGGCGTTTACTTCTGCCAGATCATCGGCCTCTATGGCATCAGCTTCTGGCTGCCGTCGATCATCAAGGACACAGGGCTCAAGAACGTCGAAGTGATCGGCTGGCTCTCGGCGATTCCGTATATCGTCGCGATTCCCGCGATCATTCTCACGGGCATCAGCGCCGACAAGTTCCGCTCCCGGCGCATGCACTTCTCCATTGCGCTCGTGATCGGTGCAATAGGCTTTGCGGCAAGCGGATACGTGGGACAGCAACCCGTGCTTGCGGTCATTGCGTTGAGTGTGGCGGCCGCTGGAATCTTGTCCGCGCTGTCGCTGTTCTGGGGCATTCCGGCTGCGTTTCTTGCGGGAACCTCGGCGGCGGCGGGCATTGCAGGAATCAATTGCGTAGGCAATCTCGCGGGTTTCGTGTCGCCGTATATGGTCGGGTGGCTCAATGTCACGACGCATAACAACAGCATCGGACTTTATGCGGTTGCAGTGTTCATGGTGATCGGCGCATTCGCGGTGCGTTCGATTTCCGGGAAGCTAGCGGATCATTGAAATCGAGCGACGAACGAGCCGCCTGCCGTTTTCAACGAACATGGCAGGCGGCCGTGCTTTTTGCAACGCTGCAAGGGCCGACGCGCGTCGATAAAATGGGTGCATGACCGACTCGTCTTCACAATCCTCGAGCACGCCGTCGCGCGCACCCGAACACGACTTGCCGCTGCACACGCCCAGCACCGCATCGCTCGGCGTGGCGGCCGCCATCGCCATGATTGCGTGGCTCGCGCTGGCCGCGCAGACGGATATCACCATCGCGCGCATGGTCGGACGCGGCTTTACCGTGATCGACGGCATTGCGCGTACCACCAGTTATCTCACCAACCTCACGGTGTTCTTGACGGCGTTATGCTTCACCTGCGTGGCCATACGCGCGAACGCGCCCATTGCGCGCTTCTTTCGTCAACCGACGGTGGTAACGGCGGTGGTCGTGTATATCGTGTTCGTGGGCATTGCCTATAACGCGTTGTTGCGATGGCTATGGACGCCATCGGGTTATCGTGCGCTCGTCAATGAATCGCTGCATACGGTCGTGCCCGCGCTCGCCGCGCTTTACTGGGTGCTCTTCGTGCCGCGCTTTCATCTGTCATTGCGGCGCTGCGCCTTATGGCTCGTCTATCCGCTCTGCTATCTCTTCATTACGTTATGGCGCGGCAGTGCATCCGACTTCTATCCCTACTGGTTCATCAACGTGGCGGAACTCGGTTACGAGCGCGTGTTCTTCAACTCGGCCATGCTAGTCGCCAGCTTTCTGATTCTGATGAGCGTATTCATCGTCATCAATCACAGACGCCAGGACTTGCGCATTTCCGACCCCGGCATGGAATCGGACGACACGGGCCCATCGCGTTAGTCACGATTCACGAACAGATCGGCGACGAATGCGGCAGTCAACGCCAGCGCGCCGCATGCGAAGATCAGCGCGTAGTTGTTATGCGTATGCGAGAAAAGAAATGAGTAGCCATAGCCGCCGACCGCCTGAAAGAGCGCGAACGCCGAAGTCGCGCGACTCCATGAGGCGCGCTGCTCCGCGTGATCGTGCGGCAGCAATTCATGCACGCGGCCCAGTGCAAGCGGCACGATACCGGGCGTGAAGAGCCCGAGAATCACGGTCGCAAGGCCGATCACATAGGGATGGCCCGACATCGCGAGCAGCGCGGCTGCAGCCGCCTGCACGATCAACGCGTAGCGGTACGCGCGGCCAAAGCCGATCCGGTCGCCCAAATTTCCGCAGATGAGCGGCCCGAAGATAGCCGCCACGCCATACAGCACCCAATAGCTCGCACCGACGCCGGCGCCGCGTCCGATCCCTCGCGCGATGTAGTCGACGAGCAGAATCATCGCGGGCACGAGACCCAGTGCGTTCGCCGCGTATTGCGCGTAAAGCAGGCGCAGACGCGTGCCGTCATGACGCGCGCCATGCGCCTCCTTGGTCACGGCAGGCACGGGAGGATTCGTCGATGGCCAGCCGAACCAAGCGACAGCCGTCAACACAAGCGAGAACACGCCGAGTCCGATCCACGTCGCCTGCAAGCCGTAATGCAGCAGCCGCGGAATGAGCGTGCCCGATGCCGCGATGCCGAAGCCCAGCCCGAAGAAGATCATGCCGCTTGCAAAGCCGCGCCGTGCGGGCGCGATATGCGGAAGGATCGTGGTTGCGACGAGCACCATGATCGCGCCGCCCGAAAGTCCCGAAAGAAAGCGCCAGCCGAAGAACCAGGCAATCGACAACGGAAACGCGCATGCGAAAAACGCGGCCGTGGCAATGGCCATCAAGAGGCGCAACGCGAGCCGGTTGCCGAGCGTCGATGCCATGGCCCTGCCGAACAACGCGCCCGCGAGATAGCCCGCGAAATTGGCTGCACCCAACGTCACCGCTTGCGACGACGTGAACCAATGCGCTTCGATAAGCGGTGGAATGAGCGGCGTATAAGCGAAGCGCGCGAGACCTATCGCGACGAGACTCGCGCAGAAGCCCGCGAGCATGGCGTAGATGGAACGCATGTCGAGTGAATCCGATTGACCGGCGCGTAAGGCCGACGCTTGATCCTGCATGATGTTGACTCCCGGAGCGAATGGCGTGACGTGTGTTCTAACGCGTGGCGAACTTCGCACGCATTGGCGGAAGTTTCAGCAGCATGAGCGTGGGAGCGACAGCCGCCACGAGCAGCTTCGGCTGAGGATCGATACGCGCCAGCACGCGCACGCCGAGAAGCACGGCGAGCAGACTCGTGGCGGCATCGGTTGCGGACATCATGCGTTCGATCTCGCCGCTTTTGAACGCGGCGGAAAGACAGCGCTCGAAGAAGCCGCGTAACAACTCGACTTCCTTCGCGATGAGTTCGTGAAACGCCTCGTCCTCGAGCGGCGCCGCGAGCGCGGCATTGACCAGCATGCAGCCGCGCCGGTGTTCGTCCGATACCGAGCGCTCGACGATCTCGCGAAAGAAGCCCGCAACGGCGTGCGCAGGCGTGCAAGTGGCTTCGAGACGCTCGATACGCTCGCGCAACGTATGTTCGAGATAGTGATCGAGCGCGCGCAAAAAGAGCGCGCGCTTGTCGCCGAACGCGTTGTAAAGGCTCGGTTGCGTGAGACCCGTCAGTTGCACGAGGTCACGTGTGGACGTACCTTCATAGCCGTGCGTCCAGAACGCTTCGGCTATGGTGTTCAGCACATCGTCTTCGTCGAAATTGCGCGGTCGCGCCATGATGCAGGCTCCATCCCATGGTTGCGTCACGTTTTATATCGGACGCCACAGAACAAATTATATATCGATGGATACAAAACCTGCTTGAACCGTCGTCCAACGAAAAAGCCGGCGAAGCGCCGGCTTTTTCGTATGCGGAAAAACAACCGTGCTGTCAGGCGTCTTTCGTGTCGAACATCAGCAGCTCGACGCCCGCCTGCGCGAAATTCGCCAAGTCGCCGGCGGTCTTCTGGCCTTCAGGCGACCCGAGCGCGGACTCGATCGCTTCGAGCGATTCGAATTCGAGCAGCGCGACGAGGTAATACGGCGACTCGCCTTGCGCGGTAGCAACCGGCCCCGTGCTGATCTGGTAACTCTTTAGCCCCGGCAACGTCTTCGCAAGCGGCGCGTGCGTGGAGGCGTAGTAGTCGTCGAATGCCTTCGTATCGGACGGATTCTTGTAAAGCGCAACGAGCTGGGCCATCGTCTTGTCTCCTGAGTGTTTGTCTTGAACAACAATGCGTTACTGCTTCTCCAACTGTAGATAGATACGTTGCACGTTCTGCGGCTGCGCTATGCCATAGAGCTTGTAGCCGTGAAAGGCGGGCAAGTCGACGGTATGCATGGCCTCGGTCAGTCCCATGCCGCTCCGATATGCGCGTCTGACCGCGCTGTCGAGTTCGCGCAGATAAAGGCCTGTCTGCATGATGTCGTCGTTGCTCAACGGCGGTCCGAACGCCGGAACGATAGTCTTCGATTCGAGTCCGCGCAGATTCTCCAGCGCCGCGAGCCAGCCATGAATGTCCTCGTTGCGCAGTTCGGGGATGCGCCCGTTCGAGATCAGACTACCCGCGAACAACACGCCGCTTTGCGTATCGAGCACGGCCAGATCGCCTGGCGTGCTTGCCGGTCCGAAGTGCAGCAATTGCAGCTTGCGATCGCCATTCACGACTTCCGTGGTGCCTTCCACCGTTCGGTCGGGAACCGTGACGCGCGAGCCTGCCATCTCGTCTTCACCGAGGGTCTTTCGCAGGTTCGCGAGACAGATTGGGCAACGTTCCCGGATCAACTGAGCCGTGCGGTAATGCGCGAGAATCGGCACGCCCTGATCGCGGAACGCCGCCGCGCCAAAAACGAACTCCGGTCCTTGATGCGTGATGATCACGAGCGTGACGGGTAGCGGCGTGACTTTGCGAATGGCTTCGATCATCGCGCGTCCGTAGCGGTACGAAGCTCCCGTATCGATTACCGTCACGCCGCTCGGTCCCACGATAAAGCCGTTGTTCGCGACCATGCCGTGATTCGCGGGCGCGACAGCATCGCCGTCACCGATAAACGCATACACGCCCGGCGCCACTGCGACGGGCGCGGGCATGCCGCTCATCGCCGCATGAACGACGGCGCAAAATGCGAGGAACAACGCACCGATGAGCGCACGCAAGCCGCGCCCCATCATTTCATGGCCGAGGTTTGCGTGCCCGATTGCGTCGTGATCGCAACCTCGCCGTCGAACCGCTTGTTCTTCGTGTCTTCAATAGCGACCTTCAATTCACCGTTTTCCGTCGGCAGAAAATAGAAGCGGAAGTTGGGGTTCTCGCTGATCGAGAAATTCACGTTGGCGGTCATCACGGGCTTGCCGCCATAAGTCACGGCAACCTTGCGCACGAAGTACGCGGTCGCATAGTTGCGCGTGACCTGATCCATCGCCATGCCGGTGCGATTAGGATGGCGCACCATCAATTGCGCGAGTTCGGGCTTGCCCGCAATAGGGGCGCCTTCCGCCTGCAAACGTACCTGACCCGCCGCGCGTTCGGCCGCGTCTTCGTCCTTGCCCGCAGGCGCGGAGCAACCACCCGATGCCTTGATGAAACGCACCGCGCTATACAGATGTCCATCGTTCGTTTCGGCGATGGCACGCATGAACGTGTAATCCTCTACCCGCACCCGTGTCTCGATGCTGGCAAGTCCGGAGTCTGGCGTGAACTCGAAAGAACCGGCGTAGGGCTCGGGATTTTCGTCGATGAAAAGATAAATCTTCTTGATGTAATGCGTGCTCGTCTGCGGAAACTGCGCGCTGATCGCAATGGGTACGACGGCGGCATCGGCGGCGCGTTTGGGTGCATCGAACTTGATGACGGCATCGCCTTTCGTGTCGATCGGCCGCCCCTTGAACGCGCCTTCCTTGAAGTCGAGCCAGCGCGCCACCTTGTCTGGATCGTCGTCGGGTTGCGCCGCATGCGAAGCGTAAGGCGCAAACATGGTGAGCGCCGCGACAAACCCTAAGCCTGCGCGTGCGCCAAGCCTGATCGTCTTCATGGTGTCCTCCTTTGCTGCAACGCGGCGTGCGCCGCTACTGCTCCCACTCCAGTTCAGCATAGACAGCGGTGACGTTGCGCGCGTGATAGGCATCGTAGAGCCGCCACTTGTCGCGCTCGCCGAGACCGATGGTATCCACGGCCTGCTGAATCGTTTCGCCGCGCTTGATGGCCGCACGCACATCGCGCGCCAGATTCGCGAGGTACTGTTGCTCGTCGTCGAGCGAGCGCGGATACGGCGCGTCCAGGTCGCCATGACCGGGTACGACATGCCGCGGATTCATCTGCTTAATGCGGGCGATATTGTCAAGCCAACCGGTCACGCTGCCATCCACCACGGGAATGCAATGCACGAAAAGCAGGTCGCCTAGCCACAGCGTGCCGCTCTTCTCATCGTATACCGTCATGTCGTTGTTGGTGTGCGCTGTTTTCCAAGTTTGCAGCGTGAGCGTGCGCCCGCCGAGATCGAGCGTGGACGTGCCGTCTATCGTCATCGTCGGTGCAATGATTTCGCTGCCGCTCGCTTCATCGCCCAGTTCGCGTTTCAGCGCACGCAGGTAGTTCTCCGCGCGCAATGCCTCCGCCTGCGCAAGCTTGGCGCTGCCCACGTATTGCGGATGGTCGTCCTTGAAGGCCGCATTCCCGAAGATATGATCCGGGTGCATGTGCGTATTGATCACGTAGCAGACGGGCAAGGGCGTCACCCTGCGCACCGCCGCGCGCAATGCGCGCCCTTCCGCGAGCGTGCCGCCGGTATCGACCACAGCGACACAGCGCTCGCCGACGATGAAGCCGACGTTCGCAATATCGCCGCCGTTCGCAGGCGTGGCAAGCTCGTCGTGTCCGCGATGCACGTAGTTCCCCGGCGCGAGTTCCTTCACCGTAAACGAGGCCTCTGCAAACGCATGTGCCGATGCCGCGCACAGCACCAGGAACGCGGCGAAGCGTAAAGCAGCGCTCATCGGACCTTGTCCGCATCGGCGAGACGTTTTGTTCGGCGCAGGCCGAACTGTTCGTACTCGCGCTCGAGGAAAGGCTCGGCGTGTTCGAGAAGAAAGCGCCGAAACGCAAGGCACGTCGGCGAGAGTTGCTTCGAACGCGAATGCACGAGTTGCCACGTACGTTCGACGGGCGTGCCGTTCACGTCGAGCACGGCGATCTCACCCGTGCGCAATTCGAGCCCCAAGGTATGCAACGAAATGAGGCTCACGCCCATGCCCGCCATCACGGCCTGCTTGATGGTCTCGTTGCTGCCGAGCGTGACGCTGCGCGATGGCGTGAAGAGGTTCTGCCTAAACACATGCTCGGCGACGGCACGTGTGCCGGAACCAGGTTCGCGCAGGAGGAAAGTATCGTTGGCAAGCTCCTGCAGATCGAAGCGTCGCGCAGTTTTCAGCGGATGCGAAAGCGGCGCGATGATCACATGCGGATGGTAAGCAAGCGGCTCTGCAGTCGTGCCGAGTTCGGGCGGCGGGCGGCCCATGATGGCAAGGTCGGTCGCGTTGTCCTGCAGGAGCCTCAACAAGGTCTCGCGATTACCGACCGAAAAACGCACATCGACCTTGGGAAACTGCTGCGAATACAGCGCGAGCAACTTGGGCGCGAAGTAAGTCGCGGAACTCACGATACTCACCGCAATCGATCCGCTGTCGGCTTGCGTGAGTGACATCATCGCGTCTTCGGCGTCCTTGATCTCACCGAGAATTCTGCTTGCATGATGCGAGAGGCGTTCGCCCGCTTCCGTCAGCGAAAGACGCCGCGCCACGCGTTCGAAGAGCGGCAAGCCGACCGCCTCTTCCAGTTGCCTGATCTGCATGGATACCGCGGGCTGCGTCAGATGCAGTTCCTCCGCTGCACGTGCGAAGCTCGGACAGCGCGTCGCTATAACGAAGATCTGCAACTGGCGCAAGGTGAGAGAGCGGATGAAGTTCACAGCGGCGTATCCGTGAGGCGTTCCTGAACCATTTAGCGGCTTGCCTCGGCGCTCGTGCAATCCACCTCAACGACTGGCCCGTGGCGCGTTGCCGACCTTTCCTCCCGGCGTGGCCATGTTCTTGAGCGCGCCCGAATAAGCGACCGTTTCCTTCTGCAGCGGATGCGCGAAGTCGTTCCCCGCGCCCGGCACTTCGGTGCGAATCAAGACGACGTGTCCGGGAACATCATCGGCAACGACGAAGGTGTAGCGCTTGTTCGTGTATTGCTGCAGACGTTCCGCATTGGGATCGTTGAGGAAGGGCTGAATGACGATCTGCTTCGCTTTCACGTTCCTGGCCAGCCCGAGCGCCTCGCCGGAAACAGGCGTAATTGCCGGGTTTGCCGCAAGCGCCAGTCTCACGCGCTGCTGAAAGTAGCGACGCTGCCCGCCCGTTAGCTCCTGCATCTCCGTGATGTCATGCTCCAGAAAATAGATGATCACCGGATTGCACGGCAGCCCCCCTGGCACGTCCACGTTGCCCGTGCGATCGGACACGCGCGCATCGTTCTTCGTGTTGCCCTTGCTTACCACGAGCACGCGGACCGTGTCCTTGACCTTCGTTGGCGGCCCGGAAAAATCCACCGCATAGTCGAGCTCGGTTTGCTGATCCACGCCATCCAGATGCGGCTCCATGAACAGCAAGCGTTCGGCTGGTGCAATCTCGGTGGCAGGCGCGGAAGCAGGCGGTGTATCCGCCGCGAACGAGGCCGGCGGCATCAGCGAGACGAAGCCGCCAAGCGCGCAAGCCAGGGCAATACCTCGAATGGCGAACCTCATTGCGTGGAGGCCGGCTGCAACGGCTGCAGCGGCAGCAACGGAACCTGATAGCTCGTCAGTATCTGATCGATCTTCGGCTGGTTCGACGCAATCCAGTTATCCACCTTGTCGCGCCATGCTTTTTCGCCGTAACGCACGCCCATCGAAATTTCATAATCGAAGCGAATGCCGGGTTGCGGTGCGAACGGCACGAGGCGCGCCTTGTTATCCGAGAGCTTCACGAAATAGCCAGCAATCGGGCCCCAGACGAAGGCGGCATCGACATTGCCTTGCGACAGATCATGCTCGATCATCTCGCCGGGAAAGGCATCGGGATCGCCGCTTTGCCCCTGATACGACACCGCCTGTTCAATCAGATTGTGTTGCAACAGCCAGTCAGTCGCGGGACTCTTCACGAAGATGCCGAGCTTCATCTTCTTCAACTGATCCGGCGGCAGATTCATGAGATCGGCCGGCGACTTGATGCTCGCGTACTCCGGCCGGTTCGGGAACACCATGGCGTAGGTCGAGTGCAGATAAGGGCGCGTGGTCGCGGTGAGTTCATAACCTTTGGGCACACCGATAATCAGATCGCACTTGAACTGATCCGTGCTCGGTGCCTTGTCGCGCAGCGTATTGCGCACGAATCCCATGCGTTGCGGATAAAACGTGTATTCGAGCTTGTAGCCGAAGTCGCTTGCCATCTGGCTTGCGATCTTGTTCTCGAAGCCTTCGCCCTTCTGATTCGACAAAGGCATGTTGTTCGGATCCGCGCACACGCGCAGCACGCCGTCCGCGCCGTCGTTGTTAGGCAAGTTCGGCGGCGGTGTACCCGCGCCCTGCGCGAAGACCGTTTGCGCCGTGAACGCGAGCAACGCCGCGCATACCGTGTTCGATACGGCCGGGAATCGGAACGAAGCGGCGCGGCTTCCATTACGATCTGACATCGATACCTCCGGGTTCAAATGCAACTTCATGCAACATCGGACAAGCAACGAACGCAATCACTTCGCATCGAGCGCTTGTAAATCGCCCGGATTGATCTTGCCGTCTGAGCGTCCCTTCAGATACGCAAAGAGATTCTCCCAGTTTTTCTGCATCATCTGGCTCGCGCTGAAATCGGGCATACCCTTATCCACGCGTCCGCCAAACACGGTGCGATGAAACTCGTTCTTGTCCAACGTCTTGAAAGCATCGACGAGCGACGGGCCGACGAGACCCTCCTGCTTCGCCCCGTGACAACGTTCGCACGCGAGCGCGCGCCAGGTACGCCATCCTTGCAGCGTATCGGCATCGACCTTGTTGCCATCGACGACCTTGTACGCCACGGGCTTCATTTGTCCCGGGCTCGTCTGGGCAAACGAAGCGCTGGACGCCGCAAGCGCAATCGACAGCAGCAAGAGTGATCGGCCTTTCATTCGCTTGTCTCCTTGAATATCTCGTATGTGGGGTTTGCACGCGCGGCGGACTCCCTGACCGCCGCGCGTCATTACGCTTCGAATCGAACTAGTTGCAGGCTAACGAAACGGCTGATACGTAATCAGCCCGCGCTGCCCGGAATGGCAAACACGAAGAGCGTGCCGCCGAGTGCCGTGTACTTTGCAAGCTCACGATAGCCGCCCACCGCGCCCAGGCCTTCCGCCGACTTTTCGAGTCCCGCTGCCATGCCGATGCCAGCCCAGCCGCCGATGCCCGAATACACGCCGATGAACTGCTTGCCTTGGTACTGATAGGTGAACACGTTGCCGATGATCCCGGACGGCGTCTTGAACTTCCACAGTTCCTTGCCGTCCTTGATACGCACGGCCTTGATGTAGCCTTCGAGCGTGCCGTAGAACGCCACGCCGCCAGCGGTTGCGAGCGCGCCGGACCACACCGAGAACTTCTCCGTCTTGGACCATGCGATCTTGCCCTTCGACGCATCCCACGCGATGAAGTTACCCATCGCGCCGTTCTCGTTCGGACCAGGGAACATCGAGAGCGTGGCGCCGACGAACGGCTGACCCGACACGTAGTCGACCTGGAACGGCTCGTAGTCCATGCAGACGTGGTTCGTCGGCACGAGGAACAGGCTCGAATTCGGATCGAATGCGGCGGGTTGCTGGTCTTTCGAGCCCAACGCCGCCGGGCAGATGCCCTTGACGTTGTGATCGGGACCGGCTGCCTGCGTGGAGTAGCTGGCGTTACGAATCGGCAGGCCGCTCTTCAGATCGACGCTATTGGCCCAGTTCACCGCCGGGTCGTACTTCTGCGCCACGAGCAGTTCGCCGCTTTCTCGATTGAGCGTATAGCCGAAACCGTTACGGTCGAAGTGAACGATCGCCGGCGTCTTCTTGCCGTTGATGTTCAGGTCCGACAGGATCATTTCGTTGACGCCGTCATAGTCCCACTCGTCGTGAGGCGTCATTTGATAGACCCACTTCGCCTTGCCGGTATTCAGGTCGCGCGCGAAGATCGACATCGACCATTTGTTGTCGCCGGGTCGTTGCGTCGGGTTCCACGTGCCGGGGTTGCCTGTACCGTAGTAGACAAGGTTGAGCTTCGGGTCCCATGCATACCAGCCCCATGTGGTCCCGCCGCCATACTTCCACTGATCGCCCTGCCAGCTCTTGAGCGACGAGTCCGCACCGATGGGCGCCATCTTGCCGTCGGTCCAGGTCATCGTTTGCTGCGGGTCCATCAGCATTTCATTGTCGGGCCCGGTGCTGTAGGCCTTCCAGACTTCCTTGCCGTCCTTGATGTTGTAGGCAATGAGCCGGCCGCGAACACCGAACTCGCCGCCGGAGATGCCCGTCAACACCTTGTCGCCGAAGACGTGCGGCGCGTTGGTGTTGGTTTCGCCTTTCTTCGCATCGCCGTTTTGCGCGGTCCACACGACGTCGCCGGTCTTGGCGTCGAGCGCGACGAGCTTCGTGTCGGCTTGCTGCAGGAAGATCTTGCCGTCGCCATATGCGAGACCACGGTTGACCGTATCGCAGCACATCACCGAGATGACCTGATTGTCCTGCTTCGGCTGGTATTGCCAGATGAACGTCTGGTCCTTCAGACTGATGGCGATAACCTTGTTGGGAAACGGCGAATGGATATACATCGTGTCGCCGATGACGAGCGGCGAGCCTTCATGGCCTCGCAGCACACCGGTGGACATGGTCCAGGCAACCTGTAGCTTGCCGACGTTGTTCTCGTTGATTTGCTTGAGCGTGCTATAGCGGTGATTGGAATAATCGCCCGCTTGCGCCGCCCAGTTCGAAGGATTCTTGATTGCGGTGTCGAGTTGCGAATCAGCCTGCGCCACGTACGAATTGAGGCCTGCCGTTGCGACCACCGCCAGTCCAAGAACCAGGGTGCGTAAGTTCATGTCTCCTCCAGAATGATGATGCCTCCGACCCGGGAATGACCACGCTACCGTTTGCATCGTGCGCGCCTTCTGAATGCAGGTAACGAGATTCGCTTGTGCCCCGGTACATTGCCGGGATCTTGCGTGACCGGGCATTTGCATATTCCATGCCGGTTTGCGAACGCTTGTTTTGTGGCGTGCGAATGGCGGCGTGCGACACATACTGTGTCAAATACGCGAAAGGCTTCATGTGATGGAACAGCAACGCTTGCTCAGGTGTCACATGACGCGTCGCAGCATTGCGCAGCGCCGCTTCACGATCAACGCACGCGGCGCATACTCGGTGTTTTCCATAAGGAGGCAACGTCATGGCTCAAGCAGAGAAGGTCTACTCGGATGAAGAGGTGCGGGAACGGCTTACGGGTCCGCTCGCGCATTGGTATCTCGAGGACGGATGGCTCAGGCGCAAGTTCAAGACCGAGAGCTGGAAGGGCACGCTCATGGTCGTCAATACGGTCGGGCATCTTGCCGAAGCGGCCTGGCATCATCCCGACCTGACCGTCTCTTATGCGTTCGTCGTGGTCAAGCTCAAGACGCATTCGGCGAAGGGCATTACCGACAAGGACTTCGCGCTCGCCACGCGTATCGAAGACGTGGTGCAGTGGCAGCCAGGCAAGGAAGACGGTCCGCTCGACGGCACGCCATCCGACGATCAACGCTTCCGCTATATCAAGTACGACTAGCCCAGCCACGCGGCGCGTGCAGTCTTGGTATAACTTTTGCCTAACAGGGAAGCCCGAAACCCCCTGAAGGAACACGAGCCGCGATGCCAACCTCACCCCGACGCTTATCGCCTTCACCGGCGATCACGGTCGAAGCACCCGCGCGCCTGCATCTCGGCTTCCTCGATCCGAACGGCTCCTCAGGCCGCGCCTTCGGCAGCCTCGGGCTCGCGATAGAAGGACACGGCACGCGTCTCACCGCGCGCATCGCTCATGGCACGCGGCAGCAGACGGCGCAGATAGAAGGCCATGTCACGGAAGCGCAGAAAGAGCGTATCGCTCATTACCTTCAGCAATTGCAGGCGGCGCTCAATGAACCGCGTGCCGTCGATATAGACGTACACGAAGCACCGCGCTCGCATACGGGCCTCGGCTCTGGCACGCAGCTCGCCCTGACGCTCGGCACCGCCTTCGCACGAGCAACCGGTCACAACGGCATAGACACTGCGGACATCGCGCGCATACTCAAACGGGGCGCGCGCTCCGGCATCGGCATTCATGGCTTCGATCACGGCGGCCTCATTCTCGACGGCGGCCGCGACATGCGCCACGCATCCGCGAATACGTTGCCGCCGCTGATCTCGCGCCAGGCCTTCCCCGATGACTGGCGCGTGCTTCTGATCGACGACACCTCGCGCGAAGGTCTGCACGGCGACGAAGAAAGGCGCGGACTTGCCGCACTCGATCCCTTCCCTGAAACACTCGCCGCGCATCTCAGTCATCTCGCGCTGATGCGTATCCTGCCCGCCGCCGCCGAAAGCGACTTCGATACCTTCGCCGACGCCATCAGCGACTTGCAGCAGACCATCGGCGAATACTTCGCGCCCGTGCAAGGCGGCGTGTTCGCGAGCCCCGCCGTGGCGCGCGCGCTCGAAGCCGTCGCCGCCGAGCAGAAGGCCGGCATCGGGCAGACGTCATGGGGACCGGTCGGCTTCGCGTTCGTCGCAAGCGCGCAGGACGCCGAACGCGCACTCGCCACCGCGCAACGCGTGACGCCTCGCGCACCCCTCACCTTTTCCATCGCTACCGGCCGCAATCGCGGCGCGACATGGCGTGCCGCCGACCGCCGCGAGCAAGGCGCGGATGCTGCCTGAACCTGCGTTCATCAATTCCAAATCGACCACGAGTCCATCGCCATGTCCGAAGCTTTCGAAAGACCTTATGTGCTCCACATGTTCACGAGCACGCCGCAGATGAGTCCGTTCGATGTCAACATGGCGGCCGATGCCGGCTATCAGATCGTCGTGCCTTACTGCAATGTCGATGAAGACATCGTCGTGCAACTCACGCAGGATGCGATCTTTTCACGCGGACCGAAGGGCGTATCGCGCACGGGCATCTTCATAGGCGGACGCGATGTCATGCTCGCCGCCGACATGCTCGAAAAGGCGCGTCAGGCGATGGTCCCGCCCTTCGAGGTCTCTGTCTTTACCGACCCATCGGGCGCCTACACCACGGCCGCCGCGCTCGTCGCGCTCGCGGAAAAACATCTGAAGGCCGTGCATGGCGTCGATCTCGGCGGCAAGCGCGTCTTGATACTCGGCGGCACGGGCGCGGTGGGACGCGTCGCGGCCGCGATGGCCGCATCGCTCGGTGCGGATGTCGTCGTCGCGAGCCATTCGAGCCAGTCCCGCGCGACCCAGGTGAGCGACGAGATCAACCGGCGCTTCGACATTGCCACGTCCGGCGTTGCGACCGGCACGCCCGAGCAATTGCATCGCGAACTGGGGCGTGCGGAAGTCGTCTTCGCCACCGCAGTTGCAGGCGTGCAGGTGATGAGTGCCGCCGATCTCGCGCATGCCAAGAACCTGCTGATCGCGGCCGACGTCAACGCGGTGCCGCCCGAAGGCATCGCGGGCGTCAACGTGATGGACAACGGCAAGCCGCTCGCGGGCGCGGCACGCGCGGACGCCATCGGCATCGGCGCGCTCGCCATTGGCAACGTGAAGTATCAGGCGGAGCATCGGCTCTTCTTGCGCATGCGTACCGGCGGCAAGCCCGTGTATCTCGGCTATCCCGAAGCATTCGACGAAGCGCGCGCGGTCGTCGCGGGGCTCGGCTCATGATCCATCCCGTTGCAGCGCGTGCGCCACGCGTCGCCGTGGCGGGGCTTTCAGCCCGGCTGCTCGCGCAATCCGCCGCGCGTGCCGGGCTCAATGTCGTGGCGCTCGATATCTTCGGCGACCGCGACACGCGCGAGAACTCGGGCATGTGGTTCGATATCGGAGGGGATGGCTTGTCGATAGACCGCACCCGTCTTTTCGATGCGCTCGAATGCGCCGCGCGTCTGCCGCGCATGCTGGGGCTCATCGTGACGAGCGGGCTCGAACCGCTCGCGAGTGAACTGAGCCGCATGCCGCATATGCCGCGCTTCATCGGCAATGGCGTGGAAGCCGCCGCGGTGCGCGACCCGCGCCGCTTCTTCGCGCTGCTCGACAACGCGCAGATCGCGCATCCGGCAGTGCGCTTCGACAGGCCCGCCGATGCGCGCGGCTGGCTCATGAAGCGTTCGGACGGCTGCGGCGGCACGCATATCGAATGGGCGGAACACGCTGACAACGCTCCCGCCGATGCCTATTTTCAGCGTCTCGCGCAAGGCCGTTCGATGTCCGCGCTCTTCGTCGCGGCGCGTCGCGAAGCGGCGATCATTGGCTTCGCGGAACAGTTGAGTATCGAAACGGGGCGTCTGCCTTTCGTGCACGCGGGTTCGCTCGGGCCGATCGCATTGCCGCCAGGGATAACCGAGCGCATCGTTGCCGCCATCGAAACCATCGTGTGGAAGACCGGCTTGACGGGACTCAACAGCATCGACTTTTTGCTCGATGACGACACGTTTCAAGTCCTCGAAGTGAACACACGCCCCTCCTCGACGATGGCGCTCTACGAAGCCGCATGGCCCGATGAATGGCCGCGCGGATTGATCGGCGCGCATCTCGACGCATGCCTGCACGGCGCGTTGCCGCGTTCAGCGCTTGCATCGTCGCGAACGCCGGCGTCGATAGCGGGCCAGCGCGTGGTCTTTGCGCCCGCGTCGTTCACCGTGTCGCGCCTCTTCAGCGATGCGTGTTTCGAAGACCCCGCGTGTCACGACGTGCCGCTCACCGGCGCGCGCATCGAAGCGGGCATGCCGGTCTGCACGGTCACCGCGGCCGGGCCCACGCTCGACGCCTTGCGCAATGCACTGACAAATGAAAGCGCTCGGCTTCTGCAACGCATCGACTCATACTGCCCATGACTTCATCGAATCAACTCAGCGTCAACGCATCGAGCGCGAGGCTCGTGGATCGCCTGATCGACGACGCCGCGCGCTTGCGGGTGGAAGTCACGCGCACGCCGGCTGGCACCGTTATCGTCGATGCTGGCGTGAACGCCGCAGGCAGCGCCGAAGCGGGCCTTTTGATCGCGCGTATCTGCATGGGCGGGCTCGGGCGTGTCGAGTTGCGCAGCGCTTTCGATGCCGCGCCTTCCTGGCCGAGCTATATCGAAGTGCAGACCTCGAACCCCGTGCTCGCCTGTCTCGGCAGTCAGTACGCGGGCTGGAGTCTTTCGGCGACGAAGGAACAAACCGGCGGCAAGAAGTTCTTCTCGCTTGGCTCGGGGCCAGCGCGCGCGCTTGCAGGCAAGGAGCCGCTCTTCGACGAACTCGCGTATCGCGACCATCACGAACGCGGCGCGCTCGTCATGGAAGTGGACCGCTTGCCACCGCAGATCGTCATCGACAAAGTACTCGCGGATTGCGGGCTCGCGGCGGACAAGCTCGTCATCGCGGTCACGCCGACGCAGTCTGTGGCGGGCACGGTGCAAGTCGTTGCACGCGTGGTGGAAGTGGCGCTCCATAAGACGCATGTGCTGGGCGTGGACCTGAGCGAGATCGTGGAAGGCAGCGGCACCGCGCCCTTGCCGCCGCCCTCGCCCGACGCCATTCAGGCGATGGGCCGCACCAACGACGCCATTCTCTACGGAGGCCGCGTGCATCTCACCGTCAGGAGCGATGCCGTGGCGAAGCGCCTTGCCGCCGAGTTGCCTTCGGCGAATGCGCGCGATTACGGGCGTCCCTTCGCGGAAATCTTCACGTCGTTCAACTACGACTTTTATCAGATCGATGGCGCGCTCTTCGCGCCCGCCGAAGCGTGGGTATCGAGCCTAGAAAGCGGCGCGACCTATCGCGGCGGCAAGCTCGATCAGGCGCTGCTCGATGCGCAATGGCGCGGCAAGAAGGACGCGGCATGACGATGGTATCGCGCGTCGCCATCATGACCGACGAAACCGGCTGGCACACGGGCCGGCTGAAGAAGGCGTTTCGCGCGCGCGGCGTGGAAGCGCGTTGCGTCGATCTCGCGGATTGCCGTATCGACACCACCTGGCCACCGTTCGGCCTCGCGATTCCCGGCTTCGGCCACGCCCTGCCCGATGCGGTATTCGTGCGCGGCATCGCGGGCGGAACCTTCGAGCAGGTCACATTGCGGCTCGGCATTCTGCACGCGCTGCGCGAATGCGGCGTGCCGGTCTATAACGACGCCCGCGCGATCGAGCGCAGCGTGGACAAGTCGATGACGAGCTTTCTGCTCAACCGCTACGGCGTGCCGACCCCGGCCACATGGGCCGGCGAATCCACGGCGCATGCGCAACGCGTGTTGATGCGCGAGGCGGCTGCGGGGCGGCAGGTCGTCATCAAGCCGTTGTTCGGATCGCAAGGCAAGGGCTTGAAGCGGCTCGGCGCGCGCTCGCGCGGGCAGGCGTGCGCGCCGTTGCCATCGCTCAAGCCTTTTAGTCAGGTCGCATATTTTCAGCGTTATGTCGATAGCGGCGAGCCCGGTTTCGACTGGCGCGTGCTCGTGATCGGCACACAGGCCGTGGCTGCGATGAAGCGCGTGGGCGGCGAGGACTGGATTCATAACTTCGCGCGCGGTGCACGCTGCGAGCCCGCCGAACTCACGCCCGCGCTCGCGGAAACGGCGGTGCGCGCAACCGCTGCGCTCGGCCTGGATTACGCGGGCGTCGATCTCATCGCGCCGGACGGCGGCCGGCCGCTCGTGCTCGAAGTGAACGGCGTGGCGGCGTGGCGCGGGCTGCAATCGGTGACATCGCTCGATATCGCCGCGCTGCTCGTCGACGATCTGCTCGACCGCAAGCTCGCGGCTTCGAAAGGAAACCTCGCGCGGGCGAGCGGCGATGCCTGAGCTTCATCACATCAAAGCGGCTTTTCTGCGCGCATGCCGGCTCGATGTGGAAACGCGCAAACCGGGCAACGTGAGCACGGCGAGCGCCGGACACGGAATGATCGCGAGCCAGTTCGTCGAAAGCGCTCAAGCGGCTGCAATCGGCTTGTTCGAGCCGAATGCAAGCGTCGGCACGCGCATTCTCGAAGCGGTACGCCGCAGTTTCGACGTTGCAGGCTGCAATACGAACCTCGGCATCGTGCTCTTGTGCGCGCCGCTGTGCGTGGCTTTCGAAGAAGCCGCTCCACGCGATATCGCCGCTTGGCGCACTGCAACGCAAAGCGCGCTGCATGCGCTCGACATGGAAGACGCGCGCCTCGCTTACCGCGCGATTGCGCTGGCCAATCCGGGCGGCCTCGGCGACGCGCCGGAACAAACCGTCCACGCCGCGCCTACTATCGACCTGCGCGCGGCGATGACGCTTGCCGCCGACCGCGACAGCATCGCGCGGCAATACGCCAATGGCTTCGCCGATATCTTCGATACCGTCCGACTGATCGATGCATCGACGGCACAGGAAGCCATGCTCGACGCATTCCTCATCTTCCTGCGTTCATGGCCCGATTCGCACATAGTGCGCAAGCTCGGCGCGGCGATGGCGCAAAGTGTCACGCGCGATGCAGCTTTACATCACGACCGATGGCGCGCCGAAGGAAGTTTTCACGACTGCCCCGAATTCGACTCGTGGGACGCCGAACTGAAGGCGCGCGGCATCAATCCCGGCACGAGCGCGGACCTCGCGGTTGCAACCTTGTTCGTGGCGCTCGCGATGGGCGCGTTTGCCGATTGATTTGCACGAAGCGCGCCGGGCGCGGACAGAAATTGGCACGGAACATGTTAGGAACTTCGCGTTTATGCAGTCCGCTTTGCGCGGTGCGAACGCCTTGAGACGGGTTTGAGGATCGTGCTTCGGGAGCGAGTCAGACGTCCCTAGAAACAAATCCATTGGAGGAAGAGCATGGCCAAGATCAACCGCGTTCTGGTAGGAGAGTCGCTCGTCGGCGATGGCAACGAAGTCGCTCACATCGACTTGATCATCGGACCGCGAGGTTCCGCTGCCGAGACCGCGTTCTGCAACGCGCTGACCAACAACAAGGACGGCTTCACATCGCTACTCGCCGTGGTCGCACCGAATCTGCTGACCAAGCCGAACACCATTCTCTTCAACAAGGTCACGATCAAGGGCGCGAAGCAAGCCGTGCAGATGTTCGGCCCGGCGCAGCATGCGGTGGCGCTCGCGGTCGCCGACAGCGTGGAGGACGGCACCATTCCCGCCGACGAAGCCGACGACCTTTTCATCTGCGTCGGGGTTTTCATCCACTGGGAAGCGGATGACGACAAGAAGATTCAGGAGTACAACTACAAGGCAACCAAGGAAGCTCTTCAGCGTGCGGTGGCGGGCGAGCCCAAGGCTTCGGAAGTCGTTTCGAAGAAGGGATCGGCGGCGCATCCGTTCGCGGCGAACTGATCGTCTGTCGTGGCCGGCGCGGGGCTTACATCCGCGCCGGCTGCTTTCGAATCAATCATGAATCACGGATGAATACGAGGCTTATCGCATGACCCCACGTTGCTGTGCGTTGACGGTGCTCACTTGCCTCTCGCTCGCTTCGCCGCTTTCGTTCGGCGCGACGGCTGCGGCCAAGGACGGCGCTTCCGCTTCGCGACATGATTATCCGACCGAGGGACGCGTCGAATACGTGCTCGGCTGCATGGACGACAACGGCCACGACTTCGCCAACGTCTACAAGTGCTCCTGCGCCATCGACAAGATCTCCCAGAGCCTCACCTACGACGATTTCGTCGAGCAGATGACGTTCTCCAAGTACGCCTCGCTTGGTGGCGAAGGCGGCGGCGAGTTTCGCGTGGATCGCGCCAAGGCACAGACGAAGAAGTACCGCGAGCTTCAGAAGGACGCATTCAAGGCTTGCGGAATCGTGCAGAAGGCGGCGGCTCGATAAGCCGGTTCAGCCGTTTCATTCAGATGCTGCCGGTGTCGTCAGTGACGCACCGGCAAGACTCGACGCTCATTCCGGCATATAGCCGCGTCCGATCCACGCGAGACTCACGCCGCCACGCGGCGATGCCGTCGCCGCGCTCCGCCGCCTTTCGATGACGACGCCCACCGCTTCGACATCCTCGAACTTGGCCGGCTTTTCGAGCGATACCCTCACCCAATGCGCGCCGAAGTCCGCGATCACGCGCTGCGCGATCTGTTCGGCGAGCGCTTCGAGCAACTGCACATGGTGCGCTGCCAGGAGCCCGAGAATCGCCTCCCGCACCGCAGCATAATTGACGGTATCTTCGATACGATCCGTGACGCACGCGCGTAGCGAGGGCACGCCGATCGCGAGATTCATGCGCACCGGCTGCGGGTCGTGCAGTTCGCTCTTGTCGATGCCGATCACCGTCTGGCCCGTGAGTCCCTCGATATAGACGATATCCATGTGAGCCCCACGGGATGCATCGGCGTCCGCCTGACTGGCGTCGCGAATCGGTTCGAATCTGCCCATATCGTCGTCTCCGGAACGGCATCGAAAAATCCGTAAGCTCCAAGCAAGAAGCGGGCAAGAACGCTTAAACCAATGCGACTACTTATTGAACCAATGCGTCAGAGCATGTAAAGTTTTTGAGAACCGTGCTGGCCGACTGAAGGCGATCGGGCACTACGGCCACGAGGCGCGCGCATGCGGTTATCGGCAAATACAAGTACCAAGAGAGTAGCGAGACCCGCGGCGCCAGCGGAAAACACAACAGATTCGACTTTCGACGGCTGTGCCGTACGCGTAAACACGTACGAGCGCAGCCGGAACGGACGTCACGGAGACACGGCCCCATGTCGTTGCTAGCAGACGTAGATACGCATGTCAGGGAAGTGCTGAATATCGTGAACAATCCGCTGGCGTCACGCCGCACCAGCGCTTCGGTCGCGCAATCGTGGACGCGCTGCCTGACGGAGTTCAGGCTCGACCCCGGCCATTTCGTCATGCCACCCGTGCTCACGCAGCGCGAACTCACCGAGCGCCGCGAGGCCGCGAGCGATCTCATCGCGTGCTCGAAGCTGGAGATGACGACGCTTTATCAGCAACTGGCTGATCCCGAACTCGCTGTCGTACTCGTCGATGCGGACGGCGTGATCGTTCATCAGGTGTCCTCGGTGCCGTTCGGCGAGGCCGTCGCCGCCGATGGCCTGCGCGTGGGCGCCGTGTGGAGCGAGCGCGAAGCGGGCACCAACGGCATGGGTACGTGCCTGATCGAACGCGACTGCATTGCCGTGTGCCAGCACGAGCATTTCTATCCGCGCTATACGTCGCTCACGTGTTCGGCCGCGCCGATCTTCGACGATCGCGGCACCGTGGTCGGCGTGCTCGATGTCACGAGCCGCTCGAAGCTCCTGCAGCAGCATTCGCTGGTGCTCGTCGGCATGTCGCGGCAGATGATCGAAAATCGTTTGATCGATGCGCGCTACCGTCACGCGAACATGATCCATTTTCATAGCCGGCCGGAATTCGTCGGCACGCTGCACGCGGGCAAGCTCGCTGTCAGCGACGACGGCGTGGTGCTCGCCGCGAGCCGCAGCGCGCTCTTTCAGCTCGACCTGCGTTCGCCCGCGGAGTTGTACGGCAAGCGCATCGAGGAAGCGTTCAACGCATCGCTCGAAGACATGATCGCGCGCAGCATTCGCGGCTCGTTTCATCCGGTGACCGTGTACAGCGCGAAGGCCAACACGCGCTTTTTCCTGACCGCGCAGACGCCGCGCGAAGGCATGCGCGACACGAGCCGCATTCTCCTGAACGATCCCGTCACGCGCGATTCTTCCGCGCCGGGATCGCGCGTAAGAGCGCCGAAACGCGATGCCCAGGACGTCCGCGACGTTCGTGATGGCGCGAGCACCGGCGCGGGCCGCCTCGACAAACTCTCGCATCTGGAATTCGGCGATCCGCGCATGGCTTCGCAGATTCAGCTTGCGGCGCGCGTGATCCAGCGCAAGATTCCGATCATCTTGCGCGGCCAGACCGGCACCGGCAAGGAAGTGTTCGCCAATGCGCTGCACAGCATCAGCCCGAACGGGTCGGGTGCGTTCGTCGCGGTGAACTGTGCATCGTTGCCGGAGAATCTCATCGAGAGCGAGTTGTTCGGGTATCGCGCGGGCGCTTTCACCGGCGCGCAGCGCGAAGGCCGGCGCGGCAAGATCGTGCAGGCCAATGGCGGCACGCTGTTTCTGGATGAAATCGGCGACATGCCGCTCGCTCTGCAAGCGCGTCTCTTGCGCGTGCTGGAAGAGCACGAGGTGACGCCGCTCGGTGCTGAAACCACCGTGAAGGTGGACTTTCAGCTCATCAGCGCGAGCCATAGAAACCTGATCGAACTCGTGCAGACCGGCCTCTTTCGCGAGGACTTGTACTATCGGCTGAACGGGATCGAGATCAATCTGCCGCCGTTGCGCGAACGGGCCGATGCGCTCGCGCTCATCTGCCATATCCTCGAAACGGAAACGTCCGAGCCGCCTTCATTGAGCGTCGAAGCGCGGCAGGCGCTGCTGTCTTATGCGTGGCCCGGCAACATCCGGCAGTTGCGGCATGTGCTGCAAATGGCGATTGCGTTGTGCGACGGTCCCGAGATTCGCTGCGCGCATCTGCCGCCGGAAATCGTCAACGGTGTGTCGGCGCAGACCGCGACGCAAAGCGCGCCGCGCACGCCGAATGTCGCCGCTACGTTCGCGCATCTCACCGAAGACGCCGATACGTCCACGCTCAACGCCATTCAGTTGCGTGAGCGCGAGACCGTGCTGCAATTGCTCGACGAACATCGCTGGAACGTGAGCAACGTGGCGAAGGTGCTCGGCATCAGCCGCAACACGTTGTACCGGAAGATGCATCGTCTGCATATCAGGTTGTCGCACGACTCGCCCAACGCAGCGGATCAAGCCGACGCATGACGGAACGGTCCAGCGAACCCACGCCCGCGCGCCGGCTCGACGAATTCAAAGCCGACGCGCGCTTTGCGTGGTGCGTCACGGGCTCCGGCCATATGCTCGAGGAATCCATCGAGCTTGCGCTGCGCTTGCCGGGCGTCGACATGTTCTTGTCGTCCGCGGGCGAGGAAGTGCTGCCGCTCTACGGCTGGACCCTCGCGAAACTGCGCGAACGCTTTCGCGTGTTTCGCGATAACAGCGCGAGCAGCGTGCCCGTCGGCATGCTATATCAGGGCGACTATCACACCGTCGTGATCGCGCCCGCAACGAGCAACACCGTCGCCAAGTGCGCGTTCGGCATCTCCGATACGCTCCCGACCAATCTCTTCGCGCAGGCCGGTAAGCAGTGTGTGCCGGGCATCGTGTATGCATGCGATACGGAACCGAGCGTCATCACGCATGCGCCGCGTCAATGGGTCGAACTGCGGCCGCGCGCCATCGAATTCGACAACGTCGAACGGCTTGCGCGCTTCGAACTCACGACGGTCGCGCGCACGCTCGACGACTTGCGCCACGCTCTCGATCAACGGCTATCCGAACTGAAGCTCGCATGGAACACATCGTCTTCCTGACCGGGCGGCTCGCCGAACGCAGTCTTCATCAAGTGCTGGAAGGCATCGCACCGACTTCGAATCAGGACTCGCCATTTTCGTGGGAAGTGCGCGAAATCGGCTTGCAGGTCGCGGGGCTGATGACGGCCGACATGATCCGCCGGCGCGTGGTGCCACCGCTCACCGAAGGCACGCACCGCGTGATCGTGCCCGGCCGATGCCGTGGCGACCTCGACATGCTCTCCGCGCATTTCGGCGTGAAGGTCGAGCGCGGTCCCGAGGAAGTCAAGGACTTGCCGCAGTTCTTCGGCCGCGAGGCGCGAAAGGTGGATCTCTCGCGTTACGAGACGGAAATTTTCGCGGAGATCGTCGATGCGCCGCGTCTCGATCTCGATGGCATCGCGGCACGCGCGCTTGACTATCAGGCTCAGGGCGCGAATGTAATCGATATCGGTTGCCTGCCCGCGACGCCGTTTCCGCATCTGGAAGATGCGGTAACGATGCTCAAGGAACGCGGTTTTCGCGTAAGTGTCGATTCCATGCTCACCGATGAACTCGTGCGCGGTGGACACGCGGGCGCCGATTACGTGATGAGCCTGAATGTGGATACGTTGTGGGTCGCCGACGAAGTGGCATCGACGCCGATACTCGTGCCGCGCGAACCGCTCGACGTGGCATCGCTCGATGCGGCCATCGACATCATGCAGCAACGCGGCCGTCCGTTTCTCGCCGATCCGATTCTCGATCCGATCCCGTTCGGGCTCGCGGCATCCATTGCGCGCTATGTAGGCCTGCGAGAACGCTACGCCGATGTGCCGATCATGATGGGCGTCGGCAACGTGACCGAGTTGACCGAGGCGGACACGAGCGGCATCAACGCCGTGCTGTTCGGCATGGCGGCGGAGTTGCGCGTCGCGGCCGTGCTGACCACTTCCGTGAGTCTGCATGCCCGCCGCGCCGTGCGTGAAGCCGATGTCGCGCGGCGCGTGATGCATGCGGCGCGTGAGACACAGACCTTGCCGAAGGGCATATCGAGCGACTTGTCGGCGCTGCATTCGAAGCGGCCGTTTCCTTATAACGCCGAGGAGATCGGCGCGCTCGCGGCGGCGGTGCGCGACCCCAACTTTCGCGTGCAGGTTTCCGCCGATGGCATTCACGTCTACAACCGCGACGGGCATCGCCTTGCAATCGATCCGTTCGCGCTTTATCCCGATCTCAAACTCGAAGCCGATGGCGGACACGCGTTCTACATGGGCGTGCAACTCGCGCGGGCCGAGATCGCGTGGCAACTCGGCAAGCGCTTCGATCAGGATCAGCCGCTCGATTGGGGATGCGAGGTAGATCGGCCCGAAGAGGACTTGAGCGCGTGGCATGCGCCCGGGCCCACCAGAAAACGCTGAGTCACGACGCTTTCCATTTGATCGAGCAGCCGAGCGCGGGGAGTTGCAGAGCCTGTGTGGTGCCATGGACCGCGATGTCGCGCATGGCTTCGTAGAGATCGCGGCGCGCATCGGGCAACGGTTCCTTGCGCGATGCATCGATTCTGCCGCGATAGCGCAGCTTCAGCTCATGGTCGAAACCGAAGCATTCCGGCGTGCAGACGGCGCCGTATGCATGCGCGACTTGCTGCGTTTCATCGAAGAGATACGGGAACGGCAGGCGTTGATCTTCGGCGAGGCGCACCATGGCGTCGAAATCGTCGTCGGTGTAGACGCTTGCATCGTTCGAGTTGATGCCGACGACGTTCACGCCTGTTTCACGTAGCTGGATGGCGTCGCGGATGAGGCCTGGCAACGCAGCTTTCACATACGGGCAGTGATTGCACATGAACACGATGACGAGGCCGCGCTCGCCCTTGAGACTGTCGAGCGTGCGGGTCGTGCCGTCGGTAGCGATGAGCGCGAAAGTCGCGGCATCCGCGCCCGGTTCGCCCGGCGGAGATTCGGTCGGCATGAGGTTGCTCCCAATTGGCTGTTCGGCATATCGACGAGGCGTTTCAAACCGTCTAGCATGTTGAAACGCTAACTTAGTTATCCGGAGCACAACATGATGCACACCGTCAGCATTGAATATGCTAAAGCTAACTTTTCGCAACTTATTGAGCTGGCGCTAAAGGGGAAAAGGGTTGAAATACAAGACGACTCGGGCCCGTCCTTTACGCTCAGCTGCATTCGTCGAGTCAAGGGCAGGAGGATTGGCATCGCGAAGGGACTCATCTCGCAAGAAGAGGTCGATGCGATAACCGAAGCGTTGCTTGCGCCGCTGCCCGACCACATACTCGCCGCGTTCGAGGGCCGGTAATGCGACTGTTGCTCGATACGCACATCTATGTCTGGTCCGTGACCGAAGACCGACGGCTTCCAAAGAAGGCACGCAGTCTGATCGAAGATGCAACTGAAATCTACGTCAGTTCCGCAAGCATCTGGGAACTGGCTATCAAAGCCGCTCGCGGCAAGCTTGAATTGCGTGTGCAGCAAATCCTCAACGGAGTGGATGACCTTGCTTATGCCGAACTTACCGTGAGTCATATGCATGCGCTTGCAGTACGTGACCTACCGCTTTTTCACTACGACCCCTTTGATCGTCTGCTGGTCGCGCAAGCCGCGAGCGAGCTTCTGCGATTGATTACCTCCGATCGACTTCTCTCGCCGTACCACGACTACGTCACCGTCGTTTGATCGGTCTCTGCTTTGGTTGAGAGCCAAAGCAGAGACTATTCACGCAACTGACCAGCCCCTCAGTGATACCGCCTCGCCATAGCCTCCAACGCCATCGGCCTGATCCTCGCCGCCTGCCCCGCGCACCCGAACGCCTCGAACCGTTCGATACATAAGTCCCTCGCCGCCGCCGTCGCCGCCTTCAAAGCATGACGCGGATCGAACTCCGAGCGCGCCGATGCCATCGCGCGACGCATCGCGCCCGTCATCGCAAGGCGAATGTCCGTGTCGATATTGACCTTGCGCACGCCATTCGCAATCCCGCGCCGTATCTCCTCGACCGGCACGCCGAACGTCGAACCAATCTCGCCGCCGTGCTCGCGTATCACCGTCAGCCACTCCTGCGGCACCGAAGACGAGCCATGCATCACGAGATGCGTATCCGGAATGCGCGCGTGTATCTCGGCGATGCGGTCTATCGCGAGAATATCGCCCGTCGGCTGACGGCTGAACTTGTAAGCGCCGTGCGACGTGCCAATGGCAATCGCCAGCGCATCGATGCCCGTCGCTTCGACGAAGGCGCGCGCTTCATCGGGATCGGTGAGCAAGCGGTCGTGACTGAGCGCGCCCTTTGCGCCCACGCCGTCCTCTTCGCCCGCAAGGCCGGTTTCGAGCGAACCCAGGCAGCCCAGTTCCCCTTCCACCGATACCCCGACCGAATGCGCCGCATCCACCACGCGCCGGCTGACCTCGACGTTGTAGTCGTAGTCCGCAGGCGTCTTCTGGTCCGGCATGAGCGAGCCGTCCATCATCACGGACGTGAAGCCGGAACGGATCGCCTGCTGACACACCGAAGGGCTCGCGCCGTGATCCTGGTGCAGCACCACCGGAAGCTCCGGATGCGCCTCGATGGCCGCCAGCACCAGATGCCGCAGATACGTCTCGCCCGCATACTTGCGCGCGCCCGCCGACGCCTGCAGGATCACCGGGCTTTGCGTCGCCTCGGCGGCCTGCATGATCGCGTGCACCTGCTCCATGTTGTTGACGTTGAACGCAGGCACGCCGTAATCGTGCTCGGCCGCGTGGTCGAGCAATTGTCTCAATGCGATAAAAGCCATCGTCATGTCTCCGTTGGCGGGAATAGAAATCAGGCAGCGACGCGCTTCGCTTCATCGACTAGCGCTTCCGTCGTCACACCGAAATGCGCGAACAGTTCGCTCGCAGGTGCGGACTCGCCGAACCGGTCGATGCCGATCACACCGCCCTGCAAACCGACGTACTGCCGCCAGAATCCGGTCACGCCCGCTTCTATTGCCACGCGCGGCACGCCCTCGGGCAGCACGCGCTCGCGCCACACCTGACACTGCCGGTCGAACACGGTGGTGGACGGCATCGACACCACACGCGCCAAGATGCCTTGCGCCTTCAGCGGCTCGACCGCCGCGAGCGCCAGCGACACCTCCGAACCGGTCGCCATCAACACGACGCGGCGCGCATCGCGTTCGCTCGTCGGTGGCCAGTCAACGAGCACATAACCGCCGCGCTCTATACCATCGATCTGCGCTTCATCGCGCGGCACGAAAGGCAGGTTCTGCCGCGACAGCAAGAGACACGAAGGCCGGTCGCGCTCGACCGCGCTGATCCACGCCTGCGCCGTCTCGACCGTATCGCACGGGCGCCAGACATCGAGACCGGGAATCATGCGCAACGTGGCGGCGTGCTCGATAGGCTGATGCGTCGGGCCGTCCTCGCCAAGGCCGATCGAATCGTGCGAAAAGACGAACACCGCGCGCGTCTTCATCAACGCGGCCATGCGCAAGGCGTTACGCGAATAGTCGGAGAACGTGAGGAACGTGCCGCCAAACGGCAGATAGCCTTTATGCAACGCCACGCCGTTCAGCACCGCGCTCATGCCGAATTCGCGCACGCCGAAATGGATATAGTTGCCCGCAATGCCATCTTCACCGTTCGATACGACGTCTTTCGCGTCCTTCCATCGCGTGAGATTGGAGCCCGTGAGATCCGCCGATCCGCCGAGCAGTTCAGGCAGCGCGCGCGCGAGTCCTTCGATGGCTATCTGCGATGCCTTGCGTGTCGCGACCGTCTGACCGGCGCGGTCGGCATCGCGTACGAGTGCATGCGCCGAATCGCGCCAATTCGCGGGCAACGCGCCGCGCGCACGGCGTTCGAACTCCGCCGCTTCATCCGGATACACGCGGCGATAAGCCTGCAGACGCGCGTTCCAATTCTCTTGCGCCGCCGCGCCCGCCTCGCGCGCATTCAAGCGTTCGCGTATCGAAGCGGGAATCTCGAATGGCGCATGCGGCCAGTCGAGCGCGCGCCGCGTCGCTTCGACTTCTTGCGTGCCGAGCGGCGCGCCGTGGACATCGTGCGTGCCGGACATCGCCGGGGAGCCCTTGCCGATCACGGTCTTGCAACAGATGAGCGTCGGCTTCGTCGATACGCGCGCCTGCTGCAGCGCATGCGAGACCGCATCGGCGTCGTGGCCATCGACTGCGCGCAGCACGTTCCATCCGTAAGCGGCGAAGCGTTGCGGGGTGTCGTCGGTGAACCAGCCCTGCACATGACCGTCGATGGAGATGCCGTTGTCGTCGTACAGCACGACGAGCTTGTTCAGACCCAATGTGCCCGCAAGCGATGCCGCTTCGTGCGAAATGCCTTCCATGAGACAGCCATCGCCCGCGAAAACATACGTGCGATGATCGACGATCTCATGCCCCGGCCGATTGAACTCGCGCGCAAGCAAAGCCTCGGCGAGCGCCATGCCGACCGCATTCGCGAGTCCTTGCCCGAGTGGTCCCGTCGTGGTTTCGACACCGGGCGTCACGCCCACTTCCGGATGTCCCGGCGTCTTGCTGCCCATCTGCCGGAAGCGTTTCAGTTCTTCTATCGGTAAGTCGTAGCCGGTGAGATGCAGGAGCGCATAGAGCAGCATGGAACCATGACCGTTCGATAAAACGAAGCGGTCGCGATCCGGCCAGTCGGGGTCCGCGGGATTGTGCTTCAGATGACGGCCCCACAGCGCGACGGCAATCTCCGCCATGCCCATCGGCATGCCGGGATGTCCCGAGTTCGCTTGCTGGACCGCATCGATCGCGAGCATGCGCAGCGCGTTGGCCATCTGTCGAATGTCGGGTGTGTGACGCGCTTTGGGCAAAGCTTCAGCGACGGCGCTCATGAGCGGCCTCCTTCGATGCAATGGTGGGAAATCTTTAAGCGCGCGCGCGTCGGTCGCGCAGCTGCAAAATCATCGGCGTGAAGATGAGTTGCATGGCGAGTCCCATCTTGCCTCCCGGCACGACGATCACGTTGGGCCGCGACATGAAAGAGTCGTGCAGCATGGTCAGCAGATAAGGGAAGTCGATGCCCTTGGGCCGCGCGAAGCGAATCACGACGAAGCTTTCGTCGGCCTGCGGAATCTCGCGTGCCGTGAACGGATTCGATGTATCCACGGTCGGCACGCGCTGGAAGTTCACGTGCGTATGCGAAAACTGCGGACAAATGTAGTTCACGTAATCGGGCATGCGGCGCAGGATCGTGTCGACCACGGCTTCGTGCGAATAGCCACGCAGGTTCTGATCGCGATGCAGCTTCTGAATCCATTCGAGATTGATGATGGGCACCACGCCCACCAGAAGATCGGCGTGACGCGCGACATCCACCTTGTCGGTCACCACGCCGCCATGCAGCCCTTCGTAGAACATCAGATCGGTATCCGCCGCGACGTCTTCCCAGGGCGTGAAGGTGCCCGCGTCCTGTTTGAAGCGCGCGGCTTCGGCGTCGTCGTGGATGTAGCGGCGAAACTTGCCGCCGCCCGTTTCACCATAGGTCGCGAACAACTGCTGCAGTTCTTCGAGCAGGTTGGCTTCGGGTCCGAAATGACTGAAGTTCTGCAGACCGTCGCGCTCGCTTTGCTTCAAGGCTTCGCGCATGCCGAGGCGATCGTAACGATGAAACGCATCGCCCTCGACGATCTGCGCGTTGATGCGCTCGCGTCTGAAGATATGCGTGAAACTCTTCATGACAGTGGTCGTGCCGGCGCCGCTCGAACCGGTCACGGCGACGATCGGATGTTTGGTTGACATGCGCTTGCCTCCCTGTTGACCGAAGCGCACATCGAAGCGCCTGCTCCGGTCTTATCTATAGCCGAGCCATCCATGTGTTCTGTGCGCTTGCAACCGGTTTTACGCGGGCGTCTCCGGCAGGAACAGCGAGCGCTCGTTGAAAAGTGGTGACGAAAACGGCTTGTCTTCGCCCCGGTCGTGCTCGCCGTGGTAGCGATGAATGCGCGCGACTTCATTGCGCGATCCCAGGATGACGGGCACGCGTTGATGCAGCGCGCGCGGCGTGAGATCGAGAATGCGCTCGCGACCCGTGGTCGATAGTCCACCCGCCTGTTCGATCAGAAAACTCATCGGGTTCGCTTCATAGAGCAGACGCAACCGGCCTTCCATTGCAGGCGTCTTGAAGTCGCGCGGATACATGAACACGCCGCCGCGCATGAGAATGCGATGCACCTCCGCGACCATCGACGCAATCCAGCGCATGTTGAAGTCCTGGCCGCGACAGCCCGTTCTGCCGTCCTTGCATTCCTGCACGTAACGGCGCACCGGCGGCTCCCAGAAGCGTTCGTTCGATGCGTTGATCGCGAACTCGCATGAATCCTCGGGAATGCGGATCTCGGAATGCGTGAGCACGAAGTTGCCGACGTCGCGCTCGAGCGTAAAGCCGTGCGTGCCATTGCCGACGGAGATCACGAGCATGGTCGCCGGACCGTAGATCGCGTAGCCTGCCGCAACTTGCTCGCGGCCGGGTTGCAGGAACGCGGCTTCATCGGTGATGACGTTGTCGGCGCTGTTCTTTCTCAACACGGAGAAGATGGAACCGACCACGCCATTGATATCGATGTTCGACGAGCCATCGAGCGGATCGAAGGCCAGCAGATATTCGCCGCGCGGATACGTTTCGGGAATTGCATAGACACCGTCCATTTCCTCCGACACCATACCCGCGAGCAGACCGTCCCATTCGCAATGCTGCAGGAAGATGTCGTTGGTCACGAGGTCGAGCTTCTTCTGCTCTTCGCCATGCAGGTTGATGCTCGACGCCGATCCGTGCTGCCCGCCGAGCGCCCCGCGCGTGAGCGCTGCCGCGATCGTCTTGATGGATGCAGCGACGTCGATCAGCAAGGCCGAGAGCCCGCTTGCGGCATCGGGGCCAGGCTTGCGGTCGAGCGTGTCGATCAGAAACTTCGATAAGGTCGTGCGTCCGTCCTGCATCGCGCTCTCCTTCTAGGGTTGGGATTCGGCAAACACGCGGCTCGCGCGGATATCGCTCGCGTCGAGCTGCATCAATGCGTGAGCGTCGGCGGGACCGCTGCCGCGTTCGGCCGCGGCAAACAAGCGATTCGCCTGACGCAGACGCGCGCGGTCGAGCGCATTGCGTACCGAACGCGCGTTGGCGAAATTCGGCAGCGCGATCCGGCGCGAAAGATAGTCTTCGAAGGCGCGGCGCGCGTCGCCGTCGAAGCGGTAATGCATCGACGAAAGCATGTGCTCGGCGATCTGCAACAGCTCGTCGGGCGCATAGTCGGGAAACGCAATGTGATGCGCAATGCGCGAACGAAAGCCGGGATTGCTTTGAAAGAACGTCTCCATGCGTCCTTCGTAACCCGCGAGAATCACGACGAGATCGTCGCGCTGGTTCTCCATGGTCTGCAGCAGAATCTCGATCGCTTCCTGCCCGTAATCGCGCTCGTTCTCCGGGCGATAAAGGTAATACGCTTCATCGATGAACAGCACGCCACCCATCGCGCGCTTGAGCACTTCACGCGTCTTCGGCGCGGTATGTCCTATGTATTGACCGACCAGATCGTCGCGCGTCACCGAAACCAGGTGATTGCGGCGGATATAACCGAGTCTGTGCAAGACCTGCGCCATGCGCATGGCAACGGTCGTCTTCCCCGTGCCGGGATTACCCGAGAAGCACATATGCAGCGTGGGCGAACCGGACGCGATGCCTAACGTTTCGCGCGCACGCTCCACCAGCAGATGCGCCGCGATCTCGCGGATGCGCGTCTTCACGGGCGCGAGGCCAATGAGGTCGCGATCCAGCTCCGCCAGCACTTCGCCGATGCGCGATTCGCGATACAGCGCCATGAGGTCGGCGCCGGGCTGCGGCTGCGCTTCGAGGTTCAACCGTTCTTCGAGCGTGGCTTCTGCGCTCATGGTGACTGCCTCCTCGATCAATAGCGATCGCCCGCGGGTCTGTCGGTGGCATACGTGCGGATCGAATAGCGCTGCACGCGGCCATGCACGTCCTGACGTTCGAGCCGGAAGCCCTTCTCGTCGGATGGCCGGTTGACGATGAACGAAAGCCGCATGGTCTCGAAGCCGCGCACCGAATCGAACGCATTGACCTTGATGTACTGCTGCGGATACGTCTTCCTGCAGGCGTTGACTTCCATCATCACGCCTGCTGCATCGTGCAGGTCGAACATGGGCAGGCCCCACATCTCCCAGTACGTATTGCGCGGATGCGGGTCGTCGGTGTACTCCACCGAACAAGCCCAGCCCTGATCGAGCGCGTAGTTGATCTGCGAGGAGATTTCTTCATCGGTCAGCGGAGGAAGAAACGAGAACGTTCCCTGAGTCAGTTTCATGATCTGATTCCCTTGAAGATGAGATGCGTCAGGCAGGCGTCGCCGACACCGCGTAGTCGGGCGTATCGGTGGATGCATAGTTGAAGGTCACGTCGCGCCACGTATCGAGCGCGGCCTTGAGCGGCGTGCACCAGCGCGCGGCGGCTTCGAGAATGTCCATGCCCTCGTTGACGATGTCGCGCCCTTCATTGCGCGCCTTGACCATCGCTTCGAGCGCCACGCGATTCGCCACGGCGCCCGCCTGTATGCCTTGCGGATGCCCGATGGTCCCGCCGCCGAACTGCAGAATGGCGTCGTCGCCGAAGAGGTCGAGCAACTGATGCATCTGTCCCGCATGAATGCCGCCCGACGCCACCGGCATGACCTTGCGCAAACCCGCCCACGGTTGATCGAAGAAGATGCCGCGCGACAAGTCCACTTCGTTACGCGACTCGCGCAGCACGTTGTAATAGCCCTGCACGGAGAGCGGATCGCCTTCGAGCTTGCCGACCGCCGTGCCCGCATGCGCATGATCGACGCCCGCCATGCGCAACCATTTCGCGATCACGCGAAACGAGATGCCGTGATTGCGTTGCCGCGTATAAGTGCCATGCCCCGCGCGATGCAGATGCAGAATCATGTCGTTTCTGCGCGCCCATTTCGACATCGACTGAATGGCGGTCCAGCCGATCACGAGATCGATCATCACGATGCACGAGCCGAGTTCCTTGGCGAACTCCGCGCGTTCGTACATGTCTTCCATCGTGCCAGCAGTGACGTTGAGATAGTGGCCCTTCACTTCGCCGGTCTCGGCTTGTGCGCGCGCCACGGCTTCCATTGCGAAGAGGTAGCGGTCGCGCCAGTGCATGAAGGCTTGCGAGTTGATGTTCTCGTCGTCTTTCAGAAAGTCCAGGCCGCCCTTCAGACCTTCATAGACCACGCGTCCATAGTTCTTGCCCGAGAGGCCGAGCTTGGGCTTGACGGTCGCGCCGAGCAACGGGCGTCCGTATTTGTCGAGCCGTTCACGCTCGACGACGATGCCCGTCGGCGGCCCTTGAAACGTCTTTAGATACGCAACCGGAATGCGCATGTCTTCGAGCCGCAGCGCCTTTAAAGGCTTGAAGCCGAAGACGTTGCCGATGATCGATGCCGTGAGATTCGCCACGGACCCCTCCTCGAACAGATCGAGGTCGTAAGCGATATACGCGAAGTATTGCGGATCGTCGGCGCGTGCATTGGGCACGGGCTCCACGCGATACGCCTTTGCGCGGTACATGTCGCAAGCGGTGAGACGGTCGGTCCAGACCACCGTCCACGTCGCCGTCGACGATTCGCCCGCAACGGCTGCCGCGGCTTCTTCAGGATCGACACCCGCTTGCGGTGTGATGCGAAAGAGCGCGATGACATCCGTATCCTTCGGCACGTAATCGGGCTGCCAGTAACCCATCTCGCGATACTTCATGACGCCGGCCGCATAACGCGAGCGCGGATCGGACGGATTGCGCGCTGCCTCTACAGCAGCCTTGTTGAAGTCGTTCATTCCGTTTCCTCGACAGTGGAGATGAGAGGACGTTCGCTCGATGGCGCCCGCCGCGCTGTTGTGTTCGCCTGCTGTGAATGCAGAGTAGGCTCGCGGCTTTCAGAAAGGAATTCACGATTAACTTGCACGAGGCTAAGCAATCCCTTATCTACTGTCCCGTTCGCGAAGCCTCGCCACGCCGATGGAACACTTTGCTGCATTTTTGTCACAGTGCCGGCTTGCAATGCATTTTGTCGCCCGGCCGTGCTATTTGCCGGCGTCACGGCGCGGATGGCATGACGCTTGCGTGAATCGTTCGCGCCGGCGTCTCCCGGCTGTGTGACGAATGCATCCGTCAGACGTGCAAGCGAGGCAACCACCGTCATTATTGGAGGATCGACTATGCAATGGACCACGCCCAGCTTCACCGATATGCGTTTTGGTTTTGAAATCACGATGTATATCGCCACCCGCTAAAGGCGGATGAACCCGCACGGCGCTGCATCGCTCGAAGTTCGAAGAACGATGCGGCTCGCCCGTGCGGTTATGAACAACCGAACGACGCGCGCCGCCATGATCTACGAGACCATCGTCACGACAGCGAATAGCGATGGCCGGCCGCACATCGCGCCCATGGGCGTGCGTTTCGAAGACGGCCTCGCGATCCTTGCGCCTTTCAGGCCGTCCACCACACTCGACAATGTCATCGCCACACGCAGCGCCGTCATCAACTTCACGACGGACGTGCGCGTGTTTGCTGGCTGTGTCACCGGCATCGCGCGCGACTGGCCCACGGTTCCAGCCAATGCGGTGCCGAGCGTGCGGCTTGCCGACACGCTTGCGCATACCGAACTGCGACTCGCCAATATGAGCGAAGACGAGACGCGTCCCGTGCTGCGCATGGAATGCGTCTATCGCGAAACGCATGCGCCGTTCGCGGGTTTCAATCGCGCTCAAGCGGCAGTCGTCGAAGGCGCGGTGCTCGTGAGCCGGCTTTTCATGTTGCCGCCGGAGAAGGTGGATAGCGAGATCGCTTATCTGCGCATTGCCATCGACAAGACCGCGGGCGATGCGGAACGCACGGCGTGGAACTGGCTATTGCAGGCTATCGATGAATATCGCGCCAGGGCGCTCAGCACGTCGGCCCTTGGTTCCTGATTACTCTCTGAAGCACCCCCTTGGAGTCTGACCATGACCGCATTGCTCGCGAGCGTCCGCTCGGCCGATGAAGCATTCGATGCCGCGCAGGCAGGCGCGGAACTGATCGATTTGAAGGAACCGGGCGCGGGCGCGCTGGGCGGTGTGAATGTCGATGAAATCGCGCGCATCGTTGGCGCGTTGCGCGCGCGTTACGCGGTGCGGCCGATTAGCGCCACTATCGGCGACTTGCCCAACGACGCACTCGATGAGATCACCACGCGTGTGCTCGACGTCGCCGCGGCGGGCGTCGATTACGTGAAGGTCGGCGTGAACGCCGGGCCCGGTGCGGTCGAATGTTTGCGTCATCTGGCGGGCTTGCCAGCGGCCGTGGTGCCCGTGCTGCTCTCCGACGAAGGCGTGGACCGTTCGCTTGCGGCGCTTGCCGTGCAACTCGGCTTCGTGGGTATCGTCTTCGATACCGCTCGCAAGGACGGACGCACGCTGTTCGATTGTGTCGATGTCACCGTGCTCGCGGAGTGCATGGCCATCATGCGCAGCCGCGGCGGTATGACCGCGCTCGCGGGTTCGCTCGGATGGAACGATCTCGAACGCATCCGTTCGTTGAGGCCCGATATCGCGGGCTTTCGCGGCGCGTTATGCGATGAGAACACCGGACGCGCGGGACGGCTCGATCCGCTGCGCGTGACGCGATGGGTCAATGCGCTGCACGGCGAACGCGCGCTCACGCTTTGACGCATGCATGCCCGGCGCCTGGAATAAAAGCGCCGGGCATTCGAGGCATCAGACAGCGAGATTCAAGAGCCTGTCGCGCATGACGTTCACATCGCCCTTGCTGAAAATCTCCACGACGTAGTTGGCATCGCGCACATAGGCCGGAAAGCGCTTGTCCACGATGCCCTCGTTTGCGAGCGTCTCCAAGGGCGCGTTCGCTTCGACATCGCATGACTTCACGATCATCAGCCGCTCCGCATTGAGTCTCGCGGAAAGCCATGCGGCGAGACTGTCGGAAGTCGTGTCCCAGTTGGTCATCGAGTCGGGCGTGGAGCGCATGAGATCGGTTGGCACCCACACCGCCACGCGGCCATCGCGCAGTGCGCGCCGGATGCGTTCCTCGTTCGACGCTAGCACGAGCTCAGGCGCCACGCCTTGCATGAGAATGGCGTACTGCGCCATGGCGAGCAGACACATGTTGTGCGCCGCCAGGTCATCGAAATGCCATTCGCTTTGATACTGCCGCACGGCATCGGCAAAATCGCCGCCGCCCGGAACGATCACGACCCGCCCGCCACCCACTTCCCATAGCTGCGTCAGCCACTCGCGCAGCGCAGGGTCGTGACTCAGGCTACCCCCGATCTTCACCACCCACATGGCCGTTATCCTCGTTCGAGATTGACCGCTTTCATGCTGCCGCCGGGCCACGCACCCGGTTCGTCGCCGCTCTTCTTTGTCGCCTGTCCATCACGTCGATGCCATGACGCTGCCCGCCGTCGCACGCTCCGTCGCCGATGCCGCGAGCAAGCCCACGGCCACGCTCGGCGCGCACGTCGAAACCCATTCGGCACGCTCGGTGTCGTTGTCATCCACACCAGCCAGCCGCGCAAAATCGATATAACCGCGCGCCTCCTGACGCGCCAGTGCCGTGGCGAGAAAGCGCCCACAGCCCGCACCGACGATCGGTGCACGAGCCAGCGCTTCATGCTGCGCACTCACGCGCGCAAGGTTCGTTTCGAGCGTGCGCAACTGTTCGTGGCGCCACGCGTGCGCGAAGCGGCGCCATTCGGCATCGCTCGCGTCGGCTGCATCGCGGCCGATCATCCTCGCAATGCGCGTGCGGCTCGCGGCCTCGGTCTTCGGACCGTTGTCGGCGCTTGCATGCTGATCGTGTTCCGGCCACAGTTCGCCGGTCAGGCGATACACATCGGCGGAAGTCGCGAACCATTCGTTCATCACGCCGGTGGTCTCGCCACGAAATGCGATACGTTGCGCAACGCCGCACAAGGGCGTGCGCACGACACCCTGATAAACGAGCTCGCCGCTCACGAGCCGCTCGGCGTCGTTCGAGCCGCGCGCAACCACGCGTCCCGCCACGATGGGAATGATGTCCGTGGTCGTGCTGCCGATATCGACGAGCACCGCATTCGGCACGCACGACGCGACCCATTGCGCGGTCGCAAGCCAGTTCGCCGATGCCACCTTGCGCCAGCCATCCGCGCAGGCAGAGCGCGCGAGCCAGCCTGCTTCGCCCGCGTAGAACAGCGTGCGCGGGCCGAGCCGCTGCGCAAGGGTGCGCGTGAGCGTGCGCACGCCCTCGGCGCGGTCGCTGAAGAGATCGACCATTTCGCCTGTCATCGTGACCGCGTGACGCGCCGAAGCATGCGCGGCATCGGGCCAGCGTTCGAACACGTGATCGATGGCGCGTTCGAGATGCGTCATGCCCTGCCACAACGGACACGCCCATTGCGCGACATCGGCGAGTCCGTTCTCGCGGGTCGTCATCGACACCTTGACGTGCGCGCCACCTACGTCCCAGCCGAAAACCGGCGCTTGCCGATGCGTCATCAGGACGCTCCCTGACAGGCGCGCAACGGACCCGAATCGCGTTCATCCGCAAAGCCCGCGACGTGATGCGCCGCGAGTAGTTCCGCCGCGAGATTGCGCGCGAGCGCGTGGCTCAAGCCTGCATAAGCAACCGTCAAACGCGGGTTCACTTCGATGACCACGGGCCCGCGCGCCGGGTTCCAGACAACGTCGATGCCCGCGAAGCCACGCAGCCCCGGAAACGCTTCCGCCACACGTAGCGCGAGCCGTTCGAGCGCGCGCCCTTGCGGCCCATGCCGATCGATACGGTCTACATCGACGCCATCGAACTGGACGATGTGTTTGCCAGCCGCATGCGAAAGCCCGATGTTCTGGCGGTTGATCGAGACCACGCGCGCGCCTTCGTCGTCGCAAATCAGCGAGACGCTGAGCGGTTCACCGTCGACCCACGCCTGAAGCACGGGATTGCGGCCCGCTTCCGCGCGCGCTTGGTATTCGGCGCGGGCGGCGTTGAGTTCGCCGTAGACGTAGGTATCGAGGCCGCCTGCGCCGTCATCTGGCTTGACGACCCAGCGGCATGCGTCGTCAGGCGATGCATCGTCGGGATCGAGTGCGGGCGTGACCGCGATGCCGCGCGCCGCGAGACAAGCGGCCGTCGCGCTTTTGCTCGATGCCGCGCGAATCGTTTCCTTCGCGCAGCCAAGCCAGCGCGCGGCGCCCACGGCATCGAAAAGACGCAGCAGCAAACCATCGCATTCCGGCGCGATGATGCACGCGTAGTCGTTGGCGCGCGCCATGCGGGCGACGAAGCGCGTGACGGATTCGCCCGGCTCGGCCTTGCAGTGCGCGTAGGCGGCATCGACATGCTCGAAGCGCGAACTCGCGATGGTCACGTCGATGCCCGGCAACGCGCGCAGATCGGCTGCGATAGCGTCGCGCATCACGCGGCCCTCGACGATCAGCGCGCTCAGGTCCGCAAGACTGCCCGCGCCCGCGACATCGGGATCGATGCCGCCGCCAGTGAGATACTCGAACACAAAGATCTTGGTCAAAGGAAAGCCATCCATGCAGGTGATACCCGTTCTCGATCTGCTCGACGGCCACGCGGTGCGCGCGGTGCGCGGCGAACGCTCAGGCTATCGGCCCATCCGGTCCTCGTTGTGCGCGACGAGCGCACCCGTCGATGTCGCCACCGCGCTGATCCACGCGACCGGCTCACGCACGCTCTACATTGCGGACCTCGGCGCGATCCTCGAGCGCGGCGATCACGCGCCTGTGCTAGCCGCCATTTGCGATGCTTTGGGCGACGGCGTTTCCATCTGGCTCGATGCAGGCTATACCGGCTTCATGCCGATGCAGGCCTTGTTCGAGCGCATCGCTTCATTCAGGCGCTCGTCCTCCCGTTCTCGTGTCGTCCCTGTGTTCGGCACCGAAAGCCTGCTCGATCCGAACGCCCTCGAAGAAGCCCTTGCCGCAAACCATGACCCGATCCTCTCGCTCGACTATCACGCAGGCCGCGCGCTCGGGTCGACGCCTTCGGGCAGCGACTGGTGGCCGTCGCGCGTCATCGTCATGACGCTCGATCAGGTCGGCGCGCTCGCGGGACCGGACTTGACCACGTTCGCCGCAGTAAAGGCGCTCGCGGGTTCGCGCGAACTCATTGGCGCGGGCGGCATTCGTCATCGTGATGATCTCGTGGTTGCCGAGCACAGCGGCGCCGCGGGCTGGCTCGTTGCTTCGGCGCTTCATGATGCGGCCTTGCTAGCCGGCCAGCACCGTTCGTCGGAAGGTTGACTCAATATCCATGCCAAGCGCGGCACGCGCCGTTATGTCTCATCAAACACGACGCCAGAGCTTTGTAAGCGTGCGGGATGCCACTGTTGCAACCGGGCGCGCATGGGTGACAGTGTGTTTCATTGCGGAACAATGCCGTTGCAGATGTGGGTAATGCAGTATCGGCAGCGCGACCTGTCGACCACGCATGGAGCACCGCGTGAAATCGGCATGGACCTTGCTCTTTTGCAGCCCCATGCACGCATCTCCCACAACATCGAACGCGGCTTCGCAGTCGTCGCCCGAGGACAGAGGGCAACGGAACTGGACCTGCCCGTTCTGCCCATTGCTATGCGACGACATCTCGCTGAAGCTCACCGGCGATCAACAACTCGCGGCGACAAACACCGATTGCCCTCGGCTTGCCTCGTCCCTTGCAGCGCTCGACGCGCCCGGCGTGCCCTGCCCGCCGACGGTAGACGGGCAAGCCACCGATCTCGCGTCGGCGCTCCAGCGTGCCGCGCAAATCCTGTCCGTGGCGAAACGGCCGCTGTTTGGCGGACTGGCAACCGACGTAGCCGGCGCACGCGCGCTCTATGAACTCGCCGCCCAGAGCGGCGCGATACTCGATCACTTGCACGGCGATGCCCTCGCCGCCGCGAACCTCGCGTTGCAGGACCGTGGCGCGTTCTTCACGACGCTCTCGGAAGTGCGGTCGCGTGCCGACCTCATCGTGGTTGTCGCGTGCGAACCGGCGCGGCGCTATCCGCGTTTCTACGAGCGCATTGCGGCCAAAGATCGCGGCGTGGATATCGTGTTCGTCGGGTGCGGCGTCGATCCCGCAGCGGGCGCGCGTGTCGAAGCGCGACTGGAAAACGCCGAACCGTTCGACATGCTCGCCATATGGTCCGCACTGGTGGAAGGCCGAAAGCCCGCAGCACTGAACGACGACACGGGCGCCGCCAGCGAACTCGCCGCGCTTACCGAACGCATTCTGGCCGCGAAATACACGGCCATCATCCATGAGCCGGCGGCGCTGCCGGGCCCGCACGCGGCGTTGGCCATCGAAGCGTTGAGCCGTATCGTCAAGGCGCTCAACAAGACGACGCGTGCCGGCGCGCTTGCCCTTGGCGGCGACGATGGCGCACTCACGGTGAATCAGGCCGTCACATGGCTCTCGGGTTTTCCGCTGCGCACGCGCGTGGCCTACGGCTTGCCGCTCGATCACGATTCATGGCGCTATCGCACCGAGACGCTTGCGAGCCGCGGCGAGATCGATGCGCTGTTATGGGTGTCGAGCTTCGCGCCCGAAGCGCTGCCTGCATCGCTTGACGATGATGTGCCTGCCATCGTCCTTGGCCATCGTGCGACGGTTGTCGGCACGCGTCGCGCGCCTACCGTGTTCATCCCCGTGGCCACGCCGGGCATCGACAGTGGCGGGCACTTGTTTCGCGTGGACGGTTCCGTGGTCGCGCCGCTTGTTGCCGCGCGCGATGCCGCTTATCCCACCGTTGCGGCCATCGTACGCGAACTGACGCAAGCCGGGAGGCCGTCATGAGCCTCACGCGTCTGCGCGGCGGCGTGGTCTTCGACCCCGTCAACAAAGTCGATGGGCACAAGCGCGACATCTATATCCGCGATGGCCGCATCGTCGCGGATGCAGCGGGCGAATCCATCGCGCCCGAACGCGACTTCGACGCGGGCGGCATGGTGGTGATGGCGGGCGGCATCGATCTGCATTCGCATATCGGCGGCGGCAAGACGAATCTGTCGCGGCTGCTGTTGCCCGAGGATCATCGCAACGATCCGCTCGCAACGCGACGCAACGACGACGAAGGCCGTTATCTGCGCCTGCCTTCATGCGGCACATGCACGCCCGGCACGCTCGCCACCGGCTACCGTTATGCGGAAATGGGCTACACGGCCGCGTTCGAACCCGCGATGATCGCCTCCAACGCGCGCCACGCGCATCTGGAAATGGGCGATACACCGATCATCGATCACGGCGCTTACGTGATGATGGGCAACGACGAACTGTTCCTGCGGATGCTCGCCGCGCGGGAAGAGTTCGAACGTCTGCGCGATTACGTGGGCTGGACCGTCAACGCGAGCAAGGCGCTCGGCGTGAAGGTGGTGAATCCGGGCGGCATCTCGGCATTCAAGTTCAATCAGCGCTCGCTCGATGTCGATGAAAAGCACGTGCATTACGGCATCACGCCACGCGATGTGCTGCGCACGCTCACGCGCGCGCTGACCGAGTTGCGCGTGCCGCATCCCTTGCACGTGCATGCGAGCAATCTCGGCGTGCCGGGCAATCTCGAATCGACCATCAAGACGATGGAAGCCGCCGAAGGCCTGCCAATCCATCTCACGCATATCCAGTTTCATAGCTACGGCACGGAAGGTCCGCGCAAGTTTTCATCGGGCGCGCGCGCGATTGCCGAAGCGGTCAACGCACGGTCCAACGTGACCATCGACGTCGGGCAGATCATGTTCGGCCAGACCGTCACCGCGTCCGGCGACACGATGATGCAGTTCAAGAACGCGCCGCTCGCGCATCCGCGCAAGTGGGTGCTGGGCGATATCGAATGCGATGCAGGCTGCGGCGTCGTGCCGTTTCGTTATCGCGAAGAGAGCTTCGTCAACGCGCTGCAATGGATCATCGGCCTCGAAATCTTCTTGCTCGTCGACGACCCGTGGCAAGTGTCGATGACCACCGATCATCCGAATGGCGCGCCTTTTACGAGCTATCCGCATCTGATTCGCTTGTTGATGGACAAGTCGTTTCGCGACGAACAACTCGCCAAGCTTCACGCCGATGCCAAAACCGCCAGCGCGCTTGGAAACATCGAGCGCGAGTTCTCGCTCTACGATATCGCGATCATCACGCGCGCCGGCCCCGCGCGTCTGCTCGGGCTCACGGACCGCGGACATCTCGGCGAAGGCGCGGCGGCGGATATCGCGGTGTATCGCGAAGACGCGGACCGCGAACGCATGTTCACGTCACCCGCCTTCGTGTTCAAGGACGGCGAACTGATCGCGCGTGACGGCACATTGCTCGCCACGCCCACGGGCGGCATTCATTACGTGCAGCCCGAATACGACCGCGCCATCGAAAAGCGCGTGCGCGAATTCGCCGAAGCGAATCTCGCGAGCAAGTTCGAGAAGCTAGCCATCGGCGACGACGAAATCTGCGCGTGCTGCAATGGCGGACGGCTCTTGCCGGTCGCGTGCTTCGACGCAAGCGGGGGTCGATGAATGACCGCGCTTCGCATCAACGACACACAGATAGACGACACCTTCGCCGAAGCCTTTCCGATGAAGGCAACGCGTCTTGTCATCACCGCGCACACGCCGACGTGGGCGCGCCACGCGGCGAATTCGTTGACCGGCTTTGCGACCTCCGTGATCGATTGCGGCTGCGAGGCGGGCATCGAACGCGACATGAACGGCGATGAAACGCCCGACGGCAGGCCCGGCGTCGCGGTGTTGATGTTCGCGATATCGTCGAAGGAACTCGCCAAGCAGATTGCACGGCGCGTCGGTCAGTGCGTGCTCACCTGTCCTACGACGGCGGTTTATGGCGGCATCGATCCCGCGACGAGCCGCGCGCCGCTCTCCGACAACGCGCCACTCGGCGCAGGCTTGCGCTTTTTCGGCGACGGCTATCAGATCTCGAAGATGCTCGACGGCACGCGTTACTGGCGCGTGCCCGTCATGGATGGCGAATTCGTTTGCGAGGAATCCACGGCGACGGTGAAGGCTGTCGGCGGCGGCAATCTGCTGTTCCTCGCGCGCGACCTGAATAGCGCGCTTGCCGCGGCCGAGGCAGCGGTCGCGGCGATGCATCGCTTGCCCAACATCATCACGCCGTTTCCGGGCGGCGTGGTGCGCTCGGGTTCGAAGATCGGCTCGAAGTACGCGGGCGCGTCGGCATCGACCAACGATGCGTTTTGCCCGACGCTCGTCGGCTTGTCGAAGAAGAGCGAGTTGACGAGCGACGTGGCTTGCGTGCTGGAGATAGTCATCGACGGATTGACCGATGCGGACGTGGGCGCCGCGATGACGGCGGGCATGGCAGCCGCAACATCGATCGGCCGCGCGGGCGGCGTGCTGCGCATTTCAGCAGGCAACTATGGCGGCAAGCTCGGACCGTATCACTTCAAGCTGCATGAATTGGCGGCGGGCATCGACGGGAGCCGCGCATGAACGCCATTACATTGCGCGTGAAAGGTGCACCCGGCTTTCGCGTGGATGCATCGACATTACTACCGTCGGCGCTTGCTTCCTTATCCACCGATGAATTGACGCATCTGGAATTGCAGGGCGCGGGTGAACGTTGCGCGCTTGGCGAACTGTTCGACATCGCTAGAGCCGATGCAAACACGCCGTCCCTGCTCGTCGAAGGCGATGCGCGTTGGCTCGATCGCATCGGCGCGAAGCTCGCCGAAGGCAGGATCGAAGTGCATGGCGATGCCGGCGATCACGCGGGCATGGGCATGACAGGCGGTGCGTTGCACGTTCATGGCAACGCGGGCGCATTCACTGCATGCGAGATGCAAGGCGGTCGCCTCGAAGTGCGCGGCAATACAGGCGATTTCGCGGCAGGCGCTTTAGCCGGCGACATGGACGGCATGAGCGGCGGCACGCTCGTGATTCACGGCAACGCGGGCGCGCGTCTTGCAGACCGTATGCGACGAGGCACCGTGCTCGTCGCCGGCAATGCAGGCGACTTCGCGGCGTCGCGCATGGTAGCGGGTAGCGTATGTATTGCAGGCAAGACCGGCGCGCATGCAGCCTACGGCATGCGGCGCGGCACGCTCGTGCTATTTCACGAGCCGCGCATAGCGCCGACGTTCACCGAAGGCGGTCACGGCTTCGATGTCTTCTGGGCGCTCTTCACGCGCATGCTGGCCCGCGAGATGGCGCCTTTTGCGACACTCGACTCGCGCGCGTTGCCTCGACGCTACGCGGGCGATCTCGCTGTCGACGGACGCGGGGAATTGCTGATCGCCAAGCGTTGAGCAGACGATAAGAATGGACCCAGTGGGCCCGTTACCAAGAGACCGAACCCCTTCCAACGGAGAGACGACATGAGCGCAGCGAAAACGCCCGCTGCCATACGCCCCGGCGTGAAGGCGTCGGACGAGCATTTCGCCCGTCCGCTGATCGCGCTGCACTGGCTGATCGCCATCGCCATCATCGCGATGCTGTGCATCGGCTTCTATATGGTCGGCCTGCCGCGCGGGCTGGCCTTCAAGTCGTCGCTCATCAACTTCCACAAGTCGCTGGGCCTGACCGTTTTCCTGCTGGTGCTGCTTCGAATCGTAGTGCGACTGGTCTACGGCCGGCCGCCTCTACCGCCGATGCAGACGTGGCAACGCGCCGCCGCGAGCATCACGCAGGCTCTTTTATACGTTGGCATGGTGGCAATGCCGCTCACCGGATACCTCGGTTCGTCGTTCAACAAGTTCGGCACGCGCTTCTGGGGTGTGCTTCTGCCACAATGGGGCTGGGACGACAAGGCGTTGCGCGGCCTGTTCTTCGGCATCCACGGCTATCTGGCGTGGATCATGGCCGCGCTGGTCGTCTTGCATTTTCTTGGTGCGTTGAAGCATCAGTTGATCGACCGCGATGGTCTCTTGAGAAGGATGTGGCCATGACGGCACTAGTTTTGAGCGAGGCGTTATGAAGATCCGCGTGCTGGGTTCATCGGCGGGTGGCGGATTTCCGCAATGGAACTGTAATTGCCGCAATTGCGACGGCGTGCGGCGCGGGACCATTGCTGCCCGGGCACGCACGCAGTCGTCGATTGCGGTCAGCGACAACGGCGAAGACTGGCTGCTCGTGAACGCATCGCCGGATATTCTCGCGCAGATCGCGGCGAATCCTGAACTGCAGCCCGCGCGGCGCGTGCGTGACACCGGAATCGCCGCGGTCATCACCATGGACGCGCAGATCGATCACGTCACCGGACTCTTGATGTTGCGCGAGCGCGGCGCACCGCTGCCGCTCTATACGACCGACGCAGTGTGGCAAGACCTTTCCACCGGCTTTCCCATTACGTCGATTCTTTCGCATTACTGCGGCGTGGAGCAGCGGCGTATCGCGCTCGATGGCACTTCGCTCACGGTGCCCGAGCTGCCGCGTATTGCCGTCGATGCGCTGCCGCTATCGAGCAAGGCGCCGCCTTATTCGCCACATCGGGAGGCGCCCGAGCGGGGCGACAACATCGGCCTCATGTTCACGAATACGGCCACGGGCAAGCGTGCTTTCTATGCGCCGGGTTTAGGGACACTCGAACCGCATGTGCTCGATGCCATGCGCGAAGCCGACCTGTTGCTCGTCGATGGCACCGTCTGGACCGACGACGAGATGATCCGCCTCGGCCTCACGAAGAAAACCGGCGCCGACATGGGCCACCTCGCGCAAAGCGGCGCGGGCGGCATGATCGAGGTGCTGGATTCGATCGACCGCGCAAACACGCGCAAGGTGCGCAAAGTGCTCATTCACATCAACAACACCAATCCGATCCTCATCGAGGATGGACCCGAACGGCGCATACTGTCCGAGCACGGCATAGAAGTCGCGCATGACGGCATGACGTTCGAGCTTTGAATTCCGGAGAAACTGGATGTCCGATTTTCCCGCCACGCCGATGCTCAATCCCACGACCGGCCCGATCTTCACCGCGTTGAAGGAAGCCGGCCCCGCCTGGACGCGCGAACAGTTCGAAGAGCAACTGCGCGCGAAAGGCACGGCGTATCACATCCACCATCCCTTCAACGTGAAGATGAATAGCGGCGGCTGTTCGCCGGAACAGATTCGCGGCTGGGTGGCGAACCGCTTCTACTATCAGATCAACATCCCGCTGAAAGATGCGGCCGTCATGGCGAATTGTCCCGATCGCAAGACGCGCCGCCGCTGGGTGCTGCGCATTCTGGATCACGACGGTTACGAAGATCAGCCTGGCGGCATCGAGGCGTGGGCGCGTCTGGGCGATGCCGTCGGCCTCTCGCGCGACGATCTCTGGTCGCTCAAGTTCGTGACGCCGGGTGTGCGCTTCGCCGTCGATGCCTACGTGAATTTCGCGCGTCGTGCGCCGTGGCAAGAGTCGGTGTGTTCGTCGCTCACGGAGATGTTCGCGCCGCAGATTCACAAGGACCGGCTTGCGACGTGGCCCGAGCACTACAAGTGGATCGAGCCGGACGGGCTTGCGTATTTTCGTTCACGCGTGTCGCTTGCACAGCGCGATGTCGAACACGGGCTCGAAGTCACGCTCGCGCATTTCAACACGCGCGAGCAGCAACAACGCGCGCTCGACATCCTGCAGTTCAAGCTCGACATCCTCTGGACCATGCTCGATTCGATCGAAAAGGCCTTCCCGCAATGAGCGACGCCAATCCTCCTCAACGAATCACGGAAGCGGTCGAAGCGCCGGACGACGCGTTGCGCCCGCAACTCAAGCGCCTGTTTCGTCTGCAATGGGAACCGGCGCAGGACGCGCATGTGCTGCTTTATCCGGAAGGCATGGTGAAGCTCAATCAGAGCGCGGCGCAGATTCTTTTGCGCTGCGACGGCACGCGCGATATCCCGAAGCTCGTCGCCGATCTCGAAGAAGCGTTCGGCGCGAGCAATCTCGGTGACGACGTGCGGGCTTTCATTGCCGGAGCGCGTGCGCGCGGCTGGCTTGCGTAAGTGCTGGAGTGAAGCATGACTGACTTGTCCGAACCGATTGCCAAGCCGGACCCCGAAGCAGCGGTCATTCCGCCGCCGTTGTGGTTGCTTGCGGAACTGACGTATCGATGCCCGTTGCATTGCGTCTTCTGCTACAACCCGGTGAACTATGCGGATCACACGCGCGAACTCAACACCGATCAATGGCTCGACGTGTTGCGTCAGGCGCGTGCGCTGGGTGCGGCGCAACTGGGCTTTTCCGGCGGCGAGCCGCTCTTGCGCGACGACCTCGAAACACTGGTCGGCGAAGCGCGCAAGCTCGGCTTTTATACGAACCTCATCACGTCGGGCATCGGTCTCACCGACAAGCGTCTCACCGCGCTCAAGGACGCGGGGCTCGATCACATTCAACTCTCGTTTCAGGACTCGTCGCAGGAACTCAACGACTTCCTTTCCAGCACGAAGACGTTCGATCTCAAGAAGCGCGTGGCCGGCATGATCAAGGCGCATGACTTTCCGATGGTGCTCAATTGCGTGCTGCATCGCTATAACCTTCCGCATATCGGACGCATTATCGACATGGCGCTCGACATGGGCGCGGAGTATCTCGAACTCGCGAACACGCAGTATTACGGCTGGGCGCACGCGAACCGCGCGCAGCTCATGCCGACGGCCGAGCAACTGCAGGAAGCGGAAGCGGTGGTCGAGCGTTATCGCAAAGAGATTGGCGACCGGTGCAAGATCTACTTCGTCGTGCCCGATTACTACGAGCGTCGTCCGAAGCGCTGCATGAACGGCTGGGGCTCGGTGTTTCTCGGCATTGCGCCCGATGGCGCCGCCTTGCCTTGTCATACCGCGCGCTCGTTGCCTGGCCTTACGTTCCCCAACGTCACGGAGACGCCGCTCAAGGACATCTGGTACGAGAGCGATGCGTTCAATCGATTTCGCGGCTTCGGCTGGATGAAAGAACCCTGCCGCAGTTGCGACGAGAAAGCGATCGATCTCGGCGGCTGCCGCTGTCAGGCGTATCTGCTGACGCAAGATCCCGCGAACGCGGACCCGGTCTGCGACAAGTCCCCGCATCACGAGCGCGTGATCGAAGTGGTGCGGGCCGCCACGATGCGTCAGGAGCCGGAAGAAAAACCGATCATGTTTCGCAACGATGCGAATTCGCGGCGCATTGCCGCCGAATCGCGCGAGAACAATTCGAACAAGAACGGAGAGAGACAACCATGACTGCCGACATCGCCGTGCTGCTGGTGGACGATCATGCCGTAGTGCGCGAAGGCTACAAGCGCTTGCTCGAATTGAGTCCCGACGTGAGCGTCGCGGGCGAGGCGGGCAACGCGGCGGAGGCGTATCAGAAATTCTGCGCCTTGCAGCCGGATGTCGTGGTGATGGACCTCGCGCTGCCCGGCGCGAGTGGAATAGAAGCCATGCGCCGCATGCTCGCGCGCGAGCCACATGCGCATGTCCTGATCTTCAGCGTGCACGAGGAAGCCATCTTCGTGCGCCGCGCGCTCGATGCGGGCGCGCGTGGCTACGTCACGAAAGCGAGCGCACCCGATGTCCTGGTCGAAGCGGTACGCTCCGTCGCGCGGCGCGTGTGTTACCTAAGCCCTGACATATCACAGGCGCTGGCGTTGCGCGCAACCATTCAGGAAGGACCGCCCGGACGTCAGCTTTCGGCACGCGAATTCGAGGTGCTGCGGCTCTTGGTCCAAGGCTATACATTGCCGAGTATCGCGGAAAAACTCGGCTTGAGTCAGAAGACAGTGGCGAACCATCAATCCGTGATCCGGCAGAAATTCGGCGCCGATAACGGCGTGCAACTCGCGCAAATAGCAAACCGGCTAGGCCTTCATTTCGCCGATTTCACCGACGCGCCGTTCGCTCCTTCGTTCAGTTCGCTAGGCAACGGCAGTCCCGCCTGAGCCGGAACGCGCGCGCAAAACAGGAAGCCCGCACCGGGTTGACTGGCGATATGAAATTCGCCGCCGAGCGCTTCCACGCGTTCGCGCATGCCGATGAGACCCAACCCCATGCGCGGCTTCGCGAGATCGACGCCCGGTCCATTGTCGGTCATCGTCACCACGATCTCGCCTGCCGGCGCACGCGCCAGATAAATCTCGACGCGTGAATCGCGCGCGAATTTCGACACGTTGGTCAGGCCTTCCTGCACGAGACGGTAGAGCGTGATGTTGAGCGCATCGTTGAGATTGTCGAAGTCGCCATCGACGGCTAGCGTAAACACCGCATCGGGCAAGCGCTCGCGCCAGCCGTCCACGCAATGTTCGAGTGCGGTCGGCAAGCCGAATTCATCGAGACCGATCGGACGCAGCTTGCGGATCATTCCGCCGATTTCGCGGTACACATGCGTCGCGCTTTGCATGAGCGCAAGCGAAAGACGATGCACTTCAGGCTCGCGTTCGAGCGATAAATCGCGGATACGCCCTGCATCGAGCGAAATGGCGTTGAGGTACTGCCCCAGTTCGTCATGCAGTTCGCGCGCGAGATGCCGGCGCTCGGTTTCCTGCGCGGCAATGGCCTGACTCGCGAGCTTGCGGTTTTCCGCGAGCAGATGCTCCGCCTCTTCCTCCAGCGCCCGGCGCCGCCGAACTTCACGCTGCGCCTGACGGTAGCGCCGCCACGCGAACCACGCGAAGCCGATTGCGAGCACGACGAGCGTGGCAGGCAATTCATCAAGCTGGAAACGCTCGGCGCTGCGCGTCCATCGGTAGGTGAACTCGTTGAAGTCGAAGGCCGCGAACAGCATGCCGGCCAGCACCGTGATAAGAACGACGCAGGCGAGATCGCTCCATACGGTCGAGCGCATGGAACGCGCGGGCGGGCGTTCGGAGAGCGAGGGAAGAGATTCGTTTGGTATCACGGAATGCATTCTACGCACGGCTTCATCCTCGGGCCCGACACCGTTTGTGCGATTGGGAACGCTTCCCTGCTGAATCGGGAAAAGCTCCCGGTGCGCGCGCGTGTTCTTATGCGACGCTTTCAATGAAAGGAACTTACCTCAAGCCGACATTGCAATAACAAGAGGAGACGACGATGAGAAGCATGCCGCGCGAGCGCAAGTCAGCGCATCGGTTCAAACCCCGAGCCGGATTGCGGCTCGTGTTCGGCGGTGCGTTTGCCAGCATCACTGTCGGCGCATGGGCGCAGGCGGCAAGCGCTCCAGAGGTGCCTCCCGCCGTTGTGGCACCGGTCGTCGAAGCGAGTCCGCCGCCGAATACCGACTTGCCCACGGTAGTCGTGGTGGGCACGACACCGCTCATCGGCGTCGGCACGCCGCTCGAAAAGGTGCCCGCGAACGTGCAGACCATCAAGGGCAGCCAGATCGACGCGCAGCATTCCCAGAACATCACTGATTATTTGCAGAAGAACGTCGGCAGCGTCGATATCAACGACGCGCAAGGCAACCCATCGCAGACGGACATTCTCTATCGCGGCTTCACAGCTTCGCCGCTGCTCGGCACGCCGCAGGGCCTTTCGGTGTTTCTGGATGGCGTACGCATCAACGAGCCGTTCGGCGATGTCGTGAACTGGGACCTGATTCCGCAGGCCGCCATCAGCACGATGCAGATCATTCCCGGCTCGAATCCGACGTTCGGCTTGAACACGCTGGGTGGCGCAATCGCGGTGACGACGAAGAACGGCCGGGACAACCCTGGCGGCGCGGTGGATGTGAGCTTCGGTTCGTTCGGCCGCAAGGTGGCGCAGTTCGAACAAGGCGGGTTGATCGGCGATCATCTCGACTACTACTTCACGGCCAACATCACGAACGATAACGGCTGGGCGGCGCAGAATTCGAGCCGCTTGCGCCAGGCCTTCGGCAAGCTGCGCTACACCGACGCCGATACGACGATCTCCCTTTCGATGGGCGGTGCGGACAACACGCTAAACGGCTCGCAGACGATCCCGCGCTCGTTCCTCAACAACTTCAAGCAAGCCTATACGTTCCCAGATACCAACGAGAATCAGGTCGGCTATGTCACGCTGTCGGCGGATCGTTACATCACGCCGAACATCCAGTTGAGCGGCAATCTGTACTACCGTCACTATCGCAACAAGAACGTGAGCAGCAACGTCAACGACGACTTCGGCACCGTGGAGGGCGACGATGACGACGATATCGATCTCACGCAGGCCACCAACGACCAGTCGGTGATCGTCACGGACAGCTATGGCGCAAGCCTGCAACTCACCTTGCTCAACAAGCTCTTCGGCAAGGACAACCAGTTGGTGATCGGTGCGGCGGGCGACTTCGCCAACTCGCATTTTTCGCAATCGTCGCAGGATGCCGAGTTCACGGATAGCCGCGCGACCATCGGCATGGGTCCGTTCGTTCCGCAGACGGACGCCAAGACGCGCAATCAGAACTGGGGCATCTACTTCGAGAACACCTTCTCTTTCACGCAGCAATGGTCCATGACGCTCGCCGGGCGCTATAACTGGTCGAAGGCGGTGATCGGTGACGAGAGCGGCGTGCAGCCATTACTCGATGGCAATCACACGTTCTCGCGCTTCAATCCGGCTATCGGTTTCAACTGGAATCCGACGCGCTCCTTCACCGCCTACGCCACGTATAACGAAGGCATGCGTTCGCCGACGGCTATCGAACTCGCTTGCGCCGACCCGGCCGCACCGTGCTCGCTGCCGAACGATTTCATCGCCGACCCCGACCTCAAGCCGGTGATTTCGCGCACCTTCGAAGTGGGCGCGCGTGGACGCCTTGGTAACGCGACGACATGGAGCGCGGCGGCCTACAGCACGACCCTTTCCGACGATATCCAGTTCGTCAGTAGCCAGGGCGCGGCAAGCACGCTCGGCTACTTTCAGAACGTGGGCAAGACGCGCAGGCAAGGCTTCGAACTCGCGGGCCGCACGCAATGGGGACCGGTCGGCATGGCCGCGAGCTATAGCTACGTGAACGCGACTTATCGTTCGACATGGACCGAGAGCAGCGCCAGCAATTCGAGCGCGGATGACGGCGGCAATATCGCCGTTCACTCCGGCGATCGCATTCCGGGCATTCCGGCGAATACGGTCAAGGTGCGACTCGACTACAACGCGCTGCCGCAATGGAATATCGGCAGCAACCTCACGTATCGCAGCAGCATCTTCGCGCGCGGCGACGAGAACAATCAGGACACGAATGGCAGCATTGCCGGCTACTTTCTGATCGATCTCGATACGACCTACAACGTGACCAAGCAGTTGCAGGTCTATGCGACCGTAAAGAATCTGTTGAACAAGCGCTACGCGAACTTCGCCATTCTTGGCGAGAACTTCTTCAACGGACCGAATCACACGTTCAACGGCGCGGATACCACCAACGAGCAATTTCTGGGTGTTGGCGCGCCGCGTGGCGTGTGGGTGGGGATGCGCTATGCGTGGAAGTGAGTATGCCGCTCAAGCATGCTTGAGTTGACTCATTGCTTCCGCAATCGCGCGGTGACAGCGGAACTTGTCCTCTTCGCTACGAGGATAGGTCTGTGCTGACGCCCGCCATTTGCGATCGAGCATATCGACCATTCGATACTCGAGTTCGAGTGCGCTTACACCATAGCGCGTGTCGATCTGCGAAAGGGCGACGCCGCCCGCGCGATACGCGTCGATCAATGTATCGAGTTCGGCTTCCGGCTTGAGTGGCCAATCGTGCAACGTACACAGGCGTTGCACGTCATGTCCGGTGAGACGCGGAAAGAACGTGGGAAAGATACGCATGAAAAGGCGCTTCTTGGCTTCGTAGAGCTTTACGACATCGAGATTCAACGACGTCATCTCTCGATGAATCCGGTATGCCGTCAAAGGCTCTGCAAGGTTGGCGAAGCGCGCGCCATGCAGCATGCAGTCGAACCAGAAGCCGAGATCATCCACAATGTGCAGATTCGGATCGTAGCGAATCTCGAAGCGCTGGATGAACGCGCGCCGGAACATCACGCTCGGATTGGCGAGGTAAGCCGCGCCGATCATGAAACGCGCCTTTATCTCGCCGTCTTCGAGCGGAAAATTGCTGACGGTGGAATCTTCACCGAAGTGGCGGATTTGCGTGCCGAGCACGGTGACATGCGGATGCGCATCGAGATATTCCGCTTGCTTGCGAAGTCTGCCCGGCTCGGCAATGTCATCGTGATCGATGCGCGCAATGTATTCGCCACGGCATAGATTAAAGCCACGGTTTGCGTTGCTCGCGCGCCCCTGATTATGCTCGAGGGAAAAGATGCGAATGCGCGCGTCGTTCAGGCTGCGCACGCGTGCAAGCGTGTCGTCATGGCTCGCGTCATCGAGAATCAGGACTTCGAAATCGGCGTCCTGATTCAGCAACGATTGCAGCGTTTCGACGATGAAGCGCTCTGCGTTGTAAGTCGGGATGACGACGGATATCTTTGGCATGTTGAGCGCAGCGGCTTTTCCGCGGTCGGGTTCGGCTCGACATTATCCGCGCCTTCTTGCTTCGAATTGTCAAAGATGGTTTTATCAGCCATCCGAATTATTTTTCAACGCGGCTTGAAGGGATAAACCTTAGCTGGCCTGCGCTGCTGCAATTCCGCCAGATAGTTTTCGACAAAGCGGCCAAGCGCGTTGGCCTTGAGTTGTTCGAGCATGCGCATGGCGTCGCTTGGCGATTCGGGACCCATGACGAGTGCGCCGACGCCAAGCTCACCCAGATGCACGACGAGCGCGCATGAAGAAAGCGAACCAGCGGAGAAGAGGCGGATTGCTTCGGCGGCATCGTCGTCTATTTCGATGTTAGCAGCGCGCGGGTCGCAACGAAACTCGCCATGCTTGCCGACGTATGCGGGTAGCCAATGACAATTGGCAGTGCCGCCTTGAGCTGCGATCAACAGACGCTTACGTGAGGGCGAATCCAGGAGCTCCTGGAAAGCCTCGGCCAATGTGAACATGGTGCACCTCGCCGTCGAGCCTGTCCCGATACTACCAGCGCTCTCTTGAGCGGCGCGGATTCCTTTACGAAACGATGCAAGGCACAAACCGAAATGGCCGCGCATGGCGGCCATCACGTTTCATGCATCAAGCTCAACGCCCTTCGATCGATCCCGCGCTCGGCGGATACGTCACGATGCCCCATGCGAGCGGTAGATCACCGATCTGCTTGACCGTCTGATAGTTCGATGCATCGAGCACATACACGGCGTTGGACCGTCCACATGCAAAGAGAATCTTCGAGCCATCGGGCGTGAAGCTGAAGTGCCAGCAACGTTGACCAATCGGTACATCGCTTAAGTGCTCGAAGCTTTTGCCATCGAAGACTTGCAAGGTCTTGTCGCGCGAAGCGGCAACGAGAAGACGCTTGCCCGAAGGATCGAACGATACGCCATACGGGCCCGTCTTCGTGTCGACGGTCTTGACGATCTTTAGATCGGCCGCATCGAGCACGGTGAATTTGTTTGTGTTCTCGAGCGTCACGACATACTGCTTGCCATCCGGCGATACCTTGATGCCGCGTGGGCGCGAACCCTTCGGCAACGTGACCGTGCGCACGAACTTGCCGCTGCCCACGCGATACACCGACACCGTGTCGTCACCTTCATTGGTCACGAGAATGGACTTGCCATCGGCCGAGAATTCCACGCCTTCCGTTTCGTGCCCGCTCTTGACTGAGCGCAGAACCTTAAGCGTCTTGAGATCGACGATGGCGATCTCGGCGGGCGGCGCATTGGGATCGTCATCGTCCTTTTCGGGTTGACCGGGCTTCGGAGGACCGCCGGATTCGCCCGGCTCGTAGGTCACGTAAGCGAAGCCGCCACGCACGCGCACGAACTCCGGATTCTTGCCGATCTTCACGCGCCGCACGACCTTACCCGTCGATGTATCGATCTCCGAAAGGTCCGCTGTCTCCTTGTTCGCGACGTAAAGGCGTGTTCCTTCCTTGTTGAGACTCAGGCCGCGCGGACCGTCTTTGCCCACATCGAAAGTTTGCTTGAGCGAGAGATCGCCCAGATCGATGACGCCGACACCGGCGGACTCGGTCGTCACGTAGGCGGTGGGCGTGGCCGCGTGCGTGGAGCTTGCGGCAAGCGCGAGCGTCGGCGCGAGTACCGACGCGCAGGCAAAGCGCGCCGCCCTGTATCTGGCTTGCATGGTCGTCTCCGGCTTTGATTCGTGTTCGAATCGAATTTGTTTTGACAGGCACCGCGACCGCGTCGAACGGGCGTGCCCGAATGGAACTTAGCCCAACATGCGCCGCTCTGGCAACGCCGGAAGGCGGGAGAAACTCCCGAATTCGTTTCCGTGGGTTCAATCGCCGCGTCAGGGCTTCATCGAAGGATCGTCGGCGAGCAGGACGACGAGCGCCTTGGCGCCACGCTGCCACGAGAGATCCGTGTTGCCGCGTATATCGACGGAACGCTGAAAGAGCGTGGCGCCGCTCTTGGCATCTTCCACACGAAGGTTCATGTTGAGGATCAGATTACTGATCTTCTGCACCCAGCAAATGCCCACGCGCTCCACGCCAAGTTGGCGCGCTACGCGCAGTTCGCAGCCGTTGCAGGCGCTCATGTCTTGCGCCCCTTGAAGCGACGCGATGAGATCCTTGGCGGGCGCGTTATCGGCAATGCGGAACAGGCCACGCTCACGCATGTCGTCGCGCAGCGCGGTGCCGATCATCGCGAGGCGCTGGCTCTGGATGCGGTTGATGTCGGCATCGTTATACGCGGCGTTATCGTCGATAAGCGTGCAGTCGATGAGTGCAAGCGACGGCTTCTCGTTCTGCGCACCGGCGTTGCCTGTAGCAAAGCCTAAGCTTGCGATAACCACGAGAAACAGCGCACGCACTACGCGACGGATGACGGTCATGGTTGAAGTCTCGTCGGGCGAAAGGCCCGTGGCTCAACATAACGTCCAACGCGCTGCGGAGCAAGCGTATCGTTCGTTTCAACGCGCTTAAACATGGATTCATCGCGCCAACAGGAGTAACGTTGAATAGCCCGCGCGAAGATGGAAAGGAGGCGATCATGCCCGACGACCCCACGCCGAAGTGTCACGTTTTCGAATACGAAGGCTTCGAGATTCATGCACTGCCGCAAATCAAGGCAGCGCCTGAATCCGCGTCTAACAGCTACCTTTATATTGCCTATGTATGCAGACCCGGCGCGCATGCGGATACGCCTGGCGACGCCGTGCATTTTCATTCCGATGGCGACGACGCGTTCAAGACTCCCGACGACGCAGCCGACGACGCGCGGCATGTCGGCCGAAGTATCGTCGATGGTACGCATCCGGATTTGAACGTGCTGCCGCTCGTGTCGCATCATCATCACACTGGATGACATGACCGATTCGAATCAAGACGACCCGCGCATTGAAAGTCTCAGCGCCGTTACGCTCGCCACGCACGATATGCCCCGTGCCGTCGCCTTTTACGAAGCGCTCGGTTTTCGTATCGTGCATGGCGGCGCGAACGAGGCATTCACTTCTTTTGCGCTAGGTGCGTCCTTTCTCAACATCACGACCGAAACACATGGTCCCGTTCAATGGTGGGGCCGCTTCATCATTCATGTCTCCGACGTGGATGCTTTTTATCGCCGTGCGCTTGCCTGCGGAACGAAACCGCACTTCGCGCCGCGCGATGCGCCCTGGAACGAGCGCTACTTCCATCTGACCGATCCCGACGGCCACGAACTGAGTTTCGCACGGCCGCTCTAAAAAAATGCCGCGCCGCGGCACGGAACTGGCTCTTACACAAATGACGGATAGCGCACGCATCGGATCATTGATATGACCGTTCACGTACATACCCGTCCATCGCGTTGAATGACCATTCAATCGACTCGAAGCCGTACTCCGCCAGTTCAAAGTGAGCGTGTTGCTATTTCGCAAACTTGGAGCAGGCGCCTGGTTTTCAGGCGTAGAGTTAAAGTGCTTTGTCAGGTACGTGATGCATTGCGGCATAGTTATTTCAGTGGCGGGGCGTAAAGCCTTGAGCGCATCTGGCCGTTAGCCCGAACATGAATGCCGCGTGTTGGAGACTCGGAATGAAATGCACGAAAGAGCAATCCCTTCGCTATCAGGTCGAAAAATGGCTGGCGCCCGGAAGCACGCCGGTCCATGTCAGGCAATTCAGCCGCACGCGCACAGACCGGCGCCGCTTCGTTTGTGTGGAAACGCTGCAGGGCGCTGCATCGCGCGCGCTGTTTTTCTTCCGTCACGACGACGGCCACTGGTGTGTGTATCCGCCCGCGCCGCGTCACCGTAACATGCGTGGCGAAAGACTGGCCGCGTAGCACGGCATCGATTTAAAGCTTCAGGTTGTTGAGAAACTGGAACCACATGGAACCAAGCGGATTGATCGTGGGACCCGCCAGTTTCTTTTCAACGACGGGTTCTTCGGCTGGCTCGGCGTCAGCCGTCTGTCGCGAATCATGCAGCGCTATCGCGCTATCCGCGATTTGCCGCGCTTGCACTTCATCGCATTGCTGTCCAAGCAGCGCGCCGAAGACGACATCGCGGTTATGCCTTGCGACGCGAACCGCATGGCGAGCGATACATATTCCGCATAGCGCGCCTCGCGTACTTCACGCTCCTTCGCTTCGCGCTCCGTTTGCGCCTTATGTAGACGCGCGACTTCCTCCGCGAAAATGCGATCGTAGACTTCGCGTTGCGCGGGATCGGAAAGTATGGCGTAGGCTTCCTTGATCTCTTGAAACGTCGCGCGCGCGGCGTCTTCGTTGCCCGCGTTGCGATCCGGATGCGAGCGCATCGCGGCCTTGCGATAAGCGCGCTTGATCTCTTCCTCGGTGGCGTGCTCGCCTACTCCAAGCGTTTCGTATAACGTTGCCATCTGCATTGAATGATTGACGGATCGAAGGGCATCGTAACACGCGAAAAACAGCGGTTTTATGCAGGTGCGCGATGCCATCGGCACGTCATGAAGACTCGCGACAATCACCGTTTCTCCTCGCACTGCACTGGAAGATGGCGCTCTCCTTCAACGACATCCGGCATCTCTTCGACACCTACGGGGCGCTTGCCTATAGCGGCGAGCCCGTCACGCAACTCGAACACGCGCTGCAGACAGCGTATCTCGCGGAGCAGGCGGGCGCGCACCGCGAGTTGATCGTCGCGGCATTGCTGCACGACCTCGGGCATCTGTTGAACTTGCAGGGCGATACGCCGACTACACGCGGTATCGACGATCTCCACCAGTATTACGCGCTGCCGTTCTTACGCCCGCTGTTCGCGGATGCCGTGCTCGAACCGATCCGCCTTCACGTGGATGCCAAGCGCTGCCTCTGCGCGATCGATGCCTCATATCACGCGCTTCTTTCGCCCGATTCGGTGCGCAGTTTGCAGCTGCAAGGCGGCGTATTCGATGCCGACGAAGCGCGCGATTTTCTGGCGCGCCCGTTCGCCGAAGATGCCTTGGCGTTGCGCCGCTGGGATGACGAAGCGAAGGACGCCGCACGTGGCACGCCGCCGCTTGCTCACTATCTGGAATACGCCGAAGACATCGCACTGCGGAATTGAGAGGCGACCCGCGCGCCTCCGCGGGCTTCGCGTAGACTGGCGGGCATGCACTCGTCATCCACTCGAAATGCCTTGCAGCGCCCATGCAGCGTGCGAGCACACACTGCATCGTGAACGACGGCAACTTTCGCATCACCGCTGCCGTCGTGGCCTCGGCGCTCTTCATGCAGAACATGGACGGCACCATCGTCGCGACCGCCATTCCCACGATGGCGCGCGACCTGCATATCGATCCCGTCCATCTGAGCAGCGCCATTACCGCTTATCTAGTTGCGCTCACGGTCTTCATTCCGGCGAGCGGCTGGGTGGCCGACCGCTTCGGCGCGCGGCGCGTTTTCATGTGGGCAATCGCCACGTTCACGCTCGCGTCGATCGCTTGCGCGGCGGCGGCAAATCTTCCGCAACTCATCGGCGCGCGCATCGTGCAAGGTCTGGGTGGCGCGATGATGGTGCCCGTCGGCCGCCTGATCCTCTTTCGCGGCGTGAAGCGCGAAGAGCTGCTGCAAGCGACCACGTGGCTCACCATGCCCGCGCTTGTCGGTCCCTTGCTTGGGCCGCCGCTCGGCGGCTTTCTCACCGATGCGCTCTCCTGGCGCAGCATCTTCTGGGTCAACGTGCCAGTGGGCGCGATCGGTCTCGTCCTCACGTGGAAGCTCTTGCCGCCCTCGCCGCCTGAAAGCCGCACACCGCCGGATTTGCGCGGCATGCTGCTTTCAGGGACATCGCTGAGTCTGTTCATGATCGGAATCGAAAGCGCGGGACGCGGCGTGATGCCCGAAGGGCTGCCCTGGGCATGCGTCGCGGTCGGCCTTCTACTGTTCTGGGCAACCGTCGTTCACTGCCGGCGCGTGGAGAATCCTGCCATCGACTTCTCGCTGCTCGCCATTCCGACATTTCACGCGGCCACGGTCGCGGGCAGCCTCTTCCGCGCAGGCGCCGGTGCGCTGCCTTTTCTCGTGCCGCTCACCTTACAGACCGGCTTCGGTTACAGCGCGTCCGCTAGCGGACTGGTGACTTTTGCAAGCGCGCTCGGCTCTTTTTGCATGCGTCCGATGACCGCGCTCGCACTCCGGCGATTCTCCGTGCGCGCGGTTCTGTGCGCAGGCAGCGTGATCTTTGCGCTGGTTCTGGTCGTGTGCTCGACGATGTCGCAGGCGTGGCCCGCAGCCGCCATTTTCGTGCTGCTCCTCGTCGGCGGATTAGGCCGCTCGCTCAGTTTCGCGACGATGGGCGCGCTCGCTTTCGCCGATGTTCCGAAGCCGCGCCTCGCCGCCGCGACTTCGTTTCAGGGCACCGCCCAGCAGTTGATGAAGGCGCTTGGTGTAACCGTCGCGGCCGGGACGATTCAAGCCACGATGCTGATTTCCGGCAGCGTTCAGACCGAACGCTGGCAACTAGCGAGCGCCTTTTTGGCGACGGCGGCAGTCGTCCTGATATCTCTTCCAATGTTCGCACGTCTCTCCGATGAAGCCGGCGCTGGCATCTCAGCGCCCACGGCGAAGCGCGCAGAGCGCACCTGATTTACCGGGTAAGCAATACCGAATTGCAAAAATATTCATCATATTTAAGACAAGCCCATGATCCGCAAGACTTTTTTATGAAGCTATAATGCGGTTTCCTCAAGATTACCCAGTCCGATGCGTCGAAATATTCTCTCAATCCTTCTACTGATCAGCCTCGCACAAGCTGCAAGCGCGCAAGAAGCCGTGCAGCCCGGCGGCCAAAACGACACGCAGGCGCCCTCGGGCAACGACGTAAAAACAGAGCAAATCAGTCACAAGATTTCGGAATTGATCGTTCGCAAGTTCGGCGTCGCACGCGAGAAGGCGCAGACCATCGCATCGGCGGTAATGGCATCTTCATCGAAATACTCGCTTCCGCCGGCATTGTTGCTTGCGATCATTTCCATAGAATCGCGCTTCAAGGAAACGGCCCACGGCCCGAACGACGCAACCGGTCTCATGCAGGTCGTGCCTTCCGCTCACAAGAAGTTGGTTCGCGATGTGGATTTGACAGAGCCGGAAACCAATATCGAAGTCGGTTCGGCTATCCTGCACGGCTATCTGAAGTCCGCACAGGGCGATATCGACGCCGCGCTGAAGAGCTACGGCGGTTCACGCGCTTATGCCGAGAAGGTCAGTTTGCGCGTCAAGACATTCGAGCCGGCAGCGGCGGCAAGTGCAGCGTCCGTGACCGAGCAGTAAAACGTTATTCCCGATTCAATCTTTCGTTCTTCGCGCGCCGCTGCATAGCGGATGCCGCAACCTGCCCCGGCGATCGCACCTGCATGCGCGCTAGCGTACACGTACCACGACATCAGTAGCTCTTTTGTGCACCGTTAGCGTTGCCGGTACTGTCCGGCGTGCTGCGCTGCATGGTTCCCGGGTTCATGTTGTTGTTTACCCCGTTGTTCATGCCACTCTTCGCGCCTGTACCGGTCCCGCTCGTGCCATCCGACGAGCCACCGACACCCGTACCTGTCGCGCCGCTCATGCCGACGCCACCACCCTTGCCCGACGCGCCCATGCCGGCGCCAGCGCCCGCGGCGCCATTGCCGCCCGCACCTGCCGACCCCATGCCCGCGCCGCCGCCACCGCCTGCGCCGCCGCCCGCACCACCACCTGCGCCGCCTCCGCCTCCGGCCTGCGCGTAGACACCGCCCGAAAGACCCAACACCAGTGCCGAGATCACTAGCTTCTTAGTCGCGCTCATAGCAAGTCTCCAAAAGTTTGCGTTTCACGTGTCCATTCATCGTCCGTCCAGGCCGCAGAGACGCTGCAACGCACGTGGACTTTTTAGCGCAAACGTCGTGCCGCGTGGCGGCGATGGTCGTGCAATCAATATCCGTAGCCAGCAGGCGCGCACGGCACGTAGGCGCGGCGATAGCCGTCGTAGCAATAGCCAGGAGGAACGGCAGGTTGCGCGTACACGGGCTGCGCATAAGCCGGTTGCGCATAAGCCGGTTGCGCATAAGCCGGCTGTGCGTAGACAGGCTGCGCATTCGCCACCGAGCTCACGATGGCACCCAGCACCGCGCCGCCGATCAACGCGCCGACAATCGCGCCGCCATTGCCGCCACCACCGTGGCCGCCGTAGCCGCCGCCGCGCCCGTGGGCCGACGCCTGTCCTGCCACCGACAGACTTCCGATCATCAACAAGACAAGTGCTGCGCGTTTCATGAGACTCTCCAATTCCCGTGAGCCGGGTTCGTAGAGTCATCTTAAGCAGGCGATGAAGAAATAACTGATGCAGTTGGTAACGGTACATTTCAACGCTTACAAGTTAGTCCTGCGGCAGGTATTCGTTCGGATGTCGAAGTATTTCCACGGCGCTGTTATAAATGCCGACATGTGTGTTTGGCCGTAACACTTGGCGTCGCGAATCGGTAGAAACTTTCCACGACGCTCGGCGTTATAACGCGCCGTTTCATTTGCTCGCGACTCGTTACCCTTTGTCACCAGACGGACGTCAACGCGCCACTGAAGCGCGGCGTTTCATCTGCATCGCGACGAAAAAAACAGCGCATCAAGGTTTAACGGGGCGCAGCGAAGGTGCCGGTGGGGAGCCAAAACGAAGGCCGACAAGTAACAAGTCGCGAAATCCAGCGACGCAAAAAACGGCCGCCGATGCAAACAGTAGACGCAGCAGGCAGTCAGGGAGGCTGCGCGTAGGCGCATCGCGCATCGGTTGCATCGATGCGTTCAGGCAAGGCGAGCTCACGGGCTCGCCTTTTTTATTGCGTCGGCTCCACGCGCTCGCTGTGTTCCGCGCCAATCTCATGCTCGATACTCGCGTGATGTTCGCTGACCGGCAAACTCGCCGCCGACATGCGTTCACGCCGTAGCAGCCGCGCGCTGTGCACGGCGGTCAGCGCCACGGCAATCCAGATGGGCACATAGGTTCCGAGTTGCGTCGCTGAGAACGGCTCGCCGAGTACGAGCACTGCCACGCCGACCAGCAAGACCGGTTCGACATAGCCCAGAATGCCGAAGAGCGCGAGCGGCAAATAACGGCTCGCGCGCAGATAAGACGCGAGCGCAACCGTGCTCAACGCGCCGAGTCCGGGAAGCAACAGCAGCCACAAGCGCGCGTCGCTTGCAGCCATAGAAAACGAATTCCGTGCGAACAACATGACGATTGCGACCGGCGCGAGCAACATCATCTCTATCGCGAAGGAAACGAGCGGGTCCGCGTTCAGGCGTCGCCGCAAGATGAAATACGGTGGATAGCCGAGCACGACGACGAGCGTCGGCCAAGCGAACGCATGCGACATGACAAGCTCATGCGCCACGCCAAGCGCCGCCGCAATGACGCCCGCCCATTGCAGACGATCGAGCGCTTCGTGATAGTAAAAGCGACCCAGAAGGACCATGCCGAGGGGCAACAAAAAGTAGCCAAGCGACACTTCGAGCGCGCGTCCATGCAACGGCGCCCAAAGAAAAATCCATAATTGCAGGCCAAGCAAGGCGGCGACCGTGGCGAACGCCAAAAGCAGACTCGGGGTTCGAGCAAGCTTTCCAATGAGCGCGCACAATTGCGGCCAGCGATTACGCAAGGCGACGAGCAGCAGCGCGCCGGGCATGGTCCACACGATGCGCCAGGCGAAGATGTCGAGGCCATCGAGCGGCGCGAGCCATTTGGTGTAGCCCGACATGAGCGCGAAGAGCGCCGATGCGACAACGGAAAGCGCGATGCCGCGCCCGAGAACGTGCTGATTCATCAATGAGTGAAAGCTCGAGCGAAGCGGGAACTGCGCATTCTAAACGCTGTGCATCGACGCTATTCAGAGCGTGCTTCAAACTTCGCCTTGGGTCGTGCGCGTTTTTTGCTTCGCTAGTTCGCTTTTCGCGCCGGATGAACTTCACCGAGCGCGACGTTGTCTTCAACCCGTCATGCCGATGGGCGACTCTTCATATCTAACTCAACGGTTTCACCTGCCTGATTCGAGCGAAGCCGCTCACGTCATTGCATCAGCAGCATCCAAGCGCCGCGCCGTTGCAACGAAGGACGGCACGCGAATAAAACGCCGCATAGATGGAGACGTCATGATTCAACCCGCCCTATCCACCCGCGTCGACAGCGCCTTTGCCGAGGCCGTCCGCGCCGGGTTGTCGAAAGAGCCGCAAAAAGAATTGCCGTCGATGTATCTGTATGACGAAGTGGGCTCGGCCCTTTTCGAAGTCATCACTGCCCTGCCCGAATACGGCGTGACGCGCGCCGAAGAGCGCGTGCTCACGGAACATGCCGCCGATATCGTCGCGGCAATGCCGGGCAACGTGAAGGTCGCCGAACTCGGCAGCGGCAGCGGCCGCAAGACGCGCCGCATTCTGGAGGCGCTTTGTAAAAAGCAGCCCACCGCCTATTACCCGATTGAAATATCGCGCACCGCTTTGCAGTTGTGCCGCCGGGAACTGGGCGATATCGAGCGCATTTCGATCGTCGGTTATGAGCGCGATTATCTGGCCGGCTTGTCGGAAGTCAGCGCCAAACGGAAGGAAGGCGAAAGGCTGCTCGTGCTGTTTCTCGGCAGCACCATCGGGAATTTTTCGCGGCTCGCGGCGACCAAGTTTCTACAGTCGATACGCAGCATGCTCGCTCCCGGCGATGCCCTTTTGCTCGGCACCGACCTTCTCAAACCGCTGCCGACGTTAATCGCCGCGTACGACGATCCCATCGGCGTGACGGCTGCATTCAACCTGAACTTGCTGGCGCGCATCAACCGCGAGCTGGGTGGCGATTTTCCGCTCGATGCCTTCGAGCACGTCGCGCGCTTCAATTCCGAAGCACGCAGTATCGAAATGCATCTGCGAGCCAAGCGTGCGCTGACGGCGCATGTGCCAAGTGCGGATCTGCGTGTCGAGTTCCGCGAAGGCGAGACGATCTGGACGGAAAGCAGCCACAAGTACGCCGCCGATGAAGTCGCGCCGATGGCCGCCGACGCGGGCTTCGAATGCTCGCATCAGTGGCGCGACGAAGAATGGCAGTTCGCGGAGAGTTTGTTGGTGGCGCGTTGATTCAGTGCTGCTCGAAGCGCTCGTAGCGCTTTTCGACGTAGCGTTCTTCGCTGAAGAACTCGGTGACGCGGGCATGCGGCGGCCCGCGTCGCAGCCATTCGAGCATCAAGTCGACTTGATTGGCCGCGCCTTGTACGATCGCCTCCACCGAGCCGTCTTCGAGATTCGCGACCCAGCCGCGCACGCCGAGCGCATGCGCGCGCCTCACGGTGTGATGTCGAAAGCCCACGCCCTGCACGACACCTTTCACATGCACGTAATAGGTTTCGATTCTCGTATCCAGATCCGGGCCAGGCATCGCGCATTCCCCTCGTAAGCGTTGATAGGCCGCATTGTAGACGGCGTATCGAAACGCTTCAGGATCAGCTCGATTTCGCGCTTCAGCTGAGACGGAACGGCTGCGCGGAATCCGTGCGTTCGCCAGGACGCGGACGCGGCGTGCGCGGCAGATGCACTTCGAACACCGTGCCCGCCTGCGCGGACGATTGCACCGTCACGTCGCCGCCATGCATTTCGGTGATTTCGCGCGTGATGTAGAGGCCGAGCCCGAGGCCGCTGGACTCGCTCTGACGCCGCCCCGAGCGATACGGCGCAAAGATGGTCGGCACCACTTCAGGCGGAATCTCGCCCGCGTTCTGCACGACGATGGTCACGTCGTCCTTGCCGCCTTCGAGACGCACCTGAATGGCCGAGCCTTCGAGCCCGTGCTGCAACGCGTTGCCGATGAGATTCGAAAACACTTGCGAAAGCAGATCGCCGTCGCCTTGCAAAAGCGTATCGCCGTGGCGCAGCACGAAGATGCGCCCCTTGCCGACGCGCGCCTCGTATTCCTCGACGATATTCTTCGCGAGCGTCGCGAGTTCCACGGAACGCGGCTGCAAGGTCACGCGGCCGCCGCGCAGACGCGCGAGGTTCAGCAACTGATCGACCATGCGAACCATGCGCATGCCGCTCGACTTGATGCGGTTGCCGATATTCGCGACATTCTCGTCCGGCACGAAGCGCGCGAGATATTCCGCCGAAGCGATCACGGCCGACAGCGGCGTGCGCAGGTCGTGACCGAGCACGGCCATCAGCATCTCGTTTGCATCGAGCAGTTGCTGCACGGTTGCGAGTTGCGTCGCGAGTTGCTGCTTTTGACGCTCCATCTGAATGAAGACATCTACCTTCGAATTGAGGATGCGCGAATCGAACGGCTTGTAGAGAAAGTCCACCGCGCCCGCTTCGTAGCCGCGAAACGTGCGGTTGCCGTCCTGCGCGGTCGCGGTCAGAAAGATGATCGGCACATGCGCCGTACGCGGACTGCCGCGCATGAGTTCGGCAAGTTCGAAGCCGTCCATGCCGGGCATGTTGACATCGAGAATGGCGAGCGCGACGTCGTGCTTGAGCAGCAGTTCGAGCGCGGCCGGTCCCGATTCCGCCTTCAGCACCGAGAGATCCGGCCGGGCCAGCGACGCCTCGAGTGCGGTGATGTTGTTGCGGATGTCATCGACGATCAGCACATAAATGGGTTGCGTCATTTAGCGGCTCCCCTTGCCTGCATTGCCTGTTTTGCTTCCTGCGTCGCTTCCAGCTTCATTGCCTGCCTCATTGCCTAACTTATTCTCTGATAAGTACCCGATGCGCGTGGAAAGACGCGTCACCATTTGCTCCAGCGTCAGGACCTCTCGGACCGCGCCGTTTTCGATAGCCGCAAGCGGCATCGCGGACGACGAAGCCGTGCGCGGGTCCTGCGCCCAACACGCGCCGCCCGCATCGCGAATCGCCAGCGCGCCGCGCGCGCCATCGTCGTTGGCGCCCGACAGCACGATGCCGAGCAGCCGCTCGCGATACGCGTGCGCCGCCGATTCGAACAACACATCCACCGATGGTCGCGAAAAGCGCACGGGCGGATCGACCGACAGCGCGATGGAAGGCGCCGCGCCATCTTCCGCCTCGACCAGCATGTGATACCCCGGCGGCGCGAAATACACCGTGCCCGGCGCGATCTCGTCCTTGTCGAAGGGTTCGCGCACAGCGATTGCACAGCGTTGCGCGAACAGGTCGGGCAACAGGCTCGGCTGACCCTGCCGCACATGCACCACGACGAGAACCGACGGCGCGAACGCTTTCGGCAGCGCCGGCAACAGCAGATTCAGCGCCTCGACGCCGCCCGCCGACGCGCCGATCACGACGGCGTCGAAGACGAGCGGGCGCTGCATCTGTGTGCTCATCGCTACACCTTCTGATAAAGCCGCTCGCGCGGATTGAAGTCGGCGAACTGGTCCGCATGCTTCGAAAAACGCAGGCTCTCCTTGCTGCCGAGTCCGAGAAAGCCGCGCCGCACGAGCGACTCGCTGAAAAGGCCGAGCGCGCGGTCCTGCAACGCGCGGTCGAAATAGATCAGCACGTTGCGGCACGAGACGAGATGCGCTTCTAGAAACACGCTGTCCGTGGCGAGGCTGTGATCCGCGAACACCACACGCGACTTGAGCGTCTGCGAGAATTTCGCCGCGCCATAGGCCGCGTGATAGTAGTCGGAGAGCGAACGCTTGCCACCCGCCGCGAGGTAGTTCTGGCTGAACCCCGCCATGCGATCCAGCGAATAGATGCCGTTTTCCGCTATACGCAAGGCTTCCGCGTTGATGTCGGTCGCGTAGAACACGGTGCGCTCGGCGAGCCGTTCCTCGGCGAACAGCACCGCGAGCGACCACAGTTCCTCGCCGCTGCTGCATCCCGCGACCCATACCTTGATCGAAGGATAAGTCTGCAGAATCGGCACGATCGTCTCGCGAATCGCACGAAAATACTGCGGGTCCCGGAACATCTCGCTCACCTGCACGGTGAGGTACTGGAATAGCCTGCCGAAGAGCGACGGGTCGCGCAGAATGCGCTCCTGCAATTGCGAGAGCGTCGCGCATTCGAGATCGCGCACTGCCTGGCCGAGCCTGCGCCGCAGCGAACTCACCGAATAGTGCCGGAAGTCGTGCTGATACTTGAGGTAGATGGCCTCCAGAATCAGCTTCAGTTCGATATCGAACGTGGCTTCTTCGTCGTGCATGCTTTCGTTCATCAAGTGGGCCGTCTGATCTGACATCTCACGTCAACGCTGCCGCAACCAGACGCGGCACAGCGATACGAGCTTATCGACATCGATGGGTTTGGATATGTAGTCGTCCGCACCCGCCTCGAGACATTTCTGGCGATCGCTCTGCATGGCCTTCGCCGTCAGCGCGATGATCGGCAGGCGCGCGTGCTCATGCTGCTTGCGAATCTCGGTCATGGCGGTGAGGCCGTCCATCTCGGGCATCATCACGTCCATCAGAACGAGGTCGATCTCGTTGGGACGCGCGAGCGCTTCGAGCGCCTCGCGGCCGTTGCGCGCGATCTCCAGCGTGGCGCCGAGCGGCTCGATCACGCGCGACAGCGCGAAGATGTTGCGCACGTCGTCTTCGGCGAGCAGGATCGTGCGGCCTTCGAACACGTCGTCGCGCTGACGCGCCGCGCGCAGCATGCGTTGCTGCTCGGGCGGCAACGCGCTTTCCACGCTATGCAAGAAGAGCGTCACTTCATCGAGCAGACGCTCCGGCGACTTCGCACCCTTGATGATGATCGATTTCGAATAACGGCGCAGGCGCTGCTCTTCCTCTTGCGAGAGCATGCGGCCCGTGTAGACGATCACTGGCGGCGAGCCATGTCCGCTGCTCGTCGAAACGCGTTCTAGCAGTTCGTAGCCGGAACCGTCGGGCAGCGCCAGGTCCATCACGACGCAATCGAACGCGGCGCTTTTCATCTCGTCGAGTGCTTCGGCGATGGAGCCCGCTTCCACGATTCCCACGGTTTCGCTCGCGAGCAACGCATGAATGCTCTGACGTAAGGCCGGATCGTCCTCGACCACGAGCACGCGCCGCATGCCTTGCGACGAGCGCGCTTCGAGCTTGAGGATGGCCTGCGCGAGATCGTCGCGTGCGCTCGGTTTGAGCGTGTAACCGATTGCGCCGAGATGCAGCGCGACATCGGCGTGATCCGTCGCGGAGACGATGTGGATCGGGATATGACGGGTGAGCGGATCGTGTTTCAGCCATTCGAGCACGGTGAGGCCCGACTGGTCCGGCAAGCCGATGTCGAGCAGGATGCCGTTGGGTTGCAGCGAACGCGCCAGTTCCACGCCTTGCGTGGCGCTTGCCGCATGCACGCAATCGAAATCGAGTTCGTGCGCGAGATCGTAGAGGATATGCGCGAAAGGCTGATCGTCCTCGATGACGAGAATCACGCGCCCCGGCCGCTTGCGGTTCGCGCGGTCGTCGGCGATACCTTTTGGCTCGGGCATCGACGCCTGCGGAGGTTGCGGCGCCGGGCGTTCTTGCGGAGCCGGCGAAGGTGCGACCGGCACCAAGGCAGGATCGCGCACGGCGGCGGGCTCGGGCTCGCGCATATGTCCGATGGTGTCGAGCTTCGCGGTGACGGTGCCTTCGCGCGTGGCGATAGGCAGCGTCACCGAGAACACGCTGCCTTTGCCGACTTCGCTCGATACACCGACCGAGCCGCCGAGCAAACGCGAGAATTCGCGCGAGATCGAAAGGCCGAGTCCGCTGCCGCCGTATCGACGGCTCGTGGTGCCGTCCGCCTGCTGGAACGCCTGGAAGATCAGGTCTTGCTTGTCGCGCGCAATGCCAATGCCCGTGTCGCGAACCTCGAACCGTAGCGCCTGTTCGTTCGCGCGCTCCACCGCGATGGTCACGCTGCCGCGCTCGGTGAACTTGAACGCGTTGGACAGCAGATTGCGCAGCACCTGCAAGAGCCGCTGGTTATCGGTGACGAAATACTCCGGCACGTTCTCGCCATGCACGGTGAAGAACTCGAGCCCCTTGCTGGCCGCGACCGGCGCGAAGGATTGCTTGAGCGCTTGCAGAATCGAATCGACGGAAGCGGGCGCGAACTGCACATCCATCTGGCCCGCCTCGACCTTCGAGAGATCGAGAATGTCGTTGATGAGCGAAAGCAGATCGCTGTTCGACGAGTGGATGGTCGCCGCGTAGCGCACCTGCTCGTCGGAGAGATTGCCTTGCTTGTTGTCCTGCAGGAGCTTGGCGAGGATCAGCGAACTATTGAGCGGCGTGCGCAATTCATGCGACATGTTCGCCAGGAACTCCGACTTGTACTGGCTCGCGCGCTCCATCTGCAACGCGTTCGCGGTCAGTTCCTGCTGCGCCTGAAGCAGTTCGGCCTTCTGCCGTTCTAGGTTTTGCGAATGCTCTTCGAGCTGCACATTGGTCTGTTCGAGTTCGGCCTGCTGCTGTTCTAGCCGCGCCTGCGAGTCCTGCAAGGCGCGGCCGCGTTCTTCGAGTTCTTCGTTCGAGACGCGCAGTTCTTCCTGCTGCACCTGCAATTCCTCGCTCTGACGCTGTGTCTCTTCGAGCAGTTCGACGAGCCTCACGCGATACCGCGCCGAGCGCAACGCCATGCCCATCGCTTCCGATGCCATTTCGAGCAGCTCGCGGCTGTCGTTGAAGCGTCCTTCGTCGCCGACAAAGCCGAGCTCGACCACGCCCATCACTTCGCCATCGGCCATGACGGGCGCGACCACTACGCTCGATGCCGCAACCGTGCCCAGCGCGGAGCCGGCCTTCAGATAGTGCGCGGACGCATCGCGCATTTGCAGGATACGCTTGTCCTCGACCGCCTGACCCGCGAGCCCGACGCCGCGCGCAATGCGGCGCGGCGCGCCGTCTTCGTCGGGAAGCGCCCAGCCGGCGACGCGCGTGAGCGTATCGGCTTCGAACGTATAAACCACGCCGACTTTTGCGTTGACATACGGAACGAGCGAACGAAGCATGCTGACGCCGATCGAAGCCGGAGACTGTTCGCCGCGCAATTGCAGGCTCATCTGCATGATGCCCTGCTGCAGCCACGTGGTCCGTTGTACCGCGAGCCGCGATTTGATATACAGGTGCGCCACCGCCGACACCACGAGCAACACGAAAATGCCCATCGCGCGATTGAGTTGCAGGACTTCGTGGTTCGCGGTGGGTTCAGCGTTGGAGAAGACGTAGCCGCCGATCATCAGCACCGAAGACGCACCCGCGACGATAATCGGCGCAGGCGGCTTGTCGAGCCACATGCACAGCACGACCGGCAGCACGTAAAACACCCAGATCGCGAGACGCGTGGGCGTGAGCAAGTCGATGGCGAACACGACGGCAAGCGCGATCGCAATGGCAAGGTAAATCCACGAGGCGTGGCTTCGAGTGTCTTGGGGCATCGTTGACCAGGATGTTCATGTTTTGCAAAAGCGCCTACAAAGCAGGCAGGTCCGGACCATAGCACGACCCGCAAGCCCTTGTCATATCTGGCTTTGCGGGTTCTTGACGCATCCATTGTCGCGCGGCACTTGTTACGAAAAAACGGCCGCGCAAATGTAAGGGCGAGGTAAGAATGACTGAATTTTCCGGCTCACGCGTGCTTGTCACGGGAGCCTCGGGTTTCGTGGGCTCGGCGGTTGCGCGGCTCGCGATCGAGCGCGGCTTCAAGGGGCGCGTGCTGGTCCGCGCCACGAGTCCGCGCAAGAACGTCGAAGCGCTCGATGCCGAGATCGTCGTCGGAGACATGCGCGACGAAGCCTCGATGCGCGCCGCGCTGAAGGGCGTGCGCTATCTGTTCCATGTGGCCGCCGACTACCGGATCTGGGCGCCGGACCCGGGCGAAATCGAGCGCGCGAACCTGCAGGGCACCGAGGCGACCATGCGCGCGGCGCTGGCCGAAGGCGTGGAGCGCATCGTCTACACGAGCAGCGTGGCGACGCTCAAGGTCACGAGTTCGGGCGCAATCTCGGATGAGACGAAGCCGTCGGACACGGCGAGCACCATTGGCGCGTACAAGCGCAGCAAGGTGATGGCGGAGCGCGCCGTCGAGCGCATGGTCGCGAACGACGCGTTACCGGCGGTGATCGTGAATCCTTCGACGCCCATCGGTCCGCGCGACGTGCGGCCGACGCCTACCGGGCGCATCATCGTCGAAGCGGCGACAGGGAAGATTCCCGCTTTCGTCGACACAGGCCTGAATCTCGTCCATGTCGATGATGTCGCCAACGGCCACTTTCTTGCGCTCGAACGCGGCAAGATCGGTGAACGTTATATTTTGGGGGGCGAGAATCTGCCATTGCAGCAGATGCTCGCGGACATCGCCGGATTCGTCGGGAGGAAGCCACCGACCATCAAGCTGCCGCGCGGGCCGCTTTATCCGCTCGCCGTGGGCGCGGAGATGTTCGCCAAATTCAGCGGCAAGGAGCCGTTCGTGACGGTGGACGCACTGCGCATGTCGAAGAACAAGATGTACTTCACGTCGGCAAAGGCGGAGCGGGAACTAGGCTACAGCGCGCGGCCGTATCGCGAAGGACTCAAGGACGCGCTCGACTGGTTCCGTGCGAACGGCTATCTGGGCAGTTGACAGTGCAACGTTCCGCATTGCGAGATTGGCCCAACTCTTCTATAAGACCCAAAAATCTCCAAGTTATTGATTTGAAATGAAAATGCTTCGATTTACGCCCGCGCGGCGACCAGCTTTCACACGCGCGCCCCTCAAAATCATGCAAAATAGCGGATTCACGGCCGGAAGGGTGAATGCAGCCGGCGCTTTTTTCCAACCTGTTCTGCGAAGTCGAGACAAGCGATGAGTAATCAGCAACCCACTATCATCTACACCCTGACCGACGAAGCTCCGCTGCTCGCAACCAGCGCCTTTCTGCCGATCGTCCGCACTTTCATCGCGCCGGCCGGCGTCAATGTCGAAACGAGCGACATCTCGGTCGCCGCGCGTATCCTCGGCGAGTTTCCCGAGTTTCTGAGCGAAGAACAGCGCGTGCCGGATAACCTCGCCGAACTCGGCAAGCTCACGCAGTTCGAAGACACCAACATCATCAAGCTGCCGAACATCAGCGCGTCGCTGCATCAGCTGATCAGCGCGATCAAGGAATTGCAGTCGAAGGGCTACAAGCTGCCCGACTATCCCGAAGAGCCGAAGAACGACGAAGAGAAGGCCATTCGTCAGCGCTACTCCAAGTGCCTCGGCTCGGCCGTGAACCCGGTGCTGCGCGAAGGCAACTCGGACCGCCGGGCGCCGCTCGCGGTCAAGAACTTTGCGAAGAAGCATCCGCACAGCATGGGCGAATGGAGCATGGCGTCGCGTACGCACGTCGCGCACATGAAGCATGGCGACTTCTATCACGGCGAAAAGTCCATCACCAACGACCAGGCTCGTGAAGTGCGCATGGAACTCGTCACGAAGCGCGGCGAAACCATCGTGTTGAAGCCGAAGGTCAAGCTGCAGGAAGGCGAGATCGTCGACAGCATGTTCATGAGCAAGAACGCGCTCGTGGCGTTCTACGAAGACCAGATGGAAGACGCGCACAAGACGGGCGTCATGCTTTCGCTGCACGTGAAGGCGACCATGATGAAGGTCTCGCACCCCATCGTGTTCGGTCATGCGGTCAAGGTGTTCTATAAAGACGCGTTCGCCAAGCACGCGAAGCTCTTCGAGGAACTCGGCGTCAACGTGAACAACGGCTTGGTCGATCTCTACTCGAAAATCGACACGCTGCCGGAATCGCAGCGCGATGAAGTCATCCGCGACCTGCACGCCTGTCATGAACATCGCCCGGCGCTCGCCATGGTCGATTCCGCTAAAGGCATCTCGAACCTGCACGCACCGAACGACGTGATCGTCGACGCGTCCATGCCCGCCATGATCCGCGCGGGCGGCAAGATGTGGGGCGCCGACGGCCGTCCGCAAGACACCAAGTGTCTGATCCCGGAAAGCACGTTCGCGCGCATCTATCAGGAAATCATCAACTTCTGCAAGACCAATGGCGCGTTCGATCCGCGCACCATGGGCACGGTGCCGAACGTCGGCCTGATGGCGCAGAAGGCCGAAGAATACGGCTCGCACGACAAGACTTTCGAGATCAGCGAAGCCGGCACGGCGCGTATCGTCGATAACGCGACCAACGAAGTGCTCGATTCGCTCACGCAGGAAGTCGAGCAAGGCGACATCTGGCGCATGTGTCTCGTGAAAGACGCGCCCATTCGCGACTGGGTCAAGCTCGCCGTCACGCGCGTGAAGAACTCGGGCACACCGGCCGTGTTCTGGCTCGACCCGTACCGTCCGCACGAAAACGAGCTCATCAAGAAGGTCGAGACGTATCTCAAGGACCACGACACCACGGGCCTCGACATCCAGATCATGTCGCAGGTGCGCGCCATGCGTTACACGCTCGAACGCGTGATCCGCGGCATGGACACGATCTCGGTGACGGGCAATATCCTGCGCGACTACCTGACTGACCTGTTCCCGATCATGGAACTCGGCACCAGCGCGAAGATGCTCTCCATCGTTCCGCTGATGGCGGGCGGCGGCCTGTACGAAACCGGCGCGGGCGGCTCGGCGCCGAAGCATGTCAAGCAACTGGTCGAAGAAAACCATTTGCGCTGGGATTCGCTCGGCGAGTTTCTGGCGCTGGCGGTATCGCTGGAAGAACTCGGCATCAAGAACGACAACGCGCGCGCGAAACTCGTCGCGAAGGCGCTGGATGCCGCCACCGGCAAGCTGCTCGACAACAACAAGAGCCCGTCGCCGAAGACCGGTCAGCTTGACAATCGCGGCAGCCAGTTCTATCTGGCCATGTACTGGGCGCAGGAACTCGCGAACCAGTCGGAAGACCGCGCACTCGCCGAACTGTTCGCGCCGCTCGCGAAGCAACTAGGCGACAACGAGCAGAAGATCATCGACGAACTCAACGCCGTGCAGGGCAATGCGGCGGATATCGGCGGGTACTATCAGCCGGACCCGGCCAAGCTCGAAACGGTGATGCGTCCGAGCAAGACGCTCAACGCAGCACTGACCGAAGCACAGGCACGCGCGAAGTAAAGTAGTCGGCGCCGTCTCGAAAGGCGTCTTCCGGAGCAATCCGGAAGACGCCTTCTTCTTTGCGGCGGGGAGCGGCGAAGCGCTTCATCGGCAGCCGTTTCCAAGCATTTCGTTACAACGTGTGCCCGGTGGCTCCTGACGGAGAAGGTAAAATCACGGTCTCGCTGCCAGCATCGAAAGACACAGATACCTTCGCATGAATCTACATGACCAGCTCGGCGCGCTGGAGTCGAGCCTCGACACGCTCCTCCAGTCCGCTACTTCTCCAGACGACCAACCCGCTCCGCTGCCCATGCGCGTGACGAGCGCCGAGCCCGTCGCGCCCGCTGCGGAACCTGCGCCGCTCGGCGCCGAAGCCGAGCGCGAACAAGCCGCAAGACCCGCGGAAAAGCCTACGCTGACCGTCTCGCGCCCCGACCGCGATGCAATCGAAATGACGATCGCCGGCCAATCGGTGCTGCTGAGTCCCGAAGGCGTGTCGGAGCTGATCGAGGAATTGGCGAACGTGCGTGCATCGATGACGCCGGATCAGCCTGTCGGCATCGCGCCCGGCTGGCGTTTCGCGGCAACGAAAAACCCGCTGATGGCCGTGCAGAAGCACGCAAACGGGGATCGACTGCTCATCATGCGTCACGGCGGACACGGCTGGGTGCCGTTCACGTTTTCGCCGCACGCCGTCGTCGAGATGTATGCCCTTCTGACGAAGAAGTAACGCGCGTTCAAGTCGGTCAGGAGCCTTCCTGCGTCGGCGCCTGCACGCGCGCCTTCCACTGACCGCCCTTGCCGCTCCAGTAACGCACGGCCGAGCCGATCGTCGCGCTCACGTAGAACAGCGCCACCAGCGGCAGGAACGGCGCCCACAGCAGCGAACGCCGGTAGTAGCGCAGCATCGGCCCATACGCAATGCACATGAGCGCCCACGCCGCGCAGGCGGGCCAGGCACGCGCGCCCATCGTGAGCGCCAACAACGGCGGCGCGAGATAGATCACCACCATGCCCAGCACCGTACCCGCGAGCAGAAGCGGCGAGTAGCGCAACTGCGTGAACGCGGTGCGCGCGATCATGTTCCAGATTTCGCGCCAGTGATCGTACGGACGCAGCGACTCGCTCGATTCGGCCAGATCGAGCCGAATGGGCCGCGCGCCGTTGCGCCCCGCGCGATGCTTGATGCGCGCGGCAAGACTGCAATCGTCGATGAGTTCCTGCCGGATCGACTCGATACCGCCCGCCTCCACCAGCGCCGAACGGCGCACCAGCATGCAGCCGCCGGCCGCACCCGAGGTCGTTTTCCGCACGTCGTTGATCCACGCGAACGGATACAGCTTCGCGAAGAAGAACACGAACGCTGGAATCAGCGCCTTCTCCCACGGCGAGTCGCAGCGCAGCCGCACCATCAGCGAGACGAGATCGCGGTCTTCTAAAATCGTGCGCGCGACGAGTTGCGTGGCGGCATCGGCCGGATGGTAGATGTCTGCATCGGTAAGCAGAAGGAATTCGGCGGGCAGACCGAGCGAATCGATGGCACCGATGCCCTGCGACTGCGCCCATACCTTGCCCGACCAGCCAGGCGGCAACGGTTGCGCGGTGAGCACGGTCAGACGGTCATCGAGCCCGAGATCGCGGGCGGCGGCGAGTGCGGCGGCGGCGGTGCCGTCGGTGCTGTGATCGTCCACGACGATCACGTGGAACGCGCCCGCGTAGTCTTGCCTGAGCAGCGAGCCGACCGCGCGGCCGATCACGTCGGCCTCGTTACGCGCGGGCACCACGGCCACGAGCGCCGGCCACGCGCCGCGCCGGGCGATTTCGGCTTTGCCGACCGCGTGCACGGTCGTCGCGGAAAGCGCGGGTGCGGGCTGGGCGCGCCAGAAGCCGCCACGGGCGAACAGCAACACGATCCAGATCAGAAATGACAGCCAGGCGATCAGTAGCATGAGATGAAAGTCGAAGGCGGCAGCTCGGACGACCGAGTGCGCTTGCGTTGAATCAGGTCGGATCAGGGATTGCAGCGGGCCGGGGCGTTGCGCCAAAAATACACGAAGGAATAACGCGCGAGGCACGCAAACAAGGCGCAAACGACGCAATCGCACCGTGGCGAGCGAGCGCCCCGCCCGGAGCACCCGACAGTTTAATAGGATATGCCGGTCGCCGTATTGCCGCGTGCCGCAAGGCTCAGCCGGAACGTATGCGACAAGCACCCATAAAGGGAACGAGTTAGAATACGCGGTCATCTTCGGCATGCAGACCGAACCCGGCACGTCGTTTTTTCCGGTCTGCATTCCGGGCTTGCCAAGCCGCCCGTTTGCGGCATGGCCGGCACGATAATGTGGTCCCATGGAACGCGCGAGCATCGCGCCGCCTGATCCGAAACCCGCGCCAGTCGGAGTTCGTTCGAATATGCGTATCATCCTTGCTCAACCCCGCGGCTTTTGTGCGGGCGTGGTTCGCGCGATCGAAATCGTCGATCGGGCGCTGGAACGGCATGGCGCACCGGTGTATGTGCGTCACGAGATCGTTCACAACCGTCATGTCGTAGACAATCTGCGCGGCAAGGGCGCACGTTTCGTCGAGGAGCTCGACGAGGTGCCACACGGCGCGGTCGCCATTTTCAGCGCGCACGGCGTCGCGAAGAAGGTGGAGAAAGACGCGCTGTCACGCGGGCTCGACGTGCTGGACGCCACTTGCCCGCTCGTCACCAAAGTTCACGTGCAGGGCCGGCAGTATGTCTCGCAAGGCCGTACACTCATTCTGATCGGCCACGCGGGGCATCCGGAAGTGGAAGGCACCATCGGGCAGATTCCGGGCAAGGTCGTGCTGGTGCAAAGCGAGGCGGAAGTGGAAACGCTAGCTTTGCCTGTCAATGCCCCGGTCGCCTATGTCACGCAGACCACGCTTTCGGTGGACGACACGCGCGGCATCATCGACGCCTTGCAGCGCCGTTTCACCGATATCGTGGGTCCGGACACGCGCGACATTTGTTATGCCACGCAGAATCGCCAAGCCGCCGTGCGCGAGTTGAGCACTCAGGTCGATGTCTTGCTCGTAGTAGGCGCCACGAACAGTTCCAATTCGAACCGGCTGCGCGAGATCGGCGCGGAAACCGGCGTGCCGAGTTATCTCGTCGCCGATGGTTCGGAAGTCAAGGCCGAATGGTTTGCAAAGGCGCAGACTGTCGGCATCACCGCGGGTGCTTCAGCGCCCGAGGAAATGGTCAAACATGTGATCGATGCCCTGCGCGCGTTCGGCCACGTTGAAGTCACGACGATGGAAGGCCGCGAGGAAAAGGTCGAATTCAAACTCCCCGCGAAGCTGTTGCAACCGCTCGCCGCCCTGGCGACCACGGCAGCGACGGCCACCCGCGAAGAATAAGGAGAGCAAGCAATTGTCTATTCCGCTGCTTCAGAAAGTCCGCGTTGGCGCCTATATCTTTCGCCAGCATTTTTCGCGCAACAAGCGCTACCCGCTTGCACTGATGCTCGAACCGCTGTTCCGCTGCAATCTGGCGTGTAACGGCTGCGGCAAGATCGACTATCCGGATCCCATTCTCAACCAGCGTCTGTCGCTGGAAGAGTGCCTGGGCGCGGTCGACGAGTGCAACGCGCCGGTCGTTTCCATCGCGGGCGGCGAGCCGCTCTTGCACAAGGAGATGCCGCAGGTCGTGAAGGGCATCATCGCGCGCAAGAAGTTCGTGTATCTCTGCACGAACGCGCTGTTGATGGAAAAGAAGATGGACGATTACGAGCCGAGCCCGTACTTCGTCTGGTCCGTTCACCTCGATGGCGACCAGCAGGCGCACGATCACTCGGTATCGCAAGACGGCGTCTACGACAAGGCCGTGAAGGCGATCAAGGAAGCGAAGCGGCGCGGTTTCCGCGTGAACATCAATTGCACGCTGTTCAACGACGCCGATCCCGATCGCGTCGCCAAGTTCTTCGATACGCTCGGTCCGATGGGCGTGGACGGCATCACGGTGTCGCCCGGCTATGCTTATGAACGCGCGCCGGATCAGCAGCACTTCCTGAACCGCGACAAGACCAAGACGTTGTTCCGCGAGATTTTCAAGCGCGGTAACAACGGCAAGAATTGGTCGTTCAGCCAGTCGGCCATGTTCCTGGACTTTCTCGCGGGCAACCAGACGTATCAGTGCACGCCGTGGGGCAACCCGGCGCGCACGGTGTTTGGTTGGCAGCGTCCGTGTTATCTGCTCGGTGAAGGTTACGCGAAGACCTTCAAGGAACTGATGGAAACCACCGAGTGGGAAAAGTACGGCACGGGCAACTACGAGAAGTGCGCGGACTGCATGGTGCATAGCGGCTTCGAAGCCACCGCCGTGATGGATACCGTGGCGCATCCGTTGAAGGCGCTTGGTGTGTCGATGCGCGGCCCGCGTACGGAAGGCGCGTACGCGAAGGATCTGCCGATCGACAAGCAGCGTCCGGCCGAGTACGTGTTCTCGAAGCACGTCGAGATCAAGCTGGAAGAGATCGGGCGGATGTCGAAGGGCAAGGGATCGAAGGCAGCCGCCGCGGCGCATTAATGGCCGAGGGTGGTTGATGGAAGGGCGGATGACTCTGGTTGTCCGCCCTTTTTGTTTTCGGGTTACCAAATGGTCTTGACGTGTTGATAGTCGCGAATTCTCCGGTCCTTCGTGACCAGAGGTGCAGAAAGCGAACGCGCCGTCGCCACGATCATGCGGTCTGCCGGATCTTTGTGGAACTCGCCCGGCAAATCGGCGGATTTGACTGCGATGTTTCGGTCCACGGGGACGAAGCGCACGCCTTCTATTCGACTCACTTTGTCGAGCCAGTCGCCAACGTCCGCGGAGAGGACAACCCGGCCTCGCTTCACCAACATCGCGATTTCCCATGCGGTCATGGTCGAGATCACAATCTCCCCGCCTTCCTCCAATTCTTGCTCGATCGCTGCCCGAGCTTGCTTGCCGAGCGCCGCTCCGCTCACCCACCACAGCAACGTGTGCGTGTCCAGCACGATCATTCCAGCGCCTCCCAGTCGTCCTCGCCGACGGGCTCCATGGGGTCGTCATAACGCAACACGCTTCCGCGCAATTCCTCCAGCGGCGTGAGGGATGAGTTGTCGTAGCGCCGCACTTCGAGCACGGGCTTGCCATGGTCTGTCACGATCATATGTTCTCCTGTCGATTCCACGAGACGAAAGTACTCCAACGCTTTCGCCTTGAACTCGGATTTCGAAACTCGCTTGACAGCCATGATAATGCCCCTGGTCACGTAACGATAGTCATTTTAGACTCGGCCAAATGTTATAGGAAAACGGGACAGGCGCGTCATAAACAAAAAAACGCGACGGCTCATCACCGTCGCGTTTCTTGTTACATGAATCTGGCTGGTGCAGATGGCGTCGCGGGCGCTATTGCGCCTCGATGTCACCCCGCCGAGCGCGAATTGTGCTCCGACAGATACTTGATCAGCCCATCGACACCGTCTTTCTGGAGTTGCCCCGCGAATTGTTGCTGATAGACCTGGATGAGCCACGCGCCCATCATGTCGATGTCGTAGATTTTCCAGCCTTGCGCCGTCTTACCCAATCTGTAACGCACCGGATTGTCGCCGCCAGTCGAAACGACGTGCGATTCGACCACGACGTCGCGCGCGTTCGCATCGGCCTTGGGCGACTCGAAGCTAAACTTGACGTCCTGATCGCGTAATTGCGACAACGAAGCCGCGTAGGTCCGCACAAGCAACGTCTGGAACTGGTCGTAAAGCTGTTTCTGCTGCTCGGGCGTGGCGCTGGCCCATGCCTTGCCCACCGCTATGCGCGTCGTGCGCTGGAAGTCGGTGGCGGGCAAAAAGCGCGTTTGCACGAGTTGTGTGATCTTCGCCATGTCGCCGCCGCGCGCTTGCGGGTCGGCCTTCATCGCGTCGACGGTGCCTTCGACAGCGGCCTTGACGACGGCGTCGGGGCTAGTTTGCGCGAAAGCCTCGCCGGACAGGCCGAGGGCAAAAAGAAATGCGAAGCAAATGGACAGATAGCGTTTCATGGCACCCGTTCTCTGAATGAGTTCTGAGGTTGGAATTGGTATGGGGACGGCGCAATACCCGGTAACGCCGATGCTGCCGGCACGCGTCGAGCCAGTATATCGACACGCGGGGGCATCGACAGTTCAAGACGCATGGCGCGTTCGTGCCCGGCATCGACCGGTATACTTGCGCGGCATCGCCGGACGCCGGCGCGCATCATCTCGCCGGCAGCACGCGGCCCGCAAAAATAACAGGACACACCAGGTAGCGTCTTCATGCTGACGTCCAACATTACTCGCTTCGTCACCATCGCCATACGCCGTCCGGCGTGGATTATCGCCATTTCGCTGCTGCTCGGCGTGCTGAGCACGATTTATGTCGTCCATCACTTCAAGATCAGCACCGATGTCAGCCAACTCATCGAGAACGAGCCGGAGTGGGCCGCGCGCAGCAAGGCAATCGACGCCGCGTTTCCGCAGCGCGGCGCCACGCTACTGATCGTCGTCGAAGCCGCGGCCCCCGAATTCGCCGATGCCGCCGCGAACGCACTCGCCGCCGCGCTCAAGCAGGAGCCGGCGCGCTTCAAGTCGGTGTCGCAACCTTCAGGCGGCGATTTCTTCGAGCACAACGGCCTTTTGTACTTACCCGCCGCCAAGGTCGACGAAGTCACGAAGCAGCTCGTGCAGGCGCGTCCGCTCATCAACACGCTCGCGCACGACCCGACACTTACCGGCCTCGCGCAGACGCTAAATACCACGCTCAATGTGCCGCTGCTGACAGGCCAGATCAATCTCGGCCAGATGGCCAGCTTGCTCGGCAAGAGCGCGACCGTGCTCGACGGCGTGCTGGCCAATCAGCCGGTTGCCTTCTCTTGGCGCGACGTGGCGGATTCCGCAAAGAGCACCGGACCGGCGCGCGCGTTCGTCACCGTGTTGCCGGAACTCGATTTCAACGCGCTCAAGGCGGCGGCGGGCTCATCGGACGAAATTCGCGCCGTGGCGGCCAGGCTGAACCTCGACAAGAAGTACGGCGCGACGCTGCATCTGACCGGCGCGCAACCCCTCGCCGACGAAGAATTTGCCTCCGTGGCCGATGGCGCCGAGCTCAACGGCATCCTCACGTTCCTGGTCGTACTGGTCATTCTGTGGGTTGCGTTGCGCTCCAAGCGCATGATTCTTGCGGTGTTCATCACGCTCTTCGTCGGGCTCGCGATCACGGCCGCGCTCGGCCTCATGATGGTCCACGCGCTCAACATGATCTCGGTCGCGTTCATGGTGCTGTTCGTGGGTCTGGGCGTGGACTTCGGCATTCAGTTCGGCGTGAAATACCGCGAGGAACGGCACAAGCACAAGCGGCTCGACGTGGCGCTCGCCGAAACCGCGCGGCATGTGGCCGTGCCGCTGACGCTCGCCGCCACCGCGACTGCCGCGAGCTTCTTTTCCTTTCTGCCGACCGCGTATCGCGGCGTGTCGGAACTCGGGTTGATCGCGGGCGTCGGCATGTTCGTCGCGTATATCACCAACATGACCTTGCTGCCCGCGCTCATCAAGGTGTTTGCGCCGCCGGGCGAAGCAAGCGCGCCGGGCTTTCCGGTGCTCGCCCCCGTCGATGAATTTCTCGACCGGCATCGCAAGCCGGTGCTGATCGGCACGCTCGTCGTCGTGATCGGCGCGTTGCCGCTCCTGTTCCATCTGCACTTCGACTTCAACCCGCTGCATCTGAAAGATCCGCATACGGAGTCGATGGCGACGCTTGCCTCGCTCAAGGATTCACCCGAGGGCGCGGTCAACGATGTCGCGGTGCTCGCGCCTTCGCTAGCGGAAGCGGATCGCATCGCGGCGAAGCTCCAGAAGCTGCCGGAAGTGGATCGCGCGACCACGTTGTCGTCGCTGATTCCGGCCGATCAGCCGGCAAAGCTCGCGCTCATCAAGGCTGCCGCCGATCAGTTGCTGCCGGCGCTGAACCAGCCGGTGGCATCGCCCGTGACGGATGAAGTGCGCGTCGCCACGCTCAAGCGTGTCGCGGGTGCGCTGTCGCTCGCGGCCGACGATCACCCCGGCGCGGGCGCGGCCGAAGCGCAGCATCTCTCCGCCACGCTCAAGAAGCTCGCCGCCGCCGATGCCGCCACGCGCGATCGCGCCGACCACGCGATGGCCGAGCCATTGCGCCTCGCGCTCGGACAGTTGCGCGCGCTGTTGCAGCCGGTCGAGATCACGCGCGCCACCTTGCCGCCGCAAATGGTCGAGACGTGGGTTACGCCGAGTGGTCAGGCGCTCGTCGATGTCTCGCCGAAAGTGCCGCCGGGCGCCGATCCGAACGACGACACCCTGCTCGCCCGTTTCGCCGATGCCGTGCGCCACGCCGAGCCGAACGCCATAGGCGGTCCGATCTCCGTGCGCCATTCGGCCGAGACGATCATCAAGGCGTTCCAGCAGGCGGCGATCTACTCGCTGATCGCGATCACCGTGTTGTTGTGGATCGCCTTGCGCCGTTTGGGCGATGTTTTACGAACTTTGGTACCGTTGCTCGTCTCCGCGATCGTCACGCTGGAACTGTGCGTCGTCTTCAGGATGCCGCTCAACTTTGCGAACATCATCGCGTTGCCGCTCATGCTGGGCGTCGGCGTGGCGTTCAAGATCTATTTCGTGATGGCGTGGCGCTCCGGCCAGACGCGCTTGCTGCAATCGAGTCTCACGCATGCCGTGATGTTCAGCGCGGCAACGACCGCAACCGCGTTCGGCAGTCTGTGGTTTTCGCATCACCCCGGCACATCCAGCATGGGGCGGCTGCTCGCGCTGTCGCTTTTGTGCACGCTGATCGGCGCCGTGGTATTTCAGCCGGTTTTGATGGGCAAGCCCCGCCGTGTACGCGCAGCTGATCGGGCGAAGCTGCGCGCGAGCCAGCGGCACGACAACCTAAGAGGAATCGAAGAATGAGAACGGCTTTAGCCGCTGGTGCGCATCGCAAGCTGGCCACGAGTGTGGTGATTGCGAGCGCGCTTTTGGTCGCGGGATGCGCGACCGGACCGGACCGCAATCCGCGCGATCCGCTCGAACCGATGAACCGCACGATCTTCAAATTCAACGACACGCTCGATACCTACGTCGCGAAGCCGGTCGCGCAGTTCTACGTGGACTACACGCCGAGCCCGTTCCGCACGGCTGTCAGCAACTTCTTTTCAAATATCGGCGACTTCAGCAACTTCGCCAACAACCTGCTGCAACTGAAGATCACGGACGCCACGCAGGATTTGATGCGGATCGCCATCAACTCGGTGTTCGGTCTTGGCGGTTTGATCGACATTGCATCGCCGGCCGGTTTGCCCAAGCATCATCAGGACTTCGGTTTGACACTCGGACACTACGGCGTGCCGTCCGGTCCGTATCTCGTGATTCCACTGCTCGGCCCGAGCTCGTTCCGGGACTCGACGACGTGGCTCGTCGACTGGCGCGTGAACCCGATCAGCTACGCGGATAACGAAATCCGCTGGCCGCTGTACGGCATCAATTTCGTGAGCGCGCGGGCCGATCTGATCGGCGCGACGGATCTTCTTTCGCAGGCCGCGCTCGACAAATACGCCTTCGTGCGCGATGCCTACACGCAGCGCCGGCAGTACTTGTTGACGGGCGGCGGTACGGCGACGTTGCCCGATTATGGCGATGAAGGCGCATCCGCTCCCGATGCCGCGAGCGCGCCGGGCGTTCCTGGCGCGACGGGCGGCGGCAGCGCGGCGCAAGGTCTGCCGAATTACGCCGATCCGGGCGCGGCCGCCGCGCCAGCGGGCGGAATGGGCGGCAAGTCGCCAGCGCCGGCGGAAACCACGCCGTCGAGTTCGAGCAAGGATCAAGACGTGCCGCAGTACGAAGATCCGGGCGCAAAGTAAGCCTGTGTTGCCAAGGCTTTTCTCAGCTTCAAATGAAACGGGCGCTTTGCAGCGCCCGTTTCAATTGCCTCAGTGTGTTTCCGCGGCTTCCTGCATGCCGTAGTCATCGCTCGATGCCTTCGGCGCTTCCACCACGCGCTGGTCGCGTCGATAGGCTTCGAACAACTCGTCCGCATAGCGAATCGCCGTGCGGCCATGCGGCGCCGGGTCGCCTTGCGCGTCGAGGTTCACGAACACCATTTTCTCGACCGTGAGAATGCTCTTGCGCGTGATCTTGTTGCGCACTTCGGCGCGCAGCGTGATCGAGGTGCGGCCGAAATGCGTCGCGGTGATTCCCAGTTCGATAATGTCGCCCTGCCGCGCCGACGCCAGAAAATTGATCTCCGACATGAACTTGGTCACGACGCGCTGATTGCCCAGTTGCGAGATGGCGTAGATCGCGGCTTCCTCGTCGATCCAGCGCAGCAGGCTGCCGCCGAACAAGGTGCCGTTCGGATTCAGGTCTTCGGGCTTGACCCATTTGCGAGTGTGAAAATTCATTTGCGCTTCCTTTTCTGCTGACCCCGCGCGCGTGATTGATCGCGCGCAGTTTTGTTAGGGTTTTCCCTGATTATACGCAGATGCGGGTTAACCCGCAGAAAGCAAGCGGCACGTTACGCGGTCAATCGAACGCTAGTGCATGCGCGGTTTCAAGCGCGTGACGCGCTTGTACGAGCGATGTTCGCGCGGCGCGGGCATCGGCGGCAAGACGCAGCATGGCGCCGAGTTGCGCGGGCTGACGCACGAGTTCTCGCAGTATCGGACCGATGGCCGTGGTGCCGTCATCGCGCAAACCAGCCGTGGCCGCGGGCGGCAGCGTGCGCCATGCCGGATCGACAATCGCGCGGCACACGGCGAACGGCAGACCGCGCGCGAGGGCAATCGCCCCGGCGATATGCGATTCCATATCCACCGCGAGCGCGCCCGTCGACGAATGCAACGAGCGTTTCTCCGCTTCGCTCTTGACCGGCGCGGCGACGCCGGCCATGACGCCGCGCCGCGTGAGGCGCTGTAGCGGAGTGCCCGCGAAGGCATCGACGATACGCGCGGACCAGGCGTCGTCGGTACGCAATTCGCCGAAAGGTCCGCACACGCTGCTGGCCACGATGAGCGCGCCCGGCTCCAGATCGGGCGCGAGTCCGCCCGCTGTTCCGAAGCTGATGACACCCGTGCAGCCGCGCGAAATGGCGTCCGACAACGCGCGCTCCAGCCAGTCCGAGCGCGCCGCGGACACGACTTCCACGCCGCGTCCGCGCACGATCTTCGCCTCGAACGCCATGCCGGTCACGGCAATGACAGGCAAGCCGCCCGCCGCGTGGCGCAATGCGTGAAGCGAACGCGCGTCGGGCGCGTTCACACGGCCGCCGTCACGCGCGTCAGGCCTTCACGCGTCATGTTGCGATATCGCGCGAGCGCCCACAGCGGAAAGAACTTGCGATAGCCGTGGTAGCGCAGATAAAACACGCGCGGAAAACCCGTCGCGGTGAAGCGCGTCTCGTCCCACAAACCGTGGCTTTGCTGCGTGCGAACGAGATAGTCGATACCGCGCGCCACCGCCGGGTGCTCGATCTGGCCCGCAGCCATCAGCCCGAGCACGGCCCACGCCGTTTGCGATGCCGTACTCGGCGCCTGTTCGTATCCGCGATAGTCGAGCTTGTAGCTTTCGCCGCCCTCGCCCCAGCCGCCGTCCGCGTTCTGGATGCGAATGAGCCATTCCGCGCCGCGCTTAACGCGCGAGTCGGTAGGCGCCGCGCCGGCCGCGTTCAGCGCGCACAACGCCGACCAGGTGCCGTAGATGTAGTTCATGCCCCAGCGGCCATACCAGCTTCCGTCGCGCTCCTGGTCCCTCACGATGTAGTCGTACGCGCGCCGCGCCGGTTCGCTGTTGGCGGGCGTTTCGCCGAGTTCCGCGAGCATGGAAAGGCAGCGCGCGGAGACATCGACGGTAGGTGGATCGAGCAGCGCGCCGTGGTCCGAAAACGGGATGTTGTTCAGATAAAACTGCGTGTTTTCCGGTTCGAACGCGCCCCAGCCGCCGTCGCTGCTTTGCATGCCGACGACCCATTCGCGTCCGCGCGAGATCGCTTCGGCGTAGATGGCCGAGCCGTTTTCGCGGTCCGCGCGTTCCATGGCCATGGCGACGACGGCGGTGTCGTCGACATCGGGGTAATGCGGGTTGGCGAACTGGAACGCCCAGCCGCCGGGCCGCACGTTCGGCCGGCGTGAAACCCAGTCGCCGCGCGTGTCGAGAATCTGCAGCGGCAAGAGCCATTCGAGACCGCGCCCGACCGCCGCGCGCGCCTTTGGCATGCCGGTTTCGAGCAGCGCATGCGCCACGAGCGACGTATCCCAGACGGGCGATAAACACGGTTGGCAGTACGCCTCGCCGTCCTCGGCTTCTTCGATGACGAGCAACTTGTCGAGCGACTTGCGTGCGATCGCGCGATGCGGATGCTCCGGCGGATACCCGAGCACGTCGTACATCATCACGGAATTGGCCATCGCCGGGAAAATGGCGCCCAGGCCGTCTTCGCCGTTCAGGCGCTCATCGACGAAACGCACCGCTTCCTCGATCGCGCGCTGACGGCCCGCTTTCGGGAACGCGTTGTCGGTTGCGCGCAAAACGGTATCGACCACGCGGAAAAAGCCGAACCAGCCGCGGCTCTGATGCGGTGCGCGGCTCGGCATGCCGGTATTGACCGGCGCATCCAAGAACAGCTCGTCGATACGCACGCCACGCGGATTCTTCGCCACCGGCCGCTTCGCATTCAACACGAGCAGCGGCACGATGACCGTGCGCGCCCAATACGAGACCTTCGACAGATGGAACGGGAACCACATCGGCAGACGCATTATTTCGACGGGCATCATCGGCACCGCGCGCCACGACACGACGCCGAAAAGCGCCAGCAAAATGCGCGTGAACACGTTGACCTTTTCCGCGCCGCCCGCGGCGAGAATCGCGCTCCGGGCGCGCTGCATATGCTCCGCGTCGGGCGAATCGCCGATCATCTTCAGCGCGAAATACGCCTTGACGGTGGCGCTGACGTCCATCGCGCCGTCGGTGAAGAGCGGCCAGCCGCCGTCTGCACGCTGGATACGGCGCAGATAGCGGCCGATCTTCGCTTCGAGCGTCGGATTCGCTTCCTCGCCGAGATAGTGGACGAGCAGCACGTATTCAGCCGGGATGGTTGCGTCGGCTTCGAGTTCGTACAGCCAGTAGCCTTCGGGATGTTGCGCCGCGAGTAGCGCATCGGTGGCTTCGGTGACGGCATGGTCCAGCGCGGCTTTCGATACCGGCGCGCCCACGGCCGACAGGGATAAATCGTTCATCAGCGTTCCATCGATGGGTTCATCAGCACGTCCGCCGCCTTCTGGCCGGAGCGGATCGCGCCCTCGATCGTCGCGGGCAGACCGGTCGCCGTCCAGTCGCCCGCGAGCGTGAAGTTGTTCCAGCGCGTGCGCGTCGCGGCCCGCAAACCTTCCTGCGACGGCACAGCGGCAAATGTTGCGTGCGGGTCGGCCACGACCTGCCAGGGCGGCATGGGCACGGCGGACATCCGCACCGCGCGCGCCACTTCCTGCCAGACCGTGTGCGCGAGTTCGTCGTGCGGCGTCGCGAGCAAGTGATCCGCGGCAGCGATTGTCGCGCTCAGTCTGCCGTCGTTGGCGAATAGCCAATTAGCCGTGCCGTTGACGAGACAGGTGATCGGCCCGAGATCGGCCGGCGCATCGACCGCGAAATGCACGGTGACGATGGCGCGAAACTCGTCCGGCGCGACGAGATCCGGCACGAGGCGGCGCGCGGTTTCGGACGGCGTGGCGAGCACGAGACCATCGCCCGGTGCGAGCACGACCGGCTCGGCGCGATCTTCGAAAGCGATGGAGCTTACCCGTTCCTGCGAATCCGTGCCCGAAAAGGCGATACCCGCCACGCGCGCGCCCAGCCGGATGTCCGCGCCGCCGTACTGCAAAAGCCGCAGCGCGGGTTCGACGAAAGCATGCGCAAGCCCGTTACGCGCGATGAGCGGCCGGCATGCCTGTCCGCCCGCCGCGACCGTCTCGCGCAACAGATTGGCGGCAAGCGCCGCGCTGGCTTCGTCGGGCTCGGTGTTGAGCATGGCGTGCAAGAGCGGGCGCACGAGCGCGTCCCACACGGGGCCCTTGGCGCGCATCGATTCCCCGACGGTGCGGCCCGGCTTCGCAAAGAAGAGCGGCAACAGCGCGAAGTAGTCGGCGGGCTGAGTGTCTGGCGTGCGGGCGTTGGCGTCGAAAATCCAGCGCGGCAGGCGTCCCGGCGACATGCGAATGGTCCACGCCGCGCCATTGGCAAAATCGAAGAAAGGGTAGTCGGGCTGGCTCGGGCCGATGAGCGTATCGGCGGAACCGATCGCACGCAAAAAGCCCAACGCCGCATGGTTGCCGGACAGCAGCAGATGATTGCCGTTGTCGATGGTCGCGCCGAGTCTCACGTCGAAATAGGAACGGCAGCGTCCGCCCGCATGCGCCGCCGCCTCGTGAAGCACGACGCGCGCGCCGCGCCGTTGCGCCTGAACTGCTGCGGCAAGGCCCGCTAGGCCCGCGCCGACGACGTGTACCAGCCGTGACATCAGAGAAGATTGCGCGCGACGATCCACAGCAGCCGCGCACGCGGCGTGCGCACGCGCGTGCGCGGCAGGTCGAAGCCGCGTTTCAGATTGGCGTCGAGCACGGCGTGATACGCCGCCGACATGATGCGTGGCGCGCGCACTTCGTGGCGCGGCGAAGCGGCCATGATCGTGTCCGACTGCGCGTAATGCCCTTTGGCGCGTTCGGCGATGACGGCGCACACGCGCGGCAGGTGCGCATCGGCGACGATACTCGCCGCGTCGCTCGTCGAGATGCCTTCGCGCGCGAGCAGTTCGCGCGGCAGGTAGACGCGGCCGATGCCCGCGTCTTCGTCGATATCGCGCAGGATGTTCGTCAGCTGCAGCGCGCGGCCAAGATGGTGTGCAAGCCGTCGCCCGGCGTCCTCATGCATCCCGAAGATTCTCACCGATAGCCGGCCCACCGCGCTTGCCACGCGGTCGCAATAGAGGTCGAGCGTGGCTTCGTCGGGCGCGACGATGTCGCATGCGGCGTCCATGGCCATGCCGTCGATGACAGCGTGGAAGTCGTCGCGGGAGAGCTGGAAAGCCTGGATGTGACGCGTGAGCGGTTCGAGCGTTTTTCGCGGCGCACCGGCATAGCACGCGTCGATGTCTTCGCGCCAGCGGTCGAGCGCGATTGCGCGTTCGCGGCGCGGCAAGTTGCCTTCGTCGGCGATATCGTCGACCGCGCGGCAAAAAGCGTAGATCTGATACATCGCGTCCCGCTGGTCGGCGGGCAGGATGCGCATCGCGAGATAAAACGAGCTGCCGGATGACGCCTTCGCGGCATCGGGAGCAGATTCGTCAGCGATGGTGTGGGAAACGGCCAAGACGGACTCCGCGAGTTCTTTCGCTATCGCGCCCCGAGGGCGAATTGTTGGATGACGCCAGCCTCGACGATTCCGGGTGCGCGCGGAACGGCTTGGCGCTGAGTGGATCGAGTCGATGAATGCCGGCGGGCCGGTGGCAAGTACGCCGGAAGCGGCAAAGAGTATAACAATTCTTTGGCGATCGAGCCTGCGCCTTGACCGGCGTGGCTTCAGCGGCGTGGCTTTCAGCGGCGTTACTTGCACGCGTGACTCGAGCGTTTGCATGCGGCGGCATCGTATTTACCTGCATACCCTCCTCTCTGGTAATGTCGCTAGTCCTGCGCGCACGCACGTTCTCAACCCAAATCGGCATTCTTCGTGCTTGCCCGAACCGGTTACTCCACAGCCCTATCCGTTCAAGTGCTTTGGAACACTGTGAACGAAGCGTTCAACGCTTCGAACGACACGCGCGCGCGTAAAGTTTTCCACTTCGCTGCCAAATATGACGCTGCAACGTGAGGAGTCCGACGCCGATCCTGCCGCCGAACAGAGGCAGGATGAACCGCCATTCCCGGTGGTTCCCGAGCGCAACTTCGCCGCACAGCGCCTGACGCTTTATGCGTTGCTCGTCGCCGCCATTCTGCTGCCCTGCATTTACGTGGCAGTCACCGCATACACCGACTATCACGACCGCGAGGCGCTCGCCGCCGAAACCGTCGCCCGCAATGCACGCGTCGCCGAAGAGCACGCGCTCAAGGTCTTCGATCTCAACGTCACGCTGAACGAACGTATCGTCGATCTGCTCGATGGACTCGACGACGAACCGATCCGCCGCGACAGTCGTCTCATCCACGACCGTCTCAAGATGATGAGCAACAACTATCAGCAAGTCGCTGCCGTTTCTGTGTTCGGCGCCGACGGCAAGCTGCTCGTGACGAGCCGCACCTGGCCGACGCCCGATGTGTCCGTCGCGACGCGCGAGGACTTCGGTGGCATGCGCGACGACCGCAGCATCGAACAGATTTCGCGCGTGATGCTCGGGCGCGTGGCGGGCGAACAAGTCTTCAACACGGCGGTCGTGCGACGCACCGACAAGGGCAAGTTCAACGGCATCGTGTCGATTGCGCTGCGTCCTGCTTATTTCAACGCGTTCTATCGCGAACTCCTCGGCGACAGTCCGACTGTTTCGCTCGGCCTTGCACGCAGCGATGGCGAAGTGCTCGCGTGGTATCCGCAACGGCCGCCCGACCGCATGGCGCTCGCGGCCAGTTCGCCCTTGCGCGAGGCATATCGCGCGGGACGGCGCAGCGGCGTCGTGGAGATGATGTCCGGGCTCGACAACGAGCTGAAGATCGTCGCGTTCCGCAGGGTCGGCGGCTATCCGGTCTATGTGTCGAGCGGCTATCCGATCTCCACGTTATGGGCCGAGTGGTATCGGCATTTGAGCGTGCTCGCGTTGTCGATTTTCGCGCCTTGCATCGTGCTGTGGGGCGTCATCGGGCAATCGCTGCGGCGTCTCGCCATCGAGGAAGAAGCGTGGGAACGCTGGCAAGCCGAAGCGTCGATGCGGCGCTCGATCGAATCTGCCTACCGGCAGGCGCGCAAGATGGAAGCGCTCGGCAATCTCGTTGGCAGCGTGGCGCACGACTTCAACAATCTGCTGATGATCGTCTCGACCAACGTGCAAATCGCGCGACGGCGCGGCGCGCCCGGTCTTGAACGTGAACTCTCCGCGATGGAACGCGCGCTCAAGAGCGGACAGTCGCTCACGCGGCAATTGCTCGGCGTGGCGCGCAAGCAGCCATTGCGCAGCGAAACCATTGCCATCGGCAAATGGGTGCCGGCGGGGCGCGAACTGCTGCGCGCGTCGCTTGGCGCGAAGGTCGCGCTCCACGTCGAAGTGACCGCGGATGTCTGGCCCGTGCGCGTCGACCCCGCCGAACTGGAGCTTGCGCTCATCAACGTCGCGGTCAACGCGCGCGACGCGATGCCAAGCGGCGGCACGTTCACCGTGCGCGCCGACAACGTGCGCTTCCGTCACGAAGACGGCTTTCCGATCACCGGCGATTTCGTTCAGGTCACGCTGGAAGACACGGGCTTCGGCATGAGTTCCGAAGTTTTGGGCCGCGCATTCGAGCCGCTTTTCACGACCAAGCCGAAAGGCATGGGCACCGGTCTCGGCTTGCCGCAGGTGTTTGCGTTTTGCGAGCGCGCGGGCGGACTCGCGACCATCGACAGCGCAATCGGCGCGGGCACGGCGGTGCGTCTTTATCTGCCGCGCGCGGCGGCTGAGACCGAGGCCAACGCGGCGGTTAAAGACGAACCCGCCGTGGTCAAGGAGACCGAAGGCTTGCGCGTGTTGCTCGTCGAGGACAACGAGGAAGTGGCCGCCGGCACCGAGGCGCTGCTCGCCATGATGGGTCATCACGTGAGCTACGTATTCAACGCCGATACCGCCGTCACCGTGCTCGAAGGCGCGCGCGAAGCGTCCGAATTTCCCTTCGATGTCGTGCTCTCCGACATCCACATGCCGGGCAAGATGAGCGGCATCGACCTCGCGGAAATGCTGCAACGCTTCGAGCCGCGCATCCCCGTGATTCTCGTCACGGGTTATGCGGAAGAACTGGACCGCGCCCGTCACGTCGATGCACGCGTGCTGTCTAAACCATTCGATATCGCGCTGCTCGACGCCTTGCTGCACGAGATTCGCGAACGTCTCAACGAAGCTCGGGCAATCGGCCGCTGATCTGCTTTTTGTACCAGTTTTGTAAAAGCGCCTTGCGTGATCCATCGCTGCGAGCCCTGTCAGACGCGCCTCGGCGCATCCGGCACGCTCGTTGCGTAATGGGCAAACATGCACGGCAACCTCGCAACGTTGCCGATTTCGAAGTTCCGCCCATCAGCAGGAGGCGTATATGCGACACACCGTCATCGGAGTTTTCGACACCTACGCGCAGGCCGAGGACGCACGCTCGGCCCTCGTTACAGCGGGCTTCCCGCGCGCTGATATCGAGTTGCAAGCGAATCCAAAACGCGACGATGCCGCCGAGCCGTCCGTCATGCCCGATGCCCAAACGCACGCCGAACCAGGCGTGCTGGCGAACATCGAGCGCTTCTTCAGCATGCTTTTCGGCGGGCGCGATCACCCGCCAGAAGTCGCGCATTATTCGGAAGCCGTGCGTCGTGGCGCAGTGCTCGTAGCCGTCGATACCCCGAGCGAAGAGCAAGCCGATGTCGCCCGCGCGACGCTTGCGGATCAAGGCGCGATCGATATCGATGAGCGCGCCGCAAGCTGGTCCACGCTCGAACACGGCACCGCGATGCCGCAAGCCGGCGTGGATGACCGCGATCATTCGATACTCGACGAACTGGGACTCGGACGCGGCAGTGCAGTGCCGGGCCGCGAGCCGGTGAACGATGCGCGCATGGACGTAACGCGCGCCCGCGCTTATCCGCGCACCGACGCAGCAAGCCCGGCTACAGGCGCCGCCGCCGATCCGCTGCTCGACCCGCTTGCCGATCCGCTCGGCGACCCGTTGACGCGCCGCGATGCCGCCGCACTGGGTGCACGCGACTTCGTGAGCGACCCGGCAGACGATTCGCTGATGCCGCATGCCGGTACGACGCGTCACGAGACAACGCAGTACACGCAAGTCGAGACGCGCACCGCCGCCGATCCGCTGTCGGGACGCGATCCCGTCACTGGCCGCGATCCGCTCGCCACCACTGGCATGGACCCGCTCGCTGCCCGCGACCCGCTGACCGGCACGCCGGCCGACCCGCTTGCCGCCCGTGACGAACTCTCGGGCGAATCGCTTTCGGAGCGCGACGCTCTTGCCGGTCGCGATCCGCTGCGTTCGGGCAACATGGGCGATCCTCTGCCCGGCGTACGTACCGATAGCGCCGCCGACTGGCGTCCGGTCGAACCGCTGAGCCCGCTCGATGAACCCGCGCAGATTCGAAGCGGCACGCTGAGTCAAAGCCAGTCGCAATCGATCGGCGCGATGGGTTCATCGGCTGGAACGGCTGCTGTGCCGAACGAGTACATGGAATATGAGGAAGACTTCCGCGCCGACTACGACACCCGCTACGCTGCAACCGGCGAGCCGTACGAGGATTATCAAGGCGCGTATCGGTACGGCGCCACGCTCGGCAACGACGACCGCTTCCGCAGCCGCGCGTGGGACGATCAGATGGAATATGAGATGCGCCGTGAGTGGGAGACGCGCCATCCGGAAGACGGAACCTGGGAGCGCTTCAAGGCTGCCGTCCGTCATGGTTGGGATCGCGTGACGGGACATCATCACGTTTAATTGCAGGACGCTTAGGCAATGACGAATCGGCCCGCACGCGCGGGCCGATTCGTTTTGGAACACGCCTTCTTATCCGGCGATTTTCTTGACCCACGCGACGTATTTATCGACGAAGGTTTGCAGATACTTGCGCGTGTCGTCACTGACGATTGCGCCGTTCGCATCGATACGCGAGTCATCGTGCTTGATGTACATCTCGGGCTGACCGAGCATTGCAATGTCGAGATACGCGCACACGCCACGCAGATGCGACTGCGCGATAGCCGTACCGATCGCGCCCACCGAGGTGCCGATCACCGCGCCCGGCTTGCCGCCCCAGGCGCTTTGGCCCCACGGCCGCGAACCCCAATCGATCGCATTCTTGAGCACGCCCGGAATCGAGCGGTTGTATTCCGGCGTGACGAAAAGGAGCGCGTCTGCTTCCGAGATCTTCTGCTTGAATTTCACCGCGACTTCGGGATAGTCGCTGTCGTAGTCCTGGCTGTACAACGGCAGGCTGGCGATATCGAGATGCTCGAACGAGAAATCTTCCGGTGCGAGCGATTCGACTGCGTGCGCAAGCCGCCGGTTGAACGACTCCCGTCGCAGACTTCCGACGACCACCGCAATCTTGTAGGCCATGAGGTTTTGCTCCATGAAGGATGCCAACAAATCCGCGCGCGAAAACACGACGCGGCTTCGAGTCAACATCATAGGCGAGCCGTCTGACCGCCGTCACGAACCAAACAGACTGCCTATTTTTGCGATGATTTGAGCAACCCAGTTCCCCCCGCATTGTTGCGAGGTTTGTGGCTGATTATCCCCACTGTTATCCACAGAAACTGTGGATAACTCGGTGTTTGCCGAAAAGATGGTTCGAAAATGTTACTTTGACGAAACATTCCCGCGATAAGAGCATGATTTCAGTGCGTTCGAACCGCTGCGCCTCGGCGGATCAGTGGCCGAAAAACACGCTGCATTGCGATGCGGGACCTTGGCACGATGTCGGATTCGAATCGGCGGCTTGCGCTGCACCGACTGCCGAAAAAAGGGCCAGCGACGCGAGGACAGCAGAAAGAATGCGCTTCATTTGACATCTCCAGAATGAGTGTTTGGCCGACCGTGTTCGATCGATGCCGTGACTCTATCTATGAAGCATTCGCATAAAAAGCCCACAAAACTCAATTTATTCTTACCAGCATGGTAAGAATCGCGCTTGGTAACGCTCGCCAACCTGCGATTCGTGCGCCAGCATTCAACCATTCCCGACAACAATGTGTTGGCTCAATGGGTATTTTTGTCCAATAGGAAAACTCTTAGACTTTTCTCAAGCGTCAACCGGACGCAAGCGAATCCAGGAGTTCTCCATGAAAAACACACTTATTGGCGGCCTGCTCATCTCGGCGCTTCTTGCAACGGCTCCGGCCTTCGCTCAATCGGCTTATGGCGCAAAGTCGCGTGCGGAAGTGAAAGCGGAACTGGCGAGCGCCCGTCGCGCGGGCGATCTCGAAGCGGTCAACGCATTGAGCTATCCGCAACTGCGGCCGTATCAGGAACGTCATGCGCAAGTGCGAGCCAACACTCGCAGCGATGGCAGCGCACAGTAATTTAGGACAGGCAGAACAAACCGGCCCTCCTCCACCATCGAACAGAAGGTGGCTTTGCCCGACGCCCGCGCGCCGGGCATTTTTTATCGCGGGCGAGCGACGGGTCGAATGCGGGCGAAGCCGGTTCAAAGCAGCACGGTCAGACAAAACGTCACGGTGACGAGCGAAAGCACCGTGGAAAACAGAATGGCGCTCGAAGTGACGCCGCCATCGCGTCGATAAAACTCCGCGAGCATGAACGGACCGGTGCCGGTTGGCAGCGCGCTCAAAATCACGGCGGTCTTCGACCATAGCGGCGGCATGCTGAAGACATGAAACGCCAGCCAGTAAGTCAGCAAGGGCTGCGCGATCAATTTGAGCGTGACGAGTGCGCCCGTCGTTCGAAGACTGCGCGCCTCGCCTTTCGCGCCGAGAAAGAGTCCGAGCGCAACCAGCGCACAAGGACTCGCCGCGCCGCCGAGCAGCTTTAGAAATGCTTCGGCGCCATCCGGCACGTGCGCGCCCGAACCGCTCAGCAACGTGCCCGCAAGCGGCGCGATCAAAAGAGGGTTCTTGCCAAGCGACTTCGCCACGCGCCATAGCGTCCAGAAGATGTGCTTTTCGCTTTGCAAGCCGAGTTCGATCAGCACGATCGCCACCGCGAACAGCACGCACACAGTGATGATCGTTGCGATGACGGCGGGCGCGAGACTTTCCTTGCCGAACGCCAGCAAACAAAGCGGCAAGCCGACGAAACCGGTATTCGCATAAGCAGCGTTGAGTCCGTCGATGCTGGCATCGGCGAGCGGACGCGCACGCACAAGCCGCGCGATAAGCGTAAGCACGAACACCACGGCTGACCCGATGCCGAACACCGCGATGAACGCCGGTTGATCGAGCATGCTCCACGGCGTCCTGGACATCGTGTCGAAGAGCAACGCGGGCAACGCGAGATAGACGACGAAGCGGTTCAGTTCCGATGCGGCGGCGGGACCGAGCTTGTTGAGCTTGCGGCACGCGTAGCCCGCGAAGATGAGTCCGAAGACCGGCAGGATGATGGTGAAAAGCGGCGTGAGAAGCGAAGACAGCGAAGAGAAAGCGAAATGCAGATGATCCGGCGATGGCATGACAAGGCTTCAACAGAAAGGAGCCGAGAGAATAACCGCTGTCAAAAAGGTGAGGCATTTCGGGAGCTGCGTGATGGTGAGCCGCGAGAGCCGCCCAAGGCTCACGCCTCAAAGTTTATCCGTACCGCGAAACGTTTTAATGTGCTCTAAGTTCTTTCGGCAAGCCATTGTTCTGTAACGTTTTCATCTTGACGTTGAAAAGTGCCAACCAGCACGCCGATTCGACACTGGAAGACCGCTGATGCGCGCCGTTCGTACAGCCGTTGGCTTGAGGTGAGCGAATACAGGAGCGCGTCAAAACGACTAGTCGAATCGACCTCGGCTTAGTTTTCGACGAACGAAAAACGATATGGGACAAGGAGTTGCATTTGATGCCGCAACCTCGGAAGACATGCAAACGCCTTTTCCGACGCTCGAAAGGTGAGGCTTTCCGGGAGTGCAAGAACATCGGAATGAAGTTTGCTCAATGCTAGGTCTTCGCAATCAAAAGCAGACGCGCAACATGAAAATCAGAAGTCCATGGATCTACGGCGCCGCTGCGCTCATCACGCTTGGCGGCGTTGCGGCGCTTGCGGCATGCGCCACGAACGGCGCACGCAAGAGCGGCAACGAGAACGTGCCCGAGCCTTCGAAGGCTGTCGATCTCGATCGATACCTCGGCCACTGGCATGAGTTCGCCCGCTACGAAAACCGCTTCGAACGCGGCTGCGAGGGCGTGACCGCGAACTATGCGCGTCGCGAAGACGGGCTCGTCTCGGTCATCAACGCATGCCACGAAGGCGGCTTGAGCGGGCCGTATAAAACTTCGGAAGGACGCGCGAAGATCGTTCCGGGATCGAACGGAACGAAGCTGAAGGTGTCGTTTTTCGGGCCGTTCTATGTCGGCGACTATTGGATTCTCGATCACGCCGACGACTACAGCTGGTCCATCGTCGGCGAACCGACCGGCCGCTATCTGTGGATTCTGACGCGCGACGCGCGGCCATCGCCCGATATGCGGCGCTCGCTGATCGAGCGCACGCGCGCACTCGGTTACGACGTGACGATGCTGCGGGAGACGCAGCAAAGCTGACAACGGTCAGTCGTCGAGAGCCGCATACACGAGCCGCTCGTACTCGCGCGCGAGCGGGAACGGTTCGAGCGCACGCCGCTGAATGAGCATGATGCCGATCATGTCCTCGACGGGATCGGCAAACCAGCTTGTTCCAAGCGCGCCCGGCCAACTGAACGAACCCGTCGAACGATATCCCGCGGGCAACTGAAACGCCGGATTGTCGACAACCGACAGCCCAAGGCCGAAACCCTGCGCGCGCCACAATGGATAACCGAACGCCGGGATCTCGCGCTGCGCAGGCGTGAGAAAGTTAGAGCGCATCAAGTCGACGGACTTGTGCGACAGAAGCCGCGGACCTGCTGCGCGCTCTTTAGCATCGCCTTGCAGACGGCCGCGTCCAAGCAACACACGCACGAAACGCAGATAGTCGTCGGCGGTGGACACGAGCCCGCCGCCACCGCTTTGATAACGCGCGGCGTCGATCCAACGGCTCGACGAAGGATGATCCTCCACCACTGGTTGCGCGCCCGGGGAATCGACGACATAGGACGTCGCAAGCCGCGTCGCCTGTTCGGGCGTCACCGCAAAAGCCGTGTCGTGCATGCCAAGCGGCTCGAAGATGCGCGTGCGGAAGAACTCGCCGAGCGGCATGCCTGACACGCGCTGCACCAGCGCGCCGAGTACATCCGTGGACACGCCGTACTGCCAGCGCTCGCCGGGATGAAACATCAATGGAATTCTGGCGACGTATTCGAGCCAACTCGCGGGATCGACCATCGCGTCGAAGCCGTTGAATACGCTCTCGTACGCGGCGGCGAGTTCGCCCGTCGCGGTGAAGTGATATGCGAAGCCCGCGCGATGCGTGAGCAAGTCGAGCAGCGTGATTTGCGTGCGCGCCGGCTCGGTCTGCGAGAGCGGGCCTTCGGGGTCGAGCATCACCTGCGCGTTCGCCAGTTCGGGCAACCACTTCGCCACCGGCGCTTCGAGCGCAAGACGGCCTTCCTCGACCAGCATGAGCGCGGCGACGCTCGTCACCGGCTTGGTCATCGACGCAATGCGAAACAGTGTGTCGCGTGTCATCGGGGTGCGCGTGCCGGTGTCGCGCCAGCCGAGCGCATCCACTTGTGCAATCTCGCCGCGCCGCCAGGTGAGCGTGACGATGCCCGCGACCTCACCGGAATCGACGAAGCGTTGCATGGCGGCGCGCATTTCGGCAAGGCGCGCGGAATCGAAACCGGCGTTGGACATCGGTGCTCCTTCGAAGAACAGAGAAAGACGCCGCATGCGGCATCACGCTTCGATGAGGAAGCGCGCGACGGGTTCCAGCTAGTTTGCCTTGCAGGCGATCAACAAGCCGTTCTGGTTGTCGGCGCTGGATTGTTCGAGCACGTCGTAGCCGCTCGGGCAGGCGACCTTCGCGTTGTCGGTGCAAAGACGCCAGCCGCCGTAGGCCGGGCATTGCACGAGCTGAGTGGGACGGCCATCGGCTGAGAAAAGAGGCGGCGCGCTGCTGCATCCGGCGAGTGCCCATGCACTCGCGGCGAGCATCACGGAAAAGCCGATCGCAGTGCCGAGTTTCATCCCTTACCCCTTGTTTTCAGTCGTTATTTTCGATGTCGATGCCTTCGCGAGTATGCCACGCCGGCCTTTCGCGACGATTGCCGCAAATGTGCGCGCGCTCACGTTTGACACAATCTCACATGCCTTTACATGTCCTATACGTCGATGCCCAACGCGGCGATCTTCTTGTAAAGCGTCGCCCGCCCGATACCGATGCGTTCCGCCGTTTCCGCCACGCGACCATTGTTCGCGCGCAGGGCGTCGGACAGAAAGCGACGTTCGAAGTCGGTCATCGCGGCGGCATAGGGCATGGACGCGCTTTCGACTGGCGGCGCGGGCGCGGCCGGTGTCGAATCGATGAAGCCTGCGAGCGCGCGGGCATCGATATGTTCGCTATCGGAAAGCATGAGCGCGCGTTCGAGCGTGTTGCGAAGCTCGCGCACGTTGCCCGGCCAGGCGTAACCGGCTAGCAGCCGCAGCGCGTTTTCATGCAGCACGAACTGGCGGATGCGGCCCGTGCGCGCCTCGCCCGACAGGTCTTCGAGAATGGCATAGGCGAGCGCTTCGATATCGCCCGGACGCTCGCGCAAAGGCGGCGCGTGAATGGTCAGCACGTTCAGGCGATAAAACAGGTCCGCGCGAAAGCGCCCCGCCGCGACAAGCGCGGGCAGATCGGCGGAAGTCGCGGCGATGATGCGAACATCCGCCCGCACGATGCGGTTCGACCCGAGCGGCTCGAATTCCTTGTCCTGCAGCACGCGCAAGAGCTTGCCCTGCAACGGCAGCGGCATGTCGCCGATTTCGTCGAGGAACAGCGTGCCGCCATCGGCGAGTTCGAATTTGCCGACGCGTCCCTTGCGCTCCACGCCGGTGTACGCGCCAGGTGCCGCGCCGAAGAACTCGACTTCGAGCAAGGTATCGGGAATCGCGGCCACGTTGACGGTGACGAGCGGCTTCGCGGCGCGTGTCGAGGCACCGTGGATCGCGTGTGCAAGCAGCTCCTTGCCGGTGCCGGTTTCGCCGAGCAGCAAGACCGGCGAGTCGACGAGCGCCGCGCGCCGCGCTTGCCGCTTCACTTCGAGACTCACCGCACTCGTGCCGACGAAGCTCGCGAAGGTGTACTTGGCGCGCCGCGCCTGCGCGAGCGACTGGCGCGTCGCGATGAGTTCCTGCTGCACGCGCGAGTAATGCGCGAAAAGCGGCGTGAGCGCTTTCATCTCGTCGAAGAGCGCGAAGCCGATGGCGCCAACGGTCGCGCCCCGCTCGTCCTTCAGCGGCAAACGCGTGACGACGAGCGGTTCGCGGTCGGTCTCCAGCACGTCGAGCAGAATCGGCTTGCCGGTCGCGACGACTTCGCGCATCAGGCTATTGGGAATGACCGCTTCGCAATCGAGGCCGATTACGTCGGTGGGATCGGGGAAACCGAAGCGCGCCGCGTAGCGCTTGTTGATCCAGACGACGCGGGCGTCCGCATCGACGATGAAGGTGCCTTCGCTCAAATTTTCGAAGGTCTTGAAAAGCGATTCCATCGCGCGGCGCATGACGTCGCTATAGTCCAGGGGAACGTTGATCCAGTCGTTGAGCATGCTGCGTTTGTCTCCGATATCTCTTTATCGAGACAGGATATCTCAAACGGGAGACTGCCTGCATTGGGGCAATCTGCTAGGCTTCGAGGCGCGTGCCCGACCGTGACGCGCGAGAGTTTGTCTCGGCACAGAGACATTCCGAATGCATTTGCGGCCTTCATGCATGGTCAAACGAGCGCAAAGCCCTGTGACTACGCGGATGGCACGGAAGCTGCATTTGCCCGCGCGGCGCTCGATCAATCGCGTCGAGGGTCTTCAAGAGAGACCCGTGATAACAAAACATCAATGGAGACTCCATGTCGTTCATCATCGTGCTCGCCGCCCTGGCGTTCCTGATGCTGGCCGCTTATCGCGGTTACAGCGTCATTCTTTTCGCGCCGATCGCCGCGCTCGCGGCTGTCCTGCTGACCGACCCGGCAGCCGTCGCGCCCGTGTTTTCGGGCATCTTCATGGAGAAGATGGTTGGCTTCGTCAAGCTGTACTTCCCGGTGTTCCTGCTTGGCGCGGTGTTCGGCAAGGTCATCGAACTGTCGGGATTCTCGGAGTCGATCGTTGCCGCCGCGATTCGCTATATCGGCAAGTCGCGCGTCAATGCGGTGATCGTCGCGGTGTGCGCGCTGCTCACGTACGGCGGCGTGTCACTGTTCGTGGTCGTGTTCGCCGTGTATCCGTTCGCGGCGGAGATGTACAGGCAGAGCAATATTCCCAAGCGCCTCATGCCGGGCGCGATTGCACTCGGCGCGTTCTCGTTCACGATGGATTCGCTGCCGGGCACGCCGCAGATTCAAAACATCATCCCGACGACGTTCTTCAAGACGACTGGCTGGGCCGCGCCGTGGCTCGGCGTGATCGGCTCGGTGTTCATCATCGTGGTGGGACTGACGTTTCTCGAATGGCGCCGCCGCCGCGCGATGGCCACGGGCGAAGGCTACGGCACCTCGCTCGTGAACGAGCCCGAGCGCGTCGAGTCGACCAATCTGCCGAATCCGGCGTTGGCGATTGCGCCGCTGATTCTCGTGGGCGTCGCCAACTTCGCGCTCACGAAGTGGATTCCAACGTGGTACGGCGCGAGCTATACCATCGCGCCGGAAGTGCTGCCCGGCGTGCATGCGCCCGTTACCACGGCCGTCAAGACGGTCGTCGCGATCTGGGCAGTCGAAGGCGCGCTGCTGCTCGGCATCGTGCTCGTGTTGCTGACGGCTTTCTCGCGCGTGAAAGATCGCTTCGCCACGGGCACGCGCGTAGCCGTCGCGGGCGCTTTGCTCGCGGCGATGAACACGGCGTCGGAATATGGCTTCGGTGGCGTGATCGCCGCGTTGCCGGGTTTTCTCGTCGTCTCCGATGCGCTGAAGAGCATTCCGAATCCGCTCGTCAATGCGGCGGTATCGGTGAGTTCGCTCGCGGGCATCACGGGGTCGGCGTCGGGTGGCATGAGTATCGCGCTGGCCGCCATGTCCGATACCTTCATCAAGGGCGCCGAAGCCGCACATATTCCGCTGGAAGTTCTGCACCGCGTCGTGGCCATGGCAAGCGGCGGCATGGACACCTTGCCGCACAACGGCGCCGTTATCACGCTGCTCGCGGTGACGGGTCTGACGCATCGGGAGTCGTATCGCGACATTTTTGCGGTGACGGTCATCAAGACGCTCGCGGTGTTCTTCGTGATCGCGGTGTATTACATGACGGGGCTGGTTTGAGCGTTGGAAGTGCTGTTCGCGTCGCGCTTCAGAACGACGCCGAGCGGATGAAATCCAGAAACGCACGCAGCGGCGTCGGCACGTAGCGGTGACCGGAATAGTACAGAAACGGCCCCGGAAACCGCTGCCACCAAGGTTCGAGCACAGGCTCGAGCGAGCCGTTCTCGAAGAACGGCTTCATCCAGTCGTCGAAGAGTTGCACGATGCCACAACCCGCCAGCGCGGCATCTATTCCAAGATCGGTTGCGGCGCCCGCTCGAACGATGAGCGGGCCGCTCGGCTCGACGCGAATGTGCTCGCCGTCGCGCTCGAATTCCCATGTGGTCATCGCGCCGCTCGCGAAGCGATAGCGCACACACGCATGCTGCAAGAGTTCGCTCGGATGCTGAGGACGACCGCGACGCTCCAGATACGCGGGTGACGCACCGAGCGCCATTCGTTGCTCGCGCGGACCGATAGGAACGGCGATCATGTCCTGCTCCAGACGTTCGCCGTAGCGGATGCCTGCGTCGCATCCTTCCGCCATCAGGTCGATGAAGCCGTCGTCGGCAATCACCTCCAGTTCGATATCCGGGTAAGCCGCGAGAAACGCCGGCACCAGGCGCGGCAGGATGAGTTTGGCTGCGACCACCGGCACATTCAGCTTCAACTTGCCAGCCGGCTTGTCCCGAAAGCCGTTCACCACGTCGAGCGCTGCGTCGAGGCCATCGAGCGCGGGCTTGAGTCGAGCCAAGAGACGCGCGCCCGCTTCGGTCGTCGTGACGCTGCGTGTCGTGCGATGAAGCAAACGCACGCCGGTACGGGCTTCGAGACGGCGCACCGCTTCGCTTACGCCGGAAGGGCTGCTGCCGATGGCGCGCGCGGCGTCGCGAAAGCCGCCCGCTTCGACGACGGCCACGAATGCTTCCAGTTCCTTGAGGTTGGGTCCCATTGTTCGCTCTTCCAGTACACCCCGTGCAGACTCGAGCACGTTATCTTTCGAGGCTCGGTTGGCTATTCTGTTTCCTGTCACAGGAGAGCAAACATGTCCGCGGAAAAGATTGCGATTGTCACCGGCGGCAGCCGGGGCTTAGGCCGAAACACAGTGCTGAATCTCGCCAATCGAGGCGTCGATATTATCTTTACTTATCACCGGAATCGCGAGGAAGCTGAAAACGTCATCCGATCCGTGTCCGATCTCGGTCGAAAAGCAGTGGCGCTTCAGCTAGACACCGGAAACGTCGGCACCTTCGATAGCTTTATCGGCAAGGTCCGCGAAACGCTGGCCGAATGGAAAGCAGAACGCTTCGATTTCCTCATCAACAATGCGGGTACGTCACATCACAACAGCATCGAGAAAACGACCGAGGAAGAATTGGATGGCCTATATAACGTGCACTTCAAAGGCGTGTTCTTTTTGACGCAGAAGCTGCTGCCGCTTATTCGCGACGGCGGGAAGATCGTCAACTTGTCTTCCGGGCTGACGCGAATCATCGTACCGGAAAGCGGCGCTTACGGCTCGCTGAAGGGCGCGGTCGAAGTATTGACGAAATACATGGCGAAGGAACTCGCGCCGCGCCGGATCGCAGTGAACGTGGTCGCGCCCGGTGCAATTCAGACCGATTTCAGCGGCGGAATAGTGCGGGATAATGCCGAGCTGAATAAGCGCATTGCCGACATGACGGCGCTGGGCCGTGCCGGATTACCCGACGACATTGGCCCGATGATCGCGTCGCTGCTCTCCGAAGATAATCGGTGGATCAACGCTCAGCGTATTGAAGTGTCGGGCGGCATGGCGATTTAACGCCTACGCATAGGAGAATAGATCGCTGCGCCCGTGGTTCGAAGCGGGCGCGGGCGAGCTTTCTTTCGACTTAATGCTTTTCGGGGAATAGCGCGGCTTGAACCATCGCGCGGACATTTTCGCCCTTGTCGACGAGAAACTCGTCGCGGTCTTTCCCGGCAATCCATTGCGGCGCACGGCCGCGGCCGCTCCAGGTCGCGCCGCTCACCGGGTCGCGATATTTCGCCGGGGCGTCGGCGCGCTGGGCGCCCGACTTCGGGCCAAACAATTCGTTAAGCGAAATACCGTACTGACGCATCTTCTGAACAATTTCCTTCAGTACGAGCTGCGTCTCTTGTTCTTTAGCTTCGTTCAACTGCCGCTCCAGCGCTTGCTGCTGCGCGACGAGGCGGGTAATTTCAGGGTTTTGATAAGCCATGTGCGTAGTATTTGTTCGATGAGCCGTATCGCCATCGATGCGTGGAGTAGAAGCATTATAAGACTTCTCGCACAAGCCATGGACTCGAAACGAGTCTGCTCGTCCGTTTAGCCTCTTACGTCCACGCATGGAATCTCGCAGCGGCTTCGAATGCTCAAAGTTCGCGCGCAACCGTGAATCTGGCTCTAACGTGTTTTGGATTCTCCAGTTCATCGACCACTGCGACCGCTAAATCGGCGACGGAGATGCCGGCCGGCTTGTCGCCATCCATTAAAAGGTTCTCCGAGCCAAGTCGATAAAAACCCGTGCGCTCACCTTCTTCGAGAAAAGCGGGCGGGCTTACGAAAGTCCAATCCAGGACCGTGTTGCCGCGAATTGCATTGAGCGCGTCGCGGGCGGCGGTTGCGCCCGGAATGATGTTCGCCGGCACATGCGAACTGAACTCGTCGGTATCGATGAGTTGCACGCCAGGCGCGACGAACAGGCTCGCGGCGCCGCCAATGACCACATAGCGCCGAACGCCGCTTGCCTCGACGCCGCGAACGATTGCCGAATTGCCGCGAGTGAAGTTCTCGAACAGTTCGGGGTCGTTCCATCCGGGGTTGAACGCGGACACTACGGCATCTTGACCGCGCACGGCGTTCGCCACCGACTCCCACGAATTCGCGTCGCCGACAACGACTTTGAGACGCTCGGACGACGCCGCGCTTGCGGCGTTGCGAAGCAATACCGTGACCTCGTGGCCTCGTTGAAGAAGTTCTTTCTTGAGATGCGCTCCAACAAAACCGGTCGAACCAATGAGAGCGACTTTCACGTAACATCCTCTAAAAAAATAGCGATACGAGGATGCTAGCTTCTCAAGCAGCGATTTATAATCCGCCGAGAACGACAATCAAATTTAAGTCACACTTCAAAATGAATGACCTTCGGCCGTTCGTGATCCTTGCGGAGACCGTCTCCCACGGTTCCATGAGCGCTGCCGCTGCGCGTCTAGGGATGAGTGCATCGGCGGTGAGTCAGGCAATCAAGGCGCTTGAACGGGAATCCGGTGTGACCTTGCTTCATCGGTCGACGCGCAAATTGACGCTGACCGAGGACGGCGAGCGCTGTTACGCCCATTGCCTGAGGTTGATCGAGGCGTGGAAAGCAGCGTCCGAATCGCTCGCTCAGGCACGGGACGCGCCAACCGGCGAATTGCGCGTCGCCGCGCCGATTGGCTTCGGGTCGTATATCGCGCCCGCGCTGGCTCCGGTCCTTTCCACGTGGCCAAAGTTGCGACTGCGCCTTTTGGTCAGCGACGAGATGGTCGATCTCATCGATGCGCGCGTCGATATCGCCATTCGCGTTGGCAAGCTCGCGGATTCCGGTTGGGTCGGCCGTCCACTCTGCGAACTCGAAACGATTCTCTGCGCCTCGCCGGCGTACTTGCAGCGGCACGGCACGCCGCAAAGTCTGCAAGAACTGACGACGCATCATTGGATATCGCTGGAACGCGAACTGGACGAATCCGGCCAGAACGCCAGCACGCCCAACGATGACGCACCTTCGCTCGTCCTCGATTTGCAAGGAGACAAGCGCGTGAAAGAGACGGTGCGCGCGCCAGTGCGCATTGCAAGCACTACACAACCCACGGTTCAACAGATCTGCGAACAAGGTTTAGGCATTGCGCGCTTGGCATATATCGACGCGCAAAGCTCGATCAAGCGTCGGACGCTCGTTCATGTGCTTCCAGACTGGCGGCTTCCTGTGCTACCGGTGACGTTGGTATCGCCGAAGAAGAGCACCGAGCCTGCGAAGGTTCGCGCAGCGGTCGAAGCGTTGAAGGCTTACTTCACCCGTCTTCCGTCGACTCGGGATAGGTGAACACCCCGCGCCCCAAAAACATCCAAAACATAAAAGTGAAAAGAGTTTGCAATTTGCAAAGACTTTTCACTAGAATGGCACGCATACCCCGAGTCGACGAACAACAACCGTCCGATGCCCCGACCATGAGCGCCGTCGCTGAACGCATTCTTCGTGTGCTGGAAGAGCTTGCCAACTCGCCGGAGGGCAAGACGCTCTCCGAGTTGTCGACGAGTCTCGACCTGCCCATTACGGCGACGCACCGCTTGCTCGCCGACCTCATGGAGCAGGACTACGTTCGCAAAGACGAACGGCGCGGGGAGTTCACGCTGACCATGAAGATGCCGTCGCTCGGACTGCGTTTCTTGAGCGCGGGCGGCGTCGTCGATATTGCGCAGCCCATTCTGGAGCGTCTCGCATCGACATCGGGAGAATTGGTGCGGCTTGCAATCGTCGATGGCGAACAACTGATCTATGTCGCGAAGGCGCAAGGCGCGCGGCAAGGCATTCGCTACGACCCGGAGATGGGACGCCCCGTTACGTTGTCCTGCAGCGCGGCGGGAATGATTTGGCTCGCGGGCAAGAGCGACGAAGAAGTCATGCGGCTCGTATCGAAACAGGGATTCGGCGTGCCGTCGGATTTCGGCCCGAACGCGCCCACGACGTTCAAGGCGCTGATTCCGCATATCGATGCCGCCCGCACCAACGGCTACGCAACCACGCACGACATGTTCTTGCCTGCGATGAGCTCGATGGCGACAACCGTGCATGCCGAGAACGGCGAGGTTCGCGCAATTCTCATCATCGCGGGACCCATGTCGCGATTGACCGACGCTAAGATGAAAGAGCTCGTGCCGTCATTGATGTCGACGTCGAAAGAGCTGTCTGAAGCAAGCGGAGTGTCGCCCATGCTTCGTCAGGCGATGAAAGGCCCTAACTTCGCGGTCAGCATCGCTAGTTGATGCGCAGCGAAACAAAGCATTGAAAACGCGTCCTCATTAAATCGTATAACTAAATATATAACCCGAAGATCGGTTCTGACACATCAGGAGGAGACACAAATGGGAATGGAAAACGCGGACGGCTCGCAACGCTCCATGGCGAATCGCGCGGTAAGCGCCGCCACGCTCGGAACGGCGCTCGAATGGTTCGACTTCACGCTTTACGGTTCGGTCGCGGCCACGGTGCTTCCCAAACTCTTCTTCCCGAGCATGGAGCCAAACTCCGCGCTGCTGGCGTCGCTCGCGACCTTCAGCGTGGGTCTCGCGGCGCGGCCGCTTGGCGCCATCATTTGCGGCCATTTCGGCGACAAAATCGGACGGCGCAACCTCATGCTCGGCACGGTCTCGGTGATGGGCATCACCTCCGTGTTGATGGGCTTGCTTCCGACTTACCTGCAGATCGGCATGCTCGCGCCCATTCTGCTCGTCGTCTTGCGCATCATCCAGGGATTCGCGCTCGGTGGCGAATCCACCGGCGGACAACTGATGGCGCTCGAACACGCGCCCGCGGACCGGCGCGGAAAATACTCCGGCTTGATCGGCATGTGTGCGCCGCTGAGTCAGATCCTCGCGAATGCCGTTCTGTTGATTCTATCCGCGACAATGAGCGCCGATGCCTTCACGAGTTACGGCTGGCGCATTCCCTTCGTCATGAGTTTCCTGCTCGTGATCGTCGGCATCTACATTCGTCTGCGCGTGTCGGAAACGCCCGCATTCGTGCAGATGAAGAAGTCTGCGGTAGCCAACGTAAGCAGCCCGCTCAAGGACGCGTTTCGTCTTCACTACAAGACCATCATTCGCATGATGCTCTTCTTCTGCGGCCCCACGGCACTGTTCTATCTTGCGGTCGTGTTCACGCTCGGTTATCTGACGAACTCGCTCGGCGTGCCGAAGCAGACTGGGTTCACGCTGCTGATGATCGGCAACGCATGCGCAATCGCCGGTTCCATTCTCGGCGGATTGTTGAGCGATCGCATCGGCCGAAAGCGCGCGTTGCTCATTGCATCCGCAGCGACGTTCGTCATCATGATGTTCTACTTCCCGCTGCTCGCCACGAAGAACTTTGCGACGATGGCCATCGCCATGGGCCTCTTCATGGGCTTCGTTCAGGTTCAGACGGGCATTCAGCCGGTCGCGTTTGCGGAGGCCTTCCCGACGAACGTCCGATACTCGGCATCGGCACTCGCGTTCACCGGCGCAAGCCTCTTCGCAGGCGGCCCGATTCCGGTTGTCGCCACGTGGCTTTTGAATCTCAGTCACGGCTCGCCGTGGACATTGGTCGCACTCGTGGCGTCGTTGAATGCACTGTCCTTTTGCATGATCGCGATTGGACCGGAGACGAAAGGCATCGACATAAATCGGCTCGATTCCACCGACGACGTCATCGGCAAACAGAATCCGAGCGCGCATCAGGCTACTTACTGAGACGCGTGAATCACGCTTCCATCCACCATTCAATCGATACCGCGAGAAAGCACATGACCGATCGACACACAGGTTTGCTCGCCATTTGGAGCACGATCGAAGCACACAACGAAACCGATTACTTGCACTGGCTCACGCGTGAACATGTCTTCGAGCGGGTAGGCGTGCCGGGATTTCGTTCGGGCCGCGTATTCAAGCGTCGCGCAAGCAAGCCTTCGGAATACCTCATGCTCTACGAGCTCGACACTGCGAACGTGATGTCGAGTACCGGCTATCTTTCGCGTCTCAACGACCCGAGCGAATGGACGCAACGAATCATGCCGAACCTGATGCGCTTCCGGCGTGGCGGGGGTTCAGTGGTGCTGAAGGGGGGTCATGTCGGCGGATATGGAAGTCATATCGCCATCGCACGCTTTGAAGACATCATGCCGGACGAGTTGACCGGTTCGACAGGGCAAGAACTGATCGACGCTTTGGCCCGGCTCGATTGGGTCGTCACCGTTCAGGCGATGACGGTACAAACCGACGGAACGTCCATTGCCACACGAGAAAAGTCGATGCGGCGTAGTCAGGAAGGCGCTTTTTGCGGGCTGCTCGTGATACAAGCGCTCGATCATGCATCGCTCGATAACGCCATTACTCACGCAACTCGCGTGCTTCCGACGACCGAAGGAAAATTCGAGTTGTTCGACGCCATCTTCAGTTGCCATAAGCCTTGAGGCGCACGAGCCTAAGTGCCGTTAGACTAAAGGCATCCCCGGCCTATCCATAACGCGCGACATGAACGATATCGAATCGAGAATTTCATCGAGCTTCTTTGCTCAAGGCTTGATGAAAACGCTTGGCGCCACATTGACGTCGGTATCCGAAGGCGAAGTCCGAATCAGTCTGCCCTTTTCCGCGGCTTTATCGCAGCAGCAAGGCTTCGCTCATGCCGGTGTGATTACGAGCATCGTGGACAATGCTTGTGGCTATGCCGCTTTGACCAAGGCACCGGAAGGGCACGACGTGGTGACGGCGGAATTCAAGGTGAATTTTCTGCGGCCCGCAATAGGAACGTCGTTTCTAGCCGTGGGCAAGGTCGTCAACGCGGGCAGGCTACTGACTGTTTGTACCGGCGAGGTGTTCGCTATTGGCGATGCTCAATCGGCGCCGAAGTTGATAGCGGTGATGCAGGCAACCATCGCTACGGTTTCCTCGAAGGCATGAAGCACCGTTGAAAGCCGGCGGCCCTGGTGAGATCAGGAACCACTGGCAATGTGTCATCGTTCAATTAAAGCTTTAAACGTAGGCTTCGTGCTGCCACGGTCCCCACTCACCGCCCATCGCCTTGGTGCGCGTGTACGTTGCGCTTTGGCCTGTCGGCGTGTCCGAGGCATCGTCGGCCTGCACTGCATCCGTGGTGTGAAGCGCAAAGGCCTGGCGGTCGTGCGTATCGACAGTTACGCGTCCAATCGGACCCTTGACGGGTTCCGCATCGCCCTCTTGCGATGATTCGAGCAACGCGAGGTAAGGTGTCAGGCGTCCCCAAAAGTCGGTGAGCTCTTCCTGTACGTAACGCGTCATAAAGTGTCTCCCAAAGCCCTCTAGCTTACCGCACATCGCGCAAACGTCCTTCTTTGTCGGAAGATGAGTCGAGACATTGCGTCGGAGCGTGCGACTTCAAACGCCCGTCGCCATTCCCGTAAGTAGCCTTTCGACGGCCGCGCCGATGTGTGGTGTAGCGAATAGAAACCGCAGCCCTGTGACGTTACTTTGGTACACGAGAAGCATGGCCCAGGCGTCCGAGGATGCAAGCGGAGCCGTGACGTCCCGACAACGTAATGCCATTGAAGCAACAGTTAGAAAAGCAGCCAGAGCCATGCCTACGACCAACAAATACCTCTCTGAGAACTCGCAAGTGCGAATTGGCCTCGTCACGCAAGGCCACATTTCGACTATCGAGTGCATGCTGGAAGGCGGAGCGGCGTGGCCCGACATCGGCCGCGCAATCAACTGGGACCCGGCGGCCGCGGCTCAGGATTATGCAATCTACGCGTTCACGCAGCTTAGGCGCTTGCGTCAGGGGGCTAAAGATCACTAATCGCGTGAGTCGCGGCTAGCGAATAGAAGAAGGATGATGCGCCAGCGCAGTCACCTGCATCGTCATAAACGGAAACAAAGGCAACGCGGACAAGATTGTATGAAGCTCGTCATGCGAGTCCACGTCGAATACGCTGAAATTCGCGTACTCACCAACCACGCGATGCAACTGCTGCCACTTCCCTTCACGCTGCAATTGCTGCGAATACGCCTTCTCGCGAGCCTTGATGTCTTCAGCTTGCGCTTGCGGCATGTCGTGCGGCAGATGCACGTCCATTCTTACGAGATACAGCATATTTCCTCCTAAGCGGCGACGCTGATTCCGCATGCGGACACAAGCGTCATGTCTCATCCGGCAATGAACCTTCAGGCCTTCTTGTCGCGACGATAAAACGCCAGCTTTTCCTCGTCGATTTGCAGCCCCAGCCCCGGACCTGCCGGCATATGCAGATCGAAGTCGCGATACTGCGGACGAGCGGTCACTATGTCGTCCTTGAGCAATAACGGCCCAAAGAGCTCCGTACCCCAAGCGAGTTGCGGAAGCGCGCTAAAGCCATGTGCGGAAGCAACGGAACCGATACTCCCTTCTAGCATCGTCCCGCCGTAAAGTAGCACGCCCGCTGCATCGGCAATCGCAGCCGTGCGCATCATGCCGAAGATGCCGCCGGACTTCGCGATCTTCAGCGCGAATACATCGGCGCATGCGTCGCACACGAGTTCGAGGGCATCTTCGGGACCGGTCACGCTTTCATCGGCCATGATGGGCACGTTGAATCGCGTGGCGAGCCGGGCAAGCGCGCCGCGATGCTCACGCGGCGTCGGTTGCTCGACGAGATCGACGCCCGCCGCTTCCAGCGCTGCAATGCCGAGCGTGGCATCGACTTCGCTCCATGCCTGATTGACGTCTACCGTTACCTTGGCCCGGTCACCCAAAGCCGACTTTATCTTCGAGACATGGGCCACGTCATCGCGCACGCCGCGGCGGCCGATCTTCAGCTTGAACACATTGTGGCGGCGTTCGGCGAGCAGCATCTCGGCTTCTTCGATATCGCGATTCGTGTCGCCGCTGGCAAGCGTCCACAGCACCGGCAGCGTCTTGCGAACCGCGCCACCGAGCAACGTGGACACCGGCACGCCAAGGCGTTTGCCTTGCGCATCCAGCAGCGCCGTCTCGATCCCCGACTTGGCGAAGCGGTTGCCACGCGCGACCTTGTTCAGCTTGAGCATGACCGCGTTGATATTGTTCGCGTCCTGTCCGACGAGCGCCGGAGCCAGGTAAGTATCGATGGTCAGCTTGATACCCTCGGGACTTTCCTCGCCGTAAGACAAGCCACCGATAGTCGTGGCTTCGCCGATGCCCTCGATGCCATCGCTCGAACGCAGGCGGATGATGACCATGGTTTGTTGCTGCATCGTCGCCATGGAAAGCTGATGCGCGCGAATGGTCGGCAAATCGACCAGAATCGCCTCGACGGATTCGATGTGAGGGTTCATACCTGGATTGGCGAAGTGGATGGGTTGAACGAAGTATCGAACGGCGAATAACACCTTGTCCAAGACCTTCGACGTCTAATGCCATACTCGCCAGGTATCGAAACTTAGCGCCCTCGGTCGGTGCGAGGCGCGTAAGGCACGTGTTCCTCATCGTAGAGCCGATAAATCAATTCGAGCATCTCGCGAATGTCGCGCGATTCGTCGAGCGCTCGCATGCTCATGATGATGGGCGAAACCAGCGTGGGGTCGTCCAGGTCCTTGTAACTCACATCATCACGCTTGAGGCCATACACACTGCTCGGCACGATCGAGATGCCTTCACCCGCCGCCACGAGACCAAGCGCTATCTGCAGCTCGCGCACTTCGTAAATTCGCCGGGGTTCGAGCGCCCGGTCCTTGAAAGCGGCAAGCACCTGGTCCGCGTAACTCGGGCGAGGCGCCTTCGGATAGACGATCAACGTTTCGTTGAGCAAGTCACGCAGCGCGAGCACCGGCTTGAGAACCGAGAGCGCATGCCCCTGCGGAAGCGCCACGATCATCTTTTCTTCCCGCAGAATGACCCGGCGAATATTCGCGTCTTCATTGCGGATTCGACCGAACCCCACGTCGATATGACCGTCCTTGAGCGCGCGAAGCTGGTCCATCGTCGACATCTCATGCAGACTCAACTCGACGGTAGGATTTTCGTCGCGAAAGCGGCGGATGATCTTGGGCAGCATGCCGTATAGCGTCGAGCCTACGAAACCAACGGACAAGCTGCGTTCGATATTGCCAACGCGCCTTGTCATCGATTCGAGTTCGGACGTCTGCGCAATCAGCTGCGCGGCATGCGAATAAAAGAACTTGCCCGTCTCTGTCAGCTTGAGCGGCCGCGAGTTGCGCTCGAGCAGTTGAACGCCCAGCGTCTCTTCGAGCTGCTGAATCTGACGGCTCAGTGGCGGCTGCGCGATGTTGAGCCGCTGCGCGGCGCGCGTGAAGTTCCGCTCTTCCGCCACGGCCACGAAATAGCGCAGGTGTCGCAATTCCATTTCTATACCTCCTTGGTATAGCCCGATACCAAATCAGTGTTGGACGGCGGTCTGGCGGCTCATTATTCTGCAATCACACTCTGTTTTCGCCGCCGATCATACCTTCCAAACATTATACGGACTGCGGAAAAACGAGGGTTAACCCCCACCGAACAAGAGATTCAGGAGCAGACAAATGAGCGTCAAAGTGTTCGATTCGAAGGAAGCGCAGGACCTCTTGAAGGCCGCTGCGAATCTCGGAAGCAAGGACGGTAACGCACGCGCCAAGCAGATCACTCATCGCTTGCTGGGTGACCTCTTCAAGGCCATCGACGACCTCGACATGACACCCGACGAGATCTGGGCCGGCGTGACCTATTTCAACAAGCTCGGACAAGATGGCGAGGCTGCACTCTTGGCCGCTGGTCTCGGTATCGAGAAGTATCTCGACATCCGCATGGATGCGGAAGACCGTGAAGCAGATATCCACGGCGGCACGCCGCGCACCATTGAAGGTCCGTTGTACGTTGCCGGCGCTCCGGTGCGTGATGGCGTCTCCAGAATCGACATCAACGCGGACGAAGACGCGGGTCCGCTCATCATCCGCGGCACGGTGACGAGCCCGGATGGCAAGCCCGTACCGAATGCGGTCGTGGAATGCTGGCACGCAAACTCGAAGGGCTTCTATTCGCACTTCGACCCGACGGGCGCGCAAGACGCCTTCAATCTTCGTGGCGCGGTAAAGACGGGTGCCGATGGCAAATACGAATTCCGCACGCTCATGCCCGTGGGTTACGGCTGCCCGCCGCACGGCGCGACTCAGCAACTGCTCGACCTCATCGCGCGCCACGGCAATCGTCCGGCGCACGTGCATTTCTTCGTGACTAGCGACAAGACTCGCAAGCTCACGACGCAAATCAACATCGAAGGCGACCCGCTCATCTGGGATGATTTTGCCTATGCGACTCGCGAGGAACTCGTGCCGCGCGTGATCGGGAAGACGGGCGGTGCTGCGCTGGGACTCAAGTCCGACGCGTACAAGGAAATCGAATTCAACATCGAGTTGACTCCGCTGGTTCAAGGTAAGGACAACCAGCTGGTCAATCGCCCTCGCGTATCTGTCGCGGCTTAACCGCCCGCGCGGCCGCCGCTGTTACGCGGCCAAACCTCTTTCGCAAATTCTTTGAACCGATGCAAGCGCTTCGCACGAAGCCTGCATAGGGAGACGAGTCATGCCCGCAACCATCGATAAAGCGCGACAACTGGACGACTTGCTGAACAACGCCGTTCAGGATGACAAGGAAAGCGGTGTGTTCCGCTGCCGCCGCGATATTTTCACGAACGCCGATTTGTATAAACTCGAAATGAAGCACATCTTCGAGAGTAATTGGGTGTATCTCGCGCACGAGAGCCAGATTCCAGACAACAACGATTACTACACCACGTGGATCGGCCGTCAGCCGATCGTCATCACGCGTGACAAGGTCGGCGAATTGCACGCCGTCATCAATGCCTGCGCACACAAGGGTGCGATGCTCTGCCGTCGCAAGCATGGCAACAAGGGCAGCTTCACGTGCCCGTTCCACGGCTGGACGTTTTCCAACGCAGGCAAGCTATTGAAGGTCAAGGACGAGAAGACGACCGAGTACCCGGTGCAGTTCAATAAGCAAGGCTCGCACGACTTGAAGAAGGTTGCGCGCTTTCAGAACTACCGTGGCTTCCTTTTCGGCAGCCTGAGCGAAGACGTCATGCCGCTCGAAGACTATCTCGGCGAGACCAAGGTCATCATCGATCAGATCGTCTCGCAGGCGCCTGAAGGTCTCGAAGTGTTGCGCGGCAATTCCTCGTACATCTACGACGGCAACTGGAAGATGCAGATGGAAAACGGCTGCGACGGCTATCACGTCAGCACCGTGCACTGGAACTACGCTGCAACCATGGGCCGTCGCAAGGTCGAAGGCACGAAGGCCGTCGATGCCAACGGCTGGAGCAAGTCCGTCGCTGGCGTATATGGCTTCGAGCATGGACATATCCTGCTTTGGACCAACACGATGAATCCGGAAGTGCGTCCGGTGTATCAACATCGCGATGAGATCGCAGCACGCGTGGGCGACGAAAAGGCGAAGTACATCGTCAATCAGACGCGCAATCTTTGTGTGTATCCGAACGTGTTCTTGATGGACCAGTTCAGCACGCAGATTCGCGTGATCCGCCCGATCAGCGTCGACAAGACCGAAGTGAACATCTTCTGCTTCGCACCCAAAGGCGAGAGCGCGGAAAGCCGTGCCATCCGCATTCGTCAATACGAAGACTTTTTCAACGTCTCGGGCATGGGCACGAGCGACGACCTCGAAGAATTTCGCGCGTGTCAGGCGGGCTATGCGAGCACGACATCGATGTGGAACGACATGTCGCGCGGCGCGCCGCTATGGGTGCACGGACCCGATGCGAACGCAAAAGGCATGGGACTGAAGCCGCTTATCTCGGGCGAGCGCAGCGAAGACGAAGGGCTCTTCGTGGTGCAACACGAGTACTGGATGCACGTCATGCGCGAAGCTCTACGCAAGGAACAGACGGAGGCGACGGTATGAGCATCGACTATCAAAAGGTCTGTGCCGCGCTCTATCAAGAGGCGCGCTTTCTAGATGACCGTCAGTGGGACGAGTGGCTCGCTTGCTACACCGAAGACGTCGAGTACTGGATGCCCGCCTGGGACGACGATGACAAGCTCACCGACGACCCGCACAGTCAAATCTCCTTGATGTACTACGCCGACCGTGGCGGCCTGGAAGATCGAGTGTTCCGCATCAAGACCGAGCGCAGCGGTGCGTCGATGCCGGAACCGCGCACCAGCCACAACGTGACGAACGTCGAGCTGCTGGCCGAACGCGCGAATGAAGTGGACGTGCGCTACAACTTCACTACGCAGAGCCATCGCTACAAGATGACCGACTATTTCTTCGGCACCATTTTCGTTACCTTCCGCAAGGTGGATGACCGTCTCTTGATTGCCAGCAAGAAGATTGCGTTGAAGAACGACTATATCCGCCAGGTACTCGACGTCTATCACGTCTGAAGTGCTTGATGGGAACGAGACACGAAGCAGGAGACAACATGTCTAGCTACAGCATCGCATTGAACTTCGAAGACGGCGTGACTCGCTTTGTCGAATGCAAGGCGGGCGAGAAGGTCCTCGATGCCGCATTTCGAGCCCGGATCAACTTGCCGATGGATTGCTCCGACGGCGTATGCGGCACCTGCAAATGCCGCGCGGAAAGCGGCGCGTACGACCTCGGCGACGACTATATCGAAGACGCGCTAAGCGACGACGAAAAGGAAACCGGCCTTGTCCTCACGTGCCAGATGGTGCCGCAAAGCGACTGCGTGATTGCAGTGCCGGCATCGTCAGTAGTGTGCAAGACCGAGCAAAGCAAATTTGCCGCGACCGTCGCGAAGGTCGAACCGCATAACGACGCAGCCGTCGTGCTCGAATTCGATGTCGAAGCTGCCGCGCCTGTGTTCCTCGCCGGTCAATACGTCAATATCGATGTGCCGGGCAGCGGGCAGCATCGCTCCTATTCGTTCTCTTCCGCGCCTGGTGCAAGCAAGGTCAGCTTCCTGATCAAAAAGATTCCAGGCGGCGTGATGAGTACCTGGCTCGAATCCGCGCAGCCGGGCGACAAGACCCAATTGACCGGGCCGCTGGGTAGCTTCTATCTGCGCCCCGTCGAGCGGCCGTTGCTCTTTCTTGCGGGTGGCACTGGTTTAGCGCCCTTCTTGTCGATGCTGGAAGTCTTATACCGGACGAACGCGCAGCAAAGGGTTCATCTCATCTACGGTGTGACGCGAGACCTCGACCTCGTGCAAACCGATGCAATAGCTGCGTATGCCATGAAGCTCCCGCACTTCACTTACAGCACCGTCGTGGCCGATGCCGAATCGGATCATCCACGCAAAGGCTGGGTCACGCAGCACATGTCGGCAGAGTCATTGAATGACGGTGACGTCGATGTCTATCTCTGCGGTCCTCCTCCAATGGTCGATGCCGTGCGCAAGTACTTCGACGATACCGGCGTGAAGCCGAATAGCTTCCACTACGAGAAGTTCACCCCTAACGCCGCGCCGGAGACCGCATGAACACCAACCGATTCGCCGGCAAAGTCATGGTGGTCACAGGCGCGGCGCAAGGGATCGGGCGGGGCGTTGCGCTTCGTGCGATCGCGGAAGGAGCGAAGGTTCTATTCGTCGATCGAGCGGACTTCGTGGCGGACGTCGCCGCTGAAGCACAAAGCGATGATGCGGCTGCGTTTGTCGCCGATCTCGAAACCTACGACGGTGCGGCATCGACGATGGCTTTTGCAAAGAACAGGTTCGGTCGGATCGACATTCTCATCAACGGCGTGGGCGGCGCCATTCGCATGCGCCCTTTCGCGGAGTTCGAGCCCGCGCATATCGATGCGGAGATTCGGCGTTCGCTTATGCCAACGCTTTACGCGTGTCATGCCGTGCTTCCGTACATGCTCGCGCAGGGTTGCGGCACCATCGTCAACATTTCATCGAATGCGACTCGCGGGATTCGGCGCGTACCGTACTCCGCGGCGAAGGGTGGCGTGAACGCGATGACTCAATCGCTTGCGATGGAGTACGGCGCGTACAACATCCGCGTCGTTGCGGCTGCGCCCGGCGGGACAGAGGCACCTCCGCGACGAGTGCCTCGTAACGCCTCAGGCGATAGCGAGCAAGAGAAAGCGTGGATGGGCGAGGCGGTCAAGCAGGTCACCGAGTCGACCTTCCTCAAGCGTTACGGCACGCTCGACGAGCAGATAGCGCCGATTCTCTTTCTTGCCTCGGATGAGGCGGCGTATATCACGGGTGCGGTGCTGGCCGTGGCGGGTGGGGATAATGGGTGAGACCAAGGAACACGCTGCTGCTCAGTGTTCGCAATGGCCCCTCACTCCACCGTGACCGACTTTGCCAGAGTCCGCGGCTTATCCACATCCGTGCAGCCCTTCGATCAATACGGGAACGATATTGCGTTGGGTATGGCGCCGACGATGCCATACATGGCTTTGCTCTCTCAGATGATGTTGTTCTTCGTTGCGTTCAATTCGCTGGTAGCGCTCCTGTGCCTACCGTGGCGAGCGCGCCATCGGTGACATAGGGCACGATGCCGTCGGCCGCGATGCGTGTGGACGTCGCGGCCTTGCAATCGGCGTCGGCGGGTGCGCAATAGTCGATCGAAAGGACCGGCAGATGGTATCGATCGCGGATGGTCGTGGCCTGCATCAGCAGCCAGTCGCGGTCGGCCTGCGGTACTTCCGTATAGCGTTGCTTGCCTGCATCCCAGCCGCGATACAGCGATTCGAACGCGACCATCCAGGCTGATTCATGCACTTGAGGCAGCACTTCAAAGCCGCGATTGAAGATCAGCTTCGCTTCCGGATAACGCGCCTTGATGGCGCGAATGACGCGCACGAGTCCCGCTTCCTGTGCCGCACGCGCGGCATCGGTCGTGGCGATCAGCTGATACGAATCGAGCGTATCGAGAAAGAAGCCGCGATAACCCTTCTTCCACAACGGTGCGATAACCTTGTTCACGACGAACGCCGGCCATTGCGCCGCCGTTTGATCCACCACATGCGACGCCCACGCCTGATTCACGCCAGGCATCCACGCAGACGGAATCGCCTTGAAGTAAGCGCGATGCGGATTCACTTCGCCGATGCTCACGTAAGCAAACCACGCCGTGTGCGTATCCGCATGAGCTTGCGGATCGAAATGTGCATCGGGCTCGACTACGACGACATCGAAACCGGTGAGTTCCTCGACAGGCGGATTTGCGCCGTAATACAGCGCGACCGATGGCGTTTGCGCGTGCGCGGCAGTCACCATCGCCCCGAAGGCGGCGATTCTCGCGAAATGCAGCAATGCGCGCAGGCCAGATCGCCGGACGAATTTGTTCATGTCGTTAAGCCACTCAGCCGCGCAGCATGTAAGTCTCGTATTCGAGAGACAGGAACTTGCGGTCGAGCACCTTCACGGCGGCCACCACGACGACGAGCAACGCCAGTGCGAACCCATAGCCGTAGAAATCCGGTCCGAGCCGCAACGTAATGCCCGTAAAAAGGCCATTCAACAGAACGAACGCGCCGGTGAGCTTCATGACGGTGCGTCGTCCATCGAGATAGAAGAACACGTTGAGCAGGCCGAGCAGCAGCACTTGCAGACTCGCGGACACGACATCGACGACCAAAAGCGGCATATACAAGGGCGAGATGCCGAGCAAGCCCAGCACGCGCTCACCGAACGCAACGATCAGCAGCAGCACCACCGTCTGCACCTTGATGATTTCATAGAGCCCGGCACGCACGCTGCCCACCATCATGTCGCGCATCTCGCTGATATGGCGCAGCGTCGCGCCGCTGCGCACGGCGTCGTAGAACGCGTCGTAGTATTCGACGAAGTCCGCTTCGATACGGACGAGGAACGTCGCCATGCCCGGCATCACGCATACGTAAGCGATAAAAATGGGGATGTCGTAGATCACCGATGCATTCAGCGGCCCAATGACTCGCGTACCCGTGCCCGGCGCATACCAGAACATGAACTTGTCGAGCCACACGCCGATATTGAACAGCAAGCCGACGAGCGCGAGACTAGGATAAGCATAACGTCCTTCGAACACTTCGAACGACACGAAGCGCTCGCTGCGATAGTTCCGGTAAATCAAGCCCGACAAACCCGCCAGCAAGACGATATGGCCGGCCACGAAGCCGCCCAGCAAACCGATAAGTCCATAGCCGTTCAGTGCGAGCGCAAGACAAACGACGCACGCATAACCCACGGCAAACACGTAAAGAATCTGCCGATACTGCTTCACGCTCGACAGAAAGATCACCGCGATCCAGATATTGCCGACCACGACGAAGCCGGTAATCATCAACAGGCGATAGACGATCGGCTCTTCACGAAAGCCCAGCAACATCGCAACGACCGCAGCCACGCTCGAAAGAGCCGAAGACACGAGCACGACGCCGTTGTAATTGGACAGCACGAGGTCATCGCGCTTCTCAAACAAGCGGTCGGAAATGAAGCGCGTGAACGAGAGTTGCAACGGTCCCGTCAATATCAGACTAAGCGCGATCAAATATGTCACCGACACCTGAAACTGTACGATCGCAAACTTCGGTATCACTGAAGCCAGGCTGATGAGCCCGATGATCAAAATGCCGAAGATCGACAGAATGAGCGGACCTGAACTGATCAACCCTGCATAGGCATACGCGCGCGCCACGCCCGCGAGCGTGTCGCGGCGCATGATCTTGCGCAATTCGAAACCAATGCCGGCCATCAGCGTGACTCCTGCGATGCAAGCGGCTCTTTCGCGGCGCCTGCCGGTTTGTGATGATGCATCGGGCATTGCGCGGCGCTTGCCGACATGCCGCTGCGCGCGCGATCCGGCAGTGCCGACAGACGGTCATACAGCGCGCGATAACGGTCGATCATCTGCTTCTTCGTGTAATAGCGGCGCACGCGTGCAAGACCGGCTTGTTGTGCGGCTTGCCAGCGCGTTTCATCCGCGAGCAAGGACAGCACGGCCTGCGCGAACGCGGCCGGGTCCGCAAGCTGCACGACGCCGCCCGCCGATCCGAGCGCGCGATCTTCCTCATCCACGCCTTCGATCAATTGGCGGCACGACCCGACATCCGTCGTGATGGCGGGCACGCCCGCTGCGAAACCTTCGAGCACCACGAGCGGCAGCGCTTCGCTGATCGAGGTCAGCGCGATGACATCGACTTGCGGAAGCATGTCGTCAATACGCTGAAAGCCGAGAAACTTGAGATTGCGGCTCAAGCCGAGACTCTCCACCAATGCGCGGCATTCGAGCGCATAGGCGGGATCTTCTTCTTCCGGTCCGATGATCCAGCCTTCCAGGTCCGGCATGCTGCGCGACGCGATGAAGATCGCGCGAATGAAAGTCTTGATGTCCTTGATCGGCACCACGCGTCCGATCAGCGCAACCACGCGATTCGAACGCGGCTTGCGTTGCGCGACGAGCGGCCCGAGCGCATCGACGTCGATGCCGTTGGGGATACACTGCGTGCGCTCGGCACGCGCACCGTCCATCACCTGACGCTGGCGATTCGCTTCGTAGAGCGCGACGATATCGTCGGCGGCGTCGTAGGCAAGCTTGCCGATCGCTTCGAAGAAACGCACCCACAGTTCGCGGAAGTAACTCACCCGCGAGATGTCGCGTTCGAACACACCGCGGTTGTCGCGAATCCACTGGCTTTGCAGCAAGTCGATCTTGCGTTCCTTCGTATAGATGCCATGCTCGGAGATCAGCAAGGGCCGTCCGGTACGGTAGTGCATCAACGCGCCGAGAAAGCCGCTATATCCCGTCGATACCGTGTGATAAACCTTGGCCGGCAACAACTGCTCCGCCACGCGCGCAAGCTGCCACAGCGGCTTGTGCATGATACGCACGGTCCAGAAGTAATCGGTGAAGGACGGGTCCGTGCAGAACTGCTCGTATTGATCGACGATGGTATGCCACGCCGCGCGGCTCGTGAGGAACTGCTCTTCGTTGAGCGCGCCGCTCGTGCCGATCATCGGGATCATGTCGGCGAGCAACGCGCCAGCATCGCGGCCGTTACGCGGGTCGCGCAAGGTGTCGTGCAACTGCTGCGAGCGCACGAACGCGGCGCTGTCGCCAGCGGCCGCGCGCGGCGTGAAATCCGCCGTGGTCGGCTCGTACAGGTAATGCGTTTCGATATGCACGACGTTGTCGGGCAATGCATAAGCGACGCCCGCATAGTCCGACTTCTGGCTGCCTATGAAGACGATCGCGAAGCGTGTGTCGGGGTAAGAGCGGATCATCTCGTTGACCCAGCTCGATACCCCGCCGCGCACGAACGGGAACGTGCCTTCGAGGAGAAGGCAGACATCGGCATTGGCGGCGCGGCGGATCGGGAGTTCTTTCATCATGACCAGTACTTCACAACCGGTTTGAGCGTGGGCAACGAAGCGGCATTGCCGAGCGTCGCCAGAAGGCTCGCCACGCGTGAATATTCGCCGCGCAGAAAGTCCGCTTCGGCAAGCCAGGGAACGAGACGTTCGCGCGGAAAGCCGAGCTCGAGCGCGCGGCCAATGTGTTCATGCGCTTCATCGGGCAAGCCGCTTGCAAGCGCCAGACGTCCGCGAATGAGCCACAGTGCGGCATCCGATGAATCGGTTTCAAGCGCGGCCTGCGCGTAGCGGTCGGCTTGCTGCAGCGTGTGCTTGTAGACCGCGCCTTGCACGAGATTCTGGTACACGAGCTCGAAGTAGAGTTCGGCAAGCAGACGATTCAGCGCGTGACGCTCGGCCGGCTTCCCGGTTGCTTCGAGCGTTTTGCTCGTTCTGAAGATTTTCTGCATGATCTCGTTCTCGGCATGGTCCAACGTGCCGTATGCAATCAGGCGAATATCTTCCAGGGGATCGGCGAGCAAGTCGCGCAGCAAGGTGCCGGTGGTGCGGGTCGGCATGCTCTGAATGGCAACCAGCGCGGACAGTCGATCCGTCGATGCCACCTGCGTGTTCGCAAGACGTGCCTGCAAGCGCGCGCCGCCGCCATGCTGAACGCGCGACACCAGATACGTGACGAATTTGGGACGCGCGACATCGTCGAGTTCGCCGCTTTCCTTGAGCGCGGGAAAGAGCGCTGCCCAGATGCAGCTCACGAGCACCACGACGCCACCCAAGAGCGGTACGAACGTGCACGCAAGCCACAACGAGAGCAACGACCACGCGAGCGGCTCGCGATAGTTTTGTGGCAACCAGGCGCGAAACGCAACGGCTTCCGCCAGACCCGCTGCGGCCTGCCAAGCCAGGAAGCGCATGAGCGGATCGAACGCGCCCGGCGCCTGCATCAGGCTCGCAATCGCAAGGTATTGCACGATTCCCGCGACGATAGCCGCGAGCGCGCCGATGAGGAGTGAGGACCCTTTAAACATCGAGGCCACTTCGCTTGAGAAGACGCTTGAGCGCCGCGCCCGGTTCCTCGCCTTCGAGATGCAGCGTATGCACGCCAACGCGCGCGCCTTCGAGGTCGGTATTGAACTGCGCTTTCAGACTTGCTTCGATACGCGCGAGATAGCCGTCGATGCCGGTCGTATCCGTTGCGGGCATGAGATTGAGCAGCACGGATTGCCGCGGCGTCTGCAGGGGCCACATGACGTCGAGCGAACGGCGGCGGCGTATGACGTGTTCGAAGAGTTCATCGCCTTCTTCATCGCGCGGAAACACGAGCGCGACCAGCGAGGAAGCCACGCCCGCTTTCTTCTGCAGACGCGTCAGACGGCCGAGATCGAGCGCGAATTCATGCGGACAATCGGGTACCTGATCGACAATGCGCTGCACGAAGGACGCGTGCGCCACGCCATCGGCGTAGTAACCCAACAGCACCAGCAGGAGTTGCAGATTGTCGAAGTTGAGCGACAGGAACGGCATGCGCTTGATGACGAGCAACGCACGCAATTCGCCATCGGCGGATACCAGCGGCGCGCAGACGAGATACTCGCTGACCGGCACGGTCGAATCGACGTTCTTCAGATGCGCGACGTTTTGCGTGGCGAGCGCATGCATGACGAGTTCATCGTCGAGCTTGAGCGTGAAGGCATCGCCGAGTTGGGCGATCGGCTCCATGCCCAGTTTGCCGCGATGCACCGGAAAAAGCGCGGCCACTTCAATTTGACATGCTTGCGCGATGAACTCGAGCAGGCCATCCGCGCCGCGCATCGATGAATCGTTCTTCGCCGTGTCGCCGGCGACGGAAAGCCGCCGCAACTCGGTGATCGAATCGCGCAACGTCGTCGGACGCGACAGCAGATCCTTCTCAAGCCGCTCATGCGAAAGACGCAGCAAGTAGTGACTGTTGGTCAACGCAACGAGGCGGTCGTTCAGATAATCGTTCAGCGACGATGCACGTTCCGCGCGGCTGCCCCACGTATCGCCGAAATGACCGGCAAGGATCGTCTGACAAAGACCGCCCGCGAAATACAACGCGGGAAACGTGCCGCCCGGCGGATAGAACAACTCCCACACACCGAACATGATGGAGCTGGACAGCAAGCCAAGCAGCGTACCGTAGCGCAACGCGACGAGCAGCGGCACCATCCATAGCCACGGAAAGCCGCCGCGCACGAGTAAGGGATCGTCATGCTGAAGCCAGCGCGCGACAGACAGCATGATGAGCATCAGCGCGACGCTTTCGACGATAGCGAAGGGCCGCGCCACCGCGGGCGCGAGAAAGCGGCGCACGCGGCCCAAATTGCCGAACGGATGCGCGTGGCGCTTGGCGGCGCCCGGGTTGGTTTCGACGGCTGCGGTATTCACGGCCATTTCCTTTTCTTGTCTCGTGCTTATTTCGTATCGGCCTGCATCCTGTATGTCGGCGGCAGGCGGGCAAGCTTGATCGGCGACTTACTGGCGCGCTTGCAACGGCGACAGCACATTGCCGATCAAAGTGGTCGCCACACTCGACAATGCCGAGCGGCTCCAGCCCGTACGCGTTCCCGTTGCGCTCCAGACGACCGAGCCGTTCGCGACATCGATCAGTTCGAAGGTCACGCCCACTACCGGTTCGCCATCTACGCCGGTCTTGTAGCGCCATTCCTCGACCGCGCCCGTCAGCACATAGCGCGCGTTTTGCGAGCGTGCCCATTCGAGCGATTTGTCGCCATCGCCGCGTTGCGCGTTATCGAAGAGCGCGTTGCGGTTGGTATCGGCGGGAGCGATACGTACATCACCGACACCGCCTGCGCGCAGCGTATTCGCCGCGATGGATTCGGCGCTCTTGCCCGCATCCGGCGTTTCCGTGTAGTTGGCGATGGACACGACAGCCACCTTGTCGCCATGCGTGAGCGTCGGGCCGGCCGTCTGACGCACCGTTCCGCATGCGCTCATTGCAAGCGCGAGCGCGGTTGCCGCCACACACCATGCGCCTGAACGCGCGAGTCGTTTGATACCGTGCATGTTGCTTCCCCTTCCGTGGATCCAGAATCGTTTCAATAAAACCAGCTATAGCGCGCACCGATTTGCGTGACCGGCGTACCGAGACGCGACACACGCTGATGCGAGAAATAAAGCGCCGCATGATCGCCGCCGAACACGGTGCCCGCGAGGCCAAGACTGATGGACGGTCCCCAGCCCTGATTCGAGTCGTGCAGCACGCCTGCATCGAAGAATGGCCGCCATGCGCGCGTGTATTGATCGAGCAGATCGTTGCCGAAACCGAAGAACAGGCCGTATTGCGAGTAGCTTTGCGGAATGAAGCTCGCCGCACTCACCGGACCGGCGGTCACCGGAATGAGGCGCGAGATCAGGCCATCGGCGGCGCCACTTGCGCCGTATCCGCCATGCGCGCCCATCAGGCGCAGCGTGTAGTCCGGATAATTCGTGCGAATGCGATAACCGAGCTCGCCCGTCGACAGCACGCCGCTACCGAGATAGTTACGCGCCTGGCTATAGAAGCGATCGGCTTCGACCGTGCCCGTGGCATAGAGGCTTTCCGTCGCGCGATACGTCACGGTGCCTGCGACGTTGTCCTTCACACCGCCCACTTGCAACACTTGCGACTCGCGTGCGGTCTGGTTGTAGCCCGCCTTCACGGCGAGCGACAAAGCGGAATTTCGGCCCCATTCGGCACCCGCCGATACGCTGTAAAAACTGTCGAGCGCTTCGCGGCGGCCCACGGTGACCATGAACGCCGTGTCGTAAGTCTGGCGGCGCGCGAAGACTTCCAAGGAGCGATCCACCGAAGGGACATCGGTGAGTTGCGATGAATCCGTCGAATGCTGGAAGCGTTGAACGCCCTTCACGCCGATCATGTATTTGTCCGCGATCTTGAGGCTGCCGCCAAGAGTCTGCTCGATGTAATCGAGCGGATGTTCGACATAACTCGTGACGCTTGCATCGAGCGATTGCGGCCACGTCAGTGAGGTCTGCACGAGGCGGCCATGAAGTTCATCGTCATAGGGCGCATCTTCGAGGCCTTGAAACGCGAGCTTTTGTGCATCGCCCGGACGATCCACCGCGATCGATGCATCGATACGGTCATAGATCGGCAGGCGCGCCTTCTGATCATCGAGAAGACGTTCCATCGCGGGCTTGTCGTTGTCGGCAAGCGCAATGGCGATCAACTGCTCCGAAGGCTGAACCAGCACGTCGGCGTATTGACGCGCGAGCCAGCGCTTCGCCAACGGATTCGCTTCGTGCGACATGGCCCAGGCAAGCGCGACATCGCGTGCAACGGACGAGGTCAGTTGTGTCTCTTTCGGAGATGCATTCGCGTTCGATGCCTCCAATTGCGCAGCGGGAAGACCGGCCGTATCGCCCAACAAGGTGCGGCGTGCGGCGGTGTCGTCGTTGCGCCCGGCATCGGTTGCGAGCAGGTCGATCAGCAATGCCTTCGATACATCCGCGTTCTCGAATATCGATGCCAGCGTCACGCGCCGGCCTTGCAGTTGTTCACGCACTTCACTGCCTTGCGACTGGTGCGTCTGCACGATGTTCTTTCCCACCGCCGTGTTCGCGCGAACGGCCGCTTCCTCGTCCTGCATCTGGCGCCAGACATTGCGGCGAATGGACCATGCGAGGTCGCTGCGTCCCGCCATCTCTTGCGCTTCGGCATAGCTCAACTGCCACAGCGGATCACGCGATGCGGACGCCGCTTGCAGACGCAAGTACTTGAGCGCGGCTTCAGGCTTGTTCAAGCGCATATAGGCAGCAGCGAGCGGGCCCCACAACGCGGGCTCTTGCGCAGGCGTATCGCGCCATGGCTTGAGCGCGTCGTGCAATTGCGCATCCGTGCCGTAGTCGACGAGCGTCCAGAGCAATGCCGCGCGCAAGTCGAGCGCGGCACCCGGCAGCGTGACGGCATGTTGAAGATCGGCGAGCGCATCGAGCGGACGGTTCGTCTGTCGATAGTATTCGGCGCGAATGCGCAGGAACGACGGCGACTCGGACGCAACGGCGAGTTGCTCCGGGCTCAGGCTTTTGAGCAATGCATCGGCGCGATCGTATTGCTCGGCATCGGTGTAATAGTGGACTGCGCTTTCCAGTGAGCGCGGCGAACGATCGCGGCGATACTGCAACTCCGAAGTGCGAGCGGCATCGACTGGATAAGCGTCGTAGAAGTACGTCATGGCGCTCAAGTCTTCGGACGTGGCCTCGCCGCTTGCAAGCAGATGCTTGTACGCGTCGTTGGCGATGTCATCGCGTTGCAGGAGACGCGCCAGTTGCGCCGCGTTGCGCCAAAACAGAATGTCATCGTTCCTGGCGCCTTGGCGTGCAGCGAGCAAGGCATCGAGCGCACCCTTGTAGTCGCCATGACGATACAAAAGGCTCGCGGTGCGCAATGCGTATTGCGTGTTCGCCGGATTGCGCTTGTTCAGCGCGCGATAAGCGGCGAGCGCTTCATCGTCGTGGCCCGAGCGTTCCGCGAGTTGGCCAAGCCGCAAAACGATGGCCTCGTTCGATATCGTGCGCTGACGGGTGCGCAGGAACGCCAGTGCATCGTCCGGACGGCCGAGACGTTCGTATGCCGCGACGACCGAGTCGAGCAGCTTGAGATCGGCGGGTGCGGCATTCGATGCCTGGATCAACGCGGCGAGATACGCGTTGTCGTCGTTGAGCATCGGAGCCAGACGCATGACGTTTTTCCAGCCTTCCGGGTCGTGCGTGGCTTGCGCGTAAGCGAGCCACATCTTGAGCGCGAGCGGCGACGCGTGATTCCATTCGGATACTTGAGCGAGCCGCTTCGTCCACACCGTCGAGCCGGGATTCTTCTCGACCTGTTCGCTCGCGACGCGCTGTGCGTTCTGCAAGTCGTTCGATTCGAGGAACGATTGGTACAGGAGACCCGGGACATCGTCCGTGGCGTTCGGAGCCGATGCAGGCGTGGCAACACGAACGACATGCACATCGTGACGGTGCGTATGCATCGGCTGCGAACCATCCATGTACGCATATTCTTTCTGTGATGCGCGCTCACGAAGATACGCGACCAGCCGTAGCGCGCCGTCTTCATCCGTTGGCTGCGCTTGCGCATAACCCGCGAGCGCCTTTGCATAACGATCCACGAGGTCCGGCCGATGCGCCGCGCGCGCCAGATTCAGCAGCACGACAAGCGTCGCGTGATCGTGCGCGAACGCTGCGCCATGTTCCTTCGCGGCGCCAAGCGCTTCATCGAGCAGATTGCCCGACTGTAGCGCGCGAATGCCGTTGATGAAGCAATCACGCTTCGTATCGAACGTGGGTGCCTTCGCTTGCAAACGGAACCAGCCTTCCGCCGCGCCGCGATAGTCGCCGCCATACATGGCAAAGCGCACCACTTCGCGATTCCAGCGCGTCTGTTGTGCCGGGTCCTGCACGGCAAGCCGCGCATAGAGCTGCCCCGCAAGCTGTTGCGCATTTGCGGATGCAGCCGCTTCGGCCAGCATTTGCAAGTCCGCAGTCGACCACGACAGCGCCGCCGCGTTGGTCAGTTGCGTGCGCAGGCGAACCAGCGCGGCCTCGCGGCCCGGATCGTTCGCGGGCAATGCGAAGGTCTCGCGCGTATCCACGGTCAGACGCAGCAACTGTGCGGCGCGATGAAGCTCGTCACCAGGCGCGGCGGCCATGCGGTCAGCAATGCGGCGCGCATCTTCATCGCGCCCGAGACGCACGTATTGCGTGCCGAGCACCGAGAGAATCTCCGTGTTGCCGGGCTGCACGCGCAGCCACGCTTCGAGATAAGCGATGCTGAGATCGCTCGGTGCATCGGTGGATGTCAAGCGGTTGCGCAATCCGCCACGCGGATGCATGAACCATAGCGTGATCAACACGACGCCCGCGAGCAACATCACGAGCCACGTTGACGCAATACGAGGGCGATTAACGAGCACAGGCGACCTCGACCGGCTTGTAGTTCAAGATAGATCCCACATCGGCCGACGTCTCGAAGCGCAGGAAATCGCCATCGCGTCGGGCAGCAACGCTTTGACCGTTGACGCGGACCTTGCACTGCTGCGCGTTCGCTACCTTGACGAACGGCTGATAGTGGCCGGCAAATTCGAACTGCATGCCTTGCGGCGTGCGGCGAAAGTTGCGCACGAAACCATTTGCCTCTTCGATATACGGCGCGGTCGTTGTACCGCCCATGGCAAAACGCGCACTGCCGTTATCGATATGGATGTAAGTACCGTCAGGCCCCGGCGCGAAACCCGTGACGCCCGAAGCATCATCGACCGATGGCTTTGTCGCTTGCGGCCAGTGCAATTCGCGCACTTCGCCATTGCCGCGCACGAGCCATTGACCGGACTTCGAATCGATGTCTTTTGCCACCGCGAAGGTATGCCAGTCGAGCACCTTGCGGATGTACTCGCTCACATAGACCGGCATCACCGGCTGCTTGAGTGTCGTCGAAAAGATCTGATCCAACGCGCGCAGCGACGCCACCTTGGTGCCGCTATACATGTGGTAATAGATGTCGATCGGCTTGAAGCGCTGCGGACGCTCGGTCATCGCGAACGTTTCCAGCACGCGCGTGAAGCCATAGAATGGACCTTGCCAGTCGTTGGTATAGACGTTCTCGTCTTGATTCGGCGCATAGACCTGATATGCGCCGGGTCCCTTGTCCACACCGACCGGCGCGATATTGGTCCAGCTATTGGCCGACTTCGTGATGACCGTATCGCCGCCATTGAAGTTGTAGACGCCCGCCTCGGCCACCTTGCGCACGACGAAGCCAGGCGGACGGCAGTCGCCGGACCATTGCAGGAGAACGGTCTTCTTGCCGGCAGGTGCAAGACGCGAGTTGATATAGTCGATCGAGCCCGTGATCTCACGATCGATATTGAAGCGATATCCCGGGATATTCAACGAGAACGCCGCGTCGCCACCGCCGCGATCCATCTGTGCGCCCTTGCTGTCGACCTGTTCCCACTGAAACGGATGCGAGTACGTATGCGTGCCGATCTCGACATGCGGCAGCGCGAACATCTTGCGCGCGATGGCTTCCAGACGGGGCGAGATATCCGGATGCAGACCGGCAGGACCGACTTCGCCTTCGATGACGGAGAGCGTCATCGGCACTTGATAGCGCGTGAATATCTGCTGATACAACGCTTCGCCCGAGTAGTCGGGACCGGGGAATTCCGCGCGTGAGGCGAAGCCATCGCCATCCACGTGCGACATGAAAAGGCGTCGGCCGTTTTCCGTCGTCACGCTCGGCGCGGGCATGTCTTGCAGATGCAGCGCCGCCTTCATGAAGGCCATCGGTTGAATGGCCCAGCGTTCCTGTTCGATGCTGTCCAACGATACGACTGTGTAAGGACTCAGCGCGTACCCGCCCCACGGCGTGAGCGCGACTTGGTCCACCTCCTCTCCGCTTGCCGAGACGCGCAGCAAAGCTTGACTGCGCGGACCCACGCGCACCCCTTGCAGATCGCGCGGTTCCGGTTTCGGGCTGATCTCGAAGCCGATCATCGGATCGCTCTTGACGACCGTGACGGGCGCCGCGAACGTTCCGCCGACCGGTTGCAGATCGAGCGCGGCGCCAGCGGAACCGGCTGAATCGAAACCGAACTGACCGAGAAACGCGACAGGAATGTGATCCGCCATGCGCGCGGCAACCCATCGTTGCCAGACTTGTGCATCGGGCACCGCGCCGCGCTGAATCCATGCGACCACGCCTGCGTAACGGTCGGGTGTGATGTTATCCGGCAAGCGCGACGAAAAGTCGGCGTACTCGACGTCGTAGCCCATGTAATTGAGCGGCGTGGCGAGGTCACGCACCCCCGCGCTTAAATCGAGCGGGTCCTTGGTATCGCGGTCCTGCACGACGAGAATCTTGCGCGGCAGCACTTCTATCTTGCCGATGCCGACCACATCGCGCGCCTTGCTCGTCACGTAAGGCAGCATGCCTGCGGACACGACGCGGCTCGCTGTATCGCGCGCGCACTGCCGGTCGTTGCGATTGCAATGCTCGATCGACACGACCGGCACGCCGCTCTGCTGCGTGAATTCGCGCGCCGCCGCCATGCGCCGTGCGCGCAACGCTTCAGGAACTTCCGTGAACTGACCACTTTCGTCTATACCGCGAATCAGCGAATCGCCGACAACCGCGTATAGCGCGCTTGCATAGGGCAACGCGCTTTGCGCAATGTTCTCGCCACCCGCGATGAGACGCGCGTCCGGATGCGCCGCATGAATTCGAAGGGCTGCGGCAAGAGCGATTGGCGTATCGAGGAAAAATCCGCGATAACCACGCTGCCACAGCGCTTCGATTTCAGCGCCATTGCCGCTTCGACTACGCGCGATCCATGTCGTATGCGCGAGCGGATGCATGGACGGATCGAAGCCCGCTACCGGGTCGATGACCACTGCGTCGAATGCCTGCAATTGATCGACAGGCGGATTCGCCGCGTAATAGAAAGCGATATTGGGTTGAGATGCAGCGGACTGTGAAGCGCGCGGCGCATTGGACTGCAGCGCCGCTGCTTGCGCATAAGCGATGAACGGATCAAGGCCCGCCGTGCTCAACAGAACGGCTGCCAATACGCGCATCACGAAACGTTCAGGCGCCCGTTCCGCACGCGCGCAAGAGAACATACCGGCGCGTGCCCGGGTCCACTTCTCCATCGGCAAGATCTTTTCCCCGTTTGATTTTTATACGAGTGCAGCGCGCTTTTCTCAAGGACATCGCCTTGAGGAAATCGTCACCGCAAGCTCATTCGGCTAGCCGCAATCGCGCTACGCAAAGCCCGCGTTGCGCGGGTCGCGAAGCAATATTTTTTTGCTTAAATGCCAAGGGCGCGCACGATAGCACATGACCTTTAGCCGCTCAAGACCGCTTATGCATCGAAAAAACCAGTGCACGTTGCTAGGCATTAACGACCATGTTCAATAGAACTTTAAGGCAAACGTTTGGCGACGCGCTGAGAGATAACGAGTCGTCCAAGCGTCATCAAGCGATGCCAAAGATTTCTTTTTAATACGCTAAAGAAATCTTAAAGCCTGCCGTTAGGGGAGAGGGGCAAAACCGGAGTGATCCGGCGACGCAAAACTAAAGGGACTTTCTTAACGAGAGTTTGCCAGTTGCCCGCCGTCTGTGCGGCGGGCCAAAAGACAGCGGCTCGAATGACCGCGTCAGGAGGCTAAATGCTGAACGTAGCTTTGAAATGCTTGAACTGTCTGAAGTGGGCAATGCCTCTCGCCGCCTTGTTGGGCACCGCTAGCACGGCCTTCGCGGCCACAACGGTCAATACGGCCAACACGGTCAACACGGCCACCAGCGTCGTCATCCCCTCGTATTTCAATGCCACGAGCAGCGTCTCGAACTGGAACAGCTTGACCGCCACCGCGCGCAAGGTTCCGACCACGGCCATTCTGAATCCGAACAGCGGTCCCGGTATCAAGGAAGACGTCGCCTATGCCGCCGCCGTAACACGACTTCATGCGGCGGGCGGCAAGGTGATTGGCTATGTATCGACGTCGTATGCGAAGCGCTCTCTGTCGGCGGTCGTGGCGGACATCAACGCGTACGTGACGCTTTATAAGGTCGATGGCTTTTTCATCGACGAGATGACGGCCGATAGCCAGATGTCGCACATCCAGTTCTATCAGTCCATCTACAACTACATCAAGGGATTGAAGTCGACATACTCGGTCATGGGTAACCCGGGAACGAACGTTCCCGAGCTTTATGCGAGCCTGCCGACCGCCGATCAGTTCGTGGTCTTCGAGAGCACGGTCAAGAGTTACGCGCGCTATCAACCGATGAGCTGGCAAGCCGCGTATCCGAAGAACCGCTTCGTGCATATGGTGTATGGCGCAACGGCCGCGCAGTTGCCGGGCGTCGTTCAGTATGCGAAGACACATGGCGCGGGCGGCGTGTATGTCACGTCGCTTGCCGGTTCGAATCCTTACAAGGCGCTGCCGCCGTATTGGGATCAGGAAACGGCGGACGCCATCGCGCCTTGAGATCACGGCCACACGAAGCGACGCCGGACACAGGCATCGCATTCAAAGCGCCCGAACGATTCCCCCATCGACGCGGATGTTCTGTCCGGTGATATAGCCCGCGCCGTCCGACAATAGAAACGCCACGGTCTTCGCAATCTCTTCGGTCTTACCGAAGCGCCCTGCCGGAATGCGTGCGACGATCTCCGGCGTTTCCGGCCAGCTATCGATAAACCCCGGCAGCACGGAATTGATGCGAATGTTTTCCGCCGCGTGCCGCTCCGCATAGAGGCGCGTGAATGCGCTCAACGCCGCACGCAACGCCGATGAAACCGGCATCACCGGCTCCGGCGCCACCGCTGCGAAGCTCGAAATATTGACGACGGCGCCGCCGCCTTGCTTCTGAAACACCGGCGTCACGCGGCGCAGCACACGCACCACGTTGAGGATGATGAGGTCGAGGCCTTCGTGCCATTTGGCGTCGTCGAGTGCGAGGAGATCGCCTTTGGGCGGATGCCCCGTGTTGTTCACTACGGCATCGATGCGGCCGTATTTTTCGAGCGTACCTTGCACGAACTTTTCGATATCCGCGTCCTGCGCCACCGAACCCGTCATGCCGAAGCCGTTCAACTGCTCCGCGAGCGTAACGGCGCTGCCCGAAGGCGACATCAGCGCGACTTTGTAGCCGTTGGCCGCGAGTTCCTTCGCGATGGCCGCGCCCATGCCCTTGCCCGCCGCCGTGATCAGTGCAACGTTGTCCGTCGTCGTCATACGTTTCTCCTTCATAGAGTCGAATGAAGCACTCTATGCGCTGCAAGCGCCTATGTCGAGAACGTCGCCAAATGCCGCGCTTCCGTTGCATCGTCGGCGGGAAAGAGACACTCGATGCGCAACTCCTGCGCGGCGATGGTTCGCGGCGTGCCGACCGTCGTCACCATCGAGAAGTAGTCAAGCACCGTACCTTCGAAAACGAAGCCGAGCGGCACGACCGGCAACGCGGAAGCGCCGCGCGATACTTCCCGCGAGCGCCAGTCGCGCGGCACATCGGGATAAGCGAGCAAGGCATCGAAGAGATTACGCGTGCCTTCATCGACGAACTGCCCTACTGCTTCGCGATGCACGCGTTGCAAGAGACTGCGCGCGACGTTATCCCAGTCCGCGATGAACGGGCGCATGCCCAGCGGATCGAACATCAGATGCAGCATGTTGCGCGGCCCCGTGCGCGCGGACATATCGATGAAACGATTGAAGAAGCGCGGCGCGGCAGCGTTGGTCATCAGCACGTTCCAATGCCGGTCCATGACGATGGCGGGATAAGGCTCGTGCTGACGCAACACGCGTTCGAGCGCGCGCACGACGCCCTGCATCTCTTCGGCGTTCCACGGCGCATCGGAATAGAGCGGCGCGTAGCCTGCTGCAAGCAACAGCGCATTGCGCTCGCGCAGCGGCACGTCGAGCGTCTCGGCAAGATCGAGTACAGTCTGCCGGCCCGGCACGCTGCGGCCGCTTTCGATGAAGCTAATCTGCCGCTGCGATACGCCCGCGTCCAGCGACAAGCCGAGCTGACTCACGCCGCGCACATCGCGCCAGTAACGCAGCAGGTCGCCGATAGCGTTCGACGTTCGACTTTTCTCGGCGTGAGCGGCTGTCGTCATGTGCTTTCCTCAACGTGTCGGCGCTTGCCACGCATACTCGGCGAACTGCGCTTCGAGCGGCGGTTGCGTGACGCTACCGGTGTAGTTCGTGATGGTCGATGCCGCCACGACCGCGATTACATCGAGTATCTGCGCGGCGCCAAAGCCGGCATCGATGAAACGCTCTTCGTCGGCGCGATCAATCCGGCCGCGCCTGTCGATGAGCGTGCGCGCCAGCGCCGAGAGCGCGGCGAGGTTTGCATCGGCGGGCAAGCGTGCTTCGCGGATGGCATCGACATCGGCGCGGCTCACGCCCTGTTGCAACGCGAGCGCCGTATGAAACGCGGCGGCCCATTCGCTGCGGTTCGTCAACCGCGTTGGTGAGCAGCAGCGTCTGAATCTGCGGCTCGCTGAGCCTGCTCGCGTGCACGCGCTCGAATAAGCCGATGAAGCCATTGATCAGCGTGGGCGATGCAGCCATCGCGCCCGCGATGTTCGGCACGAGGCCGAAGGTTCGTTGCAGGCGTTCGAGCACAGGCTTCGATTGCTCGGGGGCGGTTTGAATCGTATGAACGGTATGGTTCGACATGAGAGGCTCCTTGTTCTCGAACGGTGCAGCCAACATGGCTGCACCGCGATGATGAGAGAGTAGGAGCGCGCGTGAGGCTCGCCAATTACATGGCATGTAATCATTCACAAGACTTGCGCTTCAATCGCCGCCTTATCGATGACCGACCACACCCGCTCGATACGCTCATCGCGAAATCGATAAAACACGTTCTCGCGAAAGCACACGCGCCGGCCGTGTACGGGCACGCCGAGGAACGTCCCCTTCGGCGAGCAATCGAACAGCAGGCGCGCCGCAACCGTCTGCGCGTCCTCAACGAGCAGTTCGATATTGAAATGCAGATCGGGAATCTGCTCGTAATCTCGCTCCAGCATGCCGATATAGCCCGCCAGCGTGCCTGGCACGTCGTTATACGACACCTCGTCGTGAACGAACTGCCCGAGCTTCGTCCAGTCCTTGCCGTTCAGGCAGGCAATGTAGTCGCGGTAAATGAGTGAGAGCATGGGTCGGGCTCCTTGGGGTTGCTGGCAAAGATAACATCGGCTCCTTGCGGCCGTGTTTCGATGCGCGGTGTTTTACGCACTAGGCAAAGTTAGCGACGTTTTGTAAAGTCAGCCGAACGCGCATCTCCCTTCAAACTCATCGAGAAATCCGTCCATGACTCAACTCACATCGAAATCGCTCGCCGGCAAGACCGCGCTCGTCACGGGCTCGACGAGCGGCATCGGCTTAGGCATTGCCACGGCGCTTGCGCAAGCCGGCGCGAATCTCGTGCTGAACGGCTTCGGCGATGTGAACGGCGCCCTCGCGCAGATCGAAGCCATCGGCGTGAAAGCGGTGCATCATGACGCCGATATGACCAAGCCCGCCGAAATCGAAGCCATGCTCGCCTTCGCCAACGAAACCTTCGGCGCGGTCGATATTCTCGTGAACAACGCAGGCATCCAGCATGTCGCGACCATCGACCAGTTCCCGGTGGAACGCTGGGACGCGATCATCGCCATCAATCTCAGCTCGGCGTTTCACACCATGCGCGTCGCGCTGCCCGGCATGCGCGGGCGCGGCTGGGGACGCGTCATCAACATCGCTTCGGTGCACGGACTCGTCGGGTCGGTCGGCAAGTCCGCTTATGTGGCGGCCAAGCACGGCATCCTCGGACTCACGAAGGTCGCCGCGCTCGAAAACGCGCGAAGCGGCGTGACGGTCAACGCCATCTGCCCCGGCTTCGTGCATACGCCGCTCGTGCAGAAGCAGATCGACGATCTCGCCGCACGCGAATCGCTCTCGCCCGACGACGCCCGCGCGAAGCTGCTCGGCGAGAAGCAGCCGTCGGCGCAGTTCGTGACGACGGAGCAGATCGGCGATCTCGCCGTGTTCCTCTGCTCCGACGCCGCGAGCGAAATGCGCGGTTCGGAGTTGAAGATCGACGGCGGCTGGAGCGCGCAATAAAGCGCCCGGCGAAGCGGCACCGATATCGGCACGAAACGCACGCCTCGTCACGCGCACGACGCGCCAATGCGTGCTATCGACGAAGCGGTGAACCGCGTATGGCGATCATCATGGAAGTGGCGAAAGCCAGCAGCGAGCAGGCGGATGGATCGCGCAAGTGAATCAGGCAGTCTCGCATCTCGACGAATTCGACCCAGCAGAACGCGGCGCTGGTCGAACAGGCGGCGGTGACGGCCAAGCGCCCGGCGAAGCGGGCGGTGGTGCTGGAGGAAGCGGTAAGATTGTTCACGGTCGCCGGCCCAAAAGCGACGGCTTGAGTCGGAGTTGGACCGCGAAGGCTTCCGCGCTTGATAATATCGGGCATTGTCAACAAGGAGTGCCCCACATGACCGCAGAAGCCAACCGGCAAGAAGAAGCGCGCGCGATGGAACGCATCGTCAACGCGACGCGCCAGGTTCAATCCGCCTTTCTTGCCTTGCAGAAGCAGTTCGCGCCCGAAGGCGACGGCCGCCCGACGCAACTCGCGCTGACGGCCTTCGACGCCGCCCTGCAAGAGCTCGAAGAGGCGCAAGCCGCATTCGACACCATGCTCAACGACTTGTTCGACGGCAACCGCTAAGGCGGCCGCAGGCTTCAGCCGTTGCGCAACGCCGGCGCGTCCTCTTCGGGCGCGGACGGTCCTTCGAGCGCGGCTTCGCCATCCGAGGGATCGAGTCCGGTCCATGAGACGCCATCGGTCGATTGACGGCGTGCCGCCGCCACGCATGCCTCGACCAGTTCCTTGAACGACACCGCCGCCGAACTCGTGCGCACCAGCGCTTCGCCCTGCAGCGGACTTTCGGGGAACACGAGTCCCACGATCAGCTCGGCTGCCGGCGCACGCTGATGCAGGCGGCGCAAGAGATTGCGCAGATATGGCGGCGACTCGGCGGCATCGAACGAGACCACGCAGATGATCGACACGCCGTGCAGGTTCACTTCGCCGAAGCGTCCGCGCGAGAAGCGTTCGTAGCCCGCCAGATCGGCGCCCAGCCCGTGCTTCCTAAAGAGTTGCACCGCGATTGTCGCGGCCAGATCGTCCAGTTCGCTGCGCCCTGCAATGCACAACACCGACGCCGTGTGACCTTCCGCTTGCGCATCGAAATGCGGCGGCGGCGCTTCGTAGGCGAGCGGCACCGCTTCGTCCGGCGACTCCAGACTCGCGGGCGGATCTTCGCGATGAGGCGGCGGCAGCACGGCGGTATCGTCGGTTTCCTCCAGCCCTTCGATGATATCGAGCGCCGACTCGTTGATGCGCCGCAACTGATCCACCGTCACCACGCCGCGCAGCACGTCGTTATGCGCGAGCCGCAAGCCCTCGAGCGCGACTTCGTCGTAGTAAGCGATCAGCGAGCGTTCCGTCAGCAGCGATTCCGCTTGCGCCAGCGCTTCGTCGGGATCGTTGGCAAGCAGGCGCTGATAAAAATTTTCCGCAGGGGTGAGCGCTGGCCGGTCGCCGAACAGCACATCGAGAAATTCGAGGCGATCCACATGGCGCCCGAGAATCACGAGGCACAGCGTGAGCGGCGTCGACAGCACGAGACCGATTGGCCCCCAGATCCAGCTCCAGAAGATTGCCGCGACGATCACCGCGAACGGCGAAAGCCCGGTGCTGTGACCGTACAGGAGCGGCTCGACGATCTGTCCCGCGACGATGTCGGTCACGCCGAACAACACGATGGTCCAGATCAGCATGGTCCAGCCGGGGCCAACCGCCGCCGCGAACACCACTGCGACGAGCGCGGCGATCCACGTCCCGACGTACGGCACGAAGCGCAGAAGCGCCGTCATCACGCCGAACAGCAATGCGCCCGGCACGCCGATAACCGCGAGCCCAATCGAAATGATGATGCCCACGCTCACGTTGATGCCGAGCTGCGCCAGAAAATAGCGCGAAAGACGGCGCGCGGCTTCGTCCATCGCGGTGGTTGCCCGGTGCAGATCGCGCGAGCCGAATAGGCGTATCAGCCGGTCGCGTAGATCTTCACGCTGCAACAGGATGAACACGGCGACCACCAGCACGATGCCCGTCGTTTCCAGCGGACTGATGACCGGCGAGAGAAAGCGCTGCGCCAGTTCCAGCGGCGACGGCGATGGTTCGTGCACTTCCACCGGCATCGGCTGATCGATCGGCGAGGCGGCGGGATTGTTCTCGGCGGTGCGCTGCTCCTGCTCGCGCGCGGGCGAAATGCGTTTGAGCGCACGCGATGCGCGCCCGAGAAATTCATCGGCGCGACCGACTGTCAGGCGCTGCACGGAGTCGATCTTGCGTTCTACCGCGACCTGATACTTCGGCAGATCGCCCGCAAGTTGCGCGACCTGCGCGCCGATCAGCGCGCCGACAGCCGTCAGCACCGACAACGCCAGCAACACCGCGACGATCACCGATGGCACTTGCCCGAAGCGAATGCGCCGCAACATATCGACGAAAGGTGCGAGCAGAAAGCTCAGCAGAATCGCGAGGATGATCGGAATAAGTACCGCGCGCCCGAAGTACAAAGCGCATATGACGATGACACCAGTCACCAGCGACGCCAGCGCGCGCAGGCCAGGCGCGTCGGGCGGCAGTATTTTGGCGGGTGGACGGCGCGAGCCGGGTGCGGGAGGCATTTGAATTATTCGCTCGCTCGTGAGGAGGGAAAAGCGTCATCGGCGCAACGGACGTGTCACGCATTTGTCCGCATGAAGCAAGCGTCATGCCGCAATTCGGGTCAAAGGTGAGGGTTTGCGGGGCACCGCTAGGCGGCGCTATGAGGATCATCGAAACAATCAGTTGGCGACACGGGCACGCAGCGTGCGAAATTGTTGGCCCACTGTCACGCCCATGCGGCACTTTCACGGATAAATCATGGGAGTCGATTCGCCCTGCATCAGCATCTGCAAGTTCGATGAAAAGACGGGCTTCTGCATTGGTTGCCTGCGCACGAAGGAAGAATGCAAGGAATGGAAGAAGATGAAGGACAAGCATCGCGTGCGGATAATCGATGAGCGCGGCAAGCGCAAAGCCAAACTCAAGAAACACAAGAAATAGCGCGCGCTCGAGACAAACGCTGGACTGGTCGACGGTAGGGAGATCAGCGTTCGTCGCACGGCGCGGGTCTAGACTCAAGCAATGCGGACCGCTTCGCGCCGCCACCTCGGGAGTTTTGCCATGAACGTTCGCCTTTGTGTCTTTACGGGCTTGTTGCTCGCGGCGTCGAGCGCGTTTGCGCAGTTGCATTCGCCGAGTGCGGAAACGGATATGAGCGCGCCTCAGAACAACCCCAAGCTCATGCCGGACGCGCCGCTTGGAAGCCAGTACCCGACGCACGGGAATGCGCAGGCGGGAGAGTTGAATTTGAATCCGAGCGATCCGCGAGCGCAACTAGTCAATGGACTGCCTAACAACGCGAATAGTGGCGGGTATGGGTCGCCGCTGGCGGGGAACAAGGCGAATGTGCCGCCCCAGAATTAAGGTTGCGCGTGGCCCGCGGCGCCTGGTGCGCGTAGCAGTCTCGTTAACAATGAGCGCGCTTGCCCGGTAACTATTCCAAATCGCGGCTGATACGATCGTTCGCTTCGTTGGCTAGGCCACACGGCGCAAGGCGCTGTGTTTATCGCGTGCTGATGGCACTGTCCTTGCATAGGGAGCTAGCAACTCAACCAACGCGCGAACGGGGCGACTTATGCAAATTCTGGTGTTGGACGACGATCGCGATTTCGCGGCAGGCATTGCTTCGCTGATCGGCAAACTGGGGCATCAGGTTCAGCTTGCTCACGATTGCGGCGTCGCACGCGAACTTGCGCATGCACATACCTTCGATGTGATCCTCGCGGATGTCGAGCTACCCGATGGCGACGGCCGTGAAATGTGTGAGGGCTTGCGGGCCGAAGGCGCTTCTCACGATGCATACATGATCGCGATGACAGGGCGCACGGAATTGGGCGACAACGACTTTCCGTCGTTCGACGGGTATATGCATAAGCCGGTGACGTTTAGTGGTCTCGAACGAGCGCTTGAGGAATGGCAGGCTGCGGCGGGACTGGATTGAGAGCGTAGGCGCGGCGGCGCGATGCTGAACAGAACGCGCACTCGCCATAAACGAACATCTATCCGACAGTTCCGGCATAGTCGCGAAGACGTTGCTATCGGTCGTGCAGCGGCATAGATCGACTTGCGCTTTAGGCGCTCGTTACTAGCTTAGGGCTCGGCTCATTTCGCTCAGCGGCATATGTTGGATGCTGTCCAGGAGCCGAATTTCACCGGCGCTAGGCTGAGCAACAATGTTGACCTCTGCGCGCGTTCGTCCAATGGCGCCGGGCAGTTCAGCGAGCATCTTTTCCAAGTCCTTCTCCGCGCCCGACGCACGCATTCCGAGTTCCTCAGCAAACGCCAGCACATTTGCACGCGATATCTCGGCAAAGCGCCTTGCGTTGCCGATGGGCATGGAGAGCTCCACATGAGGCCAGCGCTCGCCGTGTTCATGGTGCGAGGGCGTGTTATAGACGACTGTACTGACGAGATCATAGAAGGGTGCAAGTGCGTAGCCGGAAGAACGCGAGAAAAACGAAACGTTCTTCAGATGTGCATCCGCATTGCCCACGAGGACGTTGAACACAGTCCATCTAAAAAGCGCGAGTCGGGCCAATGCTTTCGTTCCGAGCAGGGACACACATTCTCCAAGCGCTTTGGCGCTGGCGTTGTTGTATTTGAACGCTTTATCCTTATTAAGCAGTTGGGTCGCATCGAGCATGTGAATTCGCGACATTGGTGCGCTCGCGACGTCACGATCAAAGCGGTCGATGACGTAACACGCCGAAGGCACGCGCAGAAAATGGGTATTGATTGGGTATGGGCAAGCTCAACTGGCGCGCTAGCCGCGCGCAAAAGAACTCGTTGATGGCCGAATGAGGATAGCCGGCCATCCGCATATCCGGCTTGAGTAGATGCATGGAAGGCTCGGCGCCCACTGGCTCGAACAACTCATGTTCAGGGTGCTCTCCCGTCAGAATGATGAGCAGCTTTTGCTGAGCACCTGCCGCCGACATTCGCTTCGGCGAAGTCGCAGTCAGCGCGTGTGTCGGCATTGCCTGAATGCGCCTCTCGAGTTCTTCCAGCGCCAGCGGGGCCCGGTCAGCTCTAGGCTCGGTTTCACCCTCGGCCATTAGCGAAAGCGCACCCGCGGTTTCGCGACCGTAATAAGCGAGTAATCCCCATGCGTCGCTGGCATCCATCGACGCTTCCTTTGCGAGCGCCTCGCGCATGGCTTCTTCTGGAAGCAGGTTGTCGAAGAACCATTGCACAGGGCGCTTTGACGAGCCATCGACGACGCGGTCGCTGCTTAAAGGTAAAGCCGGCGATAGGGGAAAGGCATCCTTCGCTGCGACCCAGTGAGGATCATAGCCAAAGCTCCAGACACCGTTTTCATCGAGTAGCGTACCAACGCGTCGCCCGTTGGCATAGGCAATCAAAGTTCGAGACGTCACGATCAGGCTGCCTCAGGTGGAGTTCTTCGGCGCGACCGGCGTCGCTTCAATGCGGATTCGAGGCTTTCTTTTGTAAATGTCGTGCCGGGCGTTTCCAGGTAGAGATGCATGCCGAGTTCACTCAGCAACTGAAGCACCTTCCCGACCTGAGCCGTTTCCTTCCCCAACTCAATTTGAGTGATGAATTTGGGCGATAGGCCAGTCGCCGTTGCCAACTCGTCGCGCTTGAAACCTTGCGCGATGCGTACGGCACGCACTAGCGCACCTAATGCGACAACATCTGTTATCTGGTTGCGTTGTTCAGACATGGCTGACCCTCTCGTTCCCGCTCGGGAACATTATGCCACGCTGGCCTCAAATAGGCTGCCTTGGTATCCGCTCGGGAACGAAGGCCCTCAACAACTTATAAAAATCGCATCTCGTACCCGCTCGGGAACGCAGGTTACGGCGATGCATGCATTTCCGATATAAGTCGCACGATTTTGCAAATAGGAAACAGCTTGCACAAGCGTGAATCCCAGCCTCCCAAATACCTCACCGTTCTCCAAACAAGAACAGTGATTTGAATCCATCTGGTATTCAACTCAGCAGGACAAGTCCCCATACTTGGTTCGTACACGGAGAGACCCTCCGTAAAGGTCAGCAAAACGCGCCTCCGCGTCAGAAGACTGTCAAGAACCCAACATAAGGACAAGCCCGCCATGAAGCTCTATCACCATCCCCTCTCCGGCCACTCCCACCGGGCGCGGCTTTTCTTGCACCTTCTTGCCCTGGATCACGAAGAAGAAGTCGTCGACCTCGCCGCCAACGCGCACAAGTCGCCTGAATTCCTGCGCCTGAATCGCTTCGGCCAAATCCCGGTGCTTACCGACGGCGATCACGTCATCGCCGATTCGAACGCCATCCTCGTCTACCTCGCGAAGAAAAGCGGCGATGCCCGCTGGCTCCCCGAAACGCCCCTCGAAGCGGCCCAAGTGCAACGCTGGCTCTCCGTTGCCGCAGGCCAGATCGCCTACGGCGCATGCGCGGCGCGTCTCGTCACCGTGTTCGGCCGGAAGTTCGATACCGAAGAAGTCATCGGCCGGGCGCACGCCTCGCTCGAAGTCATCGACGAAGAATTGCAGTCGCGCGACTGGATCGCCGATATTGGCAGCTCGCATCCGACCATCGCGGATGTCGCGCTCTACAGCTACATCTCCAGCGCGCCCGAAGGCAACGTCGATTTGTCCGGTTATCGCCATGTGAACGCGTGGCTGGCGCGCGTGGAAGCGCTGCCCGGATTCATCGAGTTCCAAAAGACGGCGGCCGGGCTGCGGGCCTGAGACGATCATGTCCTTCTCCAGTCCCGTCACGATGGACGCGCCGTGGCATCGCGGCGAAATCACGCTGCAGAAAACCGCGGGCGTCTACGAGCGCATGCAGGAACAAGGGCGGCGCGTGGTGCGCAGCTTCATGCCGGAGCAGCATCGGCAATTCTTCGCGCAGCTGCCGTTCATCGTCACGGGCGCGGTCGATCGAAACGGCGACGCCTGGGCCACGCTCCTCGCGGGCCGACCCGGCTTTCTGCAAACGCCTGACGCGACGACTCTCGCCGTCAGGCATCCGCGCGACAAGAACGATCCCGCCGATGCCGGCATGAACGATGGCGCATCGGTCGGCATGCTCGGCATCGAACTGCATACGCGGCGGCGTAACCGCATGAACGGCGTGATTCATCGCAATGGCGACCGCGCGTTCGAAGTGGCCGTCGAACAGAGCTTCGGCAATTGCCCGCAATACATTCAACTGCGCGATTTCGAATTCGTGCGCGAGCCTTCCGAGCCTTCGAGCTCGAAGCCGGTCGAAGAAGATCCGCACTCGCCACGCGCAAGGGCGATGATCGAACGCGCCGACACCTTCTTCGTGGCATCGTATTTCGACCGCGAAGACGGGCATCGTCAAGTGGATGTGTCGCATCGCGGCGGCAAGGCGGGTTTCGTGCGCATCTCGGACGATGGCGTGCTCACCATTCCCGACTTCGCGGGCAACCTCTTCTTCAACACGCTCGGCAATATTCTTGTGAACGGACGCGCCGGTCTGCTCTTCACGGACTTCGAAAGCGGCACGCTGCTGCAACTTACGGGCGACGCCGAAGTGCTCACCGATTCACCCGAAATCGCCGCGTTTCAAGGCGCGGAAAGGCTGTGGCGCTTCACGCCGCGTCGTGTCGTGCTGCGCGAGAATGCGCTGCCCTTGCGCTGGGCGCTGCGCCGCGAAGGCTTTTCGCCCAATGCGCTGATGACGGGCGACTGGGCGGAGGCATCCGAACGCATGAAGGCGGCCGCGCTCGCCAACGCGTGGCGGCCGTTCAGGGTGAGCCGCATCGTCGATGAAAGCGATGTCATCCGCTCTTTCCATCTGCAATCGGCGGATGGCGCGGGCATCGTGGCGCACGCGGCCGGCCAGCATTTGCCGATTCGCGCGCATCTTCCCGGCGAAGCGAAGCCGCTGATCCGCACGTACACGCTGTCGGTGGCGCCATCGGACGGGATGTATCGCATCAGCGTGAAGCGCGAAGGACGCGTGTCCGCGCATCTGCATGACACATTGAAAGTGGGCGATGTCGTCGAGGCGCGCGCGCCGGCGGGCGACTTCACCATCGACGCGCTGGAGCGACGCCCGGCCGTGCTGATCGCGGCGGGCGTCGGCATTACGCCGATGATCGCGATGCTGCGGCACGTCGTCTACGAAGGCCTGCGCAAGCGCCGCATCCGCCCGACGTGGCTGATCGTATCGGCGCGAACGCTCGCCAATCGCGCGTTCGCCGCCGAGATCGATGCACTGGTGCAAAGCGCGGGCGGCGCGGTGCGCGTGATTCGCGTGCTGAGCGACCCACAAGGCGCGACCTTCAAGGAAGATTACGAGGTGTCGGGGCGGATCGATATCGACTTGTTGACGAGCTTTCTGCCGTTCAACGACTACGACTTCTATCTGTGCGGACCGGGCGCGTTCATGCAATCGCTCTACGATGACTTGCGCGCGCTCAACGTGGCCGACACGCGCGTCCATGCCGAAGTCTTCGGTCCCGCATCGCTGCGACGCACGGCCGATCGCGGTAGCGAGACGAAGCCGATGCCGCCAGCGGCCACGCAAGCCGTATCGGTGAGTTTCCTCAAGTCGGACAAGCGCGTGCAATGGTCGCCCGAAAGCGGCTCGTTGCTCGATCTGGCCGAAGCAAACGGCATCGACGCGGAGTTCAACTGTCGCGGCGGAACATGCGGCACGTGCAGGACGCGCATCAGGGAAGGCGCTGTGACCTATGCAAGCGAGCCCGCGTTTCATGTCGGCGACGACGAAGCCTTGATCTGCTGCGCGCTTCCCGCGGAACAAAGCGCGCCGCTGCTACTCGATCTCTAGATTGCGCGGCGCGCCAGCATGCCCGAGAATGCACGGCAACTTCCCAGCCCGCAGGCCGTGCGCCCCAACATGGATCGTTTCCAGGCAATGTCGACCTTCGTCACCGTGGTCGAAACCGGAGGCTTCGCGTCCGCCGCGCGCAAGCTCGAAGTGTCGCCATCGGTGGTGAGCCGCGTCGTCACGGAACTCGAAGAACGGCTTGGCGTGCGGCTGCTCACGCGCACCACACGCGTCGTGCGTCTCACCGACGCAGGCCGTGGCTACTTCGAGGACTGCCGCCGCATTCTCGGCGAACTCGACAGCGCTGACCTCGCCGCAACCGGCACGCATTCGTCGCCGCGTGGCGTCCTCGCCATCACCGCGCCAGTCATGTTCGGCCGACTGCATGTCATGCCGGTGATGCTCGACTACCTTTCGCGCTATCGGGAAGCGGACGCCAGTTGCTGGTTTGTCGACCGCGTGGTGAATCTCGTCGACGAAGGTATCGACGTGGCGGTGCGGATCGCGGAACTGCCGGACTCGTCGCTGCAGGCGATTCCCGTGGGCCACGTGCGGCGGGTGCTGTGCGCGTCGCCCGAATATCTCGATGAACACGGCACGCCGCGACATCCCGCCGACCTCGATGACCATACGATCATCACGTCCACCGGCTCCTCGACGCCGCCCGAATGGCGTCTTTACGAGGGCGAGCGGCATATCGTCGTGCGCGCGCGGCCGCGCCTTTCCACCACGACCAACGACTCGGCGATGGAAGCCGCGCTCGCGGGCTTCGGCATTGCGCGGCTGCTTTCTTATCAGATCGCGTCGCATCTGAACGAAGGCGCGCTCGTCACCCTTCTCGCCGATTTCGAACCGCCGCCGCTGCCGGTGCATCTCGTGCATCGCGAAGGGCGCCATGTCGCGCAGAAGGTGCGCGCGTTTCTCGATCTCGCCGTGCCTGCGTTGCGCGCTAATCCATCGCTGAACTGGCGTTAGTTTTTGGTTGCGCGCGGCGGGCAAGACACGCGCGCTTCGAAGCTCGTCCGCTCGAATCGAACGGCCGTTAGCGCGCGCCCCGTGCAAAATGCCGGCAAACCATGCAACATAGCTCTCTCGACCGGATGTCACGGTCGCCGCGCTTCGGCTTTCCTGAACCTTCAACGGCTCACGCACCATGACGAATCAAACATCTTCCTCGAATGAACGCCCGCTCGACATGATCATCTTCGGCGGCGGCGGCGACCTTGCCGCACGCAAGCTGCTGCCCGCGCTCTACATGGCTCATTCGCATTGCAATCTGCCGCCCGACACGCGCATTCTCGCGATCGGCCGCAAGGACTGGACGCGCGAAGACTATCTGAAGAATTTCATGGAGAAGCAGTCGCGCCCGTTCATCGACGAAAAAGGCTTCGATGCGCAGTCGTGGGACAAATTCCTCGCGCTGTTCGACTACGTGCGCGTGGATGTCGAAAACCCGGACGACTTCCGCCGTCTCGCCGAAGCATCGCGCGAAAACGCGCAGCGCGTGTTCTATCTTTCGACCTCGCCGGAACTGTTCACCACCATCTGTGACAATCTCGCGGCAGCGGGTCTCGTGGACGAGCAGTCGCGCGTCGTGCTGGAAAAGCCGCTCGGTCACGATCTCGCCTCGGCGGTCGAGATCAACAACGCCGTCGGCAAGCGCTTCAAGGAAGAGCAGATTTATCGCATCGACCATTATCTCGGCAAGGAGACGGTCCAGAACCTGATGGTGCTGCGCTTTGGCAACGCCATCTTCGGTCCGCTGTGGCAAGCGCCTTACATCAAGAGCGTGCAGATCACGGTGTCGGAAACGGTGGGCGTGGGCAGCCGCGCGGGCTTTTACGATCACACCGGCGCGCTGCGCGACATGGTGCAGAACCACTTGCTGCAACTGCTGTGCATCGTGGCGATGGAACCGCCCGTCTCGCTCGATCCAGACGCCGTGCGCGACGAAAAGCTCAAGGTGCTGAAGTCGCTGCGTCCCATGTCGGTCGCGGATATCGCCCGCGACACCGTGCGCGGTCAGTATGCGGCGGGCGCGGTCGGCGGCGAGGCGGTGAAGGGCTACCTGCAGGAAGACAACGTGCCCGCCGAAAGCCGCGCCGAGACCTTCGTCGCATTGCGCGCGCATATCAACAACTGGCGCTGGGCCAACGTCCCGTTCTTCCTGCGCACCGGCAAGCGCATGCAGAACCGGCGCTCGGAGATCGTCATCGACTTTGCCGACTTGCCGTTCTCGATCATTCCGGCGGGTCCGCGTCATTACGGCAACCGGCTCACCATCACGTTGCAGCCGGAAGAATCAATCCAGTTGCAGATGATGGCGAAGGAACCCGGCAGCGGCATGCAAATGCTGCCCGTCAATCTGAACCTCGATCTGCAGCAGGCGTTCACCGAGCGCCGCGCGGAAGCGTATGAGCGTTTGCTGATCGACGTGATTCGCGGCCGTCTCACGCACTTCATGCGCCGCGACGAACTCGAAGCGGCTTGGGCGTGGGTCGAGCCCATTCTCAACGGCTGGAAGGAACTTGGCGACAAGCCGCGCGGTTATACGGCGGGAACGTTCGGCCCGGCGGCTTCATCGGCACTGATGGCGCGCGAGAATCTCGCGTGGGCCGAGGAAGCGTGATGCGTTGACTTCGCGCTGACTTCGCGGCGGGCGCTTTATCGCATCATCGAGCGAGCGCCCTGCCGCGCGGACCACGCCGTGCCGACCGCCATCACCCAGGCGAGCACGACGATCCCGCACAGAATGCCGGACAGCCGCAGCACGGCGGGCATCGGGTCCGACGACCAATGGTGGTCCTGCACGAAGACCATGATGAACGCGATGCTGAACTGCCGCCCGACATAGCTCGCACCCTGCGAGCCCGTCTGCACGTGACAGCCGAGCCACACGCCCGCGCACAGCGCGAGCATGCAGGCGAACGCGTTGTCGCCCAGCAGTGGCAAAAGCGCGAGGCTCACCGCTCCCGCCAGCAGACAGCCGACGAGCCGCTGCACCATGCGCTGCGTGACGGGTTTTTTCGTCGGCTTGTCCAGTGCGGATGCGGGCAAGATCAGCACGGCAACGGCCGTTACCATCGCCTGCGCGAAGCCGGGCAAATTCCACGCATACGCGAGCGCCGCGAGAATCATGATCGACCACGCGGACTGCCATGCCAGGCGCTTGCGCATGACGTCGGCAACGTGCTGCGCGTGCGCGGCTTCGAGCGCTTGCACGGCTTGCGCGGCATCGGAGGGAACGAGCGTGATGGCATGCGTGACGGCGAGGCTGTTGGCATTCACCCTGTCGGCCGTGGACGACGCCTGCGCGCCCGGCACGAGCGCCGCGCCACGCTTTTTCCGATAATGCTGCACGCCCGCGTGAAAGAGCGCCGACACGGCCACGCACGCCACGGTGCCGACGATCACCTCGACCACGCGCAGCACCGCGAACGAAGCCGTCGCCGATGCCGAATCGAGCCGATGCGCCTCGAACGTCACCATCAGCGCGGTCACCGCGCCTAGCACCCAGGCGTAGCCGGCATCCGAAACGAGCGCGCGAAACACCGAGAAGCCTGCGATCAACCCGAGCAGCGGCACGAAGAGCCACGGCACATCGCCGATGAGCGGCCCGGCCACCGCCCCGAGCAACGCGCCCGCCACCGTGCCGAGCACGCGATGCACGCCGCGTTGCGCGCACGCGGAGAACTTGGTCTGCATGACGGCGAAGCCGCTGATGGCGGCCCACCAGATGTGCGTCAAGTGAAACGCGTAGGCCAGCGCGACCGCGAGCGCCACCGAGAACATCGCCTGCGTGGCGAAGAGCGCGCGCTCGGGCGTCGGTTTGATCGCGATGAGTTCGCGGCCCAGCGAGACGAAGGCATCGCGCAGAACGGGCGCGAGCGCGTCCACGCCGCTCAGGGCGTCACGTTCGAGCGGCGGGGCGGCTCGGGTCGAGTTTTCGTTGGGCATTGTCGGGGCGTCTTCGAGGATGCACTTTGCAGCGTAGTCGCGATGCGGCCCGAGCGCAAAGGCAAGACAAAAAGACGGCGGATTGCGTCAGACCCGCGAAGTCAGCAGTCGAATGCCTGCAACTGCAAAGACGAGCGCGAGCGCGGCGTCGAGACCGCGCTGGATGCGCGTGTAGATGCGGCGCGCCGATGCCATCGAAAAAAGCGCGGCATAGCCGCCGAACACGCATACGCCGATACACAGACAGCCCGCGACGACCGCGAGCATGTGCGCGGTGCCCTCGCCCGCCGATGAGCCGAGCGCCGCCACCGACATCCATACGAGAATGGCCTTCGGATTGGTCAGATGCAGCAGCGCGCCGCGTGCATAGAGCTTGCGCGTGTCTGGTTGCCCAGTCGTTTCCACCGACGATGCACGGCGCGCCGGCCGCCACGCCGAGCGGCCCGACTTGAACGCGAGCCACAAGAGATACACGCCGCCACACAGCTTGACCGCGACGAGAAAGCCCGTGTATGCCGTCAACACGGCGGAAAGGCCGAGCGCGGCGAGCATCGCCCAGAAGAAGGAGCCGGAGATCACGCCCGCCGCGAAAGCGAACGCCGCGCGCCGGCCGGAAGTGCTCGCAATCGACATGATCGCGAGATTGCTCGGGCCGGGGCTTGCCGTGCCGACGAAATAAGCGGAATAGGCCAGCAGAAGGTTGGCGCTGACCAATGCGTGAGCAGACATGGAGTGGCTCCGGCGAGTCGAGTATTTGCCGATGAGCGCGAGCTTTCGCGCCCGCCGATATTCTCGCCGACCGAAGCACCCCCGCACATGCACGATTCCCACGTGAACCGGCAGGCCAGTGCGTGATCAGTCCGCATAGCGCTCGATGCCATCCGCCAGCGCGTCGAACACGGCGCGGCAGCGCGGACTGCCGCGCAGATCTTCGTGCATCGTCACCCAGGTTTCGAGCTGAAACGTGAATACTTTCGGCAGCACGCGCACGAGCGACTCGTTGCGCCGGGCAAGCGCTACCTGACACATGCCGAGGCCCGCGCCCGCGCGGATCAGCGCAAGTTGCGCGAGGTCGCTGTCCGAGCGCAGGGCGAACGTATCGCGCGAAAATTCCGGCAGCGACTTGCTCGCTTCGCGTACGAAGGCGTTCGGCCGATCGAAACCGATGATCGCATGCCGATCCAGCGCCGCGACGTTGCGCGGCGTGCCATGCTTCGCGAGATAGTCGCGATGCGCGTGCAAGCCCACTTCGATCCGCCCGACGCGCCGCGCGACGAGTTGCGTCTGCTTCGGCCGCACCATGCGCACGGCGATGTCGGCTTCGCGTCTGAGCAGGTCCTGCACGCGATTGCTGAGGACGAGTTCGATCACGAGACGCGGATGCCGCTCGCGCAACGCCGCGAGAATGGGCGGCAACACTTCGACGCCCACGACTTCGCTCGCCGAGATCCGCACGGCGCCCTGCACGCTCGCGCCATCCGCATGACCCGTCGCGGCGCGTTCGAGCGATGCGGCCGTGCTGTGCATCGCCTCGGCATGCGCGCGCAGGTCGAGCGCGACATCGGTCGGTTGCAGGCCGGTTTGCGAGCGCGTGAACAAGCTTACGCCGAGTGCCTTTTCGAGCGCCTCCACATGCCGTCCCGCAGTAGGCTGCGTGATGCCGAGCGAACGCGCCGCGCCCGAAAGCGAACCTTCCTGCAAGACCGCCAAAAAAGTGCGATACAGCTCCCAGCCAATACTCTCTGCCATACGAATTTGTATATCTGCTCAACGAGGTTAGGCAATTTTATTGTATCGCTGCACGGCACAGAATAAGGTCTTCGATCCATAAGAGGCGCAAGACATGACACACGGCGAACAGGCATTGGTGCTCGGGGCGAGCGGCGGAATTGGCAGCGAAGTGGCGCGGCAGCTGCGCGATGCGGGCTGGCGCGTGCGCGGCATGAAGCGGGGCGCACCCGACGCGCGGCCCGACATGCACGGCATCGAATGGATTCAGGGCGATGCCATGAACCGCGCGGATGTCACGCGCGCCGCACAAGGCTGCGCGGTCATCGTGCATGCGGTGAATCCGCCGGGCTACAAGCGCTGGGCCGACTTCGTCTTGCCGATGATCGATCACACCATCGGCGCCGCGAAAGCCGAGGGCGCGACCATCGTGCTGCCGGGCACGGTGTACAACTTCGGGCCGGACGCGCTGCCCTTCATCGATGAGCGCGCGCCGCAGCGTCCGCTCACGGAAAAAGGCGCGATACGCGTGGAGATGGAAGCGCGACTGGAACGCGCGAGCAAGGAAGGCGCGCGCGTGCTGATCGTGCGCGCGGGCGATTTCTTCGGGCCGAAAGCGGGCAACAACTGGTTTTCGCAGGGACTCGTGACGCCGGGCAAACCGGTCAGGAAAATCAGTTGTCCCGGTGCGCGCGGTGTCGGGCATGAATGGTCGTATCTACCCGATGTGGCGCGCACGATGATCGAGTTGCTTCGACGCCGCGATACGCTCGAACCCTTCGCGCGCTTTCACATGGGCGGACATTGGGACGAAGACGGCATGCAGTTCGCTCGTGCTATCCAGCGCGTCGCCGCGCGCAACCGGCCGCGCATCGTCGGGTTTCCGTGGTGGTTGCTCGCGCTGGCATCGCCCTTCAATACGACGTTTCGAGAGCTGCGCGAGATGCGCTACTTATGGCGCACGCCGGTGCGCATGAACAACGCCTTGCTCGTCCATACGCTCGGCCACGAACCGCATACGCCGCTCGATAAAGCCGTCGAAGCCACGCTCGTCGGACTCGGCTGTCTCGAACCCGGCGAGCGCGCGTGACCGAAGCGCGGACTACTTCTGGGCGCAATGAAGCTCGGCTTCGTAAGCAGCCGAAAACGACGGCTCCCGAAAGCGCTCACCTTTAGACGCTCGAAAGCCGCCAAATCGACGGAAAAGCCTTTTGTTTTCAAGGCTCCGTGCCAACCGCGAGCATGCCTCCCGAATACCCTCACCTTTCGCGCTGATACACGTCATCCGCCTCGCACGCGCTAGCGGCTTTTTGCCTGCGCTATGCTGCCTTTCCTTCCAACGGCGATTGCAGGAGACAAGTCCATGAGCATTACCGCGCCCGCGCCCAAGCAGCAAAGCGACGCTTTTCCGCCGCAAGGTCTCACGCCCACGCGCGAGCAGATCATCCGGCATCTGCGGCATTCGAGCGTTATCGCCGAGCGTGCAACCTTGCTCGGTCATCATCCGTTCGGCGCGATCCTCGTCGGTCCTGACCAGGAAACCGTGTTGATGGAGCAAGGCAATGTCGATACCGTGAATCACGCGGAGTCGGTGCTCGCGCGCGTCGCGGCGCTCAACTTCACGCCGGAGTACTTGTGGGGCTGCACGCTCTATACGTCCGTCGAGCCGTGCTGCATGTGCGCGGGAACCGCGTATTGGGCGAACATTGGACGCGTGGTGTATGGACTGACGGAAGCGCGTCTGCTGGAAGCCACCGGCAATCACGAAGAGAATCCGACCATGAGCGTCTCGTCACGCTACGTGTTCGATCACTGCCAGAAGCCCGTCGAACTGATCGGCCCGGTTGCCGAAGTAGAAGACGAGGTGCTACGCGTGCAACGCGAGTTCTGGGCCAAACGCTAGACAAGCCTCTCGCAATGCAACATGAAGCAAGCAAGATGGATTGGCCGTCATGCGTTGACTGCATGCATGAGCCGGGTTCATGCATGGATGAACATCGATCGTTTGTCATCGGATCGCGGCGGGGAGACTATAACGATAACGAGGCAACAAACATTGGAGACCCGCCATGAACGAAGTGCTCGAAAAACCCACATTGTCGATCGTCAAGGAAGGCAAGGTATCGATCTATCAGCCGGAGCAGGAAGGGCTGATCTTTCCTGAATTGCCGGAATTCAAGAATGCGGCCGAACATCGGCAGTATTTGAAAGAGCGGCTAGTGGGTGCATGTCGCGCCTTCGCGCTGCAAGGCTTCGATTACGGTTTCGCCGGGCATCTCACCGTGCGCGATCCGGAAAACCCGGGCCTGTACTGGACTAATCCGATGGCCATTCACTTTTCGCAAGTGAAGGTGTCGAATCTGATCTGCGCGGATCACAAGGGTACCGTCGTCGAGGGCAATCACGCGATCAATCGCGCCGGCTTCGTGTTGCATGCGGCCGTGCATGAGATGCACCAGGATATCGTCGCCATGTGCCACGCGCACACGCTCTACGGCACCGCGTTCGCGTCGCTCGGCAAAGCGCTCGAACCGATCTCGCAAGACGCGGCTGCTTTCTTCGAAGATCACGTCGTGATCGGCGAGGAAGCGGGCAAGGTTGCAGTGGAAGTGAAAGGTGGCAACAAAGTCGCGCTCGCCTTCAAGGGCGTGAAAGCCGCGATCCATCAGAACCACGGGCTGCTCACGGCGAGCCGCCACAGTATCGACTCCGCGGCGTTCTGGTTCATTGCGCTGGAGCGCTGCTGCCATCAGCAACTGATGATCGAGCAAACCGGCATCACGCCTAAGCTCGTCACGCCGGACCGCGCGCGTTACAGCCGCGAACACGTGGGCAGCGACTATATCGGCTGGCTGCACTTCCAGACTATCTGGAACGACCTCGTCGCCACGCAGCCGGACATGTTCGACTGATCAGATCACGTTGAGCATGTTCAACGCCGTCTCCTGAAGCGGCGGCAAGACCCGAGCGAGCGCAGCCTCGCTTGTTTCTTTTCCGATCGGCATATTTGCCGACAAAGCCGCGACCACTTGCCCGTGACGGTTCTTCATCGGCACGGCGATCCCGCGCACGCCCACCTGCAATTGTTGTTCGATTGCAACGTAACCTTCCACGCGCGCCGCGCGAATCTTTTCGTACAACCTCTCCTTGTTGGTGATGGTGAGCGGCGTGAACGGCTTGAACTCCGTGGCGTCGAGCCACTTGCGCACCGCTTCCTCGTCCGGCTTGTGCGCGAGCAGAACGATGCCGCCCGACATCAACGCCGCCGGCACGCGCGCGCCGAGCACGAACCCGGTGGTCATGACGCGCGTCGAGCCGTTTCGCGCGATGATGACGAGATCCCATTCGTCCAGCACACTCACATACACTGACTCGTGGATCAGCGCGCTCAACTGCTGCAGATAAGGCTGCACGATACGCGGCAGCCGCGCCGAGTCGAAGTACGACCAACCCACGCGCAACACGCGCGGCGTCAGGTTGAAGAGCTTGCCATCGGTTTGCACGTAACCGAGATGTGCCAGCGTCAGCAAATAGCGGCGCGCGGCCGTGCGCGTCATGCCGGTGCGCATGGCGGCTTGCGTCGGCGTCATGCGCGCGTGCTGGTCGTCGAAGGCTTCGAGAATGGCTAGACCTTTCTCCAGTCCGGCGATCCAGTCGCGCTTGTCGAGTGTCGATGTTTTCGTCATGTTCGTTGCTCGAATGGGGCAGCCGGCGTGCGCTGACAAAGCCGAAAGGTCAGTGCTAACCCCCAATTCGGTCGATTATCGGACACACGCGTACGATTATCGCGCAAAATGCGTCATAAGTCGTTGCCGCGATCAGCCAGCGCTCTTATGCTCGAAACACTTCTGAGCGAGGCGTATTCCGGTGATCCGAATGCCCTGCCGCTCGGCCACGAGCAGCAGGCCAGAAAGCGGCGGCCTCGGTGGCAAACGGGTTCTACTCATAACCATTGTCGGAGACATTACATGGCTAGCCTTCAGGACGAAGCACACGGCGGCCGCCAGGCGAAGAAAGCGACGGCGAGCGGCTGGATCGGCTCGGCGCTCGAGTACTACGACTTCTTCATCTACGCCCAGGCGGCAGCGCTCATCTTCCCGCAGTTGTTCTTTCCCTCGGGCAATCCGAAGGTGGCTATCGTCGCGTCGCTCGCGACTTACGGCGTGGGTTATGTCGCGCGTCCTATCGGCGCATTCGTGCTCGGCCATCTGGGCGACACCCACGGCCGTAAGAACGTCCTGCTGGTCTGCATGTTCCTGATGGGCTTTTCCACCATGGCCGTGGGCCTGTTGCCGACATATCACAGCGTCGGCATGCTCGCACCGACCTTGCTCGTGATCTTGCGTCTGGTTCAGGGCTTCGCCGTGGCCGGCGAAATCTCCGGCGCAAGCTCGATGATTCTCGAACACGCGCCTTTCGGACGACGCGGCTTCTTCGCGAGCTTCACGTTGCAAGGCGTGCAGGCGGGCCAGATTCTCGCCGCCGCCGTGTTCCTGCCGCTCGCGTACTTCATGCCGGAAGACACGTTCAACTCATGGGGCTGGCGCATTCCGTTCCTGCTGTCGGCGGGCGTGCTGGTCGCGGGTTACATCATCCGTCGCGAGGTTCACGAAACGCCGGCGTTCACGGCAGAAGGCAAGCACGGCGATCTGCCGAAGTCGCCGATCAAGGAAGCGTTCGCCAACAGCACGCCTGACATGCTGCGCGTGATCTGCATGGCGCTCATGAACGTCATTCCCGTGGTCGCCACGATCTTCGGCGCGGCTTACGCGGTGCAGGCTTCCTACGGCATCGGTTTCTCGAAGAGCGTGTATCTGTGGATTCCGGTCGCGGGCAACATCCTCGCCGTGCTGGTGATTCCGTTCGTCGGCAATCTGTCGGACAAGATCGGGCGCCGTCCGCCGATCATCGTCGGCGCTATCCTGTCGGGGCTGCTGTCGTTCGCTTATCTGTGGGCGATCAGCATCCACAACGTGCCGGTTGCCATCGTCATGTCGCTGCTGATGTGGGGTCTCGTGTATCAGGGCTATAACGCGATTTTCCCGAGCTTCTTCCCGGAACTGTTCCCGACGCGCTCCCGCGTTTCGGCCATGGCGATCGCGCAGAACATCGGCACCACCATTACCGCGCTATTGCCCGCCCTCTTCGCAGCGGTCGCGCCGCCGGGATCGAACAATATTCCGATGACGGTCGGTTGCATCACGCTGGTGGTGACGATCATCGCGGCGCTTGCGGCATGGTCGGCTCGCGAGACCTTCCGCGTTCGCCTGAACGATCTGGGCAAGCCGGACGCCGTGCCTATGACCCAGCAGGAATACGACCGTCAGCGCGCCGACTCCATGGCCGTGGAAAAAACCGCCAAGGCGCACGCCTGATCAGAAAGAACACGCGATGTTGGAGTGATTGCCGGGCTTTTCGAAGCCCGGCTTTTTTTCGTCCGGCACGAACTCATCTGTCGATACGCACGCCCGACAGACGCTCGCAAATGCCGATCAGGCGGTCCTGCATGGCTTCGTCGCGCGCGGCCGGATCGCACGAGCGCTCACGCAGATGGAAGAAGTAGCGGCCCGATACGCGCGCCTTGTCGTCGTCGCTGGCCGCGAGCCACGCTTGCGTGCGATGCGCCTTGTCCATGTCGTCGGGCGCGGAAGCGCCGCCCATCTTCGTCGGCACCCAGCCGGGTTCTAACGCGTTGGACAGCACATCCGGCCAGTAGCGCGCCACCGCCAGCGCGAGCAGCACGTCCATGAACTTGCTTTCCGCATACGCGAGCGAGCCGTTCCAGCGGCGTTGCGTCCATTCGATGTCGTCGAGATTCGCGGGCGTGCCGTGATGCATGCCGGAACTGAGATACACGAGCCGCGATGGCTTCTCGATCAGCGCCGTCAGCACGTACGGCGCGAGCACGTTGATGGCGAAGACATGCGGCAGGCCATCGACGGTTTCGATACGGTCCGGCTCGCGATACCCCACGCCCGCGTTATGAATGACTGCATCGAAGTGTCCCAGCCGGTTGACTTGCTCCGCCACGCCGCGCGTGGCTTTCAGACTCGCGAGATCGCCCGTGACGACGCCTTGCGCTTGCGGCAGGACAGTGCGTGCGTCCTCGGCGCGCGCCGCGTTGCGCGCATGCAGCACCACGGCATGCCCTTGTTCGATCAAAAGACGCGCGGCCATGAGACCGAGCCCGTCGCTCGATCCGGTGATGAAAATTCGTGACATGCAACGCTCCTATGGCGATTGATCCAGAGCCCATTCTGCGCGTGAAGGCGCCGCTTCGCGATAACATGAAAGCCATTTCATCGATGACGCGGAGGCATGAATGGCGGGCTTCAACGAACGCATCCTGAACGGCATCAGCGTGTTCGCGGCTATCGTCGATGCAGGCACGTTCGCCGCCGCGGGCAACCGTCTCGGCATGTCGCAGCCCGGCGTGAGCCGCGCCATCGCCCGCCTGGAAGCGCGTTTGAGAGTGCGGCTATTCGATCGCACGACGCGCAGCGTGTCGCTCACCGACGACGGCCGGCGCTTCTTCGAACAAGTCATGCCGCATCTGAACGGACTGGAAGAAGCGGCGGCCACCGCTTCGGGCGGCGCGACCGCCGTGCGCGGCCGGTTGCGCGTGAATGTCGATCCCATTTTCTCGCGCCTCGTGCTCGGGCCGAAGCTCTACGCGTTCATGGACGCGCACCCGGAGATCGAACTCGAACTGATCACGAGCGACCGCCTTGGCGACATGATCGCGGACGGCTTCGATCTGGCGATCCGTTTTGGCGAGCCGCGCGACTCGAGTCTCGTCGCTCGCAAGCTGCTCGACACGCCGGTGCGCACCGTGGCCGCGCCTTCATACATCGCGCGATGCGGACGGCCCGCGACACCGCAAGCGCTGGAAAGCGACGCGCATACGTGCGTCGAGTTTCGCGATCCTGAAACAGGGCGTCCGTTCGTGTGGGAGTTTCACCGCAAGAAGAAGCGCATGACCGTCGATACGCGCGGCCGCCTCACGCTCAACGATGTCGGCACCATGTTGAGCGCCAGCCTGTCGGGCTATTGCGTCGCGCAGATTCTCGAACTCGGCTCCGAACATCTGTTCACGGAAGGCAAGTTGATCGACCTTTTTCCCGACTGGCCCGACGAGCGCTTCCCGCTGTACGCGTACTATCCGTCGCGGCATCATCCGCCCGCGAAGACGCGGGCGTTTCTCGATCTCGTGATTTCGCTTGCGCAGACGAAGTGAGGCCGTTCGTCATTCAGGCGAGCGCCACGGACTTTCCAGTGCGAGCGCTTTCGATGATAGCGGCCAGCGTCGCCGCGTTATCGAGACTCGCCTGCGCGTAGAACTCGATGGCCGCCGTATCGTGCGTGGCGACCATGCGGGCGAACGCTTCCGCCGTGAAGAAGAAGCCGCTGCCCGTGTCCGCCTGCACTACTTCGAACGGCACCGAATTGGGAATGCCGCGCCGCACGCGCAACTGGCTCGGCAGATAGCCATACGGATGCCCGTGCGTCAGATCGCTCGTATGGTTGAGATACTCGGTATCGATCGTGCCTTCGGAACCGATGATCGTCGCATATCGATGATTCGCGCCATCCATTGCGCAGGAGAGTTGCGCGCGGCGGCCATCGGCATAGATGAGCGTCGCCATGAGGCTGATGTCGACCTTGGTATCGGCCCACGTCGCCACGGCCTGCACGCTTTGCGGTGCGGTTCCGGTCACGAGGCGAATCAGGCTTAGCGGATAGCTGCCTGCATCGAGCAGCGCGCCGCCGCCGAGTTCCGGCTTCATGCGGATGTTCGCGCCCGGGTTCCCGACAGTGAAGCCGAAGTTCGCCTGAATGGCACGCACCGCGCCGATGGCGCCTTCGCCGATCAGCGACATCATCTGCGCGGTCTGCGGCTGGAAGTACCACGGGAAGGCTTCGAGCAACAGCACGTCGTTGCGCTCGGCGGCCTCGAACATGCTGGCGGCTTCGTCGCGGGACAACGCGAGCGGCTTCTCGCAGAGGACGTGCTTGCCGTGGTTTGCTGCCTTGATTGCCCATTCGGCATGCAGGCTGTTGGGCAAGGGAATGTAGATGGCATCGACATCGGGGCTGGCGAGCAGTGCTTCATAGCTGCCGAACCATGCGCCGATGTCGTTCGCTTCCGCGAATGCTTTTGCGTTGTCGTCGCTGCGGCTCGCCACTGCGACGATGCGCACGTTTTCGCTTGGCTGCACGTCACGCGTGAATTGCCTGGCGATATTGGCGCCGCCGAGAATACCGAGGCGCAAGGGCGATGGGGCTTGAATCGATGACAAGGCAGCTCCTTACTTGAACGAGAGAAATGAGTGGAATCGATCAGGAACCGTATCACAGCTTGACTGCGCGGCGCTTCATGTACGTGTGAAAGGTGAGGGTTTGCGGGATCGTGTGTTTGGGCGCCTCAATTGCCTGGATTTCGCTTCATTGGATGCGCTGCTCGAAACGCGCGGAGCGTTGCTGCATAAGGAAAAGCGGCATGACGCTTGGTTTGCTCACGCTCCGCGTATGGACGCGCTCTTCGACCAAAGGTGAGCGTTTTCGGGGAGCACGTCTGCAGACAATTAGCGCGATAACCTTAGGCGCCCTTGGGCTTATCGCTTAAGCTCAGGATGAAGCGTAAGGCGCGTTGCCCGTGCAAACACAGAGAGTCGTTGGCGTATGAAGTCGTTGAAACTGCAGGAAATGTCTGGATGGGCTCACGTGTGCACGTCGGAGAACGTGCCGTGCGAAGCGGCGCGAGCCGTTTCGTATGGAGATAGACGACTCGTCGTGTGGCGCGATGGCGAAGGCGGCATCCATGTCTGGGACGATGCTTGCCCGCATCGAGGCAATGAACTGTCGACAGGACGCGTGACGGGCGGGTTGATCACGTGCGCATCGCATGGCTGGCGCTTCGATAGCAACGGTCAGCATGTGCGACCGCTGACGGTCGCATCGTCGTGCCGCGATGACTCTTACGCGAGAACATATGAAGCGCGCGAACACGACGGCACGATTCTCGCGATGCTTTGAGGACCGCGTATCAGCGAAAGAGCGGTGACGAATCCACATCCGCGAGCTTCGACAACTCTTCGCCACGTTCGTCGCATGCCTGCCGGATCTGGCCGCCGTAGCCAATCCATATCGCGAACGATGCCACCGACACGCTGCCGAGTAGCATGAACGCAACCGGATAGCCGAACAGGTGCGCGAGCCATCCGCCAATAAGCGGACTCAGACACGCGCCCGCCGCCTGAACGCCCTGCACCGCGCCCTGCCCCAGATTCACGCGACCGCTGCCATGCAGAAGATGCACGACGAGCGCCGGCACGGCCACGCTTTGCAAACCGGCGCCAATGCCGTCGAGAATCTGCACGGGAAGAATGCCCCATGGCGGCTCTAACCACGCTGCCGTCACCGCGCGCAACGGCAAGGTCAGAAGCGTGACGAGAATGATCCACCAGAAGCCGAAGCGCCGCGTCAGACGGCTCGCGAAAGCCGCCGCCAACAACATGACGACCTGCGCGATCACGATATTCGCCGCCGTGATCTGGCTTGCGCCCGCTTTGTGTGTCGATGCGACCGCGAGACTGTAGAGCGGCAGCATCGCCGAATTGCCGAGGTTGAACGCGGCAAGCGCGATGGCCAGCAGGAGCAAGGGCCGATTGCGCACGAGGATGCTCGCGCTGTCGGATTGTACCGGCGCGTTGTCGTCGTTGTCATCGCGAGCAATACCGCGTGCGTGATGCCTATGCACGGAACGCGCGGGAATCAGGAACGCAGTAAGCATGCAGCCCACGCCGAAAGCCGCGCTCAAGGCAAACACATAGACAATGCCAAGCCACGCGCCAAGCCATCCAGAAAGCAAGGCAGCAGCAATATTGCCCGCATGATTCGCCACCTGATTGCGGCCGAATTGACGGTCGAAGTTTTTTCTCCCGACGATGCCAAGCGTCAGCCCCGCCAGGGCCGGTCCCATGGCGGCGCCCGCCACTGCCGTGGCGATCTGGGAAAGCGTGACAGGCCAGAAGCCTTGGCCCAGCCAGATGATCACCGCCGCCAGCACCGTCAGCGCGCCGCCCGCGGCCACGATGCTGCGGCGGCGCGTGGTGGCGTCGACGAGCGCGCCCGCGGGCGCCGTCACCAACATGCCGACGATGCCCGCGATGGTCAGCACCGTGCCGATCTTTTCCGACGTCCAGCCATTGGCCAGCAGATAGATGCCAAGGAACGGCCCGACGCCGGCTTGTACATCCGCCGCGAAGAAACTGACGGCGATTAAAGGAAAAGTCGGCTTCACGCGATAAACCGCCGCGATGCAGGCAGTTCGAGGTCAGGCGGATAAGCGCAGGTCACTTGCTGATCTCCCGTAGTTGGCGGTCGAGGAGCAAAGTTCGCGCCAGTGATCGGTCGTCGCGCATCTGCCAGACACGTCTCGCCCCGCGACGGTACGCCGATTGCTCGAACAATGACGATGCAATCGAACGATCGCGACCAGGTGACGAAATGAAGCGTACTGTCCTGCCGACACTCATCCTCGCCATCGCGATGGTCTCGCTCATAACCGGCTGCAAGCGCGACACGGACACAGCCGCTTCGACCACGCCCACATCCTCCGCGCCCGCAGCGGCAAGCTTTCCTGCGACGGCCGCGAGCGATACGCCGGGCGGCGCCAGCCAGTAAGCCATACGGCTCGAATGCGGCACAACGAATGCTTATCGGATTTTCAAAGTTCATCGACCACCACGAATCATGAAAGAGCCAGTTTCCGGACGAGCCAAGCTCGTGCTGTTCCCGCATAAGAAGGATCGCAATGCAAAGCCGGGTTTGACCGATGACGACTACGCGATTTACGCGTCATATCGGCCGCATGTGGGAGGCGGTTATGTCGGCACGCTGAAAGTCGTGCGCTTGACGGATGCCCGCTTGCTCTTTCCCTTCGAGGGCGCGGAAGATATTGGCCCGTTCGATTCGAAGCAGACGGCAAAAGATGCTGCCGTGCTGCGCGGCCGGGAAATCGTCCAGGCCGATTTGCAGGTTCCCGAGCTTTAAACGCAGCATTCTTTATCTCTGCTACGTTGCGACATCGCGACGTACGCGTGCGCTTTTTGCTTCGTCATCCGGAGAAAAATTCCATGTCCACTACTGTCGGCGATTTTCTGATCGACCGTCTGCACGCCTGGGGCGTGCGCCGTTTTTATGGCTATCCCGGCGACGGAATCAATGGCGTCTTCGGCGCCATGAATCGCGCGAAAGGCAAGATCGAATTCATTCAGGCGCGGCACGAGGAAATGGCCGCGTTCATGGCATCCGCACATGCGAAGTTTACGGGCGAACTGGGCGTGTGCATCGCGACATCGGGACCGGGCGCGGCGCATCTGATCACCGGCCTTTACGATGCGCGGCTCGATCACATGCCAGTGCTCGCCATCGTCGGCCAGCAGGCGCGCGCCGCGCTTGGCGGTCATTATCAACAGGAAGTCGATCTGAGCGCGTTATTCAAGGATGTCGCGGGCGCGTTCGTGCAACAGGCAAGCGTGCCTTCGCAGATACGGCATCTCGTCGATCGCGCGGTGCGCATCGCCATTGCCGAGAAGCGCGTGACCGCCCTCATCCTGCCGAACGATCTGCAGGACCTCGACTATGAAGCGCCCGGCCGCAAACACGGCACCTTGCATTCGGGCGTGGGCTATCGCGCGCCGAAGACCGTGCCGTATCCCGATGACTTGCAGCAAGCCGCCGATGTGCTCAACGCCGGCAAGAAGGTCGCGATACTCGTCGGCGCGGGCGCGTTGCAGGCAACCGATGAAGTCATCCTCATTGCGGAGAAACTCGGCGCGGGCGTGGCCAAGGCGCTGCTGGGCAAGGCTGCATTGCCGGACGATTTGCCTTTCGTGACCGGTTCCATCGGCTTGCTCGGCACCGAGCCGAGCTACAAGCTCATGACCGGATGCGACACGTTGCTCATGATCGGCTCGGGTTTCCCTTATGCCGAATTCCTGCCGAAGGAAGGCGCGGCGCGCGGCGTGCAGATCGACCTGAAGGCGGACATGCTGAGCATTCGCTACCCGATGGAAGTCAACCTCGTCGGCGATAGCGCTGAAACCTTGCGCGCACTTCTGCCCTTGCTTGAAGAGAAGACGGATCGCGCGTGGCGCAAGGACATAGAAGGATGGATGAGCGACTGGTGGAAGACGCTCGAAAAGCGCGCGCTCGAGCCCGCTACAACCGGCGTGAACCCGCAGCGCACCGTGTGGGAATTGTCGCCGCGCGTGCCGTCGAATGCCATTGTCACGAGCGATTCCGGCTCGTGCGCGAACTGGTATGCGCGCGACCTCAAGGTGAAACGCGGCATGATGTGCTCGCTCTCGGGCGGCCTTGCATCGATGGGCGCGGCCGTGCCCTACGCCATCGCGGCGAAGTTTGCGCATCCCGAGCGGCCGGTGATCGCGCTCGTCGGCGACGGCGCCATGCAGATGAACAACATGGCCGAACTCATCACCGTGGCGAAGTACTGGAAACAATGGTCCGATCCGCGCTGGATCTGTCTCGTGCTCAACAACCAGGACCTGAATCAGGTGACATGGGAGCAGCGCGTGATGGAAGGCGACCCGAAGTTCGAGGCATCGCAGGACATTCCATCGGTGCCGTATCACAAGTTTGCCGAGATGATCGGCCTTAAAGGCCTGTATGTGGACGATGCCGAACGCATGGCCGCCGTGTGGGACGAGGCGTTTGCATCGGACCGGCCTGTCGTGATCGAAGTCAAGGCCGATCCTAATGTGGCGCCGCTGCCGCCGCATATCACGCTGCAGCAAGCGAAGGCGTTCGCGACCACACTCTTGAAGGGCGATCCAAACCAGGGCAACGTGATCGTCGATACGGCGCGGCAAGTCCTGGGCGCTGTGCTGCCGGGGCATCGGGACAAATAGCTTTCGATGCGACGTGATGCATTGCGGCGGCATAACCGTTGCTGCGTTATTCGCGTAACCGTTGCAACTGTGCGGCCGACCTTCGGCGCACTAATCCTCGATCGGGAGTAAAGAAATGAATAGCGAACCTTCGGACCCGGTGGAACGCGCGGACCAGCGCCGCGAAGCGATTGGCGAAGGCGACGTGAAGGAGAAGGCCGACGGCACGATCGAACAGCGCGAACACGGAAACATGGATGCATCGCTGGTCCCGAAGGGCAAGGACCATCCGGAGCAAGGGCCTTACACGCCGGAGAACGATCATATCGATCCCGATGTCGATCCGGACGCCGGGCCCGATCATCCATCGAGCAAGCGCGATTCGGAAGCGTGAGTCTTATCGAAAAGGAGAGATGCCATGAAGATCAGCAAGCAACTCGTTCTATGCGCACTCATGTCGGGATTGTCCGGCGCGGCGGTCGCGCAAAGCGCGCAGACACAGCCGGGTGCGAGTCATGGTCCGGCCAGCCCCGGACAGGTCAATAGCGATATGACTCGTTCGGGCACCGCCGATATCACTACTGGTAAATCGGCAACGGGTGGGTCCTATAACGGCACGAGTGCCGCGGGTCGTGGCACAAATCAGGGCTCGGGCGGCATGCAGCCTCGCGTAACCGGATCGGGCGGCGGTAGTTCGAATGGTGCAACGAGTCCTTCAACCAACGGCGGCGGTGGACAGGGCTTCTGATAACCGATCGCTTGAGCGCAATGCGGCGGTGTTCGATGGTTCGGACACCGCCGCTTTTTTTATTACGCGCTTGAGGAAGTTATGCGGTGTGGACCGCATAACGATTGCCATTGAATCTTTCGATAACCATCGAATTAACTTTCAACTAGCATTCGTTTCGAGTGCTATACCGTGCTCATAAGTGCGTTCGATGTGCTTCCAATTAGTTAGGATGCCGACTATTTTCACGATTTTCCCGTTGCTGATCGATGCATTTCTCCCATTGCGGCAAGGCAAAATTTCCGCTGATGATCGGCTCCACGTGGTAACTGCAACCGTGTCTTTTGTGGCTTATGCAAACGTTTTCTGAGAGGTCGCGCACGCCCTGCTACATGGCCGCCCGGCGCTAGGTTGAGTAACGCACAGAACGACATCCTGAGACTGCCATTCTTGCCCCACATCGCGTTAAACGCCTCACCGAAGCGTCGCGATAGCCAAACTACGGGGAAGACATGAGGAACCCAAACAAATACAAATTGAGGACGGCGCTCAAGCTTAGCGTGATCGTTATCGCGGCTGCGGTGTCGAATCTTTCACATGCTCAGACAGCCACGGAGGCTTGCAATAACCTGACATCGGCGGCATGCGCGAATGGTGTCGTTGGCGTTGCGCCGGCGGCAGTGTCTGCTGCAACGGACCCGCAAACGCGCGCTCAAGCCGCCGTTTTGCCGGGACGGATGGCTGGACTTCCAGCGGGTAACCGGAGCGGGACATCCGCTGGTGCTGCGGGTACTTCGAGCAGCAATGGCGCGAGCACGGGTAGTGGAACCGCTAGTGCTGGAACGGCGGCTGGTCAGGGATCGACCGGAGGGCAAGGTGCGGGGTCGACTGGTTCGCATGGTGGCTCGAGTTCCGGTAGTACGGGGTCTGGTTCTGGGTCGGGTTCGAGTTCGGGTGGCGGGAGCACGGGGTCGGGTGGTGTAGGCGCTGGTGGTGGTAGCACGGGCGGTGGCAGCACGGGCGGTGGCAACACGGGTGGTGGCAGCACGGGTGGTGGCAGCACGGGCGGTGGCAGCACGGGTGGTGGCAGCACGGGCGGTGGCAGCACGGGCGGTGGCAGCACGGGCGGTGGCAACACGGGCGGTGGCAACACGGGTGGTGGAAGCACGGGCGGTGGCAACACGGGCGGTGGAAGCACAGGCGGTGGAAGCACAGGCGGTGGAAGCACGGGTGGTGGTAGCACGGGCCACGGCGGCGGCAACTCCGGTCACGGCGACGGCGGTCATGGCGATGGTGGTCACGGCGACGGTGGTCACGGCGACGGCGGCCACGGTAACGGTGGCGGCAACGGCAGCAGCGGTGGTCACGGTGACGGCGGTCACGGTGACGGCGGTCACGGCGATGGCGGTCACGGCGACGGTGGTCATGGCGACGGTGGTCACGGCGACGGCGGCCACGGTAATGGCGGCGGCAACGGCAGCAGCGGCGGTCACGGTGATGGCGGTCATGGCGACGGCGGACATGGCGATGGTGGCCACGGTAATGGCGGCGGCAACGGCAGCAGCGGCGGTCACGGTGATGGCGGTCATGGCGACGGCGGACATGGCGATGGTGGCCACGGCGACGGCGGCCACGGTAACGGCGGTGGCAACGGCAGCAGCGGCGGTCACGGTGATGGCGGTCATGGCAACGGCGGTGGCAACGGCAGCACCGGCGGTCATGGCAATGGCGGCGGCGATGGCGGTGGCCACGGCGACGGCGGTCATGGCAACGGCGGCGGCAACGGCAGCACCGGCGGTCATGGCAATGGCGGCGGCGATGGCGGTGGCCATGGCGACGGCGGTCATGGCAACGGCGGCGGCAACGGCAGCACCGGCGGTCATGGCAATGGCGGCGGCGATGGCGGTGGCCATGGCGACGGCGGTCATGGCAACGGCGGCGGCAACGGCAGCACCGGCGGTCATGGCAATGGCGGTGGCGATGGCGGTGGCCATGGCGACGGCGGTCATGGCAACGGCGGCGGCAACGGCAGCACCGGCGGTCATGGCAATGGCGGCGGCGATGGCGGCGGCCACGGCGACGGCGGTCATGGCAATGGCGGTGGCAACGGCAGCAGCGCTGGCGGCCACGGCGACGGCGGTCATGGCAACGGCGGTGGCAACGGCAGCAGCGCTGGTGGTCATGGCGATGGCGGTGGCCACGGCGACGGCGGTCATGGCAACGGCGGCGGCAACGGCAGCACCGGCGGTCATGGCAATGGCGGCGGCGATGGCGGTGGCCATGGCGACGGCGGTCATGGCAACGGCGGCGGCAACGGCAGCACCGGCGGTCATGGCAATGGCGGCGGCGATGGCGGCGGCCACGGCGACGGCGGTCATGGCAATGGCGGTGGCAACGGCAGCAGCGCTGGCGGCCACGGCGATGGCGGTCATGGCAATGGCGGCGGCGCAGGTAGCACCGGCGGCCACGGCAATGGCAGCAGCGGCGGTCACGGCAATGGCGGCGGCGCGGGCAGCAGCGGTGGCCACGGCAACGGCGGCGGTGGTCACGGTGGTGGTGGCGGCGGCGGCGGTGGCGGTGGCGGTGGCGGTGGTGGCGGTGGTGGAGCAGGCGGCCGCTAACTCACCCTTCCCAAACGCGTCGATCGGACCGCAATCCGGTCGACGCGAGTCAAAAGCAAAGCCAACACAAAGCGCTAGAAGCACCCGATGCTGCCTTTGCAGCATCAAACAGATTCAAACGTCAATCGACAACCGCGGGCCCGATGCAATCCGCCCGCGGCCGCAACAAACTTCCCTCCTCGATCTGCCCCATCGAATGCGCCATCCATCCCCCGCTTCGCGCGATGGAGAACAACGCGAACGCTGCACCCTCCGGTAACTCTCAATGCTCAACGAGCGCAGCCAGCGCGACGTCGATCGCGGGCTTCCTATCTGTCAGACGCTCGGCTCAATCGATCAAAGCACGCGCCACATCGGATGCCTCGAAAGCGCATAAAAGATCCGCGCGCGAATCGCCCTGCGGATAAGGCTCGGCGTGACGCGCGGCATGCCAAGCGCGCGCAAGACGCATACGCATCGGACGAGCAGCGAAAGCAAGCTCGACAAAGCTGCTCGCGAGCCGGCCGATAAGTTCGGCGGCGCACTAGAACATGCCTGCGAAATCGGCATATCGGTTTGAGTACGGAAGAAACGCGCCAAGCGATGGCCGAACGTAGTCGATGCGCTGGCCAAGCATTCCAACATTGCCAGGCCGCGCGATGAATCGAAACGACGTGCGGCGCGTATCGCCTGACGCCGGACGCCACAATCAGTGCGAACGCCCCGCCTTTGCAATCATCACGCCGCGTCCATCGCGCGGCTTCATGGCCGCGAAGAAGACGAGCGCCGCGGCCACGACCGACATCGCGGCGAGCCCCGTGAGGCCGCCTTCGATCGATCCCGTCTTCTGCTCGAGAAAGCCGAAGGTCGCGGGCGCCACGAAGCCGCCGAGATTGCCGAGCGAATTGATGAGCGCGATGACCGGCGCCGCGATGCGCGCGTCGAGATAGCCTTGCGGAATCGGCCAGAACAGCGACGACGCGGCCTTGAAACCCATCGCCGCAAAACAGATCGCCACGAACGAAAACACCGCGCTGCCCTGCCCCGCCGCATACATGCCGAGCGCGGCGATGATCAACACCACCGCCACCCAAGCCTGCTGAAACTTGAAGCGCGCCGCGAGCATGGCGAAGACGTACATCGCTGCAATGGAGATGATCCACGGAATCGAATTGAAGAGCCCGACCTGGAAGTCGTTGAAGTGCCCCATCTTGCGGATGATGCTCGGCAGCCAGAACGTCGCGCCGTAGATCGTCAGCGACACGGAGAAGTAGATCAGGCAGAAGATGAGAATCTGCGGATCGCGCAACAGGCTCCACGTGGATGGCTTGACGGTATGCGACGCGTCACGTTCCACTTGTTCGCGCTCGATCTCGTCGATGATCGCGTCCTGCTCCGCACGCGTGAGCCACTTCGCATCGCGCGGCTTCGAATCGAGCCAGAACCACACGAAGGCCGCGAGCACCACGGAAGCGGAACCTTCGATCAGGAACATCCACTGCCAGCCATGCAGACCCATGCCGTCTATCAGCATGAGCGCGCCGGAGATCGGCCCGGATAGCACCGAAGCCAACGCGGAGCCGCTCAAGAAAATCGCCATGGCACGGCCACGCTGATTGCTCGGCAGCCAGCGCGTGAAGTAGAACACCACGCCGGGAAAGAAGCCCGCTTCAGCCGCGCCGAGGACCAGGCGCATGATGTAGAACGAAGTCTCGCCGCGCACGAAAGCCATGCCGACCGCCGCCAGTCCCCAAGTAATCATGATGCGCGTGAGCCACGCCTTCGCGCCGAAGCGCTGCAACAGCATGTTCGACGGCACTTCGAACACGGCATAGCTCACGAAGAACAAGCCCGCGCCTAGTCCATAAGCCGCAGCGCCGATCCCAAGATCAGCGCTCAGATGCTGACGCACGAAACCGATGTTCACGCGGTCTATGTAATTGACGATGAACATCACGACGAAGAGCGGCAGGATATGCCACTTGATCTTGCTGACGGCGCTGGTCAGTGGATTCGTCGGTTCATCCGCGCGATCTGGCGTCGAACTGCTCATGGGCTTGTCTCCTCGTTGATCGTGCGTGCCGCTCAGAAGCGCGGATTCTTGCCGGTGAATTCCGGCTGATATTTGCGCATCTGCTTGAGGTCGTCACGATTGCGCACGCCGCACGAGAGATATTGCTCATGCAGTTCCGCGAGCCTGTCGCGGTCCAGTTCGACACCGAGGCCCGGCGTCGTCGGCACGCGCACCGCGCCGTTATCGAACTTCACCCGGCCGCCCTTGATGACTTCCTCTTCCTGCCACGGATAATGCGTGTCGCATGCGTAAGTGAGATTGGGGATACTCGCGGCGACATGCGTCATCGCCATCAGGCTGATGCCCAGGTGCGAGTTCGAGTGCATCGACATGCCAAGCTCCCACAGGGCGCACATGCGTGCAAGCGTCTGCGTCGCGCGCAGGCCGCCCCAGTAGTGATGATCCGACAGCAGCACCTTCACCGAGCCCATTTCGCAGCCGCGCCGGAAGTCGTCGAAAGTCGTGATGACCATGTTGGTCGCAAGCGGCAACCGCGTGTGCTTGGCGAGTTCCGCCATGCCTGCCAGACCCGGACACGGGTCTTCGTAGTATTCGAGCAGTTCGTCGAGTTCGGGCGCGGCCTCGATGCTCGTTTCGAGCGTCCAGTTGGCGTTCGGATCGAGCCGCAGCGGCGTGCCGGGAAAAGCCTCGGACAGCGCGCGCATGCAGGCAATTTCATGCTTCGGCTCGAATACGCCGCCCTTGAGCTTGATACTCTGAAAGCCGTACAGATCGATCATGCGGCGCGCCTGCGCCACGATCTGTTGCGGGCTGATGCCTTCGCCCCAGGCATCCGGCGCATACGGCTTGTCGATATGTTCCGCATACTTGAAGAAGAGATAGGCGCTGTACGGCACCGCGTCGCGCACCTTGCCGCCGAGCAGATCGACGACAGGCGCGCCGACCATTTGCCCTTGCAGATCGAGCATTGCGACTTCCAGCGTGCTGATCACTTTCGACGCGTTCTTGGCCGTGTGCGAGCCGGGTGCGAGTTCGAATTCCACCGCGCCCGGGCTTGGCTTGATGCTCGCACGCACGCGCTCCTCCATGCGGTTCAACTCAAACGGCGAGAGGCCGATGGCCAGTTCCTTCGCTTGTTCCAGCACGCGCAGCATCGGCTCATCGCCATAAGTTTCGGAGATACCGACGCGCCCGTCGCTCGTTTCCAGTTCGACGATGGCGCGCAACGCCCACGGCTCGTGGATACCGGCCGCGTTCAGGAGCGGGCCGTCGCGAAAGGCGATGGGCGTAATGCGGACTTGCGTGATGGTGACGCTGCGGCTCATGGAAATGTCCGAAAATGGAATCGATGTCCGCATCATAAACACTAATATATTAGTGCGTCAGTGGGGAAAGTACCCATCGTCGCTGCCGCGCCATGCGGCCGGAAATCGCTCTTGCAGGCCTTAAAATCGCGAATATCGCAATCAAACAGTCCGCCATGAAACTCATCGACGCCCCGGCCGCGGCAACTCGACAAGGCCTCGACCGGTCGCGCCACGCCGCGCCGCAAGTGTTCGAGCAGTTGCGCGCGCGCATTCTTTCGCTCGAACTCGCGCCGGGCACGGTGCTGTCGCGCGCCGATCTCGCCGCGCGTTATGGCCTCTCCCAAACGCCCGTGCGTGACGCGTTGATGAAGCTGGGCGAGGAAGGTCTCGTCGATATCTTCCCGCAGCACGCCACCGTGGTTAGCCGCATCAGCGTGACTTCGGCTCTGCAAGCGCATTTCCTGCGCCGTTCGATCGAGCTGGAAGTGGTGCGCACGCTGGCGAACGCGCGCAATGCCGAGTTGGTGGAGCGTCTGCGCACGACCATCGAGAAGCAGATGGAGCTGCGCGACCTCAAGAATTACGAGCAGTTCTCGCTACAAGACCAGGCGTTTCACCGGCAGATGTACGAAGCCGCCGGCGTGCCGCAGTTGTGGGATCTGGTGCGCCGGTTGAGCGGCCATATCGACCGGTTGCGGCGGCTGCATTTGCCCGTCGAGGGCAAGACGCTTGCCGTGGTGCGCGATCACACCGAAATCGTCGATGCCATCGCGAATGGCGACGCCGAAGCCGCCGACGCCGCGTTGCGCAAGCATCTGTCCGGCACGCTGCATCAGATCGATCAGATTCGCACGCGTCATCCGACCTTTCTGGCGGACGACTGAGCGCGCTACCAGCACGCGTCGCCGATAGCGGTCAGCTTGTCGCGTCCGGCGACCTTCGCGCGATACAGCGCCTTGTCCGCGCGTTGCAACGCATCCTGAAAGCCTTGCTCGCCTTCGCTCACCTGCGCGACGCCGATGCTCATCGTCCATTCCGGCATGCCTTCCGTGAACGAGCGGCACGCGCGATGAATCTGGTTGGCGCACGCCTGTGCATAAGGCGCGCGCCATTCCGGCAGGATCGCGATGAACTCGTCGCCGCCCAGCCGCCCGAACTCGCCGCCGAGCGAGCCGACTTCCGCGCCCGCCAGCCGTGCCAGTTCCATCAGCACGTTATCGCCCGCGAGATGGCCGTGACGGTCGTTGATCTGCTTGAAGTGATCGAGGTCGATGGCGAGGATGGTTGCGCCCGGCGCGATCAACGGCCGCGCGTGTTGCTCAAAGCCCGCGCGATTCCATACGCTCGTCAGCGGATCGCGCAACGCGGCGTCGCGCAGACGCTGCTGCGCGCGTTCCGCCGGAATCGCGAGCAGGCCAAGATTGAGCACGGCCAGAAGCAGTTGATCCGAAAGCATTGGAATGACCGCGAGAAAATTCACGCGCGAGTCGCCCCACGCCAATGCCGCGAGCGTGATCGCGTAACCCGGCAGATAACCGAGCATCGCAAGACCGGCGATGCGCCCGCCCCGGCTCTTCAGGCGGCGCGCGTCCAACACGAGCATGGCGCCCGCGATCAGCGCCGATATCGCGATGCCGATGGTATCGCCCGCGCGCGTCCAGGCGAACACGGCCGGCCGCGCGCCGAACGTCAACGTGGGAAGCACGTGGACCAGCACGGAGCCCGCAATGGGCGCGAGCATCCACCAGCGAAAAGGCGGCTTGCCGTCGAACGCGCGCATGCCCGTGATCAGCAGCATATTGCTCGCCGCCAGGCCGCCCAGCAGCAGGCCATCTAGGAATAAACGGTCTTCCCAAAACTCGAAGCCGACCAGAACCGCCGCATAGAGAAACGCGCTCGCCGACCAGTGCGCGAAGTAGCGTTCCGCGCGCGGTTCGAAGCGCACGAGCGCAAAGACGAGTCCGAACGCGCTGCTCGAAAGCACGCTGCAAAGACGTAGGGTTTCGGTGTCGGGTGTGGGGAACATGACCGGGCGACGCGGCCTGCGCGCGCGAGGGAGAAGGACACCGGTATATCGGCAGCCAAATCGTGGAACTTGAGCCACGGCGCGACGTTTTCGTGCGGCATAACCCTTGCTCGCCTTCAAGACGCCAAATCAACGAAACCAAGGAGGGGCACACGATGAAACTTTATTACGCACCTGGCGCATGCAGTCTCGCGGATCACATCGCCATGCACGAGGCGGGGCTCGATTTCGAACGCGTGAAGGTCGATCTGAAGACCAAGCTGACTGAAGACGGCCGTCCATTCGACGAGATCAACCCGAAAAGCTACGTGCCGGTAGTCGAATTGGACGATGGCCGCCGTCTGACCGAAAACATCGCGATTCTTTCGTGGGTCGCGCGTCAGAAGCCCGCGCTCGCACCATCCGACGATGAAGGCGGCACGCGTCTGCTCGAAACGCTCGCCTTCATCTCGACCGAAATCCACAAGCAGTTCGGCCGCGTGTTCCGCCCGACATCGGATGCGGAAGCGTCGACGGCGCGCGAGAAGATCGGCCAGCGTTTTACGCTCATCGACAAGATGATGAAGGGCGACTATCTCTTCGGGGAATCCGCAAGCGTCGCGGATGCTTACCT